>CAWIRO010000013.1:0-46580 GCA_963838565.1 uncultured Alphaproteobacteria bacterium
ACGAACATCTCCGAAACCGTCACCGACATGCGCAGCGACGTCATCGAGGACATCGTTTCCAAGCGTATCCCCGAGCGCGCCTATGCCGAGCAGTGGGACGTCGAAGGTCTCAAGGCCGACGTGCAGCCGTACCTCAACCTCGACCTGCCGATCGCCGAATGGGAAGGAAGAAGGCATCGACGAGGACGATATCCGCGAGCGGGTGACCGAGGCCGCCAAGGCTGCCTCACCGAAAAGGCCGAGCGTTTCGGTCCCGAGATCATGCACTATGTCGAGCGCTCGGTCGTCCTGCAGACACTCGACCATCTCTGGCGCGAGCATATCGTCAATCTCGACCATCTGCGTTCCGTCATCGGTTTCCGCGGCTATGCCCAGCGCGACCCGCTGCAGGAATACAAGTCCGAAGCCTTCGAACTGTTCCAGGCCCTGCTCGACAATCTGCGCCAGGCCGTGACCGCCCAGCTGATGCGTGTCGAACTGGTCCGCGAAGCGGCCGACGCGCCGCAGCCGGCGCCGCCGCTGATGGAAGGCCACCATCTCGATCCGACTGACCGGCGAAGACGATTTCGCGTCGCGGCTCCGACACGCGTGCTGAGCCGTCGTTCACCGGAAAACCGCAATCCGGCCGATCCGTCCACCTGGGGCAAGATTTCGCGCAACGAAGCCTGCCCGTGCGGTTCGGGCAAGAAGTACAAGCATTGCCACGGTATTTACGAAGCCTGATCTGAAAATGCCGCCTCCGGGCGGCATTTTTGTTCGTGGAGCCGGAAAGCGCGCGGACCGCCCTGTCGCAGGCACGGAGTTGCCCGCTTTGCCGTTCGACCATCGTGCTCACAGCCGCCGATCCAGCATCCGATCGGCCGCATTCCCTGAGGCAAGGACCCCGGCTGAACCGTTTGTTAACGCTGTTCTGGCAAGACTCCAGAGCCTGATTTGCGTGATCTCAGGGTGTTCTCGTGTTCATGGCGGTCATGTCAAACAGCCGGACGAAATGCTGCCGTCGGGCCTGCGACACCGGCTGTCCCGCTGCTCGGCATGCTGGCCGCCGTCCTGACCGAACAGCGGCGACGAAGGCGACCGCGCGAGCGTATGGCGCTTACGGCCTTTTTCGATCCGCATCCTCAGCGCCGCACTCGCCTTCGTGTCCCAGATCATCCTCGCGCGCCTCATGGGCGAGTTCGAATACGGCATCTTCGTCTTCGTCTGGGTGCTGGTCGTCGTGTTCGGCGATCTCTCCTGCCTCGGCTTCCATACCGCCATCATCCGCTTCCTGCCGCAGTACAAGGCAGCAGGCGCCTTCGACGAAATTCGCGGCCTGACGACAACGGCTCGCATCTTTGCGCTTGCTTTCGGCAACGCGGTGACTGGCCATCGTCGGCATGGCGGGGCTGCATTTCTTCGGCGATCAGGATCGAGGCCTTACTATCTCGTTCCCGTCTTCCTCGGTCTTCTCGCCATGCCGATGATCGCGCTCGGCGACATGATGGAAGGCACCTCGCGCGCCAATCACTGGCCGGTCATGGCGCTGAGCCCGACCTATATCATCCGCCCGATCCTCATCTTCGGCTTCATGCTGGCGGCGATCCGAGCCGGCGCGGAGCATACGGCCGTCACCGCCATGAACGCCGCACTCGCCGCGACCTACGTCACCACCGTCGGCCAGTTCATCGCCGTCACCTCGCCGGCTGCGCCAGGCGCTATGTCGAGGGCCCGCGCAAGGTCGATTTCCTCGGTTGGCTCAACGTCGCGTTCCCGATCTTCCTGATCGAGGGCGTCGAGCTTCCTGCTCACCAATTCCGACGTCGTCGTCGTCGGCATCTTCCTCGAGCCGCACGACGTCGCCGATCTATTTCGCCGCCGCCAAGACCATGGCGCTGGTGCATTTCGTCATGTTCTCGGTCAAGGCGGCCGCCGGCCCGCGCTTCTCCGCGCTCATCGCCGAAGGCGACCGCAAGCAACTGGCGGCAGCCGCCATCGACGCGCGCGCTGGACCTTCTGGCCGTCGCTTGCACGTCGGGCTTGCGGTCGCTTGCGGCCGGCCATTTGCTGCTGTCGCTCTTCGGCGCCGCCTTCGCGGCCGGCTATGTGCTGATGGCGATCCTGCTTGCCGGCATCCTCGCCAAGGCCCTGGTCGGTCCGGCCGAAACGCTGCTGATGATGGCCGGCAAGCAGAACCTCTGCGTCGCGCTCTATGCCGTCGCACTGACGGCCAATATCGGCCTCAATCTCGCCCTGATCCCGCATTACGGCACTGACGGCACGGCGATCGCCACGGCCTGCGCCATGGTCGTCGAGGCCATCCTGCTGCACGTCGCCGTGCGGCGCACCTTCGGCATCGTTCTCTTCGCCTTTCGCCGTCCGCCGGCAACAACAGAAACGAGAGTTGATAATGGTGCGTGTTCCCCCCATGACCGAGAGCACCGATACCACATGCAAACCGCATGGTCGCACGAATCTCGCCGCACATGCGCTTCGACTAGCACCGCAGGCCGAAGCGCGCGTCCGAGATCGGCCGCCCCGGCCGCGAGCTCTGCCTCTATCCGGCAGGCTCGGCTACGAACTGCAGGACGAACTCGATTTCCTTTCGAACCGGGCGATGGAGCCGAATGTCTTCTTCACCGGCCGCTTCCTGGCGCCGGCCATGCCGCGGCTCGAGGACCGGCAGGTGAATTTCGCGCTGATCCGCGATGACAATGGCCAGCCGCAGCCGCATGCGCTTCCTGATGCCGTTTTCGGTCGAGAAGCCCGGCTTTTCGCGTCGGCCCCTCGATCATCCGCGCCTGGTCGAATAGCTTCGGCTCCGCTCGGCACGCCGCTGGTCGATGCCGAGGATGCCGCCGAGACGCTCGACAATCTCTTCGAAGGCCTGACCGGCCCGCGATCTGAACCTTCCCGCGACTCTGGTGCTGCCGGATCATCCGGCTGAACGGCATCTTCGCGCAAATGGCCAAGGCCGTCGCGCTCGAGCCGCAATCTGCCGCTGACGGTCACCAATCCGCTCCAGCGGCCGATGCTGCAGAGCGAGGAAGACGCCGTCGGCCTATCTTGGCCAAGACCATCTCCTCCTCGCATATGCGCGAGATGCGCCGCCAATGGCGCCAGCTGGAAGAACTGGGAACGGTTGTCTACGCCGTCGCCCGCCAGCCGCGCGAGATCCATGCATCGCTTCGAGGAATTCCTGGCGATGGAAGCCGGCGGCTGGAAAGGCAAGAGGCGAAGCGCCCTGGTGACCGATCGCTACCACACCGCCTTTGCCCGCGAGGCGGTCTCCAACCTTGCCGCGGTCGACGCGGTGCGCATCCACACGCATCGACCTCGAACGGCAAGGCGATCGCCTCCATCGTCGTGCTGATGATGGGCGGCGAGGCCTATACCTGGAAGACGGCCTATGACGAGGACTATGCCCGCTATTCGCCCGGCAAGCTGCTGATGGCCGAACTGACCGAATGGCATCTCGACGACGCCAACATCGTGCGCTCCGATTCCTGCGCCGTTCCGGATCACCCGATCATGAGCCGCTTCTGGCAGGAGCGCGAGGACATGGGAACGCTGGTGATCGGCCTGACGCAGAACGGCGACCGCGACGTGCGCCAGGCCGCCGCCCAGCTCCACCTGTACCGCAGCACCCGCAACATGGCGAAGATGCTGCGCGAGAAGATCATGTCGCTGGCGGGACGCGTGTAGGGTCAGGACCCAGTCACCTCGGCCGCCGCCCTCTCGCGCAGGAGCCGGCGGATGACCTTGCCGGTGGTCGTCAGCGGCAGCGCATCGACGAATTCCACCTCGCGCGGATATTCGTGCATCGAAAGCCGCGTCTTCACCCATTCGCGGATTTCGGCGGCCGAGGGCGCTCGCTGGGCGTGATGGCCCGGCGACAGCACGATATAGGCCTTGACGATCTCGGTGCGCACCGGATCCGGTTTGCCGACGGCGGCGGCAAGCTGCACGGCGGGATGGCCGGAGAGGCAGTCCTCGATCTCGGCCGGCCCGATGCGATAGCCGGACGACGTGATGACGTCGTCGTCGCGGCCCTGGAAGGTGACGTAACCTTCTTCGTCCTGACGGCCGATATCGCCGGTCATCAGCCAGCCCCCGACGAACTTCGTTCCGGTCGCCGTCATCGTCGTTCCAGTAGCCGAGAAACATCACCGGATCGGGCGCTGGCGATGCCGATCTGGCCTGGTCTCGCCGGCGGGCAGTTCATTGCCGCTTTCGCTGACGATCGCGACCCGATGACCGGGCAGCCGCCCTGCCGATCGCGCCGGCCTTCGTCACGCCGTAGGCAGCGCTCGACGAAAGCACGAAATTGCACTCCGTCTGGCCGTAGAATTCGTTGACGGTGACGCCGAGCGTCTGGCGCGCCCATTCATAGGTCTCGCGGCCGAGCGATTCACCGGCCGAGCCGATGGTGCGCAGCATCGAGATCGTATTTCGTGCGCGGATCGCGACCGATTTCATCAGCCGCAGCGCCGTCGGCGGAATGAAGGCGTTGCGCACCTTCATCTCGGCCATGATGCGATAGGCCATGTCGGCATCGAATTTCTGCGCCGGCGACGAGACGACGGGAACACCGAGCAGAAGGCTCGGCAGCAGCGCATTCAGCAGGCCGCCCGCCCAGGCCCAGTCGGACGGCGTCCAGACCTTGTCGCCCGGCTTGCGGAAAGCCTTCATGTGCGAACTGCATGCCGGGAATATGACCCGGCAGAACGCGATGACCATGCAAGGCACCCTTAGGCGGCCCGGTCGTGCCCGACGTGAAGATCATCAGCGCCGGATCGTCCGGACCGGTCTCTGCGCCGTCGAAAAGCGGAGGATGCGCCATCGACAAGCGCCGCCGAAGGCGAGCGCCTCGACCGCCATCGATGCTGATGACATGTCTTGAGGTCCGGCAGGCGCTCGCGGATCTGCTGCACGCGCTCGAGGCCGAAAGCAGTTGGTGACGATCGCGGCAGCACCTGACGTCTTCAACCGGTATTCCAGCGCCTCGACGCCGAAGAGCAGCGCCAGCGGCAGCGCGATCGCGCCCATCTTGTAGATCGCCACATGGGCGATCACCGTTTCGAAACATTGCGGCAGGAGCAGCGCCACGCGATCGCCGCGGCTGAATACCGAGCGACGTCAACGCATTGGCGAAGGACGAGGACCGCTCCGCCAGCGCGCCGATAGGTCATCGACAGATGGTCGCCCGTCCGGGCTGAAATGCTCAAGGCAGATGCGCTCCGGCGCCCGCGCCGCCCAGTCGTCGCTGACGGCGCGGCCGATGTTGAAATCTTCCGGAATCTGCCACGAGAAATCGCGATAGAGATCGTCGTAGCGATCGCGGGTGCGGCAGTTTCATACTCGAATTCCAGTGAATGCTGCAGTAGCTAACATCCTGTGGCGATCAAGTGCAAGTTCGGCAGATCTGAGTGTTTGCAGGCCCACTTCAAAGCTCGTTTCACATTATCGTGCTCATCTCGCAGAATATTCCTGGCCAGGTCGCTGACATTCGCGGGGATTCCGCGCTACATGCCCGGGGCGCCTCGGGGTATTCAAATTCATTGACGGAGTCATTTCATGGAATATGTAAAATTCGGCAGGTACCGGTCTCGAAGTTTCGAAAATTTGTCTCGGCTGCATGACCTTCGGCGATCCGAGCCGCGGCAACCACGCCTGGACGCTCCGCGAAGAGGAAAGCCGGACGATCATCAAGCAGGCGACTCGATCTCGGCATCAATTTCCTCGACACGGCCAATAGCTATTCCGACGGCTCGTCGGAGGAGATCGTCGGACGAGCGATCAAGGACTTCGCCAAGCGCGAGGATATCGTGCTTGCGACCAAGGTCTTCAACCGCATGCGGCCTGGCCCGAACGGCGCCGGTCTTTCGCGCAAGGCTATCTTCGACGAGATCGACAACAGCCTGCGTCGGCTCGGCACCGACTACGTCGACCTCTACCAGATCCACCGCTTCGACTACACGACACCGATCGAGGAAACGCTGGAGGCGCTGCACGACGTCGTGAAAGCCGGCAAGGCGCGTTATATCGGCGCGTCCTCCATGTATGCCTGGCAGTTCGCCAAGATGCTCTACACCTCGCGGCTGAACGGCTGGACGCAATTCGTGAGCATGCAGGACCACCTCAACCTGCTCTATCGCGAGGAGGAGCGCGAGATGCTGCCTTTCTGCGAGGATCAGAAGATCGCCGTCATCCCATGGAGCCCGCTCGCCCGCGGCCGGCTGACCCGCGACTGGGACGAAAAGACGGCGCGCAGCGAGACGGATGAGTTCGGCAAGACGCTCTACAAGCAGGCCGAAGATGCCGACCGCAAGATCATCGACACCGTGGCCGGCTGGCGCCAAGGCACATGACGTCTCCCGCGCCCAGATCGCCACCGCCTGGATCCTGCAGAAGAGCGCAGTGACCGCACCGATTATCGGCGCATCAAAGCCGAACCATCTGTCGGATGCCGTCGGCGCACTGACGGTCAAGCTTAGCGCCGAAGAAATGGCGGCACTGGAAGAGCCCTATGTTCCGCATCGCGTGGAAGGCTTCAAGTAAGACAGATGCCGCCGGCAAACGGCCGCGTCTGACACTTTACCTGTTCCCAGCAAGCGCGGGGTCGCCTTTAGGCATCGGCAGATTTTGCCGGTGCCAGCTTCTCCCTCATCGTCAACAGAAACTGCTCGGCAAGCTCACGATTTTCGACCGCGCGCGCCAGGATGACGGCACCCATCATCGACGAGAGCGTCGTGAAGCCGTTCTTGCGACGCTCCTCTGCCGTTTCGCCCGGAACGATCTCGGCCAGGATATCGACAAGCACGGACAGCCCGTCATTGAAGATCTCCCGCACCGCTCCGCTGCTGCGGCTCACCTCTTCGATCAGCGCCACGAAGACGCAGCTGCGAGCCCGGGATCGTCGACGGTGCACCAGTGAGACATAGTGGTCGAGAAGCGCTTCCAATGGGCGATCGGGCGCGCCAGCGATCAGCTCCTTCCAGCGCGTCTCCACCTTGTCGATCAGCTCGCGGCTGACCTCCAGCTGCCAGGTCTTCCTTCGATTGAAAGTGGCCGTAGAAACCGCCATGCGTCAGCCCGCGGCCTTCATGATGTCGGCGACGCCGACGCCGTCGAACCCGTTCTCGCGGAAATGAGCACGCCGGCAGCGCTCAAGGATTTTCTGGCGATTTTCGGCAAATTTCTCGCGGCTGACCCGCATTATCGTCTCCGGAAATAGTCGCTTGACAAATTATATGACGTCCATCATCAATACGCAACAAATATGATGACCATCATCTAAAGGTCTGTGATGCTTCCCGAACCATTCCCACGAACGGAATTCGCCCATGGTTTCCACTGCGCTTGCCTCTTCGCTTGCCCGCCGCAACATCCATTACGGATGGGTCGTCGTCGCCGCGACCTTCCTCACCATGCTGGTGACCGCCGGCGCCATGGGCGCACCCGGCGTGCTCATCAAGCCGCTGCAGGACGAGTTCGGCTGGGAAACGTCGCAGATTTCCTCGGCACTGGCGATCCGCCTGATCCTTTTCGGCTTGATGGGTCCGTTCGCGGCCGCCTTCATGAACTATTTCGGCGTGCGCAAGGTCATCGTTTTCGCACTGGCGCTGATCGGCGCAGGCTTCGTCGGCTCGCTGTTCATGACGACGCTTTGGCAGCTTCTGCTGCTCTGGGGCATCGTCGTCGGCTTCGGCACGGGCCTGACGGCCATGGTGCTTGCTGCGACCGTCTCCAGCACGCTGGTTCACCAAGCATCGCGGCCTCGTCGTCGGCATGCTCTCGGCAAGCTCGGCCACCGGCCAGCTCGTCTTCCTGCCTTTGATGGCGGAACTGACGGAACGCTACGGCTGGCGCTCGACGGTCTTCTTCGTCTGCGCCATGATCATGGTCGCAGCCCTTGCCGTCCTCGCCTTCATGCGCGACCGGCCGGCCGACCTCAACCTGCCCTCGCTTCGGCGAAACGCATGTGACGCCGCCGCCGGCACGCGGCACATTGGCCGGCCGCGCTGATGACGCCGATCACCGTCCTGCTCGAAATCTCCAGAACCTCGACCTTCTGGATCCTGTTCGCCACCTTCTTCATCTGCGGGCTCAGCACGAACGGCCTGATCCAGACCCATTTCGTCACGCTCTGCGGCGATTTCGGCATCATGCCGGTGGCCGCCGCCAGCGTGCTCGCCGTGATGGGCATCTTCGATTTCTTCGGCACGATCGGCTCCGGCTGGCTGTCCGATCGCTTCGACAATCGCTGGCTGCTCTTCTGGTATTACGGTCTGCGCGGCCTCTCGCTGCTCTTCCTGCCCTTCAGCGATTTCAGCTTCTACGGCCTTTCGATCTTCGCCGTCTTCTACGGTCTCGACTGGATCGCCACCGTGCCGCCGACCGTCAAGATCGCCGCCGACCGCTTCGGCCGCGAAAAGGCCGGCCTCGTCTTCGGTTGGGTCTTCGCCGGTCATCAGCTGGGTGCGGCCACCGCTGCTTATGGCGCCGGCCTCTCGCGCACGGAGCTTTCGAGCTACCTGCCCGCCTTCTTCGTCGCCGGCGCCTTCTGCCTGCTCGCCTCGATCCTCGCGATCACGCTGAAGAAGTCCGGCCTGACGGCCCCGGCGCCCGCCGCCGCCCATTGATGCAGACAGGCTTCGGCCTGAAACGACGGCCGGATGTCTGCATCGAATCAGCCCGATAAGCTTCGCCTGCCGTCTTGCGCGCGCGGGCGCTCGCATGTTAGACACCCGGCTCGTCGGTATCCGTTGCCCCATTGGCGGAATTGGTAGACGCGCTCGACTCAAAATCGAGTTTCGAAAGAAGTGCTGGTTCGACCCCGGCATGGGGCACCACCGACCTCTAAAAAGCAACCACGCAGAGTCTAGTGGATCGTCTGAATTCTGATCTCCTCCTTTGCAGCGAACAACCGGCATTCCTCCAGATCGTCACCGACAAAGATGACGTCGCCTTCAGAATCAAAAAGACCCCAGCAAGCTTCGTCCTCGAGAAAGACTTTCCGAACATATCCAAACTCTACCGCTTCGAAATATCGGTTGGATGTGAGATCAACAGCTTCTAATTCTCGCATGGAACTCTCCAGTGAGGCTGAATATTCTGTTTTAGTGCAATATTATACTTCTCTTTGAACCTAGCGCCAAGCTGGTGTCCTCCTGGGACGGTGCAGGCTTCCTCAGACCTAGGCCCCGCGATTTCAAATCAAGTATTCAATTTTCCTGACACTTCGGTCAAAGTGACGGCCTCCAACGAACATCAGGGGCGGATGTGCATCAGGAAGCAACCCTTATCGCGACAATTGCCGTAAGCTTCGTCTTGGCGGCGGTGCTGGGATATGTAGCCGACAGGCTCCGGCTGCCGCCGCTTGTCGGCTATCTCGTGGCCGGCATTCTCATGGGACCGTTAACGCCAGGCTTCGTAGCGGATACGGCCCTTGCCGGCCAGTTGGCGGAGATGGGCGTCATCCTGCTGATGTTCGGCGTCGGCCTGCATTTTTCCGCCGCCGATCTGCTGGCCGTACGCGGCATCGCGGTGCCGGGCGCGATCGTACGAATCGCCATCGTGACCCTGCTCGGCATCGGGCTGGTGAAATGGTGGGGGTGGGGCCTTGGCGCTGGGATCGTCTTCGGCCTCGCCTTGTCGGTCGCGAGCACCGTCGTGCTGCTGAAGGCCCTGGAAGAGCGGAACCTCCTCAATTCCACCAGCGGCCGCGTCGCTGTCGGCTGGCTGATCGTCGAAGACCTGGCCATGGTTCTGGCGCTGGTGCTCCTGCCCGCCGTTGCCGAATTGCTCGGCGGCCATACCGCCAGCGGTGCTGCGCATGGCGCTCGGGTTGCCGCTTTGGCTGACGATCGCGTTGACGCTGCTGAAGGTCGGCGCCTTTACGGTCATGGCGATCTTTCTCGGGCCGAAGATCGTCCCCTGGGTCCTGATGCTCGTCGCCCGGACAGGTTCACGCGAGCTGTTCACGCTGACGGTGCTTGCTGTCGCTCTCGGCATCGCTTTCGGCTCCGCTGAACTCTTCGGCGTCTCCTTCGCACTCGGCGCTTTCTTCGCCGGCGTCGTGATGAGCGAATCCAGCCTCAGCCATCGGGCCGCTGCCAATTCCCTGCCGCTTCAGAACGCCTTTTCGGTCCTGTTCTTCGTCTCGGTCGGCATGCTGTTCGATCCATCGATCCTGGTGCGCCAGCCGATGGCCGTGGTCGGCGCGCTGGCGTTGATCATCGTCGGCAAGGCGATCATTTCCTTCCTGATTGTCGTCCTGCTTCGCTATCCGATCGGAATGGCACTCACCGTATCAGGCGGATTGGCGCAGATCGGCGAATTCTCCTTCATCCTGGCAGGCCTCGGTGTCTCGCTTGGCCTGCTGCCGCATGAGGGACAGGACCTGATCCTCGCCACCGCGATCCTTTCGATCACGCTCAATCCGGCCGTCTGCTACGCTGCCGAAGTGCTTCACAAGCGCGTGCACGCGAAGTGGCCGCATCTCTACGACAGCTATGGCCGCCGGCGGCTGGATGCTCTCGGCCGCGAACTTGAGAAGACCCGCCTGCTGGGCGAAAAGCGCGCGCGCGAGCATAAGCTGGAGATGCAGAAGCTGGTCGAGACCTTTCCGCTGTTTTCCGAGGTCGACGAGAATTCTCAGGAGGAGCTGCTGCTGCTTTTCCGGCCGAAATCGGCGCTTCCCGGCGAAAGGGTCGTGCGCAAGGGCGACCGGGGTGATGGGATGTATTTCATTTCCTCAGGTGCAGTGGAGGTTCGCGTCGGCGGCGGTGCTATCCGCTTGGAGGCGGGCGCCTTCTTCGGCGAAATGGCGCTTCTGAGCGGCGGACGGCGAACGGCCGATGTCATCGCCGTCGATTTCTGCCAGTTCCTGATGCTGGAACGCCGTGACTTCAACATGTTCACGGCGCACCACCCGGCGTTAAGGGCGGCCGTCAGCGAGATGGCGCGCGAACGCGCGGAGATGAACGTCATGCGGGCGAAGCGCCAAGCGCAGCCCGATCAGCGCGAACGTTCCACCGAAGGCCAATAAGCATCGGCGTGGAAGTCCTCGGGGATCGGATCGAGCCGCGATAGCGTTTGGGCGGCAAAATCGAGCTGGATCTTCAAATATCTCAGCGCTTCAGGCTGCGGAGCACCCGTCGCAAGCTCTCTCACGTAAGACGCATGATAACCGCTGTCACTAAGGCGCCTGACGGCTTCCCGCTGCACATCTTCGCTGCTTGGCTGCCTTGGGGCCACGGCCGTCCGTTCATCGGCCGCTTTGCCTAAACCGCCTTCAATTACCCTCAATTTCATTCATTGCACCTGCAAAATAAACCCGAAAACAGCTTGCAGCAGATTGACCGATTTGCAATCTGCCAAAATGCCGCGAGCGGAGCCGACATTCGGATCACGAAAATTTTCTGCGGCATGCTGACGCCATGGCCACACTAGAGCATTTACAGCGGCGGACCGGTTCCCTAAAGCTCTTGCACCGCAGCACGAAAGGAATGGAATGCTCCGCAGACTTTACGACTGGACCATGTCTCTCGCCGCCCGCAAATCGGCCGAAGTCTGGCTCGCCGTTATCGCCTTCGTTGAAAGCTCCGTCTTTCTCGTTCCGGCCGATGTCCTTTTTCTTCCAATGGCGCTTGCCAAACCCGAGCGATCCTACCGGTATGCAGTCGTCGCGACAGTCGCCTCGGTTCTCGGCGGCATTGCCGGCTGGGCGCTTGGCTTCTACGCCTACGAGACGGTGGCGCGGCCGGTATTGGAATTTTACGGAAAGCTCGATGCCTTCGAGCAGATGAAGTCCTATGTCACCTACGAGACGATCTTGCTTCTGTTGGTGACGTCGGGGCTGGCGCACCTGCCGCCGATCAAGGTCGTAACGATCCTTTCCGGCGTCATTCACGTCAATATATGGCTATTCGTAGTCTCCGCGATCGTTGCGCGCGGCGCACGTTTCCTGTTCCTGGCTTGGCTGCTTCGCCGCTACGGCGAGCCGATCCGCCATTTCATCGAAAAGCGCCTCGGACATATCGTCAGCATCGGTGCCGTGGTCGCCATCGTGCTCTATATTACGTACCGCTACCTTGCACACTGAGCCAAACTCGCGGAGTTCCGCCATGACTGCCATTGCGTTGCCGTTTTCCCGCCCCGTCGTTCTCTATTCGCTGCTCCTGGCGCTCGGCATGGCAGTGGTGGTCGGAACGGCACTCGGCTTCCAATATATCGGCGGCTACATTCCCTGCGCACTCTGCCTGCTGCAGCGCCAGCCTTACTACTACGCCATCCCGATCGCGATTTTCGGAGCGCTCGCATCCCTCTTCGGTCTGCCGAACTGGATCGGCCGCGCGCTGCTTCTGGCGGCTGGCATGCTGATGGTGGTCGGAGCCGGCATGGGCGTCTATCACGCAGGTGTCGAATGGCACTTCTGGGCGGGACCTGCGACCTGCTCGACAAGCGCGGGCAGCATGACGCAGAATGCAGGCGATCTGCTGACGGAACTCAATACGATCACCGGTCCGTCCTGCACCGATGCAGCGCTACGCGTGCTCGGCCTGTCCTTTGCGGGCTGGAATGTGATTGCAAGCCTCATTCTTGCGGCCTTCGCCTTCATCGGCGTTCGCAGGTCGGCATAAAGCAGGGAGCCGCAGCAATCAGGGCTGCAGTTCGGTATCCCAGTAGAGATAGTCGAGCCAGCTGTCGTGCAGATAGTTCGGCGGGAAGAGCCGGCCATTGTTGTGCAGATCCTGCACGGTCGGCTGATACGGCTTCTGCGTGGGGAACATGCCTGCCTGCTTCGGCAGCTTGCTGCCCTTTCTGAGATTGCAGGGAGAACAGGCTGCCACGACATTTTCCCAGGTCGTCTCGCCGCCGTGGGCGCGCGGGACGACGTGGTCGAAGGTCAGATCGTCATGCTCGCCGCAATACTGGCATTCGAACTTGTCCCGGAGAAACACGTTGAACCGGGTGAACGCCGGGTTCCGGGAAGGCTGAACGTAAGTCTTAAGGCAAACGACACTCGGAAGCCGCATCGAGAAGCTCGGCGATGAAACCGAATGTTCGTATTCTGCGATGATATTCACACGGTCAAGGAAAACCGCCTTGATCGCGTCCTGCCAGGACCAGAGCGACAAGGGATAATAACTCAAAGGCCTGTAGTCAGCGTTCAGAACGAGCGCCGGCAGGGCCTGGGGGGAGACTGCAATCGTCAAGGGACACTCCTGATCGATTCGGCATCTGCATCCTTATATTAGGCTGGTTGTGACAGCCTTGTGAAGTCCAATAAATTCAGCGAATAAAGGCTAATTCATGAGCGTTGCAGATCAGCCGACCGGCAGCAGTCCGCGACCGAGCTTCTGTGCGTAGTAAGCCCAGAAAAGCCTTGCTGCGACGGATCTCCAGGGAGACCACATCGTGGCAAGCGAGGCGAGCGCTTTTGCCTGCGGGCGCTTTTCGAGACCAAGAGCCGCAGCCACTGAATTCTGCAAGGCGACGTCTCCCGACGGAAAGACGTCTGCATGCCCACCGCAAAACATCAGATAGACTTCCGCGGTCCAAGGACCGATGCCCTTCAATGATGTCAACGCCGCAAGCGCTTCGGTAGGCGGCTTCAGGGAAAGTGCCGCGAGATCCAGATGGCCTGACGCCACTGCGTCGGCGATGCGCGACAGCGTCACCGCCTTCGCGCGCGACAAGCCGAATTCCCGCCAGGCTTCCGGATGTAGCGTGACATAGCTTTCGGCGGTCAGCAGCCCATCTGGGGGAAGCATGCGCCGCCAGATGGCTTCGGCGCTTGCGCGCGAAACCATCTGCGAAACGATGATATGGGCAAGGCCCGCAAAACCCGGCTCGCGAAGGCGCAACGGGATCGGGCCTGCCTCCTCGGCAATATCGGCGAGCCGGGGGTCGAGACGCAGCAGATGCTCCAATCCCTCGCGGATATCCTCTTCGCTTCGAATGATCTGCACGTTGCCTCGCGATGGTTTCGAATTCGTGGCAGAAGAAAGCATGACCACGACTCAGCGTCAAAAGCCCGTTTTTCGTTTTGCGCCCAGCCCCAACGGCCCGCTGCATCTCGGCCACGCGCTTTCGGCTTTCCTCAATCAGGACATGGCAGAAGCGGCGGACGGACGTCTGTTGCTACGCATCGAAGACATCGACCAGACGCGTTGTACACCCGATTTCGAAGCAGGCATCTACGCGGATCTCGAATGGCTGGGGATCGGCTGGGAGAAACCCGCTCGGCGGCAGTCCGAACATTTTGCGGAATATCAGGCAGCACTATCCAAGCTGATCGAGCGCGGACTGGTCTATCCTTCGTTTCTGACGCGCGGCGAGGTGAAAGCCAGGGTGGCCGCCGCCGAAGCCGGCGGCAATCCCTGGCCGCGCGATCCGGACGGTTCGCCGCACTATCCAGCCGACGATCGCGACCGGAGCGAGGGCGAGCGACGGAAGATGCTTGCTTCAGGGCTTAAACACGCTTGGCGCCTCGATGTGCGGCGAGCGCTCGAATCCCTCGATTGCGCCTTGCACTGGAGCGAAACCGGCGACGGCGAAACCGGCGAGATTGCCGCCAAACCATCCGTTTGGGGAGATGTGGTTCTTTCGCGCTCCGATGCACCGTCAAGCTATCACCTTTCGGTCGTCATCGACGACGCGCTGCAAGGTGTCACGCATGTCGTGCGCGGGCTCGACCTCTTTCATGCAACGTCTGTCCACCGGCTGCTACAGGTGCTGCTCGGCCTGCCGCAGCCGATCTATCACCATCATCGCCTCGTGACGGACGCGGCGGGACGCAAACTCTCCAAAAGCGAAGGCGACACCGGCCTCGCCGAACTGAGAGCCAAGGGCTTGTCAGCTACCGATATCCGGCACCTTGTTGGCCTTTGAGGACTTGCTGCCCTGCCCGCCCATGAAGTTGCGGGAAAAGATGGCGCGCACGCGAAACTTCAGAAGGGCGGCATTGATCTCAGCACCGATGATGAAGATGACGCCGACCATGTAGAGGAAGATCAAAACGATCATCACGGATGCGAGGCCGGCATAGGTCGCCGTGTAGTTGGCGAAGGTCGCAAGGTAGTAGGCGAAGATCAGCGCTCCGGCGAGCCAGAGAAGCAGTGTCAGCAGGACGCCCGGGATGACATCAAAAACGCGCCGCCGGCCGGCAGGCAGCCAGAGGTGAACGACGAGCAGACCGGCTGTCAGTACGAAGAGCGTTCCGTAGATTCGCCAGCTGAAAACGATCTCAAGCATGTCGACGATAAGCGGCAGCCTTTGGCGGATGACGGCGGGGAGCCAATCGAGGGTGTCGTCACTCAACAGCCATTCGCGCGCATAATTGAGCCCCACCGGCACGGCAACGAGCAGGATGCTGATGGCAGCAAAGATGATGACCGCAACAAGGACATAACCGAGGCTGGCCAGGCGTGTTAAATACCATGGCCGCGTCTCCCGCACGCGATAGGCACGGTTGAGCGAAATGCGGAGCGCCTCGACGCCGTTCGAGGCGAAGTAGGCCGCTGCCAGCACCGAGACCGTGAGCAGCCCGCCACGCGGGATGGTCAGGACCTGAAGCACCTGATCGGCCACAGGCTTGGCTATCGCTTCCGGCCAGGTATCAAAAATGAGATGGACGGCCGTGGAGGAAAACTGGTCGGCGCCGAGGAAGTTCGCAAGCGTCGTGCCGAAGATCAAAAAGGGAAAGACCGCAAGCAGAATCGACAATGCAACGTGGCTCGCCATGGCGAAACCGTCATCCTCGATGAGATGGCAGATCGCGTCGTATGCCACATCGTAGAAGGTACGCACTATCTTCGGCATTCCATCTCCATCTGCGGCCTTTCATCTCTTGGCTATCGACGTTGAATCCTCGGTTCGAATATGGGAAACGAGTCCCAATTTGTACAGGAATCAATCCATGGCGGAGCAGCGCACCATAATCGTGACCGGATGTTCGTCCGGCATCGGTGCTTATTGCGCGCGAGCTCTGAAGAACGACGGCTGGCGCGTCTTTGCAACGGCGCGAAAACACGACGACGTCGCATCGCTGCGGGATGAGGGCATCGAAGCTTTCCTGATGGATTATACGCGGCCGGATTCGATCACTGATTTCGTTCGCGATGTAGCCGAGACGAGCGGCGGGCGCATCGACGCGCTTTTCAACAACGGCGCCTATGGCCAGCCCGGCGCGGTCGAGGACCTGACGACCGATGTGCTGCGCGAGCAGTTCGAAACGAATTTCTTCGGCTGGCACGAACTGACGCGGCAGGTGTTGCCGCTGATGCGAAAGCGCGGTTCGGGCCGCATCGTGCAATGCTCGTCCATTCTCGGCGTCGTGCCCTATCGCTTTCGCGGCGCTTACACCGCGTCGAAATTCGCGCTCGAAGGCCTGAGTATTACCCTGCGGATGGAACTTCACGGCAGCGGCATCCATGTGAGCCTGATCGAGCCTGGGCCGATCGCCTCCCGCTTTACCGCCAATGCGCTCGCCAAGTTCAAAGAGCATATCGACGTCCGCAATTCCGTGCATGCGGCAGATTACCGCCGACAGCTCGCGCGGCTTGAGGGAACGGGTCCGAAGAATCGACATAAGCTTCAACCGGATGCCGTCTATGCCGTGCTGAAGCACGCATTGAACTCGGACGATCCGAGGCCACATTATCCTGTAACAACTCCGGCAAAACAGGGCATGCTCCTGAAGAGGCTGCTTCCGGCGGACTTCTTCTATCGCTTGATGCGCTGGACCGACTGACCAAGAAAGCCGAATTCCATGTCCACGGTCACCTATATTCTCGCAATCATAGTCATGGGCATCGTCGCCCTCGTGCTGATCCGCGGCCTGTTCAACATGATGAAGGGCGGCGACGCGAACCGTTCCAACAAGCTGATGCAGCTCCGCGTATTGCTGCAGGCGATCGCGGTGCTCCTCATCATGCTGACGCTGTGGCTGACGGGCGGCGGACGGCCGGCCTGACGATTTTGCCAAGGGGGATGCATGGTCAAGCTCAACAAGATCTACACCAAGACGGGCGACAGCGGCACGACGGCGCTCGTTTCCGGACCGCGGCGGCTGAAATACGATTTGCGCGTCGAAGCCTACGGTACGATCGACGAGACGAACTCGGCGATCGGCATAGCCCGGCTGCACACGGCAGACATGCCCGGCCTCGACCAGATGCTGATGCGCGTCCAGAACGATCTGTTCGATCTGGGTGCCGATCTGGCCACGCCCGACACGGGCGAAACGCCGGAACACGAACCGCTCCGCATCATCGAAACGCAGGTGACGCGCGTTGAAAATGACATCGACGCCTTGAATACCGAATTGCAGCCGTTGAAATCCTTCGTACTGCCGGGCGGTTCGGCTGCTGCGGCGCACCTCCATCTCGCCCGCACCATTTCGCGCCGCGCCGAGCGATTGATGGTGGCGCTGTCGCGCACGCCAGGTGAAATCGTCAGCGAGGCAGCGCTGAAATATATCAATCGGGTCTCGGATTTCCTCTTTGTTGCCGCGCGTCACGCCAATGATGGCGGCAACGCCGATGTGCTTTGGGTTCCGGGAAAAAACAGATAGACTCTCCGCGGTCACGATCGCCGGGGCAAGCTTCATGTTCATACCGCTGCACGACGCCAATACGCTGAAGCACATCAATGTTCAGTGGGTGACACTGAGCTTGATCGGCGTGAATATTACAGTCTGGTTTTTCACGGATTTCCTCGTTCCGGAGCAGGTGGCTCAGGCGGCAGCGATCGGCCTCGGCTACATACCGGCGGTGGCCTTTGACCACGCAATGCTGGCTCCCGGCCTCGCGATCGCTCCAGAACCGCTGACCTATGTCACCCATGCCTTCGTGCATGCCGGCTTCTGGCATCTCGCTTCCAACATGCTCTTTCTTTGGGTGTTCGGCGATAATGTCGAAGATGCGATGGGGCATTTTCGCTTTCTGGTCTTCTATCTCGTTTGTGCCGCTTTTGGCGCCCTCTGCCATGGTTTGCTTGCGCCGGATTCGCAGGCGCCGCTGATAGGCGCGTCAGGTGCGATTTCCGGGGTGGTTGCGGCATATGTCATCCTTCACCCGCGCGTGAAGGTCTGGGTGCTGGTCTTCGCCCGTATTCCTTTGCCGCTCCCTGCCTTCGTGCCGCTGCTGCTTTGGATCGGTCAGCAGTTCTTCATGCTGACTATCGATCCGGACGGCGGTGTTTCCTGGGGTGCGCACGTGGGCGGGATCATTGCCGGCGCCGTTCTGGTCTTCGTCATGCGGCGCAAGGGCGTACCGCTGTTCGATCGCGAGATCGTAACGCCCCGGGCTGTGCGCAGTACGCCGGCTGTGAGGCGGATGTGACCGCCACCGGCAACGAGACGCGTGTTCCCGGAAAACTCGCAAATTTCGCCGGCCACCGCACATTGACGTGAACGTAAGCGTTATATATTTGCAGGAGCAATTTGTCTGTCTGCGACCGGCGAGCGTTGTATTTGGAGGAAAAACGCGTATCCATGTCGCCATTCGACAATCGGAGCGGCGCCGAAGCGCGCATTTTCTTGGCGAAAGAGTTGAAGGAAGGACCCCATGAAAATTCTCGTCCCCGTGAAGCGGGTGGTTGATTACAACGTGAAGATCCGCGTCAAGCCGGATGGCACGGGTGTCGAGCTCGCGAACGTGAAGATGTCGATGAACCCGTTCGACGAGATTTCGGTCGAGGAAGCCCTTCGGCTGAAGGAGGCCGGCAAGGCCGAGGAGGTCGTCGTCGTGTCCATCGGCCCTGCCAAGGCTGAGGAAACGCTGCGCACCGCGCTCGCCATGGGCGCCGACCGGGCGATCCTCGTGGAGACGGACGATCAGGTCGAGCCGCTCGCCGTCGCCAAGATTCTCAAGGGCGTCGTCGACGCCGAGCAGCCGGGCCTGATCATCGTCGGCAAGCAGGCGATCGACGACGATTCCAACCAGACCGGCCAGATGCTGGCAGCGCTTCTCGGCACCGCCCAGGCGACCTTTGCCTCCAAGATCGAGATCGGCGACGGCAAGGCGACCGTCACCCGCGAGGTCGACGGCGGTCTGCAGACGATCGACGTCAAGCTTCCGGCCGTCGTTACCACCGACCTGCGCCTCAATGAGCCGCGCTATGCGTCGCTTCCGAACATCATGAAGGCCAAGAAGAAGCCGCTCGACAAAAAGAGCCCGGCAGACTTCGGCGTTTCCACCGAGCCGCGCCTCAAGGTGCTGAAGACGGAAGAGCCATCGGGCCGCAAGGCTGGCGTCAAGGTGAAGTCGGTCGCCGAACTCGTAGAAAAGCTCAAGACTGAAGCTGGCGTCCTCTAAGGTTCGAGAAAGGAAATACGACAATGGCCATTCTTCTTCTGGCTGACCACGACGGCAACCACCTTTCCGACCAGACCGCCAAGACGCTGACGGCAGCCTCCAAGATCGGCGGCGACGTGCATGTTCTCGTCGCCGGCGCCGGCGCCAAGGCCGCTGCCGAGCAGGCTGCCAAGCTCTCCGGCGTTTCCAAAGTGCTGGCTGTCGAGGATGCAAGCCTTGCCAACAACCTGGCCGAGCCGCTGGCCGCCCTGATCGTCTCGCTCGCCAGCAGCTACGAGACGATCATCTCGGCTGCCACCTCGGTCGGCAAAAACGTCATGCCGCGCGTTGCTGCTCTCCTCGACGTCGCGCAGGTCTCCGAAATTATCGAGGTCGTCTCGGCCGATACCTTCAAGCGCCCGATCTATGCCGGCAACGCCATCCAGACGGTTCAATCGACCGACGCCAAGAAGGTCATCACCGTGCGTACGGCATCCTTCGCCTCTGCCGGCGAAGGCGGTTCCGCCCCGGTCGAGGCGATCCCGGCTGTTTCGGATCCTGGCCTTTCGACCTTCGTCAAGGATGCGCTGTCGGCATCCGACCGGCCGGAACTGACCTCAGCCAAGATCATCATCTCAGGCGGCCGTGCGCTCGGGTCTGCGGAAAAGTTCAAAGAAGTCATCCTGCCCGTCGCCGACAAGCTCGGCGCCGCAGTCGGCGCCTCGCGCGCGGCAGTCGACGCGGGTTACGCGCCGAACGACTGGCAGGTCGGCCAGACCGGCAAGGTCGTCGCCCCGCAGCTCTATATTGCCTGCGGCATTTCCGGCGCGATCCAGCATCTCGCGGGCATGAAAGATTCGAAGGTCATCGTCGCCATCAACAAGGACGAGGAAGCGCCAATATTCCAGGTCGCCGACTACGGCCTCGTCGCCGATCTGTTCGAAGCCCTGCCCGAACTGCAGAAAGCTCTCTGAACGGGCAGGATGCCAGTTTTTCGCACTTGCGAATGACTGGAAAATTATCTCTTATGGCGCTACTACTGCTGCCGGGCGATCCTTTTGCCCGGCAGTTTCATTAGAAAAGCACGGCAGAGCAAGGCGACTGCCGCAGGGGTTGGCGATGAGTGCGGTTTTGAAAACGATCGGGATTGTCGGCGCGGGTCAGATGGGCTGCGGCATCGCACAGGTTTCCGCGGGTGCCGGCTACAAAGTCCAACTCTACGACCTGTCCCAGGAGCGCATCGAATCGGCTTTGGCAACCATCAACGGCAATCTTGCCCGCCACGTTACGAGCGGCAAGATGACGGATGAAGAGCGTAAGGCGACGCTTTCCCGCATCTCCGGCTCGGCCAACCTGAATGATCTTGCCCCGTCCGATCTCGTTATTGAGGCGGCGACCGAGGAGGAAGCGGTAAAACGCAAGATCTACGCGCAGGTCTGTCCGGTCCTGAAGCCTGAGGCTCTGCTTGCAACGAACACGTCCTCGCTCTCCATTACCCGCCTAGCTTCGGCGACAGACCGGCCGGAGCATTTCATGGGCATCCATTTCATGAACCCCGTCCCGGTGATGAAACTGGTGGAACTGGTGCGGGGCATCGCAACTGACGAACAGACGTTTTCGACCGCAAAGGAATTCGTCGCGTCGCTGGAAAAGACCGTCACCGTTGCGGAAGACTTTCCCGCCTTCATCGTCAACCGCATCTTGCTGCCGATGATCAATGAGGCGATCTACACGCTCTACGAAGGCGTCGGCAGCGTCGATGCCATCGACACCGCCATGAAGCTCGGCGCCAACCATCCGATGGGACCGCTGCAGCTTGCCGACTTCATCGGCCTCGACACCTGCCTCTCGATCATGCAGGTGCTGCACGACGGCCTGGCGGATTCGAAATACCGTCCCTGCCCGCTGCTGGTCAAATATGTTGAAGCCGGCTGGCTCGGCCGCAAGTCCGGCCGCGGTTTCTACGACTACCGCGGCGAGACTCCCGTCCCGACACGGTAGTTCTCAGGATCCTATCGCACCCTTGATCAGCGCCTTCGCATCGCCGCTATCCCATGCGGCAGGGCCATTCATTGCCGAGATCAGACAGCCCTTGTCATCGATAAGCAAAGTCACCGGCAGGCCGAAGGCAAGCCCCTCCTTCTTCAGGCTGTTAAAGACGCCGATCGTGTTGTCGCGGTAAAGCTGAAGGGAATCGACGCCGGTTTCGCTCAAGAACGCCTTCGGTTTCTCGTCATCACCGGTATCGATATTGACCGCAACGACCTGGAATTTGTCGTTGCCCATTTCCTTCTGCAGCGCGTTCAACGCCGGCATTTCCTCACGGCAGGGCACGCACCATGTCGCCCAGAGATTGAGAAGCACGGTTTTGCCGACGAAATTCTCGAGCGTCAGCGGCTTGCCCTCCGGACCATTGAAGGCAACGGATGCAAGCTTGCGCGGCTCATTGACGGCAACCATTGCCGCAACCTCACCCTTTGCGAGCGGCGCTATCTTCCCGGCGAGATGCTTGGCAGCGCTACATTCGCTCGAAGCCGTTTCGCCGCCGGCATTGCCATACCCCGTCTCCTTAATGTAAACCGCTGCCGCACCGGCAATGATGCCTGCGACGGCGGCTATCGCGATCAATTTCAGGGATGGCAGCCCGAACGGCTTTCTTGTCGTCATTTCATTCTCCAGGACATGCATCCTTCAAGGCAGGCAGCTTTCATGGCCGACGGCACACCGGACACCAAATCCTCCAACCAGATGTGGGGCGGGCGTTTCGCTTCCGGCCCCGACGCGATCATGGAGGAGATAAATGCGTCGATCGGTTTCGACAAGAAGCTGTTTGCCCAGGATATCCGCGGATCGATCGCCCACGCCACGATGCTTGCCCATCAGGGCATCATTTCCGCAGACGATAAGGACAAGATCGTTCACGGGCTAAACACGATCCTGTCAGAAATCGAGAGCGGCAATTTCGAATTCTCCCGTCAGCTCGAAGACATTCACATGAATGTCGAGGCCCGCCTTGCGACGCTGATCGGTCCTGCAGCCGGACGCCTGCATACCGCCCGCTCACGCAACGACCAGGTTGCGCTCGACTTCCGGCTCTGGGTGAAGGAAGAACTGCAGAAGACGGAGCAGATGCTGACGAGCCTCATCGCAGCCTTCCTCGACCGTGCGGAAGAGCATGCCGAAAGCGTTATGCCGGGCTTCACGCATCTGCAAACGGCACAGCCCGTCACCTTCGGGCATCACTGCATGGCCTATGTGGAAATGTTCGGCCGCGACCGCTCGCGTGTGCGTCATGCCATCGAGCATCTGGACGAAAGCCCGATTGGGGCGGCTGCACTGGCCGGCACCGGTTATCCGATCGACCGCCACATGACGGCAAAGGCGCTCGGCTTCCGTGAACCGACCCGCAACTCGATCGACACGGTGTCCGACCGCGACTTCGCCATCGAGTTCCTGTCGATCGCCGCGATCTGCGGCATGCATCTGTCACGGCTTGCCGAAGAGATTGTCATCTGGTCGACGCCGCAATTCGGCTTCGTGCGCCTATCCGACGCCTTCTCCACCGGCTCCTCGATCATGCCGCAGAAGAAGAACCCGGACGCGGCCGAGCTGGTGCGCGCCAAGACAGGCCGCATCAACGGCTCGCTGGTTGCGCTTCTGACGATTATGAAAGGCCTGCCGCTCGCCTATTCCAAGGACATGCAGGAAGACAAGGAGCAGGTCTTCGACGCCGCCGAGAGCCTGGAGCTTGCGATCGCCGCCATGACCGGCATGGTACGCGACATGACGATCAACACCGCCCGCATGAAGGCGGCTGCCGGTTCCGGTTACTCAACGGCAACGGATTTGGCCGACTGGCTGGTCCGTGAAGCTGGCCTGCCCTTCCGCGACGCCCATCATGTGACGGGCCGCGCGGTCGCCCTTGCCGAAAGCAAGGGCTGCGACCTCGCCGAACTGCCGCTTGCCGATCTTCAGGCGATCAATCCGGCAATCACCGACAAGGTCTATGACGTCCTGACGGTCGAGGCCTCGGTCGCAAGCCGCAAGAGCTTCGGCGGCACCGCGCCCTCCGAAGTTCGAAAGCAGATTGCCTTCTGGCGCGCCCGCAACTGAGCAAAACAATCAGGGTGCACAAGGCGGATAAACTTCGCTATGAAGATGTCCAAACTTCTGCCCTTCGATACGAGGCCCCCTATGCAGACCAGCTTGACGCACCTCATCCGCCTGACGGTTGTTTTTGCCGTCGTCGGCCTCGCCGTTGCCGGATGCGGACGCAAAGGCGATCTCGATCCGCCGAGCGCGATGGCTACGAAGGAAGGCGATGTGTCGAAGCCGACCAAACAGCCGGGCACCGTCGACAGACCATTCCTCCTCGATCCCCTGCTTTGATAGGCTTACCCCGTGAACCACTTTGAATACCGCGACGGCATCCTTTACGCCGAGAACGTCCCCGTTCCGGAAATCGCCAAGGCCGTCGGCACGCCTTTCTATTGCTATTCGACCGCAACGCTTGAGCGCCACTACCGCGTCTTCGCCGAAGCCTTCAGCGATATCGACTCCATGGTCTGCTACGCCATGAAGGCGAATTCGAACCAGGCGGTGTTGAAGACGCTCGGCAAGCTCGGCGCCGGCATCGACGTCGTTTCCGAAGGCGAACTGCGCCGCGCGCTCGCCGCCGGCATTCCGGCAAGCCGCATCATGTTCTCCGGTGTCGGCAAGACGCCCCGTGAGATGGATTTCGCGCTTGAGGCCGGAATTTACTGCTTCAACGTCGAATCCGAACCGGAGCTCGAAATCCTCAATCAGCGCGCGGTCAAGGCAGGCAAGAAGGCACCGGTCTCCTTCCGCATCAACCCCGACGTGGATGCGAAGACGCATTCCAAGATTTCGACCGGCAAGAAGGAAAACAAGTTCGGCATTTCATGGGAGCGTGCCCGCGCCGTCTATGCCCAGGCAGCCAAATTGCCTGGCATCGAAGTGACCGGCATCGACATGCATATCGGCAGCCAGATCACCGAGCTGCAGCCCTTCGACGACGCCTTCAAGCTGCTGCGCGATCTGGTCGATACGCTGCGCGCCGACGGCCACGACATCCACCACGTCGATATCGGCGGCGGCCTCGGCATTCCCTACAAGGACGACAACAACCCGCCGCCGCTGCCCGGATGCCTATGCGGCGATCGTCAAGAACCAGCTGCGTGGCCTAAACTGCAAGATCGTCACCGAACCCGGCCGCCTGATCGTCGGCAATGCCGGCATCCTCGTCACCGAAGTCATTTATGTGAAGGACGGCGGCGAAAAGACCTTCGTCATCGTCGACGCGGCGATGAACGACTCGATCCGCCCGACGCTCTACGAAGCCTATCACGAAATCCGCCCGGTCGTGATTTCGGCGGCAAATGCGCCGCGTATCAAGGCAGATGTCGTCGGTCCGGTTTGCGAGACCGGCGACTATCTGGCACTCGATCGCGAAATGGCGATGCCGAAGCCCGGCGATCTTTTCGCCGTCAGCTCCGGCGGCGCTTATGGCGCAGTGCAGGCAGGAACCTACAACAGCCGCCTGCTGGTACCGGAAGTTCTGGTCAAGGGGGCCGATTTCCACGTGATTCGTCCTCGCCGCACCTATGAGGAACTGATCGGCCTCGACTCGGTGCCGGCCTGGCTCGGCTGACGAGCTCATCACTTTTTTTCAAATAAACACGAAAAACCGGCTTAGCCGGCCGCTTGCCCTCGCCTTCGCCACAAAGAGTGTTATCCTCTGGCCATGCGAGCGTATTGCCCAGCAATCGCCGGAAGCGCCCTCTGTTACTCTAACATCAAATGGCGGAGACCGGATTGAAGAACAGCCCCCGCAGGCAAAGACATGGTGCATTTGCCCTTCGGCCCTCTCTTGCGAGGCTTGTGGCGGTAAAGCGGTTCTTCGCGCGCCTGGTGCTCGTTTCCGAGCAGATCCTGCCGTCTCTCGTCGCCGTTCTTTCGGTCATTGCCCTTTATCTTGCCGCTTCCTGGTTCGGCCTTTTCCGCTCCATTCCTGATTTCGCGCGTGTCGGCCTGCTGATTGCCTTCGGCATTGCCTTCCTCGCTTCGCTCGCTCCGTTTCGCAAGCTTCGCTGGCCGAATACCGCCGCAGCCGACCGTCTGCTTGAGGAGCGCAATGGCCTGCCGCATCAGCCGGTGACGGTGCAGGAGGATCAACCGGCTTTCGATACGCCGGTCGCAAAGGCGCTCTGGCGCGAGCACCAGACGCGCATGGCGGAGAAGATCGCAGCCCTTGATGCAGGCTTTCCCCGTCCGGATATCGCAGCGCATGACCGTTTCGCGCTTCGCGCCATCCCGGCCCTTCTTGTCGTTACCGCCTTCGGTTATTCGCTTTCGACCGGTGGCGGCTCGATCACCGATGCCCTGCAGCCGCCCGCCGTACCAGCGGCAAGCAACCCGGCAGTGCGCATCGACGCATGGGTGACGCCGCCGTCCTATACCGGCCGTGCGCCGGTCTATCTGACGGCAACCGGCTCCGAGCAGGCGCTATCAGCGTTCCGCAGTTCTCGAGCCTGACGGTCCGCGTCAGCGGCGGGCAGGCGGCCGAAAAGGTTCTCTTCAGGAAGGCGATCGGCGAGGCGCAGGAAATCGCTGCGGAGGCAAAGCAACAGCCCGCTGCGCCGCAGGGCGCAGCCGCAGGCTGCTGGCACGCCCGCCACGCCGGCGCTTGCCGCACAGACGCATGTGATGAAGCTCGAGGAAAACGGCGCGCTGCTCGTCAACGGCCGCACCTGGAACTTCAATGTCATTCCCGACAAGGCGCCCGAGATTGCTTTCGACGGATTGCCCAAACGCAGCGTCAACGGCGCGCTGGAGATCGGCTTCACGGTTAAGGACGATTACGGCGTGCAGGAAGCGCGTGCTGAGATCGTGCCGGTCGAATCCGATCCGGAGGCAAAGCCGCTTTATCCGCTGCCCGATTTCCGGCTGGACGTTCCGCGCCGCAACGCGCGCGACGCCAAGGCCGTCACCAGCAAGAACCTGACAGAGCATCCGCTTGCAGGCAAGCGGGTGCGCATGACGCTGGTCGCAAAGGATGCAGCGGGCCAGACCGGCCGAAGCCCGCCGCATGAAATGACGCTGCCGTCACGTCCGTTCAACGAGCCGCTGGCCGCCGCCGTTGCCGAGGAGCGTCAAGTCTTTGCGCTCGATACCCGCAAGATGCCGGAGGCGATCGCGCTCAACGAGGCGCTGACGATCCGGCCCGAGGAGACCATCCCCAGCCTGACCAACTACCTGCTGCTGGAATCCGCCTGCACGCGCATGAAGCTTGCCCGCAACGACGAGCAGCTCAAGGATACGGCGGACTATCTCTGGGATATCGCGCTCGGTATGGAGGACGGCGACCTTTCGCTTGCCGAGCGCAACCTGCGCAATGCCCAGCAGAACCTCGCCGATGCGCTTCAGCGCAATGCGCCGGACTCCGAGATCAAGAAGCTCATGGACGAGCTTCGCAAGGCGATGAACGAGTACATGAAGGAACTGGCCCAGCGCATGCAGAATGCGCCGATGCAGCCGAACCAGAACGCGCAGAACATCATCCGCCAGCAGGATCTGGAGCGTATGATGGACCAGATCGAGAATCTGGCGCGCTCGGGAAACCGCGACGCCGCTCAGCAGATGCTGTCCGAACTGCAGCGCATGATGAACAACCTGCAGGCGGGCCGCCCGCAACAAGGCCAGCAACAGCAGGGCGACAACAGCCAGATGCGCCAGCAGATGGACAAGCTCGGCCAGATCCTCCGCGACCAGCAGCAACTGATGGAGCAGACCTTCAAGCTGGACCAGCAGCTGAAGGACCGTATGCAGCGGGGCGATCCGAACATGGGCATGAACGATCCGCTGCTTGATGAAATGATGCCGGGCCAGGATGGCCAGCCGCAGGATCAGCAGCAGGGGCAGAACGGCGAACAGGGCCAGTCGCCCTCGGACCAGATGACCGAGGAGCAGCTCCGCGAAGCCTTGAAGCAGCTGCCGCGCGCAGCAGGATGCGCTGGCCAAGCAGCTTGGCGAACTGCAAAAGGGCCTTGGCGAAATGGGCATGAAGCCCGGCCAGGGCTTCGGCCAGGCACAGCGCGAAATGGAAGGCGCCGGACGCGAACTCGGCCAGGGCCGCGGCGAACCTGCAGTTCAGGGCCAGGGGCGCGCGCTGGAGGCGCTGCGCCAGGGCGCCCGGGACATGATGAACCAGATGATGCAGGCGCAGCAGGGCCAGCAGGGCCAAGGATCGCAAGGGCAAGTCGGCCAAGGCAACCAGAACGGCCGCGATCCGTTGGGTCGCCCGCGCCGCGCTGATGGTCCGGACTTCGGCGACCAGGTCAAAGTGCCTGACGAGATCGACGTGCAGCGCGCACGCGAAATCCTTGATGCAATCCGTGAAAAACTCGGAAACAATCCGACACAGGAGATAGAGCGGCGTTACCTGGAGCGGCTGCTGGATATTCAGTGAGCCCAACTGAGGCGCTCTGAGCGCCTTTCTTTTCCACCCTCACTGCCTGTGCTTGTCACAGCGCCAGGGTCTTTAGACCAGAAAGAGACACGCCGTGACTGGCGCCCTCAAGCAGCTAGGGCCCGGGCGACTGCTTTGCGGATATCCGGAAGCGCAAAAGGCTTCGACACGACATCGACGATCTTTTCCGCAAGGTCGTCGGCCCGCTCGCGCTGTTCGGCATAGCCGGTCATCAGCAGGATTTTAAGCGCCGGAAAGGCGGATTTCGCCTGATGCGCAAGCTCGATGCCGTCCATGACCGGCATGCGGATGTCCGAAAGCAGCAGGTCATAGACCCCGTCCTTCAGCTTCTCCAGTCCCTCCGCGCCATCGGCTGCTTCGTCGGTCTCATGACCGTCAAGGCGCAAGGCCCGGGCTACGAAAGAGCGAAGCGAATCCTCGTCTTCCGTGATCAGAATTTTTGCCATGATGTGCATCGCTCCGTCTTCATGCCCCGGAACGGAAATCGCACGACGTTCCTTTTCGATCGGTAAACGGAAGAAAGCGATGGACGGGATGGTTAACAACCCGTCTTAAGCTGATGAGATCAGGCGTCGCCGGTAACCACGCCCACGAAGGGCAGTTCACGGAAGGCATAGGCGACATCCATGCCGTAGCCGACGACGAAATAGTCCGGGCATTCGAAGCCGACATAATCCGCCTCGAGCTTTTCCTTGCGCTTGACGCTCTTGTCGAGCAGCACGGCGATGCTGACGTTGC
This sequence comes from uncultured Alphaproteobacteria bacterium, assembly GCA_963838565.1. GTDB lineage: Bacteria > Pseudomonadota > Alphaproteobacteria > Rhizobiales > Rhizobiaceae > Rhizobium. Next base: position 28,534 of record CAWIRO010000013.1, read on the forward strand.
GCGCACCGCGCTCGTAAAGCAGTTCCTTGGCGAAAAGCAGCGTACGGCCGGATTCGAGGATGTCGTCGATCAGCAGCACATCGCGATCCTTAACGTCGCTGTCGATATCCTTGACGATGCGCACGCCTTGCGAAACCGTTCCTGTTCCGTAGCTCGAAAGCGTGATGAATTCGACCTCGGGCGCAAGCCCGCTGTCGTGCAGCGCGCGGATCAGATCTGCGGCGAAAATGAAGGAGCCCTTCAACACGGCGATGACGAGCAGGTCTTTTGTCGGACCGTCGGCAATCTGCTTTGCCATCTCGTGATTGCGCTCGGCAATCTGCTCGGCGGTGAAAAGAGGCTCGATGTTTTTTCCGCGCACGACAGGCATACGGCTTGCTCCATGAAAACGAAGGGTAAGCCGTTAGCACATTAGCAGCGCAGAAACACCCTAGGGCACGAACGAAAGCCGGACTTCCGGCATTTTTCCACCAGAGTGCTGCACGCGCGCCGAGAAACCACGGCTCTCGCCGCCATAGATAACCTTCGCCGGCGGATTGATGACGATGCTGGCCGCCAGCCGATCATCGTTCATCAAATCGGCCCGGATCGGCCCGACGGTCTGCGTCGTACCGCTATCGTTTTCGATGATGCCATTGATCACCAGGACGCCGCATGCCATTGGCATCGCGCGGCGTCACTGTGACATGGGTGAAGTGAAGCGGCGAGGCTGTGGCGTCGTTCGGCGATAGGCCGGAGAAACCGCCAGCCAGGCCGAAGACGAGAACGAAGAGCATAAAGACCAGGCCTGCGAAGCTTTTGAGCGATGCCTGCTGCAGCCATTCCTCGGCACCCCTTAGGAACGTGGCAGCCTTCGAAGCTGCCGTGGGCCGCACGGATGGCTTGGCAGCAGCGGCGCGCTTGCGAGCGTCGTTGAAACTTCTGGCGTTGAAGCCCTGGCTCGGCTTGCCAATGACGACGAATTCGGCGTCGGCCATATCGGCCGGACGGCGGGGATGGCGGACCTGACGCGCGGCAGGCTCCGGCGGCAGGAAATCGTAGGCGTAGCCCGGCGCCTGGCGCCTGAAGGATGATGCTTCCATGTTGACGGCCTTTCCCATCTGCACATGGTTTCAGTGCACGGCCGAGAACCGGGCATTGAAACGAATCCTGCCCAGTCGTAAGTTTTAATGGTTAATGCTTCGCTAAGATTGCCCTCGGAGGGCATCTTTCCGGCGAAATTTACCGTTTGTTAACGGTGTTGGTTAACAAGTCGATGGGGTGAAACCATGAAAGACTGAGCTGCCTGTTGATTCACTTCGAGAATGTCGGTTTGCGCTATGGCATGGGCCCGGAAATTCTCCGGGACCTGACCTTCGACATTCCGAAAAAGTCCTTCCAGTTCCTGACCGGGCCTTCAGGTGCCGGCAAGACGACGCTTCTCCGCCTGCTTTTCATGTCGTTGCAGCCGACGCGCGGCCTGATCCGCATGTTCGGGCGGGATATTTCCGACATTCCGCGACCGGAGCTGCCGCTGCTTCGCCGCCGCGTGGGCATCGTCTTTCAGGATTTCCGCCTGCTCGATCATTTGACGACCTATGAGAACGTGGCACTGCCGCTTCGTGTGCGCGGCAAGGACGAGAGCTCCTACAAAACCGATGTGCTGGAACTGCTGAAATGGGTCGGGCTTGGCGAACGCATCAATGTGCTGCCGCCCGTGCTTTCTGGCGGTGAGAAGCAGCGCGCCGCGATCGCCCGCGCGCTGATTGACCGGCCGGAAATCCTGCTGGCCGACGAGCCGACCGGCAACGTCGACCCGCCGATGGCGCGCCGGCTATTGAACCTCTTTCTCGAACTCAACCGTCTCGGAACGGCCGTCGTCATCGCGACGCACGATCTGACACTGATGGACCAGGTGGAAGCCCGCCGCATGATCCTTTCGGAAGGGCATCTCGACGTCTATGACTGAGCCCGCCTCGAATAACCGCGCCCAAGGCGCCGCCCAAGCCCAGCAGAAGCGGCCGGAGATGCGCGTGCGGCCAACGGCGCCGATCCTGCCGCCCTCCAACATCCAGGGCAACGCCCTGATGGTGGTCATCACCATCATGGCTTTCCTCGCCTGCCTGACGCTTGGCGGCGTCAGCATGGTGCGCTCGACGGCGGCAAGCTGGGAGAGCCAGATCTCCCGCGAGATCACCATCCAGATCAAGCCGGACGACGATCTCGACATGGAAAAGGCGCTGACGCAGGCGCGCGACATCGCCCTGACCTTCGTCGGCACCAAGAGCGGCCAGATCGTCGACGAGGCGGCGACGGCCCGCCTGCTCGAACCCTGGCTCGGCGCCGGCCTTGATATCAAGGATCTTCCCGTCCCCCGCCTCGTGATCATCACGATCGACGAGAGCGAACCCGCCCGATTTCGATGCGATGCGCTCGCTCTTGAAGGAGAGCATTCCCGCAGGCCTCCCTCGACGATCACCGCACCTGGGTCGACCGCCTGGTGTCCATGGCGCATACGACGGTCATGATCGGCACCGGCATCCTGCTGCTCGTCTTCACGGCGATGGTGCTGACCGTCGTCTTTGCGACGCGCGGCGCGCTGTCCGGCAACCGCCATATCGTCGAGGTCCTGCATTTCGTCGGTGCCGAAAGCTCCTTCGTCGCAACCGAATTCCAGAAGCATTTCCTGAAGATCAGCCTCAAGGGATCGGCAATCGGCAGCGCGCTTGGCGGCGCTCTTCTTCTTTGCCGCGGGTTTCCTGCAGAGCCGCACGCTCGCAACACCGCAGACCGATCAGGCGACGGCCCTCTTCGGCACCTTCTCGGTCGGAGCTCTCGGCTATGCCGGCATCTTCGCGACGATGATCGTCATTGCGTTGCTGACCACCGTCACGGCGCGGCTCACCGTCATGCGGACGATCTACGAAATCGATACCTTGCGTTCGGACCCGACGCGCACCGACGGCATCGCGAGTTGAACGGCTCTGCCTTTTTGCCACGAAAGTGTCTGTTCCGCGCCGCAATCAGCGTATAATCACGATTCATGACCATGGGCCATACGACGCACAATCCGATTCGTCCGGACCCGGAGCTTGAGCTCCCGGCGGGTTTGCCGCCGCGGCGTGGGCCCATCCGCCGCATGCTGCGCTGGGGCGGCTTCGCCTGTGTGCTCGCGATGCGCTCTCGTCTTCGGCGGCTTTCTGCGTTTTGCCGATTCCGTGACGACGCTGAGGCCGCCGGCGGAGCCGAGAGCCGATGCAATCGTCGTGCTGACCGGCGGCTACCAGCGCATCGACCAGGCCGTGGAGCTGCTGGAGAAGGGCGCCGGCAAGCGGCTGCTGATCTCCGGCGTCCATCCGATCGACGACGCCGGCACAGATCCGCAAGATGACGCCAGGCTCGGCCGATCTCTTCTCCTGCTGCGTCGATATCGGCTACGACGCGATCGACACGATCGGCAATGCCGAGGAGGCCTCCAACTGGATCCACGCCAAGGGATACAAGAGCGTTCTCGTCGTCACCAACAATTACCACATGCCGCGCAGCCTCGCTGAACTCTCCTATGTCGATCCCGACATCGAGTTCATCCCCTATCCCGGTCGTCAACTCCGACCTGAAGAGCCGCAACTGGTTCACCGATCCGAATGCGATGCGCGTCATGCTCGCCGAATATGCCAAGGTGCTGCTGGCCGGCGCCCGCAACATGACCGGCTTCGGCCGCCATCACCGGCCTGCGCTCGGCAAGTACGTCACGGGCCAGGACTGAGGCTTTTCGCTCAAGTCGCGCTTTTTATGACAGCCAATATCGTGTAGGCAGGTGCCAGCACGTCCTCTGCGCCGATATTGGCCTCGGGAAAGCTTCATGATCGCCCTGCGTTCCGTTCTCTTCAACACGATCTTCTACGCCAATCTCATCATCCGGATGATCGTGCTCTCGCCCTATTATTTCGTGGTGCCGCGCAAGACCGCCTATGCGATCCCGAAGAACTGGGCGCGTTCCGAACCACTGGCTGATGGAGAAGATCGTCGGCACGACCTTCGAGATCGAGGGCCTGGAGAACCTGCCGGACGGCAGCTACATCCTGGCGCCGAAGCACCAGTCCTTCTGGGACACTTACGCGCTGCTGCCGTGGCTGAAGGACCCGGTCTACATCCTGAAGCGCGAACTGATGTGGATTCCGCTCTTCGGCTGGTACGCCAAGAAGCAGCGCATGATCCCGGTCGATCGCGGCGCCCGCGGCAAGGTGATGGTGGAGGTGCTGAAGCGCACCAAGGAAGAGCTTGCGACCGGCCGCCAGCTCATCATCTATCCCGAAGGCACCCGCCGCCCGCCGGGCGCCGAGCCGGTCTACAAATACGGCATCGCCCGCATGTATCGCGATCTCGGCATCCCCGTCGTGCCGGTCGCCATGCATCCCGGCCTGTTCTGGCCGCGCCGCAGCAGCCGTGCGCTATCCCGGCCATTTCAAGGTGCGCATCCTGCCGCCGATCACGCCGGGAATGGACCCGGATGCGTTCTTCGCCCATCTGATCGAGGTGACCGAGAACGGGCGAGCGACGAGCTGCTGATCGATACCGTCGAGCGCAATCCGCATCTGCCGCTGCCGCCGACGCGCGGTCGAACGGCTTGCCGCAATTGCGCAGCTGCGAACGGCGAGCCTACGGCTCTGAGCGCTCTAGGCGGCGCGCAGCCGCTCGACTTCGCCGACCACCTGTTCCAGCCAATGGTCGCGAATGCCCATCTCCTTCAGATGGGCAAGCGTATTGAAGACATAGGCGTCATTCGGGCCGGACTGCCCCTTTGCCTCGTTCACCACCCGCGCAGCGGCAAGCGCATCCAGGGCGCCGGCATATTGCTCATGGTCGCGATCGACGATGTAGGCGACCGCCTTGACCCTGCGACGGCCGGCAAGCATGCAGCCGCACACGGCGCTCCAGATAGACATTGGTGACGAGTTCGCGGGCGCGCAGATAGTCGATCACCTCGTCCCACTTCTCCGGCGAACCACGCGAAACGCCATGCCGCGGCAGGATCCGCCGCGATCGAGGCCGAGCACGAGGCCCGGATTTTCTGCGTGCCGCGATGGACCAAGGAATGGACGCATAGCGAGCGCCGGTAGCCGTAGACCAGAGCCTGTGACCGCTCCATGAACTCGAAGCCCGGATTCCACATCAGCGATCCGTAGCCAAACACCCAAAATTCGTCCATATCGCACGCCAGACCGAAATTCCCATTTGCGATTCACCATTGGAGAACCATCATGGCAGCGTCAAGCCAATCCGGCAGCGGCAGCGGAAGAAATTCTGGTTGCTCGGCTTGGGCATCGTTCTCTTCGATCGCGCTCTATACCGCCGGCTGGTTCTTTGCCGCCTCTCAGCTGAAGGACGACGGTGCTGAAAGCAATCGCGCCGCGCACGACCGGCTGGGGTCAGCGGCGAATGCTCCGATATCGAATTCCGCGGCTATCCCTTCCGCATCGGCCTGTTCTGCTCGAAGGTGGATGTCGACGACAACGTCAACGGCGTCTCCGCCACCTTCGGCGCGCTTCGCTCGGCAGCGCAGGTCTACGCGCCCGGCCACATCGTCTGGGAGCTCGATTCGCCGGCCGAAATCCGCACCGCAAACGGCCTTTCGATCTCCGCCCAATGGGCAAACTTGCAATCGAGCCTGGTCACCAGGCTGAAGGGCGTCGACCGCACCTCGACCGTCATCGAGGGCCTGAAGGCAACGCCGTCTCCTCCCGTACACCGGGCAGACGGTCAATGTCGATGCCGCTCGCACCGAAATCCATCTGCGCCAGAACGGCAAGCCGATCTCGATGGCGCCGATCTCCCTTCAGGATGCAAACGCCGTCGATCAAGGACTGGCCGCAGGTCTTCCCGAAATTCTCGGCGAGCGCCGATCTCACACTTGCGGGCAAGGCCGGCATGATCGACGGCAGCGACCAGCAGCGGACTTTACGGGGCAAGCGGAGAGCTGCGCAAGGTCGTGGCCGACATCGGCGACGGCAAGGTGATGACGTTGACCGGCCCCTTCTCCTTCGACGAGCAAGGCTTCCTGTCCGGAAAGTTCAAGCTGGAGATCGAGAAGCTCGGTCCCTGGCGCGACAGCCTGAAGCAGGCCTTTCCGGAAATCGCCAAGACCGTCGACACAGCCGCCAAGCTTCTGAAGGCGCTCGCCGTCGGCGGCGACAAGGTCTCGGTCGATCTCGTCGTCGATCATGGCAACGCCACCGTCAGCGGCTTCATCCCGCTCGGCTCGATTCCGCCGATCTGAGGCTCAGCTCTTCTTCTGCTCTTGCGGGTGCGGGCGGCCGAAGTCCGGCGTGTCGACGTCCTGGCCGGCCTGGATGATCGAGCGGCGGATGGCGCGGGTGCGGGTGAAGAGTTCGAACAGCTTGTCGCCCTCGCCCCAGCGGATCGCCCGCTGCAGATAGGCAAGGTCTTCCGAAAAGCGCGCCAGCATTTCGAGGATCGCATCCTTGTTGTGCAGGCAGACGTCGCGCCACATCGTCGGGTCGGAGGCGGCAAGACGGGTGAAATCGCGGAAACCGGAGGCGGAATATTTGATGACTTCCGATTCCGTCACCGCTTCCAGATCGTCGGCCGTGCCGACGATATTGTAGGCGATGATGTGCGGCAGGTGCGAGACGATCGCCAGCACCTTGTCGTGGTGCTCCGCGTCCATCTCGTCGACCTTCGAGCCGAGCGCTCTCCCAGAAGGTGCGCAGCTTCTGCAGCGCCGTCTCATCCGTGCCCGGAAGCGGCGTGAAGATGCACCAGCGGCCTTCGAACAGGCCGGGAAAGCCGGCATCCGGGCCGGATTTTTCCGTACCGGCCATCGGATGGCCGGGGATGAAGTGGACATGCGGCGGCATGTGCGGCTGCATCTGCGCGATGACCGACGCCTTGGTCGAGCCGACGTCGGTGACGATCGCGCCCGGCTTCAGGCTTCCTGCGATTTCCTTGGCAACGCTCTCGGACGCGCCGACCGGCACCGAGACGATGACCAGATCGGCATCCTTGACGGCCTCGGCCGCGGACGTCGTGTAGCGGTCGCCGAGGCTGCAGTTCCTCGGCGCGCTTCAGCGTTTCGGCGCTGCGCGTGGCGATCGACGACTTCGTTGGCAAGACCCAGTCGCTTGATGTCACGCGCGAGCGAGGAGCCGATCAGGCCGATGCCGATCAGCGCGATGCGATCGAACTGCACTGCTCATGCCGGGCGTCCCATGAATTCGCCGAGCGCTTCGATGACGCCGCGATTGGCCTCTTCGGGACCGATGCTCATGCGCAGCGCATTGGGGAAGCCGTAGCCGCGCACGGCGCGCAGGATGTAGCCGCGGCTCGTCAGGAATTCGTCGGCATCGGCGGCGCGCTTGCCGTCGACATCCGGGAAATGGATGAGCACGAAATTGGCGACCGACGGCGTGACCTTGAGACCGATCGCTTCGAGCGCCCGGTGAGCTTCTCGAGCCACATCTGGTTGAATGAGACGGCCTCCTGGACGAAGGCCTGATCGCGGATCGCGGCAGCACCGGCGGCGATCGCCGGCGCGTTCATGTTGAACGGCGCCGCGCACGCGGTTCAGCGCATCGATGATCTCGACAGGGCGCATACATCCAGCCGACGCGCAGCGCCGCAAGGCCATAGACCTTCGAGAAGGTGCGGGTCATCACGACGTTGCGCGTTGGACGACACGAGTTCGATGCCGGCTTCGTAGTCGTTGCGGCGGACATATTCGGCATAGGCCGCATCGAGCACGAGGATGACGTGCTTCGGCAGCCCGGCCTGCAGGCGGCGGATTTCGCTGACCGGAACATAGGTGCCCGTCGGATTGCCGGGATTGGCGATGAAGACGATCTTCGTCTTCTCCGTCACCGCGGCAAGGATCGCATCGACATCGACGGTATGATCCTTCTCCTTGACGACGACCGGCGTCGCACCCGCGCCCATGATCTGGATCTTGTAGACGAGGAAGCCGTGCTCGGTGATGATGCCTTCGTCGCCGGGGCCGAGATAGACATGGCAGAGCAGGCCGAGCAGTTCGTCGGAACCGTTGCCGCACAGGATGTTGGCCGGGTTCAGGCCATGGACGGAGGCGATCGCCTCGCGCAGTTCGATCGCCTGGCCGTCCGGATAGCGTTCGAGATTGTCGGCGGCCGCCTGGAAGGCTTCGATCGCCTTCGGGCTCGCGCCGAGCGGCGTTTCGTTGGAGGAGAGCTTGTAGACGCGGGCAACACCCGGCGCATGCTCCTTGCCCGGCACATAGGCGGCGATATCGAGAATACCGGGACGCGGAACGGGCTTGCTCATCTCAACGCTCATGGGATCGACCTTGGAACAAAACGGCCAGAAAATACCGGCTGAAAGATTGCCTTGTGTCAAGTATAGGCGGAACAGCGGCCTTTGTCGAGTGCCGAGAGCTTCAGCGGCTGCGCGTCGTCGGAACGCCGTGCGGCGCCAGCACCGGCACGAAGACGCGGCGCGAGGCGCGGGCAGCGACCGGCAGGCCCTGATAGAGCCGCTTCTGCGCCTCGACGATGATGACGCCGGAAAAGGCCGGCCAGAGCGAGCGGCCGATCCGCTCGAAAGCGCGGCGCAGCCTCAGAATCATCCTCAGCTTCGACGGCGGGAAGAACAGCGCCTCGGCGGTGGCGCCGGGCGTGAAATTCGTCTCGCGCAGCAGATGTCGTCAGCTGGCCGCGCGAATAGGGCCGGCCGGAGCCGAAGGGCGTATGCTCCATGCGCGCCCAGACGCCGCGCCGGTTCGGCACGACGATGACCAGGCGCCCGCCCGGCGCCAGCACCCGCCAGAGTTCCTTCATCGTCTCGCGCGGGCTTTCGGCAAATTCCAGCGAATGCACCATCAGCACCCGGTCGATCGAGGAATCGGGCAGCGGCAGTTCCTCGTCGAAGATCAGCGCGGTCGAGGACAGCGACCCCATCGGCCAGTTCACCGCACCCTGCCCGGCCGGCATGAAGGCAAAGGTGCGCTCGGTATCGGCGCGGAAACGATCGAGATAGGGAACGGCATAGCCGAGCCCGACCAGCCGCTCCTGCGGCAGCCGCGCCCAGAGCGACGACAGCGCCATGGCGATCGACTGCTCGGCGAAGCGGCCGAGCTCGGAATGATAGAACTGGCGGAGGTCGACGATATCGGCGTGCATCGCGATAAATGTTATCAGTGGACGGTTGGACTTCAAGGCCGGAGTCTCTACATTCCGGCGCATGTCGTTGGGAAAGAGGCCACTTGAGCCAATGAAACCTTTGGAATTCGAACTTTTTCTCTGCCGCACCGACAATTTCGGCGTTCTCGTCCACGATCCGGAGACCGGCGTGACCGCCTCGATCGACGCGCCGGAGGAGGCAGCCGATCTGACAGCCGCTGCAAAGCGGCGCGGCTGGAAGATCACCCATATCCTCACCACCCATCACCACACCGACCATGTGGAAGCCAATCTGGCGCTGAAGGAGCAGTTCGGCTGCGAGATCATCGGCCCGGTCAACGAGGCCGTCGCAATTCCCGGCCTCGACAAGACCATGGCCGATGGCGACAGCTTCGACTTCGGCGACCATACGGTCAATGTCATCGAAACGCCCGGCCATACCGCCGGCCATATCTGCTATCATTTCGCCGACGACAAGCTGCTCTTTGCCGCCGACACGCTGTTTGCGCTCGGCTGCGGCCGCCTGTTCGAACGCCCCGCCGCGGAGATGTGGCACTCGCTGCAGAAGCTGGCTGTACTGCCGGATGAAACCGCCGTCTATTTCGGCCATGAGTACACACTGTCCAATGCCCGCTTCGCGCTGACGATCGATCCGGACAACGAGCGCCTGAAGAGCCGCGCTGCCGAGATCGAGGCGCTGCGCGCCGAGGGCAAATTCACGATCCCGACGACGCTGGCGCTGGAAAAGGAAACCAATCCGTTCCTGCGCGCCGCAGATCCGGCGATCCGCCGCAATCTTCTGATGGAAGGCAAGACGAATGAGGAGGTCTTTGCCGAAATCCGCAAGCGCAAGGACAATTTCTGAATGTCTCCCTGAGCGAGATCATCCAGGCGCTCTCGCATGCAGCCGCATCCGGAAGGCGGCTGGTACGTCCAGACCTTCCGCGACGACAGTCGGGCGGACAGCGCGGCCATTCGACGGCGATCTATTATCTGCTGAAGGCGGGCGAGCGCTCGCACTGGCATCGTGTCCGCGACGCGGCCGAGGTCTGGCACTACTATGCCGGCGCGCCGCTGGCGCTGCATCGTCCGAAGACGGCACGGCGAGCGAGACCCTGACGCTCGGCACCGACATCCTCATCGGCGAACGGCCGCAGGCGATCGTGCCGGCCAACTGGTGGCAATCGGCCGAAACGCTTGGCGACTGGACGCTGGTTGGCTGCACCGTTTCGCCCGGCTTCGAATTTTCGACATTCGAAATGGCGCCGCCGGATTGGAAGCCCGGCAGGCTGAGCTACTCGGCTGCCGCGGGCTGTTCCGCGGTACTCTTGCGGCGGAACATCTCCTGGGCGGCAAGCACCGCGCCGCCGGTCACGAGCAGGCAGGCAAGCGCGATGCGCCAGGTCGGCTCGGCAAAGCCGAACAGCGTCAGGATCAGCGTCGACAGCACCGGTGCGGCATAGCTTGCGACGCCGAGGATCTGGATATCGCCGTTCTTGACGCCGTAATCCCAGGCATAGAAGGCAGCGCCGACCGGGAAGAGCCCAAGACCGGCGACGGCGATCCATTCGAGGTCGTCTCGCGGCCAGACGGTCGTTTCCAGGCCGAGATGGCAGAGGAACGACAGAACGGAGGTCGCAAGGCAGAAGCCGGTGACGACATCCGTCGAGACGGCATCGAAGCGCCGCGTCAGCAGCGAATAGCCGGACCAGGTGAAGGCGCAGAGGAAGGCCGCGCCATAGCCGATGGCATAGGCGCCATCGAAATGGATGCCGTTGCGCCCGACGATCAGGAACGTGCCGCAAAGCCCGGCAAGCGCGCCCGCCACATGATACCAGCGCAGCCGTTCGCCCGGCAGCAGCGCCGAGCCGACGACGATCAGCAGCGGCCAGAGATAGGCGATCAGCCCGGCCTCGACCGCCGGCGCATTGCGAAGCGCTGTGAAATAGAGGAAGTGATAGCCGAACAGGCCGGCAATGCCGACGATCCAGACCTTGGCAGGCTGCTTCAGCAGCGCAATGCGCGCCGGATTGAGGATCAGCACGACGATGCCCGGAATGCTGCCGATCGCAAAGCAGATCGCCGAAAGCTGGAACGGCGGCATCTTGCCGGACGCAGCGGTGAACAGCGCCAGCAGCGACCACATCAGAATGGCCGAAAAGCCGATCAATGTTGCCCGAAGCTTCACCTGTCCCCCTTCACGGAGACCAGCTCCGTCAGCTTCGCCGTATTTCACCGCAGTGATCGTCACCATTCCGTATTGCGTCGGAATCCGAACATAGACCGGAGCATATACATTCGCGGCCTGCGCCTTGGCAAACCAGATTTCCATGCCGCCGCTCTGCTCAGATAGTCGATGTCCTTGCGGCCCTTGCGATAGCCGGACCTCGGCACGAACCGGACGCCGCAGACGGTCGCCTTGCCCGTTGAAGCCATTCGGTCTTGAAAGCCTCTGGTCGCCCTTCGGCGAGAGCACGAGGTCCATGCGCGATCTCGCCGTCGAAGATCGGCAGCGTCTGCGAGCAGAGCTTCGCGTCGCCCGGGAAGATCAGGCCGGAGATGCGGATCGAGTACGGAGCGCATGTCGCCCGGCTTGACATCGACCCAGTTCTTCGGCCGGCGCGCGTTCCGGCTTGACTGTGGTGCCGAGACGATGTTGCCGTTGCTGAAACGGACTTCGTAGGTACGCGCGCTTGCTTGCCGCTCTTGTAGTAGAGGTAATAGCGCTGCGCCTGCAGACGATCGTCGCGCGATGACGCCGGTGACGGAGGTCTTCGCCGCAGATCTTCGTCACGAGATCGGCAAGCCCGGCGGAATTGATGTCGCCGGAAATCTGGTAACTGCTGATCGTCCTCGATCTGGGTAACGAAAGCGGCACGCGCGATCGGCAGACCGGCCAGCGCAACCTTGTATTCCGTGCGATGACGGATCTCGGCTTGCACCGGCCGGGACGGCACATCAGCGCGGCAATTGACAATACGAAAATTCGCTCTGCCCAGATGAACCATGACGAGAGCCTGTTTTGCAGGCGCAGACATGCCCTGCATAAGCGAGTCTATACTCCTGCCGCGCGCTGTAAGCAAACAGCAAGCTTTTTGACAGAATTGCGGGAAAGGCCAAGGTTTGGCTTGACGCGCGCGGCCGCTCTGACTATAGAACCGCAACTTTCCAATCATGGCCGTTGGATTGCAGGCCCGGTTTTGCCGGGGCCTCGCCAATTCGATGGCCGAGAAAAACAGAATAGGTGTTCAATGTCCCGCGTGTGCGAATTGACCGGCAAGGCCGTCCTGACTGGCAACAATGTCAGCCATGCCAACAACAAGACCAAGCGCCGGTTCCTGCCGAACCTGTGCCAGGTTACGCTGATCTCCGACGCTCTCGGCCAGCGTTACCGTCTGCGCGTTTCGGCTGCTGCTCTTCGCTCGGTCGAACATCGCGGCGGCCTCGATGCCTTCCTGATGAAGGCAAGCGAAAACGAACTGTCGATGCGCGCTCGCCTGCTGCGCCGCCAGATCGTCAAGAAGACCGCCGAAGCCGCATAAGCTTCGGCACCTTCTTTCATACGGCTTCAAAAGGCTTGCACGGCTGACACCGGACAAGCCTTTTGCTTTGCCGCAGTCTCATCTCCTCCAACTGGTGGCATCACCCAGGATAAAAAAATGCTGAAGACCCGCTATACCCTTGTCTATGTCGCGCTGATGACGCTCGTCGTCGTCGCCTCCAACTTCCTCGTCCAGTTTCCGCTGAACGCCGAGGTCGCCGGCATCAATCTTGCCGACCTCCTGACCTGGGGCGCGTTCAGCTATCCGGTCGCCTTCCTGATCACCGATCTGACCAATCGCCAGTTCGGCCCGCAGGCCGCGCGCAAGGTGGTGTTCGCCGGCTTCGTCGTCGGCATCGCGCTTTCCTTCTTCACGGCAGTGCCGCGCATCGCGATCGCCTCCGGCTCGGCCTATCTCGCCGGCCAGCTGCTCGATATCTCGGTCTTCAACCGCCTGCGCCGCCAGACCTGGTGGCGCGCGCCGCTCGTCGGCTCGCTGTTCGGCTCGGTCCTCGATACGGCGATCTTCTTCTCGCTTTGCCTTCGCCGCGTTCTTCGTCTTCCTCGGCCCGAACGATCCGTTCGCGCTGGAAGCCGGCCCCGATCCTCGGCGTCATGTCTGCCGAGGCGCCGCGCTGGATTTCCTGGGCGATCGGCGACTTCTCGGTGAAGATGATCGTCGGCCTCGTCATGCTGCTGCCCTACGGCGCTCTGATGAACGTATTGCGGCCGATGCAGGCGGCGCGGCCAAGCTGATCAGGAACGGCCGCTTTCGACGCAGGCGCGTCCTATTCGGTGAGACGGAATTCCAGCATCAGGTTCCGCTCGCAGAATGGAGTGGTTGTCGTCGGAAACGACGATCACATGGGTGGTGCCGTCCGGCGCCTGAAAGGTGTCCAGGCCTTCCATATTGTCGATCTGGTAGCCGAAGTCTGCCGTCGAGCAAGACTTCGCCGTCGACCACGGCGCCCGGCTTGATCTCGGCGCGCCTGATGCGCCGGATGCGCATGCCGATGCCGTCGGCAATGTTGAAACGCCGCTCCAGCAGCAGCAGATCGCCGTTCGGCAAGAAGGCGCCATCGGTCGGATCGAAGTCGTCCTTGCGCGCTCACCGAAAAGCGCCCCTTCAGCGGGCCGTCGAGGATCGCGCCATAGACGGTTGCCGTCGCTGATCCCGGCTCTCTTCCGCGATGATGACGACCGCCACCCTTCAGCGGGCTCTCTGGCGGCGCCACGGCGATGGTTTCGAAGCCACGGCCGGGTCGCAACGATCTTGTCGGGACGAGGAGCGGGATCGAACCGGCCGATCGGCGAGTTCTCGAAGCCGGGATCGGGATAGACCTCGACCCGATGATCCTGCTCGAAGGAAACCAGAACCTCGTCGCCCCTGAGCGCGACGCCCTCGGCGTCCATATGCCCCTTGCCCTCGAAAGTCTCGCCCGGTGCCGTTCTTCATGGGCGTGATTTCGACGCCGGACAAGACCGGAGAGCCTGCCCTGCGGATCGCGCTCGATGCTGCCGGTCAGCCAGTGGCCGGTATCCAGCACGCCGACGAAATGCTTTTGGTCCGGCCGAAACGGATCGACGACCAGGAGCCGAAGAGCCGGTTGCCAGATACCATTTCCAGCCCGCCAAGAAATTCCAGCGGTCCAAACTTCGTCTCTTCGGAGCCGATCTTGAAATTCGAGATGGCCGGCTGCTGATGTCCGTGCTTTCGCCAGCGAATGCGCCTGAAGCATCTGCCGCGAGACAGAGGGTAAGCAAAGCCGCGCGGGAGAAATGGATCATCAAGCCGTTTCCCTTCGGCAGTCAGCTTGCACGCCGCAGGCGGCCGCCGCGCGGCTGCGACGCTTGATCCTCGAAGAGCGAAGCAAGCTGCTCGGTCATCGCGCCGGCGAGTTCATCCGCATCGACGATCGTAACGGCGCGGCGATAGTAGCGCGTCACATCGTGACCGATGCCGATCGCAAGCAGTTCGACCGGCGAACGGGTCTCGATCTGCTCGATGACGGCGCGCAGGTGGCGTTCGAGATAATTGCCCGGATTGACCGAAAGCGTGGAATCATCGACCGGCGCGCCGTCCGAGATCATCATCAGGATGCGGCGCTGTTCGCGGCGGGCGAGAAGGCGGTTATGCGCCCAGATCAGCGCCTCGCCGTCGATATTTTCCTTGAGCAGGCCTTCGCGCATCATCAGCCCGAGATTGGTGCGCGCGCGGCGCCACGGCGCATCCGCGGATTTGTAGATGATGTGACGCAGGTCATTGAGACGGCCGGGCGTCTGCGGCTTGCCGCCGGCGAGCCAGCTTTCCCGCGCCTGCCCGCCCTTCCATGCCTTGGTGGTGAAGCCGAGGATCTCGACCTTGACGCCGCAGCGCTCCAGCGTGCGGGCAAGGATATCGGCGCAGGTGGCGGCCACCGTGATCGGCCGGCCGCGCATCGAGCCGGAATTGTCGATCAGCAGCGTCACGACCGTATCGCGGAACTGCGTGTCCCGCTCCATCTTGAAGGAGAGCGGCTGCATCGGATCGATGATGATGCGCTGCAGGCGGGCCGGTATCGAGGTAGCCCTCTTCCAGGTCGAAGTCCCAGGAGCGGTTCTGCTGCGCCATCAGGCGGCGCTGCAGCCGGTTGGCGAGACGGCCGACGGCGCCCTGCAGATGCGCCAGCTGCTTGTCGAGGAAGGCGCGCAGGCGCTCCAGCTCGGCAGCGTCGCAGAGCTCCTCGGCGGTGATGATCTCGTCGAACTCCTCGGTAAAGACGTGATAATCGACCTTCTCGTTGAAATCGGCAAAAGGCGTGTTCGGGCGGCGGGTCTCGCCGGGCGTTTCCGAATCGTCCTCGCCCTCTTCCATCATGTCGTCGTCGGAGATTTCGGCGCCTTCGGTCTCGCCGTCCTCCGTCTGCTCGTCGGCGACTTCGCTATCCTCGACCGGGGCCGCGTCGGTGCCGGCATCGTCGTCGACCTCGTCCTGATCCGGCTCGTCGCCGTTCGGCTGGTCTTCCTGATCCGACTGGTCGTCGGCATCCGGCTCGCTGTCGTCGTCGCCGTATTCCTCGGCCATCTCCATCGCCGACAGCATGTTGCGGATGACCTTGGAAAAGGCCTGCTGATCGTTGATGACGTTCGACAGATTGTCGAGCTCCGGACCGGCCTTCTCCTCGATGAAGGAGCGCCACAGATCGAGAACCTTCCCCGCGGAAACCGGCGGTCTCTGGCCGGTCAGCTTCTCACGCACCATCATGGCGACGGCCTCGCCGATCGGCGCATCTTCCTGTCGCTCGATGCCGGTGAAATTCGCCTTCGAGTACTTCTCCTCGGTCATGGAACGCAGGTTGGCGGCCATGCCTTCCATCCGCAGCGTTCCGATCGATTCGACCCGCGCCTGCTCGACGGCGTCGAAGATCGCACGCGCATCCGAACCCTGCGGCGCCATTGTGGCATGCACTTTCTCATCGTGGCAGGCGAGCCGAAGCGCCATGGAATCGCCAAGGCCGCGGGTCACCGCCAGCTCGTGTGCGGTCGGCCGCTTGGAAAGTTCCGGCAGGCGAATGCGCTCAGCCGTCATACCGGGACGTTCGTTGGCGAAAGTCACCTCGACCTCGCCGTCGCCTGCAATCGCGCGAACGCAGCCGGTTATTGCACGCCGCAACGGCTCGACATCGACTGGGCCGTTCGCCTTTGCTTTGGAATTGTCACCACGAGATGCCATGATCGACCGGCCTAGGCCTCCAGCACGATGTTGGCTGCGCTCTCTTTCAGCTCGATCCCGAAGGCGCGCTGATAGTGTTCGGCAACCAGAGGACGCTCCAGCTCGTCGCATTTGTTGAGGAAGGTTACACGGAAGGCGAAGGCGAGATCGCCGAAGATCTCGGCGTTTTCGGCCCAGGTGATAACCGTGCGCGGGCTCATGACGGTGGAAAGATCGCCGTTCATGAAGGAGGCGCGCGTCAGATCGGCGACGCGAACCATCTTGGAAACCGTATCGCGGCCGTTCTTGTCCTTCTGGAAGCTCTTCACCTTGGAGGTGACGATGTTCACTTCGTGCTCGTGCGGCAGGTAGTTCAGCGTGGTCACGATCGACCAGCGGTCCATCTGCGCCTGGTTGATCTGCTGCGTGCCATGATAGAGACCGGTCGTGTCGCCGAGGCCAATCGTGTTTGCCGTCGCGAACAGGCGGAAAGCCGGATGCGGACGGATAACGCGGCTCTGGTCGAGCAGCGTCAGGCGACCCGAAGATTCGAGCACGCGTTGAATGACGAACATGACGTCCGGGCGGCCGGCATCGTATTCGTCGAAGACGAGTGCGACATTGTGTTGATAGGCCCAGGGCAGGATACCGTCCTTGAATTCAGTGACCTGGAGACCGTCCTTTACGACGATCGCGTCCTTGCCGACGAGATCGATGCGGCTGACATGGCTGTCGAGGTTGATACGCACGCAGGGCCAGTTGAGGCGGGCGGCGACCTGCTCGATATGGGAGGATTTACCCGTGCCGTGATAGCCGGAGATCATGACGCGCCGGTTGTGAGCAAAGCCGGCGAGGATGGCGAGCGTCGTTTCGCGGTCGAAAAGGTAATCGGGGTCGAGGTCGGGAACGTAAGCGTCGCCCTTGCTGTATGCTGGAACGCGGATGTCGGAATCGATTCCGAAGACCTCCCTGACCGAAACGGTGGTATCGGGAAGCTCGGAAATATCAAGGTCAATCTTGCTCATCATGTCTCCAAGGCGGGTGCTTGCACCCGGCCATACTATCTCAGGCCATTTCGCAACCATGACGCCGCAGCTTTTTTCGCGCCCGTTCAAGGTGGGAGCTGCGGCGATACTTCTCCGGGACTGACGCGAAACCTCGGCGGTATAATGACCGCGTGCGAGCATTCTGGAACTGAGTCCCGGACAAGAAACGCCGCGTCCGGAAGGTTGGCAAAGGCGGCGTCGGCAAAACGCACAAATTCATACCGCGGTTGCCTGCGGCCTCAGCCGATTTGGACCATACCCGATTGAAGGCGGAGAGCAAGGACGGGAATTAACAAAAACCGTTCTGCTTCAACAATTGATAGGCTTGAATGACGGCGCGGAACCGGTCTTCGGAACCGCGGTCGCCGCCGTTGGCGTCGGGATGATGCTTCTTGACCAACTCCTTGTAGCGCGTCTTGATCTCCGCAGACGTGGCATTTGCCTCCAGACCCATCGTATCGAAGGCCTTTGCTTCGAGGCTCTTGAGCTTGCGTTGCTCGGGGAAGCGCGGGCCGCTGCCCTTGGCGCCGCTGACGAATCCGAACGGGTCGCGCACGCGGTTATAGGCGCCGGAGCGGATTTCCTTCCGATTGCAGCGGGCTGTCTTTTCGAGCAATACGTGG
>CAWIRO010000014.1:0-296700 GCA_963838565.1 uncultured Alphaproteobacteria bacterium
CGGCGGCTACGGCCAGTCCCGCTTCGACAAGGCCGAACCCTTCGCCAATTCTCTATTCCACCCCCGGCTGGAAACGCGCCCAAGCGAACAAGACCGACGCCACCCGCGACAACTGGGGCACCCGCTCCGGCCACGCCGTCGAACGCATCGGCTACGGCGAAAGCGGCCCGAAGGGCCGCACCATCGAAGGCGAACTCGTCGCCAAGTCCACCTCCACCGAACCCTCCCTGCTTCAAGACGGGCGACCGCGTGTTCCACCTGAAATTCGGGAACGGGAACATCACCGGAATCGAGGGGAACAAGCTGACGATCGATTTCTACTGGGCGGGGCAGAAGCGGGTGCTGGATGGGTTTGTGGAGCGGGTTTAGCTTGTCTTAACGTTGCAGCGCATTCGCGACTGCATTTGAAAAGGCATGCAACTCCTGAAACAACCGCTCACAACCCACCGCTTTCGCGGCCACAGCCATTGATGCGACAGGTCGATAAACATAGTTTTTGAAATCTTCGCCACTGTCGCGCTGCCGGTTAGTGCCGCTCATTCCGTGAATGTGAAATTTGGGTGGATTTTCCATAATACATGTCCATTGTGTGGACCGAAGAAGCGTGAACAAAGCCTGAGTAAGCTTTTTCGATTGTTTCCAACACCTTGACTGTCTGGTCTACCCCGAAATCAGAGGGTGGGTTCAAGGATGAAGTGCGACTTGCAATAGATAACAACGGTTTATCACTCGCAAGGAACTAGCCCATGAAGCGCACCTACTCCCAGATCGATATGGATGAACGCCGCAAGATCGCTCGCTGGCGGACGGCTGGCATCAGTGTCGACGTGATTGCCGAGAAGCTCGGACGCCATCGCTCGACGATTTTCCGCGAGCTCAAACGCAATACCTTCGATGGATCCGCAGATGCCGGACCTCAACGGCTACTACTGCGTGACGGCCAATGAGATGGCACGTGAACGGCGTGCCAAGCTGCGCAAACTTGCCCGGTTCTCGCATCTGCGCCAGTCGGTGATCGAGCGCATCCTGCATGGCTGGTCGCCGCAGCAGATCGCCGGCCGGATGCGGCTGGAGCGCCATCCGATCTCCGTCAGCCATGAGACGATCTACAAGTTCGCCTATTCGTCGCACGGCCATGCCATCAAGCTGTGGCGACATCTGCCGGAGCACCGTGCCAGACGCCGACCGCGGCATGCCAGGCGCCGACATGGCCGTCGGTTTAGCCCGGAGGTCAACATTCTGCTACCGCCCCGACGTCGTCGCCGAGCGCAAGCAGTTCGGCCATTGGGAATGCGATCTCATCCAGTTCCGCAAGAAGTTCGGAAAGGCCAATGTGACGTCGCTGGTCGAACGGGTCAGTCGCTTTGCCGTCTTCCTGCGCAACAATGACCGCCAATCGAGGCCGGTGATGGACGGGCTGATCCAGGTGCTTCCAGTCCCTGCCCCACCTCGCCCGCCGCTCGATCACCTTCGACCGTGGTACCGAATTCACCGACTGGCCCTACCTGCAGGCAAGCATCGGAACCCAGACATGGTTCTGCGATCCGCAATCGCCGTGGCAGAAAGGCACCGTCGAAAACACCAACGGCCGCGCCCGGAAATGGCTTTCGAGAGAGGTCGATCCACTGTCGATCACCGATCGCGATCTGACCGATATCTGCGATCACCTGAACGCAACACCGCGCAAGTGCCTCGGCTACAAAACACCTGCCGAAGTCTTTCGCCAGAAACTCCTCGCGCAGATCACGGCGCACCGGATAGCTCTCGACAGCCCGCAAGTCGCGGTTCGCCATGAACTCACAATCCCGCGCCAGCAGGTCGGCGAAGACCTTGACCTGAAGGGCGATGCCGGTAGTGAGCAGCAGCATCGGCAGGATGTCGATGCGGCTCCAGTCGTTCGGGTTTGAGACCCAGCGGCTGATGAAGGTCAGCGAAAAACCGAGAATGATCCCGGCCGCCGTCAGCGAGCCGTTGCGAAACGTCGCGTCGATCTTCTCCTCTGGCCCGGGTTCGGACATGGCCTTGGATTTCCCGCTGCTCTCCGCGTGCAAGAAAGGCAGAAATGACCTCGATCGGCAAGGGCTGCCTGCCGACGCTCTTACCGGTTTCCAGGCGCCGCGTTTGGCCCTGAAGGAGTGGGGTGACCACCCTCACCCATTCGTGACTTCGCATTCCGCCCGCCCTCCCGCATACTCCCCCCGGGCTGGAAGAGGAGGATGCAGATGAAACGCTATTCCTTATCGGTGATTGGCCTGTCTTTGATGATTGCGGTTATCAGCAATCCGGGCATTGCACTGGCCTGCAACAAGCTCATCGGGACCTGATCCCTTCTACCATTCAGGCGAAAGGCGCGGCCGGGGCTGCGCCTTTTTTGCTGGGCAGGCCGTTACGGCGTACCGGCGGGCGAGCAGGTGATGACTCGCGCCGCGCTCCGCGAGGAGACCGCGCAGCAGGCTCCGGTGACAGCGGTTTTCGTCTTCGCAGTAGCAGCCGACGGCGAAATTGGCGGTGTGAGAGAGGGCCGCCAGCGTGTCGAGAACCCGGCTCGTATCGGGTGCCGCCATTTCCTTGAGATAGGCGCGCGAGAAGGCCTTCCACTCGGCTTCCGTTTCCGCCGCCCGGGCCTGCGCCACCAACTCCGCGCTCGGCGCCAGCATCGGCAGCCAGACGTCGTAATAGTCGCGGCTGGCAAACTCCTCCTTCGGCACGCCGCGCGGCGGGCGGCGCACGGTGCCGATGCGCAGGCCCTCGCCTTCCAGTCGCGGCGTCCCCAGTTGCACGACGCTGATTGCCATCGCTTCCTCCGATGATGTGCTTAGTAATTATCTAGCCCACCGTCGAAGCCGATGCCACCGGCTCTGTGGAAGCGGCCTGACAATATGCCGCAGCAGCACAAGCCACCAGCACGGTCTGTTTGCCCCTCCCGCAAGCTGCACCCGGCCGCACCAAAGCAACCGGCAGCATGATTTGACGGCTCGCCCGGGCAAATCAGGGGCAAAATTCATCAGCAATTTCAGAGGAATAAAAGCGGTAAACGAAAGGTTAACGCACGAATCTGCCCGCCGTCAATCGCACTTCTTGCCTGTCAAAACGTCGCTTTGACGATATCCGCAAATCAGCTTAGCCCGGCGACTGTCCGTCCATGAAGGACGAGCTTCACGACGAACTCGCAAAGGAGGTTCAAGTGACCAGTGTTTCATCCTTGGGCAGCGCGCTTACCCAGTATCAGTCCCCGCTTCTCGAGCCTCGACAAGAACGGCGACGGCATCATTTCCGCCGGACGAACTCGCCGCCGCCAACCAGTCGTCCAGCGCAAGCACGACCTCCTCCGCTAGCGACAGCGGTGATGATGGCGCAAGTATCGTCCAGAAGATCACCTCCGACATTCTCTCCCTGATGCTGTAGATGCAGCAGCACGGATGGCAGCGACGTCAGGGCGACGGCAGCGATGGCTCGAACGACCGATTCCAAGGGCGTTTTCGCCTCGATGGACACGAACGGAGACGGCAAGCTTACCGAAGCGGAGTTCCTCTCCGCCCAGCCGGACGCTTCCGCCGCATCGGGCGACGCTAGCGGCGACAGCGATCCGCTCTTCGCCAAATTGCCAACGACATGCAGACGGCCCTTCAGGCCTACCGCAATACCTACGGCGCCGCCGAAACGGCTGATGCCGCAGCAGCCGACACACAGGCGCTCTGACGCATTCGCGTCGGACCGCAACGGAGGGCCTGTACGCGCCATCCACCGAATAAGGGTCCGCCGGGGGAGCCTCTAGGCCTTGCCGCCTCGTCAGCTTGCGGTGGTCTTCAGGTCGTGACACGATCGGCATCCAGCTCTCTTTCCTGATGCCAGTCCTCTGCTATGCTCCATATTGCCTTCTACGGACTGAAGGGCTACATGAGCCCAGACTGACCTTGCGTGTACGCGCTTTGGCGCTTGCACCTTCCCTCCGTGCTTGGCATCGTGCAGCCGATCAATCGAGGGAGTGGCCGGATGAAAGCGCTGCTGCTGGTCGATATTCAGAATGGCTTTTGCCCGGGCGGCAATCTGCCGGTGCCGGACGGCGATCAAGGTGGTGCCGGTCGCAAACGCCTGATCGACAGCGGCAGATACGATCTGATCGTCGCCTCGCAGGATTGGCATCCGCCGGGCCACGGAAGCTTCGCCTCCTCCCATCCCGGCAAGCAGCCTTTCGAAATGGGCGAGCTTTCCGGCAAGCCGCAGATGCTGTGGCCCGATCATTGCGTGCAGGACACGCTGCGACGCGGAACTGCATCCCGGCCTGAAATCCGAAGAGATCGACCTCATCCAGCAGAAGGGCGAGGATCCGCGGGTCGACAGCTATTCCGCCTTCCGCGACAACGACCAGAATGCCTCGACCGGCCTTTCCGATTTCCTTCGAGACCGGGGCGTCACCGAACTCGACGTCTGCGGTCTCGCGACCGACTATTGCGTGAAGTTCTCCGCGCTCGACGCGCTGGACATGATGCCGGGCGTCAAGGTTCGCTTCATCGAGGACGCAAGCCGCGGCATCACACCGGAAGGCGTTTCCGCCGCAATCGACGAGATGCGCGCGCGCGGCATCGAAATCATCGACAGCCGCAAGGCTCTCGCTGACTAAGCTCAATCCCTCGCGGCCTGCTCCAGCCCATAGATATCGTCCGCGACGTCGTCGGCCCGCTTCAGAAACGCCGCATGCGCATCCTGAAGACCCTGCTCGTAATAGGCGGCACCGATCTCCTCCGCGAAGAAATCGAGGAGGAGCTCCGACGTGAGCAGCCCGATCGGCTGGTCCAGCTCCCTGTCGAAGAAGTGCGGATGCGCGAAATGATCGCCGCCTTCTCGTCCTTCGAAAATTCGATCTTCTTCATGGCCTCCTCTCTCGCCGCTGCGTCAGACCTTGATCGTTCAGCGAAATCGATTGGTCGATCAATGAAATTCAATTGCGGCCGAGGCGCTGGGCAAATAGAGCAGGTGCGATTTGAAGAAGGACAGATGCCGATGAATCGCGCCGACTTTGTCGAAGGTTTGCGGGCCGGCTTCCCCGTTGCGCTGGCGTCGGCCCCTTTCGGCGCCCTGTTCGGCGCGCTTGCCGTCGAACAGGGCATGTCGCTCTCCGAAGTCGCCTTCATGAGCGCCACCGTCTATGCCGGCGCCAGCCAGATGGTCGGTCTCGAACTCTTCGGCCACAATGTCCAGGCCTGGCTGATCGTGCTGTCCATCCTCGCCGTCAATTTCCGCCACGTGCTCTATTCGGCGGCGATCGCCCGCTACATCGGCCATTTCACGCCGGTCCAGAAGTTCTTCACCTTCTTCCTGCTCGTCGATCCGCAATTTGCCGAAACGGTGAAGCGCGGCGAGGCCGGCAAGCCCGTCACCTTCATCTGGTATCTCGGCTTCGGCATCATCATCTACATTCCCTGGGTGCTGATCAGCGCTGCTCGGCGGCATGCTCGGCAGCTTCATCGGCGATCCCAAGGCGATCGGCCTCGATATCCTGCTGCCGGCCTATTTCCTCGGCATCGTCCTCGGCTTCCGCAAGCGCGACAATTTCCTGCCCGTGGCGCTCGTCAGCGCCGTCGCCTCGGTCGTCGCCTATCATTATGTCGGCTCGCCCTGGCATGTCAGCCTCGGCGCCGCGGCCGGCATTGTGCTCGCCGCCTGCTGCCGCTGCCGCGCGCAGGAGCCGGATCTCGAAGCCGACGCCCTAACGAAGTGCACGAGGTCTGACCATGGAATTCGATCTCCACATGGTGCTCGTCATCCTCGCCGCCGCGGTCGCGACCTATGCCACCCGCATCGGCGGCTACGTGCTGATCACCAGGATGAAGCGCATTCCGCCGCGCATGGAAGCGGCGCTGAACGCCGTCCCGGCAGCCGTGCTGACGACGCTGGTCGCACCCGCCTTCTTCGACGGCGGCTGGGATTCGAAACTGGCGCTGGTCGCCGCTCTCATCGTCGGCCTGCGCGTCTCGCATACCTGGATGCTGCTTGCCGCCTGGATCGTCGTGATGGCCTGGCGCCACACGATCGGCATCTGAGCACGGCCCGAGGCTGGCGCAAGCGCGTCTTCCCTCAATATTCCAGCGGCAGCGTCGCGTTCTCGAGCCAGGCCCTGACGTCGCTTGTCGTGGATCAGCGGCATCAGCGCCTCGCGCGTGCGGCGATGATAGTCGTTGAACCAGTGCAGCTCGTCATGGGTCAGAAACTCCGGGATGACGAGGCTGCGGTCGATCGGGCAGAAGGTCAGCGTCTCGAAGCCGAGCATCGCCATGTCGCCGCCCTCGATCTCTTCGGCCTGCCGGCACATAGATCAGGTTCTCGATGCGGATGCCGAAGCTGCCGGGCCGATAATAGCCCGGCTCGTTCGAAAGGATCATGCCGGGCAGCAGTTCCTGCGTCGAAAGCCTGGAGATGCGCTGCGGCCCCTCATGCACCGAGAGATAGGAGCCGACGCCATGGCCGGTGCCGTGGGCGAAATCGGCGCCTGCCCGCCAGAGCGCGATGCGCGCCAGCGGATCGAGATCGCAGCCGCGCGTGCCCTTCGGGAAACGCGCCGTGCTGATCTGGATCATGCCCTTCAGCACCAGCGTGAAGAAACGGCGCTGCTCTTCCGAAACCGCACCGATGCCGACGGTGCGGGTGATGTCGGTCGTGCCGTTGATATATTGCGCGCCGGAATCGATCAGGAAGAGTTCGCCGCCTCGATCATCCGGTTGGTCTCGGTCGTCACGCGGTAATGCATGATCGCCGCATGTTCGCCGGCGCCGGAAATCGTGTCGAAGGAAATGTCCTTCAGCGGGTTCTGCATGCTCTGGCCGACGCTGGCGCGCGCCGCTTCCAGCTGTTCGGCAGCAGCGATCTCGCGTCACCGTGCCGGGTTTCGTCTGCGACAGCCAATAGAGGAATTCGACCATCGCCGCCCCGTCCTGCAGATGCGCGGCCGCCGAGCCGTTGATCTCGACGTCGTTCTTCACCGCGCGCGGCAGCTTGGCGGGATCGGTCGCCTCCACCACTTCGCCGCCCGCCTTGCGGATGATCTCGGCCAGCGCATAGGAGGCGATATCAGGATCGATCAGCACGCGGCCGCCATCCCTGGAAACGGCGGCGAGCTTTTCCTCGAGCGCCGACGGCGGCAAGCTGCGTGCAGATCTGCGCGAGATAGGCTTCCGGCTCGATGCCGGTCTTGCGCTTGTCGAGGAAGAGTTCGGCCCGCCCGTCGGCATGGATGATGGCGCGCGCCAGCGGATGCGGCGTATGCGGCACGTCGGCGCCGCGGATGTTGAAGGTCCAGGCGACCGAAGACGGGATCGGCGATCAGCACCGCCGCAAGCGTTCTTCTTTGCGAGATCGGCGGCAATCAGTCGCGATCTTGTCTCTTGCCAGCACGCCGGCCTGCGCGACGTTCTGGATGCTGACCGCGCCGAGCGGCTCGGCCGGCCGGTCGGTCCAGAGCCTGTCGAGCGGATTGTGCGGCAGGAAGACCAGCGTGCCGCCGATCTCCGACAAGCGCCTTTTCCAGACGGCGCACTTCGGCGCCGGCATGCAGCCAGGGATCGATGCCGAGCCGCAGGCCCTTGCTTGCCGTTGGCGGCAAGCCAGACATGCGGCGGTTCGTTGACGAGATCGCCGCCTGAAAAGACCGAACCGTCGACCTGTTCGGCAAGCTGCGTCACATAACGGCCGTCGACGAAGACGATCGCCTGGCTGCGCAGGATCAGCGCAATGCCCGCCGAGCCGGTGAAGCCCGTCAGCCACGCCAGACGCTCCGCGCATCTGCGGCACATATTCGCCGTTGAACTCGTCGGCACGCGGCACGAGAAAGGCGTCGATGCCGAGCGCGTCAAAACTGCCGCGCAGCAGCGTGAACTCGATCCCTGCCGAATTGCGGCGTGGAGGTGACGTCGAAAGACTGGAACATACTGAAAACCCGATTGATTGATACGAATCCGGATAACGGTGGCTGGACCTATGTTATCGAAAAATCAAGCGCATGGGGAGAAAAACCGCGCAAATCAGCCAAACGTCAGGCCACGCATTATTTTGTCAGAAATGTGACACCGAAACTCGGAATTGGCACGCTTTATGCATTCGACGCATGGCACCCATGAACGAAAGCCTCTGCCTAAGAATTTCAGAATAGCTATATAGACGCCATCAAACGGTTCGGGAATGAGCCTGCAACGAAAAGGAAATCGAAATGACCGCCTCTCTGTCGCGCTTCGCTTACAGCAGCCCGGTGCAGGCTGGCGAACGCCAGACCGTGCGTCACGTCATCGGCGCCCGCCGCCCGCTCAATGAGGATAGCCTCAAGATGCTCGGCACGGGCCACAAGGTTACGCGCCACAAGGGCGCACCCAGCTACGCGTTCTGAGCTATTTGCCGCTTCGTTCTCCTCCTCCCTCAACGGACCGGCAATCAGAACTGTAGAGCCCGCTCGAGCACTCCTCCTCCTTCGAGCTCGCGGGCATGACCGGATAGACCGGTCGAAGGCGGTGCCATTGGCACCGCCTTCTTTTTTGCTCGATTAGCTACGGACGGTCGAGGTGGATCGTCACCCAGCCGTTGCGCCAGATCGTCCGGACATGGCGAAGCTTCGCGCCGCTGTAGGCGGAAAGCACCTTCCAGCGCTGCTGCCGCGAGAATGCCGGACAGGATCACCGAACCGCCGGGCGCCAGATGCGCCGCAAGCTTCGGCGCCATCTTGATCAGCGGCCGCGCCAGAATATTGGCGATGATCAGATCGAACGGCCCATGCTCTGAAAAGGCCGTCGAATGAAAGCCCGGCGCAGTCCTCGTGACGATGCCCGAGGCAATGCCGTTGCGGCGCACGTTCTCGGCCGCGACACGCGTGGCGATCGGATCGATGTCCGTCGCGAGAACCGGAATGTTCTTGAGCTTGCGCACCGCGATCGCCAGCACGCCGCTGCCGGTGCCGAGATCGAGCGCATTGCGGACCGGCCGCGAACGCAGCACCGTGTCGATCACCTCGAGGCAGCCGGCCGTCGTGCCGTGATGGCCGGTGCCGAAAGCCTGGCCGGCATCGATCTCGATGGCGATATCGCCGGGGCGGACCTTGTCGCGGTCATGCGAGCCATGCACGAGAAACCGCCCTGCCCGGACCGGCTTCAGACCTTCAAGCGATTTCGCCACCCAGTCGACATCGGGAATGACTTCGCGCTCGACCGTGGCATCGCGGAAACGGCGCCTTCAGCGCCTCCTCGACGCGAACGCGCACATCGTCCTCATCCTCCCGCATCATATAGATCGAGGCTTCCCAGATATCCTTCTTCTCGTCGATCTCGGTGGTCGCTGATGGCAAAGTCTTCTTCGCCGAAGACCTCGCTCAGAAGGTCAAGGATCTGCTCGGCCTTCTTTTCGGTCGTCGTCACATAAAGGCGTATTTCACTCACTCGAACTTTTCCTATTCCTATTGCGCGCCATCGATCCAGACCGGCGGCGGCGTATCGTAGCCGGCAACGCTGCGAAGCAACCGCCTGGCAAATGCCGGAATGCGGATCAGCAGCGGTGCGAAAAAATTGCGAAGGCCGGTCGCGACCGGATTGATGCATGGTCACCAGCCTCGTCAGCCCGTAGGTCTGCTTCAGGACCATCTTGACCGCCGGCATTCGAAGGTCCGCGTAGTCCTGTTCCCGGCCTTCCGATATCAGGTAGGCAAGCCAACAGGCATCCTCGATGCCGAGATTCATCCCGCGAGCGCCGGCCGGCGAATGGATATGCGCTGCATCCCCGGCAAGGAAGACATTGCCTTTCGACATGCGCTCGACATGGCGGAAGTGGATGCGGAAATCCGACGCCCAGACCAGCTCGCCCCCGGACATTGGATGCTCGATGCGGCTCTCGAAGTCAGGAAGCGTGGAGAGATAACGCACCGTATCGCGAGAGACGGGAATCCGGCCGACCATGCCCGGATTGAACAGGCTGATCTCGACGTAATGCGGATCGATCGGCTGAGGGTAGCGATAATCCGCAAGATAGAAGGACGCCTCGAGCGCCTCCCCTGGAAAGCCAAGGCCCGCGGCCTTGCGAACGGCGGAATGCGCTCCATCGGCCCCGATCAGAATGTCGGGATCGAGCTCCTCCCGGGAGCCGTCCGCACGGCGCAGCGTCACATGAGGTTGGTCCATCGTGCCGGTGGCGCTTTCGAGCACCGTTTGCCATTCCGGCTCGATTTCATAATCGGAAAGCTTGCCAAGCAGCAGACGTTCCGTGTGGCCCTGGGCAAGCACCTGGATTGCCGGATAGCGGCCGCCGACCTGCGAGGGATCGATCTCGAAAAGCATCCGCTTGCCCGACCGCGCACGAAAGCGATCGATCCGATAAGCCTCCTGCAAAATCACGTCAGTGATCGCGCGACGGCGAAAGCAAGGTAAGTGTACGGGCATTGATCCCCAGCGCCCGGCTCTCCGTCAGCGCCACCGGGCCGGCATCGCTATCGACGATGCGCGGGCGAAAGCCTCGCCGGGCAAGTTCCACTGCTGCCGCAAGACCCGTAGCGCCGGCGCCGACGATCAGGATACTGCGATGCCCGGCCCCCATGACTCATCCCTTGCTGATCAAATTCTCCAGCTTCTTTACCGCCGTGTCGGGGTTTTCGCCATAGGCGATCGTGCCCGCGAACCGGCCCGCGGCAGTCGAGGAGGAAGACCGACGCGGTGTGATCCATCGTGTAGTCGCCATTCGGATTGTTCTCGTCGACCGGTACCTTCTTGGCGTAAACGCGGAAGCCCTTGATGACATCGGCGACCTTGTCCGGCGGACCGGAAATGCCGGTAATGCGCGTGGAGACGTTCGAAACGTACTGGTTGATGACCTCGGGCGTATCGCGCTCCGGATCTACCGTGACAAAATAGGCCTGCAGCTTGTCGCCCGCCGGGTCGACCTTCTCCATCCAGCCGCTGAGTTCGAACAGTGTCGTCGGGCAAACCTCGGGGCAATGCGTGAAGCCGAAGAAGAGCGCAGTCGGCTTGCCGCGAAACGCCTGCTCCGTGATCGGCTGCCCGTTCTGCGCAACGAGCGTGAAGGGAACGCCGAACGGCCCTTCGGCCAGCGGCATGTCCTTCGTCTTCGTGATGTTCAGCGTCAGCCAACCCAGCACGGCCGCGACAATGACAACGGCAACCCAAACGGCAACACGGAAGTACTTCATGTCTGCAACCCCTGAAAGCATGCGGACGGCATGATCCGCGACTGCGCGCGTGATATCTCTTCAGCGCAACGCATGCAATTCAACATCCCGTTTTCTTACCACGTGATTAATTGCCTCATCCCGGATGGTGCAGCCATCATGGCAGCGCCCAACAAATTTTAAGCGAAAACACTTGTTTTTACAAATAGTTGACAAATAAGAAGAGGCCACATCAAAAACATCGTTAGCAAAGACTTAAGCCGTCAGTTCTATATTTAGCCATGCGTCCGGCGCAACCAGCGCCGCTCTGACATGATGTCTGCGCCGTATCGTAAGACACGGATGTTCGCATGCGAGCGACACGATATTTTATCCGACACATCTCAGCGCAGGGAAGCTTTTCATGACGAACGCAATCGGTGCGTAAAACCCTTTCGGTGAGCCAAAGGCTCTGGACGCTTGCGGGCGCCGCCTTCCTGGGTTTCGGATCGATGCTCGGCGTCGGCTGGTATGAAGGCACCCGTGTCGATGGGGCTCTGGATCGCGCAAACAGCATTCAGCACAGCGTGGACAGCATCAACGAGATGCGCATGGCAAACCTGACGCTCGTTCTCGCCGCCATGGACACGATCGTCGATCGCGCCGAGCGCACGATCGAGCCTGACCGCCTGGCGCTGATGTCGCAATCGCTGGCAAAGCTCGCCGGCGGCGCGAAGGAAATGGGCACGCTTGCGCAGGAACTACAGCGCAAACGATCTGCTGGCGAGTTACGATTCGGATGTCGCTGCCCTGAAGCAGGCAGTTACAGTCGATCTGAAGACCGCCGTCGAGACCGGCGCGGCAGACGATACATTCGCAAAGCTGGATGACGCCATCGACGACGGCGGTAAGAAGCTGACAGCGACGCTCGACAAGCTGGCGCGGGACGGCACCGCCGTTGCCCAAGGCCGCATTGATCAAGCGAGCGCAATTTCCCGGAGCGCGCTGTTCATCCAGATCGGGCTCGGCATTTTCGCGATCATAACGATGGCGATCCTGCAATATATTCACGGCGGCTCGATCCGCCGCGGCATCGAGGCCGTGCGCCAGAGCATGCAACGCATCATGAGCGGCGATCTGCACAACGCCGTGCCTGCAACCGAGCGCGGTGACGAAATCGGCGAGATGGCCCGTGCCGCCGAAAGCTTCCGTCTCGCGGCCATCGACAAGCTGAACCTCGAATCGCAGACCGAAAGCGAGCGGCGCCAGAGCGATGCGGAACGCCGCGAGCGGGAAGCGGCAAAGCTCGCCGATTCGGAGGCTCTGAACGCTGCAGTCGACGCTCTCGGCCACGGCTTGAACCGGCTTGCCGCCGGCGATGTGACCGCCGCCATCGACCAGCCATTCAAGCCGGAGCTGGAGCGCCTGCGCAGCGACTTCAACCAGACGACAGCCATCCTGCGCAAGACGATGACCGACATCTCGCAGAATACCACGTCGATCCAGGCCAACAGCCGGCAGATGCGCGCAGCCGCCGACGATCTCGCCAAACGCACGGAGCAGCAGGCTGCATCTCTGGAAGAGACCTCGGCTGCGCTCGATCAGATCACGGCAACAGTGCGGAACGCCACGAACCGCGCCGAGGAAGTCGGCCACATGGTCGACCCATACCCGCCAGAACACCGACGAAATCCGATCTCGTCGTCACCGACGCCATGGCGGCCATGGCAGCGAATCGAAAGCGCCTCGCGCGAGATCGGCACGATCATCAACGTCATCGACGAGATCGCCTTCCAGACCAACCTGCTGGCGCTGAACGCCGGTGTGGAGGCGGCACGCGCCGGCGAAGCCGGAAAGGGCTTTGCGGTCGTCGCCCAGGAAGTGCGCGAACTTGCCGGGCGCGCCGCGGGCGCCGCCAAGGATATCAAGGCCTTGATCGACCAAATCCGGCACCGAGGTGAAGACCGGCGGCGAACTGGTGACGAAAGCCGGCGAAGCGCTGCGCCAGATCGGCGAAGATGTTTTGCGCATCGACGAGCACGTTAAATCAATCGTAACCTCTGCGCGCGAACAATCCGTCGGACTGAACGAAATCAACACTGCCATCAGCCAGATGGACCAGGTCGACGCAGAAGAATGCGGCCATGGTCGAAGAGACGAACGCCGCAAGCCACACGCTTGCCACGGACGCCGAAAATCTGATCCGGCTCGATTGGACAGTTCCAGATCGGCGAGGGCATGAGCGCCCGTCACGCGCCGCGAGAAGCAACCGCCAGCCTCGCATCCGAAACCCTCACCCGCACGGAGCCTGATCGGCAAGGTCGCGGGCGCATTCAGTGGCGGCGTCCGCCGCCAGAGCCATCGGCCGCTCCGGCCGGAGACAACTGGGAAGAATTCTGATCATGACAAACGCCATCAAGCAGTCCGGTGCCTATCTCGAAATCGTTTCGTTCCATCTCGGCGATCAGGAATTCTGCATCGACATCATGGCGATCCGCGAAATCCGCGGCTGGGCGCCGGTGACCCCGATGCCGCATACGCCGCCTTACGTGCTCGGCCTCATCAACCTGCGCGGCGCGGTGATCCCGGTCATCGACATGGCCTGCCGCCTCGGCATGAAGATGACCGAGCCGTCCGAGCGCTCGGCGATCATCGTCACCGACATCGCCGGCAAGCTGGTCGGCCTGCTGGTCGAGCAGGTTTCCGACATGATGACCATCAAGAGCGAAGACCTGCAGCCGGCGCCGGAAATCATTCCGGAAGCCCAGCGCGCCTTCTGCCGCGGCATCGTGGCGCTCGAAAAGACGATGGTCTGCTTCCTCAACCTCGACACGGTCATCGCCGACGAACTGGCGCAGGCCGCCTGAGGCGCACTAGCTCGCAAAGAAAGGCCCGGTCGATCGCCGGGCCTTTCTTCATTGCGGCTTGCCGTTCTTCCAGGTGACGTTCTGGCCGTAGAGCGGGATCGTCGAGATCGACATCTTCGCCGAGCCGTCCGTCAGTTCGCGGGAATGGGCGAGATAGATCAGCGTGTCGTTCGTCTTGTCGTAGATGCGGTTGACGACCAGCTTCTTCCAGATCAGCGACATGCCCGGCCTTGAAGACCTCGCTCGCCGTCCTTCGACAGATCGATGTCGCCGATCTCGATCGGTCCCGTCTGGCGGCAGGCGATCGAATTGTTCGAGGGATCCTCGAACCAGTTGCCGTTCTTGCACGCGGTCGATGATGCTGCGATCGAAATAGGTGACGTGGCAGGTCACGCCCTTCACCTCCGGGTCGGGGACCGCATCGACGATGATGTCGTTGCCGGTCCAGTCGACACCGACCTTGCCGACGACTTCGGCGGAGGCGGCACCCGCGCCAAGCGCGGCAACGAGACGCGGCCGAGAGAACAAGCTTGCGCAAGTGGACATGGCGGCTCCCTGAATGATCCGCCATTCTAGATAAGTGCGGCAGCCGTCAAAACAAGAAAGCTGAAGAGTTACGCCTTGCGGCAGGTGCAGGGCTCGTAGCCGCCCGCGCCGTCAGCCTGCCGGGCTTCATGCCGATCACCGCCGGAATGGCATGCACGGCAGCGGCCTTGACCGCCCTTCGCCATTTCGATCGCCGCATGCGCGCAGACGGCGGCATCCTCGGCGGCATTGTGGTGGACGAAACGCAGGCCGAGATGCTCGGCAATCACGTTCAGCCGGTGCGACAGGAACTGCGGCCAGATGCGCTGCGCCATCTTCAGGCTGCAGAGATAGGTGAGCTCCGGATAGGATTGCCGGTAGAGATCGAGGCTCGCCCGCCAGACGCTGAAATCGAAGGCGGCATTATGCGCGATCATCGTCGCGCCGCGGAACTCGTCGTGGAACTCGTCCATGACCTCGGGAAACTCCGGCGCATCCTCGACATGCTCCGGACGGATGCCGTGGATCGCGATGTTCATGCCGGAAAAGCGCATGTCCCTCGGCCGGATCAGCCGCTCCTCGACGCGCGTCACCCTGCCCTCCTCGATCCAGGCAAGGCCGACCGAACAGGCGCTGGCGCGCTGTTCGTTGGCCGTCTCGAAATCGATGGCGATGGTCTTCAAGGCTGCTCCGAATCGATTTCTCTCAGGAACAGACATACCGCCCCGCTTCGGCCAGGCAAATTCGACACGACGCACGGTTGACTTTCGACGCGAATATCGAAACTTGCGCGCCATGATCGGTTCCGCGACCATTGTCATGACGATGCATCTCACCACGACCCTTGAAGGGTGCGCGGGAGCGATGGCGCGTTAGCAGCGATCCGATCATCCCGAGAACCCTGCCGAGGCGAGCAGGGTTTCGGAAACTCGGCTCTCCTCCTGCAATCCAAGGAGAGCATGAAATGTCCGAAAACGAAGCAGGATGAACCTCGCGACCGAGCGCCTGCCGGACGGTATAGTCGTCCGCGCCGTTCGCCTTTCCGATGCGGAAGCGCGTCACCGAACTGATGAATCTGCCGGGCTACCGCGCCGGCACCCTGCGTCCGCCGTACCAGAGCGTCGAGGAGGTGCGCAAGCACATGGAAAATCCGTCGCCCGGCGCGCTCAACCTCGTCGTCACCTCGGACGGCAAGATCGTCGCCAATGGCGGCCTCAATCGCTTCACCGGCCGCACGCCAGCACGTCGCCAGCATCGGCATGGGCGTGCATGACGATTTCACCGGCCGCGGCTTCGGACCGTTCCTGCTCGGCGCGATGGTCGACGCCGCCGACGACTGGCTGGACATCAAGCGGCTGGAACTGACCGTCTATACCGACAACGATGTCGCCATCGGCCTCTACCGGAAATTCGGCTTCGAGACAGGAAGGCCTGCTCAAGGCCTTCGGCTTTCGATCCGGAGACTATGTCGACGCCTATGCGATGGCGCGGGTCAGGCCATGAGCGAAGAGGCTGGCGGCCTGCCGTCAGCCTCTCACCCGCTGATCAGCGCCAGCCACTCGTCCTCGTCCATCGTCTGCACGCCGAGCTCGCGCGCCTTGTCGAGCTTGGAGCCGGCGCCGGGGCCGGCGACGACGATGTCGGTCTTCTTGGAGACCGAGCCGGCCACCTTGGCGCCGAGGCTTTCCGCCCTCGCCTTTGCCTCGTCGCGGGTGAATTTTTCGAGCGAGCCGGTGAAGACCACGGTCTTGCCGGCGACCGGGCTGCCGGACGTCACCGGCTGCTCGGCCTCCTGCGGGCGTCACCTCGGCGAGCAGCCGCGGTGATCACCTCGACATTGCGCGGCTCCTTGTAGAATTCGACGATGGCGCGGGCGACGATTTCGCCGATGCCTTCGATGGCGTTGAGGTCGTTCCAGGCGTCGCCGGAAAGCGTCGCGGCCTCCTTCATTGCCGTTGCAAAGGCCGTCGTAGGTGCCGTAGGAGCGCGCCAGCAGCTTCGCCGTCGTCTCGCCGACATGGCGGATGCCGAGCGCGTAGATGAAGCGATGGAGCGCGATGCTGCGCCGTTCGTTGATCGCCGCGATAGAGCTTGCCGACGCTGACCTTGCCGAAGCCGTCGATATTCTCGAGCTTGGTCAGCGAATTGCCGCTGGCGCTCTCTCCAGCGTGAAGATATCGGGCGCGGTGCGGATCTGCAGCGACGGATCCTCGCTCTCGAAGAAGAAGTCGATCTGCTTCGAACCGAGCCCCTCGATATCGAAGGCGTTGCGCGAGACGAAGTGCTTCAGATGCTCGGTCGCCTGCGCCCGGCAGATGAAGCCGCCGGTGCAGCGCGTGACGGAATCGAGCTTGCCGGTCTTCTCGTTGCTCTCGCGCACCGCATGGCTACCGCAGACCGGGCAGCGTCTTCGGAAACTCATAAGGCACCGCATCCGCCGGCCGCTTCTCCATCACCACGTCGAGCACCTGCGGGATGACGTCGCCGGCCCGCTGCACGATGACCGTATCGCCGACGCGGATATCGTGCTCTTCCTCGCGGATAGCGCTCGCCGGAATTGCCGATGCCCTTGATGTAGTCCTCGTTGTGCAGCGTCGCATTGGTGACGACGACGCCGCCGACGGTGATCGGCGTCAGCCGCGCGACCGGCGTCAGTGCGCCGGTGCGGCCGACCTGGATCTCGATCTTCTCGACGGTGGTGAAGGCCTGCTCGGCCGGGAATTTATGCGCCGTCGCCCAGCGCGGGCTGCGCGAGCGGAAGCCGAGGCGCTGCTGCAGTTCGAGACTGTCGACCTTGTAGACGACGCCATCGATGTCGTAGTCGAGATCCGGACGCTCCAGGCCGATCTCGTCGTAATGCGCAAGGATGTCGGCGACCGAATTCAGCCGTTTCATCAGCGGATTGACCGGAAAGCCCCAGTCCTTGAAGGTCTGCACCATGCCGAACTGCGTATCGGCCGGCATCTCCGACATTTCGCCCCAGGCATAGGCGAAGAATTTCAGCTTGCGGCTCGCCGTCACCTTGGCGTCGAGCTGGCGCAGCGACCCGGCGGCGGTGTTGCGCGGGTTGACGTAGGTCTGCTTGCCTTCGGCCTCCATCTGCTTGTTCAGCGCCAGGAAGTCGCTCTTGGCCATATAGACCTCGCCGCGCACCTCGACGACGGCAGGCGCGCCCTTCGGCAGTTCGTTCGGGATTTCCTTGATGGTGCGGATATTGGCGGTGACGTTTTCACCCGTCGTGCCGTCGCCGCGCGTGGCCGCCGTCACCAGCTTGCCGTTCTCGTAGCGGATCGACATGGAAAGACCGTCGATCTTCGGCTCGGCGGTGAAGGCGATCGACTGGTCCGGCAGGCGGCCGAGGAACCGATAGACGCTGGCGACGAAATCCTGCACGTCCTCCTGCGAAAAGGTGTTGTCGAGCGACAGCATCGGCCGCGCATGGACGACCGGCGCGAAGGTGACGGAGGGCGCAGCACCGACACGGCGCGACGGGCTGTCTTCGCGGATCAGCTCCGGAAAGCGCGCCTCGATCGCATCGTTGCGCCGCTTCAGCGCATCGTACTCGGCATCCGAGATCTCCGGCCGGTCCTTGCCGTGATAAAGCGCGTCGTGGTGGGCGATCTCCTTTGCCAATCGCTCCAGCTCTGCGGCGGCTTCTTCAATCGTCAGATTTTCTATGGTTATCGTTCGGCTGACATTCAGATCACTCCGGAGAATCTTCGAAGGTTTTAGACGAATTGGCGAAAACGCAAAACCGGAAAGGTTGCGGCTGAAAAATCGTCAGCCTGGCTCAAGTGAGACTGTTGCATTCACATCATGATAATCGGAAAAGCCGGACGACTGCTCTGCAAATCCGGTCGTAACGAAGGATCGCCAAATGGCTGACATAACCTCCACACTGAGAATCCTCGAGCCATATCCGGGCCTGTTCGCCTATTACGACGGCCGGATCGAAGGCAGGCGCCTGCATTCCGACGCGCCCAACTGGCTCGACGACGGCGCCTATTCGCTCGGCATCGCCTCCTATGCCCTCGTCGATGGCGGCAGCGCGCTGGTCTATGACACCCACATGTCGCTACCGCATGCGAGGGCGATCCGCTCGCATCTCGAAAGCCTCGGCGTCACCTCGATCAGGGTCGTGCTCAGTCACTGGCATACGGATCATATCGCCGGAAACGAGGTCTTTGCCGATTGCGAGATCATCGCCCTGAAGCTGACCGCGGATGCGCTTTCGCGGAACCGGCAGAAACTTGAAACGGGCGATCCGCAAATCCGCCCCGTCGTCATGCCCAACCGGCTGTTCGAAGGAAGTCTCGCACTTGAGGTCGGCCAGCGCCGCGTCGAACTCCACCACTTCGACATCCACAGCGCGGACGGCAACATCATCTGGCTGCCGGAAGAGAAGGTGCTTCTGGCCGGTGATACGCTGGAGGACACCGTGACCTATGTTTCCGAGCCGGAACATATCGCCACGCATATCCGCGAACTCGCCCGCATGCGGGAGTGGCCGATCCATCGGATCCTGCCGAATCACGGTGATCCGGCGCGCATCGCCAGCGGCGGCTACGAACCCGACCTCATCGACGCAAACCGGCGCTATCTGGAGCGGTTGAGCAATCCCTCTGAGCGAGAGAAGGCGGAGACGATGTCCCTGAAGGAGTTCCTTGCGGACGATCTGGCATCAGGCGCCGTTCTCTATTTCGAGCCCTACGAGGCGATTCATCGCAAGAACATCGCCGACGTCAAATCCGCCGGATCGCCTGAAAGCTCAATCCGCAGCCGCCAGCAGCCGCGCCGCCGCCGCGCTCGCCTCCTCGGTCACCGAGGCGCCGGCGAGCATGCGGGCGATTTCCTCGGTGCGGTCCTTCTGCGCCATGGTCGCGACGCGGGTCGCGATCTTTTCCGATTCGCCGGACGCCGGCCCCTTGGAGATGAGCAGATGCGTCGCCGCCCGTGCCGCGACCTGCGGCGCATGGGTGACCGAGAGCACCTGCACCCGCTCGGAGAGCCGCTTCAGCCGCTGGCCGATCGCATCGGCAACGGCGCCGCCGACGCCGGTATCGATTTCGTCGAAGACGAGCGTCGGCGCCGAACCGCGATCGGCGAGCGCCACCTTCAGCGCCAGCAGGAAGCGCGAGAGCTCGCCGCCGGATGCCACCTTCATGATCGAGCCCGGACGCGTGCCCGGATTGGTCTGAACGTGGAACTCGACGACATCGATGCCCTCGGCCGTCGCCTCCGCAGCATCGGTCGTGATCTCGACCATGAAGCGCGCGCGCTCCAGCTTCAGCGCCGGCAGCTCGGCCATGACGGCGGCGGCAAGCGCCTCGCCGGCATGGTGACGCTTGTCCGAGAGCGAGCGGGCGGCCGCGTCGTAATTCGCCTTGGCGATGCCGACCTCGGCTTCGAGCTTGACGAGCTTCTCCTCGCCGGCATCGAGATCGGCAAGACTCGGCGATCATGCGCACGGCAAGCGCCGGAAGCTCGGTCACCGGCACCGAATATTTGCGCGACGCGGCACGCAGCGCGAAGAGCCGCTCCTCGACGCGCTCCAGTTCCTTCGGATCGTATTCGGTCTTGCGCAGTGCCGCCTCGACTTCCATCTGCGCGTTGGAAAGCTGGTCCAGCGCCGCGTCGAGCAGCGCCACGGTGTCTTCGAGCAGTCCGGGCGCCTCGTGGCTCTTGCGCTCCAGCCGGCGCACCAGCGAGGCGATATGCGGCACGGGCGAGGCATTGCCGTTCAGAAACTCGGAGGCTTCGGCGATATCGCCGGCAATCCGCTCGGCCTTCATCATCTTCTGGCGGCGATCGGCAAGTTCGTCCTCCTCGCCATCCTGCGGCGAGAGCTTTTCCAGCTCATCGACGGAAGAGCGGATGTAGTCGGCTTCGCGGGCCGCGTTCTCCACCTTTTCGCGATGCTTCTTCAGCGTCCGCTCCGCGTCGCGCCACACGCGGTAGAGCTCGGCGACCGCGAAGCGCTCCTCGTTGAGGCCGGCAAAGGCATCGAGCAGAAGTGCGGTGTGCATGGGTATCGACAAGCGCGCGGTCGTCGTGCTGGCCGTGGATCTCGACCAGCATCTGGCCGGCCTGACGCATCAGCTGCACGCTGACCGGCTGGTCGTTGACATAGGCCTTGGTGCGGCCGTCGGCCGATTGCTGGCGGCGGAAGATCAGGTCGCCTTCGTCGTCGATGCCGTTTTCGCGCAGAAGCTTGCGGGCGCCGTGGTCCATGCCGACGTCGAAGACCGCCGTCACCTGGCCCTTGTCCTCGCCGTGGCGCACGAGGCCGCCGTCGCCGCGCCCGCCAAGTGCCAGCGACAGACTGTCGAGCAGGATGGATTTGCCGGCACCGGTCTCGCCCGTCAGCACGGAGAGGCCGGTCTCGAAGGCAAGATCCAGCCGCTCGATCAGGACGATATCGCGGATCGAAAGCTGGATCAGCATGCGTTTGGCCTCAGGAACCGAGCAGGAGTTTCTTGCCTGCAGCAGCGATCCACGAGCCCTGGTTTTCACGCGGCTCGGCACCGCCGCTCTGCAGCAGCTTGTAGGAATCGGCGTACCACTGGCTGTCCGGATAGTTGTGACCGAGAACGGCAGCAGCCGTCTGCGCCTCTTCGACGATGCCCATCGCGTAATAGGCCTCGACGAGACGCGCCAGCGCTTCTTCGATCTGGTTCGTGTTCGGATACTTCTCGACGACGATGCGGAAGCGCGAGATCGCGGCGAGATATTCCTTGCGCTCCATGATAGTAGCGGCCGATCTGCATTTCCTTGCCGGCGAGCTGGTCGCGGGCGAAGCGGATCTTCGCCTGCGCGTCGTCGACATATTCCGAGTTCGGATAGTTGTCGATGACGGCCTGCATCGCTTCGATCGGTCTTGGCGGATGCGCGCTGGTCCTGCGTCACGTCGGACGATCTGCTTGGAATAGGTGAGGCCGATCAGATACTGCACATAGGCGGCATCCTCGGACTTCGGATACTGCGCCATGTAGCGGTTGCCCGAAGCGAGCGCGTCGTCGAGTCGGCCCTGGCGGTACTTGACGAAGGTGCTCATGACGAGCGCCTTGCGCGCCCATTCGGAGAACGGGTTCTCGCGGTCGATCGCGTCGAACTTGCGCGCCGCTTCGGCCATGTTGCCGGCCTTCATGTTGGCAAGGCCCTGGTTGTAGAGCACGTCCGGCGGATCGGTTTCGAGGCCGAGCTTGGTGATGTCGATATCGGGGTCCGATTGGCAACCGGAAATCAAGGCGCCTGCGCTCAGAACCACGAGCGATGCGAGCAAAGCGCGCGCTGTCTTCATCATACCTTCAGATCCTGCATAACCCATTCGAAAGAATCCCACTGCCGCCATCGCTCCACGGCAGCCACGCCTCGCTGGCGTTTCTAGCCACAAATATGCAGCAAGAGCAACGCAATGATGAGGCATTAACGCATTTTTGTGGCAGCAAGCCGCCAGAATGACCGGCTTTTCGTCTTCTAATTCCGACCTGTGGCAGCTAAGCATCTGCTGAGAACGTCTATCCGCAATACGGCAGACATAAAAAAACCGCCTCCGGGAAGGAGGCGGCCTGGTCTTAGAATGTGCTGGAGGTCATGCCGACCAGGGAGCGAATTCCGGATGCGTTGACCGCGATCAGTTCGCGGGGCGGCGACACGCTGGCGCGAGCGTCGGACGTCTCGACGACTTCGTAGGCCGACGGATCGCTGAGCAGCGCCTTCAGCGCATTGGCATTCATCTTGTGGCCACCGCGATAGGAGCGGTAGCAGCCGATGAACGGAGCGCCGGCAAGCGCCAGGTCGCCGACGGCATCGAGCGTCTTGTGGCGGACGAACTCGTCCTTTGCGTAGCGCAGGCCTTCGACGTTGATGACGGTGTTGTCGTCGGAGATGACGACGGAATTTTCGAGCGACGAACCGAGCGCATGACCGGAGGCCCAGAGACGCTCGACGTCACGCATGAAGCCGAAGGTGCGGGCGCGCGACAGCTCGGATCTTGAAGATCGGCGGCGGTCAGGTCGCCTTCCCACTTCTGGCGGCCGATCAGCGGGCAGTCGAAATCGATCTCGACTTCGAAGCGCGTGCCGTCATAGGGGCGGAACTCGCTCCAGGAG
The DNA here is from genome assembly GCA_963838565.1 of uncultured Alphaproteobacteria bacterium. Classification (GTDB taxonomy): domain Bacteria; phylum Pseudomonadota; class Alphaproteobacteria; order Rhizobiales; family Rhizobiaceae; genus Rhizobium. The sequence continues at coordinate 22,632 of CAWIRO010000014.1, forward strand.
CCGCCATGCTCGATGCGAACCGGCTTGGTGATGCGGATATAGCGGCGCTTGACGCCGAGCGAGACGAGGCCGACCTGCTCGATCGCCTCGATGAAGGGCAGCGAGCTGCCGTCCATGATCGGCATTTCGGCGCCATCGACTTCGATCACGACATTGTCGAGGCCAAGCGCATAGACCGCGGCCATGACATGTTCGATCGTCGCGACCGAATGCGCCGGCGAAAAGCCGAGGACGGTGCAGAGATCGGTGTTGCCGACCTGCGAGGAGACGGCCTTGAGTTCGGTGACGTCGCCATCTGTCATGCAGACGCTGGAAAACGACGCCGGTATCGACTTCGGCCGGGTTGAAAGTGATCGAGACTTCCGCGCCGGAATGGACCCCGATGCCCGAAAGCGTCACGGGACGCGAAACCGTCGTTTGAAAACCCAGCAAGCCAATTACCATAAAATTCTGCCTTTATTGCTTGCCGTACCGAGCGCTCAATGCACCAAAACGGACCGGTCATCGTTCATTCTGCACCGCCGAATTGCCGCCATGAAGTCGGCAAGGCCCAGTTTCCTTGTCCCATACTTACGTGCGCAGGCGCTGTCAATCCAAATCACTGTTTCTTTCGCTTTGTTACGAAACATGTGCTTGAAATGATTCGGAAACATGCGCTTGCGCGTCGCGAGAAACGAAAGTGCCCGGGAATGTTATCCCGGGCGCATGCGAGGCGTATCTGTGCGATCGCCTCAGTTCGACTGGCGGCGCAGGAATGCCGGGATTTCGAGCTGGTCGTCTTCCTGCAACATGCGGGCCTGCGGAACCGCGCGGCCCTGGTCGTCGAGATTGCCGCGGCGCGGCGCATAGAGGCTCGCCTCGGGCGACAGCGGGCGGCGCTGCTGCGAAGCGGCCGGCGGCGCTGCCGTCATGTCGGCGGCAACGGCGTCTTCCTCGCGGCGGCCAAGCGAATTGGTGATTCGCTTCGAGCAGGCCCATCGGGCCGCGCTCTTCATGTGCATGCGCGGCGGCCGGCTGCGAGCGGTGGTCGAGTCTCGGCCTGGACGACCGGCGGGAAGTCCTCGACCTTCGGCATGCGGACCGGCTGCGTGGCGCACTGCCGGACGATCGGCTGCTGCATGACCGGCTGCTGCTGGAGCCGGCTGGCTCATGACAGGTGCCGGAGCGCTGCTGCACGCGGAGCCGGACGCGAGCTGCCGGAGCTTCCGGAGCAGGCGCGAAGATGCTTGCTCTGCGGACGGAAGGTTTCCTGCTGAGCAGCCGGCTGCTGGACCGGCGCTGCTGCGCGCGGAGCCGGGATCTCGAGCTCGCGTTCCATCTCGGCTTCCGCCATGCGGATGGTCTGCGCGATCGGATCGACCGGCTTCGGTGCCTGCATGACTGGCGCAGGCTGAACTGCGGCCGGTGCCGGAGCAACGGCCGCGGAGGGACGGATAGCCGGCCTGGCGGCCGGCTGGAAGGTCCTGCTCTGCGGCTTCGTTCATCGCACGATCGATGCCGGTTGCGACGACGGAGACGCGGATAATGCCTTCGAGCAATTCGTCGAAGGTGGCGCCGAGGATGATGTTGGCGTCCGGATCGACTTCTTCGCGGATGCGGGTCGCAGCTTCGTCGACTTCGAAGAGGGTCAGGTCGCGGCCGCCGGTGATGGAGATCAGGAGGCCCTGAGCGCCCTTCATCGAGGTTTCGTCGAGCAGCGGGTTGGCGATCGCGGCTTCCGCAGCCTGCAGTGCGCGGCCCTGGCCGGATGCTTCGCCGGTGCCCATCATCGCGCGGCCCATTTCGCGCATGACCGAGCGGACGTCGGCGAAGTCGAGGTTGATGAGACCTTCCTTCACCATCAGGTCGGTGATGCAGGCAACGCCCGAATAGAGAACCTGGTCGGCCATGGCGAAGGCGTCGGCGAAGGTCGTCTTGTCGTTGGCGATGCGGAAGAGGTTCTGGTTCGGAATGACGATCAGCGTATCGACCGACTTCTGCAGTTCCTCGATGCCCGATTCGGCGAGACGCATGCGGCGGCCGCCTTCGAAGTGGAACGGCTTGGTGACGACGCCGACGGTCAGGATGCCCTTGTTGCGGGCCGCCTGCGCAACGACCGGAGCAGCACCCGTGCCGGTGCCGCCGCCCATGCCGGCGGTGACGAAGCACATATGCGTGCCGTTGAGGTGATCGATGATCTCATCGATGCACTCTTCGGCGGCCGCGCGACCGACTTCCGGCTGCGATCCGGCACCGAGGCCTTCGGTGACGCTTGACGCCGAGCTGGATGATGCGTTCGGCCTTCGTCATCGTCAGCGCCTGGGCATCCGTGTTGGCGACGACGAAGTCGACGCCCTGGAGACCAGCGGTGATCATGTTGTTGACAGCGTTGCCGCCGCCGCCGCCGACACCGAACACGGTGATGCGCGGCTTCAGCTCAGTGATATCCGGCTTTTGCAGCTTGATGGTCATGTGTACCAGTTCCTTCTCTTTATGGCCGCATCGCCACGCCGGCCAATTCACTCAATTTCAGAAGCTTTCCTTCAGCCACTGGCCCATCCGGGCGATGCGGCTGTTATTACCCCCAAGCGACATGAGCAGACCGCTCTGTGACGCATGTGTTTCCATGTCCGCGACCTGCGGATAGATCATCAGGCCGACGGCCGTCGAAAAGGCCGGGCCCTTGGCCGCCGTCGGCAGGCCCGAGACGCCCATCGGACGGCCGATGCGGACGTTGCGGGCGAGAATGCGCCGCGCCACTTCCGCAAGACCGGTCAGCTGGCTGGCACCGCCCGTCAGCACGACGCGCTTGCCGACGATCGGGCTGAAGCCCGAGCGCTGGATACGGTCGCGAATCAGTTCCATCGTTTCCTCGATGCGCGCGCCGCACGATGCGCGAGACGAGTGCGCGCGGCACCTGCGTCGGCTGATCGCGATCGTCCTCGCCGATCGGCGGGATCGAGATCAGCTCGCGCTCGTCGGAGGAGTTCGAGAGCGCCGAAGCGTGAACGACCTTCAGACGCTCCGCATCTTCGATACGGGTCGAAAGACCGCGCGCCAGATCGGTCGTGACGTGATGACCGCCAAGGCCGACCGCATCGGTATGAACAAGCTTGCCCTCGGCAAAGACCGAGATCGTCGTCGTGCCGCCGCCCATGTCGATCGCGCAGCAGCCGAGCTCGACCTCGTCGTCGACGAGAGCTGCGAGGCCGGATGCATAGGGCGTCGCCACGATGCCCTCGACGGAGAGATGCGCGCGATTGACGCTGAGCTCGAGGTTCTTCAGCGCCGCGCGTTCGGCGGTCACGACATGCATGTCGACGCCGAGCGATGTCGCCGTACATCGCCAGCGGATCGCGGATGCCGCGCTCGCCATCGAGCGAGAAGCCGGTGGCAAGCGAATGCAGCACGGCGCGATCCTGGCGCAGCGACTGCTGGCAGGCAGCCGACAAGCACCTTCTTGAGATCGTTCAGCTCGACTTCCTGGCCGCCGAGATCGATCGTCGCGGTATAGATGTCGCTGCCGAGACGGCCGGCCGTCAGGTTGACGATCAGGCTTTCGACGGTAAGGCCCGCCATACGCTCGGCCGCGTCGACGGCGAGACGGATGACGCCTTCGAGCGCATCGAGATCGGCGATGACGCCGGTCTTGATGCCGCGCGAACGCTGGTGGCCGATGCCGATGATTTCGATGTTATGCGTGCGGCCCGGAAGGATCTCGCTCTCTTCGCGCGGCGTCAGCCGGCCGATCATGCAGACGACCTTGGTCGAGCCGATGTCGAGCACCGAAACGATGTGCGACCGCTTCGACGAAAGCGGCTTCAGGCGCGGCAATCCGAAATGGGATGAACCGAACAAGCTCATATATTCTGCCCCGCCTTCTTCAAATCCTTGGTCCGCTCGATCGAGAACAACCTGCCGGCGGCGCCATGGCTTCCGGGGTCAACTGGATTGCGGTCCTGTCCGCCAGCCTGAGATCGACGGCTGCGATGTCACGCGCCAGAAGATGCTGTTCCTTGTCGAATTTCGAGAGCCTTGCGAGCGCCTGATCGACGTCCTCCGGGCAGCTTCACCACGACGCCGTTGTCCATGTGCAGATCCCAGCGACGGCTGGAGACCCAAACGTAGGCCTTCACGCGCGACTTGATGTCGGGCCATTTCGAAAACTCGCCTTCGAGCGACGCCGCAGCAGTTTCCGCATCGCGGCCGACGACGAGCGGCAGCGCCGAGAACTTGTTGTCGCGAAGCGGCGCGATGACACTGCCGTTCTTTTCGATCAGCGAAAGCTCCTGCCCGTGCTGCCAGATCGCGTAGGCCTGGCGCTCCTTGAGCTTGACCTCGATCGTCTTCGGATAGACCTTCCGGACCTCGACGCTTTCGACCCAGGGAAGCTTGGCGATCTTCTGGCGCGCAGCATCGACATCGAGCGCCACCAGCGAGGTCGTCCCATCAAGCCCGAGAAGCTGCAGAATCTCGATTTCGGAGGTCTGCCGAATTGCCGGAAACCTTCACATCCTCGATCGCAAATCCGGCCGCCGTCGTCGTCGCCTGCGCGACCACTTCCGTATGCCCGCCGAGCGACATGCCGTAGAGACCGGTCGCTGCGAAGAAGGCGAGAGCGGAGACCGTTCCGGTATGCGCAGGAATATGGATGCGGCCGCTTCCCAGACTGACGAGGAAGCGCACGACACGGCGCAACGGACGCGGCAGAACCATCCGCCCCTCGCCCTCAGGAAGAACGATGACCGACTGACGACTCGGGCGCCCAATCCTTTTGACCGTCAACGCAAACAAGACGCGTCCTCCACCATCCAGCGCAGAAACTCACCAAAGGAATAACCGGCATGACCGGCCATTTCGGGCACAAGGGAGGTTGGCGTCATGCCCGGCTGCGTATTGACTTCCAGCCAGATAACTTCGCCGTCTTCGGAGAACCGATCGTCGTAGCGGAAGTCGGACCGACTAACGCCGCGACAACCAATTGCTTGATGCGCCCTTAACGCCAGTGTTTGTATTTTTTGGTAAATATTCGGTGAAATTTTCGCCGGAATGACGTGTTTTGAGCCGCCGGCCGCGTACTTGGCGTCATAAGTCATAGAAGTTGTGACCCTGCGGCACCACCTCGGTCACACCAAGCGCCGTGTCGCCCATGACGCCGCAGGTCAGTTCGCGCCCATATATGTATCGCTCGACGATGACCTCCTCGCCATAGCGCCACTCAGGAGAACTGATGACCTGCGGCGGATGCGACTGATCTTCCTTGACGATCACGAACGCCAAAGCTCGAGCCCTCGCGAACCGGCTTCACCACGTAGGGAGGCTTCATCGGATGCTCGGCAGGAAAGGCAAAGCGATTGATGACCTCTGATTGCGCGACCGGAATGCCTGCCGCAGCGGCAACACGCTTCGCCTTCGCCTTGTCCATCGCCAGCGCAGAGGCAAGCACGCCCGAATGCGTATAGGGAATTTCGAGATATTCGAGGATGCCCTGGATCGTGCCGTCTTCGCCGAACGGGCCATGCAGGGCATTGAAGACGACATCGGGACGAAGCGCGGCCAGCTTCGCGGAAACGTCCCGATCGACGTCGATCCGCGTAACCTCGAAGCCCTCACGCTTCGAGGGCATCCGCGCAAGCCGCTCCCGAAGACAGGCTGACCGGCCTCTCCGAAGAAAATCCGCCCATCAGGACAGCGACGTGCTTGCGACTCATACTTACCCCCAAAAAAGAACTTTCTGCCTGCATTTCGAGGCTTGCGCCAAGCTTGCCGGCGAATCCGGCTCACCTCAGACACCGGAGGGATAAGACAACATTATGGTTAATGAAGTGTTTACTTTTGTTAACCGAAGCCTTTCAGACGAGGCTTTGGGCCTCCGCGAACCAAACGCAGCTCTGTATTTTCGACGCCCAAATCAGCACTTTGCGGCAGTATGCTGAAGTTCGCTCACAGCATGAAAAAACCGGCATAGGATGACCTTTGCGGAGAAAGAGGCCGCCGGTTAACCTTGACGAGCAATTCCAGGCAAGCCAGCCAAGCACGCCCCGTTCGGCGCGGCAGGAGAAATCATTGCCATGCCGGAGCGTCGAATTTCATCACTTTCTTGCTTATTTGGCGTTTGCGCGAACCTAAAATTGCGTTAAGAGCCTCCGACCCCTTCAAGGGCGCTCTTAATAAATCCTGAAATGGAATTAACAATGTCTGACGCGATATCTCCCGTGTCGCCGACACCTGCTTTATCGGACAGTGCGCAAGTCAATTCGCCGGCGCGCGTTCTGATCGCAAGCCTGATCGGCACGACGATCGAATTCTTCGACTTCTACGTCTACGCGACGGCGGCCGTGCTGGTCTTCCCGACGCTGTTCTTCCCGAACAGCGATCCGACCACGGCGCTCCTCGCCTCCTTCGCGACCTTCTCGATCGCCTTCTTCGCCCGTCCGCTCGGCGCCGTGGTCTTCGGCCATTTCGGCGACCGGATCGGCCGCAAGACGACGCTGGTCGCGGCCCTTCTGACCATGGGCATCTCGACCGTCATCATCGGCCTGCTGCCCTCCTATGAGCAGATCGGCGTGATCGCGCCGCTTCTGCTCGCGCTGTGCCGCTTCGGCCAGGGCTTCGGTCTCGGCGGCGAATGGGGCGGTGCCGTCCTGCTCGCCACCGAAAACGCACCGGAAGGCAAGCGCAGCTGGTACGGCATGTTCCCGCAGCTCGGCGCGCCCGGTCGGCCTGTTCCTGTCGTCCGGCGTCTTCTGGCTGCTGCTGCACGTCATCTCGCAGGAAGCGCTGCTGAGCTGGGGCTGGCGCGTGCCGTTCATCGCCTCGATCATCCTGATCGCCGTCGGCCTCTGGGTGCGCCTTTCGATCACCGAAACGCCGGCGTTCCAGAAGGCGATCGACAAGCATGAGCGCGTCGACGTGCCGGTCGCGGAACTCTTCCGCAACCACAAGCGCAGCCTCGTGCTCGGCACCTTCGTGGCGCTGGCGACCTTCGTGCTGTTCTATATCGGCTCGGCCTATCTTCTGTCCTACAACGTCAAGGTCCTGAAGATCCCGTTCCTCGACGCGCTGGAAATCCAGATCGTCGGCTCGGTCGCTCTTCGGCATCTTCATCCCGATCGCCGGCAAGCTCGCCGAACGATTCGGCCGCCGCGAGGTGCTGATCGCAACGACGGTCCTGATCGGCATCTTCTCCTTCTTCCTGCCCGGCCTGATGACCGGCGGCGAAGGCAGCATCTTCGTCTTCGCGATCGTTCGCGATGGCACTGATGGGCATGACCTACGGCCTGATCGGCACGGCGCTCGCCGCCCCCTTCCCGACCAACGTGCGCTACACCGGCTCCTCGATCACCTTCAACCTCGCCGGCATCTTCGGCGCCTCGCTGGCGCCCTATATCGCCACCTGGCTGCAGGCGAACTACGGCATGACCTATGTCGGCTACTATCTCGGCGCTCGCCGCCGTGATCACGCTGGTCTGCATCCTGCTTTCGGGCAAGGACGAAGTCTGAGCCTCGGACTGACGCGCAAATCGAAGAGCCGCCGCGGAACACCGCCGCGGCCTTTTCTTTTCGGCCTGTCAACCCGGCCACTGTCGGCAAGAGCAGAACGACTATTCGTCGTCACACCCAGGAATGGCCGTGACCTCGTGGCCCGGCATGAAGGTGCCGAGGCGCTTGATTTCCCATTCGAGCATGATGCCGGAATTTTCGAACACCGCGCTGGCGCACTGTCTCGCCGAGATATTCGAGATCGTAGCCGGTGGCCTGCCCCATATTGATCATGAAATTGCAGTGCAGCGGCGACATCTGGGCGCCGCCGATCATCAGGCCGCGGCAGCCCGCCTCGTCGATCAGCTTCCAGGCGGAATGACCTTCCGGGTTCTTGAAGGTCGAACCGCCGGTCTTTTCGCGGATCGGCTGCACCGTCTCGCGATGATGGCGCACGGCGTCCATGTCGGCGCGGATCTTCGCCTTGTCCTCCGGATAGCCTTCGAAGAGCACGCGATGGTGAAGATCAGGTCCTTCGAGCGCCGTCGAATGGCGATAGCTGTAGCCCATGTCGGCATTGGACAGCACGTGCTTGTCGCCCTTGCGGTCGACCGCATGGACCTCGACCACACGCTCGCGCGTCTCGCCGCCGTTGGCACCGGCGTTCATGCGCAGACGCGCCGCCGATGCGAGCCGGGAATGCCGTAGTAGAAATGCGAAACCGCCGATGCCGTGGTCGAGCGCCATCGCCGCCAGGTTCTTGTCCGGGCAGATGGCGCCGGCCTGGATGCGGTTCTCGCCGACCAGCTCGACATCGCCGAAACCCTTGGCCGACAGGCGCAGGACGACACCCGGAATGCCGCCGTCGCGCACCAGAAGGTTGGAGCCGACGCCGACGACCGTCACCGGCACTTCGTCCGGCAGCATCTTCAGGAAGGCGATGAGATCGTCGACGTCATGCGGCTGGAACATCAGCTCGGCAAGGCCGCCGGCGCGGAACCAGGTGACGCGGTCCATCGGCGCATCCGGCGTCGATCCGGCCGCGCATGTCCTTCACACCGTCGCCGAGAGAGGCGAGAAGCTTTTCCCCATTCACCTGTTTCATGCGGACTTTCCCGAAAGGCCTTCCAGTTCCTTCGGCAGCGCGGCTGCCCAGTATGTGATGCTCCCAGCCCCCAACAGAACCACAAAATCGCCCGGTTGTGCAATGGCCGCGACCATCGGCGGCAGACGCTCCGGCGTGGCGAGGAAACGCGCGTCGCGATGACCGCCGGCCTTGATGCGCGAGACGAGTTCCTCGGAATTCGATACCCTCGATCGGATCCTCGCCCGCCGAATAGACCGGCGCGAGGAAGATGGTGTCGGCATCGTTGAAGCAGGCGGCAAATTCCTCGAACAGGCTCGCAAGGCGGCGAGTAGCGATGCGGCTGATGGACGGCGATGACGCGGCCCTTGCAGGCCTCGCGCGCGGCCCTCAGCACGGCCTTGATCTCGACCGGGTGATGGCCGTAGTCGTCGAAGATCTGCACGCCGTTCCATTCGCCGGTGAAGGTGAAGCGCCGCTTGACGCCGCCGAAGGCGGCAAGTCCCTTGGCGATGTCGTCCGCTCGAAATGCCGAGACGCTGGGCAACGGCGATCGCCGCCGTCGCGTTGGAGACGTTGTGACGGCCCGGCATCGGCAGACGCAGATCCGTCGAGCTCGATCACCTGGCCGGTGCGGCGGCGGCGGATTTCGACGTCGAAGATCGAGCGTCGCGCCGTCGATGCGCACATTCATGAAGCGCACGTCGGCCTGCGGGTTTTCGCCATAGGTGATGACCTTGCGGTCCTCGATGCGGCCGACCAGCGTCTGCACTTCGGGATGATCGAGGCACATGACGCCGAAGCCGTAGAACGGCACGTTCTCGACGAACTGCCGGAAGGCGGCGCGCACGGCGTCGAAATTGCCGTAGTGATCGAGATGCTCGGGATCGATATTGGTGACGACGGCGACATCGGCCGGCAGCTTCAGGAAGGTGCCGTCGGATTCGTCGGCCTCGACCACCATCCACTCGCCCTCGCCCATGCGGGCATTGGTGCCGTAGGCATTGATGATGCCGCCATTGATGACGGTCGGATCGAGCCCGCCGGCTTCGAGCAGCGTGGCGACCATCGAGGTCGTCGTCGTCTTGCCATGCGTGCCGCCGATGGCGATCGCATTGCGGAAGCGCATCAGTTCGGCAAGCATTTCGGCGCGGCGCACGACCGGCAGCAGCTTTTCGCGCGCGGCGATCAGTTCCGGATTGCTCTTCTTGATGGCGGTCGAGACGACGACGACTTCGGCATCGCCGAGATTCTCGGCCTTGTGGCCGACGAAGACCTCGATGCCCTTGTCGCGCAGGCGCTGGACGTTGGCGCTGTCGGCCTGGTCGGAGCCCTGAACCTTGTGGCCGAGATTGTGCAGCACCTCGGCGATACCGCTCATGCCGATGCCGCCGATGCCGATGAAATGGACGAGGCCGATCGCCTTCGGCATTTTCATGCGCGTGCCTCCTTGAACTCTGCAATTGTCGTCCGGCGGCAATAGCCTCAACCATGTCGGCAAGCAAGCGCGCCGCATCCGGTTTCCCGGCCTGCTTGGCCGCCGCCGCCATGCGCGGCAAGCTTCTCCGGATCGTTCATCGCATGCGGTCAGGATCGCTGCGATCTTCTCCGGCGAAAGCTCGGACTGGGCGATCACCTTGGCGCCGCCGGTCGCGGCCAGCGCTGCGGCATTGGCTGCCTGATCGTGATCGAGCGCATACGGATAAGGCACCAGGATCGGCCGGACGGCCGATCACGGAGATTTCCGAAACCGTCGAGGCGCCCGAACGGCAGATGACCAGATGCGCCTTCGCCAGCCGCTCGGCCATGTCGGTGAAGAACGGCGCGATGTCGGCACCCATCTCGAGCTTGGCGACGCAGCCGCTCGACCATCTCCATGTCTTCGGGGCGCACCTGCTGGGTGACGCGCAGCCGCGCGCGCAAGTCGTCGTCGAGCAGGCTGATCGCCGTCGGCATCGCCTTCGAGAAATATTGGGCGCCCTGGCTGCCGCCGAAGACGACGAGGTTGAAGGCCTCGCCGGCATGCGGACGGCTTGTAGGGCACCTTCGCGGCTTCGATGATCGCCGGACGGACCGGATTGCCGGTCGTCACCGTCTTCTCCGGATAGGCGCCGCCGTTCTCCGGCAGGAAGCCGCCGGCAATCGCCTGCACACGCTGGGCCAGCGCCTTGTTGGCGCGGCCCATCACGGCATTCTGCTCGTGGATCATCGACGGCACGCCGAGCCGCGTGGCGGCAAGCAGCGGCGGAACGGTCGGATAGCCGCCGAAGCCGACGACGACCGACGGCCTTGAGCCGCTGGATCAGCTCTTTGCGGCACGCGCATGCCGGTCCAGAGCGTCCACAGCGAACGCGCGACGGCAACCGGGTTCTTCGAGCCGATCGTCGCCGACGGCACGACATGGATTTCGTCGGCCGGGAAACTTGCCGGCAAAGCGCTCGGCCCGGCTGTCCGTCACGAGATGCACGGAATAGCCGCGCGCCTTCAGCTCGTATGCCAGCGCCTCCGCCGGAAACACGATGGCCGCCGGTTCCCCCGGCGGCAAGCAGGACAATGCCTTTGCTCATGTCAGTCTCTTACTCCGCCGGCATTCCGTGCGGCACGCGGAAAAGGCTCCGCTCCTGCGCACGTTTTTCCGGACGATGGCGCGTCAGCGCCAGGATGAAACCGGCGGTGACGCAGATCGCCACCATGGACGAACCGCCGTAGGAAATCAGCGGCAGCGTCATGCCCTTGGCCGGCAGCAGCTCCAGATTGACGCCGATATTGATGATCGACTGGATGCCGATCTGCAGCACGAGGCCGGCAACGGCAAAGCGGTTGAAATCGTTGCGCTCGCGATAGGCATGCGACAGGCCGCGCAGCACGAGGACGGTGAAGAGCAGCGACGAGCGCCATGCAGAAGACGATGCCGAATTCCTCGGCCGCGACCGAGAAGATGAAGTCGGTATGCGCGTCCGGGATGATGCGCTTGACGATGCCTTCGCCCGGCCCCTGGCCGAACCAGTCGCCGCGAATGATCGCCTCGCGCGCGGTGTCGATCTGGAACGTGTCGCCCTCGCCGGTCATGAACTTGTCGATACGGCCCGCCACGTGCGGGAAGACGTATAGGCGATGACGCAGACCGCCGACGCCGCCGACGCCGAGCACGATGATCCATAGCCAGGGCATGCCGGCCATGAAGAACATGCCGCCCCAGACGGCCGTCGTCAGGATCGTCTGGCCAAGGTCGGGCTGCGCGACCAGAAGCGCGGCGACGATGCCGAAGAGGATGATGGCAAAGAGGTTGCCGGGAATTTCCGGCTGGCGCGCATGCTCGGCGAAACAGCCAGGCGCAGACGACGACGAAGGCCGGCTTCATGAATTCCGACGGCTGGATCGAGAGGCCGGCAAGCGAGATCCAGCGGCGGGAACCCTTGACCTCGACGCCGAAGAACAGCGCCAGCACCATCATCGCGAGCGAGACGATAAGCAGCATGATCGCCGTTCGCCGCACCTGGCGCGGCGTCAGGAAGGAAAGCCCGACCATGACCGCGATCGACGGGATCATGAAGGCCGCGTGGCGCTTGACGAAATGGAAGCGGCTCGAGCCCGATGCGCTCGGCAACCGCGGGCGATGCCGCGAAGGACAGCATGAAGCCGATGCCCATCAGGAAGATGAAGATCGCCAGGAAGAAGCGGTCGATCGTCCAGAACCAATCGGCCAGAGGCCCACGTTCCGCGCGGCTTACCATGTCATCTTCCTCTCCTGTTGCCGAACCGATCAGCATCGTCACGCCATCGAGCGCTGCCACATGGCCGACGAAGGCATCGCCCCTGACTTCGAAGTTCTTGTACTGGTCGAAGCTTGCGCAAGCCGGGGATAACATCACCGCCGACGGACCGGTCTCATCCGTCTCCGCATCGGCCGCCGCATGCGCGACAGCCCGCTCCAGCGTCCCGGAAATCTCGTAGGGCACGGCCTCGCCGAGCGTCGCGGCAAAGTCCGCCGCCGCCTCGCCGATCAGATAGGCCTTGGCGATGCGCGGGAAGAACGGCGCCAGCGTCGTGATGCCGCCCTCCTTCGGCAGGCCGCCGGCGATCCAGTAGATGCGGTCGTAGCTCGAAAGCGCAGGTGCTGCAGCATCGGCATTCGTCGCCTTGCGAATCGTTGACGAAGACGACATTGCCGCGCCGGCCGACCGGCTGCATGCGATGCTTGAGACCGGGAAAGGAGGCAAGCCCGGCGCGGATGTCCTCGGCGGAAACGCCGACCGCAAGGCAGGCGGCGATCGCGGCAGCGGCATTCTGCGCATTGTGGCTGCCGCGCAGCGTCTGGATGCCGTCGAGATCGGCGAACGGCAGAGCGGCGCCCGCCGGCAGCCTGCATGAGCTTGCGTGCCTTCGGCATAGATGCCGTCGGCCAGCGACGTGGCGGCGCGAAATGCGGACCACCTTGACGCCTGCCCGCTCGACACGGTCGGCGATCAGCGCTCGAATGGCTGTCGTCGACGCCGACGATCGGCGACATCGCTGCCTGCGACCAGCCGTTCCTTGATGTCGGCATAGTGCTGCATCGTGCCGTGGCGGTCGAGATGATCGGGCGTCAGGTTGAGCAGGATGCCGGCCGACGGGTTGAGCGTCGGCGCAAGATCGATCTGGTAGGACGAGCATTCGACGACGTAGATAGCGCTCGGCCTTCGGCGGATCGAGCGTCAGCACCGCCGTGCCGATATTGCCGCCGAGCTGCGTGTCGCGGCCGCTGGATTTCAGGATATGCGCGATCAGCGCCGTCGTCGTCGATTTGCCGTTGGTGCCGGTGATCGCGATGAACGGGCAATCCGGCGCATGCGCCCGGCGCTCGCGCACGAAGAGCTCGACATCGCCGATGATATCGACACCGGCGGCATGCGCAAGATCGACCGTCCAGTGCGGCTTCGGATGGGTCAGCGGCACGCCGGGCGACAGCACGAAAGCGCCGCAAATGCGCTCCAGTCGATGCCGTGCAGATCCGCCGGTCCCGATGCCCTCCGCCGCGGCCTTGGCGACGCTGTCGGGATTGTCGTCCCAGGCGGTGACATCGGCGCCGCCGGCGACCAGCGCCCGGGCGGTGGCAAGCCCGGAACCGCCGAGCCCGAAGAGCGCGACCTTCTTGTCCTTGAAGCGTCGTGACCGGGATCATCGCCGTCTCACCGCAGCTTCAGGGTCGAAAGGCCGAGCATGGCAAGGACGACGGCGATGATCCAGAAGCGGATCACCACCTGGCTTTCGGTCCAGCCCTTCTTTTCGAAATGATGATGGATCGGCGCCATCAGGAAGACGCGCCGGCCGGTCATCTTGAAGAAGCCGACCTGGATGATGACCGACAGCGTTTCCATGACGAAGAGGCCGCCGATGATCGCCATGACGATCTCGTGCTTGGTGGCGACGGCAACGGTGCCGATCAGTGCCGCCGAGCGCCAGCGAACCGGTGTCGCCCATGAAGATGGCGGCCGGCGGCGCATTGAACCAGAGGAAGCCGAGGCCCGCGCCGATGACGGCGCCGAGGACGACGGCAAGCTCACCGGTGCCGGGCACGAAATTGATCTGCAGGTAGTTCGCAAAGACCGCGTTGCCGGCGAGATAGGCGATGACGCCGAAGGAGGCGGCGGCGATCATCACCGGCACGATCGCAAGGCCGTCGAGACCGTCCGTCAGGTTGACGGCATTGCCCGCCGCGACGATGACGAAGCCGCCGAAGACGACGAACATGATGCCGAGATTGAGCATGAAGTCCTTGAAGAAGGGAAAGGCGACCGAGGAGCCGAAGGTCGAGCCGGCCGTCCCGGAGGCAAGCGCCGTGCGCATCATGAAATAGACGGCGATGCCGGCAATGATGAATTCGATGCCGAGGCGCGCCTTGCCGGAAAAGCCCTTGTCGGCTCTGCTTCGTCACCTTGAGATAATCGTCGTAGAAGCCGATCGCGCCGAAGCCGAGCGTCACCAGCAGCGTCGCGACCACGTAGACGTTGGAAAGATCGGCCCAGAGCAGCGAGGCGCCGACGATGCCGGCAAGGATCATCAGGCCGCCCATGGTCGGCGTGCCGGCCTTCTTGAAATGCGTCTGCGGACCGTCGGCGCGGATCGGCTGGCCCTTGCCCTGCCGGATGCGCAGCGACTTGATGATCGTCGGTCCGAACAGGAAGACGATGAAAGCGGAGGTGAAGAGAGCGGCGCCCGTACGGAAGGTAATGTATCTGAACAGGTTCAGAAATTTGAAATGGTCCGACAGTTCGACAAGCCAGATCAGCATTCAGGGCCCCTTGTTTACCCGATCAAAGTTCGCGTTGCGTGTCGGCAAATGGCGCGAACTTGTCAAGGAGCGCGGCGACGATCTTGCCGAAACCGATCCCCAGATGACGATTTCACCATCAACACGTCGCCCGGCGCGACCGAGTTCAGTACATATTCCGTCAAGTTCGTCCGTCGTCTCGCGGTATTCGACATGCACGCTGTCCGGCAAGCGAATCCCTCAGCGCCGCCATTTCCGGCCCGCGAGCCAGACATGTTCGATGCCGGCCGCAAGCAGCGGCACGGCAAGCTCGGCATGGACCTTCTGCGCATAGTCGCCCATCTCCAGCATGTCGCCGAGCACGGCGATGCGGCGCCCGCCGCCGGTCGGGCTCGGCCGCCGCAAGCAGCGCGATCGCCGCGCGCATCGAGGCCGGATTGGCGTTGTAGCTTTCGTCGATCAGCGTGAAGGTGCCGTTGCCGATCGAGAGCCGGTGGCGCTGGCCCCTGCCCTTTTCCGGCTGCAGCGTCGCCAGCGCCGCGATCGCCTTGTCGCAGGTCGGCGCCGACGAGGCTGACGACGCCGAGCGCGGCCAGCGCATTTTCGGCGATATGGCGGCCCGGCGCGCCGATCGCGACTTCGAGCGTCTCGCCGTCGATCGTCAGCCAGAGCGTCGAGCTCTCATCCGAGCCGTTGAATTCGACGAGCCGGAATTCGGCCTTCGCATGCTGGCCGAAGGAATGGATATGCTGCGACGCCGAGCGACTGCGCCGTCCGCTCGAGGAAATTGAACTGGTCGTTGTCGCGGTTGAGCACGACATGGCCGCCGGCATCCAGCCCTTCGAAGATCTCGGCCTTGGCCGCAGCGATTTCCTTGATGTTCTTGAAATTGCCGAGATGTGCCGGCGCGATCGTCGTGATGACGGCGACATGCGGCCGGATCATCTTCACCAGCGGCCGGATCTCGTCCGGATGGTTCATGCCGACTTCGAAGACGCCGTAATCGCGTGTCCTCCGGCATGCGCGCCAGCGTCAGCGGCACGCCCCAGTGATTGTTGAAGGAGGCGACGGAGGCATGCACCTTGCCGGACGGCGACAGCACGTGGCGCAGCATCTCCTTGGTCGTCGTCTTGCCGACCGAGCCGGTGACGGCGATGATCTGGCGCCCGCGAGCGCTCGCGCGAGGCACGGCCGAGCCGCGCCGAGCGCTGCGAGCACGTCTTCGACGACGATCATCGGCACCGTCAGCCGGCCGAGCGCCGGAAGCCTGGCCTCGCTGACGACGAGAAGCGATGCGCCGTTCGCCATCGCCATCGAGGCATAGTCGTGACCGTCGACGCGGTCGCCCTTGATGGCGAAGAAGGCTTCGCCCGGCGCTAATCGAGCGGCTGTCGATGGAAATGCCGGTAATGCCTTCGGGCAGCGTGCCGAACGGGTCGGCCCGCCATGGCCGCGATCATGTCCTCGGTCGTCCAGAGCCAGCTCAAGATTTCAGCTCCTCCAATGCCTTGCGCACCTCGGCATGATCGGAGAACGGCAGCGTCACGCTCGCCGATCGTCTGTCCCTCCTCATGCCCCTTGCCGGCGACGATCAGCGTGTCGCCGGATTTCAGCATGTCGACGGCCTCGCTGGATCGCCTCGGCGCGATCGCCGATCTCGGTGGCGCACTGGCGCCGCCGCCATGATCTCGGCGCGGATCGACGCCGGCTCCTCCGAGCGCGGATTGTCGTCGGTGACGATGACCACATCGGCAAGCCGGCAGGCGATCTCGCCCATGATCGGGCGCTTGCCCGGTCGCGGTCGCCGCCGCAGCCGAAGACGACGATGACGCGGCCGGTCGTGAACGGCCGCACCGAGGTCAGCACATTTTCCAGCGCATCCGGCTTGTGGGCGTAGTCGACATAGGCAAGCGCGCCGTCCTTCGTATGGCCGACGAGTTCGAGACGGCCGGACGCGCCCTGCAGCTTTTCGAGCGCCGCCATCGCCACCTTGCGCCGGAACGCCGGTCGACATGGCGAGCCCTGCCGCAACCAGCGCGTTGGCAATCTGGAAATCGCCGGCAAGCGGAATATCGCACCTCGAAGATCTCGTCGCCGACATGGATTTCGGCGATCTGCTTGTGGCGGAAGTGCTCGACGCGCTTCAGCGACAGGTAATCGCCCTTGCGGCCGACGGTGCGAACGTCATGGCCGGCGTCCTTGGCGGCCTTGATCGCCTGCGCCGACCAGGCATCGTCGGCGAAGATGACCGCCGGCGAGCCCTTCGGCAGCAGCGTATCGAAAAGCCGCATCTTGGCGGCCATGTAGTCCTCGACCGTCGGATGATAGTCCATGTGGTCGCGGCCGAGATTGGTGAAGGCGGCGGCCGCAAGCCTGACGCCGTCGAGCCGGCACTGGTCGAGCCCGTGGCTGGAGGCTTCCATCGCGGCATGCGTGACGCCTTCGTCGGCGAGTTCGGCCAGCAGCTTGTGCAGCGACACCGGATCGGGCGTCGTCAGCGAGCCATATTCGTTGCGCGTCGGCGAGACGACGCCGGTCGTGCCGATCATCGCGGCCGCATGGCCGGCATGCGCCCAGATCTGCCGGGTAAAGGAGGCGACGGAGGTCTTGCCGGCCGTGCCGGTGACGGCGACCATCGTCTCCGGCTGCCTGCCGATAGAAATGCGACGCGGCGACGGAAAGGAAGCGGCGCGGTTCGTTGACCGCAAGGACCGGAATGGAAGCATCGACGGCTTGCGACGGCAACGGCGACGGCCGCACCGCGTGCCGGCGGCATCGGCGATGAAAGCCGCGCCGTCGGCCTTGGTGCCGGCGACGGCGACGAAGACATTGCCCGGCGCCGACCTTGCGGCTATCGGCGGAAAGGCCGGAAATCTCCAGCCCGCCCGCCGGCCCTTCGAGTTGTCCTTCGATTTCCGGAAACGCGCTTCCGGCCAGGTCTCGCAATTTCATCGAATGCACTTTTCTCTCTTGACGCCGATCCACCCCACGCGAATCGGCGCCGATATTCATTCACACTCAATAAGACACCAGCAAGGCCGATCCGTCTTCGCCGAATTTCGGCTCGACGCCGAGGATCGGCGCTGCGCGGCTGATGATGTTCGCTGACCATCGGCGCAGCCGTGTAGCCGGCGATGTTCCGCCATGGCCCTTCTCGCCGTTCTTCGGCTCGTCGCAGAAGGTCAGGACGACATATCTGTGGATCGTCGATCGGGAATGCGGCGAGGAAGGCGTTGAAGTTCAGCGTCGTGCGAATAACGGCCGTTGACGACCTTGTCGGCCGTGCCGGTCTTGCCGCCGACATTGAAGCCCGGCACGTCGCGCGTTGCGGCCGGAGCCCTTGACGCCGTTCAAGTCGAAGAGATAGCGCATGTCGTCGCTGGTCGCTCTTCTTGACGATCACCTCGTGCGATCTCATCGGCCTGCTCTCGCGTGCGCGGCAGGAAGGTCGGCTCGATCAGCTTGCCGCCGTTGACGAGCGCCGCAGCCGGCGACCGCCGTCTGCAGCGGCGTCGTCGAGACGCCGTGGCCGAAGGAGATCGTGATCGAGTTGATCTTCTTCCAGACCCGCGGCTGGCTCGGCATCTTCACTTCGGGCAGTTCGGTCTGCATCTTCGTCAGCAGGCCGAAGCGCGTCAGATATTCCTTCTGCACGTCGATGCCGACGATATCGATCATCTTGCGCCGTACCGATGTTGGACGAATACTGGAAGATTTCCGGAACGGTCAGCCAGCGGCGCTGGCCGTGAAAGTCGTGGATGGTGAAGCCGCCGATGCGGATCGGGTGGCGTGGCGTCGAAACTGTCGGTCAGCTTCACCTTGCCGGTGTCGAGCGCCATGGCCATGCGTGAAGGTCTTGAAGGTCGAGCCCATTTCGAACGTGCCGTTCGACATGCGGTTCAGCCAGCCTTCCTTGGCGCCCTCTGCCGGATTGTTCGGATCGAAGTCCGGCGCCGACGCCATGGCCAGAACTTCGCCGGTATGCACGTCGAGCACCACGGCGCCGGCGCCCTTGGCTTCGTAATTGGTCATGGCGTTGACGACGACATCGCGCACGATGTTCTGGACGCGCAGGTCGATCGAAAGCTTGACCGGCTCGAGCGGCTGATCGCTCGTCATGCCGACGGCGGCGAGATCGGCGAGCCCCTGGTCGTCGATATATTTCTCCATGCCGGCGACGCCGCGGTTGTCGATGTTGACGTAGCCGAGGATATGCGAGGCGGTCGGCACCGCCCGGATAGAAGCGGCGCTTTTCCGGGCGAAAGCCGATGCCGGGAATGCCGAGCGCCAGGATTTCGCTCTGCTGCTTCGGCGTCAGCTGGCGGCGCAGCCATGCGAAATGCGAGCTCTTGACTGACAGCTTGTTGTAGGTGTCCTTGACGTCGAGATCGGGCAGCACGGTCGAAAGCTTCTCGACCGCCTCGTCGGCATCGACGATCTTGTTCGGTTCGGCAAAGAGCGAGACGGTGCGGATGTCGGTCGCCAGCATCTCGCCGTTGCGGTCGAGAATATCCGGACGCGATGCCATCAGGCGGTCGGGCGGCAGGATGCTGGAAACGACTTCCGGCTCCTTCATCGCATATTGGACGAGACGGCCGCCGATGATGCCGTAGACCGCGGTGAAGCCGACGATCAGGATGCCGACGCGGCTTTTCGCCTGGCCGGCTCGCTTCTTGCGCGATCCCTCGAGCGGCAAGCTGGCCGACGGTCCGCCGAAACGGTTATAGACGCCGGCGGAGAAATGCGCCTTGCTCTTCAGCGACCATGATGCGGGAGAGAAACGACATGGCTACTCCACCGATCCGGTTGACATGAGGTCCTCTGTCTTCGGCGCGCGGAGCAGGCGCCGGCTGTGCGCCTTGGCGGCAACGGCCGTGCCCTGCGGCAGCGCCCGGCTTCCCGCCGTTCTTGGCCTCGGTAATCGCCGGAACCGGAACCTGCGACTTCAGCATCGGCAATTCCTCGCGCATGCACCAGTGCGTCGAGTCCGTCGGCTGCAGCTGCAGTTCGTCCTTATAGACGTTGACCAGCCGCTCCAGCCGGTTCGGCTGCGACAGCAGCGCCCAGTCGGCCTTGCAGCAGATCGATCGTATCCTTCTCGAGCTTGATCTCGGCCTCGAGGCGCTGAACCTCTTCGAGCTTCAGCTCGGCCCGATGCTTGATCGTGTAGGTGACCGTGGCGGCGGCCGTCATGACGACGATCAGTACGATGTCGAACGTTCTCAGCATTTCAACCTCCAATCTTTCCAAGGCTGGCAAGATTGGGCAATTCGAAGATCGACATGTCAGCGGCCTCAGCCGGCGCATCGGTGCGCATGCCGGCCCGCAGCTTGGCGGAACGGGCGCGCGGATTGGCCTCGGCTTCCGCTTCGCTTGCCGCAACCATAGATTTTCCGACCGGCTGCGAAAGTTGCGGCGCGCTCATGCGCCACCGGCAGATGCCGCGAGCCCGAAGCCTTGCCGGCGCGATCGGAGAAGAATTTCTTGACGATCCGGTCTTCCAGCGAATGGAAGGTGACGACGACGAGCCGCCCGCCGGGCTTCAGCGACGCGCTCGGCCGCAAACAGCGCCTGCGCCAGCTCGCCGAGCTCGTCGTTGACGAAGATGCGCAGCGCCTGGAAGACGCGGGTCGCCGGATGGATCTTGTCCTTCATCTTGCGCGGCGTGACGATCTCGATCAGGCCGGCAAGGTCGCGCGTCGTCTCGAACGGCTTTTCGGCGCGGCGCTTTTCGATGGCGTGGGCGATGCGGCGGCGCCTGACTCTTCTTCGCCGAGAAAATGAAAGATGCGGATGAGATCGGCGACCTTGGCGCGATTGACGACATCGGCGGCGGAAACACCGTCGAAGCCGACATGCGCATGTCGAGCGGGCCGTTCTTCTGGAAGGAGAAGCCGCGCTCGGCCTCGTCGATCTGCATCGAGGAAACGCCGATATCGAGCACGACGCCATCGAGCCCGCCAGCCGGCGCATGATCGGCAAGATCGGAGAACTGCGAATGAATGAGCTTGAGGCGACCGCCGTGAGCGGCAACCATCGCCTGACCGGCGGCGATCGCCGTCGGATCGCGATCGAGCGCGATCACATCGGCACCGGCCGCAAGAATGGCCGACGTATAGCCGCCAGCACCAAAGGTGCCGTCGAGAATGACTTTCCCGGCAGCCGGCTCGAGCGCCGCAAGCACCTCGGCAAGAAGAACCGGAATGTGGCGAACCGGTCCGCCACCGGCATCAGTTGAACCTCCGCCAGGATTCGCCACCATTCCACGCCCTCGTTCTATCCGGAACGCCTGCCCGCCAGCTTGCGCTCCCCTCGTGCCTGCATCTGCGCCGCCTGAAATGCCTGCGGCTGCCACAGCTGAAAATGATCCGCCCGACCGACGAAGGTCACCTCGTCCGAGATGCCGGTGAAGTCGCGGATGAAATCCGTGACCATCAGCCGCCCCTCGGCGTCGAGCTTCATGAAGACCCCGCCCCCATGAATCAGGAGCGACATCTCGTTTGCCTCCGGCGAAAACGGATCCTCCGCCGCAATCTGCCGTTCGAACCGATCGAGCAGATCCGGACCGCCGACGCTGATCGCCGGAAAGACAAAGTCCTGAAAGCAATAAAGCTCCTGAACGTTGCGCTGCGCCAGAACGGAACGAAACGCCGAAGGCACGGAAACCCTGCCCTTGGAATCGATCCTGTTGGTCGCATTCGAAAGGAAGCGGCTCATGACACGAAACATCCGTTCCCGAAAGAGCCCGAACGGAACTCAGACGCCCGGAACCCTCAAAATCAGGCACAGCTTCGCCAGCCGGATGAACAGAATTCCATCCGGCGCCTCCGGAGAGGAAGACGCCTTGGCTTTGCGATGAATGGGCGCTTGATAGCCCTTGTGCAGTGCATATTTGGGATAACATGGGACCATATGGGCGTCAATGGGATACGCCCATTTCGCGATGAGCGCAGTATCAAAAATTCATAAGCCGTTAAGTTTAACAAAGGGTTAGGATCGTCGTCTCAGCGAACCTTGCATAAACGCTCCGGGAAACGAAAACCGCAGACAAGCACGCGCTCGGTAAACCCCTGATAATCAGGGGATTAGCCGAGACGATGCCGCTGCTGCGGTACCACAAGAAGTTAATTGCCAGTTGGCCTGTAAGCCGGGTTCTGTATGGCTCCGGCCGAAACCGGAACGTGGCAGCCATTCATCTGGGACAGCGCTTGCACGCTGCCTCACGCAACCCACCCGGATGACTGGCCCGGAAACAGGCCGGCGGGCTTTCGCCCGCCACGTCATCCCTATTCGGTCTTGCTCCCGGTGGGGTTTACCGTGCCGTCTCCGTTGCCGGAGACGCGGTGGGCTCTTACCCCACCCTTTCACCCTTACCTGCGCGAGCGCAGGCGGTTTGCTTTCTGTGGCACTTTCCCTGAGGTCGCCCTCGCCGGACGTTATCCGGCACCGTATTTCCGTGGAGCCCGGACTTTCCTCACCTTACCGCCTTTCGGCATTGGTAAAGCGCGGCTGCCCGGCCAACTGGCATGGCTCACATAGTCGAGAGTGCTACCAATTACCACCGGAAATATGCGGATGTCTTACCGGAATGCGGGTTTGAAATCCGTGCCGTAGCCCTGATCCCTGATTCCGCCCTCAAGCAGCAGCTCGGCACCGAGCCGGCCGATCTCGTCCGAGCTCTTCGCCGACGTCCCGGCACAGCCAGTCAGGACCGCAAGCCGAGGCGACGAGGTGAAGCCGATCATCGGATAGCCGCTCGTCGTATGCGACACGGCGCAGGCCGCCGTCGAGACCGAAAGCGGCCTCAAATCCGGAACAAGCCGACGCGCGATGGTCGTGAGATGGTCGCGCGCCGCCGGGCGGCCGTCGGTCCTGAACCAGGCGCGCAGTTCCTTCTCCGTCTCAAGCCGGTAATCATCGGGATCGCCGCCGATCTTCAGATAGAACTTGCCGTCGGGATAGCGGATCGGCGGAAGCAGGTAGATGTCGATCTCCGGGTGTCTCGAGGATCAGCGACGGCATGCCGGCAAAGGCCGCGGCCTGCGCATCGCTCACCTCAAACAGCGTAACGGTGCGGCCATGAACCGACATGTCAACAGATTGCGGCAACGAGATTCTGACCGATGGAAAAACCGCCCGCGGCCAGCAGCACTTTTTCCGCCGTGTAGGTCCGTCCTCCGGAAGTCTCGACTGCAGCAACCCGGCCCTCGTCGCGGATCGCCGTCACGTAGTCGCGGAACGACCGTGGCACCTGCCTTTTCGGCGATGAGCGACTGGGCCTTCACCAGCCTGCGCGGACTGATATGGCCGGCGCCTTTCGCCTGAAAGACGCCCTCGCTCCCTTCCGGCAAGGCGAAGAAAGGAAAGGCCGATTTAAGGCCGGCTGTCGTCGAGGCTGCTTCGTTTCGACGCCGAGCGAGGCGGCGGCGTTCGCGGTGCTGACGATGTAATCGCTTTGTGCCGGCGCGACGACGCAGCAGCCAGCTTCGGTGTAGAAGGCGATGCCGCTCTCCGCTTCGATCTGCCGGATATCGCGCAATCGAGCGGTTGGCGAGCAGCGCCCAGTCGCGATCCGGATCGACGGTGCGGGTGATGCGGCCCTCGTCATAATGACTGGCGAACACGCCTTCATGCGTCTTGCGATTTTCCGGCTCGTCGGGACCGATGACGGCGACGCCGTCCGTCTGCTTTGCCAGATGCTTCGCAGCCGCAGCACCCATCATCCCGCGGCCGACGATGATATATTTGAAATCCGCCATGAACGCCCCTTGCCTTACCTAAAGACCGGCCCGTGAGCTAGCAGGCGCCTTAGGTAAATCACCACCTGAAGTTTAGGCCGAAAGCGATTCCGTTTCAAACATTTGCGCACATTCACATAAGCGCCAGCACCTTGCCGCAGTAGGCCTTGGAGACGGGGTTCATCTTTTGCGCAGCGTGGCCGGCATTGTATTTGAGGATCGTATTGCAGGTCTCCCCGCCCCCGAGTTCGTGGGCAGCCGCCAGATATTTCATGCCGTACTTGATGTTCGTCTCCGGATCGAAGAGGCCCTGCTTCGTCCCCGTATAGCCCATCATGCGCGCCGTCGCAGGCTTGATCTGCATAAGCCCGACCTCACCAGCCCTGCCGAGTGCATTCGGATCGAAATTGCTTTCAATGCGAACGACGGCGTGAGCAAGCTCGACGGGGACGTCATATTCCCTGGCGTATTTGACGATTAGGATGGCATATTGGTTGGTCGTGAAATCCGGAATTGCATACCCGCTTTGGCGATCGACAGTCTTGAAGGTTACCGTCTGGGTTTCATCCTTCCCCCCATCGTCGGCAAAAGCGCAGCCATATCCTATCAGCAACGCGCTTGCGCACGCCGCAGCCCCACTAATTAACTTTCTCATCTAGTCTAGTTACTCCGGCCCAAAGAATAGCTGGACCACGCACAAGGCCGTCCCCCGGTTATACGTTCCAAGAAATGGCAACGCCCCGCAGCAATTCTTATCGTTTCATTTGACGCCAGCGGTTAAAACACAAAAAACCGACGAGCGCCGTTTAGCGACCGGGGTTAGACCATCGCAATGAGGAAATAATAGGGAAAGGATGTGGCAGCGCAGCTGTCAATGCATTTTCGGGAAAAAAGTTGCCCCGAGCGTCACACAAGCGTCATGAATAACGCGGCAGCGCCGAGAGCAAACGGTGCAGCGTGTCGATCGTTGAAAAATCGGCAATGCCATCGACCCGTTCCTGCCGGAAATGACGCTGGAAGGCTTCCACGTCACCTGCTGTCTTATCGCTAAATTCGCCTGTGATTTCGGTGGCGTAGCCATAAAGCGACAGCATCGACTGCAGCGCTTCGATCGGCTGCCCCCGGTCCCCGCGCTGGAAGAAGCGCCCACCAGTGATCGGTGCCGGTTCAACCCAGTGCCCGACGCCCGCTTTATACAGCTCGCCCCAGGGAAATTTCTCGCCTGGATCGACCTTGCGAACGGGTGCAACATCCGAGTGCCCGAGCACCAGTTCCGGCGCGATCGACCAGCGTTCGCCGCAATCGCGACACAATTCGATCACTGCCGCAATCTGCTCTTTGGGAAAGTCCGGCAGGCCGCCCGGATGTCCGGCATTGGCGATTTCGATGCCGATGGATCGGGAGTTGATATCCCCTTCACCGTGCCAGCTGCTCTTGCCCGCATGCCACGCCCGCCGCGCCTCTGGCACGAGCTGAACGACATCGCCGTTCTCATGGACGAAATAGTGGCTGGAGACCTGGCTTTCGTCGCGACAGAGCCAGTCCAGCGCGCCCTCCGCAGTCGGCATGCCCGTGTAGTGAAGGATGATCATATCCGGCTTGCGACCCTCCGCGCGCTCGCCATGGTTCGGCGACGGCTGCACGGAAGCCTTGCGGTAGTCGGCCTCGAAAGAGGTCATGCGGCGCGGCGTTCCTTCTCGATCGTCGCATAGGCGTCATTGAGGGCAGCCATACGCTCGTTGGCGATCGCATGGAACTCTTTGGGCACGCCGCGCGAAATCAGCCGGTCAGGATGGTTCTCGCTGACGAGGACATGGTAGCGGCGGCGGATCGTCGGGAAGTCATCGGAAGGCGAAACACCGAGAACCTTGTAGGGATCCCGGCCGTTCGAAACATGGCGCGCGGCGATCTGCTCGAAACGCTCCTCGCTCATCTCGAAGATCCGGCTGATGTGGCGAAGGAAATTCATCTCCTTTTCATGGACCAGCCCATCTGCCTTGGCGATGTGGAAGAGGCCGTCGAGCACGTCTTCCAGGACCGAGCAATTGGCAGCGCAGCTGATGCAGAGCGAAGACAGCTTCGCAGCATAGGCCTCGTAACCAGCGATGTCCTGACGCGCAAGATTGTAGAGCCGGGCGACGTTCTTCGCCTGGTCCTGCGGAAATTCGAAGATGTCCCGGAAAGCCTGGACTTCCTTTTCGCTGACGATGCCGTCAGCCTTGGCCATCTTTGCGGAAAGCGCGATGATGGCGACGGAGATCGCGACCTTGCGGCGGGTTTCCGGATCACCCTCGAAAACCGTGCGGACAGCCTCGACCACCGCCGAGAGCACGTTGCCCGCAGCGTTGCCAATGGCATTCAGCAGTTTTTCCCAGAAGGACATCGAAAGTTTCTCGCATCGCAACATGTAAAAAACAGCTTGACCAAATAATCGAAGCCTTTGCAAGGCAGCGATTGGTCGCAGTGTCGAAAACACTTTTCACAATTTGGTAATTGTCGCGCGTTGTCATGCGGCGGTCAGCCATCGGGCGCCGAGATCTCAGACCTTTTGCCGACCGCAGCGCTCTGCCGGCACGCGCATTTCCACAACAGTTTTTCAGCGCGCAACCGAGCTTGAAACGATTAGATGAGCGATCCGGGGGAAGCCCGGCCTCTTTTTCGTAAATTCTTTACTTTACAGCACTCTTTCCGTGCCGCATCCATGCGTTAGCGTAAGCAATCGCAACGCTCAAAGGAGGGAAAAATGGCCAGACAGAAAGTAGCAATGCTGACCGCCGGAGGCCTGGCGCCCTGTCTTTCTTCCGCCGTCGGCGGCCTGATCGAACGCTACAGCGATGTCGCGCCCGACGTCGAACTCATCGCCTATAAATCGGGCTATCAGGGCGTGCTTCTTGGCGACAGCGTTCGAGATCAGCAAGGAGATGCGCGAAAAGGCTCCGCTTCTCCACCGCTTTGGCGGCTCGCCGATCGGCAACAGCCGAGTTAAGCTCACGAACGCCGCCGATTGCGTCAAACGCGGCCTGGTCAAGGAGGGCGAAAATCCGCTGCGCGTGGCGGCAGAACGCCTTGCCAGTGACGGCGTCACCATCCTTCACACCATCGGCGGCGACGACACCAACACGACAGCCGCCGATCTCGCCGCCTATCTCGCCGCCAACAATTACAACCTCACAGTCGTTGGCCTGCCGAAGACGGTCGACAACGACGTCGTGCCGATCCGCCAGTCTCTGGGCGCCTGGACGGCCGCCGAAGTCGGCGCGCATTTCTTCGACAATGTCAGCAATGAGCAGACGTGCAGCACCGCGCACGCTCGTCATCCACGAGGTCATGGGCCGTCATTGCGGCTGGCTGACGGCTGCGACCGCCCGCGCCTATCTGAGCCGTACGAAGAACTATGAATATGTCGACGGCCTGATGATGAATGCGGGTCTGAAGAGCATCGACGCCGTCTATCTGCCGGAGATGGCTTTTGACCTGCAGGCCGAAGCCGAGCGCCTGAAGGAGATCATGGACAGAACCGGCCACGCGACCGTCTTCGTCTCGGAAGGCGCCTGCCTCGATGCCATCGTCGCGGAGCGGGAAGCCGCCGGCGAGACCATCAAGCGAGACGCCTTCGGACATGTGAAGATCGACACGATCAATGTCGGCGGCTGGTTCCAGAAGCAGTTCGCCAATCTGATCAATGCCGAACGCTCGCTGGTTCAGAAATCCGGCTACTTTGCCCGCTCGGCGCCCGCCAATGCCGACGACCTTCGTCTGATCCAGAGCATGGTCGATCTGGCTGTCGAAAGCGCGCTCAACAAGGTCTCCGGCGTCACCGGTCACGACGAGGCGCAGAACGGCAAACTGCGCACCATCGAGTTTCCGCGCATCAAGGGCGGCAAGCCCTTCGACCTCTCGACAAAATGGTTCGCTGAAGTGATGGATACTATCGGGCAAAAATACAAAGAAGCATGATTGACGCAGGGCGACTATGGTGTCTTTGCTTGTTTCCTGGGGAATAGGAGGAGATTCCATGTCGCTCGAAGCCTGGCTCGCTTTCGCCGCCGCATCCGCCATCATGCTGGCCATTCCAGGGCCGACGATCCTGCTCGTCGTGTCCTATGCGCTTGGCCATGGGCGCAAGACGGCGCTGGCGACGGTGAGCGGCGTCGCGCTCGGCGATTTCACCGCGATGACGGCTTCCCTCTTCGGGCTGGGCGCGCTTCTTGCCGCATCGGCAACGCTCTTCACGGTGCTGAAGTGGATCGGCGGCGCTTACCTCATCTACCTCGGCATCAAGCTCTGGCGCACGCCGATCATCACCGCTCCGGTAGCCGACAACGACAACCTGCCGGAAGAGAAGTCGCTGAAGATCTTCCTTCATGCCTATGTCGTGACGGCGCTCAATCCGAAGAGCATCGTTTTCTTCGTCGCCTTCGTTCCGCAGTTCCTCAATCCTGCGAATCCTTTCCTCGAACAGATGCTCATCATGGAGCTGACCTTCCTCGTTCTCGCGACGATCAATGCGTCCAGCTATGCCCTTCTCGCCAATGCCGCGCGCGGCCTGATCCGCAAGGCAAGCGTGCAGCGCGCGGTCAACCGCACCGGCGGAACGCTGCTCATCGCCGCCGGCGCCGTGACCGCCGGCTATCGCCGCATCGCCGCCTGAAGGCTCAGCGGGTTGCGACGCAACCGCGAATAGGTTAATGGGAAAAATCAGGGCTTAGGTTCTCGGTAACTTAATCGCTGCCAGGGCGGCGCGAATCACGAAAGTGACAGAATGGTAGCGAAGGGATTCTCCGGCCTGACAGGCGGTCTTGTCGTGACGACAATGCTCTGCGGTATCGCCGGATGCTCGACCGTCGAATACACCTCCCAGGCGGAATTGACCGCCGTGCAGACCGTCGTCCCGATCCCGAAGCCCGGCGAAGATGCGATGATGATGGCGGCCGTACCGGCCGCTGAAGGCACCGGCCAGCCCGCAAACGCATTCGCCGTTCACCAACCCGCAGGCAACACCGGCCCTGACCGCTGCCGCAATGGCCATGCCGGCGACGGACGCTCCTGCCGACCTCGCCATGCAACAGATGGCGGCCACCGCAACGCAGATCCCGCTGACGCCGGAAATGACCGCGATCCAGTCGGTCGTGCCCACGCCGCGTCCGGCGAGCCCACCGTCGCCATCGACCCAGCTTGCCTTCGCGGCGACGACGCCGCAGAGCGGCGCACTGGCCGCTATCGCATCCGTTGGCGCGACGCAGCGCTCGATGTCGGACTTCACGCTTCGACGAGTCCGGCCCGATGGATCCGCCAGCCGCGCCGCCGATGTTCAGCGACAGCGACGTCGACACCGCTCCCACCGTCGAAAAGAGCTTTATCAGCAAGCTGATCAGCAAATATTCGAAGCTCTACGAAGTTCCCGAAACGCTGATCCATCGCGTCGTTCATCGCGAAAGCCGTTACAATCCGAAGGCTTACAACAAGCGCGGTTATTTCGGCCTGATGCAGATCAAGTACAATACGGCGAAATCGATGGGCTATGAAGGCGCAGCCCGCCGGCCTCCTCGACGCCGAAACCAACATCAAATATGCCGCGAAATATCTGCGTGGCGCATGGCTCGTTTCCGACAACAAGGAAGAAGATGCCGTCAGGCTCTATGCGCGCGGCTATTATTACGATGCGCAGCGCAAGGGCATGACGGACATCGCCCAGGGCAACTACTAGCGATCAGCATCGAGCCTGTGCCGCCCGCTCAACTCGCCGGCAGCGCGGCCAGCACCTGTTTCAGCAGAACCTGCGGCTTGTAGCCTAGATAGCTTGGGGTAAGGCCCATCCGCACAAACACCAGATTGGCGGAAGGCACGATTGCCATGCTTTGCCCGTCGTGCCCTTCCAGCCAGAACGTATCTTCCGGCAGCCCCGCCTCGGCGCTCGTATCGCCGCCCGGCGCGGCGAGCCATGCCTGGCCCTGAGTATATGTGCCGCCCGACGACCGCGTCGGCGTGCGCATGACGCCAACGAACCCTTCCGGCAACAGCCGCTGACCGTTCCAGACGCCATCCTGCAGCAGAAACTGCCCGAAACGCGCCCAATCATGCGCCGTTGCATAGAGATAGGAACTACCGACAAAGGTGCCCCGCGCGTCGAGCTTCGAGAACCGCGCTTGACATGCCGAGAGGCCTGAAAAGCGCGTTGCTTGGATAGGCAAAACGCCTTCTGCTGATCGCCGATCCAATCCATCCAGATCCGCGACAACAGAACGGATGTGCCGCTCGAATAACGGAAGCGTTCTCCGGGCGTCGCCTCGACGGGCGCATTGGCGGGGAGCGCAACCATGTCGGGGTCGAGATAGAGCATCCGCGTGACATCCGCGACGCTGCCGTAATTCTCGTTAAAGGCGAGACCGCTCTCCATCCCCAGCAGATCGCGGAGCTTGATCCGCGACCGCTCATCGTCCTTCCACTGCGGCAGAAGGTTGGTGGCTTCGAAATTGGCCTTTCCATCGAGCATCGCCCGGCCGACAAGCGCCGCGTTGACGGTCTTGGTCATCGACCAGCCGAGCAGCGGCGTCTTGGCGCTGAACCCTTCGCCATAGCGTTCCGCGACGATCCGGCCGTTGTGGACGACGACGATCGCCCGCATTTGCGGACCGGCCAGCACATCGTTCGCCAGCAGAGACGCGAGCTCTCCGTTGTTGGCAGCGGCAACGCCCTCGCCTTCCGGCCACAAGGCCGTATTTTCCTCAGCCGGTGGAGGCGCATCGTAAGGGCGCGGCACGGGCGGCGGCCTCAAAATCGCCGTCAGGCACGCTCGTGCAGCCAAGCGCCCCGCGATAGAGTGCATATCCGGGTGCAAAGAGCCCCAGAATGCGCGCCGTCACATGCCCCTGCTCACGATCGACCGAAATGCGCACCAACCGCAGCAGCGGATTGCCGGGCGCCTGCACATCGTTATTGAGCACTGCCTGCGGATCTCGCCCCGCAATGAACACGTTCGAGCAGACGATCTTTGCTGCATACCCGTCGCCGACCCGCAGGAGCTCCGGTGGCCGGACGTAAAGCCAGATCGCCCCGCCGGCCACGATGGCGACGACGGTCGCGGTGAGCGCCTTAAAGGTACGCAGAACAGGTCGCATGTCATTCCCTCCACAAGCGGAGAGAAGCAGGAAACGCTTTCACAAAAAAGAGCACATCGACGTAAGCGGCGTTTCATCCGACAAGCAATTCCTGTAGAAAGCCGACCCACAGTCTGCGTCATCAAACTGTAGCAGGGACGGGTTACACGCCCTGAACGCTAAAAGGGTGACAGACTCATATGACGGAATTTGCACCGGATACCGGCTTCCGTAAGAACCGGAAACTCAAGGACGCTCTTCTCCGCCACAAGGCATTTTCCAAGGACGGCTTTTCGGAACGTCTTTTCGGCCTGCTCTTCTCCGGCCTCGTCTATCCGCAGATCTGGGAGGATCCGGATGTCGACATGCAGGCGATGGAGCTGCAGCCGCATCATCGCATCGTCACCATCGGCTCCGGCGGCTGCAACATGCTCGCCTATCTCTCCAAGGCGCCGGCCTCGCATCGACGTCGTCGATCTCAATCCGCACCACATCGCGCTGAACCGCCTGAAGCTCGCCGCCTTCAAGCATCTGCCCGGCCATGCCGATCTCGTCCGCTTCCTCGCCATGCCCAACGAGCGCTCGCAACAGCCAGGCCTTCGACCCGTTCATCGCGCCGAAGCTCGACGATGCGACGCGCGCCTACTGGAACGGCCGCAAGCTTACGGTCGCCGCCGCATCACCGTCTTCGACCGCAATATCTATCGAGACCGGCCTGCTCGGCCGCTTCATCGGCGCCGCCCATCTGCTTGCCCGCCTGCACGGCGTCGATCTCGAGCGAGATGACGAAAACCCGCTCGATGCGCGAACAGCGCCAATTCTTCGACGAGCAGATCGCGCCGCTCTTCGACAGCCCGGTCATGCGCTGGATCACCAGCCGCAAGAGCTCGCTGTTCGGTCTCGGCATTCCGCCGCAGCAATATCGACGAACTCGCGAGCCTAGCCGCCGATCAGTCGATTGCGCCGGTGCTGCGCCAGCGCCTGGAAAAGCTCGCCTGCCACTTCCCGCTGCAGCGAAAACTATTTCGCCTGGCAGGCCTTCGCCCGCCGCTATCCGATGCCGCGACGAAGGCCAGCTGCCGACCTATCTGCAGGCCGGCAGCACTACGAGACGATCCGCGACAATGTCGAGCGCGTCAATGTCCACCATGCAAGCTTCACCGAGCTTCTGGCCAAGCAAGCCGGCCGCCTCGCGTCGACCGCTACGTCCTGCTCGACGCGCAGGACTGGATGACCGACCGACAGCTGAACGATCTCTGGGCGCGAGATCACCCGCACGGCCGCGCGCCGGCGCCCGCGTCATCTTCCGCACCGCCGCCGAAAAGAGCATCATCGAAGGCCGCCTCTCGCCGGCGATTCGCGACCAGTGGGACTATTTCGAAGAGCAGTCGCAGCGAGCTTGACCGCACGGATCGCTCGGCGATCTATGGCGGCTTCCACATCTACGGGAAGAAGGCATGACCGAGATCGGCACCGATCTGGCAGCAAAGCCGGAAGCCATGCCGACCGCATGGACCGGATGTACCGCTACCAGCGGCATATCTACGATCTGACCCGCAAATACTATCTGCTCGGCCGCGATACGCACGATCCGCAATCTCGACGTTCCGGACGGCGGCAGCGCTGCTGGAAGTCGGCTGCGGCACCGGCCGCAATCTGGCGCTCGCCGCATCGGCACTTTCCCGAGCGCCAAGCTCTATCGGCCTCGATATTTCCGCGGAAATGCTGATCTCGGCGCGCAAGACTTTCGCCGACGAAGGCCGACGATGCCGGACTTCCGCGTTGCCGACGCGACGGCCTTCACGCCACGCGAATTCGGCGTCAGCGGCTTCGACCGCATCCTGATTTCCTATGCGCTGTCGATGATCCCGGATTGGGAACAGCGCGATCGACGCGGCGATCGCCGCACTCAACCCCGGCGGCTCAGCTGCACATCGTCGATTTCGGCCAGCAGGAGCGCCTGCCGCGCTGGTTCCGGCACGATGCTGCAGGCCTGGCTTGCAAGCAATTCCACGTCACGCCGCGCGCCGATCTGCGCGACGGTCCTGGCAAGCGCAAGCGCCGATGCAAGCTAACATTCACGCCAGATGGTCGTTCGGACTATGCCTGGCGGCGGTCTATGCCTGGCGCGGTCGATGCGAATCGTCTCGGACGCCAGCAGCTTCAGTGAATTTCGCTTGAAACTAACCCATTTTTTACGTTGATATGATGAACAAGGGAGGTTCACGCCTCCGAAGGACTCGTCATTTCGAAGGTCAGGACTCGTGGAGGCAACGTAGATCATTCGGTTCACGACGGGACACCTCATGCGCCGGCTTCTGTTCTGCGTATTGCCCTTGGCCATCCTGCTGGCCGGCTGCACCTCACGGACTATGATCTGTCTCGAGACAGCATCCGTCACGCCGAAGACACGTTTCAAGGACACGGATCCGCAGGATTTCGGGCGCGAACACCCGCAGCAGCACACCAGATCCACGGCATCGACATCTCGAAATGGCAGGGCGACATCGACTGGCAGACGGTGAAGAGACTCCGGCGTCTCCTTCGCCTTCATCAAGGCGACCGAAGGCAAGGACCGGGTCGACCCGCGCTTCAACGAATACTGGCAGCGACGCCCGCGCCGCCGGCATCCCCTATGCGCCCTATCACTTCTACTATTTCTGCTCGACCGCCGACGAGCAGGCCGACTGGTTCATCCACAACGTGCCGAAGAATGCGATGCTGCCTGCCGCCGGTGCTCGACGTCGAATGGAACGGCGAATCGAAGACCTGCCGCTACCGGCCCGATCGCCGGTGACCGTGCGCGACCGAAATGCAAGCGCTTCATGGACCGGCTGGAAGCCTATTACGGCAAGCGGCCGATCATCTATACCTCGGTCGATTTCCACCGCGACAATCTCGTCGGCTAGTTCAAGGACTATCATTTCTGGGTCCGTTCGGTCGCCAAGCATCCGCGAAGTGATCTATGCCGACCGCCGCTGGGCCTTCTGGCAATACACCTCGACCGGCGTGATCCCCGGCATCAAGGGGCCGACGCGACATCAACGTCTTTGCCGGTTCGCGCAAAGAACTGGAACAACTGGGTCGCAGCCGTTTCGAAGGACAGAAATTCGTAGTAACGTCCGCCGATCTTTCTTGCTTCCGTCACATTCATCTGTGAAAGCGACACCATTCTTTCGCATATAAGGACCGATCCTATGCACCGCTCGCTCGCAAGCCGCTCTGCACTTGCTCTTCTGCTTGCAGCGACAACAGCCGCTCCGCATTGGCTCGCAGCAGGCTTGCGCTCCTGCGGCGTCCACTGCAGCGTCTGCGCCGCCACAGGCTCCGCAGCGGCCTGCGGCGGCGATCTCTCCGACGTTCCTCGCACGGCGTCAAGGCCGATGCGATCGCCGCCGGCGCCTCGGCCGAAGCCGTCGACAAGGCGCTGGCCGGCGCCGCAGATCGATCCGAAGGTGCTGAGCCGCGATCGTGCGCCAGGGCGTCTTCAAGCAGACCTTCCTCGAATTCTCGCAGCGCACCGTCAGCCAGGCGCGCCTCGATATCGGCCGCCAGAAGATGAAGCAGTATGCCGATGTCTTCGCCAAGGCCGAGCAGGAATTCGGCGTTCCGCCCGGTGTCATCACCGCCTTCTGGGCGATGGAAACCGATTTCGGCGCCGTCCAGGGCGATTTCAACACCCGCAACGCGCTGGTCACGCTGGCGCATGACTGCCGCCGCCCGGAACTTTTCCGCCCGCAGCTGATCGCGCTCATCGAAATGGTCCAGCATGGCGACCTCGACCCGGCGACCAATACCGGCGCCTGGGCCGGCGAAATCGGCCAGGTGCAGATGCTGCCGCGCGACATCATCGCTTACGGCATGGATGGCGACGGCGACGGCCATGTCAACCTGAAGCAGAGCGCGCCCGGACGCGATCCTGACGGCCGCGAAGTTCATCCAGCAGCCTCGGCTTCGAACGCGGCCAGCCCTGGATGCAGGAAGTCACCGTCCCCGACAACCTGCCCTGGGAAAAGTCCGGCCTCGGCGGCACGCATGACGGCCGGCGAATGGTTCGCGCTCGGCGTCAAGCCGCGCGACGGCAACACCAGCTTCGGCAATCTGCCGGCGACCTCGTCCTCCCGCAGGGCCGCCATGGGTCCGGCCTTCATCGACCTATCCGAATTTCAACATCTATCTCGAATGGAACAAGTCGTTCATCTACACGACGTCGGCCGCCTATTTCGCCACCCGCCTTGCCGGCGCACCGCCCTACCTCAAGGGCACCCCGGAACAGGGCCTGCGCGACGATGAGATGAAGGCGTTGCAGACCAAGCTGCAGTCGCACGGCCACGATGTCGGCAAGATCGACGGCATCCTCGGTTCCGGCACGCGCGTCGCCATCCAGAAGGAGCAGCAGCGCCTCGGCATGCCGGCCGACGGCTGGGCAACCCTCGGGCTGCTGAACGCGCTCTGAGCACCTTAATTCGACAAAGACCGCCAATTTCGATCGCGTCCCGGAGAGGCGGAGCGCGATTTCGATTTATTCGGCCATATCAGCGGTTTCCGGGCATGCCTTTATGTTGCCGCCACTGTTAACCGCCAGTCGCCTAATTTAACGCGCCGTTAAAATGTGTGAAAAAAATTTCACAGGAATTTACCGGCTAATTCCAATTGGTTAGCTGATAGGTAGCCGTTGCATCCACAGGCTGCCGCTGCGTTGCAGCATAGAATCCGCTTTCCAGCCGACACAATCCCGACATATTATACACTGGTTAACGCGAGGAGGCAGACATGGGAATCACACGATCCTTGAATGTCCTGTTGGTCAGTGCAGCGTTCGCGTTCGTCTTGTCCATGCTCTTTATCTGAGCGCTCGACGAACCCTATGACTGGAATACCTAGCTCCTGAGAAGCTAACAGTTCACCGAATTAAAAGCGCATGCCACCGCCCGGCATGCGCTTTTTCATTTCGTCATGGAGCACGCCTTAGGCGGCGGCACCAGCCCTCTTCGCGCCTTCACGATTGAGGCCGAGGTTGCTGAGCACAGCCGAGACAAGCGGCGAGCGGTTCATGGTATAGAGATGAAACTCGTGCAGCCCGCGGCGGACGAGATCCTCGATCTGTTCGACCGCGACATCTGCCGCAACCTTCAGCCGTTCTTCCGACCTTGTCATCGAGACCGGCAAAGCGCTCATCGAGAAAGGCCGGGATGACAGTGCCGCAAGCGCTGGCAAAGCGCTTCAGCTGCGTCAGGTTCTGGATCGGCATGATGCCCGGGACGATCGGGATTTTGATGCCCGCAGCCCGCACCTTCTCCAGATAACGCTCGAAATTGTCGTTGTCGAAGAAGAACTGCGTCAGCGCGCGATCAGCGCCGTTGTCAGCCTTACGCTTCAGCATGTCGATATCGGCGGCCGACATCCTGGCTCTCCGGGTGCTTTTCCGGATAGGCGGAAACCGAAATCTCGAAATCGCCGATCTCGCGCGAGACCGGCCACAAGAGCGGCCGCATTGGCGTAACCGCCTGGATGCGGCTGATAGGGAACCCCGACCCCGCCCGGCGCATCGCCGCGCAGCGCCACGAAATGCTTAACGCCGGCGCGACGGAAATTGTCGATCACCTGATGCGTCTCTTCCTTCGTCGCACCGACGCATGTGAGATGCGATGCGGTCGCAAGCGGCGTCTCGCTGAGGAATCCGCGTGCACGGCCGTCAGCGTCGGCGCCTTCGTCGTTCCGCCAGCACCATAGGTCACCGAGACGAAATCCGGATTCCAGTCCTGCAGTTCGCCGACGGCATTCCAGAGCTGACCTTCCATTTCCTCCGACTTCGGCGGAAAGAACTCGAAGGAAATGCCGATATTGCGGCGGTCACCGGTGTTCAAAGCCATTTCATATCTCTCCGGCCAATAGGCTGTGCTTCTACGCCCTCGGATGCAATGAGACGCCTCGGATCGCGCGCAAGCCAGATGGTGACTGTCAGCCCCTGTCTCGCCCTGCAGACCCGGATGAAGATCGACGGCCTGCTCGACATCGAGCCCCGCCTTGCGCAACCAGTCGGACATCGACTGGTGCGAGAAACCGAGGCGAACATGCGCGTGCTCGTCGCGAAGATATTCGAGCCCATGCGGCGCGAGATCGATGATCACGAGCCGTCCGCCGGGCGCGAGCATTCGCGCTGCCTCGGCGATCGCGACTTCCGGCTGGTCGAGGAAGTGCAGAACCTGATGGATGGTGACCAGGTCGAAGTCCTGCCCCTCGAAGCGGCAGGTTGCAGAATGTCGGCATGCCGCACCGAGGCCTTGGTGATGCCGGCCCTGTCGAGATTGGCGCGTGCGACGCTCAGCATGTCGCGGCTGGCATCGACGCCGAGCGCACGGCGATAGAGCCCGGAGAGCAGCTCGCAGCATGCGGCCGGTGCCGGTGCCGAGATCGAGCAGCGAGTCGACCGGCTGATTGCCGAGCAGCTTGATGACGGCGGCATCGACCTCCTCGTCGGCGACATGCAGGCGGCGAAGCTCGTCCCACTCGGCGGCGTTGCGGCTGAAATAGGCCTGCGCCCGCTCGGCGCGCTGACGCTTCACGGCAGCAAGCCGCTCGCCGTCGCGCAGGATGACCGGATCGTTCTCGGATGCATGCGCCAGCAGCGTCGCGCACCAGCGCCGCCGCCTTGCCGTCCTGCCTCAGCCGGAAATAGGCCCAGGCGCCCTCCTGATAGCGGTCGATCAGTTCGGCCTCGCCGAGCAGTTTCAGATGCCGCGAAATGCGGGGCTGCGACTGGCCGAGAATTTCGGTAAGATCGGTCACGGTCAGGTCGCCGGCGGCAAGAAGCGCCAGGAGACGCAGGCGCGTCGGCTCGCCGGCCGCCTTCAGGACGTCCACCAGCGCATCCAATCCAAGTCTCACAGATCTCAGCCATCATTCGACCCAATCAACATATAAAGATATCTTTATGTGATTTGCGAAGTGCTGGCAAGCGTGAATCCGCTCTGTTCACGAAATTCCCTGCTCAGAAAAGCGACTGGCCAAACAACGCAAAAAGCCCCGGCTGTCGCCGAGGCTTTCGACGCTCAAGGTCGTAGAGACGATCAGCGCGTCAGGCGCTTGTAGGTCACGCGGCTCGGATTGATGCGATTCCGACGCCGAGGCGGCGGATCTTGTCCTGCTCGTAGTCTTCGAAGTTGCCTTCGAACCATTCGACATGGCTGTCGCCTTCGAAGGCGAGGATATGCGTCGCCAGGCGGTCGAGGAACATGCGATCGTGGCTGATGATGACGGCGCAGCCGGCGAAGTTTTCGAGCGCGATCCTCAAGCGCTGCCAGCGTTTCGGTGTCGAGGTCGTTGGTCGGTTCGTCGAGCAGGAGGACGTTGCCGCCGGCCTTCAGCATCTTGGCGAGGTGCACGCGGTTGCGCTGACCGCCGGAAAGGTTGCCGACCTTCTGCTGCTGGTCGCCGCCCTTGAAGTTGAAGGCGCCGCAATAGGCGCGCGAATTCATTTCGAACTTGCCGAGCTTGATGACTTCGGCGCCGCCGGAGATTTCCTCCCAGACGGTCTTGTTGCCGTCGAGCGCGTCGCGGCTCTGGTCGACATAACCAAGATCGACCGTATCGCCGATGCGGATATCAGCCGCTATCCGGCTTTTCCTGGCCGGTGATCATCCGGAACAGCGTCGTCTTGCCGGCACCGTTCGGGCCGATGACGCCGACGATGCCACCCGGCGGCAGCTTGAAGCGACAGGTTCGTCGATCAGCACGCGATCACCATAGCCCTTGGTGAGGTTCTCGGCCTCGATGACGACCTGACCGAGGCGCTCGCCGACCGGAATGATGATCTGCGCGTCGCCGGGACGCTGATTGTCGGCGGCATCGACCAGTTCGTCATAGGCACGGATACGGGCCTTGGACTTCGCCTGACGGGCCTTCGGGCTGGAAGCGATCCATTCCTGCTCGCGGCGAAATCGCCTTCTGGCGGCGAGGCTTCTTCGCGGCCTTCCTGCTGCATGCGCTTGGCCTTGGCCTGCAGATAGGCCGAGTAGTTGCCTTCGTAGGGAATGCCGCGGCCGCGGTCGAGTTCGAGGATCCAGCCGGTGACGTTGTCGAGGAAGTAGCGGTCGTGGGTGATCATCAGCACGGCGCCCGGATAGTCGCGCAGGTGCTTTTCGAGCCAGGCGATGGTTTCGGCGTCGAGATGGTTGGTCGGTTCGTCGAGCAGCAGCAGGTCCGGCTGCGACAGCAGCAGCTTGCAGAGCGCCACACGGCGGCGTTCACCGCCGGAGAGGTTGGTGACGTCGGCATCGCCCGGCGGGCAGCGCAGCGCGTCCATCGCCATCTCGACCTGGCTTTCCAGGTCCCAGAGGTTCTGGCTGTCGATGATGTCCTGGAGCTTGGCGCCCTCTTCCGCCGTCTCGTCGGAATAGTTCATCATCAGTTCGTTGTAGCGGTCGAGGATCGCCGTCTTGTCGGCGACGCCTTCCATGACGTTTTCGAGCGCGGTCTTGGTCGGATCGAGCTGCGGCTCCTGCGCCAGGTAGCCGATGGTGGCGCCTTCAGCGAGCCAGGCCTCGCCGGTATATTCCTTGTCGAGGCCGGCCATGATGCGCAGCACGGTCGACTTACCGGCGCCGTTCGGGCCGAGAATACCGATCTTGGCGTCGGGATAGAAGGAGAGATGGATATTCTCCAGGATCTTCTTGGTGCCATAGGCCTTGTTCAGGCCGGCCATGTGATAGATGAACTGACGTGCCATAGATGCGCTGCTCCCGGGCGGAAACTTGAGAATTGTGCCGCTATGTAGGCGAAACCCGGCGCCTCGGGCAACGCCGAAACCGGCTTGTCCGAGGCATTATCCGCGCAGATCTTTCCCGTCAGAACCCCGCGGCGTCGACGACGCCTTGATCGCAGCCGAAGGATGTGCTGCCGGCGCTCTGGATCAGTTTCGCAAGACCCGCATCGGCGCCGTCTGCGATGAACCCGCATCCTCCGACAGGCCGATCGTCAGTTCGCGTGATCACGCGTACGCCGCCGGCGCGGCGGCAGCTCATCTTCACGCGCTCGCCCGCTCCCTCGCCGAAGCTCTTGTCGAAAGCCGCCTTGATCGGTTCCGCCTTCGAGCGTCTTGCCGATATTCTGCGGCAAAAAGATCGCGCACGGCCGAAGCCGTTGAGCTCATCGATCAGGCGGATCGCAGCGCCGAAATAGTCATCGGCGCTCATCTTCGTGCAGGTGCCGTGTCTCGATCCATTCATGCCGCTCGAGACCGGATTGCGTTCCGGGCATGGCCTTGGCCAGCGCCGACGCGGTTCTCGCCGACAGCTTGAACCTCCGGCAGCTCTTTGCCAGTCGCCTCCTTGTCGGCCGCCTGCAGATCCTCGGAGACGCCGCAATAGTTCCTGCCGCATCGGCCAGAGACCGTGCAGCGAGAAATTCGTCGCATCGAAGCGCTCCTTCGGTCTGACTGCTGCACTCCGGCTTCTGCTGGTTCGTCTGCGCAGAATGCCGGCTGCCAGCTTGCGGCCAGAATGAATCGCGTCCGGCCCCGGCTTCCTCCTGCGCCAGCGCACGCACCGGCAACGACCATCGACGACGAGAACATGCTGCAAAACGCAGAAGCCAATCCTGCTCATTCCACGCCTCCAACAAAGAACAATACAGGAACAAATAAGCAGCTTGAAGCCGGACTGGTCTGCAACCCTGAATCGCAAAGCGCGGAAATTCATTTCCGTGAGCATCGACCTACGCTCCATGTTGCAATTCTGCCGCGCAATCTGACTCTGTTCGCCAGCACGGGGAGGATACGACATGTTTCGCCGAAACGCAATGGCATCTAGGACAGTCCGACGGAGCGACGCTCGCCTATCATCATCGCCGCCGCAGGGCGGCCCGCGCGGCATTCTGCTGATCTGCCACGGCCTGGCCGAGCATTCCAAGCGTTACGCGCACTTCGCCGAGGCGCATGGCCGCGCACGGCTATCATGTCTACGCCCATGATCACCGCGGCCATGGCGAGACGACGGCTGCGGACGCACCGATCGGCCGCTTCGCGCGGCGAGACGGCGTCGGGCAGCGTCATCGCCGATGTTGCGGCAATGCGCGATCATGCCGCCGCCGCGCATCCCGGCCTGCCGGTCATCCTCTTCGGCCATTCCATGGGCGGCCTGATCGCGCTGAACGCGGCGGTGACCCATCCGGACAAATTCGATGCGGTCGCCGTGTGGAATTCGAATTTCAACCGCCGGCCTCGCCGGGCCGCGCCGCGCAGGTCATCCTGCTAGCCGAGAACGCATGCTGAAAGGCTCGGACGTACCGAGCGGGCTTCTGCCGAAGCTGACCTTCGACGCCTGGGGCAAATCGATCCCCAACCGCCGCACGGAGTTCGATTGGCTGTCGCGCGATCCCTGCGGAGGTCGACAAATACATCGCCGATCCGCTCTGCGGCTTCGATGCCTCCGTTTCGCTCTGGCTCGACATTTTCGACCTGACCTTCCGCGCGCCACAGAAAGCACCATCTCGATCAGGCTGCCGCAGAGACCTGCCGATCCATCTCGTCGGCGGCGGCGCAGGACCCGGCGACCGAGCGCGGAAAAGCAGTGATCTGGCTGTCAAATCGATTTGAAAAGGCACGGCTTCTCCCATATCACCACTGAG
Organism: uncultured Alphaproteobacteria bacterium; assembly: GCA_963838565.1. Taxonomy (GTDB): domain Bacteria; phylum Pseudomonadota; class Alphaproteobacteria; order Rhizobiales; family Rhizobiaceae; genus Rhizobium. Next base: position 63,888 of record CAWIRO010000014.1, read on the forward strand.
ATATATCAGGACATGCGGCACGAAACGCTGAACGAGATCGGTGCGCGAAGCTGCGATTTCGGCTTTTGCCGATTGGTGCGACAGAGCAACGGCAAGGTCCTGACGCAAAGGACCTTGGAATGAACAGCGCCGCGCTGCCGACGAATGCGTCCCTCCGAGGTGACAATCGGCCCTGCTGCTGATGTTCCTTTCGGTGCTCGTGTCGCCGCTGATCGACATCTTCTGCGAAGCTGGCGATCGTCACGATCCCGTCGGCGGAAATCACCGCCGGCGCGCTTCGTCGTCCAGGCACTCTTCATGCTGCCGATCGTGCTCTTGCGCGGAGCTGGGCGGCCTTCACCTGGCGGCAGAGCGGCTACCATGCGATCCGCGGCGGCGATCATTACCATTTCGATGGTCAGCTTCGTCACGACGCTGAAAGTCATGGAGGTTGCCGATGCCATCGCCATCTTCTTCGTCGAGCCGATCATCCTGACGATCCTCTGCAGCATCTTCCTGAAGGAGACGATCGGCTGGCGGCGTTATACGGCCTGCGGCGTCGGCTTCTTCGGCGCGATGCTGATCATCCAGCCGAGCTTCCAGGAGGTCGGCTTCGTGGCGCTGCTGCCGGTCGTCAGCGCGCTCTGCATCGCCATCTTCGCGCTGATGACCCGCGTGCTGTCGCATCGGGAAGACCCGTGGCCGATGCAGTTCCAGACGGGTGTCTGGGGCATGTTGTTCTGCGCCATCCTGCTCTTCATCGGCGACGGCACCGGCTCGGACGTCTTCGATCCGGTCGTGCCGATCGGCGCTCGCCCTGTTCTATCTTGCTGGGTGTCGGCGTCATGGCCGCAATCGCCGGCATTCTCGGCGTCTACGCCTATCGCGCCGCACCAGCCTCGACGCTCGCGCCGCTGCAGTATTTCGAGATCGTTTCGGCGACGATCTTCGCCTGGCTGGTCTTCGGCGACTTCCCGGACGCCGATCAAATGGCTCGGCATTTTCATCATCATCGCGTCGGGCCTCTATATTCTCTGGCGCGAGCGGCGCTTTGCATCCAAGCCGGTATCCGATACATCTGAGGCCACACGGGCGCCGTAGATCCGTTCTCGGGAGGAACATGACGGGCAGTAACAAGAAACCGCCGCTTTCCGGCATCAGGGTCATCGAGCTCGCCCGCGTCCTGGCCGGCCCTTGGGCGGGCCAGATGCTCGCCGATCTCGGCGCCGACGTCATCAAGGTCGAAAATCCGGAAGGCGGCGACGATACCCGCCAATGGGGGCCGCCCTTCGTCGAGGGCGCGGACGGTGAAAACCTCTCGGCCGCCTATTACCACTCCGCCAATCGCGACAAGCGTTCGATCACCGCCGACCTGAAGACCGAGGAAGGCCAGTCTCTCGTGCGCCGCCTGGTCGCCACCGCCGACGTGCTGATCGAGAATTTCAAGCTCGGCGGCCTGGTGAAATACGGGCTCGATTACGAGAGCCTGCGCAAGGTCAATCCGAAACTCGTCTATTGCTCGATCACCGGCTTCGGCCAGACCGGCCCCTATGCCAATCTCGCGGGCTACGATTACATCGTCCAGGGCATGTCCGGCTTCATGTCGATCACCGGCGAGCCGGACGGCCAGCCGATGAAGGCAGGCGTCGCCATCGCCGATATCTTTACCGGCATCTATGCGGTCTCGGCGATCGAGGCGGCTCTGATCCACGCCCTGAAGACCGGCGAAGGCCAGCTCGTCGACATGGCGCTGCTCGACGTGCAGTCCGCCGTGCTCGCCAATCAGAACATGAACTACCTGATCTCCGGCCGCGCACCGACCCGGCTCGGCAATGCGCATCCCAATATCTCGCCCTATGAGGTCGTGCCGACCGCGGACGGCTACCTGATCCTCGCCGTCGGCAATGACGGCCAGTTCCGGCGTCTCTGCACGATCCTCGGCATCGATGGCAGTCGCCGACGACGAGCGCTTTGCGACCAACAAGGCCCGCGTCGCCAATCGCGACGAGGTGCGCCGCCTGGTCTCGACCGAAACGCTGAAATGGCAGAAGGCGCGACCTGCTGAGAGCCTGCGAGGAGAATGCGGTGCCTGCCGGCGCGATCAACACGATCGAGGAAATGTTCGCCGATCCGCAGGTCCAGGCACGCGGCCTGCGGATCGATCTCGCGGATGCGGCCGGCACCGTCATCCCCGGCGTGAGGACGCCGGTCGTGCTTTCGGAAACGCCGCTGCGTTACGAAAGGCCGAGCCCGCGGCTCGGCGAGCATCAGGAGGAGGTTCTGGCGGAACTCGAGGAATTGGAGCGCACCGGACAGGAGAAGGAAATCGGCATCATGAAGAAGACCGGCGGCGAACTGATCGTCGAGGCGCTGAAGGCAAACGGCGTGACGCGGCTTTCCTGCGTTCCCGGCGAAAGCTTTCTCGCCGTGCTCGATGCGCTGTACGACAGCGATATCGACGTGATCGTCTGCCGCCAGGAAGGCGGCGCGGCGATGATGGCCGATTGCTGGGGCCGGCTGACCGGCGAACCCGGCATCTGCATGGTCACCCGCGGCCCGGGCGCCGACCAACGCGTCGGCCGGCCTTCATATCGCCCGGCAGGATTCGATCCCGATGATCCTCTTCATCGGCCAGGTGCAGCGCGATGCCCGCGAGCGCGAGGCCTTCCAGGAGGTCGAATTCCGCCGCGCCTTCACCGAATATCGCCAAATGGGTGGGCGAGATCGACGATGCCGCCCGCATCCCGGAATTCGTCACCCGCGCCTTTGCCGTCGCCACCTCCGGCCGCCCCGGCCCGGTGGTGCTGACGCTGCCGGAGGACATGCTGCGCGACGAGGTGGAGGCGCCGCGTGCCAAGCCTTATGCGCGCGTCGCGGCTCATCCCGGCCGCCGCCAGATCGACGATTTCTATATGCGGCTGCTCGCGGGCCGAGCGTCCGATGGTCATCCTCGGCGGCACGCGCTGGGATGCGGATGCGGTGGCCGACTTTCAGGACTTCGCCGAGCGCTTCAAGCTGCCGGTCGGCTGCTCCTTCCGCCGCCAGATGCTGTTCGATCATCTGCATCCGAGCTATGCCGGCGATGTCGGCATCGGCATCAATCCGGCGCTGGCGAAGGAGATCAAGGAGAGCGACCTGCTGATCTTGCTCGGCGGCCGCATGTCGGAAATGCCGTCCTCGGGCTATACGCTGATCGACATCCCCTACCCGGCAGCAATCGCTCGTCCACGTCTATCCCGATCCGTCCGAACTCGGCCGCGTCTACCGCCCGGATCTGGCGATCTGCGCGTCGCCGCCGATTTCGTCGCGGCACTCGCCGATCTCGAAGCGCCCGCCGAACCGCGCTGGGCGGAGCGGACGGAGCGCATGCACGAGGCCTATCTCTCCTGGTCGAAGCCGCCGCAGACCGGCCCCGGCGCCGTGCAGATGGGGCCGATCATGGACTGGATCGAGGCCAATACCGAACAGCCGATACGATCTTCACCAACGGCGCCGGCAACTACGCCACCTGGCTGCACCGCTTCCATCGCTTCCGCCGCTTCAACACGCAGGCCGCGCCGACGTCCGGCTCGATGGGCTATGGCTTGCCGGCTGCCGTTGCCGCCAAGCGGCTCTTTCCCGAGCGCGAGGTGATCTGCTTTGCCGGCGACGGCTGCTTCCTGATGCACGGCCAGGAATTCGCGACCGCCGTGCGCTACGACCTGCCGATCATCGCGCTCGTCATCAACAACGGCATCTACGGCACCATCCGCATGCATCAGGAGCGGGAATATCCCGGCCGCGTCAGCGGCACGGATCTGACCAATCCGGATTTCGCAGCCTTTGCCCGCGCCTATGGCGGCCATGGCGAGACGGTGGAGAAGACCGAGGATTTCGCGCCCAGCCTTCGAGCGCGCGCGCGCCAGCGGCAAGCCGGCGATCATCGAGATCGAAGCTCGATCCCGAAGCGATCACGCCGACGCGCACGCTGTCGGAAATTGCGCAAGCAAAAAGCCGGTGAGTGCGAACTCACCGGCCTTCGAAACAGCGCAGTGACGTCAGACTTAGTCGATCGCGGCGGTGACGGTGAACTCGACCTTGTACTTCGGCGCAGCGAGCTTGGCTTCGCTGGTGGCGCGAGCCGGCGTGTTGGCTCGGATCGACCCAGGCTTCCCAGGCGGCGTTCATTTCGGCGAAGTAGGACATGTCCGAGAGATAGATCAGCGTCTGCAGGATCTTCGACTTGTTGGAACCGGCGGCAGCGAGCAGACGATCGACTTCGGCGAGCGCCGACTTGCACTGATCGGTGACGCTTTCGCCTTCGCCGACCTGACCGGCGAGGTAGACGGTGTTGCCGTGGATGACTGCGCCGCTCATGCGGGCGCCGACGTCGATACGCTTGATGCTCATGGTATTCTCCTGATGTTGTGATGAAGGTGAACGGCGCTGACCGGCAACGCCCTGAATCGCGCGCCGGAAGTGGAGCTCAGCCGCGGATATGATGCGTCTTCTGATAGATCGCGGTCGAGCGCGCGCCGGAGCGGCAATAGCCGAGCATCGGCCGCGGGAATTCGTCGAGCGCGTCGACCATGCCCTGCACCGCTTCCTCGGTCACGCCCATCGGCCCGACGGGCACATGCGCGATGTCGAGGCCGAGCTCCTTGGCGCGGGCTTCGATGACGGAAAACGGCGTCTGGTCCGGGCTTTCCTGGTCCGGGCGATGGCAGACGATCGACTTGAAGCCCATGCGCCTTGATCTGATCGAGATCCTCCAGCGGTGATCTGGCCGGAAACCGAATATTCGTCGTCGATCTGGCGGATATCCATCGTCATGTCCTCCTCAAAATGGAGGGCAGAAGGTCTACGACGCCAGACCGGCAAGCGTCAACAACAGTTCGCCTCAAACGAAGGCAAAGCGAAGCGCATAGCTGCGGCTTTCGCCGGGCTCCAGCATGTTGAATTCACCGGCCGCCTGAAGCTCGTCGCGCGATACCCAGCGATGCGAAACCGGCTCGATGCCGAGCACGTGCGCCGGCGCCTTCTGGTTCCGCCAGACCTGCAGATAGCGGCAGCGTGTCGGTGCGGAAGCGCACCCGCAGCGTCTTGCCGCCGACGGCAGCGATCGGGCCGAGCCGGACTTCGGCAAAGCCATCCTCGCGTCGCCGGCGCCGCGACGCAGAAGATGCCGCCAAGCTCTTCGCCGAAGGTCCAGGGGAAACCGCCGCCTTCGAGCATCTGGCCTTCGAGCCGCGTACGCCGTCGTCGAACCATTTGCCGCCGGTATTCATATGGTACATCAGGAAGACCGGCACCGTCTGATCGCTGGTATTGACGACCCGGTCGTCCAGCGACACTTCGCCCGTCGCGCCATCGATGCGCCAAAGCCGTTCGATCCGCTGCGGCAGTCCTTCGACGGTCACGATATCGATATCGGCGCGGCACTCGGCGTTGCCGTTCTCGAATTTGGTCCACAGAACCTTGGCCGGATGGCCGGAGGCCGAACCGTGCAGCGGATAGACTCTTGCCGTCCGTCCGCGCCCGGGATCGGTTCGCGGATGGCGGATGTGATCCGGACCGCAGGTGAAGAGAAAGCCCTCCAGCGAATGATCGATGCGCGGATCGCCGTCGTCGGGAATGGCGCGCATCGGCGCGATATCGACGCCGTCGACGATGCATCCGCCGATATCCATCACGGATGTTTCGTCCAGCATCAGGCGCGGCCCCTTGGCGGCGGCAAATTCGATCATCGCGACTCCTCCTCATCTTTGAGCTGCCGTAGCGTTAGGATCCGCTCGGCCGTTCGTCAATTGATGGCCAGAAGACGGCTCGGCAGCAACCGGCGCCTCCTGATGGAACCTGCTTACGAAACGCAAACGTTTAGACGCAGCAAGAATCACAGTTTTTTTCATCTTTTGTTCAGTACGAATCCATAATTTCCACATTAGCGTCAAAATTTGCAGGTGTGTGTCGGCGCAGCCACTGCTCGAGGTGAAAGACGTGAATCGCTTTCTGAAATCGGCGTTTGTCCCTTGCTGCTACTGGCTGCTTGCTCTGACCGCTGTCGCGCCCGATGCAGATGCGCAGCAGTACGGCCGCCGCCAGCAGCGATGTCGTACTGGTGACCCCGGACGGCGCAATCATCGACTACATTCCGCCGGGCGCCGACGTCTATCATCCCGCGATCGCAGCGGCCACCGCGTCCTGATCGACAGCTACGGCAATGTCGTCGCCACCGAGATGCGCGCCACGCAGCTATTATCCGCGCGCCGCCCGGCTCGCGCGAGGTCTAACCTGACCAGTCAACAACGACCCCTACTATTCCGACAGCGATCACGCTATGGCGACACGTCGTTACGCGGAGCGCGGCGCCGTCACCGGCGCCATCCCGCGCGATGCCGAGATCCAGCGCGAGCCGCTCGACGATCAGCCCTATCCGGGCAACGAGCGGCCAGGGCTATCCGCACGAACGACGACGACTATGCCTCGATCGATCCCGATCAGCAGATGCCCGACATCGAGGCGCAACCGGCACCACCCCAGAGCCCGTCATCACGCTGAAGGACAAATCGAAGCCGGAGATCGTCGCCATTGCAGGTCTTCCTCGATCGCGCCGGCATTTCTCCGGGCGTCATCGATGGCCACATGGGTTCCAACGTCACCAAGGCGATCTACGCCTACGAGCAGATGACCGGCGAGAAGCTGGACCCGAACAATACCGACGCGATTCTCGAGCAGCTGCGCCTGTCGGGCGGACTGCCGATCGTGAGCTACACGATCACGCCTGCGGATGCCGCCGGCCCCTATGTCGCTCGAAATCCCGGAAGACTATTCCGCAGAAGGCGCTGATGCCGTCGCTGGGCTACACCTCGACGACCGAAATGCTCGCCGAGCGTTTCCACATGGACGAAGGCTTTCCTCAAGGAAATGAATCCCGGCGCCGACTTCACCGTTCCCGGCACGATCATCAAGGTCGTCAATCCGGGCGAGCCGAAGACCGGCACCGTCGCCCGGATTCATCGCCGACAAGGGCCGCAAGCAGGTCTTCGCCTATGACGATGCACGGCAACTCTGATTGCCGCCTACCCCGCCATCGATCGGCTCCACCGACACGCCCTCTCCTTCCGGCACGGTCAACGGTCGAACGCGTCGCGCTCAATCCCGGTTACACCTACAATCCGAAGATCAACTTCCAGCAGGGCGCCAACGACAAGATCCTCAACATTCCGCCCGGCCCGAACGGCCCGGTCGGCACGGTCTGGATGGCGCTTTCGAAGCCGACCTACGGCATTCACGGCACGCCGGAGCCTTCGAAGATCGGCCGCACCCAGAGCCATGGCTGCATTCGCCTGACCAACTGGGATGCGACCGAGCTTGCCAAGATGGTCAAGCCCGGCGTGACCGTCGAATTCGTCGATTGAATCGACACTTGCAACAACATGAGAAAGGCCGCCGGACGCATCCGGCGGCCTTCTTCATTTCAAGTAGCGCTATGTTCAGGCCGCGCTGCGGATCAGTCGGGCCGCGTCATGCGGGCGGAAGCCGTCAGCCTCACCGGCAGCTTGCGCATCATTTCTTCGGCAAAAGCAGGGCGCGTTCTCCCGCGCCTTGTCGAGATTGCTGACGCGGTCTGGATCCATCGTGTGCAGCGTGCCGCCGCAATCGAAGATATCGCGGAAGGCCGAGCGCTCGATGATCGCCGTATCGAGAACCGGGACATTCCGCTCGCTCAGCAGCGATTTGACGAGCTGCAGCGCACGCGTGGTCACCATCGAATTGACGCGGGTCAGAACGACCGAATGGGCGATCTTGATGCCGGCCTTCTCATCCAGATACTGCAGCAGTTCCAGCACCTGCGCGCCGCCGCGCGCATCCATGGCGCAGCCCTGGATCGGGATCAGCACATGGTCGGAAAGGCCGACTGCGGTGGCCAGCAGCGGATTGCGCGCGCCGGGCAGATCGATGATGAAGTAGTCGGTGCTGCCTTGTTCTCGCTGATATGCAGCGGCAAGCGAGGCGGTGGTCACGAAGTCGATGACGCAGATGTTCGGCACATGGCCGGAGATTTCGTGCCAGCGGGAAATCCAGTGCTGCGGATCGGCATCGAGAATGGTGACGCGATAACCCTTGCGGGCAAGTTCGGTCGCGAGCAGAAGAACAGCCGTCGTCTTGCCGGCGCCGCCCTTGGTATTTGCAAATGTGATGACTGGCATGTTCGGTCCTCGGAAGATGGCGCGAGCCGGACATCGCTCTTTTGCGCACTTTCGGAGTCATCGTGCGGTTAACCCATTCTTTCCAATCATGGTTAACAAAATTTAAACAAAGGCACCGAAATTGCAGCCGGTATTTCTCGCATTGCTGAAAGTCTGGAATGCCCGAAAAACAAAAAAGCCCGGAAAGCTAGGCTTTCCGGGCTAGTTTGAAGGTCCGGCTCATATCAAAAGGAGTCGGCTGAAATTAATCTCGGATCAGCCGTATACGCGGCTACCTCGCGAGTGCGCTGCATGTTCCGACATCGATTGGCCTCGGATGGCCAGCCTGCAGATCAGCCAACTGCGGAAGCGTCGGGTCCGGCCCGCCCAGCGAGGATTCGAAGACGGCACGATTGAGCGTGACTATCCGTCCACTCTTCGAGAAGCTGACCATGTCTTTCTCCCCGACATACGCCAAGCTCGCCCGCATACGGCAGAAGAACTGTTCGCCCCCCTTCGAAACCACCCAGCCAAGACCTCCAAATTTTCCCTGTCCGAGCTCGCCAACCGAATAACCTTGCTCTGCAAGGCTTGGAAAAGATTTAGCGCTTGCAACGGTCGGCAGTGCCAAGGCCATGAATGCTGCGGCGGCAAGCAAATAGCGAGATGAAAGATGCATATACTCCTCCCTTATGCATATACTCCTCCATCTTCTTTTTTAGGTTTAATGAAAGTATTTTGCAATCGATACTATGGTAGGTCCGGCGGCGTATTCCTTGAGGAGCGCCGCCGACGTCTCTTAGAAGCAGTCCTCGAAAAGCGCCTTGGTATTTTCGAGCGTCATCGGCACCGGATTGCCGCCCGCGCTCGGATCGTCGATCGCCATCGCGGACATTTCGTCGATGCGGTCCGGTGCCGACGCCCAGCGCCGAGAGGCTTTCCGGTACGCCGAGTTCGTCGCGCAGCTTCAGCACATAGTCGTAGAAGCCGTCGAAGCCGCCGGAAATGCCGAGATAGGCCGCAGCCGCGCGCGATCTTGTCTTCGATGGCCGGGCGGTTGAAGCGCAGCACCGGCGGCATGACGACGGCATTGGTCATGCCGTGATGGGTGTTGTAGACGGCGCCGATCGGGTGCGACAGCGAGTGGATGGCGCCGAGCCCCTTCTGGAAGGCGACGGCGCCCATGGCGGCGGCCGCCATCATGTTGGCGCGGGCTTCGATATCCGTGCCGTCCTTGTAGGCGCGCGGCAGGAATTCCTTGACGAGACGCATGCCTTCGAGCGCGATGCCGGCCGACATCGGGTGATAGAAGGGCGAGGAATAGGCCTCCAGGCAATGGGCGAAGGCATCCATGCCGGTGCCGGCGGTGATGATCTTCGGCATGCCGACCGTCAGTTCCGGATCGGCAGATGACCACGCCCGGCAGGAACTTCGGATGGAAGATGATCTTCTTCATATGCGTCTCGGAATTGGTGATGACGCTGGCGCGGCCGACTTCCGAGCCGGTGCCGGCCGTCGTCGGCACGGCGACGATCGGCGCGATGCCCTCGACGCTGGCGCGCGTCCACCAGTCGCCGATATCCTCGAAGTCCCAGACCGGACGCGTCTGCCCGGCCATGAAGGCCACGCACTTGCCGAGATCGAGGCCGGAGCCGCCGCCGAAGGCGACGACGCCGTCATGGCCGCCGTCCTTGAAGGCCTTGACGCCGGCATCGAGGTTCTTCGTCGTTCGGGTTCGGATCGACATCGGCGAAGATCGCGCGGCCGAGACCGGCGTCTTCAAGGATGTCGAGCGCATTCTGGGTGATCGGCCATCGGCGCGAGGCCGCGGTCGGTGATCAGCAGCGGCTTCTTGATGCCGAGCGCCTTGCAGTGATCGGCCAGTTCCTTGATCCGGCCCCGCGCCGAGCTTGATGGCGGTCGGATAGCTCCAGTTGGCTGTGATGTGTGCATCATGCTGTGACTTTCTTCAGATGGTAGGATTTCGGGCGGGTCAGGTTGTGGAAGCCGATGACCGAGAGCGAGCCGCCGCGGCCGGTTTCCTTGACGCCGGTCCAGCACAGCGCCGGATCGAGATAGTCGGCGCGGTTCATGAAGACGGTGCCGGTTTCGAGGTCGCGGCCGATGCGGCGCGGCGCGCTCGGCGTCCTTCGTCCAGAGCGAGGCCGTCAGGCCGTACTTGCTGTCGTTCATCAGCGCGAGCGCTTCGGCGTCGTTCTTCACCTTCATGATGCCGACGACCGGGCCGAAGGTCTCTTCGCGCATGAAGTTCATGGAATGATCGACATCGACGAGGATCTGCGGCGCGAGATAGGCGCCGCCGTCGTCCTGCGGGAAGAGCTTCGGATCGACCAGCGCCTTGGCGCCCTTGGCAACGGCATCGGCGATCTGCGCGCGCACGACCTTGGCGAAACGCTTGTGCGCCATCGGCCCGAGCGAGGTTTCCGGATCGAGCGGATTGCCGAGCTTGTAGTTCGACACCCAGGCGACCGACTTCTCGACGAAGGCGTCGTAGAGCGATCTCGTTGCACATAGATGCGCTCGATGCCGCAGCAGCACTGGCCGGAATTGTAGGTCGCGCCGTCCATCAGCGTATCGACGGCCGCATCGAGATCGGCGTCTTCCATGACATAGCCCGGATCCTTGCCGCCGAGTTCGAGGCCGAGGCCGGTGAAGGTGCCGGCCGCTGCGCGCTCGATCGACCGGCCGCCTTCGACCGAGCCGGTGAAATTGACGAAGTTGAAGCTGCCGGCCGCAATCAGCGCCGAGGTCGTCTCATGGTCGAGGAAGATGTTCTGGAAGACATCCTCCGGAACGCCGGCCTCGACGAAGGCCTGCACCAGCGCTCGCCGACGAGGATCGTCTGGCTGGCATGCTTGAGGATGACGGTATTGCCGGCCATCAGCGCCGGCGCGATCGTGTTGATCGCCGTCATGTAGGGATAGTTCCACGGCGCGATGACGAAGACGACGCCATGCGGCTCGCGCTCGATGCGGCGCTCGAAGCTGGTCGCTGTCCTCGACGACGATCGGCGCCAGCGCATCGGCGGCGATCGAGGCCACATAGTTGGAGCGCTCGTTGAAGCCGCGATATTCGCCGCCGTAGTTGACCGGCCGGCCCATCTGCCAGGCGAGTTCCGGCACGACGACGTCGGCCATCTCGTTCAGCCGCGCGACACCCTTCAGCACCAGCTGGACGCGCTCTTCGAGCGGCCGCTTCGCCCAGGCCTTCTGCGCCTTGCGGGCGCGGGCGACGGCGTCCTTGGCCGCCTCCAGCGACAAGCGCCGGGCGTTCGGCGTAAACCGATCCGTCCACCGGTGAAATGCATTGGATCATGGTCATAGCTTCAGAACTCCAGTTTTAACAGGCCAGCGTCTTTACATGGCCGGCAGCGCCATAGGCGAGGATCGCTCGATCGCGGGTAATGATGGTCAGATCGTGTTCACGCGCGGTGGCGATGAGGATGCGATCGATCGGGTCGTTGTGAATAGGCTGCGGCAGATGCGCAGGAGGCAATGAAGACATCGGCCGTCACAGGCTGTTCGGCCAACCTGCGCTTCATGCACTGAAATCGTCGAACCAGCGCTTCGCATTCTTGGTCGTCGCGAATCCGGCCCCGCGTCAACAAGCATTGCCGATCTCCCACGCCGTTACATGCGGAAACGACAGACCGGAATGCCGCGTGCTCTGCAATCGGCGAGCGCCGCGACCGCACTCCGACGCCAAGGCTCCATCTTGAGCCATCCAGATCACCGCGCAAGTATCCAGCAGATATGGCACTCACTCATTGTAGAGCTTTTCGCCCCATTCCTCGACCCAGTCCATCGGCGCCGTCAGATCAACACCCGGCATGACCGTCATCGTCCCTTTCATGCATCCGAAATGCCGGATGCAGTTCGATCAGCGTGCCATCCGGACCTTCCATCCAGCGCTTGCCGTCCTTGTAGATGATATCGGCCTCCGTGAACATTTCTGCGGGAGGTTCGATGCGGCTGACCGGCCGAGATCCTGCGCATAAGCCTCCTGCTTCTTCTCCGCAAAGCCTGTCTGCTCGCCACGCCGTGTGCATGCGACCTCTTCGAGGCTGACTCCAAGAAGGCAGCAATCTGATCCTGCTCCTCCGCGCTCATCTTCCGTCTCCCCCTTCAGCATCCGCGAGACGGCACTCGGGTCAAGTTCCATGAAACGAGCCAGATCGCGCAAGGACGCTCCTCGTTCCGCAAGTTTCTCCATAGAACCAATCACTGTCGATGCTATTCATGGCTAAGTCCTCAGCAACATGCGGGATAATGTAACACGATGTTGCGATCAGTGACAATTCATCGTCAACATGTTGCGATTATCTCACGCCCTCTCGAAACCCCGCGCCACTTCCCAATCGGTGACGCGGCGGTCGTATTCTTCCTGCTCCCATTCGGCAGCGCGGGTGTAGTGATCGATCACATCGTCGCCGAAGGCGTCGCGCAGCATCTTCGATTTCGTCATCGCCACCGTCGCGTCGCGCAGCGTGCGCGGAATTTCGCGAACGCTCTCGCGCGCCATAGGCATCGCCGACGAAGGGCGCTTCGAGTTCCAGCTTGTTCTCGATGCCGTCGATGCCGGCGGCAAGCAGTGCCGCAAAGGCGAGATAGGGATTGAGATCGGAGCCGCCGACGCGGCATTCGATGCGGATCGCCTTGGTGTCCTCGCCGCAGAGACGATAGCCGGCCGTGCGGTTGTCCTTGCTCCAGATCGGCCTTGGTCGGCGCGAAGGTGCCGGCCATGAAGCGCTTGTAGGAGTTGATGTAGGGCGCCAGGAAATAGGTGATTTCGCTGGCATGGGCCAGAAGACCGGCGACGTAGTTGCTGCATCATCGGCGACATGCCGTACTTGCCCTTCTCGTCGAAGAACAGCGGCGTCTTGCCGTCGAGCGCTCCAGAGCGACTGGTGGATATGCGACGAGCTGCCGGCGGCGTTGTAGTTCCACTTGGCGAGGAAGGTGATCGCCTTGCCCTTCGACCAGGCGATCTCCTTGCAGCCGTTCTTGATGATCGCGTGCCGGTCGGCCATGGTCAGCGCGTCGGCGTAGCGGACGTTGATTTCCTCCTGGCCGGCCGAAGCCTCGCCCTTGGAGTTTTCGACCGGAATGCCGGCACCCTGCAGGCCGTTGCGGATCGCCCGCATCACATCCTCTTCCTTGGTGGTCTGGAAGATGTGGTAGTCCTCGTTGTAGCCGCTGACGAGCTTCAGGTTGCGATAGCCGCGATGCGCGCGCCATCGTCATAGGTCTGGTCGAACAGGAAGAATTCGAGTTCGGAGGCCATGAAGGCCTTCATGCCCATGGCTTCGAGGCGCTTCGACCTGCTTCTTCAGGATGGCGCGCGGCGAATGCGGCACTTCTTCGTGGGTGTGATGGTCGAGCACGTCGCAGAGCACCAGCGCCGTGCCTTCGAGCCAGGGAATGCGGCGAAGCGTCGAAAGATCCGGCTTCATCGTGTAGTCGCCGTAGCCCTTTTCCCAGCTCGTCGACTTGTAGCCGGAGACGGTCTCCATCTCCATGTCGGTCGCCAGCAGGTAGTTGCAGCTATGCGTTTCCTTCCAGGCGCTGTCGACGAAGATATTCCGCCTGAAAACGCTTGCCCATCAGGCGGCCCTGCATGTCCACCTGGCACGCCAGAACCGTGTCGATGCGCCCTTCGGCTACATCCTTCTTGAGATCGTCGAACGTATAGCTGCGCTCATGATTTATCCGCCTGAACCTTGAATTGCACTCGGAGCAACGAAACGGCACGCCATGCCGGGCATGGCGGCCGGATGCGTTTTCGTTGAACCATCGACGGGGCCGCTGGACTGCGGCCCCGCCAGTTGAGAGGGAAGCCTCAGTTTCTAGCCTTCGCCGACAGCTCGTTCGGCGGCCGCGATTTCAGCCTGGCGCGCGCGCCACTTCGTCGCCGATCGGCGGGCCCTTGAAGCGGCGGTTTTCGAAGCCGAACCAGACGATGGCGGTCAGAACGAGGAAGCCGACGGTGATGTAGAGCGCCCAATCGTTCGGCGGCTGGATGCCGAGAACGAAGATCAGGATCATCGCGATGATCGAGAGCACGGCAAAGAGCTTGAACATGCCCTCGCCGAGGTTCCACGGACCCATCTTGTCCCACTTCGACGTGCCCCAGGCGAACAGGCCGAGCGTGATCGGGATCGCGAAGGAGAAGAACAGGAAGATGACGGTGCACGACACGACGATCGTGTAGACCGGCGTGTCGCCGATCGAGACGAGCGACGAACCCCAGACGAACAGCACCGACAGGATCGAGCCGGTCCAGATCGCAGCGACCGGCGTGCGGTATTTCGGGCTGACCTTCGACAGCGCCTTCGATGCCGGCAGACCGCCGTCACGCGAGAAGGCGAAGATCATGCGCGAGACCGAGGTGACCGTCGCAAGGCCGCACAGCCACTGGCTGACGAGGATTGCGAGATAGAGGATGTCCTTGACGACCGGGTTGACCTGAGCTGTCCATCGCCCAGAAGAACACGTTCCAGCCCTGCTTGGCGGCTTCGTCCATGTTCGGGCAGCATCAGAACGAATGCGCACAGCATGATGTAGCCGAAGAGCGCCGACCACAGCACGGAGGAGACCATGCCGCGCGGAACGGAATGCGGCGGCCTTGACCGTCTCTTCCGACGTATGCGCCGATGCGTCATAGCCGGTGATCGTGTAGATCGGCAGCAGCAGGCCGAGCAGGAACACCCAGATGCCCGGAGGTGGCGGGCCAGACATTGCCGCCGGCTTCGCCCGGAATAGTTGGCGAAGGTGAAGAGGCGGCCGAACTCGTAGGACGGCGCCGCCAACAGGCAAACCGACCGCAAGCGCGATCGCGGTCGCGAAGATCAGGTAGCCGGAGAAGTCCGTCAGCTTGGCGGTCAGGCCGATGCCCATATGGTTCACGAGCGCCTGCAGCGCCGGTGATGATCGACCAGGAAGACGATACGAACCGTAGGTCGTGTCCGCCAGGCCGAAATAGGGCGTGCCGAAGGAACCCATGAAGAAGTAATAGGTGCCGACGTTGATGGCGCCGAGAACGGTGACGAGACCGAGCAGGTTGAACCAGGCGGTCAGCCAGCCGGTGAAGCGGTTGCCGAGGATCGAACCCCAGTGATAGAGGCCGCCCGCCGTCGGATAGGCCGAGCTGATCTGCGCCATCGCGACGGCGAAGACGAGCGAGATGAAGCAGCCGAGCGGCCAGCCGATGCCGATCGCGGCGCCGCCCGCACCCGATGTTGCCTGCGCGAGCGAGTTGATGCCGCCGGAAAGAATGCAGATGATCGAGAAGGAGACGGCGAAGTTCGAG
This sequence comes from uncultured Alphaproteobacteria bacterium, assembly GCA_963838565.1. Classification (GTDB taxonomy): domain Bacteria; phylum Pseudomonadota; class Alphaproteobacteria; order Rhizobiales; family Rhizobiaceae; genus Rhizobium. The sequence goes on from CAWIRO010000014.1 coordinate 79,364, forward strand.
AACGAACTCATCCGCCGTTCGAGTTCCTGGGCATAGCCCATGGAATGCAGGACGCTGCATATCCTGCTTCTTGTCTAGTTCGGTATAGTCCGACATGACTTCCCCCTGTATCGACTATCAGCCGACGGAATTGCCGGCCGATCCAGTGCCAAAGTTGCCCGCGGCATTTTCGCCATACGGGCAGATCGCAGTTAGACTGCTCCCCGGGTCTTCTCTTTATAGTCAGGCTTCCAGGCTTTGCTGAAGCAGCCCTGTCAGATAGTCGGCCATGACCCCTTGGCCGGCATCGTCGCTGATGAGATCGTTGCGGATCTCGATCATTACATTGCGCAGGCCGTTGGCAAGCCCGTGCAGGATCAGCGTGTGCGTCACGCCGTCCTGCCGGCCCATAAGGCTCGTTGCGTTCCGTTCGGTAGAGCGGCGCGTCGGCTGCAGCTGCCAGCATGCGGTCGGCCAGCCGGTTGTCCTCGTCGTGCAGGATGCCGAGTTCGACTGCGCGTTCGCTTGCCGTTATAGACCGGCGTGAAACTGTGAATCGTGACGATGACCGTGTCCTGCCCGCGCGCCTGCCGCTCCTTGACGAGCCCGCGACACGGCATCGTGAAACGGAATGTAGAGCGCTTCCGTGCGGGCAAGCCGCTCTTCGGCGGTCAGATTGCTGATTGCCGGGAATGGCGTAGATCTCGCTCGTCTCGCGGCATCGCGCCCGGCGCTTCCGGCGGGCGGTTGCAGTCGTAGATCAGGCGGGAAAAGCGCTGGTAGATCAGCGTCGCATCGAGCGCTGACCGAGATGCCGCGAGCAACGGCCAGCGCACCCGGATCCCAGGCGATATGGCTGTTCAAGTGCTTCCGTGCGAAAGGCCGAGATCGCCGAAATGCTCGGGCAGCGCGGCGCGAGGCATGTTCGCAGATGATCAGCACCGGGCTCTTGCCGTCCGGCCGCTCGATGCCGACGCAATCTCCATCCGCTTCGCTGTCAGGACCCTCGTTGAGCAAGCGTGAAGCTGCGCCTCGCCCTGTACCTTAATAAAATCTTTATAAGAAAAGAATTCTTCAGATTTCGCGCAGTGTCAAGCAGAATCTGAAATTTTCTCTTCATAAAGTAGGTTGACATGGATTGTGACAGCGTTGTTAACTTCCTGTGGGAAAGTGGCACAAGACCGATCCCGGGGAGCAAAATCGCGTGAGCGCTGCGTCGAAGACGGTTTCGGACGTCATCCACGCGCATTTCGACGTGCTGACGCGCGCCGAGAAGCAATTGGCCGAGAGCCTGCTCGACAACTATCCCGTTTCCGGGCTGGGCAGCATCACGACGATTGCCGAAAATGCCGGCGTGTCGACGCCGACCGTCGTGCGCATGGTGCAGAAGCTCGGCTTCAAGGGCTATCCCGACTTTCAGGCGCATCTGCATCAGGAGGTCGAAGCGACGATCTCCAACCCGATCACCAAGCACGACCGCTGGGCTTCGAACGCGCCGGGCACGCATATTCTCAACCGTTTCGCCGATGCCATCATGGGCAATCTGCGCCAGACGCTGACGCGATCTCGACACGGCGACGTTCGATAGCGTCGCGGCGCTGCTTGTCGGACCGCAAGCGCGGCCTCTATTTCGTCGGCGGCCGCATCACCGGCGCGCTTGCCGAATATTTCTTCACGCATATGCAGGTCATCCGGCCGAACACCGACCCTGCTCTCGTCCAATTCCAGTTCAGCTGGCCGCAATACGTTCTCGAACATGAACGCCGGCGACGTGCTGATCATCTTCGATATCCGCCGCTACGAGCAGGAGATGGTGAGCCTTGCCGCAGGCCGCCCGCACAGCGCGGCGCCGAGATCATCGTCTTTACCGACCAATGGGGATCGCCGGCCGCCAAGCTCGCCCGGCACACCTTCCGCGTCCAGATCGAGGCGCCGTCGGCCTGGGACTCCTCGGTCGTCACTCTCTTTCTCGTCGAAGCGCTGATCGAGGCCGTGCAGAGCTCCACCTGGGACGAGACGAACGAGCGCATGAAAACGCTGGAGGGCCTGTTCGAGCAGACCAGGCTTTTCCGCAAACCCGAGCTAGGAGGAGAAGGGCAAGAATACAACAAAAACAATGACGGGCCGGCATAAACAGAACAGCATGTCGCAAACGAAACAGCATCTGCAAATACCTGCGATGCATGCAAAAATTAACGTCACGCAACCGTCACACAAGCTTCATCTAACGTCAGTAACAGCATCGCCAGACACTGAAAACCAGAAGGAGAACGACCAGTGATCTCTAATATTTCTCGACTGCTTTCGCTTTCTACTGCGATGGTCGTGGCTTCGACCGCGATCGCCGCTGCAGAACCGAGCGCCGAACTCATCGCCGCCGCCAAGAAGGAAGGCACGCTGACGACCATCGCTCTCCCGCACGACTGGTGCGGCTATGGCGACGTCATTGCCGGCTTCAAGGCCAAGTACGGCCTCGAAGTCAACGAACTGAACCCGGATGCCGGTTCGGGCGACGAAATCGAAGCCATCAAGGCCAACAAGGGCAACACCGGCCCGCAGGCTCCTGACGTCATCGACGTCGGCCTCTCCTTCGGCCCGTCCGCCAAGGCCGACGGCCTGATCCAGCCCTACAAGGTCTCCACCTGGGACTCGATTCCGGACTCCGCCAAGGACGCCGACGGCTACTGGTACGGCGACTATTACGGCGTTCTCTCCTTCGTCGTGAACACCGACATCGTCAAGAACGTCCCGAAGGACTGGGCCGACCTGCAAGAAGCCGGAATACGCCAACACGGTTTCGCTCGCCGGCGACCCGCGCGCTTCCAACCAGGCCGTTCAGGCCGTCTACGCCGCCGGTCTCGCAGCCGGCGAGAAGGACGCTGCCAAGGCTGGCGAAGCCGGTCTTGCACTTCTTCGCCGAACTCAACAAGGCCGGCAACTTCGTTCCGGTCATCGGCAAGTCCGCTTCGCTCGCTCAGGGCTCGACCCCGATCGTCGTCGCCTGGGACTACAACGGCCTCGCATGGCGCGACAGCCTGAACGGCAACCCGCCGGTCGAAGTCGTCGTTCCGTCGACGGGCGTCGTTGCCGGCGTCTACGTCCAGGCGATCTCCGCTTTCGCTCCGCACCCGAACGCTGCCAAGCTCTGGATGGAATACCTCTATTCCGACGAAGGCCAGATCGGCTGGCTGAAGGGCTATTGCCACCCGATCCGCTTCAACGATCTCGCCAAGAACGGCAAGGTTCCGAAGGAACTGCTCGACAAGCTGCCGCCGGCTGAAGGCTATGAAAAGGCCGTCTTCCCGACGCTCGAAGAGCAGGACGCCGGCAAGGACGTCATCACCAAGCAGTGGGACAGCGTCGTCGGCGCCAACGTTCAGTAATCGAGCATGACATCCGGCCTCCCCGCCTCAAAGGCGGGGAGGCTTTTCTTTCACTCCGACGCCTCCAGGATGAGCTTCGCATGAGCACCGTTTCAACGCCTGTGGTCGAGCACCGCCCCCTTGATCAACAAGGATCGCGTGATCGACTGGCTGGGCATCGCGCCCTTCGTGATTTTCGCCCTGCTGTTCCTGATCATCCCGACGCTCTATCTCGTCACCGGCGCGTTTCTCACTCCGGAGGGCGAGTTCACGTTCAAGAACATCGGCGACCTTTTCACGCCGACGATCATGAGCGCCTACTGGATCAGTATCCGCGTCTCGGTCGCCTCGGCCCTCGGCGGCGCGCTGATCGGCTTCTTCCTCGCCTGGGCCGTCGTGCTCGGCGGCCTGCCGACGCTGGGTGCGCTCGACGCTTCTGACCTTTTCCGGCGTCGCCTCGAATTTCGCCGGCGTGCCGCTTGCCTTCGCCTTCCTCGCGACGCTCGGCCGCACCGGCCTCGTCACCATCTTCCTGCGCGACTGGTTCGGCTTCAATCTCTACGGCACCGGCTTCAACCTGCTGTCCTTCTTCGGCCTCACCATCACCTACATGTACTTCCAGATCCCGCTGATGGTGCTGATCCTGACGCCGGCGCTCGACGGCATGAAGAAGGAATGGCGCGAAGCCTGCCGAAATCCTCGGCGCCACCAACCGCCAGTACTGGACCATGGTCGCCCTGCCGATCCTCTGGCCGAGCCTGCTCGGCACGACGCTGCTGCTGTTCGCCAACGCCTTCGGCGCCATCGCCACCGCCTATGCGCTGACCGGCAGCTCGCTCAACATCGTGCCGATCCTGCTTTACGCACAGATCCGCGGCGACGTTCTGCACAATGCCAACCTCGGTTATGCGATCGCGCTCGGCATGATCGTCATCACCGGCGTCTCCAACGTCCTCTACCTCATGCTGCGCATGCGCGCTGAACGGTGGCAAAAATGAAAGCTCAACGCCTCGGCGCCTGGATCGCCATCATTCTCGGCGCATCCTATTTCGTCATCCCGCTGCTCGGCACGTTCGAATTCTCGCTGCGCATGCGCCGCGGCGAATACAGCTTCGATGCCTATCGCTCGGTCTTCTCCGACGTCGCAGTTCCGCGACACCTTCGGCTATTCCATGCTGATGGCGCTGCTGACGATCGTCTTCGGCATGCTGCTCGTCGTGCCGACGGCCTATTGGGTGCGCCTGCGCCTGCCGCAGATGCGCCCGATCGTCGAATTCGTCACGCTGCTGCCGCTGGTCATCCCGGCGATCGTCATCGTCTTCGGCTATCTGCGCATGTATAATTCGTCGTCGATCCTGCCGTTGACCGGCTACGACGACGCGGCACGAACATCCTGCTCGTCTTCTCCTACATCACGCTGTCGCTGCCCTATATGTACCGCGCCGTCGATACCGCCATGCGCACCATCGACGTCCGCACGCTGACGGAAGCGGCCGAAAGCCTCGGCGCCAAGCTGGACGACCATCATGTTCACGCTGCATCTTCCCGAACGTCATGAGCGGCGTGCTTTCCGGCGCCTTCATCACGCTCGCGATCGTCATGGGCGAATTCACCATGGCCGTCGCTGCTCAACCGTCCGGCCTTCGGCCCCTACCTGCAGCTCGTCGGCGCCAACAAGGCCTATGAGCCCTCGGCGCTCGCCGTCATCGCCTTCTCGATCACCTGGCTCAGCATGGGCCTGCTCAACCTCGTTTCCCGTTTCGGCAAAGCCCGCTCCGGCTAAGGCTTAAGGTATTTGGCTCATGTCTTTTCTCGACACTGACCAACATTCAGAAGATCCTTCGGCCCGGTTCAGGTCGTTCAAGAACTTCAACATGAACATCGAGAAGGGCGAATTCGTCTCCTTCCTCGGACCGTCGGGCTGCGGCAAGACGACCGTCCTGCGCATGATCGCCGGCTTCGAAACGCCGACCGGCGGCACGCTCGTCATCAACGGCAAGGACCAGCGCCCGCTGAAGCCGAACCAGCGCAATATCGGCATGGTCTTCCAGGCCTACGCGCTGTTCCCGAACATGACCGTGCACGACAACGTCGCCTTCGGCCTCAAGGTCGCCGGCATGGCCGAAGGCCGAGATCGACGACCGCGTCAAGGAAATGCTCGGCCTGATCCAGCTCGATCATCTCGCCGACCGCTTCCCCTACCAGATGTCCGGCGGCCAGCAGCAGCGCGTCGCGCTTGCCCGCGCGCTCGCCGTCAAGCCGCAGGTGCTGCTGCTCGACGAACCGCTCTCGGCGCTCGACGCCAAGATCCGCGTGTCGCTGCGCGAGGAAATCCGCGCCGATCCAGCAGCAGCTCGGCATCACCACGGTCTTCGTCACGCACGACCAGGAAGAAGCGCTGTCGATCTCCGACCGCATCGTCGTCATGAACGCCGGCACGCGCCGACCAGATCGGCACGCCGTTCGAGATCTACAACACGCCGGCCACGCGCTTCGTCGCCTCCTTCGTCGGCACGCTGAACCTGATCGAAGCCAAGGTCGTCGATCCGGCCAGCCAACCGCATCCAGATCGGCGATCAGGGCATGACGCTGAAGCAATCGGTCGCCGCCTACAAGGCCGGCGACACCGTCTCGCTGGCGCTGCGCCCGGAAGCGGGCTCGCTCTCCGAAAGCGCCAAGGGCGATACGGCGCTGACCGGCCAGGTCGTCTCCGCCCACTTCCTCGGCTCGGTCATCCGCACCCGCATGAATGTCGGCGGCAACGTCATCTCCTTCGACATGTTCAACAGCCCGGGCGTCACGCCGCCGCAGGCAGGCGAGACCGTCACGCTGCGCTTCATGGCAGCCGACCTGCTCGTCATCCGCGACTGATATTGCCGAACGATCGGACACGGGGCGTCATTTCGGTGACGCCCTCTTTTCTTTTCCGGGCGCCTTCAACAATCGTGATGCCGCCATCAGGAAAAAGCGCTTGAACTGACCGGTTGCATGCCGCATGGACCGAATATTACCGGTCCATAAAGAAGCGCAGCCTCATGTCCCCGACCACGACGCCGCCGCGGCCCCTCGCCGCCTTACCTCTCAGGATTTTCGCACGCTCGGCCTTTCCGCTCTCGGCGGTGCCCTGGAATTCTACGATTTCATCATCTTCGTGTTCTTCGCGACAGTCATCGGCCACCTGTTCTTTCCGCCGGACATGCCCGATTGGCTGGTGACGATCCAGACCTTCGGCATCTTCGCTGCGGGCTATCTCGTGCGCCCGCTGGGCGGCATCGTGCTTGCGCATTTCGGCGACCGCTTCGGCCGCAAGCGCGTCTTCGCCTTTTCGATCCTGCTGATGGCGCTCTCGACGCTCGGCATGGCCGCCATGCCGACCTATGCCTCGATCGGCGTCGCCGCTCCGATCCTGCTGATCCTGATGCGCATTCTGCAGGGTGCGGCGATCGGCGGCGAAGTGCCGGGCGCCTGGACGTTCGTCGCCGAGCACGTGCCCTTCCGCCGCGTCGGCTTTGCCTGCGGCTTTCTCTGCTCGGGCCTGACCCTCGGCATCCTGCTCGGCTCCTTCATCGCGACGATCATCAACTCGGTCTTCACGCCAGAGGATGTCGCGGCTTATGCATGGCGCATCCCCTTCTTCCTCGGCGGCATCTTCGGCCTCGTCGCCGTCTATCTCCGCCGCTGGCTGCAGGAAACGCCGGTCTTCGCCGAAATGAAGCAGAGCCGTTCGCTGGTGCCCGAACTGCCGCTGAAGGCGGTGCTTCGCGATCACCCGCGCGGCGTCATCATCTCGATGCTGCTCACCTGGGTTCTCTCCGCCGGCATCGTCGTGACGACGCTGATGACCGCGACCTTCCTGCAGAAGCTTTACGGCTATACCGCTCAGCAATCGCTTGCCGCGACGAGCTTCGGCACGCTGTTCCTGATCTTCGGCACCGCAGCCGCAGGCGCGATCGTCGACCGTGTCGGCTCCGGCAGGTTCTTCGTCGTGTCGAGCATCTTCTTCGGCGTCGCGACCTTCGCCTTCTACAGCTATGCCGCGACCTCGCTGACGGTCCTGTTCGTGCTCTATGCAATCATGGGTCTTGCAGTCGGCATGGTGGGCGCAGTGCCCTACGTGATGGTCCGCGCTTTCCCGGCACGCGTCCGTTTCACCGGCCTGTCCTTCTCGTATAACGTCTCCTACGCGATCTTCGGCGGCCTCACCCCGCTCGCGGTCGCCTCGCTTCTGCCGATCAATCCGATGGCGCACGCCTATTATCTGCTCTTCATCGCAGCGCTCGCCTTCGTGCTCGGCCTTTACCTGATGGCGAAGGGAGACAGCATCGAAGCCGAGGTCGGCATCGAGGAACTGACGGACCGGCTGGCGCAGAAGGCATAAGAAGAAATTAGAGAGGCGACACACTCGCCGCTCCTCATTCCTGTGCTTGTCACAGGAATCCAGCCACCGCGCGTCTGCGCGGTGAATAACTCAATACGACGACGAAATGAGTCTCCCGCGCCCAAGGACTTGGGCGCACTGGATCCCTGTGACAGGCACAGGGATGAGGGATCACGACCTAACGGATCGCTTGGTCGTTCTCGTCGAAGCGATGCATCTGCGCCTGGTCCGGCGTCGCATAGACGATCTCGTCCGGCTCATACGCATGCTCGCCGAACAGGCGCACCGTCAGCAGACCGCACTGCTCGGATTCCAGATAGACGATCGTGTCGGCGCCGAGATGTTCGACATGCACGACCTTGGCCTTCCAGGTCCCCTGTTCGCGCGACAGCGTCATATGCTCCGGACGCACGCCGACCGTCTTGGCCTCGCTCGTCGCCGAGCTTGTCGGCCTCGATGAAATTCATCTGCGGCGAGCCGATGAAGCCGGCGACGAAGATATTGGCCGGCCGGTTGTAGAGCTCCATCGGCGAGCCGATCTGCTCGATCGCGCCGGCGTTCAGCACGACGATCTTGTCGGCCAGCGTCATCGCCTCGACCTGGTCGTGGGTCACGTAGATCATCGTCGCCTTCAGGCTGCGGTGCAGCCGGGCGATCTCGAGGCGCGTCTGGACGCGCAGCGCCGCATCGAGGTTCGACAGCGGCTCGTCGAACAGGAAGAGTTCCGGTTCGCGCACGATGGCGCGGCCGATGGCGACGCGCTGGCGCTGGCCGCCGGACAGTTCGGCCGGGCGGCGCGCGAGATAGGGTTCGAGCGACAGCATCGCCGAGGCCTTGCCGACGCGGGTCTCGATCTCGCCCTTCGGCGCTGCCCGCCTGCTTCAGGCCGAGGCCCATATTGTCCTTCACCGTCAGGTGCGGATAGAGCGCGTAGGACTGGAACACCATGGCGATGCCGCGCTTGGCGGGCGGCGTCAGCGTCTCGTCCTTGCCATCGATGAGGACGGCGCCGGATGTGACATCCTCAAGACCGGCGATGCTGCGCAGCAGGGTCGATTTTCCGCAGCCGGAAGGGCCGACGAAGATGACGAACTCGCCGTCCTTCACCTCGAGGTCGATGCCCTTCAGCACTTCATGCGTGCCAAAGGCCTTGCGGATGGATTTGAGTTGAAGTGATCCCACTACTCATCTTCCCTTATAGTTTGACCGGCTGGCCGGTGCGCACGCTCTCGTCGGCGGCAAGGCAGATGCGCAGCGACGCCACGGCATCGTTCATATGACGGGCGAGATCGAGATCTTCGCGGATGGCCTTCAGCACGAAGGCCTGCTCCAGATCGCAGAGCTCCTGGTGGCCGGGTTCGCCCGCCATCGTCATGTCCTGATCCGGCCTGATGAACTTGCCCTCCGGCCCGGTCTCGGCCCTGTGCAGCCGGATGACGGAGGTCTTGGTATGCGTGTCGATGTCGTCGGACTTGGCGTTCGGATCCATGACGATCGAGACCGCGCCGTTCGGCGACATCACGTCCTTCACGAAGAAGGCCGTTTCCGAGATCATCGGACCCCAGCCGGCCTCGTACCAGCCGACGGAACCGTCTTCGAAGATCACCTGCAGATGGCCGTAATTGTACATGTCCGGCGCGATCTCGTCCGAGAGGCGCAGGCCCATGCCGCGCACCTCGACCGGCTTGGCATCGGTGATCTGGCACATGACGTCGACATAGTGCACGCCGCAATCGACGATCGGCGACGTCGTCTGCATCAGCGACTTGTGCGTTGCCCAGGTCGGGCCGCTGGATTGCTGATTGAGGTTCATGCGGAAGACATAAGGTCCGCCAAGCTTGCGCGCTTCCGCGATCAGCTTCATCCAGGATGGATGATGGCGAAGGATGTAGCCGATCACCAGCTTCCGGCCGGCCTTCTTCGCAGCCGCGACGACGCGCTCGGCGTCGGCGACGGTCGTCGCCAGCGGCTTTTCGACGAAGACATCGCAGCCGGCCTCGAACGCCGTGACGGCATAGTCGGCATGGCTGTCGGAATAGGTGCAGATCGAGCAGAGATCGGGCTTCAGTTCGGCAAGCGCCGTCTCGAAATCCGGATGGATCTTGTATCCCTGCAGTTCGGGCGCAAGCACGGGCGTCGAGCGGTTGACGAGACCGACGATCTCGAAGCCGGGATTGTTGTGATAGGCGAGCGCATGGCTGCGTCCCATGTTGCCGAGCCCGGCGACGAGAACGCGGATGGGCTTCTGCGAAATGGTCATTTGACTGCTCCTGAGGTAATGCCGCGGATCAGCTGCCGCGAGAAGATGACGTAAAGGACGAGGATCGGCAGGATCGCCAGCGACAGCGCCGCCAGCACCGCGTTCCAGTTGGTGACGAACTGGCCGATGAAGATCTGCGAGCCGAGCGTGACGGTCTTGGTCGCTTCGGCCGGCGCCAGGATCAGCGGGAACCAGAGGTCGTTCCAGATCGGGATCATCGTGAAGACCGCGACCGTCGCCATGGCCGGGCGCACCAGCGGCAGCACCAGCCGGAAGAAGATCGCATATTCCGAAAGCCCGTCGATGCGGCCGGCATTCTTCAGGTCGTCCGAAACCGTGCGCATGAATTCCGAGAGAATGAAGATCGCCAGCGGAATGCCCTGCGCCGTATAGACGAGGATCAGCGCCGTCAGCGTATTGACGAGACCGGCGGCGACCATGCCCTGCAGGATCGCGACCGTGCCGAGACGGATCGGGATCATGATGCCGATCGCCATGTAGAGCCCGATCAGCGTATTGCCCCTGAAGCGGTATTCGGACAAGCGCGAAGGCCGCCATGGCGCCGAACAGCAGCACGAAGAAGATCGAGACGACCGTGACGATGAAGCTGTTCTGGAAATAGGTCGCGAAATCGCCCTGCCCCAGCACCGTCTGATAGCCGATCAGGCTGAAGGTCGACGGCGTGGGGATCTGCAGCGGCGAACGGAAGATCGCGTTGCGGTCCTTGAACGAGTTGATGATCGTCAGAAACACGGGAAAGAGCGCGATCAGCGTATAGGCGAGGAGCGCCAGATGCACGAGGCCGGTGCGGATCGGGGATGTGCGTGCTCTTGGACATGCGCCGCCTCCTCAGAACTGGTAGCGGCGCATGCGCCGCTGGATGGCGAACAGATAGAAGGAGACGCCGGCGAGAATGATGAGGAACATCACCGTGGCGATCGTCGCGCCCATCGAGCGGTCGCCGAGCTGCAGCTGGAAGCCGAAGAAGGTGCGGTAGAGCAGCGTTCCGAGAATGTCGGTCGACATATCCGGCCCGGCAAGCGCGCCCTGCACGGTGTAGATCAGGTCGAAGGCATTGAAATTGCCGACGAAGGTCAGGATCGAGATGATGCCGATCGCCGGCAGGATCAGCGGCAGCTTGATCTTCCAGAACTGGCTCCAGCCGGTGATGCCGTCGCATTCGGCGGCCTCGATGACCTCTTCGGGAATGTTGAGCAGCGCTGCATAGATCAGCATCATCGGAATGCCGACATATTGCCAGACGGAGATCAGCGAGACGGCGATCAGCGCCGGACCGGACTTGCCGAGCCACGGCGCAAAGAAAGCCTTCAGGCCGACGAGGCTCATCAGCCAGGGCGCGACACCCCAGATCGGCGACAGGATCAGCTTCCAGATGAAGCCGACGATGACGAAGGACAGCAGCGTCGGCAGGAAGATCGCCGTGCGGTAGAAGGCGACGAAACGCAGCTTCGGCAGTCGAAAGCAGTGCGGCAAGCGCAACGCCGATCGGATTCTGCACGCACATATGGATGGCGAAGAAGATCACGTTGTTGACGCAGCGCATTCCAGAAATCGTGCGCCCAGCGCGCATCGCCGAACAGTACCTTGAAATTCGCGAGGCCGACGAAGGTCGAGACGCCGTCGACGGTATTGTAGAGCGACAGCCGGAGCGTTTCGATCAGCGGCAGGATCATGACCGCCGAATAGACGACGAAGGCCGGAAAAAGGAAGACGCCGATATGCCAGCGCACCGGGCGCCTGATCGGAACCACATCGGCAGCGAGTTGGGCTTCGCTCATGGCTTTTGCCTGTTGTTATTGGCTGAGCCTGCAAGGCGCAGCGCAGGTGGAATAGATGGCACAGCGCCGCTCATCCGCCTGCAGCCCTCTCGCTACAGCGACGTCATGCTGGCATGACGAACGACGCCTCTGGCCTGTCGCCATCGTCCACAAGGGCGAAGAGATCGCGGCACGATCCCTTCTCCGCCAAACGCGCATCGCGGCAGGCTGAGCCGCGCACCCCTGTGAGGAGGGGCGGGAAGACGCCGCCCTTCTTCAACGATCACTTGCCCGGCTTGTACCAGCTGTCGAGGCCCTTCTGCAGCTTCTCGGCAGCAGCCTCCGGCGTATCGGTGCCGTTGATCACGTTGGCCGATTCAACCCAGGTTTCGTTTTCCAGGTTCGGCGTGCCGCGCGACCAGGATCTGGTAGGTCGAGCGGACGGTCGACTTGAACGGGCCGCGCCAGGAAACGAATTCCTGAGCGAGCGGATCGCTCATCTTCACCGGGGTGGAGTTCAGGCTGAAGAAGCCCGGCAGCGAGTTGGCATAGATGTCGGCGAATTCGGGGGATGCCACCCAGCTCAGGAACTTCTTGGCTTCCTCCGGATGCGTGCTCTTCGCGTTCAGGCCGACGCCGATATCCGGATGATCGGAGATGTAGCCCGTGATCGCCAGCCTTCGGAACCGGCGGCGGGAATGCGCCCATCTTGAACTGCGCCTGGCTGTTGAACAGCGCGATTTCCCACGAGCCGGCCGGATAGATCGCTGCACGGCCGAGCGTGAAGAGGTTCTGGCTGTCAGGATAGGTCTGGGCTTCGAAACCGTCGCCGAGATAGGGCTTCCACTTGGCAAGTTCCTTATAGGGCTCGACCCACTGGGCGTCCGTCAGCTTCTGCTTGCCCGCGATGAGGGCCAGCGCGGCCGTCTTCACCCTTCCAGTAGTTCGGGCCGATGTTCTGGTAGCCCATGGTTGCGGCTTCCCAGAGGTCCTTCGTGCCCATGGCCATCGGGATGTAGGTGCCGTCCGCCTTGATCTTGTCGAGCGCTGCGAAGAACTCGTCCTCCGTCTTCGGAATGGCAGATGCCGAGCTTGTCGAAGGCATCCTTGTTGTAGATGAAGCCGTGGATGACCGAAGCCATCGGCACGCAGAAGGTCGACTTGACCGTCGTCGGTCGTCCAGGCGGCCTTGGCGACCGGCGAGAAGTTCTCCATGCCCGGCAGGCTGGTCAGGTCTGCAAGCTGCTTCTTGTTGTAGAGTTCGAGCGAAGCGTCGAACGGACGGCAGGTGATGATGTCGCCTGCGGAACCGGCGTCGAGCTTGGCGTTCAGCGAAGCGTTGTATTCGGTCGGAGCGGTCGGCGAGAAGACGATCTTGATGCCCGGGTTCTTGGCTTCGAAGGCCGGGATGATCTTTTCCTGCCAGATCTGCAGGTCGTCGTTACGCCAGCTTTCGACCGTCAGCGTGACGTCGGCCGCATGGGCAAAGCCCGCCGACGTCAGCAGGCTGGAGGCAAGCAGCAAGCTTTTCAGAGCAGTGTTTTTCATTTCCCTCTCCTGTTTAAGCGCCGCGAGGCGCTGTTTTCGATCTGAAACAAGCAGTTGGCGTGCCTGAGGAAACACCCAACGCCCCTAGAGGGCCGCCAGACACTGCCGGCCCCGAAAGCTCGACGGACGCGGAAGGCGACGATGCCTCCGGCCGGCTGCGCGCCCTCCCGATACGCTGCAACCGGGCGCGATAAACTCGCAAGGAAAAGCCATGGACTGATCTCGCCATGGCGCTCGCACTGAAGCGACGATGTTGCACGCGACCTTCTTCGCAGACTGCCGGCTGATGTTTTGCTGCCGTTCTATCGTGCCTCTGCGTGCTGTTCCCTTTTGCAGAATTAAGGCCAAAAAAATACCAATTGTCCAGCCGAATTTAACTTTTGGAGCCAGAGAAAATTCATTAAAAAATTTTTATCAATTAAAATCAATGTGATACAAAGATGGAATTTTGACAACCAATTGCCTACTTGGTAAATGGTATTTTTTTGGTATTGTAATAAAAACCAAGCGGAATGGCGGCATTCGGAGGTCCGATGACGGAGCTTGCAATCGGCATAGACGGCGGCGGAACGAGCTGCCGTGCCGCAGTTGCGGACAGAATGGGCAATATTCTCGGCCGCGGCAAGGCGGGGCCTGCCAATATCCTTTCCGATCTGGAAAGCTCCCTGATCAATATCGTCGAATCCGCGCGTGCAGGCGTTGCGCGATCGCAGGCCTCGCTCCCGAAACCCTTTCCAAAGTCTCGGCCGTCGTCGGCGTCGCCGGCGCCAATGTCGGGCGACTATGGCAGTGCGCATCGAAGCGCGCCCTGCCCTTTGCGGACGGCCGTGTCGTCACCGATGCGCTGATCGCGCTTCAGGGCGCGCTTGGCGATTCCGACGGCGTCGTCGGCGCCTTCGGCACCGGCTCGGTCTATAATGCCCGCCGCGACGGCAAGCTCCACGGCATCGGCGGCTGGGGGTTCGTCGTCGGCGATCAGGCAAGCGGCGCGCGCCTCGGCCGCGATCTGCTGGAAAAGTCTCTGCTCGCCTACGACGGCGTGCGTCCGCCTTCAGCTCTTGCAGCAAAGATAATGGCTGACTACGGCGACGATCCCGAGCGCCTCGTCGAATTCGCCCACGTTTCGAAGCCCAAGGATTTCGCACGCTATGCGCCGCTTGTCTTCGATTACGCTGCGCAGGGCGATGCGATCGCAGTCGGCATCGTCAAGGACGCCGCCGACGGCAATCGAGCGAAAGCCTCGACGCCCTGCTTTGGCCGGAGTGCCCGTCAATCTGCCTGCTCGGCGGCCTTGCCAAGGCATATGAACCCTGGCTTTCCGAGCGGCACAAAGCGCTGCTCGCCGAGCCGAAAGGCGATGTCCTCCAAGGCGCAGTCGACCTTGCAGTCAAGCGCCTGAACGCCGACAAAGAGAGGCGCCGCATGACCGACGACCTCGCGACCATCCTGTCGCCCGAGCGCCTGCAGGCCGGCGGCACCGGCCCGCTTTACGTCAAGCTCCGCCGCACGCTGGAAGACGCCGTGCGCACCGGCGCGCTCAGCCACGGCGATGCCCTGCCGCCGGAACGCGATATCGCCGAATTCGCCGCCGTCAGCCGCGTCACGGTTCGCAAGGCGATCGACGATCTGGTCGCGGACGGCCTGCTGGTCCGTCGCCACGGCTCCGGCACCTTCGTCACCAAGCCGGTCTCGAAAGTCGAACAGCGGCTTTCGCAGCTCACCTCCTTCACCGAGGACATGGCGCGGCGCGGCATGACCGCCCGTTCCGAATGGCTGCACAAGGGCATCCACACCCCCTCGCCCGACGAAATGATGATTCTCGGCCTCGCCACCGACATCAAGGTCTCGCGTCTCTCGCGCCTTCGCATAGCCGACGATCAGCCGCTGGCGATCGAGCACGCGAGCGTCTCCGGCGAATTCCTGCCCGATCCATCCGTGGTGACGACGTCGCTCTATGCCGAACTCGAACGCCGCGGCGTCCGCCCCGTCCGCGCCGTGCAGCGCATCTCGGCCACGAACATGAAGGAAGCCGACGCCCATCTGCTCGGCGTTCCAGTCGGGGCCGCCGGCCTTTCGATCGAGCGCATCTCCTATGTCGGCTCCGGCCGGGCAATCGAATTCACCCGCTCGCTCTACCGCGGCGACGCCTATGATTTCGTGGCCGAGCTGACGATAGGGGCGAGCTCGAAACATCGTCTAGAAATCAAAAAGATAAAGCCGGAAAGTGAATCACTTTCCGCCCTTCTTGAATTCAATCTTTGAACTGACCGCCGAAGATCATGCCGCGTCGTCGATTTCCTCGTCGACCTTGCGCGGCACGTAGTTCAGCACCGGCCCGAGCCAGCGCTCCACTTCGGAAATCTCCATGCCCTTGCGCGCGGCATAGTCCTCGACCTGGTCGCGCTCCACCTTGGCAACGCCGAAATAGTAGCTGTCGGGATGACCGATATAGAGGCCCGAAACGGACGAACCGGGCCACATGGCGTAGCTCTCCGTGAGCTTCACGCCGGCTGCCTTTTCGGCATCGAGCAAGCGGAAGAGCGTCGCCTTTTCCGTGTGGTCGGGTTGCGCCGGGTAGCCGGGCGCCGGGCGAATTCCGGCATACGCTTCGGTGATGAGCTGCTCGTTGGTCAGAGTTCTCATCCTTGGCATAGCCCCAGTATTCGCGGCGAACCTGCTCGTGCATGCGCTCGGCGAAGGCCTCGGCGAAGCGGTCGGCGATCGCCTTGACCAGGATCGACGAATAGTCGTCGTTCGCCCGCTCGAAGCGCTCGGCGATCGCGATTTCCTCGATGCCCGCCGTCACAACGAAGCCGCCGACATAATCCCCGACGCCGCTCGAAACCGGCGCGACGAAATCCGACAGCGCCACGTTCGGGCGGCCGTCGCGCTTCGAAAGCTGCTGGCGAAGCGTATAGAAGGTCGCAAGTTCCTCCTTGCGGGCTCTCGTCCGCGAACAGGCGAATGTCGTCGCCGACGCTGCCTGCCGGCCAGAAGCCGATGACGGCGCGCGGACGGAACCACTTTTCGTCGATCACCTTCTTGAGCATCGCCTGCGCATCGGCCCAGAGCTGCACGCGCCGCCTCGCCCTGCTTCTCGTCCTCGAGGATCGCCGGGTAACGGCCGCGTCAATTCCCAGGTCTGGAAGAACGGCGTCCAGTCGATGTACTTGGCGAGCTCCGCCAGATCGTAGTCCTCGAACACCTTGGTACCGAGGAAGCTCGGCCTGGTCGGCTTGTAGGAGGCCCAATCCACCTGGTGCGCATTCTCGCGGGCACGCGGGAGCGGCAGGCGAACCTTCTCGGCTTCGCTGCGCGCATGCGCGGCGGCAACCTTGGCATATTCGCCGCGGATACCGTCGACATAGGTCTGGCGCGTATCCGGCGACAGCAAGGCCGAGACGACGCCGACGGCGCGGCTCGCATCCGTGACATAGACCGTCTGACCCTTGTTGTAGCCCGGATGGATCTTCACCGCCGTATGAACACGGCTGGTGGTCGCGCCGCCGATCAGAAGCGGGATATCGAAGCCCTGCACGCTCCATTTCGGCTGCCACATGCACCATCTCGTCGAGCGAGGGCGTGATGAGGCCGGAAAGACCGATGACATCGACCTTCTCGGCAACGGCCGTCTCGAGAATTTTCGTCGCCGGCACCATGACGCCGAGGTCGATGATCTCGTAATTGTTGCAGGCAAGCACGACGCCGACGATGTTCTTGCCGATATCGTGCACGTCGCCCTTGACGGTCGCCATCAGGATCTTGCCGGCCGACTTGCGTCTCGTCGCCGCCGTTCAGCCGCTTCTCTTCTTCCATGTAGGGCAGCAGCACGGCGACCGCCTGCTTCATGACGCGCGCCGACTTGACGACCTGCGGCAGGAACATCTTGCCGGAACCGAAAAGATCGCCGACGACGTTCATGCCGGCCATCAGCGGGCCTTCGATGACGTGCAGCGGACGCTCGGCCTTCTGGCGCGCCTCCTCGGTATCGGCCTCGATATATTCGGTGATGCCGTTGACCAGCGCATGCTCGAGACGCTTCTCGACCGTCCATTCGCGCCAGGAGAGATCCTGCGCCTTCGCCTCCTTGCGCGCCGGCGCCGCGGAAACGCTCGGCGACTTCGAGCAGACGCTCGGTCCCATCCGGACGGCGGTTCAGCACGACGTCTTCGCAGGCCTCGCGCAGTTCCGGATCGATGTTGTCGTAGACGGCAAGCTGGCCGGCGTTGACGATGCCCATGTCCATGCCCGCCTGGATGGCGTGGTAGAGGAACACGGCATGCATCGCCTCGCGCACCGGCTCGTTGCCGCGGAACGAGAACGACAGGTTGGACACGCCGCCGGAAATATGCACGAGCGGCATGCGCTGGCGGATCGTCCGCGTCGCCTCGATGAAGTCGACGCCGTAGTTGTTGTGCTCTTCGATGCCGGTCGCGACCGCGAAGATGTTCGGATCGAAGATGATGTCTTCCGGCGGAAAGCCTGCCTTCTCGGTCAGCAGCTTGTAGGCGCGCGTGCAGATTTCCACCTTGCGCTCGTAGATGTCCGCCTGCCCCGTCTCGTCGAAGGCCATGACGACGACGGCAGCGCCGTAGCGGTGCAGCAGCCGCGCCTGAGCAAGGAAATTCTCCTCGCCTTCCTTCAGCGAGATCGAGTTGACGATCGGCTTGCCCTGAACGCACTTCAGACCGGACTCGATGATCGAGAACTTCGAACTAGTCGATCATCACCGGCACGCGGGCGATGTCCGGCTCGGCGGCGATCAGGTTGCAGGAACTCGACCATCGCCTTTTCGGAATCGATCAGGCCCTCGTCCATGTTGATGTCGATGATCTGCGCGCCGTTTTCGACCTGATCGCGCGCAACATCGAGCGCTGCCGTGAAATCGGCATTGGTGATCAGCTTGCGGAAGCGGGCCGAGCCGGTGACGTTGGTGCGCTCGCCGACGTTGACGAAGGGAATGTCCTTGGTCAGTTCGAAAGGCTCGAGGCCCGACAGCGACATGAACGGCCGATGCTCCGGAATCGGGCGCGGCTTGTACTTGGCGACGGTCTCGGCAATCGCGCGGATATGCTCCGGCGTCGAGCCGCAGCAGCCGCCGACGATATTGACGAGGCCTTCGCGCGCAAAGCTGTCGATCTGCGCCGCCATCAGCTCCGGCGTTTCGTCATACTGGCCGAACTCGTTCGGCAGGCCGGCATTCGGATAGGCGCAGATGAAGGTATCGGCAACACCCGAAAGCTCCTGCAGATGCGGGCGCATCGCGTTGGCGCCGAGCGCGCAGTTGAGGCCGATCGTGAACGGGTTGGCGTGGCGCACCGAGTTCCAGAAAGCCGACGGCGTCTGGCCGGAAAGCGTGCGGCCGGAAAGATCGGTGATCGTGCCCGAGATCATCACCGGCAGGCGGATGCCCTTGGCCTCGAAACGCTCCTCGCAGGCAAAGATCGCCGCCTTGGCATTCAGCGTATCGAAGATCGTTTCGATGAGGATGATATCGGCGCCGCCGTCGATCAGGCCGTCGATCTGCTCGCCATAGGCAATGCGCAGCTCGTCGAAGCTGACGGCACGGAAACCCGGATTGTTGACATCCGGCGAAATCGACGCCGTGCGGTTGGTCGGGCCGATCGCGCCCGCCACGAAGCGGCGGCGGCCGTCCTCGCGCTCGGCGCGGATCGCCGCGCGGCGCACGATCTCGGCACCTTCCTTGTTGAGGTTGTAGACCTCGCCTTCCATCTGGTAGTCGGCCTGCGCGATGCGGGTCGAGGAAAAGGTATTGGTTTCCAGAATATCGGCGCCGGCCTTGGCGTATTTGTAATGGATTTCCTCGAGCGCATCCGGCTGCGACAGGATCAGAAGGTCGTTGTTGCCCTTCTGGTGACAGGCGCAGCCGATGAAGCGCTCGCCGCGGAACTGGTCTTCATCATAGCCGAGGCCCTGGATCTGCGTGCCCATGGCGCCGTCAAGAACGAGGATTCGCTCGCTTGCGGCTTTCCGCAAAGCTGCAAAGACTTCGCTGCCGTCGCGTTTTGCCCCTTGGGGACCAAAGAGATTGTCGAACACGGGCGGACTCCTTGACGTCGTTAAAGGCCAAAGTGATCAAATCACATAAAGATATGTTTATGTCAATATATGCTTTGATGTTGCCGTGATTGAATGGCTGGGCGGGTGACAGACTCAGGCTTGCCCTATATAGGCCTTTCGCAAGGCGTTGTGCACGAAATCGGAGGAGAAACATGGCACCTGCAACTGGCGACAGCGGCCTCGGCAATTGGAGTACCCGCGCCTATCACCGCAACTGGCTTCTCGCCCAGGCAAACGGCCTCTTCGATTTCTTCCAGCACAATTCGATCAATCCGAAGGGCGGTTTCTACGATCTCGACGATCACGGCAAGCCGCTCGACGCCGAGGGGCAGGTTCGCGGCATTCATATCGCATCGCGCGCGGTGCACTGCTTCTCGATCGGCGCCCTGCTCGGCCGCCCCGGCGCTGCCGATGTCGTCGATCACGGCATGGATTACCTCTGGAACCATCACCGCGACACAAAGAACGGCGGCTATTTCTGGTCGCTGAACAATGACGGCCCTGTCGATTCCAGCAAGCAGGGCTACGGCCATGCCTTCGTGTTGCTCGCCGCCTCCTCCGCGAAAACTATCGGCCATCCGCTGGCAGACGGCATGCTGGCCGATATTACCGAAGTCCTCAACACCAGGTTCTGGGAAGCCGAAGCACGGCGCCATCGCCGAGGAGTTCACCGCCGACTGGCAGCCGCTCGACGGCGGCGCCTATCGCGGCCAGAATTCCAACATGCATCTCACCGAAGCGCTGATGGCCGCTTTCGAGGCGACCGGCGACAGAGACTATCTCGACCAAGGCCGAAAGCATCGCCGATCTCGTCATCCGCAGGTCGGCCGGCTCCGTCGGCTGGCGCGTCGCCGAGCATTTCGACGCCGATTGGGGGCTCGACAAGAATTATTACCACCCGAACGAGATGTTCCGCCCCGCCGGCACCACGCCCGGCCACTGGCTGGAATGGACCCGCCTCATCCTGCAGCTCTGGGTCGCTCGGCGGCAAACGCCACGACTGGATGCCGGATGCGGCCAAGGCCCTTTTCTCGCAATCCATGGCGCTCGGCTGGGACAACGACAAGGGCGGCTTCTTCTATACGCTCGATTGGGACGACAAGCCCGCCAAGCGCAACAAGCTCTGGTGGCCGGCCTGCGAGGGTGCGGCCGCCGCACACTTCCTCAACGAGCACCTGCCGAGCGACTTCCACGAAGAGAGCTACCGCAAGATCTGGAACATCATCGAGCGCGCCTTCATCGACCATAAGAACGGCGGCTGGCACGAAGAACTGACGGAAGACCTCGTCCCCTCCCACAGCCTTTTCCCGGGCAAGGGCGATATCTACCACGCCCTCCAGGCCTGCCTGATCCCCCTCTTCCCGGCGACCGGCAGCCTGACGAAGGGAATTATCGAGGCAGAAGGCAAGATTTGAAGCAAGCGTGCACCTTCTCCTCGAGGGGAGAAGGTGATTCTCACGCTAAGCCGCAACGAATCGAGATCCTTCGCCAGCATCAGCGACAGCGCCTCGACGACGAGATTGTGGTCGTCCCGCTGCGGCAAGCCCGAAACCGTGACCGCGCCGATGCAGCCGGTTCCCTTGACATTGATCGGAAAGCTGCCGCCATGGGACGCGTAGTCGGCGATCGAAAGTCCGTTGTCCTCGACCGTCTTGCCGTCTTTCTGCAGCTTCAGCCCACAGGCGTAGCTGCTCTTCAAATAGCGGAACACCATGTTGCGCTTGCGGCGAACCCATTGGACATTGTCGGGCGTAGCGCCCGGCAGCGCCGCGTAAAAGACCGGCATGGAATGCAGCGTAACGTCGATCGCCACGCCCAGCCCGCGTTCCGTCGCGAGCTCCTGCAGCAGCTTGCCGAGCTGCCAGGCGGTCGTAAGATCGAAGGAATCAAAGCTCAGCACCTTTTCCTGCTCCGCGATCCGGCTGAGATCGTCCTCGATGGTCATAAGCCTTGCTCCTCCTGCATGATCGAACCGGCAGAGAACATCCGCAAGCGGCGGCGAAAAGTAAAGCAAAATAGTGGTGATTTCGACAGCTTAGTGCGGCACCGATGATAGCGCGCCGATGATATCCTCCGGCCGCATGGGCTCTTTGGAGCGCAGCATCACCTTGCCGTCGCGGTCGAGCAGGACAAGGCCGAATTCGCCGGCGGCGGCCCCTGGAGATCGTCGCGGATTTCATCGGCGTCGAGGTCGTCGGATCCCTCGAAAAGCGGAAACACCCCGCCGCCGGCAACGCTCAATACCTCGATATCATTCTCGATGAAGGTAAGATGCGCGTCGCGCAGCAACTCGTCCTGAACTGTCGCACGGTCATCATCTGCATCCGCAAATATGATGAGCACACGTTTCCGGCCGATGAAGGGCTTGAGACAGTCCGGGGAAGCGGGCGCCCGCGGCGCCGGCCCCATGATTTCGCGTATGATTGATTTAAGCATGGTGCTCACATCCTTCGTTCTTGTCTTCAACGATTGGAAGTGAGAGCGGTTCCCTTCAAGGGTGGACGGGACCGCGGCTTGCCGCGATCCCTTGCGGCCTCATTCAGACGGCGTGGGTTCGGCCGCGCGGGTGGAAACGGCCACGACATCGGCGCTGCCGTTGGCAAGAAGGCGTTTGCGCACCAGCACGCCCATGACGCGGGCGGCAGTCGAGAAGCTCATCTGATCGAGCGGCCCCTCGCCTTCCCAGGGCTTTGTCAGTCTTTCGGTAACGGCGCCGACAATGTTCATCGGCACGATGTCGTCACATTCGCGCATGGCTTCGAAGACGAGGCTGATCGGAATGACCCGCCCTTCGAAAGTGACGATTGGTTCCGTGAGTTCCGTATCCCATTCCTCGAAAGCATAGAGCGCTTCGCGGAAGAGTTCCTGAAGGGTGATCGGCGCGTGTCCGTTGTGAAGTGGCGGCAAGGCATTCGTCATGTCTGTCTCCTCTTTGGGATTAAGCCAGTTCCTCCTCATCGGCCGGATCGAATCAGAACACGGAACTCGGGGTTCCTTCCGGACCGAATAACACGATCGATTTTATAGTGTAACACTCGCGTGATAAAGCGATTTATGCCCGCTGAGCCGCTGCCATCGGCTTCGAAACGAATAAGCCGTTGATATCCTTTAGGAACACCAACGGCTTTTTTCCCCGAAATTCGGAAGTGCTGCAGCGCTTATTGCTCGAGGGCGAAGGTTACGTTGACGGTAACATGATACGTGTTTTCGCCGCCCTGAACCGGCACGGAAGCGTCGCTCGCCTCCTTCGCCATCGCCGCACGATAGGCCGGCTGCGGCATCGGGCGAACGCTGCTTTCGCTGATCTCGATGATGCGGCCGAGCTTCACGCCGGCAGCCTCCGTCAGCGTCTTTGCCTTCTTCATCGCTGCCGCAACGGCATCCTTGCGGGCCGCTTCCATGGCAGCTTCCGGCTTGTCGTTGGTGAACTGGATGTCACCGCCTTGATTGACGCCGAGTGTCACGGCCTGGTCGATCAGGCCGCCCAGTTCGCCGAGATCGCGCACGCGCACCGTCAGCCCGTTCGAGACCTGGTAGCCGATAAGCTCCGGCGGCTTCGGCTGGCCGTCGTTGCTCTGCGGATAATTGTATTGCGGCTGCACGGAGAAGCCCGAGGTCTGCAGATCCTTCTCGGCGATCCCGCCCTTCTTCAGCGCCGCCAGGACGCCTGCCATCGCCTTGTTGTTCTCGTCGAGCGCCTCGCGCGCCGTCTTCGCCTGCTTGACGACCGCAAGGCTGAGGACGGCCATATCGGGCGCCACCGCCGACTGCCCCTCGCCCGAGACCATGACCACCGCCTCACGCGGCTTCGAATCATCGGCAGCCGCTGCCATCGGCAGGACGGCCGGCACGCCGATCAGCACGCCGAAAGCCAGGTTTCTGATAGTCCGCAGCGCCATGTTTCACTCCTTGGTTGTCGCCACCCCGCGTTAGCTCTTTGCCGATTGATTGTGAAGCTATTGCGGCAACGTCTTGTCGCTGCATCCGAATTGCGTTAGAGCGAAACCGCACCGGGGAACCATTGCCCCGCTGCCCGCGCGGCGAAGCCACGCAGGGGCCTGTAGCTCAATGGTTAGAGCCGGCGGCTCATAACCGCTTGGTTGGGGGTTCGAGTCCCTCCGGGCCCACCACTCCTTTTATGCTGGGCATATCAGGCTGTCGCCCTGCGGCCGCGCCAGAAGCATCACGACATTGCCGACGTGCTAACTACGGCAATGATGAAGATGGATACGACTCGGCAAGCTTGTCCGAGCCAATCACCCGTCCGTGACATCGAAGTTGGCGGAGCGGCTATCTTCTACGACGACCGGAAGCTGTCACCGCGGACGCGCCCCGTTCCTGGCCTTGAGGAACGGGGTGCTGTGCTCAGGAAAGAAGAAGCCCGCCTTAGTTAGCGGGCTCTTTCATTACTGCTGCGCAGGCGGTGTTGCCGGCGGCGTTGCTGGCGCTGGCTCTGCGGCCGGCGGCGTTGCGGCCGGCGGAGTTGCCGCTGGCGGGGTTGCGGGCGCGGGCTCTGCTTGCCGGCGGAGTTGCGGGTGCGGTCGACGTTGCCGGCGGTGTCGTCGTCGTTGTTTCGCCGGCGGGCGGCGTGGCTGGCGTTTCACTTGTACGTGGCCAGTAGGTCGCTGCCAGGGCGATGATCAGAACAACAACCGCAATGCCGATCCACATTGCCCATGACGACCGCCGGTCGCTGGTCGGCGTCGTACGCAGATCGGGGTTGGGTCGATTAAAATCATTGGTCATAGTAGTCCTCCTGTACACTCTGAAACTACCAAGTGCATAAAAGGTTCCATGCAATGTTACGAAGCGAGACCTCGGAACCGAGAGTGGCCCGCTTTGAAGTTCATCATGCCGCCGCGCGGCATTGGACTAGTATACCATCTGCCTTTCTCCTCCCCACCACAAAAAAGGAGGAATTCGACAGTAGAAGGATGATTTATGTTAGCATCGCTACTGTGGCGGCATCCACCTCCAGTGTTCCGGCTACTGCCGATAGCATCAGGGAGCGCTGCCGGGAGCGTCCAGCAATGACGGCGAGCATGCGTTCGCCAAGACCTTTCGTCGTGCAGTGATGACAACCGAGGCTCGCCCGAATCTCGTACGGGTCCTCCGCATAATTCAAAAACCGAGGCCCGTGGGAGGGAACCATGTCCGATCAGCTGCCGATGTTCATCCTGCAATCGATCGTTATCTTCGGCCTTGTCGGGGTGCTCTTCATTCGCGCCTGACGCCTTACTGAACCTCCGCCCTTGCTCTTGGGCGCGTATCGTTGCGCTCCCAGGAGAAGATGGTACGTGGCAAGGGCTCACGTCCGCGGATGATGTCCGCTCCCTTTTCGCCGACCATGATCGTCGGACCGTTGGTGTTGCAGGAGGGAACGCGCGGCATCACGGAGCTGTCGCACACGCGCAGCCCCTCCAGTCCCCTCACCTTCAGGTCGAGGCCGACGACCGCCGCGCCATCCGTGCCCATCTTGCAGGTGCCGACCGGATGGTGATCCGTCTTGGCATTGGCGCAGCCATAGTCGAATAGCTGCTCGTCGGTGATCACGCCGGTTCCCGGAAGCTTTTCCTCCAGCACATAGGGCTTCAACGCGGCCTGCTGCATGATCTCGCGGGCGATCTTCAGGCCCTCGAGCGACATTGCCCGGTCATGCGGATCGCTCCAGTAATTCGGGTCGATCAGCGGCCGCGCTGCCGGATCGGCGGATGAGAGGCGAACGGTGCCGCGCGAGCGGGGATGCAAATAGGCCGAGTTCAGCGTCACCCCGGCGTGCTTGAGCCTGGCGACGCCCGCCTCGATGCCGGAGCCGAGGCCGAGATGGAACTGGATATCGGGCGAACGCGCATCCGGATCCGCATACCAGAAGCCGCCGGTCTCAAAGAGCGAGGATGCCACCGGCCCCGAGCGGAAGAGCACATATTGCAGTCCTGCCCAGAGCGTGCGGTGCAGCTTGGCGACGCCGTCATAGGTGTGGTCGCCGGTGCATTCGGAGATGACGAAGAGATCGAGGTGATCCTGCAGATTGCCGCCGACGCCGGGCAGATCATGCTTGACCTCCACCCCCACCGCTTTCAGATGATCCGCAGGCCCGATGCCGGATTGCAGCAGCAGCTTCGGCGAGCCGATTGCGCCGGAAGAAACCAGCACCTCGCGCTCCGCCCGGATGACCTCGGTGCCGTTTCGGCCGGCGACTTCGACGCCGACCGCTCTTCCTGCCTTCGAGGACGATCCTCGCCACGCGCGCATTCATCCGGATGGTGAGGTTCTTGCGGTCCCTGATCGGTGACAGATAGCCGAGTGAGGCCGAGGAACGGCGGCGGTTGCGCTGCGTCAGCTGGTAGAAGCCGACGCCGGCCTGCTGCCTGCCATTGAAATCGTGGTTATAGGGAATGCCCAGCTCCTGCCCGGCCCGGATATAGGCGTCGCAGATCGGCAGCGCGGAAACCGGCATCGAGACGCCGAGCGGCCCGCCATAGGCGTGGTAGTCGTCGGCGAAACGCTGGTTGTCTTCGGCGCGTTTGAAATAGGGCAGAACCGAGCGATAGTCCCAGCCCTCGCAGCCGTCCTCGCTTGCCCAGAGGTCGTAGTCGGCGGCATTGCCGCGCGTATAGAGCTGCGCATTGATCGACGAGCCGCCGCCGATCACCTTGGCCTGCGTATAGCGAAGCACCCTGCCCTTCATATGCTTCTGCGGCACGGTCTCCCAGCCCCAGCTGGCGACACCCTTCGTCATCTTCGCGAAGCCGGCCGGCATGTGGAACAGCGGGTTCCAATCGCTGCCGCCCGCTTCCAGAAGCAGCACCTTGACATCCGGGTCCTCGCTCAGCCGGTTGGCGAGCACGCAGCCGGCGGGTCCGCCACCGGTAATGATGTAGTCGTATGCCATCTCAACTCCCACTCCCCCGCTCAAAGGCGGCCGATCGAAAGCCCGCCGCCGGCGTCGATCACCGAGCCCGTGGCAAAGCCGAAATTCCCGGACGCAAGTGCGGCGACGATCGCACCGATGTCCTGGGCCTCCCCCCAGCGTTTCATCGGCACGAGCCCGCCCGCAATCAGCGCATCGTATTTTTCAGAAACCTTCTCCGTCATCGCCGTGCGGATGATGCCCGGCCGCACCTCGAAGACGCCGATGCCGCTTTCGGCAAGCCGCACCGCCAGCCCCTTGGTGAAGGCCGAAAGGCCGGCCTTGCTGATGCAGTAGTCCAGCCGCTCCGGCGATGTCAGCTCCGAGGACACGGAGGTGATGTTGATGATCGAGCGGCTTGCCTGCCCTTCCGCGCTCGCCAGCATCGCCTTGACGACCGCCTGCGTGAAGAAGATCGTTCCGCGCAGATTGGTGTCGAGCACCGTGTCGAAATTCTCCGGCTTCAATTCGAGGAAGTCGCCGCGAACCACCGAGCCGACGCCGGCATTGTTCACCAGGCAATCGATGCCGCCGAATGTCTGCAGCACTTGCTCGACAGTTGCCGGCATGCCCGCCGACATCGGCCAGATCCGCCTTCAGATAGACGGCCTCGGCCCCGAGCGACGCGCAATGCCTCGATCACCGGATCGACCGGCTCGGCATCCTCTATTCCCGTGATCGCGATGTCATAACCCGCCTTCGCCAGCGCCTCGGCGATCGCCAATCCGATGCCACGTCTCCCGCCGGTGACAAGTGCGACCGGCCGTCTCTCGCCTGCCATCACGCCAGCTCCTTCTGCAGGATATGATCCCCGACGCGCAGCGCCTGTGCCGCCACCGTCAGCGCCGGATTGACGGCGGCAGACGTCGGCAGATAGCTCGCATCGACGACGAAGAGGTTCGGGTGGTCAAAGGCGCGGCACCAGATATCGAGCGGTGCGGTCGCCGGATCATTGCCGATCCGCACCGTGCCGCACTGATGCGACGGCGTCCGCTTGTCGAAGGGCCGTGAGAGCACCAGCGGAAAACCCGCCGCCTTCAGCGCCCGCTTCAGCTTCTTCACCAGCATCAGATGCGCCGGCCAGTTCGTCCGCACCCACTGCAGCAGAATGCGCTCGTCCTTGACCATGATGCGGCTTTCCGGATGCGGAATGTCCTCGCTCATCGCGTAGAAATCGATCGCATGCGCCGAGAGCTGGTTCAGCATCCATTCCGGCACCGAAGGCATGTTCGCCTTGAGAATCGTGCCCGAGACGCGGCCCAGCAGTTGGACGTTGCCGAGCGGCGGGCCGCCCTCGCCGTCCGAGAGGTAATAGTCGTTGAAGCCGAATGTCTTCTGGTAGATCGAGGTATTCCGAAAGGTCGGCGAGATCGCAATGATGGCGCTCGAATTGTGATTCATGAAATTGCGGCCGACCTGATCCGAGCTGTTGGCGAGCCCGTTCGGATTCTTGTCGTCCGCCGAGCGCAGCAGCAGCACGGCGGATTGCACCGCGCCTGCGGAAAGGATCACCAGCTTCGGGGATACCGACTCCTCGGCGCCATCCTTCCGGTAGTGAACCGTCTCGATGCGCCTGCCATCCGGCGCCGTTTGAAGCCGTGTCACCGGCGATCCGGTCTGCAGCCGTACATTCGGGTGCTGCAGCGCCAATGCGAGGCCGATCGTCTCGGCATCCATCTTGCCGTCGAAGCTGTTCGGATGCGCGTCCCAGGGCGTCTTTGCCTTGGCGAGCCACCGCTCGAGATCGATGCCGAGCGGCAGCGAATAGGGATGCAGGCCGTTCCGCTTCATGCGTTCGCGGACAACGGCGATCGGCGGCTCGTCCGGCACCGGCGGAAAGGCGTAGTTCTGCGAATGCACCGGTTCGGTGGGATCTTCGCCGATCTGCCCGCGCACCTGATAAAGCTGCTCCGCCCGGCTATACCATGGCTCCAGCTCTTCATAGGGAAACGGCCATGCAGGCGAGACGCCCTCCAGATGCTGCATCTCGGCGAAATCCTCGCGGCGGTAGCGCACCATCACCGCCCCGAAGAATTTCGAATTGCCGCCGACATTGTAGTAGTTGCCGGGATTGAACGGCTTGCCGTCCATCTCGTACCAGAGTTCCTTGGGCCGGAAGTGGCCGCGCTGGAAGATCGCGCGCTGGTCGCGGTTTTCCGGCCGGTCCTCGATGTGACCGCCTGCCTCAAGGATGAGAATGTCGGCGCCCGAGGGCGCAAGGGCGGAGGCGATGGTCGCCCCGCCAATTCCAGAACCGATAATGACGATGTCCGGCTGCTTCACCAAGCGATCCTCCCAGAACGCAATGCCTGCAGCTCAGCGCGGCATCCACCAGCCCGTGCGGGCGCCGATATGCATGTTGAGCGTCTTGGTCTCCGTATAGTCCTCCACCGCATGCCGCCCGAGTTCGCGGCCGAGGCCCGATTGGCGATAGCCGCCGAAGGGCAGTTCCGACGCGCCATCCATGAAGGTGTTCATCCAGATCGTGCCCGCCCGCACCTTGCGCCCGATCGTCAGGCAGGTGTCGAAGTCGCGGCTCCAGACGCCGGCCGAAAGGCCGTAGTCGACGGAATTGGCGATCCGGATCGCCTCTTCCGCGGTCTCGAACGTCAGCACCGAAAGCACCGGGCCGAAGACTTCCTCGCGCGCAACGGCCATGTCCGGCTTGACGCCGGAAAGGATCGTCGGCGCCATGTACTGGCCGAAACCGAAATCGATGTGGCTGCCGCCAAGCGCGATCTTTGCGCCGCTGCCTGCCGCCGCAGAAACATAACCCTGAACCTTTTCGAGGTGCTGCGGCGTGATGATCGCGCCGACCTGCGTCGACGGATCGAGCGGATCGCCGACCTTGACCTTCTGCGACAGGGCTCGGCCACCCGCGCCGTCGACCTCATCCGCAATGTCGCGGTGCAGGATCAGCCGCGATCCGGCATTGCAGCATTCGCCGGCATTGAAATAGGCGCCGAAGACGGCCGCATCGATGAAGGCGTCGAGATCGGCATCCGGGAACACGATCTGCGGATTCTTGCCGCCGAGCTCCAGCGACACCTTCTTCAGCGTCTGCGCGGCATTCTCCATCGTCAGCTTGCCGACACCGGTCGAGCCGGTGAAGGACACCATGTCGACATCCGGATGGCCGGTCATGATCGGCGCCGACATCAGCGCCCGTGCCGGCGATGATGTTGACGACGCCAGCCGGAACACCCGCCTCCTTCAGGATCTCGCCGAGCACGAGCGTCGAGCCGGAGGTGAGTTCCGACGGCTTGACGACCGTCGTGCAGCCGGCCGCAAGCGCGAAGGGCAGCTTCTGGCTGACGATCAGGAACGGGAAATTCCAGGGCGTGATGATCGAGACGACGCCGATGGCCTCCCGCAGCACGACGCCGAGCGTGCCATCGCCCAGCGTGTTGTAGCTCTCGCCATGCAGGTCGCGGGCAAGTGCCGCCGCATAGCGCCAGATATCGGCGGCGCCGGCGATCTCGCCCTTGCACCTGGCGTGATCGGCTTGCCCGCCTCGATCGCAGTCGAGATAGGCAAGTTCATCGGCCCGCGCCGCGATCATGTCGGCGGCCTTGAGCAGGACCGCCGAGCGCTCGGAGGCCGTCATGCGCGGCCAGGGACCGTCGTCGAAGGCCTTGCGCGCGGCGGCGATCGCCCGTTCGGCATCGGCCTTCGTCGCCGCCTGATAGCGGCTGACGGCAACGCCATGGCTCGGCGCCACGCGCTCGATCGTGCCTGCCTCGGCGCCCTCCACCCACTTGCCATCGATCAGCATGCTGAACTCGCGCACCTTCGCGTCGGCCAGCGCCTTGCGGCTTCACCAGAACCGTCATTACCATTCTCCCTTGAATTGCGCCGGGCGCTTTTCGGCGAAGGCCGCAACGCCCTCTTTGAGATCGCCGGTCTTGGCGGCGAGGATCGACCCCAGCGCCTCGACCGCCGCGCCGTTGTCCTCGCCGTTGGCCGATGCGATCATCAGCTTGCGAAATTTCGAGTGCCGCCGGGCCGCGGCTCGCGATGCGCGCGGCATAGTCCTTCGCCGCGGCCAGCGACGTGCCGGTCTCGACCACGGCATCGACGATGCCGTTCGCCCTCGCCTCCTCGGCCGAGAACATCTCGCCGCCGAGCACCATGCGCCGCACGATCTGCGCGCCGAAGCGCTTGACCAGCCGCTGCGTGCCCGACCAGCCGGGGATCATGCCGAGACCGGTTTCCGGCAGGCCGATCTTGATCTGCGCTTCGGCGATGCGGATATCGGCGCACGCCGCCAGTTCCAGCCCGCCGCCGAGCGCATGGCCGTTCAGCGCCGCGATCAGCGGCATGCGCAGCGTCGCCAGCCGCTCGAAGACGCGGTGGCCGAAGCGCACCCAGGCATGGCCGAATTCGTTCGGCCTCCATGCCGCCCCAGGCCTTGATGTCGCCGCCGGCGGAAAAGGCCTTGCCCTCGCCGGTCAGGATCGCGACGCGCACGTCGGCATTCGCCTCCACCTCGTCGCAGGCCGCAGCCAGCGCCTTCAGCATGTCGATGTCGAAGGCATTGAGCTTCTCCGGCCGCGAGACCGTCAGGATCGCGATCGCGCCTCGATTCGACGCGAAACCGTTGACCTCAGCCATGGCAGGCTCCTTCCAGCACGCGCTGCGGCTTCTGCGGCAGCGTCGAGGCCGATCGGCGCCTCGCCGAACAGAGCGGCGTCCATGACCTTCAGATTGTCGGAAACGATCAGCGGAAATTCCGACTGATCGAGGATGTGCGCCTGCAGGTCGACGCCCGGCGCGATCTCGGTCAGCACGATGCCGTCCGGCGTCAGCTTCATCACGCAGCGCTCGGTGACATAGGTGATGTCCTGCCCCTGCTCGACGCCGCGCGCGGCCGGAGAAGGTCACGTGCTCGACCTCGTTGACGAGCTTCTTCAGCTTGCCTTCCTTCTCGATCACCAGCTTGCCGTCCGCGATCGCCGAGCTTGGCGCCGGCATTGAACATGCCCGAGAAGACGATCTTCTTCGCCCGCGCGGTGATATCGACGAAGCCGCCGGCGCCTGCCGTCACATGCGGCCGGAAGGAGAGCTTCGAGACGTTGACCGAGCCGTCCCGGTCGATCTCCAGGAAGGAGAGCAGCGAGGCATCGAAGCCGGCGCCCTGGAAATAGGTGAACTGATAGGGCGACGGCATGAAGGCGTCGGCATTCGAGGCGCAGCCGAAGGCGAAGTCGAGCAGCGGCACGCCGCCGACGGCGCCCTGCTCGATCACCCAGGTGACCGCGCCGTGCAGGCCCTCTTCCAGCAGGATGCGCGGCACGTTGGCCGAGATGCCGAAGCCGAGATTGACGCAGCTGCCGCCCTGCAGCTCCTGCGCGACGCGGCGCGCGATCGACCTTCTGGATGTTGAATTCCGGCACGCGGAACGTATCGAGCGGCCGGAAGATTTCGCCGGAGATCGCCGGATCGTAGAGCGTCTGCGTCGTCTGCTTCTGGTCGGGATCGACGACGACGTAATCGACCAGCATGCCCGGCACGCGCACGTCATGCGGCTTCAGCGAGCCTTCCTTGGTGATGCGCTTGACCTGCGCGATGACGATGCCGCCATTGTTGCGGGCGGCCAGCGCCTGATCGAGACCGCCGAGATAGGCGCCCTCGTGCTCATAGGTCAGGTTGCCGCGCTCGTCGGCGGTCGTCGCGCGGATGATCGCCACCTGCGGCACGATCGCCTTGAAATAACAGCCAGTCCTCGCCCTCGAATTCGATCTTCTTGACGACCGGCTCGGCGGCGGCCGTCGCGTTCATCGCGCAGCCCTGCCGGGCCGGATCGACGAAGGTGTCGAGGCCGATCTTGGTCAGGACGCCCGGCCGCTTGGCCGCCGCCTCGCGGTGCATGTCGAACAGGATGCCGGAGGGAATGTTGTAGGCGGCGATCTCGTTATTGCCGATCATCTGCCAGATCAGCGGCGGCTCGGCTGATCGACGGACCGGACGGATAGGAGCCGCCGATGATCTTCTTCAGCAGGCCCTTCTTGGCGATGTAGTCGACGCCCTTGATGCCGCTCATGTCGCCGGCCGCAATCGGATGCAGCGTCGTCAGATCGCGCGGATGGCCGGTCGCCTCGAAGCGCTCGCCGATCGCCTTCAGCATCAGATCCGGGCAGCCGAGCCCGCTCGACGACGAGACGGAGACGATCGCGCCGTCGGGGATCAGGGCTGCGGCTTCTGCCGGGGTGATGTGCTTGCTCATCATGTCTCAAAGTCCCGGTTCGATCTTGACCGACTGTGCCGGTCCTTGCGCGACTTCGACCACGGCAAGGCCGGTCGCCAGCGACCAGATGCCGTCCTCGCCGGTGGCAGAGCGGCTTGCCCTGCCCGGCGATCGGCGTCGTCGAAGGCGCCGAAGCGCCGTTCTCGTAGAGATTGCGTGTGATCGAGCGGCAGTTCGGTCTCGCCATCGGCGTTGCGCAGCGTCACCGTGCCGACCGGCCTCTGGGTCATGCACGTTGCGGCCGATCAGCGAACCCTCGGTGCCATGCACCTCGAAGCCGGTCACGGCATATTTCGTGGTGAAGCCGTCGTGGAACTGGGCGATCAGCGCCGGACTTGAAGCGCAGCACGCCCATGACGGCATCTTCCAGCCCCGCCTTGCGCCATGCCGCCGCTCTGGCCGAAGGCGATCGCCTCGACCGGATCGTCGCCGAGCACGAAGCGCAGCGTATCGGTGTCGTGCACGGTGATATCGAGAATGACGCCGCCGCCCGCTTCCGGCTTGTCGAGCCGCCAGCCCTGCAGATGCGGCGGCAGATAGACCGGCATGGAAGACACGGGCGCCGAGCGGCTTGCCGATCTTGCCGGCCGCGATCGCGTCGCGCATCGCCCGGTGCGTGGCGGCATTGCGCAGGTGATGGTTGGTCGCCATGACGACGCCGGCATCCCTGGCAGCCTTCACCATGGCGCGCGCATCGTCCAGCGACATCGCCAGCGGCTTTTCGCAGAGCATATGCTTGCCGGCCCTGGCGGCCGCGATCACCTGGTCGCGATGCAGTTCGTTGGTGGTCGAGATATAGACGGCCTCGACATCGGGATCGCCGACGAGCTCGGCGACGCTCGGTCACCGACTTGGCAATGCCGTGCTCGGCCGCATAGGCCGTGCCGCGCTCGGCGCTCGGTGCTCATCACCGAAACGATCTCGCCGCCGGCGGCGCGGATCGCGTCGATCACCCATTCCTGGGCGATCGTGCTTGCGCCGATCAAACCCCACCTTGTCATCGCAACTCCTCCCCTTGTCAATGCCTGCGCCGCAGCTTTCGCGAACGACGAGCCGCACGCAGCTGACGATCGTCTCCGGCTCCGCCGTGCCGGCATTGATCTGCTTCAGAAGCAGCTGCGCCGCCCGCCGGCCCATGCCCTGCGGATCGACCGAAACGGTCGTCAGCGCCGGCACCGCCGTCTTCGCCTCGATCACGTCGTCGAAACCGACCACGGCGAAATCGTCGCCCGGCTCGAGCCGCCTGGCTCGCAGCCCGTCGCAGACGCCGAAGGCAACCGCATCGTTGAAGCAGACCGCAGCCGTCGGCGGCTCGCGCAAGCCGCATCGCCCGCTCGATCGCATCGACGCCGCCTGCCCGCGACGGCGCCGAGCTGATCGACCAGATCCTCGTCGAAGTGCAGGCCTGCCTCCGTCAACGCATCGCGATAGCCCTGCAAGGCGCTCGTGAAAGACTGCCGTATCCGGAAAGCCGCCGAGAAAGGCGATGCGGCGATGGCCAAGCTCGGCAAGATGCCGAACGGAAGCAGCCGCTCCCGCATGATTGTCCGATATCAGCGACGAAACCCGCGCACCGGGGACATTGCGAACCGCCATCGACGACCGGAATGCCGGCCTGCCACCAGCGGCTTCAGATCGGCCGCTTCCGTGCCGCGCGCCGGCGACAGGATCAGCCCGGAAATGCCGTGCTCGCGCATCGAGGCAATGACCTCGCGCTGGCGGTCGACGTTCTCGCCGGTATTGGCAAGAAACTGCACGTAGCCCGCCGACTGCACGACCATGTCGACGCCGACGGCGAGCTCGGCAAAGAAGCTGTTGGTCAGGTCGTTGACGACGATGCCGATGATCTTCGACTTGGCATTCGACTGGCGCAGATTGGCGGCGCCGCGATTATAGACATAGCCGAGCTCGCGGATGACGGCATTGACCTTCGCGCGCGTGCTTTCGTTGACGAGCGAGCTTCCCTGCAGCACGAGCGACACGGTCGACTTCGACACGCCGGCGGCGTGCGCAATGTCGATGACGGTCACCCGCTCCCTGCCCATCATCGCTCCTCCTCCAAAGAACGGCCAAGTTTAATTGGAACGTTCCAAATATGTCAAGAAAATTAGCTGAAAATACGGAGATTGGAGAGCCGCATGCTGGGACGGGAGTATTGGAACGGTCTAACAACGGTTGAAGCGTAGCTCGCATGGCGTACCGGCAAAGACGGATAAATTCGACCTGTGACGCAAAAGCGTACCGGAATGGACAAAAGTGAACTTTGCAGCCGTACTCGACGGTACTAGAGAAATCGGCGTCGCTTCCGCTTTTCCCCGAAGCGGCGAGAACTCAGCCTCGCTTCCGCGAGGCTTTTTTCTTTTTGCCGCCAGAGCTCCCGACAATAAAAAACCGCCCTTGCCGTGATCCGAGGAGAAGTGGCAAAGGCGGTTCTTGCGCCGTGTCCGAAGACCGGCGGTCTGCTACTTTAGCGGCGGATCAACGGGCATCCGCGCGACGTTTGCGAAGGCCATCTTGTCCCAGCCACGGCGGGCGCGGCCTTCAACGACGACACGGCGCGGCGTGACGTTAACGACCTGCACGTCCCGCAGGCCGGAATAGCGAGCCGCGCGAAGAGCCTCTCTCGGCGAGCAACCATCCCGCATCGGCGGTGGGCGATGATACTGAACGTCGACGACAACGCCGCGCTCCGGGCTTGCGGCCGCAGCGCTCGAGACGGTGGCCGGGATGGAAGCAATGGCAAGCAATGCCGCAAGTGATGCCTTGGCAATGAAATTGGTCATTCGGGGTTTCCTTAGTTTCAATGTACGCACGAACTCCCTTTCGGGGAATGATTCGACAATAGAGGGCTAAAGCTGAATGATGTTCGAATTGCGCATTCAGCCCCGGTTCAGGCGCTGAGATGCAGCACGATTTCGCGACGATGCGGACGGTCGCGATGCTCGAAAAGGTAGAGGCCCTGCCAGGTGCCGAGCGCCAGCTTGCCGCCTGTTACGGGAATGCCGATTGAAACCTGCGTCAGCGCCGACTTGATGTGCGCGGGCATGTCGTCGGGACCCTCAGTGGTATGAACGATCCAGCGCATCGACGGGTCCGATGACGGCGGCACGAGCCGACGGAAGAAGGCATTGAGGTCCGTCTGCACGTCGGGATCCGCATTCTCCTGGATCAGCAGCGAGCAGGAGGTGTGGCGCACGAAGACGGTGAGCAAACCTTCGTCGACGCCGCTGGCGCGGACGAAGGCAGCCGTCTGGTCTGTGAATTCATAGAGGCCCGGCCCCCGGGTGGAAATGGAGATGGTCGTCTGGGGCATGGGCCTCCTCTTTCAAAGTTCGATGATCGTTTGGAAGCCGCCGTAGATCATGCGCTTGCCGTCAAACAGCGTCTTCCATTCTTCGCCCTGCAGCCGCGAGTCGGACATGACCTTGGCGACGACATCGTCGCGCTCCTTTCTCGAGCCATATTCGACCCAGGAAAACACCACCACTTCGTCTTCCTTCGCCATCACCGCACGCGGGAATGACGTGAGTTCGCCATAAGGCACGTCGTCGGCGAGGCACTCGACATATTTGAGTGCGCCGTGCTCCTTCCAGATTGAGCCGGCGAAGGTCGCGAACTCTTTGTATCGCTCAATGTTGGCTTTCGGAACAGCCACGACAAATCCATCGATGTAAGGCATTGTCATTCTCCCATTTTTGACAGTCATAGGACGAATGGTGAGCGCAACCGCCGACATAGGCGCGCGCTTCTTGGTGATAACATAGTTGTGAAGCCATATGGATTTGTCCACGCGTGGCGCTGAAAAAGGGCGCAGGCAGTATGCGCCATACCTTCAAAAGTTAGGCTAGCCGTGTCGGTACAGCTTCCCGTCGCCCGTCCTTGGCACAGTTAGAGCAAAAGGAGGACGACCGATGCAAAAGATTACGCCATTTCTCTGGTTCGATAACCAGCTCGCCGAAGCGCTCGATTTCTATACGTCGATTTTCAAGAACGCCCGGGTGACGATGAAAAAGACCGGCCCGGACGGCAAGCTTTTCACGGCACTGTTCGAACTGGAGGGGCAGCGTTTCATGGCGCTGAACGGCGGTCCGCACTTCAAGTTCAGCGAAGCGATTTCCCTCTTCGTCGCCTGCAAGGACCAGGCGGAGGTCGACTACTACTGGAACCGGCTGCTGGACGGTGGCCAGCCGCAGCAGTGCGGCTGGCTGAAGGATCGTTACGGACTTTCCTGGCAGATCATTCCCGATGCGCTGATGCGTTATTTCGGCGATCCTGACCCGGAGAAGGTGGCGCGTGTGCAAGCCGCCATGATGAAGATGGTGAAGATCGAGGTGGCCGGACTCGATGCGGCTTATGAAGGCCGCTAGCCCTGCAGCGTCCTGACCTTGGCGAGATCGGGGAAAAGACGCGTCCACATCAATACGACCGCAATGGTGCCGACGCCGCCGATGATGCCGGCGGCGACGGGTCCCATGAAGCCCGCCATCATACCGGATTCGAATTCGCCGAGCTGGTTGGACGTGCCGATGAAGAGCGAATTGACCGCATTCACGCGGCCGCGCATCTCATCCGGCGTCAGCAGCTGAACAAGCGAGCTGCGCACCACGACGCTGACGGTGTCCGACGCGCCGACGACGAGCAGTGCGCAGACAGACAGCGCGATATTGGTGGAGAGCGAGAAGACGATCGTCGCTACGCCGAACACGGCGACGGCGGCGAGCATCTTGGCGCCGACATTGCTCGTCAGCGGCCGGCGGGCGAGCACGATCGACATTGCAAGGGCTCCGATCGCGGGCGCGGCGCGCAGCAGCCCCAGGCCCCACGGACCGGCATGCAGGATGTCATGTGCGAACATCGGCAGCAGCGCGGTGGCGCCGCCAAGCAGGACCGCGAAGAGATCAAGCGAAATCGTGCCGAGCATCACCGGGCGGCTCCTGATGAACGAGACGCCCGCGAAAACCGAGGTCAGCGTCACCGGCTCGCGCTTCGAAGGCGTCCACCTCATCCGGATCGAAATCACATTGAAGCTGGCAACCGTGAAGAGCACGGCGGCAACGGCAAAGGGCGCAACCGGATGGGCGCCGTAAAGCAGGCCGCCGAGCGACGGCCCGATGATGAGCGCAGTCTGCATCATCGAGGTGGAGGTCGCGACCGCCCGCTGCAGCATCGATCCCGGCACGATGTTCGGAAGCAGCGCGGCCATGGTCGGCCGCTCGAAGGCGACGGTGGCCCCCAGGATCGTAACGGCAACAAGAATGCCTGCCGGCGTCAGCCATTGCTGCCAGGTGGCTATCGCGAGCAGCAGCGAGGTCACGGCCTCGATCAGCTGGCAGGCAAGGCCGATGCGGCGGCGGTCGAAACGGTCGGCGACATGCCCGACGACGAAGGTCAGCACGACCATCGGCAGGAACTGGCAGAGGCCCACGAGCGCCAGCGCAAAGGCGCTGTGCGTCTGGTCGTAGATCATCCAGCCCATCGCGATCGCGACGCACTGGAACGAGAGAGAGGAAAAGACGCGGGAGGCGGCAAAATTGAGATAGCCGGGATGGCGAAGAACGCTATCCTGCGGCGCCTGAAGAGTATCCATTGAGCACTTCCGGCCGACGGAACCCGCGGGCCATTGATAGGATTTTTATAAAGCCCTGTTCTGCCTGAATGATCCGCTTGTCAACTGCGGCGAATGCGCAGGCGTGGTGCGCGGCTGGTGGGACTGCTTGTTCCGATCGCGACAAAGCATTCAAGAGGTCGTTGAAAGAAAGCGTCAATGCGCCATTTTCTGACGCAATCGGGATGGCGCATGGCGGATGAAAGCAGGCTCAATGGGCTTGCTGGCGGACGCGGTGCCGCAGGCGCCCGGGTTCACGTTACACCGCGACCAGAGGGAACAAGAACATGAAAGTACTTTTGGCCTCCACCGTCCTTGCTGCCGGCCTGCTCGGCCTTGGGGGCGCGGCTTCGGCCGCGGAATGCGGCAACGTCACCATCGCGAGCATGAACTGGCAGATCTGCCGAAGTTGCAGCAAATCTCGACAAGGTCATCCTCGAGGAAGGTTACGGCTGCACGGCCGAGATCGTCAGCGGCGATACCGTGCCGACGCTCACCTCCATGGCTGAAAAGGGCGAGCCGGACATCGCGCCGGAAGCCTGGGTGAGCCTCCAGCCGGAACTCGTGAAGCGCGGCCTGGAAGGCGGCAAGGTGGTCGCTGCCTCGAAAATCCTTTCGGACGGCGGCGATCCAGGGCTGGTGGATCCCGAAATACATCGCCGAAGCCCATCCCGACATCAAGACGATCCCTGATCTCTTCAAGCATCCGGAACTCTTCCCCGCCCCGGAAGACAAGAGCAAGGGCGCCGTCTTCAACGGCCCTCAGGGCTGGGGCGGCACGGTCGTGACCACGCAGCTTTTCAAGGCCTATGGCGGCGACAAGGCGAATTTCACGCTGGTCGACACCGGCTCGGCAGCCGGCCTCGATGGCTCGATCGCCAAGGCCTACGAAGGCAAGCAGGCCTGGGTCGGCTACTACTGGGCGCCGACCTCGCTGCTCGGCAAGTACGAGATGGTGAAGCTCGGCTACGGCGTCCGAATATGACGCGGCGGAATGGAAGCGCTGCACCTCCATTGCCGACTGCCCCGATCCGAAGCCGAACGCTTGGCCCGCCGACGACGTGCAGACGCTGGTGAGCAAGAGCTTTGCCGATCGCGCCGGCCCGGCGCATGGACTATCTCAACAAGCGCGCCTGGACGAACGACACGGTCAACAAGCTGATTGCCTGGATGACCGACAATCAGGCAACCGGCGAAGATGGCGCCAAGCACTTCCTCAAGGAAAACGAAGCCCTGTGGACGGAATGGGTCTCTCCGGAAGCTGCCGAGAAGATCAAGGCCTCTCTCTGATCCCTGATGATCCACAGGCAGGCGGCGCCTTGACATTGCGGCACCGTCCGCCCGATCCTTTTGCGCGACGGCCGTGAGAAGACGATGGCCGCCGCTGCTTTGCCATGGGGAACCCGACATGGATTGGCTCTGGAAATTTCCACACGATGGATGCCGATACGCTGCGTATCTTGAAAAAGAACGATGGACGAAGGCTTTCGCGCTTTTACCCGCGCCTACGGCGACAGCATCGAAGGCGTTCTTCAGCCCGCTGCAAAGTTTTCTGATCTGGGCCGAACGGCTTCATGACCGGCACGCCCTGGCCGCTGATGATCCTGATCGTCGCCGGCATCGCCTGGTTCGCGAGCCGAAACTGGAAGATCGTCGTCGGCTGTATCGTGACGCTGCTCCTGATCGGCTATTTCGACATGTGGGACGACACGATGAAGACGGTTTCGATGATCTTCGTCTGCACCGTGCTTTCGATCGCCATCGGCATTCCGATCGGCATCGGCATGTCGCGCTCCGACCGGCTGCAGAGCATCGTCAATCCGGTGCTCGACGTCATGCAGACGATGCCGAGCTTCGTCTATCTCATCCCCGTCGTCATGCTGCTCGGCATCGGCCAGGTACCGGGCCTGATCGCCGTCGTCATCTACGCCATTGCCGCCGATGATCCGCCTCACCAATCTCGGCATCCGCCTGGTCGACAAGGACGTGCTCGAAGCTGCCGACGCCTTCGGCTCATCGAGCTGGCAGAAGCTGCGCAACGTGCAGCTGCCGCTGGCGCTGCCGACCATCATGGCCGGCATCAACCAGACCATCATGATGGCGCTCGCCATGGTCGTCATCGCCTCGATGATCGGCGTCCAGGGCCTCGGCCAGCCGGTGCTGAAGGCCATCGCCAATCAGTATTTCACGCTCGGCGTCTTCAACGGTCTCGCCATCGTCGGCATCGCCATCATCTTCGACCGCGTCAGCCAGGCCTATGGTCATGCGGCTCCAGAAGCACCGGGAGATCGTCCATGGCTAGTCACGTCGATCGAGATCCGCAATCTCTACAAGATCTTCGGTCCGCGCGGCCGGCGATTATCGTCGAGGCGGTCGACCAAGGGCATGTCGAAGACCGAGCTCAACAAGGAGCACGGCCATGTCCTCGGCCTCAAGGATATCAACATCTCGATTCCCGGCGGCAGCATCCCGTCATCATGGGGCTTTCCGGCTCCGGCAAGTCGACGCTGATCCGCCACATCAACCGCCTGATCGACCCGACCGTCGGGCGAAGTGCTCTATCGGCGGCGTCGATATCTGCAAGATGAACGAAGAGGAGCTTGCGCGAATTCCGCCGCCACAAGACGGCAATGGTGTTCCAGAAATTCGGCCTGCTGCCGCATCGCAACGTGCTGCGACAACACCGTCTACGGCCTTGAGATCCAGGGCGTGCCGAAGGCCGGAGCGCGAAGAGCGCGCCAATGCGCTGGATCGAGCGCGTCGGGCTCGACGGCTTTGCCGGGCACTATCCCGAACCAGCTTTCCGGCGGCATGCAGCAGCGCGTCGGCCTTGCCCGTGCACTCACCAACGATGCGCCGATCCTGCTGATGGACGAGGCCTATTCGGCGCTCGATCCGCTGATCCGCGTCGACATGCAGACGGTGCTGCTCGACCTGCAGAAGGAGCTGAAGAAGACCATCGTCTTCATCACCCACGATCTCGATGAGGCATTGCGGCTCGGCGACAAGATCGCGATCCTGCGCGATGGCGAGGTCATCCAGCAGGGAAGTGCGGCCGATATCGTGCTCAACCCCGCAAACGACTACATCGAGGCCTTCGTCAAGGAAGTGAACCGCAGCCGCGTCATCCGGATCGAAGCGCTGATGGAGCCATTGAGCAATCCCGCAAGCGAGACCGTGATCCGCATCCCCGGCCAATTCGACCGTGGAGGAAGGCATGCGGATGATGACGGAAAGCAACGTGAACCACGCGACCGTCACCAGCGCCGATGGCCTCCCCACAGGCCGGGTTTCGCTGGAAGGTCTCGTGCGCTGTCTCGTCGGGGCGGAACGTTAGGGTCAGGATTTAGAACTGGCCGGCCTCGGGCGCCTGCAACTCCTCTATGGAATCCACACGATCGGGATAGAACGCCATGCGGTCCTTGATCTCGAGCATCGCAGGATGCGGGTTTTCATAGGTCCAGATGGCGTTCTTCGAGCGCTCGCCGCCGGGCGTGATGCTGTAATAGGAGGCCTCGCCTTTGTAGGGGCAGTATGTCGAATGGTCGGTGCGCGCAATCATCGACATGTCGACGTCCTTGCGCGGAATATACTGCACCGGCGGATAGGAAGCCTCACGCAACGTCAGCGCATCGTGCGTGTCCGCAATGACCCGGCCGTCGAGCTTGACGACGACGCGTGCCGGATTGTGATCGATGGTGATTGGATGATCGGGCCCAGGAATCTTGATCGGCTTGTCTGACATGAAGGTCGGCCTCCGCAAACTTGTCTGCCTCTTACATAGGGTCGTGCCAAACGCTTCCCAAGGGCCGCCATCAGCGTTTTGAAATCACACGCGCCGCACACGGACAAGCGCGGAAAACCCGAGCCCCAGAACGGCGGCAAGTACGCAGCCGATGCCAAGAATCTGGTTGAGGCCGACATCTTCGCCAAGCAGAAAGAACGCGAGGACGACGGCCGAGACCGGCGCGATTGCCGTGAACAGTGACGCCTCGCTGCCGCTGACGCGCTCGGAGCCTGCATACCATAGAATGAAGCCGCCGACGGTCGGCACGAGCGCATAGTACAGAACGGCGATCAGCGCCGCTGCTGAGAATCCGCTCGCTGCATTGCTTTCGGACAAAGCCGGAATGGCGGCGACGATGAAACCTATCCCGGTCATCAGCGCCGACTGAGTAAGCGGCGGGATCTCCGTCTGCATGCGCTTGTTGAGAAGGATGAACAGCCCTTCGCATATGACGGCGCCGAGGATCAGGGCATTGCCTGTCGGCGAGCCGCCTGCAGATGCGCCGGGCGTTGCCGCGATCGAGAAAACGCCAAACGCGGCAAGCGCGATCGCGACCAGCAGAAAGCGATGCGGCCTTTCGCCGAGAATGAGGATCGAGATCGCCGCCGAGACGACCGGCAGAGTGCCGATAATGACGCCGGCATTTGCCGCCGATGTCAGCTGAAGACCCGAGATCAACAGCGTCGTGTAGCCGACGCTGCCAGCCCCTGCCTGCGTCAGGAGGATGAGCCAGTCGTGGCGAGACAGTTTTGGCAGCCGGGATCGGCTGAAATGCATCAGAAGCAGGAAGAAGGGAAAGGCCGCGGCGAAGCGCAGCGCGGTCGCCGTAAACGGCGGAAGACCGGAGGCGATGATCTTGCTCGCGATGACCGTACTGCCGACCGTGATCATCGCCAGCGTCAGATAGATGTAGCCTTGAAATGCTCTCGTCATTGCACTCTCCGTTTGGGTGAACCGAGAGAACCGCAAAGTCGGAGCAACGTCTTGAACGAAATTGCAGGCCGTCAGGCGAGCGCCCTTGCATAGATACGCGGCGACAGGCCGTATCTGGCGACAAAGACGCGCGTCATATGGCTCTGGTCGGCAAAACCGCTGGCGAGGGCAGCCTCGGCAAGCGGGGTGCCGGAAGCGATCAGGCGCCGAGCCAGATGGATACGGGCCTGAACGAGATAGGCATGCGGCGTCATTCCCGTTGTCCTTGCGAAGGCACGCAGGACCTGAAACCGGCTGAGCCCGCTTTCCCGCGCGAGATCGGCAAGCGAGACAGTGGCAACGGGATCATCGTCAATCAGACTTTTTGCCTTGGCGATAGTGCCCGGCGCCGTCCGGACGATTTCAGGCATCGGCTGCTCCCGCATGACATCCGCGACGAGGCCGAGGAGCTGCTCCTCGCATGCGAGATCAGCCTGAATGGGACCGCCGGTAACGGCGGCAAAGAGCCTTGTGAAGCGCGCCGCAAGGGCAACATTGCGGATGACCGGGCGCGGGATTTCGGAGCCCACCGCCCTACCCTCACCGATATCCTGCACGAGATCGCCGATGATGGCCGGATCGACGTAGAGGATCCGCCACGACCGCCCCTCGCCGATCGGCGCGCCGTCGTGGACCTCATTCGGGTTGACGGTGATGAGGTCACCGGCTTCCGCCTCGACCATGCCGCGCCCGCTCAGCGACCTCTGAGCGCCGGCAAAAATCAGGCCGATGCCGAATTGCTCATGCGTATGCCGCGCGAAGCTGTGCCGCGTTTGCGCCTCAACCGCCTCGATCCCGGCCATTGCCGAGCGATGCATCCTGAACTGGCTCGTTGCCACAACAGCACCTCCTTCTGGCAGGAGTCTGCCAGCGGCAAGTGGGGCACGCAATGTCTTTAAAGCTTATGGCCAGCTCAGTGGAGCGTTTCAGGCCCGATTTCGCCGG
This sequence comes from uncultured Alphaproteobacteria bacterium, assembly GCA_963838565.1. Taxonomy (GTDB): domain Bacteria; phylum Pseudomonadota; class Alphaproteobacteria; order Rhizobiales; family Rhizobiaceae; genus Rhizobium. Next base: position 123,216 of record CAWIRO010000014.1, read on the forward strand.
CGAGTATTTTTAAGGCGTCTTCAAGCGCGGCGACAAGAACATCGGTCAGTTCATCGCCCTTGTTTTCGAGAAATGCCAGGCTCGCGGCCTCATCTTGCATTTCAAAGAAGCGGTCAATGTCATTCGACATCTCGTAGTCCTTTCAGTCACCGGAACATTCAACGATGACAGCGGACTACAAGCGCTCACTTGCGCAGGGCTGACGCGGCAGCCGCCTGTCAGTATTCCGGAAAGCCGCGGCTCCGCCATTGGCTGGGCGGGATCGGGTTGCCGACATCGATGGCGAACGAGACGATCTTGGTCACCCCCTCGTCCACCTCGCAGCGGAATTGAACGTCATACCAGCCCTCGCGGGTGCGGAAGGCGCCTCGCCGGACATCCAGCACCGTGCCGCGCGGCAGAGCATAATTGGGGACCATCACCGGATTGTAGGCAGGCGACCCGTGAACCAGTTGCTCGCGAAGCTCGGTGCTGCAAAGTTGGGCGGCCCGCATGCCCCGCGGCAGGTTGCCCATTGCGGTTTTCGCCACGGGATCGTCGGTCGCGTTCTGCGAAAAAAGCCTCTTTGCTTCCTTCAGTTCACTCGGCTTTTCAGCCTTCGCCGTCTCCGTCTGATCGGCCTTCGGTTTTTCGGACGACTTCGCCTGTTCGAAAGCGATCTTCGCCTCATTTTGCGCGCCAGCCGCAGGGCCGTTCTTCAGCGAATCGACATTGGCGACACCCACTTGCGGCAAGTCGATATCCTCCGGTACGGGATTTGCCGGCGGCTCGTCGGTGAGGGCGGCTTTGCTACGGCCGTCTCAGTCGGCTTAGGCTCCTCGGGTTTCCGCACGTCCGGCGTCGCAGGCGGCTTGCCGGCCTCCACCGCAGCGTTGCCCGTTTCCGATTTCCGGGGGCCGGTATCCTTATCGCCGAATTCGAAGACAGGCCTGAGAACAGGTATGGGTTGTCCCTTCCCGTCTTTGCCGGAGGGATCATTCTTGGCTTCGGATTTCGGCGCTTCGGGCGGCTTCTCTTCCGGCTTGACCTCTGGTGGCGGAGGCGGCGGCGGAGGTGCTGGAGGGGGAGCCGGCGGCTTTTCCGCCTTCTCCTCTATCTTCGGCAGTTCGGGAGGTTTCTCCGGCGGCTTCTTTTCTTCCGGCTTTTTCTCTTCGGGCGGCGGCACCAGATCGACGTTTACGGTTTCTTCCTTGGGCGGTTCCGGCGGCTGCTCCGGCAATTTGACGAGGAAGAAGGCCACGACGGCGACGTGCAGTGCAATCGAGGCTGCCACGCCCCAACTGATCTCTCCCCAGCGCTTTTTGACGATCTTCTGCATGCCCACGGATGATGCTCACGACAAGCTACCGATGTGGCCTTTTAAGAAGGCATCATCAAGCCGTAAAACAAAAAAGTGCTTTGCCGCGCGGCCGATCGAAAGCCGCGCGGCAGATGGTCCACATCTTTTGTCGTTCACGAGCCTGCGATCCGCAGGCAGTTGCAACTAGCTGAGCGAGCCTATGATTTCACGATAGGCAGCCTCAGGGAATGCCTTCAGCGTCCGCGTACGAACATTGCCGCCCGTCGCAAGCTGCAGGGTGAACCGTGCCATCACGGCATCGTCCGGCGCCTCGCATACGGCGACCATGTCGTAGTCGCCCATCGTCAGAAAGAAATTCTTGAAGGAGCCGCCCATATCGCCGAGCGCCTTCTTTGCCGCGTCCAGCCTTTTTGCCGAGTCGCGGGCCGTGCGAATGCCTTGATCCGTCCAGTTGATAAGCATGACATAAGTGGTCATTGCACACCTCCCTACGGAGGGTTTTGGTCCACGCAGGCATGTGGCGACCTTGCTCACGCGCTGCGGTCGGTCCCGTCCCCCGTGCTGCAAACTATATCATTCCGGCGCACGGAAAGCGAAGGAATGTCTGGACAACCCAAAGAAAAAGCCGGGCATCGAGCCCGGCTCTTCGATCATCAAATCGGTGAACAACGGCTGCGGCACAGCCGATGCGGTCCTTAGCTGTCGAGGAAGCTGCGCAGCTTTCTGGAGCGGCTCGGATGCTTGAGCTTGCGCAGCGCCTTCGCCTCGATCTGGCGGATACGTTCGCGGGTGACCGAGAACTGCTGGCCGACTTCTTCGAGCGTGTGGTCGGTGTTCATGCCGATGCCGAAGCGCATGCGCAGCACGCGCTCTTCGCGCGGCGTCAGCGATGCCAGAACGCGGGTCGTCGTCTCGCGCAGGTTCGCCTGGATGGCGGCGTCGATCGGCAGCAGCGCGTTCTTGTCCTCGATGAAATCGCCGAGATGCGAATCTTCTTCGTCGCCCACCGGGGTTTCGAGCGAGATCGGCTCCTTGGCGATCTTCAGGACCTTGCGGACCTTTTCGAGCGGCATGGCGAGCTTTTCGGCCAGTTCTTCCGGCGTCGGCTCGCGGCCGATCTCGTGCAGCATCTGGCGCGATGTGCGGACGATCTTGTTGATCGTCTCGATCATGTGCACCGGAATGCGGATCGTGCGGGCCTGGTCGGCGATCGAGCGGGTGATCGCCTGCCGGATCCACCAGGTCGCATAGGTCGAGAACTTGTAGCCGCGGCGATACTCGAACTTGTCGACCGCCTTCATCAGGCCGATATTGCCTTCCTGAATGAGGTCGAGGAACTGCAGGCCGCGGTTGGTGTACTTCTTGGCGATGGAGATGACGAGGCGAAGGTTCGCTTCGACCATTTCCTTCTTGGCGATGCGGGCTTCGCGCTCGCCCTTCTGCACCATGTGCACGATGCGGCGGAATTCCGAAGATCGAGATGCCGGTTTCGGTCGCCAGATTCTGGATCTCCTGGCGGATGTCGCGGATCGTCGTGTTTTCGCTCTTGGCGAATTCCTTCCAGCCGCGGGCGGCCAGATTGCCGATCGACTTCATCCAGTTCGGATCGAGTTCGGCACCCTGATACTGCTCCAGGAACGAGTCGCGCTTGACGCCGTAGGATTCGGCCAGACGCAGCAGGCGGCCTTCGTTCTGCAACGAGGCGCTTGTTGATGTCGTAGAGCTGCTCGACGAGGCTGTCGATGCGGTTCTGGTTGAGCGACAGCGACTTGACCGCCTTGATCAGCTCGTCCTTGAGCTCCTTGTAGCGGCGCTCCTGGGCGGACGACAGCGTGCCGGTGGCGGCAAGGCGGGCTTCGACCTGCTGGTCCTGCAGCTTGCGCAGCTTCTTGTAGGTCTCGGCGATGAGGTCGAGCGTTTCCATGACCTGCGGACGCAGTTCCGCTTCCATCGCGGCGAGCGAGAGGTTGGATTCGTCCTCGTCCTCTTCCTCTTCCTCCGGCAGGCATGCCTTCGCCGCCGACATCGGTGATGTCGTCGTCGCCGGAGCGCGCGCGGCGGGTCTTTTCCTTCTCCTCGGCGGCCTTGCGGTCGGCCTCGATCTTCTCCGGGCTCTGGAACTGCGGCGCAGCCTTGGCTTCCGGACCGGAATAGGTCGTTTCGAGATCGATGATCTCGCGCAGCAGCGTCGTGCCTTCGTTCAGTTCGTCGCGCCAGATGATGAGCGCCTGGAAGGTCAGCGGGCTCTCGCAGAGACCTGCGATCATCGTTTCGCGGCCGGCCTCGATGCGCTTGGCGATGGCGATTTCGCCTTCGCGCGACAGAAGCTCGACCGAACCCATTTCGCGCAGATACATGCGCACCGGATCGTCGGTACGGTCGGTCGGCTCCTTCTTCTTGGCGGTCGCAAGCGCGGTGCCGCCGGAAGGCGCCAGTTCGCCGCCTTCGCTCTCCTCGTCGATCGCCGTCGTCGTCGTCGTCGCCGCCGCCCTGGCCCGCCTCTTCGGCTTCCTCGTCCTCGACGACGTTGATGCCCATGTCGGACAGCATCGCCATCGTGTCTTCGATCTGCTCGGACGTCACTTCTTCGGACGGCAGGACGGCGTTCAGCTCGTCCATCGTCACATAGCCGCGCTTCTTGGCGGCCTTGATCATTTTCTTGACCGCGTCATCGGAAAGATCGAGAAGCGGGCCGTCGGATGCGCCGTCGCGTTCGACTTCCGCTTCTTCGTTCTCTTTGACCTTGGTTGCCATTTATATCGTCGCCTTCCTGACGCTATTCAAACTCGCTACGGTGAATGGCCTCGAAGCCTGAGCGCGCAAACGCAAGCCTCGAATCACCTTTTACCCACCTAACGGGATGACCTTTAAAGCCCGATTAACCACAATTGCCGGCGCCGAATGACAGAGCTTCCATGCATCGAAATCTCCGGCCATGGTTATGTGCGATCCGCCTTGACCCAGTTCACCGCTTTCAAGTCGAACGGTGATTCCCACAATTTTTGTTCTCGTCAAGCTTTTCCACAAAAAAAGCCGCCAAAAACACGGAAAAAGCCTTATCCACAGGCTTGGAACCGCCCAAGCGATCGTTTCGCTTAGATAGGATGTCACCGGAAAAGACAAGGGCACAAAGCCCTCGTCTTCCATATCCATGCTATCTGCGGCTTTATAGTGGCGGCTGCCACCAATCATCTGTAGCTGGCAGTATAGCCGCTAGCGCGACAGTCCATCGTAATGCGTCACCTGCAATGCCGAAAGATCAATGGCCGGAATGCAGCGCAGGTTGATGGCCGCCATTGCCGTGCCGTCAGGCGCGTTGGCCTCGCCGAAGGGCGCGATGCCGCAATTGGCGCAGAAGTGATGCTTGATGACATGCTTGTTGAAGGTATAGGTCGAGAGGTTCTCCTCCGGCGTTTTCAGCGCCAGCTTCTCGCGCGGCACGAAGCCCAGAAGGCTGCCGCGCCTGCGGCAGAGCGAACAGTTGCAGTCGAGAGCGTCCTTGAAATCGCCCTCCACTTCGAACGTGATATTGCCGCAATGGCAGCTTCCCTCGTAAATCATCCTGTCTCCTTACATCCAATCCATGACGACCTTGCCGGAATTGCCCGAGCGCATCGCCTCGAAGCCGTCGCGGAATTCGTCGATCTTGATGCGGTGGGTGATGACCGGCGAGAGGTCGAGCCCGCCCTGCACGAAGGCGATCATCTTGTACCAGGTCTCGAACATTTCGCGGCCATAGATGCCCTTGAGGTTCAGCATCTTGAAGATCACCTTGTTCCAGTCGATCTCGAAACCGGCCGGCGCGATGCCGAGGATGGCGATCTTGCCGCCATTGTTCATCTTGTCGATCATGTCGCGGAAGGCAGGTGCCGCACCCGACATTTCGAGGCCGACGTCGAAGCCCTCCGTCATGCCGATCGCCTTCATGACATCGGCCAGGTTTTCCTTCGACGCGTCGACGACGTAGTCGATGCCGAGTTTGCGGGCGAGATCGAGCCGGATGCGGGTTGATGTCGGTGATGACGACCTTGCGGGCGCCGGAGCGCTTGGCGACGAGCGCGCCCATGATGCCGATCGGACCGGCACCGGTGACCAGCACGTCTTCGCCGACGAGATCGAAGGAAAGTGCGGTGTGCACGGCATTGCCGAACGGATCGAAGATCGCGGCGATCTCGTCCGGAATATCATCCGGGATCGGCACGACATTGTTTTCCGGAATGCAGACGAACTCGCCGAAGGAGCCGGGACGGTTGACGCCGACGCCGAGCGTGTTGCGGCAGAGATGGCCCCTGCCCGCCCGGCAGTTGCGGCACTTGCCGCAGACGATATGGCCTTCGCCGGAGACCCGCTCGCCGACATGATACTTGGTGACGGCAGAACCGATCTCGGCGATCTCGCCGCAGAATTCATGACCGACGACCATCGGCACCGGAATGGTCTTTTGCGCCCACTGGTCCCAGTTCCAGATATGCACGTCGGTGCCGCAGATGGCAGATTTCTTCACGCGGATCAGAACGTCGTTCGGCCCGACTTCCGGCACCGGTACATTCTCCATCCAGAGACCGACTTCCGGCTTCGACTTGACCAGCGCCTTCATCATGTTCGACATGAAATTACTCTCCCAAACCTCTCAAATCACACCGAGTTCCTGGCCCGCCTCCGCGAAAGCCGCGATCGCGCGCTCGACATCCGCCTTCGAATGCGCCGCCGACATCTGCGTGCGGATGCGCGCCTGCCCCTTCGGCACGACCGGGAAGGAGAAGCCGATCACGTAGACGCCTTTCTTCAGCATCAGCGCCGCCATGTCCTGCGCGAGCTTCGCGTCGCCAAGCATGACCGGGAATGATCGGATGCCCCTCGCCTGCCAGCGTGAAGCCGAGCTTGCGTCATCTCGGAGCGGAAGAGGCTCGCATTTGCCGAAAGCCGCTCGCGCAGCGCATTGCCATTCTCGATCAGATCGAAAACCTTCAGCGAGGCAGCGGCAATGACCGGCGCCAGCGTGTTGGAGAAGAGATAGGGGCGCGAACGCTGGCGCAGCCAGTCGACGACTTCCGCCTTGGCCGAGGTATAGCCGCCGGAGGCGCCGCCGAGCGCCTTGCCGAGCGTGCCGGTGATGATGTCGATCCGGCCCTCGACGCCGCAATGTTCGGCCGAGCCGCGGCCATGCTTGCCGACGAAGCCGACGGCGTGGCTGTCGTCCACCATGACCATGGCACCGTACTTTTCGGCGAGATCGCACACGCCCTGCAGATTGGCGATGATGCCGTCCATCGAGAAGACGCCGTCGGTGGCGATCATCTTGAAGCGGCTGCCTTCGGCCTTCTTCAGCTCTTCTTCCAGCGCCTTCATGTCATTGTTGGCATAGCGGAAGCGCTTGGCCTTGGAGAGCCGCACGCCGTCGATGATCGAGGCATGGTTGAGCGCATCGGAAATGATCGCGTCTTCCTCGCCGAGCAGCGTTTCGAAGAGACCGCCATTGGCATCGAAACAGGAGGAATAGAGGATCGTATCCTCCATGCCGAGGAACGACGAGATCCGCGCCTCCAGTTGCTTGTGCTCCTCCTGCGTGCCGCAGATGAAGCGGACCGAGGCCATGCCGTAGCCGTAGCGGTCGAGCGCCTTCTTGCCGGCTTCGGCCAACTCTTCATTGTCGGCAAGGCCGAGATAGTTGTTGGCGCAGAAGTTCAGCACCCGCTCGCCGGAGGCGACCGCGATCTCGCCGGCCTGTTTCGAGGTGATGACGCGCTCGGACTTATAAAGCCCGGCGTCCTTCAGCGAGGCGAGTTCCGTGCGAAGATGGGAAAGAAATTGCGAGGTCATTGAAGACCTTTTCCTTGGATGTTTCCCGATCCCGCCGGACTAGCACATCGGCCTTCGCTTGTCTTGTTCACACTCGCCGCTGCGCAGCGATGCTCGATCTCAGGGATCGTGCGCGAGAATGACGTCCAGAAACGCATCGCCGTAGCGTTCCAGCTTCGACTGGCCAACGCCGGAGATGTTCAGCAGTTCCTTGCGGCTGCGCGGGCGCTCGGTGGCAAAAGCGATCAGCGTCGTATCGGGAAAGACGACGTAGGGCGGAACGCCGAGGGATTTGGCGATCGAGGTGCGTTCGGCCCTAAGCGCCTCGAACAGGATGCCATCGGCACCGGAAAGACCCGAACGGCGTTCGTTGCGTTCCACTTTCTTGGTGCGGCGCTCGGAGGCCGGGCGGTCCTTGCGGAAAAATACTTGCCGTTCTTGCTTGAAGACGGCGCGGGCTTCCGGCTCCAGCTTCATGGCCCCAAATGCATCATGGTCGACGCGGATGAACCCCATCGCGAGCAGTTGACGGAAAACGGATTGCCAGGTTCGCGCCGGAATATCCTTGCCCGCCCCGAAAACCGGCATATCGACATGGCCGAAGCGCTCTGTCTTCTCATTAATATTGCCAAGCAGCACGTCGATGACGTGGCCGGCGCCGAAGCGTTCGCCGGTGCGGTAGACGGCGGCGAGCGCCTTGATCGCCGCCTCCGTTCCGTCCCAGGTTTCGACCGGCTTGAGGCAGGTATCGCAGTTGCCGCAACTGCCCGGATGCGCCTCGCCGAAATGCGCCAGGATGGCCTGGCGGCGGCAGCCGGCGGTTTCGCAGATGGCCAGCAGCGCGTTGAGTTTGCTGCGTTCGACACGCTTGATGTCGTCGGCAGCATTGCCCTCGTCGATCATCCGGCGCCGCTGGATGACGTCGGCCATGCCGTAAGCCATCCAGACTTCCGACGGCAGACCGTCGCGGCCGGCGCGGCCGGTCTCCTGATAGTAGGCTTCGACCGAGCCCGGCAGGTCGAGATGCGCGACATAGCGCACATTCGGCTTGTCGATGCCCATGCCGAAGGCGACGGTCGCGACGAGGCAGAGCTCTTCCTCTTTCAGGAAGGCATCCTGATTGGCGTCGCGCAGCGCCCGGTCCATGCCGGCATGGTAGGCAAGCGCGCGGATGCCCTGCCCGTTCAGCCAGTCGGCCGTATCCTCGACCTTGGCGCGCGACAGGCAATAGACGATGCCGCTATTGCCCTTGTGACCGGCGAGGAACCGCAAGAGCTGCTGGCGCGGCTGGTCGCGCTCGACGATTTCATAGGCGATGTTCGGGCGGTCGAAGCTGGTGGTGAAGACCTTGGCGTCGTTGAGCGCCAGCCGCTCGATGATGTCGTCGCGCGTGTGCGGATCGGCGGTCGCCGTCAGCGCGACGCGCGGCACGCCGGGATACTGTTCGGCGAGCTTGCCGAGCTCGCGATATTCCGGGCGGAAGTCATGCCCCCATTGCGAGACGCAATGCGCTTCGTCGATGGCAAAGAGGGCGATCTTCGATCCGCTGATGATGTCGCGAAAGCCGTCCGTCAGGATCCGCTCGGGCGTCACATAGAGCAGGTCGAGCGTGCCGGACGACAAGGCGCGGCGGACATCGATGATACTCCTCGCGCGAGATCGAGGAATTGAGCGCGGCGGCGCGGATGCCGAGCTGCTTCATCGCCTCCACCTGATCGCGCATCAGGGCGATCAGCGGCGAGACGACGATGCCGACGCCATCGCGGCAGAGCGCCGGGATCTGAAAGCACAGCGATTTGCCGGCGCCGGTCGGAAAGAGCACCACGGCATCGCCGCCCGCCACGATCTGATCGATCACCTGCTGCTGCTTGCCGCGAAATGCGGGATAGCCGTAGACGCGCTTCAGGATATCGAGCGGGTTCCGGCCGTTGCCGAACAGCGCGTCCGCCGTTGAAAATGCCGTTTCCCCGCCGTCCATCAATGGCTTGCCGCACCCTTCACGCGGCCGGAAAGCACACCGAAGCCGTCGATGATGGCTTCCTGGTTTTCCAGCCGAAGGCCTTCGAAATGAACTTCCTGCAGCGCGCGCATCAACTGGTCGATGACCTCGCCGTCTCCGGCTTCCGTTGCCTCGGCAATCTCGCGCTCGAGTTCGATCTTCTGCCAGCGCAGCGCCTTGGCGCGCTTGTGGAAGGCAAGCGCCTGACGATAGCCTTCGCGGGCATCCTCCATTGCCGCTTCCTCCGTCGCGATCCAGAGGCGGGCATTGCGGATCTGCTGCTCCAGGCTCTTGAGGAGCGCACCGAAGCCCTGCTCCTCCAGCCGTTCGATCAGATATTCGCGCGTCAGATGCGGCCCGGCGACGGCCGCCGCAGCGCCGAGCACACCGGACCACAGGCGCTGAAGCTCGCGATTGTCGTAGTCGATCGAAGCGATTTCGTCGTACTCGTCCTGCATCAGTGCAGGGTGATTGACGATCGGTGAGCGCAAGCACGCTTTCCCGCAACGCCGGAATTTCCTGATGCCCGCGCACGAGGCCCGAGCGCGCGAGACGCTCGGAGACGCCGCCGCCGGAGATGCGCGCACCACCACGCGCTTCCTGCAGTCCGCCCCGCCCTCCCGGCCGGCCCCCGCGCTCGAAACTGCGGCGCTCGCCTCCACGGTTCTGGAACTGCGGCTGAAAGAATGCGTTCAGCCGGTCGCGGATATCCTGCTGATAATGGCGGCGAACATTTTCGTCGGCGATGACGGCAACCATCTGCTTCAGGCGGGCTTCGAGTTCGGCGCGCGCTTCAGGCGTGTCGAACTTGCCCGTGTTGATCTCGCGGCTCCAGAGCATTTCGGCAAGCGGCTTTGCCTGGCTCATCACCTTGTCGAAGGGGGCGCGGCCCTCATGGCGCACCAGATCGTCCGGATCCTTGCCGTCGGGCAGCAGCGCAAAACGCACGGTGCGGCCGGGTTTCAGGTGCGGCAGCGCCAGATCCGCCGCCCGGTTGGCGGCGCGGATGCCGGCGCCGTCGCCATCGAAGCAGAGCACCGGCTGCGGCGTCATTTTCCAAAGCAGCTCGAGCTGGTTTTCGGTGAGCGCCGTGCCAAGCGGCGCCACCGCGTTCTCGACGCCAGCCTGATGCAGGGCGATGACATCCATATAGCCTTCGACGGCGATGATCGTGCCCTCGCCGTTCGCGCCCTGCGTCGCTCGCCGGGCGCGCGCAAAATTGTAGAGCACGTTGCCCTTGTGAAAGAGCTCGGTCTCGTTGGAATTGAGATATTTCGCCGGCGCATCCGGCGACATGGCGCGTCCGCCGAAGGCGATCACCTTCTCCCGCGACGAGAGGATGGGGAACATGATGCGGTCGCGGAAACGGTCGTAACTGACCGGCACTTCGGGCCCATGAACGACAAGGCCGCAGGCCTCGATCTGCTCCTTGGCGACACCCTTGCCGGCCAGGAACTCCTTGAGCGCGTTGCGGCTGTCCGGCGCAAAGCCCAGGCGGAAGGTCTCGATCGTGCGGCCCGTCAGCCCGCGGTCGCGAAGATAGGCGCGCGCCCGCGCGCCGTTTGCCGTCTGCAGCTGGTCCTGAAAGAACGTGCGTCGCCAGTTCCATGACGTCCTGCAGCGAGCCGCGCTCCTTCTCGCGCCTCTCCATGACCGGATCGGCGATCGGCATCGCGACGCCCGCCATGTCGGCGATCTGCTGCACCGCTTCGGGGAAATTCAGGCCTTCGAGATCGGTCAGGAAGCGGAAATGATCACCTGTGACGCCGCAGCCGAAGCAGTGATAGCGGCCCTTGCGGTCCTCGCAGTGGAAGCTCGGAGACTTCTCGCCGTGGAACGGGCAGCAGGCCCAGTAGTCGCCGCGCGACACGTTGGTCTTGCGCTTGTCCCAGCTCACGCGCCGGCCGATCACGTCCGAAATCGGGACGCGGTCGCGTATCTCGTCGAGAAAGGAATTGGAAAAGCGCATATGAACCTCTTGGCAAACCATCATATACGCAGGTTTGCCGGAGCGTGCCATGAACTTTGCGGGGAACGCGCGCTATTCACAGGCGAGCTGACAACTGTTTTAAAAAAGACAACTCAAGAAACCGTGACCATCCGCGTGCGTGCGCTGCGACATTTGTGTCATCGCAGCCGCGAACTCGTTGCTTATTTCCATGGCATCGAACGAAGCTCGAGAAACAGAGATAAATCAGTGAAAATACAATGTATTACAAAGATTCGACTGACGGCGCAATAACAGACTCGTGCAGGATCGTTGGCGTCCTGCCCGCCGCGTGTGACGGCCGTGCGATCGGCAATTATTATATTTTTGTAAGTTGAATCCGCTGCCGCATCGCAATACGGTCCATCTCAACAAAGCGATCCCCGAGCGAGGCACCATCCCTACCCCCGGCGCCGCCTCGCAAGGGTGCCTTTGCAAATAAGCCGCTGGCTGGGTTTCGGCCCTGCGTTGCCAGCGACAGCAAAGAGCAAGAAGGCAGGAGCGCCCCCAGCTCCTGCCTTCTTTAATTTTACGCTTTAACCTTGCCGGTTAACTGCACCTCGGAATTTTACGGCATCCTTGCTAAAAGTGACATTGACAGGCGTAACCTTCGTATGCAGATGGAATACGCGCACCCGTCTGGATTGTCCAATGTCCTTTTCAGCCCGAAACACTTTCAGCCAATGATCGTTTTTTTGAAGCAGTACTACTCTGCGCCAATGAGATGCTTGCGATCTACCGGGATAGCCCGCGTATCGCCTCGATCTTTGCTTCGCAGCAACGCTGGCTGATGGCCCATGCCGGATTTGCGCTGCATTACGGCTATCCTGGAGACACAAGGAAAGGCTTATATTCCGGCCGTTTTGTCGAATTCGTCGTTGGCAACAAGATCGCCAGCCGCAATACCGCTGCCGCTTTCATGCAGGAAATGGTTGCCTACCGCTTCGTGAGGACGGCAAGCGGGCAGAACGATAGACGCACAAGGCTGCTTGAGCCGACCGAAACAGCCGAACAGCATTTTCTGAAGTGGCTGCTCGCACATCTGTCCATTCTCGACGGCCTCGACGGCGGAAAGCGCTTCGAGCGGGTCGGTTCAGACCTTTCGGCCTTCGGTAAAATTCAACCGCTGATCGCCGAGGCGATCATCGGAACCAACGCGGTCCGCGACCCCGGCAGGACGTTCAATCTCTTCAATTGGGCGAATTCCGGCGGCCTTATCATGGATTATCTGATGACGCGTCTGCCGGGCTTCGACCGGTCTGAGGAACGCATTGCTCTTGGTCCCGTATCCCTCAGCGAAATCCGCGCACAGTTCATGATTTCCAATACGCATCTGAAGCGCCTGCTTTCGCAAGCAGCCGAAATGGGAAGCATTGGCTGGGAAGAGCCGCCGCGCAAAGGCGATCTCTGGCTTTCGCGCGGCTTCATTCTTGAGTACTTGAACTATCAGGCCGCGAAATTCGCGATCATCGACGCCGCGGCCGAGACGGTGCTCGGCCGCTAAAAGGCTATTTCAGCAGTTCCTTGACGGTGCCGGACGCCTTGGCGAAGTCCATCTGGCCGGCGTAACGCTCCTTGAGCACCGCCATGACCTTGCCCATGTCCTTCGGGCCTTCGGCGCCGGTTTCCGTGATGATCGCGGCGACATTCGCCCGCACTTCCGATTCCGAAAGCTGCTTCGGCAAAAAGTCCTGGATGACGATGATCTCCGCGCGTTCCTTGGCGGCGAGCTCCGGCCGGGCGTTCTCTTCGTAGATCTTCGCCGATTCGTCGCGCTGCTTCACCATCTTGGCGAGGATCTGCAGAATCTCGTCGTCGCTGAAGCCTCGCTCCTTGCCGGTACCGCGATTGGCGATATCGCGATCCTTGATCGCCGCCTGGATCAGGCGAACGGTCGAGAGCCGCTCGGCATTCTTGGATTTCATCGCGTCCTTGAGCGCGGTGGCGAGCTGATCGCGCAGCATTGGTCTTCACTCCTGTTGAATGGCGCTTCATAAACCAGCCGGATGGCAGGGATCAAATAAATTGCGAGATTTACCGCACAAAGCGCAGGAAAAGGCCGCCGATCCGCGCTAGAAAGATTGACGCGAGAGCACAGCGTGGCTATCTACCGCCACCTGCACCAAAATTCGTGATCAGGCCTGAGACGCGCGGCGACGACCTGCGCCCATACGCTTGCGAACACAAATGGCGCTCTGGCGGGCCCAAGACGTCGAGAGCTGCCGGAAACGGGATAAAGATGACCGCGACAGCACCCTGGACAACCGAAAAGCCGACCGCCCTGCTCGTTCTGGCCGATGGAACCGTGATCGAAGGCAAGGGCATCGGCGCCACCGGCAAGGTCCAGGCCGAAGTGGTCTTCAACACGGCCCTGACCGGCTACGAGGAAATCCTGACGGACCCGTCCTATCTCGGCCAGATCGTCACCTTCACCTTCCCGCATATCGGCAATATCGGCGCCAATGACGAAGACATCGAAGACCTGACGCCTGCAGCGCGCCACGGCGCGGTCGGCGTCATCTTCAAGGCCGACATGACCGAGCCTTCCAACTACCGCGCCGCAAAGCATCTCGACGCCTGGCTGAAGGCCCGCGGCATCATCGGCCTCTGCGGCATCGACACCCGCGCGCTGACCGCCTGGATCCGCGAGAACGGCGCGCCGAACGCGGTCATCGCCCATGATCCGAACGGCGTCTTCGACCTCGACACCCTGAAGGCGGAAGCCAAGGCGTGGAGCGGCCTCGAAGGCCTCGACCTCGCCAAGATCGCCTCCTCCGGCCAGTCATCGCAATGGGCGCAGACACCGTGGGTGTGGAACGAAGGCTATGGCGAACTCGGCGCCGGCGACGCCAAGTATCACGTCGTCTGCCTCGACTACGGCGTCAAGCGCAACATCCTGCGCCTCTTCGCCGGCCTCGACTGCAAGGTCACGGTGATGCCGGCGACGACGAGCGCCGAAGATGTGCTTGCCATGCAGCCGGACGGCATCTTCCTGTCGAACGGCCCGGGCGACCCGGCGGCAACCGGCGAATACGCCGTGCCGGTCATCCAGAAGCTGATCAAGACCGACATCCCGGTCTTCGGCATCTGCCTCGGCCATCAGATGCTCGGCCTCGCGCTCGGCGCGAAGACCGAGAAGATGCACCAGGGCCATCACGGCGCCAACCATCCGGTGAAAGACCACACGACCGGCAAGGTCGAGATCGTCTCGATGAACCACGGCTTCGCAGTCGACACGAAGTCGCTGCCGGAAGGCGTTGAGGAGACTCACGTTTCGCTGTTCGACGGCACCAATTGCGGCCTGCGCGTCACCGGCAAGCAGATCTTCTCGGTGCAGCATCACCCGGAAGCCTCGCCCGGCCCGCAGGACAGCCACTACCTCTTCCGCCGCTTCATCAACATGGTGCGCGAGAAGAAGGGCGAGACCGCGCTCGCCGAGCGCTGATCGGCAAAGCCATCCATCCGGAAGCCCGCCCCGAACGGCGGGCTTTTCTTTTGCCGGCTATTGACCTCAAGCACCTACCGGCTCAAGCGCCGGCCATTTCTCCCTCGCTGCGCACGAGAATGTAGAAACGAGCGCACAGCATAACTGCTGCCGCCGCGAGACCGACAAGGAAGCCGAACCAGATGCCGACGCCGCCGAAGCCGAGCGGAAAGGCAAAGAGCCAGGCGAGGAAGAAGCCGATCGGCCAATAGGCGATCAGCGCCATGATCATCGGCACGCGCGCGTCCTTGAGCCCGCGAAGCAGACCATTGGCGATCGCCTGCAAGCCGTCGACCAGCTGGAAGAGACCGGCGACGACGATCAGCGGACCGGCATAAGCCAGCACTTGCGGCGCTTCCGGCGAGGTGACGTCCAGGAACCAGCTACCGAAGAATTCTCGGCATGATCGCGAAAAGCACCCCGCCGACGCCGGAGATCGCAGCGGCGATGATCAAGCACTGCGATCGACGCGCGCACCAGCGCCGAATGATCCCCCTGCCCGTGCGCAACGCCGACACGCACGGTCGCAGCCTGCGACAGCCCGAGCGGGATCATGAACGCGATCGATGCCCATTGAAGGGCGATGCCGTGTGCCGCAAGCTCGATCGTGCCGATATAGCCCATCAGCAGCGAGGCCGCCGTAAAGAGGCTGACTTCCGCGAGGATGGTTACGCTGATCGGCAGGCCGAGACGGACGACATCCCAGCAGCGCATGCCAATCCGGCCGCCAGAAGCGCACGAGGATTTCGTAGCGCCTCGTTTCCTCTCTCGTCTGCACATAGGCGAGGATGAAGAGGAAGCCGGCGGTCTGCACCGCCACCGAGACGATCGCGGCACCTTCCAGACCCATCGCCGGAAATCCGAAATGACCGAGAACGAGGGCATAGGCGAAGATCGCGTTCATCACCAGCATGGCAATCGTCACGTTCAGAACGACGCCAGCCTTGCCGATCGCACTGACGAGCGCGCGCATGACGTTGTAAAGCAGCCCCGGCAGCACGCCGAAATGGCCGATCAGGATATAGCCATGCGCAAGCTTCGCCACTTCCGGTTTCTGGCCGGCGGCGAGCAGTATCTCCTCCGCATAGAAGAAGGCAGGCTGCATGACGAGCCAATAGGCTGTGACCACCCAAAGACCCATGCGCATCGACCGGCGTACCGTGACGGTATCGCCCCGGCCATAGGCCTGTGCGACCATCGGGATAACCGCGATGGAAAAGCCCGAGCCGAAAATGAGGATGGTGAACAGAAACTGCGCCGAAAGCACCATGGCGGCCAGATTCTCGGCGCCGAGGCGGCCGACGATCATCACGTCCGTCGTGTTGATGCCGAGCTGGGCAAGCTGCGCACCGATGAACGGAATGCCGAGCGCCAGCGTGGCGCGGAAATGCGCACCCCAGCGATTGTCGGTTGCGGCGCATGCCTGTGCACGTCGATCGGCGCGTCCATCAGAGCCATTCCTGTTTGGTTGAATCACTTCCGGCCGCAGCTAACGGCAAAGTATCACCGCGCCTTAGATCAAAGCCCCGCGAAGAGCCACCCCAAAAGAGGCAAATGATGAAAAATTCATCACCGGATCACGGATTTTGATGGCTCACTCCGCCAGCGCTTCCAGGGCTTCCGGCACGGTTTTCCGGTCCGGACCTTCGCCAGGAAGACCAGCGTCGCGCTCAGAATGAAGAAAGCGGCCAGCAGATAAGGGGCGCCGGCAAAGGTCACCGGTGCATCCGGCTTGGTGAAATAGCCGAACAACTGGGTGAAGATCAGCGGGCCGACGATCGTCGTGATGCTGCTGAGGCTGGTCAACGCGCCCTGCAACTCGCCCTGCGCGGACGGCGGCACCTTGCCGGCGGCAATACTGCGAAGCGGCGGATCGGCGACGTTTTCCATGACGGTCAGGATGATGACCACATAGACCATCCAGCCCTCCCAGGCGAAAGCATAGCCCGTCAGGCCGACGACCGAGAAGGAGAGGCCGACGACAGCGCGTCTTCCATTCGCCGAGCACCGGCACGATCTTCGGCAGGACGAGCCCCATGACGAGAGCAGCCCCGATGCCGTAGATGCCGAGCGAAAGGCCGATCTGGCCCTCGCTCCAGCCGTAGCGGTAGGTGGAAACGAAGGACCAGACGGCCGGATAGACGGCATGCGCCAGCCAGAAGAGGAACATGACGGCGCCGATCCAGCCGATGCCGGGATAGTTGCGCATCTGCTTCAGCGCCCCCAGAGGGTTGGCGCGCTTCCACTCGAAGCGTCCGCCGGTGTTTCGCGTCCAGCGTTTCCGGCAGCAGGAAATAGGCCGCGGCGAAATTGAGGAAGGAAAGCGCCGCCGCGCCGAAGAATGGAACGCGCGGGCCGAATTCGCCGAGGAAGCCGCCGATGACCGGGCCGATGGTGAAACCGACGCCGAAGGCGATGCCGATCAGGCCGAAATTCTTGGCGCGGTTCTCGTCATTGCTGATGTCGGCGATATAGGCCGAGCAGGTGGCAAAGCTGCCGCCGCTGAAGCCGGCGAGCGCCCTGCCGACGAAGAGCATCCAGTAAGCTGGTGGCGATCGCACAGATGAGATTGTCGATCGCAAAGGTCAGGACCGACAGAAGCAGGATCGGGCGGCGGCCGAAACGGTCGCTGAGGTTGCCAAGGAAGGGCGCAAACAGGAACTGCATGGCGGCATAGACGACCAGCAGCCAGCCGCCGTCGAGCGCCGCATCGCTGACGGTGCCGCCCGTCAGCTCTTCGAGGTAGGCGGGCAGCACCGGCATGATGATCGCAATGCCGATCACATCCAGAAACAGGATCATGAAAACGAGGAAAAGGCCGCGGCGAACGAATTTCGGATCAAGCATGAAAACATCTCTTAAGAGGACTGCTTTCTGGAAAGACGATCTCGTCGCCAGGAATGTTACATAGCCCAACCGGAAAATGAAACAATACGTGAACATTTCAAAGTTTTTGATCAAGGCGCCAGCGAAATTGATGAGCGGGCGGAACAAAACGGGGAATTAGCCTGTCCGCCGCTGTTCTTTCACGAAATCGACAAAGGCACGCAGAGCGGATGGCATGTGCCTGCGGCTGGCATAGTAGAGGAAGGGTCCGGAGAATTCCCGTGACCGCTCTTCGGTACAGCCTGTATCGGCATCCGAATTATCGCGCAAGGCGGGCGGCTCGCGTAGAAATGCGTTCCGAGCGGCATTCCACGAAGGAGAACGAAATGCAGACCTATCGCTTGGGAAAGACCGGACCGGACGTATCCGCCATCGGGCTCGGTTGCATGGGCATGTCGGGCATGTACGGCCCGTCTGACCGCGCAGAGGCCATCGCCACCATCCATGCCGCGCTGGATGCCGGCGTGAACCTGCTGGATACGGGCGATTTCTACGGCATGGGCCATAACGAGATGCTGATCGGCGAGGCAAGCTGAAGGGCCGCAAGCGCGAGGATGTCGTGATCAGCGTCAAGACCGGAGCGCTGCGCGATCCGCAGGGCGGCTGGAGCGGCTATGATTGCCGCCCTGCGGCGCTCAAGAACTTCGTCGCCTATTCGCTGCAGCGCCTCGGCGTCGACTACATCGATATCTACCGCCCTGCCCGCCTCGACCCGAATGTTCCGATCGAAGAGACCGTCGGCGCAATCGGCGACATGATCAAGGCCGGCTACGTCCGGCATATCGGTCTTTCCGAAGTCGGCGCCGATACGATCCGCAGGGCGGCCGCCGTCCATCCGATCGCCGATCTGCAGATCGAATATTCACTGATTTCGCGCGGCATCGAGGATGCAATCCTGCCGGCCTGCCGCGAGCTTGGCATTTCGATCACCGCGTACGGCGTCCTCTCCCGCGGCCTGATCAGCGGCCACTGGCAGAAGGGTCAGGGAAGCGGCAAAGGCGATTTCCGGACCTTCAGTCCGCGTTTCCAGGAGGGCAATGTCGACCGCAACCTCGCGCTCGTCGAAGAACTCCGGAAAGTCGCCGAGGCAAAGCAGGTCTCGGTCGCGCAGATCGCAATCGCCTGGGTTGCCGCTCAGGGCAAGGACATCATCCCGCTCGTCGGCGCCCGCCGCCGCGACCAGCTGACGGAAGCGCTTGGTTCACGAGCCGTCCAGCTTTCGCCGGACGATATGGCCGCAATCGAACGCGCTGTGCCGAAGGATGCCGCAGCAGGCGCACGCTATCCGGATGCGCAATTGAAGCACATGGATAGCGAAAAATAGAACGTTGCCGTCCCGGCCTCAAAGCCAAAGGCTGGGCGAGGCGCAAAGCCGTTCGCTCAGACCGGACCGGAGAACGTATCGCAGGCGGCCAGCTGACCGCTGTCGAAGCCGCGCTTGAACCAGCGCATGCGCTGGGCCGACGTGCCGTGATTGAAGCTCTCCGGCACGACATAGCCCTGGCTGCGCTTCTGCAGGGTATCGTCGCCGATCTGCTGGGCGGCATTCAGCGCTTCCTCGAGATCGCCGACTTCGAGAATGCCCTTCTGCTCGGTAAATTTGCCCCAGATGCCTGCGAAGCAATCGGCCTGCAGCTCGACGCGCACCGACATCCTGTTGGCCTCGGCTTCGCTCATGCGCTGGCGCGCCTCGTTGAATTTCGGCAGGATTCCGAGCAGGTTCTGAACGTGATGGCCGACTTCGTGGGCCACGACATAGGCCTCGGCAAAGTCGCCGGAGGCGCCGAATCTGCTGCTGAGCTCCTCGAAGAATGCGGTGTCGAGATAGACCTTGTGATCGACGGGGCAATAGAACGGTCCGGTCGCAGCCGATGCGAAGCCGCAGGCCGACTGCGTCGCGTCGGCGAAGAGCACCAGACTAGGCTCTTCGTATTCCCTGCCCTGCGCCTGGAAGATCCCGTGCCAGGTATCCTCTGTCTCGGCCAGCACCGTGCGCATGAACGCGGTCATCTCGTCATTCGCAGGCGGGCTGGTTCCCTCCGACTGGCTCTGCTCATAGCCGGGGCCGCCAGTCATTCCGCCGTCGATAACCTGCAACAGGTCGATACCCATTGCCTTGAGGAGCAGGTAGATCACGACGAGGAAGATGATGGTGCCTATCGAAAGCCCGCCGCCCCTGCGCCCACGCCGCCGCCGGACGGAAAACTGAAGCCGCCGCCGCGGCCGAACGGATTGCGGCCGAGCCCGCCGCCCGACGGATCCCCGCGGCGATCCTCGACATTGTTCGATTGACGGCGGCCTCTCCATTCCATCCGAATTCTCCCCGGCGTGCGCAAGCATACGCTAAAATTGTCTATATATCCGGCTAGGACGTGAATTCCAGAAGGCTCAGGCGAAGAGCTTCAACCGTGGACACCGTACAGACCGGCGCGGCGACCGGGCAAATGATTGCGCAAGAATGCCCGACACCGTGGACACTGTGCGGCGAGCGACGCGAATCCAGAAGGCCCGGGGTTCAAAGACGTGGCGTTTTCCTGTCGATTCCGCGATTTATGGGGTTCCGTTTGCAAATACATTTGCCTATAAGCCGCTTCTAGCCTGAAAAGACCCAGCATGCGCGACCCGACCCGGTGATCTCCCACCCTGGCCGGCTTTTTGCGCAGCCAGAAAACGGATAGCGCCCATGCCGAAGCGCCAAGACATCAAATCGATCCTCATCATCGGCGCGGGACCGATCGTCATTGGCCAGGCTTGCGAATTCGACTATTCCGGCACCCAGGCCTGCAAGGCGCTGAAGGAGGAAGGCTACCGCGTCATCCTCGTCAACTCCAACCCGGCGACGATCATGACCGATCCGGGCCTTGCGGACGCGACCTATGTCGAGCCGATCACGCCGGAAGTCGTCGCCAAGATCATCGCCAAGGAGCGCCCGGACGCGCTGCTGCCGACCATGGGCGGCCAGACGGCGCTGAACACCGCGCTGTCGCTGAAGCGCATGGGCGTGCTCGACCGCTACAATGTCGAGATGATCGGCGCCAAGCCGGCCGCCATCGACATGGCCGAAGACCGCGCGCTGTTCCGCGAAGCCATGGCCCGCATCGGGCTCGAAACCCCGACGCTCGATGCTGGCCAACGCCACCGACATCAAGGATACTCGACCGCAAGACGCACGAGGCCGAGCGCGCCAAGCTGCGCGAAAGCCTTTCCGGCGCCGAACTCGACAAGGCGCTGGACGAACTGGAAAACCAGTGGAACCTCGGCGAAAGCGACCGCAAGCAGCGCTACATGAGCCATGCCATGGCGATCGCCGCGCAGGCGCTCGATCACGTCGGCCTGCCGGCCATCATCCGCCCGTCCTTCACGCTCGGCGGCACCGGCGGCGGCATTGCCTACAACCGCTCGGAATTCTTCGAGATCGTCGGCGGCGGCCTCGATGCCTCGCCGACGACCGAAGTCCTGATCGAGGAATCGGTGCTCGGCTGGAAGGAATATGAGATGGAAGTCGTCCGCGACAAGGCGGACAACTGCATCATCATCTGCTCGATCGAGAACATCGATCCGATGGGCGTCCACACCGGCGACTCGATCACCGTCGCGCCTGCGCTGACGCTGACCGACAAGGAATACCAGATCATGCGCAACGCCTCGATCGCGGTGCTGCGCGAGATCGGCGTCGAGACCGGCGGCTCGAACGTGCAGTTCGCCGTCAATCCGAAGGACGGCCGCCTCGTCGTCATCGAGATGAACCCGCGCGTGTCGCGCTCGTCGGCGCTGGCCTCCAAGGCCACCGGCTTCCCGATCGCCAAGGTCGCGGCCAAGCTCGCCGTCGGCTATACGCTCGACGAACTGGAAAACGACATCACCGGCGGCGCGACGCCCGCCTCCTTCGAGCCGTCGATCGACTACGTCGTCACCAAGATCCCGCGCTTTGCCTTCGAGAAATTCCCCGGCGCCTCGCCGATGCTGACGACCGCGATGAAGTCGGTCGGCGAAGTCATGGCGATCGGCCGCACCTTCGCGGAATCGCTGCAGAAGGCGCTGCGCGGCCTCGAAACCGGCCTGACCGGCCTCGACGAGATCGAAATCCCGGACGTCGAAGAAGGCGAATCCAGCCAGAACGCCATCCGCGCCGCGATCGGCACGCCGACGCCGGACCGCCTGCGCATGGTCGCCCAGGCGCTGCGCCAGGGCATGAGCGAGGCCGAAGTTCACGAAGGCTCGCAAGATCGACCCCTGGTTCATCGCCCAGTTCAAGGCGATCGTCGACATGGAAGCCCGCATCCGCGAGCACGGCCTGCCGGCGGATGCCGCGAACCTGCGCATGCTGAAGGCCATGGGCTTCTCCGACGCCCGCCTGGCGACGCTGACCGGCAAGCGCCCGAAGGAAGTGGCCGAACTGCGCAACAGCCTGAACGTCCGCCCGGTCTTCAAGCGCATCGACACCTGCGCTGCCGAATTCGCCTCGCCGACCGCCTACATGTATTCGACCTACGAGACGCCCTTCGTCGGCGCCGCCCGCTCCGAAGCGCAGGTTTCCGACCGCAAGAAGGTCGTCATCCTCGGCGGCGGCCCGAACCGCATCGGCCAGGGCATCGAGTTCGACTATTGCTGCTGCCACGCCGCCTTCGCGCTGAAGGATGCGGGCTATGAAGCGATCATGATCAACTGCAACCCGGAAACCGTCTCGACCGACTACGACACCTCCGACCGCCTCTATTTCGAGCCGCTGACGGCCGAAGACGTGATCGAGATCCTGCGCGCCGAGCAGGAAAAGGGCGAAGTCGTCGGCGTCATCGTCCAGTTCGGCGGCCAGACGCCGCTGAAGCTCGCCGAAGCGCTGGAAAAGAACGGCATCCCGATCCTCGGCACCGCGCCCGACATGATCGACCTTGCCGAAGACCGCGACCGCTTCCAGAAGCTTCTGATGAAGCTCGACCTCAACCAGCCGAACAACGGCATCGCCTATTCGGTCGAGCAGGCCCGCCTCGTCGCCGCCGAAATCGGCTTCCCGCTGGTCGTGCGCCCCTCCTACGTGCTCGGCGGCCGCGCCATGCAGATCATCCATTCGGAAGGTCGAGCTGCAGACCTACCTGCTCGACACCGTGCCGGAACTGGTGCCGGAAGACATCAAGCAGCGCTATCCGAACGACAAGACCGGCCAGATCAACACGCTGCTCGGCAAGAACCCGCTGCTCTTCGACAGCTACCTGACCAACGCCATCGAGGTCGACGTCGACTGCCTCTCGCGACGGCACGGACGTCTATGTCGCCGGCATCATGGAGCATATCGAGGAAGCCGGCATCCATTCCGGCGACTAGCGCCTGCTCGCTGCCGCCGCGCTCGCTGCTCGAAGGACATGCTCGACGAACTCGAGCGCCAGACCAAGGCGATGGCCAAGGCGCTCAATGTCGGCGGCCTGATGAACGTGCAGTTCGCCATCAAGGACGGCACGATCTACGTGCTCGAAGTCAATCCGCGCGCCTCGCGCACCGTGCCCTTCGTCGCCAAGACCATCGGCGCGCCGATCGCCAAGATCGCCGCCCGCGTCATGGCCGGCGAAAAGCTCGACGCCGACCTTCGCCGCCTACGGCGAAAAGCCCGATCCGCGCAACCTGAAGCACATCGCCGTCAAGGAAGCCGTCTTCCCGTTCGCCCGCTTCCCCGGCGTCGACACGCTGCTCGGCCCGGAAATGCGCTCGACCGGCGAAGTCATCGGCCTCGATACCGATTTCGCGCTGGCCTTCGCCAAGTCGCAGCTCGGCGCCGGCGTCGAACTGCCGCGCGACGGGCACGGTCTTCGTCTCCGTGCGCGACGAGGACAAGCCGCGCGTCCTGCCGGCGATCCGCGTCCTCGTCGGCGATCGGCTTCAAGGTGCTGGCGACCGGCGGCACGCAGCGCTTCCTGGCCGAAAACGGCATCGACGGCGACCAAGATCAACAAGGTGCTGGAAGGCCGTCCGCATATCGAGGACGCGATCCGCAACCGCCAGGTCCAGCTCGTCATCAACACGACGGACGGCAACAAGGCGATCTCGGACTCCAAGTCGCTGCGCCGCGCCACGCTGATGCAGAAGGTGCCCTACTACACGACGATGGCCGGCGCCGAAGCCGCCGCCCAGGCGATCAAGGCGCTGAAGGCCGGCAACCTCGAGGTCCGGCCGCTGCAGAGCTATTTCTGAGGCCAGACGACCGGAAGTTGCTGTCGATCTTTCCGGATGCTACCGTTACCGCGGGGCATCCGGAGCGATAGATGGCAAAGAACATCGTCATTCTCTTCGATGGTACGTCGAACGAGATTTCGGCCGACAGGACCAATGTTCTCAGGCTGTTTGGTACCCTCAAACGCTCGGATGAGCAGATCGTCTACTACGATCCGGGCGTCGGCACCTTCGGCGCGGCGAATGCCTGGTCGAGACTGCTTCGCAAATCCTATGAGGTTTTCGGACTGACCACCGGCTGGGGCCTGGACGAGAACGTCAAGGAAGCCTACCGCTTCCTGGTCGAGAACTACGATCGCGGCCCGCCCGACGCCGATGGGCGGCATCCGGATCGCGACCGCATCTATATCTTCGGCTTCAGCCGCGGCGCCTATTCGGCGCGGGTCCTTGCGGGCTTCATCCATGCCTTCGGCCTGACGAGCCGATATCATCTCAACCTGCTCGACTATGCCTACAGGACCTACAAGGGAATTCCGCAACAGGAAGAGCGGCTTGGCGGCGCCGAAGATGGCAACGAGGATGCGCCTTCCGCCTTCGCCGCCATGCGACTCTACGAGCGCACGCTGAGGAACGACCGCCCGCCGATCAAGCTCCTCGGTCTTTTCGATACCGTGGCCTCGGTGATCGAGATCCGGAAAATGGTTTCCACAATTCAAGACCCACCCGTTCACCCGCAAGAACCCCAGCGTCGAATGGGTGCGCCATGCGGTCGCCATCGATGAACGGCGGACGATGTTCCAGCCGGAACTCTGGGAGCCGGAACCAGGAATACTGGGGCCGCCCGTTCCGGCCGAAAACACCGCCGGTAATGCAGAATTTCCGGGAAGTATGGTTTGCCGGCGTCCACGGCGATATCGGCGGCGGCTATCCGGAGGCGCAGAGCGGCGCGGTCAAGATCCCGCTCGCCTGGATGATCGAGGAAACGCAGCCGGCCGGCCTCATCTATGTCACGCGCACCGTCAACGACATCGTGCTCGGCAGGAACCACAAGAAATATGTGCCGCTGGACCCCACCGCACCACTCCATGATTCCATGACCGCCGGATGGAAAATCCTTGAATACGTCCCGCGGCGCGTGCCGGAAAATTCCTGGCGCATGCGCGGCAACCGGAATGCAATCTATCTGCCCGCGAAGCGACCGTCGCTTCATTCCCGACGGTGCGCTGATCCATGTCTCGGTCAAGGAGCGCACGGATGCCGGCTCCTACGATCCGCCGAACCTGCCTGCCAATCCTAACTTCGTTCCTTGACGGCTTGAATCATTTTCTATGGTCACGCCGCCAAGTGCTTGATCAGATTCATACGTCCGAGAGGATGGCCAATCGTTCTTTAAGCGGCTTTTTCATCATTTTGTTCGCTATATGTTCACTATCTAAAAGTCAATGTGAAACAGCTCGTTTTGACTGTACGCCAGCGAACAACGGGCCGGGCGGCGACTATCATGACGAATTTTATGGAAATCGGCGGTGGCGATCTGCTATAAGCGGGCAACTAGGATTATTGCACGGTTCCGAAGTTCCTCTTCGGGACCTGTTTTCTTTTGTGTCGCTGCTTGGGATACGAAGATCAAAGGACAGGAAAATGGTAGATAAAGTTCCGATGACACAGGGTGGTTTCGTCAAGCTGCAGGAAGAACTGCGCTGGCGTCAGCAGGAGGAGCGCCCGCGCATCATCGAAGCGATTGCCGAAGCCCGTGCCCATGGCGACCTTTCGGAAAATGCCGAATACCATGCAGCCAAGGAAGCCCAGAGCCACAACGAGGGCCGCATTGCCGAGCTGGAAGACCTGACGGCTCGCGCCGAGGTCATCGACCTCACGAAGATGTCGGGCGACAAGATCAAGTTCGGCGCCAAGGTCAAGCTGGTCGACGAAGACACCGAGGAAGAAAAGACCTACCAGATCGTCGGCGACCAGGAAGCCGACGTAAAGGCCGGCCGCATCTCCATCTCCTCCCCGATCGCCCGTGCGCTCATCGGCAAGGAAGTCGGCAATTCCATCGAGGTCAATGCGCCAGGCGGCTCGAAGGCCTACGAAGTTCTGTCGATCTCCTGGGGCTGATCGGCAGATCGTGCTTGATATCCGTGACGTCGAGATCATCGCGCCGAACTTCAAGCGCCGGCTTTCCGGCGTCACGTCGACGATTGTCCAGCTCATCCCCTGCCAGATCAAGCTAGGCGTCAAGATCGCAACGCTCGGTCCCGGCTTGCCGGATCACCTGCCCAGACTGCGGTGGACGCAACTCGCCGGCCTCTGGCGCCGGCCGCGCAGCGGCCGCTGCCGCATCTGGCATGCGCGGCGGAACAACGAAATGGCAGCCGGGATATTCCTCAAGCATGTCCTTCGCATGCCGCTCAAATTGGTGTTCACCTCGGCGGCCCAGCGCCGGCATTCGAGCTACACACGCTTCCTGATCCGCCAGATGGATGCCGTTATCGCGACCAGCGCACCGCTCCGGCTCTTTCCTCCAAGTGCCGCATACGGTGATCAAGCACGGCGTGGACCTCGACCTCTTCCACCCGCCGCAAACCGCCGACGACACGATCGAAGCGACCGGCCTGCCAGGCAGATACCTCGTCGGCTGCTTCGGCCGCATCCGCCATCAAAAGGGCACCGACCTCTTCGTAAAGGCGATGATCGAGCTGCTGCCGCAAATATCCGGAGTGGACGGCGGTGATCTCAGGCAGGGTAACGCCGGAACATACGGCCTTCGCAAACGAACTCAAATCCGCCGTCGCCGCTGCGGGACTGACCGATCGAATCGTATTTCTCGGCGAGGTGCCCGATATCAAGGTCTGGTACCGGCGCCTGACGCTCTATGTCGCCCCCTCCCGCAACGAGGGATTTGGCCTGACGCCATTGGAAGCTATGGCATCGAAGACCGCCGTGGTGGCCTCGGACGCAGGCGCCTATGCCGAGATGATCGAGGATGGGGCGAACGGAAACGTCGTTCCGGCTGGCGATGGGGAAGCCCTCACGAAAGCGATCGCGCTCTATCTGGCCGATCCGCAAAAGGCGCTCGCCCGCGGAGAAGCTGCACTCGCGCATGTGCGGGCGCATTTTGCGCTGGAACGGGAGGCGACGGCGTTGAAGTCCGTTTATGAGGATCTCCTGCGCCGGTAGATCAGACAACCACACAGAGTGGCCATATGCCATAGCCGACAGCGTGTTCATGGACGCAGCATCAAGAGGCGATACGAAGAAGCCGGGCGTAGCCGCTGGCTAGGGCTTGCGCTTGAAAAGTTCGAGATAGGCGTCGGCGACCGCATCTTCCGAGAACTGGCTGATCAGCGTCGCGTTTCCACCTTCCGCCACCTTGGCGGCCAATACCGGATCATTGATCAACCGTTCGATCGCCTTCGCAAAACTATCGGCGTCGCCGATCTCGGCAAAGAGCCCGTTCTCGCCCTCGCGCATGAACCAGCTCGGCCCCTCCGACCGGCTCGAAACGACCGGCTTATGCTGCGCCCAGGCTTCGAGGATGACATTGCCGAGCGGCTCATGATTCGACGGCATCACGAAGATGTCGGCGGCGGCCACGAAGGGCCGCGTATCCTTCTGCCAGCCCAGGAAGCGGACGCGATCGGTTATGCCGAGATCGGCTGCCACCTTCTCGACGTTCTTCCGCTCCTCGCCGTCGCCGGCAAGCCAGAGATAAACGCCCGGCAGCTTGGCGATGGCGGTCGGTCAGCAAGGCGAATTCCTTGCGCGGGACAAACCGGCCCATCGACATGACGACGGGGACATCTTCCGGCGTATTCAACGATGCTGCGGTCGATCGGCGTGACGCGTTCCGTGTTGGTGAAGTTGGAGATGACTTCGACACTGCGCGGTCCAGCCGATCTTGCGCACATGTTCGCGCAATGCCCGGAGTGTTGCAGACGAAAATGTCGGTGTTCTTGAAATAGCTGCAGATTGGTCGGGATAGTCACCTAGTCGCGAAATCTTGATGCAGCCCTTATAGTGTGGCATCAGTTCGCTGGCCCGCTGTCGCCCATGCGATCAACGCATCCGGCTTTTCGCGCCGCGCCATCGTGCGGCCTTTATACGGCAGAAGCATCCGATCCAGCGACAGGTTGCGGAAATTGCTCTCCGTGATCTTCGCTGCAGCTTCGATGTCCTTGCGCCACAGTCGGTTCGGACGGATGACGGCCGTCTGTTCGACGCCACGGCGCGCCAGTGCATTGACGAGATGAACGAAGAAACGCTCGGCGCCGCCGTCCTTGCCGAAATGATAATGCATAACCTTCATGGCGCGCTCGAACCGGTCTCAAAGAGGCGAAGATAGGCATTGGTGATCGCCTCTTCGGAAAAGCGCTCGCGCAAGCGTCCGGCGCCCGCCGTCCTTGAGATGCTCGCGCAGCGCCGAATCGTCCCGCAGCCGCATGATGCCTTTCGCCAGCCCATCGACATCCCCGCAGTCGGTCATGAGCGCATCTTCCCCATCGGTCATCACCCATGAAGGACCTTCGGCACGCGACGAGATCGTGGGTTTTTCCGCGCCCCAACCTTCGAGGCAGACATTCCCCAAAGGCTCATGCAGCGATGTGATCGCAAAGGCGTCGGCAGCCGCCAGATAGGGATAGGCATCGGTTTGCCAGCCCGCAAAGCGCACGCGGTCACGCAAGCCGAGCTGGTCCGTAAGGGTTTCCAGGTTTTCCCGTTCCGGTCCGTCTCCGAGGAGCCAAAGATGGGTATTCTCGACCTGGGCCATGGCGCGAATGATCACGTCGAAGCCCTTGCGCTTGACGAAACGCCCCATGCCGATGACGACGAATTTATCTTCCGGCGTCTGCAGGAGATCACGGGAAATCGGCGCGCTCGGCGTGGAACGTGTAAAGTTGGCAATGACTTCGACGCCGCGGGTCCAGCCGAATTCCCGCACCTTGGCGGCGATGTCCGGCGTGATGCAGACGAGGATCTGCGAGTTCTTGTAGTAGCCGAGATGCTCTGGGTAGTCCCCAAGGCGGGAGATACGCTGGGCCTTCTTGTAGTTCGGCATGAAACGGCTGGCGCGTAGTTGCCAGGTCATGATCACGTCCGGCTGGAACTCCTTCAAGATAACCCGCATACGAGCAGAAAGGATGAAGCGGGAGAGAGAGATCCTGCGAAAGATCGCCTTCATAGACCGTGCCGCAACCCTCGATATCCTGCTTCCAGCTCCGATCCGGACGAATGAGCATTCGCTGCTCGACTCCGCGATCGGAAAGAGCATTCACGAGATTGACGAAAAACCGCTCGGCGCCGCCGTCCTTGCCGAAATGGATATGCATGACCTTCACGAGCGGTCTCCGAACTTATCTCTGTTGTGCGTCGTCCAAATTGGGACGCTGCTTGAGAGCATTGCGCTGGTAGATCTTTGCCTGAGTAAGAAACGCGTAGACTGCGCCGGTCATTGCTTCGATAAAGCCGGACGGCCCGCAACGCCACAGGCCGTTGCGAAAATACAGGCGAAAAAAATAGAGGGGTGGACTTAAGATCAGGTGGGAAAACCTGGCAGCCCGTCCAGAGGCAACCTGCTGATCCGCCTTCAGCGTCGAATACTTGTTTTCCTTGAGGAGTTGTTCGTCGATGATGAGCGGTCGATAGTGAAGCAGGCTTCCTGTCCTCGCCTTCTCCACGCGACCGTTGGGTACAATTCCCTCATGAACTGCCCGACTGAGTTCGTAGCCGCCTTTGCCCTTCCGGATCAGCCGAAGGTTCTTTCGCTCCCGAACATGCTCCGGCGTATAGCCGTAGCCAATGAGATAGGGGCGGCGTGCAACGCGCCAGCCAACTATCTCGTCTGGAGCCGCGATTAGTTCCGGCAAAAGCTTGCGCAGCGGTGCGTCAAGACGCTCATCGGCATCTATATTGAAACACCAAGGCTGCGTGCATTGATCGAGTGCGAACTGCTTTTGGCCCGCATAGCCACGCCATTTCTCTTGGAATAACCGTATTGGCCAGCCCCTAGCGATATACGACTGGACCAGTTCTTTGGTGCCGTCCGTCGATCCGGAATCGACGATGACGATCTCGGCGCAGTCGGCAAGACTATCGATACAGTTGCCGAGATAGGCTTCCTCATTGAGGCAAATGATGAAGGCCGAGATTGGGAGTTTGGTCATGCGTTTACCGGCCGGCTCTCTGGAAATAGGCAGTTTTACGATCGCGTTCACGCACGGCGAAGCCATCGGACTCCAGCCGACCTGCTATGCCGGCGACCTTGTCCTCCCCGATGATATGGGGGTGCAGTTCGACCAAGATGTGACGAATGCTTCCAAGATCGGCGAGTTGGAAGAGTTCGGCCTCCGCCCCTTCGACATCCATGATCAGGACCTCGGGCTTGAAGCCACCGACGATATCCCCAAATGCATCGCTTTCGACATCCATTCTCTCTGCATTATCCTTTGCGAAGCGAACGCATCAATCGTTTCATGACCTTCAAATCTCAACGGCCGCCAGGTCCTTGATCTGCCGGATCGTTAGCATGGTGCGGACGGTGTCGACATTCTCGGCTGCCGTTAGTTCCTCGATAACGAAATCTTGGAACTTGGCAAGATTCTCGGCCACGCACTGCAACAGGAAATCGGACTGTCGCCGGACACCATCCATGCCTGCCGTACCAGCGGCCATTGTTGGGCTGCTGCTGAGAATGCTTTTAAATTTGCTTCAGACTGATGCTTCAGATCCCACCATGCAGAATGCGACGAGATCGTAGCCAAGCGCCGGTGCATGTTCAGCAGCGCCCTGTAGCCCTTTATGACGCCGCTCTCTTCGAGTTTACGCACCCTTCGCAGACAAGGCGGAGCCGAAATGCCGACGCGCTCGGAAAGTTCGACATTGGTTATCCGTCCATCATTCTGCAATTCACGTAGAATTTTGAGGTCGATCGCATCAAACTCGAGACGTACGGCCATTTTACCGCTCATTCCTTTTTAGGCGTGGCTGGGAGCCGCTTGTTGTTCGCCGCGCCGCCTCACCATCGCAGGCACGCCTTTCTTTAATTCCTCCCGGTCAGCTTCTATATAAAGCGGCGGAATACGCAAGAATGTTTCGCCTGCATGACGGAATCTTGCACAAGAGCGCGCAATGCCTTGTTGGTAATGCACGGCTGCCCTTGAATAAAAGCATTGGACGTTCATAAATGACGAAGGATCGCGAAACGGCCGTATTCGCTCTTTAGCCGACGCCTCCAGCCATTCGAAAGGAAATGACATGCCTGCCCGCCACACCAAGGTGCTCATCATCGGTTCCGGCCCTGCCGGCTACACGGCTGCCGTCTACGCGGCGCGCGCGATGCTGAAGCCGGTGCTGATTGCCGGGATGGAGCAAGGCGGGCAGCTGATGATTACGACGGATGTCGAAAATTACCCGGGCTTCGCCGATCCGGTCCAGGGCCCCTGGCTGATGGACCAGATGCTGCAGCAGGCCAAGCATGTCGGCGCCGAGATCGTCAACGACATCGTCACCGAAGTCGAGCTGAACCAGCGGCCTTTCGTGGCACGCACGGACAGCGGACAGGTGTGGACCGCCGATACGCTGATCATCGCGACGGGCGCCAAGGCGAAGTGGCTGGGCATCGAGAGCGAGCAGCACTTCCAGGGTTTCGGCGTTTCGGCCTGCGCCACCTGCGACGGTTTCTTCTACCGCAACAAGGACGTGATCGTGGTCGGCGGCGGCAACAGCGCCGTCGAGGAAGCGCTTTATCTCTCCAACATCGCGAAGTCGGTGACGGTCGTGCATCGCCGCGATAGCTTCCGTGCCGAGAAGATCCTGCAGGAACGCCTGTTCTCCAAGGAAAACATCAAGGTGCTCTGGAACACCGAAGTCGCCGAAATCACCGGCACGCCTGCCAAGCCGCCGATGCCGCCGTCCGTATCCGGCGCAAGGCTGCGCGATACCCGCACCGGCGCCATAAGCGAACTTGCCGTCGACGGCGTCTTCGTGGCGATCGGCCATGCGCCGGCGACCGAACTTTTCAAGGGCAAGCTCAAGCTCAAGGACAACGGCTATCTCTGGACCGCTCCGGATTCGACCGCAACCAGCATGGAGGGGGTCTATGCCGCGGGCGACGTGACGGACGATACCTTCCGGCAGGCCGTCACCGCCGCCGGTATGGGTTGCATGGCCGCCCTCGAGGCCGAGCGATATCTGACGGGCCACATGCCCGTCGCCGTGGCCGCGGAGTAAGATCGGCCATGCGGGGTGGGGGAATGCCATTGGATTGGGACAAGCTGCGTATCTTTCACGCAGCTGCCGAGGCCGGATCGTTCACGCATGCGGCCGACAAACTGCATCTGTCCCAATCCGCGATCAGCCGTCAGGTCAGTGCACTGGAGCAGGACGTCGGCACCAAGCTGTTCCACCGGCATGCCCGCGGGCTGATCCTGACCGAGCAGGGCGAACTGCTTTATCGCACGGCCCATGACGTGCTCCTGAAGCTCGAAACGGTGAAGATGCAGCTCA
The DNA here is from genome assembly GCA_963838565.1 of uncultured Alphaproteobacteria bacterium. GTDB lineage: Bacteria > Pseudomonadota > Alphaproteobacteria > Rhizobiales > Rhizobiaceae > Rhizobium. The sequence goes on from CAWIRO010000014.1 coordinate 155,335, forward strand.
CCGAAACGACGGAAACGCCCTCCGGCAAGCTGCGGGTGACGACGACCGTCGGGCTTGGCCAGGGCTGGCTCACCGACAAGATCCAGGAGTTCCTGCAGCTTTATCCCGGACGTGCAGATCCAGCTCATCCTCGACAACGAGGAAGTGGACGTGAACATGCGCCATGCGGATTGCGCCATTCGTCTTCGCCAGCCGCAGCAGTCCGACCTCATCCAGCGCAAGCTCTTCACCGTGCACATGCACGTCTATGCCGCGCCCTCCTATATCAACCGGCATGGCGAGCCGCAGACGGTCGAGGATCTCGATAGCCACCGCATCATCAGCTTCGGCGAACCGGCGCCGAGCTACCTGCTCGACGTCAACTGGCTGGAGGTCGCCGGCCGCTCCTCGGACAACAAACGCATCCCGCATCTGCAGATCAACAGCCAGACGTCGATCAAGCGCGCCTGCCTGCTCGGCATCGGCATCGCCTGCCTGCCGGACTATATCGTCGGCCGCGACCCCGGCCTGATCCAGCTTGCGATCAACGCGGACGTTCCGTCGTTCGACACCTATTTCTGCTATCCGGACGAAATCAAGAATGCCGCAAAGCTGAAGGCCTTCCGCGATTTCATCGTCAGCAAGGCGAGAAACTGGAACTTCTGACTTCCTCGTTTTGTGGAATGAAATGCAGACCATGCAACCAGCGCATGACTGGCATGCACAAAAAAGGGTTGCCGTTTGCTCAATTAAACACCATATCGACAGTCAGCTGATGCACACGGTGGCTTTTCCTCCCAGTTCCACCGCATTAGCTGTTCCCCTCTGGAGGTTTTTGACCTTCACACCTATAAGGGCCCCGATCTTTCGGTGGCCCTCTTTTTTTGCCTCGAAATCGCCGCATTGCAGCATATTTTGTGCAACGCATAGCAGACATGCACAAAAATGCATTGAAAGCCGCCCAAGAAAGCACCATATCGCCAGTAGCTGATGCACTTTGGTGGTTTCTCTCCCAGTGCCACCGCATTAGCTGTTCCCCTCTGGAGGTTTTTGACCTTCACACCTTAAAGGGCCCCGATCTTTCGGTGGCCCTCTTTTTTTGCACAAAATTTAATCATCAGAATAGAGTTGCCGCGCTCACGGCCTCGTGACTTGCATATCGAGATCCAACGATCCATATATCGATAAAATACGATTTACAATATCGGACGAAGACGATGGACAAGAGACGAAATCTTGAAGGCGCTTGCGCATCCGACGCGGATGGAAATCCTCGACTGGCTGAAAAATCCGCAGGACCATTTCTCCTCTCAGGAGCATCCCCTGGAAATGGGCGTCTGCGCCAGCCAGTTCGAGCGCTGCGGCCTTTCACAATCAACCGTGTCCGCCCATCTCGGAACCTTAAGCCGCGCCGGTCTCGTCACCACCAAGCGTGTCGGCCAATGGGTTTTCTACAAGCGCAACGAAGAAACGATCGCTGCCTTCCTCAAGCAGCTCACCCAGGATCTGTGATGATGCCCCTGCTCTTCTCGTGCTGACCTTGAGCTCCGTGCGAACAGGCACGCCGATCATCGCGGTTCCACCGCTCCCCTATCTCTCGCCAGCAGTCGAATTGCCCACCCTGGCCGAGTGACCTCCCGCAAAACAAGAAAGGACTTCCATGACCAAGCTTTTCGAACCGACGCAGGTTGGCGACATTGCTGTCAAAAACCGCATCGTCATGGCACCGCTGACCCGTAACCGTTCGCCGGGCGCGATCCCGAACGACCTGAATGTCGAATATTACCGCCAGCGCGCCACGGCCGGCCTCATCATCACCGAGGCGACTGCGATCACGCATCAGGGTCAGGGTTATGCCGACGTTCCCGGCCTCTACAAGAAGGAAGCCCTCGACGGCTGGAAGCGCGTGACGGACGCCGTGCACGCGGCCGGCGGCAAGATCGTCGTGCAGATGTGGCATGTCGGCCGTATCTCGCACACCACGCTGCAGCCGAACGGCGGCAAGCCGGTTTCCTCGACCAACAAGATTGCAAACGCGAAGACCTACCTCGTCAATGCCGACGGCACCGGCACCTTTGCCGATACCTCCGAGCCGCGTGCGCTCCAGACCTCCGAAATTCCCGGCATTGTCGAGGATTACCGCAAGGCGGCACGCGCCGCGATCGACGCAGGCTTCGACGGTGTGGAAATCCACGGCGCCAACGGCTACCTGATCGATCAGTTCCTGCGCGACGGCGTGAACGACCGCACCGACCAGTATGGCGGTTCGATCGAAAACCGCGCCCGCTTCACCTTCGAAGTGGTCGATGCGGTGACCAGGGAAATCGGCGCAGGCCGCACCGCAATCCGCATTTCGCCGGTCACGCCCTCAGGAGAGAGCTACGATTCCGATCCGCAGGCACTCTTCACCTACGTTGTCGAAGGCCTGGCGAAGTATGATCTCGCCTATGTCCACATCGTCGAAGGCGCAGACCGGCGGGGACCGCGACTTCAAGCAGGGCGACAAACGCCGCCTTCGACTACAAGGCTCTGCGCCAGGCTTACGAAAAGGCCGGCGGCAAGGCGAACTGGATGGTCAACAACGGCTACGACCGCGACATGGCGATCGATGCCGTTGAAAGCGGCCGCGCCGACCTCGTCGCCTTCGGCAAGCCGTTCATCGCCAATCCGGATCTGGTGGAACGCCTGCAGAAGAACCTGCCGCTGAACACGCCGGAACAGGCCACCTTCTACGGCGGCGGGCCAAAGGGCTACATCGATTACCCGCTGGTCGAAAAGGCCGCCTGATTTCGAACACACGGTACGAAATCCCGCTGCAAGGCGGGATTTCTTTTTGGACCGAGCCTAGCGGGTTCCCTCGATATGAGCGAGAAACGCTTTCGCCGTCTCGCCCTGCGGCTCGGGCAGACAGCCGAGCCAGGCCAGCGACGTACGAACCGCTTCATCGATCGGCGTGTGCGGCTCGTAGCCGAGTTCAGCGACCAGGCGGTCGTTTGCCATGCGCAGCGGCTCCTTCCAAAGATAGCGCATTTCATTCACCTCCCGCATGAGGCGGACGAACGGCGCTGCAAGGGGCACGATCCACCAGGGAAAAGCACCGACCTTGATGGAGCGGCCCACGACGCGCCGCACTGCTTCGACCATTTGCTTGCCGTCGTGATCCCAGAAGCCGTCCATGTGATAGACGGCAAAGCGCGGCAAGCGATCGGCACGCTCGATGAGTTGCGCCATCGTCTCCGCCACGTCCGGCAGATAGGCCCATTGATGGCCGACGCCATGCGGCGAAGGATTCTTGATGGCTGTCACGGGTTTTCCGGGCGTGACAATCTGGGAGAACCAGCTGTTCGTGGTCGCGCCAGGCCCGAAGAAATCCCCGGCGCGAACGATGATCACACCCACACCCTGTTCGGAAGCCGCTTTCAGCCGTCTTTCCATCTCGACGCGGATCGCGCCTTTCTTGGTGAGCGGATGCTGCGGGCTATTCTCCCGCAGAACCGGAAAGGCATCCGGGCCGAAATTATAAACCGTGCCGGGCAGAACGATACGCGCACCCGTCGCGTGGGCGGCGGCGATGGTATTGTCGATCATCGGCACCACAAGCTTTTCCCAATCGCGATAACCGGGCGGGTTAACGGCATGCACGATGAGGTCCACGCCTTGCGCCGCACCCGCAACGTCGGCGGCGTTCATCGCATCGCCTTGCACCCACTCGAAGCTGGAACGGCCCTGCGCAGCCTTGGCGGCGTTTCGATTGAGTGCTCTCACATGCCAGCCGCGGGCGGCAAGCTTGCTCGCAACGGCGCCGCCGATTCCGCCGGTGGCACCAAGCACCAGGACTGTCTTCCCTGCATTGTTCTGTTCGGACATCGTGATCTCCATCTGCCGTTGCAAGAGATCTATCCGAGCGGCAGCCTAAACAAAATTGACGAAATTCGTGCACCTGATATACAAAAATTTATGAACAATGAGCCGAGCTGGGATTTTTACCGGACGTTTCTCACCGTGCTGCAGCTCGGATCGCTTTCGGCCGCCGCACGCGAACTAGGCCTGACGCAGCCGACGATCGGCCGTCATATCGATGCTCTGGAGCAAGCCGTTGGCGCAGAGCTCTTCACCCGTTCGCCGAACGGCCTGTTGCCGACCGACGCGGCGCTCACCCTTGAGCCCTATGCGAAGACGATGGCGGCCGCGTCGAGCGCACTGCTGCGTGCCGCGTCAGGCCAGCGCAACACGGTCGCAGGCACTGTTCGCATCAGCGCCAGCGAAGTCGTTGCCGTCGAGGTTCTGCCGCCGATCCTCGCCTCTCTGCAGGAGACGTATCCCGAGCTCGAGATAGAGCTTTCCGCTTCGGATGCGATCGAGGACCTGCTGAACCGCGAGGCCGACATCGCCATTCGCATGGCAGAGCCCACGCAGGATGCTCTGGTCGTCCGGCACATCGGCGACATACCGCTCGCGTGCTACGCCCACCGGCGCTACCTGGAGCGCTACGGCACGCCGCGCAGCCTCGACGATCTGAAGGATCACCGCCTGATCGGCTTCGATCGTCAAACCGCCTATGTCCGGACGATGACGAAGCGTTTTCCGATCGCGGCAAGCATCGAATTCTCCTTCCGGACGGACAGCAATCTGGCGCAACTCGCCGCCCTTCGCGCGGGCATCGGAATTGGCCTCTGCCAGATCGGGCTCGCCGATGCTGACCCGGATCTCGATCCGCATCTCTACCCGGCGCACTCGACATGCATCTCGGCACATGGGTCGCCATGCACGAGAACCTGAAGACATCGCCGCGATGCCGCGTAACCTTCGATGCACTTGTCGAGGGGCTGCAGGGCTATCTGAGGAGAGCCATCGGCAAATGAGCGGGGCCGTGAAGCAGGCCGAGATTGCCTCCCTCGCCGATAATCCCGCACAGGCGGGCGCACAGGCTCTGCCGCGTCGAAACAGAAGTTTGCGCTTCAATTCGCAGCACCGCAGAGAAACGCGGCATCATCGGCGAGATCGTTGAACGGGAGCTTTGGGAAATATTGAAGCCTCAGGCGCGCGGAGAAGCATCGGCGGAACCGCCGCTCTTCCACTTGCCGTCTACGACTTCAGTCTCAGGCCGGTCGCCGCCTTCGGCGTATTCCTCATGCCATTTGCCCTTCTCGTCCTGCCAGCTGATCTCGGCGGAATCGCCACCGACCTGCTGTTCGGCCGCGACGATGCGGGCCGCCTCCAGCGCTTCGGCATGCGATGGGAATGCTTCGGAATAGACCTCTCCCAGCCGGTAAGCCCAGCCACCGTCGTGGGGAACGACCTCGTAAACCACCTTGATCATGCGCCTCTCCTTTTTGCCGTAACGGTTCTTATTAGGGAACAGCCGTATGCGTCCGGACTGCATCCGGCGCCATCGCGGGCGGCAAGGCGAGAAACAGGGCGCGCCGCGATTACTTCCGGCTGACCAATGCAGGCAGTATTCCATTAAATGCCCGAGACTGCAAATTCCTGCAGCCATCAAACTCGAAACTGACTCCGCCGCAGGCATCACCGGCTTCATCTATTCGCGGCGTTCCTGATGTTTTGGCGCTACGGCTTTGCGACAGGAATCCGACAGGCACGCCGAAAAGCGACGTCAGATCTTCAAGACCAGCGGATGATCTGCCAGAGCCCGGTCGATCGTTACAAGTTGCAGGCCTTCGACCTGGCATTGGGCAAGCAGAAGGCGGTCGAACGGATCGCGGGTGTCTGGTTCTGGATCGGCCGCGGTTATGACGTGAGAGACGGCAATCTGCAGCAGATCCAATCCGCCCGCCTCAAGGTAGCTGGGGATGACGTCTAGCGGCAGACCAGGAGCAAGCTTTCCAAGCCGGGTTTTGATTGCGATTTCCCATAGGCTCGCGACACTCACCAGGCCTGCAGCCGAACCGTCCGAGAGCAATGCTTCGATTGTCGGAAAACGCCAGGCCATTTCCCGCTGCACAATCGCCAAAACGATGTGCGTATCAAGGAGCAACCTCATTTATGGCAGCGGCCTCAGCAGAAAATCCTCCGGCAGGGGATCATCGAAGTCGTCGGCAATGAACATTTCCGTCCTCGTGATGCCCTTGCTCTTGAGGTACGCTTCCGCCGCCTCCAAATTCAAACCGCCGCGCGGCTTGTGCGGGACCAGATCGAAGACCGGGCGGCCGTTTCGCGTCACCACAATCGTCTCCCCTTCCTCGACCTCACGGGCGAGTTCAGTCAGGCGGTTTTTAGCATCGCGGATCGATACAGTCTTCATGCCTCAAATGTAGCCACAGGCAGCCACACCGTCAACGATGCAATAAAAATGGAAAGGCCCGCCATCGCTGACGGGCCTCTCTTCAATTTCTGCCAACTGCTTTACTTGCAGGCGGCGCAGAAGCGCTGGATGCGCTTGCAGGCTTCTTCGAGCAGGTCTTCCGAGGTCGCGTAGGAGATGCGGAAGTTCGGGCCGAGGCCGAAGGCCGAGCCGTGGACGACGGCGACGCCTTCGCTTTCGAGCAGCTCGGAAACGAAGTCTTCGTCGGTCTCGATGACCTTGCCGGACGGCGCTGTCTTGCCGATCAAGCCCGTCGCAGGACGGATAGACGTAGAACGCGCCTTCCGGCGACGGGCATGTCGATGCCCTTGGCCTGGTTGAGCATCGAGACGACCAGATCGCGGCGGCCTTCGAAGATCTTCTTGTTCTCCGGAATGAAGTCCTGCGTGCCGTTCAGCGCTTCGACGGCAGCCCATTGGGCGATCGAGCGTCGCACCCGAGGTCTGCTGGCCCTGGATCATGTCCATCGCCTTGATGAGCTGCAGCGGGCCGGCCGCGTAGCCGATGCGCCAGCCGGTCATGGCATAGGCCTTGGAGACGCCGTTCATCGTCAGCGTGCGGTCGTAGAGCTTCGGCTCGACCTCGACCGGCGTGACGAACTTGAAGTCGCCATAGGTCAGGTGCTCATACATGTCGTCGGTCAGCACCCAGACATGCGGATGCTTCAACAGCACGTCGGTCAGCGCCTTCAGTTCGTCATGCGTATAGGCGGCGCCCGACGGGTTGGACGGCGAGTTGAAGATGAACCACTTGGTCTTCGGCGTGATCGCCTTTTCGAGGTCGGCAGGCTGAAGCTTGAAATTGTTTTCCTGCGTCGTCGAAACGAAGACCGGCGTGCCGCCGCAGAGCGCCACCATTTCCGGATAGGAAACCCAGTAAGGCGCCGGGATCACGACTTCGTCGCCCGCATTCATCGTCGCCATGAAGGCGTTGAAGAGAATCTGCTTGCCGCCGGTGCCGACGATCGTCTGTTCCGCGGTGTAGTCGAGGTTGTTCTCGCGCTTGAACTTCGCGGCGATCGCCTCGCGCAGTTCCGGGATGCCGGAAACCGGCGTGTACTTCGTCTCGCCGCGGTTGATCGCGTCGATCGCCGCCTTCTTGATATTGTCCGGCGTATCGAAATCCGGCTCGCCGGCGCCAAGCCCGATCACGTCGCGTCCCTTCGCTTTCAGTTCGCGCGCTTTCTGGGAAACGGCGATGGTGGCTGATGGCTTCACACGGGAAAGAGCGTCGGCAAGAAAGGCCATGATAGCGGTCCTATATGGTTGAACGGGGCAGAAGGCCGGGACCGGAGTTCTGCGGTAAGCTCTATGTCCAATGTATGAGGGCATTTCAAGCGCAAAGGCGTAATGGAGCCAATGAATCTTATTGATCAATTGACGCATCCAGCAGCCAGGGCTTGCTCCATCTTGCGCAGAACTTGAACCAATCTCTGAGGACATCCGTATTTACCACTTAGAATCATAAACTTCTCCGGATTCTGCTCTGCCATGAATATGCCGCAACAAATGACGCGGCACGCCGCAATTTGGTCGCGAGCCCGCCGGGATCGAAGCCTCATCTTCGGCCATCCGAAATTGGTTTGTTGAGGGTATGCCAATGTTTCTGGACGATGAGTTGGCGGCAGTGCGGCTTCGCAGCACTCGCATTTCAATTTCTTTCTTGATTGCGGTCACGACCTTTGCCGCCCTGATGGTCATCATGTTCGGGCTGCTTTCCACGGCCCGGGCCGACGAGACACCACAACCGCAGAAGACCGAACAAACTACGAGTTCCGTCACCGCACCGGCAGCGGCCGCACTCAACATCATGGCCCAGCCCGCGGCTTCAGCAGAGCCCCCGCGGATGGCGACACATGCCGATGAGCAGATCATGCGTGGCCTGACCATGCTGCTGCTTGCGTTGACGGGTGCGAGCGCACTTGCGGTATGGCGCCGCCGGATCAAGGGTCTCATGACCGCGAGAGCAAGGTAATGCCGTCAAGGCCGCGCAGCGGAAGCCGGAATGAGGACGCGGGCGAGTTCGAACCGCTACCCACCTATCTTGAATTGGCCATGGCGACAGCCGCGGCCACGGCCTACGACACGCCGCAGCCACGCGAAAAAGACTCCTTTTTCTCACGCCTTTCCACGGTCGAGAGGATGATTGCGCTCGGCATCGCCGGGCTTGCCTTTTATGGCATCGCACTGGTGAGCAACGGTGTCTATATCAAGGGAAAGGCGGAACTCTCGCAAATCCTGTTGCAGCGCGCTTTCACCGCCGAGCTGCACGGCGAGAATGCGAAGCCATGGCCCTGGGCGGACTTCACCACCGTAGCCGAAGTCAGCGCGCCGCGCCTCGGCAAGAAGGCGATCGTGCTCTCCGGCGCTTCGGGCGAGGCACTCTCCTTCGGCCCTGCTTGGCTCGGCGATACGCCGCAGCCAGGCGAGGAAGGCACCTCCGTGATCGCCGCCCCCGGCGGCACGCATTTGCGCTGGCTGAAGAATGTGAAGCCCGGCGACGATATCGTGGTCACCCGCCGCGACGGCACGGTGCTGACCTTCAAGGCGGGTGAAAGCAGCGAAAGCGCGCTGCGATGAAAGCGCGACGGATACAGCGGCCGGTGACCGGCGTTTGCTGCTGACCACGTGCTCGCCCTCTTCGGAACACGGACCGACGCGCTATGCCGTCGAGGCCGACCTGGTGGACACGACGCCGACAGCCAGCATTCAATCGCAAAACACAAAGCCGTTATCCGCTCCGCAATAAGGTTGAAGCGCCCTCCCCTTGCTCCACGTTGAAAGCGAATGGAAGCGACGGGGAACGACATGAGTATCTCTAAGACATTGGCAGCATCGCTGGCCGCCGGCACTGCTCTCTTCACACCCGCCTTCGCCGCGGCGGCCGACAGGGTCGAGACCAAGGAAGTCGCGGTCAGCGTCGAAAAGCTGGCGGAAGGGCTCGATCATCCCTGGGCTGTCGAAGTCATGCCTGACGGCGCCTATCTGGTGACGGAGCGGCCGGGGCGCATGCGGATCGTCAAGGACGGCAAGCTTTCAGACCCGATCGCCGGCGTGCCGAAGGTCAGCGCCCGCGGCCAGGGCGGCTTGATGGACGTGGCGCTTGCTCCGGACTTCGCGACGAGCCGCAGGGTCTATTTCACGGCAGCGATCGGCAATCAAAGGGGCACCGGCACCGGGGCGTTCAGCGCCACGCTTGCCGCCGACGGCAGAAAACTCGACGAACGTGAAGCCATCTTCACGATGGCGCGGCTAACCGGCGGGCAGCATCCACTATGGTTCGCGCATCGCGATCGCCCAGGATGGCAGCCTCTTCATCAGCGTCGGCGATCGCGGCAATCGCGATCGCTCGCAGGACTGGAAGGACAATGCGGGCGCGATCGTACATATCAATCCCGACGGCAGCATCCCTGCCGATAACCCGTTCAGGACGGGAGGAAAGGCGCTCCCGGAAATCTGGTCGAAGGGCCACCGCAACCCGCAGGGCATCACGTTCGACAAGGCCACCGGCAAACTCTACACCGTCGAGCACGGCGCGCGCGGCGGCGATGAGATTAACCTGATCGAGCCGGGCAAGAACTATGGCTGGCCGATCATCACCTATGGCCGCGATTATTCCGGCGCCGAGATCGGCGAAGGCACGGCCAAGGAAGGGCTGGAACAGCCGCTGCATTATTGGGATCCGTCTATCGCGCCCGGCGCCATCGCGGTCTATCGCGGCAAGATGTTTCCCGAATGGGAGGGCGACTTTCTGGTCGCTGCCCTTAAATTCCAGATGCTGTCTCGCATGCAGCGAGATGAGGGCGACGCCATCGTCACAGAGGAACGGATGTTCGAGAACGCCTACGGCCGCATCCGGGATATCGTCGTCGCGCCTGATGGTGCGCTGCTGATGGTGACGGACGAGGACGACGGTGCGCTGCTGCGCGTCTCGCGCGCCGATGGCCAGAACGGCTAGACGCCGCGCGACCAACGCGTTGATTTCCGGCCATACCATCGGCTTCGGCAATCCGAAGCAGGCCCTTCTTCGCCCTTGCCGGAACGAAATGCAGCTGATAACCGTCCGCCGATACAACCTGCCCCACATCAAGGACTGACATGACGCGCGTCCAGGCGAACCTCCTTCTGTTGCTCGCAGCCGCCATCTGGGGCGGTGGCTTCGTCGCGCAATCGACGGCGATGAAGGCGATCGGCCCGTTCTGGTTCATCGGCCTGCGCTTTGCGGTCGCGACCGTCGCCGTCCTGCCCTTCGTGCTCCTTGAAGCGCGCAAGGCCAAGGCGAAGACGACGAGCCGTCACCTGGGACTCTATGTTCTGATCGGCCTTGCGCTTTTCGGCGGCGCCTCGACCCAGCAGGTCGGCCTGCAGACGACGACCGTGACGAATTCCAGCTTCATCACCGGGCTCTATGTCGTCTTCGTGCCGCTGATCGCCGTCGCTCTTCCTGCGCCGCCCGCCGCACTGGATCATCTGGCCGGCGCGCTGTCATGGCGATCATCGGCATCTATCTGCTTTCCGGCGGCCATCTTTCGGCACTGACGACGGGCGACGTCCTGACGGTCGTTTGCGCCGTCGTTCTGGGCGATCCAGATCACGCTCGCCGGCACGACGGTTTCGCAGACGGGACGGCCGCTTGCGCTTTCGGCGGCGCAATTCGCAGTCACCGCCGATCTGCGCGCTCATCGTGGCCGCGATCGTCGAGCCGATCAGCATGCGAAGCGATCACGGCTGCGGCGCCCGAAATCCTCTATGTCGGCATCTTCTCCTCCGGCGTCGCTTTCGTATTGCAGGTGATCGGCCAGCGCTACACGACGCCGTCGCAGGCTGCGATTTTCCTGTCCTCCGAGGCGCTCTTCGGCTCCTCACTCGGCGCGCTGCTTCTCGGAGAGACAATGCCTCCGCTCGGCTATGCAGGCTGCGCGCTGATGTTTAGCGCTATGCTGGTGGTCGAAGTGGTGCCGGAACTCGCCAAGCCGGCGCGGCAAGCCCGCCTGAAGACTGCGTCCAAATCTCGGGCCCGAGCAATCTTGAAAAAAATTTCACGCGTTCGAAGAGACCCGCTATCGTTGTATTTTTGGGAAAATCTGCTCAGAACTTGTATCGCAGGCAATATCAAAACGTTAATCATGCGCATACCCGGAGCGAAATTTTGCGTTTTGGCGCAAATAGGATAGCCGAGCTAAGTGTGTTTCTGGCAACACGTTAAAAAACTTTTGCTTGCCAATTCCCGTTAATCGCAGCAATCTCACGGTGTTCGGGCATTTTGCGAGCATGGGAAGTCCTTAAGAATGTGCGCGCCGGAAACGCTAATATTCCGGTCAGCCGGTCTCGCCAAGATGCGGCGAATAGTCCCGTCATGAGACAGGTCGAGGTAGAGGGGACCTTTTTCTCGAAATTCAAGAATTGCCTGCCAACGTCTCCGCGAGGAGACATAGTATGATGCTGCCCGTGTGGATGGCGGGCAGAGAGAAAAGGACCTGACGCATGGCCGAGACTGGCACTGTTAAATTCTTCAATACCGACAAAGGCTTCGGCTTCATCAAGCCGGATAAGGGCGGCGCCGACATCTTCGTTCACATTTCTGCCGTTCAGGCTTCCGGCCTGGCCGGTCTGACGGAAAACCAGAAGGTTAGCTTCGACACGGAGCCGGATCGCCGCGGCAAGGGCCCGAAGGCTGTCAATCTGCAGATTGCGGGCTGAGCCCCTTCAAGGCTGTCGAATTCGAGTTGAGGCCCGGCAGCAATGCCGGGTTTTGTCATTCAGCCTTCGTTCAGATAGCCGCCACTATCTTGTCATCATCACGGTGCAGGAACCGCTCCATGGGGTTCCAAGAGTAGGATATGACATGAACAGGCTCGCCAAGACACTTCTTCTGACGGCTACTGCCGCTGCCCTCACCCTTTCCGCGATCGGCGAAGCATCCGCCGCGTGACCGCTGGCACCACCACAACAACAATGGCGACGCAGCGATTGTCGGCGGTGCCGTCGGCCTCGCAACCGGCCTGATCGTCGGCTCGGCGATCGCCAACCAGCCTCGCTATTACGACGGAGCCGCGCTACATCGATCCGCCCTATGAGCCTGAATACGAAGCTGCGCCGGTTTATCGCGCGCCGCCGCGTTACTACGCTCCGGTTCGCGCCGGGCCTCGAACCCTGGACCCCGCAGTGGGCCCGCTACTGCTCTTACCGCTACCGCAGCTTCGATCCGAGCAGCGGCACCTTTATCGGCAACGACGGTCGCGAGCACTTCTGCACCGCGGGCTGATCCCTGCATCGTTTGAAATGCCAAGCGCCGCTCATCGAGCGGCGCTTTTGTTTTGTTCAGGTATCGAGTTCCCGCCGTTCGCGACCCGCATTCGCGCCACCAGGTATCAGATACCCCGCAGGAACGGGTTGCTGCGCCTCTCGTCGCCGATGCGGCTGCCGGGACCATGTCCGCAGATGAAGCCGACGTCATCGCCGAGCGGCAGCACCTTGTCGCGGATCGAATCGAGAAGCTGCTGGTGATTGCCGCCCGGCAGATCAGTGCGGCCAATCGAGCCGTTGAAGAGCACATCGCCGAGATGGGCGAAATTCTGGGCGCGGTTGAAATAGATGACGTGGCCGGGAGCGTGGCCCGGCGTGTGATAGACCTCGAATGTATGGGCACCGAAGGAAATCTTGTCTCCGTCCTGCAGCCAACGATCCGGCACGACATTCTGAAGCCCGGCAATCCCGTATGTCTGCAGCCTGCGTTTCGATCCGCTCGAGCAGCGGCAGGTCGTCCTGGTGCGGCCCGACAATATCGACGCCGAGCGCTTCCTTCAGTTCCTTGGCGCCTCCGGCATGGTCGAGATGCCCGTGCGTCAGCCAGATCTCCTTGATGACGAACCCGTTCTCCTCGATCGCCTTGCAGGATGACCGGCACATCGCCGCCAGGATCGACGATCACGCCCTCCTTCGTGTCGGGATCGAAGAGCACCGTGCAGTTCTGCTGGAAGGGAGTAACCGGAATGATGCCGGCCTGGAGCATGCCCATGATATGCCTCGTTTGGTCTCTGCCTGCCTCGATATAGCGGGAAAGACAATCAAAGCCAGCCGCTTTTTATGATTGCCTCACGCTATGACGACACGCGGTAACAACAGTTCATTGCGGTCTATATACGCAAAATGAGCCTGGCGCGTCCGAATTTTGCAGTGAGTTCAATGCCTTCTGGTTTTCGGCTGAATCTCGCTTTCAACCCGTGGCGCCAAGCCTTGGAACCACGAGAAGGACGGCGCGTTGTCCGCCCAGCAAAACAAGGAGAAACCGAATGACCTTCACGAGAAATCTTTTCCTGGCAGGCGCCGTGCTCGCCGCGAGCGCTGGCTTCGCCTATGCGGAGATGAGCGCGACGGCCATCAGCGACCTCAATGTGCGTTCCGGACCTGGCCCGCAATATCCGTCTGTCGGTGTCGCAACGCGCGGCTCGCCGGCGATTCTCGATGGCTGCATCCAGGGCAGCCGCTGGTGCCGCGTCGACGTAAACGGCATGCGCGGCTGGGTTTATGCCGAATATCTGCAGGTCGAGCATCAGGGCAGCCCCGTGATCGTCGAGCAGAACCAGACCGTTCTCGGCGTCCCGGCCGTGACCTATGAGTCGACCGCAAGCGTGATCCCTGCTGAGCCGCAACCGGCACCGGGCGACGAACTGCTCGGCCCCGTCGGCTCTGTCGAAGCGATAACGCCGCCGGAGACCGTTCGCACCTATATCGAAACCACACCCGGGCAGACCGTTCAGCTGGGCGGCGATGTCGTCGTGGGTGCCGAGGTCCCGGCCAGCGTGACGTTCCAGGAAATTCCTGACTATCAGTATCGCTACGTGCGCATCAACGACCGTCCGGTTCTGGTCGATCCGGGTACCCGGCGTATCGTTTATGTCTATGATTGAGACAGATGATCGCCCCGAAACGAAACAGAAAAGGCGGCTCGCATGCCGCCTTTTGCCGTTTCTGTGGAAAACTTATTCGGCAGGCGATCGCAGCCGCCGGGTAGACTTCCTTCATGTAGTCGTTCATCAGCGTCTCGGAGATCGTCGACGGCGTGAACTTATAAGGCCCGATCTCGGAGACCGGAGTCACTTCCGCGGCCGACCCGGTCAGGAAGCATTCGCTGAAGCCCGAGAGCTCTTCCGGCATGATCGCGCGTTCGACGACCTGATAGCCGCGGCGCTTGGCAAGTTCGATCACCGTCTGGCGGGTGATGCCGTTGAGGAAGCAATCCGGAACCGGCGTGTGGATGACGCCGTCCTTGACGAAGAAGATGTTGGCGCCGGTCGCTTCGGCAACCTGGCCGCGATAATCGAGCATCATCGCATCGGCATAGCCCTTGGCTTCGGCCGCATGCTTGGAGATGGTGCAGATCATGTAGAGACCGGCCGCCTTCGACGACGACGGCGCGGTCTTCGGGTCGGGACGGCGATATTCGGCGATATCGAGGCGGATGCCCTTGAGCTTTTCGGCCGGATTGAAATAGCTGCCCCACTGCCAGATGGCGATCGCGACATTGATGCGGTTCGCCTGGGCCGAAACGCCCATCATTTCCGCAGCCGCGCCAGGCGATCGGCCGCACATAGGCGTCGGAAAAGCCCTGGCGCTTCAGCAGTTCGATCGTCGCCGCGTCGAGTTCGTCGACGGAATACGGAATCTTGAAGCCGAGGATTTCGGCGGACTTGTGCAGGCGCTGGTTATGCTCGGTCAGCTTGAAGACCCGGCCGCCATAGGCGCGCTCGCCTTCGAAGACGGCGCTGGCATAATGCAGACCATGGGTCAGCACGTGGATCTTCGCGTCCTTCCACGGCACGAACTCGCCGTTGAACCAGATTTCGCCGTCCAGCTGATCGAAAGGAACTGAAGCCATTCTCTTATCCTCCGGCGCCCGCACGCCATGCCTGTTGATTGTTGTCCCCATTACGTTTTATCCACAGACGCAGTGGGGAAATATGCGTTGCATTGGGAGAGCAAGACGGGCCGGTTTCGGGAAACCGATATGTCCGTCCGGCTCCGCAAAGTCCGGGGAAGCTAGCAGCGGCGTAAATTTATGTCAACAAAGCTGACATATCTTTGCGAAAGTTTCCCGGAACGCGCGCAACGAGAAAGGAAATGACGTGGCGGCACGACAGACCAGCTCGAAAGCAGGCAAGCCTGAGCCGTTGGCCACGCCGATGGAAAACACCGGCACCATCGACTTCGAAATCATCGAGCTGTTCTTCTTCGCCTATCGCGATTTCGTTTCCGATCCGGATGCGATCCTCGAAAAGAGCGACTTCGGCCGCGCCCATCACCGCGTCGTGCATTTCGTCAACCGCGAACCGGGCATGACCGTTGCCGATCTTCTCGATACGTTGAAGATTACCAAGCAGAGCCTCGCTCGAGTGCTCAAACAACTGATCGATTCAGGCTATATTCGCCAGGTAGCGGGCCCCGAGGACCGGCGGCAGCGCAAGCTCTATCCGACAAAGACCGGGCGCGAACTGGCGCTCGCTCTGGCCGAGCCGCAATCGCGCCGCATTGAGAGGGCATTCGACGGTGCGTCTCCGGAAGCGCGCGAGGGCGTGAAGGCATTTCTGAGGGGCATGCGGGACAGGAAAACAGCGAAAGCGGATTAAATGACGGGAAAGACAATCATTTCGGACGATGCGGCGCATCTGCTGGTGGTCGACGACGACACCCGCATCCGCGCGCTGCTGAACCGCTACCTGACGGAAAACGGTTTTCGCGTGACCGTGGCCGCCGACGGCGCCGAGGCGCAGCGCAAGCTCGCAGGGCCTCGATTTCGACCTCATCATCATGGACGTGATGATGCCGGGCGAATCCGGCATCGACGTGACCCGCGGCCTTCGCACCATCAAGAACGTGCCGATCATCATGCTGACGGCGCTTGCCGAATCCGACAACCGCATCGCCGGTCTTGAAGCCGGCGCCGACGATTATCTCTCCAAGCCCTTCGATCCGCGCGAACTGGTGCTGCGCATCAACAACATCCTGCGCCGCAACGCCTCGCGACGCGCCGAAGATCGAGCAGGTCATGTTCGGGCCCTACACCTTCTCGCTGACCCGCAAGGAACTGAAGAAGGCAGCCGAAGTGATCCGGCTCACCGATCGCGAGCAGGAGATCATGCTGCTCTTCGCCAGCGCGCCGGCGACACCATCCCGCGCCACGAACTCATCGGCGACGACGCCGAGGTCGGCGAGCGCACGATCGACGTGCAGATCAACCGGCTGCGCCGCAAGATCGAGGACGATCCCGCCAATCCTGTCTGGCTGCAGACGGTGCGCGGTATCGGATACAGGCTGAGCATCGACTGATAGCCGCAATGTCAGGATCGCGACTGAATGGTGACTTTCGACAGCCTGCGCCGCGAAGACCGCTCGCCAGCCTCCGGATGGAAGTCGTTCGGCCGCTGGCTGCGCCGCCGCCTGCCGACCGGCCTCTACGCCCGCTCGCTGCTGATCATCATCATCCCGATGGTGCTGCTGCAATCGGTCGTCGCCGCCGTCTTCATGGAACGCCACTGGCAGATGGTGACGCAGCGCCTGTCGAGCGCCGTCACGCGCGATATCGCAGCCATCATCGAGATCATCGAGACCTATCCGCAGGATGCGGACTACAGCGAAATCATCGCGCATCGCCGACGACCAGCTGAACCTGCAGATCTCGATCGAGCCGGACGGCGATCTGCCGCCGCCGCGCGACAAGCCGTTCTTCTCGATCCTCGACGGCATTCTCAGCGACGAGATCACCGACCAGATCAAGCGGCCTTTCTGGATCGACACCGTCGGCGAATTCGAGCCTCGTCGAAATCCGCATCAAGCTCGACGACAAGATCCTGCGCGTGCTGACCAAGCGCAACCAGACCTATGCCTCCAATACCCATATCTTCATCGTCTGGATGGTCGGCACGTCGCTGGTGCTGATCGGCATCTCGATCCTCTTCCTGCGCGGCCAGATCCGGCCGATCCTGACGCTCGCGCGCGCCGCCGAGAGCTTCGGCAAGGGGCAGAAGACTCGACGACTTTCATCCGCGCGGCGCCGACGAGGTCCGGCGCGCCGGCCTTGCCTTCATCCTGATGCGCGAGCGCATCGAGCGGCAGATCGAGCAGCGCACGGCGATGCTGACCGGCGTCAGCCACGACCTGCGCACCATCCTCACCCGCTTCAAGCTGCAACTGGCGCTTGCCGGCGACAGTCCCGATCTCCAGGGCCTAAACGACGACGTCAACGACATGCAGTCGATGCTCGAAGCCTACATGGCCTTTGCCCGCGGCGAGATCGAAGAGGACGTCGGCGAGCTGAAGCTCAGCGAACTGCTGGGAAAGCTCGAGGCGGACTTCGCACTGCACGACAAGACGTTCACCTATTCGATCGATGGCGACGACGAAATTCTGGTTCGGCCGAACGCCTTCACGCGCCTGGTCACCAACCTCGCATCCAATGCCCGCCGATACGCCAACACGCTCAAGATCGAGGCGAAGCACAATGCCGAAATGGCTGACGCTCAACTTCGACGACGACGGCCCGGGTATTCCGGAGAAGAACCGCGAGGACGTCTTCAAGCCGTTCTTCCGTCTGGACGAGGCACGCAATCTCGATGATTCCGGCACCGGCCTCGGCCTTGCGATCGCCCGCGACATCGCCCGCAGCCATGGCGGCAATGTCATACTCGGCGACAGCCCGCTCGGGGGCCTCCGCGCGACCATCCGCGTACCGGCGTGAGTTCCGGATGGCGATCGATCTAACGTCTATGACCTGGCTCAATCCTCCGCCGTCCGCCGAGCTTCGCGACGGCGCACTGCACGTGCGATCCGGCGACAGGACCGATTTCTGGCAGGGGACCTACTACGGCTTCCATCGCGACGACGGCCATTTTCTGTACCGGCGGCGCAAGGGCGATTTTACTGCGGAAGTGACATTCTCAGGCGCCTATCGGGAGCTCTACGATCAGGCCGGCCTGATGGTCCGCGCGGATTCCACACGCTGGATGAAATGCGGGATCGAATATACCGACGGCGCAAAGCACTTCAGCACCGTCGTCACCAATGGCAACTCCGATTGGTCGGCCTTTCGTATCGAGCATGAATTCGAGCGGCTCTCCCTCCGCGTGACGCGCAACAAGGACGCGCTCTTCATTCAATATCGAACCGATCGGGCGAGCGAATGGCGCATGGCGCGTCTGGCCTGGTTCGATCCATCGATCGAGGATGTGATGGTCGGCCCGGCATTCTGCTCACCACAACGCGCGGGCTTCGAAGCCACCTTCCATGAATTCACGCTGACCGACCCGATCTCGCGCGACATTCATTGATCACATCAGCTTCCTGCCGTTCGGCACCGGCTTGTCCGTAGCAGCAAGAACGATTGCGCCCGCCTCGTCCTCGAAGCCGAGCGTCAGGACTTCCGAGCGGAACGGTCCGATCTGGCGCGGAGGGAAATTCACGACGCCGAGAACCTGGCGGCCGACGAGGCTTTCCACTGTATAGTGCACGGTGATCTGCGCCGAGGACTTTTTAAGCGCCGATCTCGGGGCCGAAGTCGATCAGCAGCTTGATCGCCGGCTTGCGGGCCTCCGGAAAGGGGCTGGCCTCGATGATGGTGCCGACACGAATATCCACGCGTTCGAAATCGGCATAGGTGATTTCTTCAGCCATGGCGACGTCTCAGCCCGCGAGTTCTTCGGCCCGCTTGCGGGCGGCGGCGATCGCCTTGTCGAACAGCGGCTGCATGCCGTCCTCTGCCATCAGGATGGAAAGGGCTGCGGCAGTCGTGCCGCCGGGCGACGTGACGTTCTGGCGGAGCTTCGAAGCCTCATCGGGGGACTGGTGCAGCAGTTCACCAGCCCCCGCGACAGTTTCCCGTGCAAGACGCATGGCGAGGTCCGCCGGCAGGCCAAGTTTACGGCCTGCTTCTGCCATACACTCGACGAGATAGAACACATAGGCCGGACCGCTGCCGGACAATGCCGTCACGGCATCGATATCGGACTCGGCCTGAACCCACTCGACAGGACCCGATACGCTCAGAAGAGAATGAACGCGCTCGCGCTGCTCGGCGCTGACGCGCGGATTGGCGAAGGCGCCGGTTACGCCGCGGCCGATCATGGCCGGCGTATTCGGCATGGCGCGAACCATGGCGGCCTCGCCGAGATGCTTTTCCAGGAAAGACGAGCGTCTTGCCGGCAGCCACCGAAACGACGACCGTGTCGGGACCGACGGCGCTCTTCACCGGCGGCAGGACCGCTTCCATGACCTGCGGCTTCACCGCAAGGAAGATGACGCCGGCCTTCAGATCCGGCGGGGACGGCTGCGACATGCGTCGCGCCTGCGTCGCTGATCGGTCTTCATCATCGCCGGCGACGGGCCAGGATCGACGACGACGACAGAGGATCCCGGAACACCGCTCTTCAGCCAGCCGGAGAGCATCGCGCCGCCCATATTGCCGGCACCGATGAGAACGACTGGATCCGGAAGAAGACGTTGCCATTTTACGCTTCGCCGACCGTTTCGAACAGAACGGCTTCCATGGCCTTGGCGGCATCCATGCCGGACCAGACGACGAACTGGAACGCCTGATAATAGGCTTCGCAGGTATCGAGCGCGCTCGAAAGCAGCACTTCCACCTGACGGTTCGTCGGTTCGGCGCCGCCTGCCAGCAGCAGCGACTGCCGGAAGATTATCACATCTTCCTGCCGCCACAGATCGAAATGACCCATCAGCACCTGGCCGTTGATCGCCGCCAGAAGCTTGATGACTTCGTTGACGCGTGCTTCGGGAACCTTGATGTCGAAGGCGCAGCCGAGATGCAGCGCCTCGAATTCCTCCATCCAGGAGAAGGAAACGTGGTAGTCGGCCCACTTTCCCTCGACCGTCATGGCGATCTCGTCCTCGCCCGACCGCTCGAACGACCAGTCATTGTTGGCGGCGACGTACTCGATCATGTCGACCGGGTTCGACTGACGCTCGATTTCCAATTCCATAAGGCTCATGCAGCACCTTCTTGACCGGACGAATGCGACTGAACTTGCGTTTACACACAAGCAAAGCAAACGCAAATACCGGAACCACCACTCGGATGATTCGTTGAACCGCTGCCAGACCTAACGCAGTTAACCTGCCCGGAGCTTACCAATGTCCGCTTCGAATCATCATTTAAAATCAGTGTATAATGCACCTGCCGACCTGCCAGCCCCCAGCGCGCCGATTTTCAGAAAGGCACTGTGGACAGCTGTTCGGAATTTGATTCAGAAGGAGGTTATAAACGACTCTGCGAATTGGGTTTTTTGGCAGTGTCCACAGGTGGAAAACATCACCTGATTATTTTATCGAAGATGCGGCATGTCGCCTGATGCGCCACACCGCACCTGTGCCGGAACGGGATTTATTTGGCCTTCGCAGCAAGCTGTGCTTCGAGCGCGGCGACGCGGGCCAGCAAGCGCTTCGTTTTCGTCGCGCGCCTTGATCGCCATTTCGCGGACGGCTTCGAATTCCTCGCGCTTGACGACATCCATGCTGTTCAACCAGCGCTCGGCCTGAGCGTTGAAGGCGGTCTCGATCTCCTTGCGCACACCCTGGGCGGCGCCGGCTGCATCGGTCATCAGCTTGGCGAATTCGTCCATGATGCGGTTTGTGCCGGTCGTCATGGCGTTCTTCTCCTTCGCACGACATGATTTGATGGCCCTGAGGCTCATGAGAATGAGGTAGGGCTTCGCCGGCTTAGGTTGCAAGCGCTTTGCTCTGGATAAGCGCCCGCCAGCCATTGGGCTGCCTCACAATCGACTTGACCGCTTCGTAACGCAAAGCCATGTTCCGCGCACATCAACGGGTGGGAAAGCCTTGCCGACAGCTGCCAATCTTCTTGCGATCATGCCGTTTCCGAATATCGATCCGATCGCCTTTTCGATCGGTCCGCTGGCGATTCACTGGTACGGCCTCGCCTATGTCGCCGGCATCCTGCTCGGCTGGCTCTATGCGCGCCGGATCGCCGCGCAACGATGCGCTCTGGCCCGGCGAACGCCTCGCCGATCACCAAGGCTCAGCTCGACGATTTCATCGTCTGGGCAGCCCTCGGCATCGTGCTCGGCGGCCGCATCGGCTATATTCTCTTCTACGATCTGCCCGCCGTCATCGCAGGACCCGATCCGCGCGATCGAGATCTGGAACGGCGGCATGTCCTTCCACGGCGGCCTCACCGGCACGACGATCGCCATGATCCTGTTCGCCCGCAGCAACGGCATTCCGTTGTGGAGCCTTTTCGACATCGTCGCCACCGTCGTGCCGATCGGCCTGTTCTTCGGCCGTATCGCCAATTTCGTCAATGGCGAGCTCTGGGGCCGGCTCACGGACGTGCCCTGGGCGGTCGTTTTCCCGACCGGCGGACCTTTTGCCCGCCATCCGAGCCAGCTCTATGAAGCGGGCCTCGAAGGCATCGTGCTGCTCCTCGTGCTTGCCCTCCTCGTCTACGGCTTCCGTGCGCTGAAATCACCGGGTTTCGTTACTGGCGTCTTCGTCTGCGGCTATGCGCTGTCGCGCATCTTCGTCGAGTTCTTCCGCGAGCCGGATGCGCAGCTCGGCTATCTGCTCGGCACGAACTGGCTGACCATGGGCATGGTGCTCTCTTTGCCGATGATCCTGCTCGGAATCTGGGCGATGGCCCGTGCCCGCCGCCAGACAGCGCCGCAGCATTGAGCCGGTCAGGACGGTACGACCATGACGACCGCGCTCGGCGAAAAGATAAAGACGATCATCCAGGCCAACGGTCCGATCAGCGTCACGGACTATTTCTCGCTCTGCCTGGCCGATCCGGAATACGGCTATTACCGGACCCGCGAACCCTTCGGCCGATCCGGCGATTTCGTCACCGCGCCCGAAGTCAGCCAGCTCTTCGGCGAGATGATCGGTGTCTTCGTCGTCCACGCCTGGCAGCGGCATGGCACGCCGGCCGGCGTCCGCCTTGTCGAAATCGGCCCCGGCCGCGGCACGATGATGGCGGACATGCTGCGCGTCATCGCGCGCCTTGCCCCGCCGCTTTTCGAGAGCATGACCATTCATCTCGTCGAAACCAGCGAGCGGCTGCGTGACATCCAGAGCCAGACACTTGACGCGCATGAGGGCAAGATCAGCTGGCATGACGGCTTCGACGAAGTGCCGCCGGGCTTCACGCTGATTGTCGCCAACGAGTTGTTCGACGCCATTCCGATCCGCCAGTTCGTCAAGACGCCGACAGGCTTTCGCGAGCGCATGGTCGGCCTCGATGCCGATGGCGAACTGACCTTCGCAGCCGGTGTTGCCGGCATCGATCCGGCGTTGCTGCCGGAATCGCCTCAGAACGCGCCGAACGGCACGCTCTTCGAGATTTCGCCTGCCCGGCAAGCTGTGATGATCACGATCTGCGATCGCCTGAAGGCGTTCGGCGGCACGGCGCTCGCGATCGACTACGGCCATCTCGTCACCGGCTTCGGCGACACGCTGCAGGCCGTGCGCATGCACGAATTCGATCCGCCTCTCGCCCATCCCGGCGAAGCGGACCTGACGAGCCATGTGGATTTCGAAGCATCTTGCGAAGACCGCCGTCGCCGCCGGGCTGCATCTCAACGGCGCGCTGCACCAGGGCGATTTCCTGACCGGGCTCGGCATTCTCGAGCGCGCCGCGGCTCTCGGCCGCAATCGCGAACCGCGCACGCAAGAGATCATCCAGAGCTGCAGTCGACCGTCTGGCCGGCGCCGGCGAAGGCCGAATGGGCGAACTTTTCAAGGCGATGGCCGTCTCCTATCCCGCGGTCGATCTCATGCCGTTTCGTCCGGTGGATTGACAGAGCGCGCCGCCCTGCGACAACATCGGCGCAATCAAGCATGCTTCGCCGGGCAGACCGGCGGACAATGACCCCATTCGAAACACCCCGGAATCCCTGATGCAAAATGCGGCCTCTCCCGCACCGATCGAAAGCGCGCTGTTGAACGACGCGGTGGGCGACGCGATCCGCCACGGCTATTTCACCCGCGCGGGCGGCGTCTCCGACGGCCTTTACCGCGGGCTGAATGTCGGCCTCGGCTCGAATGACGACCGCGAAAAGGTGATGGAAAACCGCCGCCGCGTCGCCGCCTGGTTCGGCCAGCCGGTGGAAAAGCTCGCGACCGTGCACCAGATCCATTCGCCGGATGTCGTTGTCGTCGACGGCAGCTACGATGGCGCCCGCCCCGAAGCCGACGCGCTGGTCACGGCGACACCCGGTATTGTGCTCGGCGTGCTCGCCGCCGATTGCGGACCGATCCTTTTCGCCGACCCGGAAAACCGCGTGATCGGCGCGGCCCACGCCGGCTGGAAGGGCGCACTGACGGGCGTGCTGGAGAACACCATCGCGGCGATGGAAAAGCTTGGAGCCAAGCGCGACACCATCGTCGCCTGCCTCGGCCCCTCGATCAGCCAGGCAAGCTATGAGGTCGGCCCGGAATTCGTCGACCGCTTCGTCACACAAGGATTCGTCTTACGCGCGCTATTTCATTCCGTCGGCGAAACCCGGCCATTCAATGTTCGACCTTCCGGCGCTGACGGTCGACCGGCTGCGCAAAGCCGGCGTGCGCGCCGAAAGCCTCGGCATTTGCACCTATCCGGACAGCGAGCGCTTTTTCTCGTACCGCCGTACGACACATAAGGAAGAGCCGGATTACGGCCGCCAGATTTCAGCGATCAGCATTAGGGAGATTTGATCGAATGGCACTGCATTTCGAAAGAACCGAATTCGCCAGCCGCCTCGCGCGCCTCACTGACCAGATGCGCGACGAAAAGCTCGACGCCGTGCTGCTCTTCGCCCAGGAAAGCATGTACTGGCTGACCGGCTACGACACCTTCGGCTATTGTTTCTTCCAGACGCTGGTCGTCAAGGCCGACGGCACGATGTCGCTGCTCACCCGCTCGGCCGATCTTCGCCAGGCCAGGCATACCTCGATCATCGAAGACATCCACGTCTGGGTCGACCGCGTCAACGCCGACCCGACGCTCGACCTCAGGAACCTGCTCGCTCGACATGGATCTGCTCGGCGCGCGCATCGGCGTCGAATACGATACGCACGGCATGACCGGACGCATCGCGCGCCTGCTCGATGCCCAGCTTTCCACCTTCGGTCAGATCGTCGATGCCTCCTACCTCGTCAGCCGCCTCCGCCTCGTGAAGAGCCCGGCGGAAATCGCCTATGTGGAGCGCGCCGCAGCCCTTGCCGATGACGCACTGGATGCAGCGATCACGGCTGACCAAGCCCGGCGCCGACGAGGCCGACATCCTGGCCGCCATGCAGGGCGCGGTCTTTTCCGGCGGCGGCGACTACCCCGCCAACGAATTCATCATCGGCTCCGGCGCGGACGCGCTGCTTTGCCGCTACAAGGCCGGCCGCCGCAAGCTCGATGCAAACGACCAGCTGACGCTCGAATGGGCCGGCGCCTACGCCCACTATCATGCCGCCATGATGCGCACGATCGTGATTGGCGAGCCGACACACCGCCACCGCGAACTCTACAGCGCCTGCCTCGAAACCATCCAGGCGATCGAGACCGTGCTGAAGCCGGGCCATACCTTCGGCGACGTCTTCGACATGCATGCGAAGATCATGGACGAGCGCGGGCCTTGCCCGCCATCGTCTGAACGCCTGCGGCTATTCGCTCGGCGCCCGCTTCTCGCCGTCGTGGATGGAGCACCAGATGTTCCATGTCGGCAATCCGCAGGAGATCGAGCCGAACATGTCGCTCTTCGTGCACATGATCATCGCCGATTCCGATACCGGAACGGCCATGACGCTCGGCCAGACTTACCTGACGACGCCGGATGCGCCGCGTGCCCTTTCCCGTCATTCGCTCGACTTCATCGGCGCGTAACGGACAATCACCGGCAAGAATCCGGAATTGACAGCTGGCAGCCCCCGCCTCCATAAATCAGGCGGGGCTGATGCGAATGAGGGAAGGGACGACAACAGCAATGACGCAAGCTCGCACTGCGCCGATGCTCCTTGCCTGCGTGACCCTGCTTTCCGCCTGCAATACCACCGATGCACTGACGCCGCAGGTCGATATTGGTGACTCGTCGCGTCGCCGCTCCTCGCCGGTAACCCAGCGCGAGGTCGAGCGGATGGCAGGCTCCGAGCCGCCACGGACCTTTGCCGCCGAATCCCGGCAGGCTGGCTATCACCCGGCCTACAATGAAACGTATAGAGCGGGCACCGGCGCCCCTCCGACGACGATGCAGGAACAGGCCGACGCTCTTGCCCGGCGCGGCTCCTCACCCGCGGCCTCGACGCCGATCGAAGCCCAGGCGCTTGCCGAGCCGGTTTCCAATGCGCAGGCCGAGGAAGAGGACATGGGCGACCAGGCCCCTGCCCGCCAGCCACAGCAGGTCGCCTCCATCGATCCGCACCGCATCGTCTTCGATCCACGGCAACACCGTCCGCTTCCTGCCGATCATCGGCGCTCCTGTGCAGGCGGTGACGCCGCTTTCCCGCCAGCTCGGCGCGGAGGCGCGCTCGCATGGCCTCTCGATCAGGAGTTCGAACGACACGAGCAGCGATTATATTCTCAAGGGCTATCTTTCGGCCTTCGCCGATGACGGCAACGTCACCGTCGTTTATGTCTGGGACATTCTCGATGGCAGCGGCGCCCGTCTGCACCGTATCCAGGGACAGGAAAAGGTGCCCTCCGCAACCAGGATCCGTGGGCCGGCGTTCCCGCTTCCGTCATGCAGCAGATCGGCACGAAGACGATCGCCGAATTCAACTCCTGGCGGCAGACGCGCGGCGGTTAGCAACAGGCTTTTTACAAATATCAATGCCTGTGACGCCTTTGCCCTTGCATTCAGAAGCAAGCTGGCTAAAAAGCGCGGCTATCAGCAGACAACAGGCGGACCAAAATGAAGGTTTTCGCAGGCAATTCGAACCGGCATCTGGCCGAAGCGATCTGCAACTATCTTAATGTGCCCTTGGGCAAGGCCAGCGTCAGAAGATTTGCCGATCAGGAAATCTTCGTCGAAATCCAGGAAAACGTCCGCGGTGAAGACGTCTTCGTCGTCCAGTCGACCTCCTTCCCGACGAACGATCACCTGATGGAACTGCTCATCATGATCGATGCGATGCGCCGTTCTTCAGCGCGCCGCATCACCGCGGTTATCCCCTATTTCGGCTATGCGCGGCAGGATCGCCGCGCCTCCGGCCGCACGCCGATCTCCGCAAAGCTGGTCGCCAACCTCATCACCGAGG
Organism: uncultured Alphaproteobacteria bacterium; assembly: GCA_963838565.1. GTDB lineage: Bacteria > Pseudomonadota > Alphaproteobacteria > Rhizobiales > Rhizobiaceae > Rhizobium. The sequence goes on from CAWIRO010000014.1 coordinate 181,882, forward strand.
CCGGTGCCGACCGCGTCCTGACGCTCGACCTGCATGCCGGCCAGATCCAGGGCTTCTTCGATATTCCAACGGACAACCTCTACGCCGTTCCCGTGCTGACGCGCGATATCAAGGCGAATTACGATATCAGCAACGTCATGGTCGTCTCGCCGGACGTCGGCGGCGTCGTGCGCGCCCGCTCGCTCGCCAAGCGCCTGGACTGTCTGCTGGCGATCGTCGACAAGCGCCGCGACCGCCCCGGTGAATCCGAAGTCATGAACATCATCGGCGACGTCGAAGGCAAGGACTGCCTGCTGATCGACGACATCGTCGATTCCGGCGGCACGCTTTGCAACGCCGCCGACGCGCTTCTCGCCCAGGGTGCGGCAAGCGTCACCGCCTATATCACCCACGGCGTTCTTTCCGGCGGCGCGGTCACCCGCATCACGTCATCGAAGTTGCGGGAACTGGTGATCACCGACTTCATCCAGCCGACGACGGCTGTCCAATCGGCACACAACATTCGCGTCGTCACGACCGCGAACCTCATCGGCGAAGCGATCAACCGCACGAGCCAGGAAGAATCCGTCTCCAGCCTCTTCGACTGAGGGTTTTCGCTGCCAGGCACGGTTGTATTCCGTTTCTTCGCCGATGCGTTTCTGATCATCAACGCCAATGCCGGCCACGTTAGCCACAATATGCGCGGCGGCATTTTATTATTGCCGGCTTGTCAGGACCTTTGACGACTTGACCGTTGACGGTCACCGACCCATCGGGGCTGACCGTCACGTCCCAGCGCTGACGGCCGTCCGGATCGGTCTTGGCGAAACCCTTGATCATCAGCATCCCGAAGGACGCCTGATTGAGCTCTGGATTGGTCTTGGCGAGCTGCTGAACGGCGGCGATGGTCTTGTCATAGTCGCGCGCCAGGATGGAGGCCTGCAGCGTATAGTCCTTGCTGCTATCGATACGGCCCTTGATCCTGCCGGAAATATCAATGTCATAGACGTTCGACCTGGCGCTGATCTTTGGGAAGTCGATCACCAGAGCGCCGTCGCGGAAGAGCTTTTCGGCCGCCTTCTGGCCGCTTTCTCCGGACGACGCTTTGGTGAAATCCATCTTCATGAATTCGTCGCCGAAAGCCGCAAAATCCATATCCGGAATGGCGAATTGGACATCGACTGCCTTCGGCAGGAACGCGGAATAGGCGGCAGGTATCGCAGGACTGTCAAATGTCACATCGGCAGCATTGATAGCGACGCCGAGCCGCGTCGCATTGCTCGGCCCGTCGACGGCGAAATGATAACCGACGCTCTTCGCCCCGCCGCTACCTGCAGCACTTGTCACCGCAAGATTGTTGAGATTGATGGTTTCTTCGAGCGACGAGATCAGAGGAAAGGCGTCGCGCAGCAAGCCCTTCAACTTGTCTTCGTTCTCCTTGCTGATCTGCTTTTCCTCGGCATGGTCGAGAATGAAAATGACAATGTCCTTCAGCTGCTTTGCAGGCACGCTGTTGACCTTGGCGTCGAAACCGATGGTATCGGCGCTGATCTGAACGGGCGGCATTTCCTTTCCGCTGACCTGCTCGGCAAATGCCGTAAAAGTGCCGTTCGCCGCAAAGTCGATCCTGCCGGCCGTAGCACTGTCGGCAGAGGCGAGCTTGTATTGCATGTCGCCTAAACTGGCGTTGACCTGGTCGGTGTCGGTCGCCGAGGTAATTTTGATGTCCTTGGCTTTGAAATCGCCGGAGCGGAAATAGCTGATGGCCGGATCGAACACGGCGGTATAGACCATCGAGGCGATGGAATAGGTGAAATCGGTGCGCTTCTGGTCCGGTCCCTTGAAGTGTCCGGAAACGTTCAGGTTGTTGTCTCCCTCGACGTTCCAGAGTCCGTTGTCCTGCGGTGTGGCGAACATCGAAATCGGCTTCAGCCCGCTGATCGCGAAATCCGCCGGGTTGAGGCTAGAAAGCAGCTTGGCCAGGTCGTAGACGATCTCGTAGCGCGCCCCGGCCGGATTGACAGCCACAACCCCGCTCTTGGCGATCTCTTGAGGCAGCAAATTGTTGAGATTGTCGCGGATGGCGTTAGCGCCATCCTGGTTGATCTCGGCCGCATGGGCTGCCGTCATCAATCCGAGAACAAGGACGCTCGTCGCCGTCATCAGCCTGCATCGCATGAATGTGCTCCTCCGCCGCATGGATCGGCGACCATGTGAGAATGCGCGCGGCCGGATGTCAACCCAGCCGCTTGGCACTCGATCATGTTTTCATCAGGCCGCTGCCGCGGTTGCGGAGGGCGTCACCGGCGCGGCGCCTTCGGCGACCTCACCGTCCGCCTGGACCGCGGGCGTGCCGCTGACGATCTCTTCGATACCCGAACGCGGCACCGGCTTCCCGAAGAGGAAGCCCTGCACCTGCAGGCAGCCTTCGCGCCGGAGGAAGTCGATGTGATCCTCGTTCTCCACGCCTTCGGCCAGCACCGGAATGTCGAGGCTTGCAGCAAGGATCAGCGTCGAGCGCACGATCGCCGCCGATTGCTTGTTGGTCACGACGCCGTCGACGAAGGCGCGATCGATCTTGATCTTGTCGAACGGGAAGCTCTGCAGGGTCGAGAGCGATGAATAACCCGTGCCGTAATCGTCCATGGCCACCTTGACGCCCAGAGCCTTCAGCCGCCGGATCGTCTGCAGCGCGTGCTGATGGTCAGCGATAATGCCCGATTCCGTGATCTCGAGTTCGAGCCGCGACGCCGGCAAGCCCGTCTGCGACAGGATCTCATGGACGATCTGCGGCAGGCGATGGTCGCTGAGCTGCTGCGGAGCAACGTTGACGGCGATGCGAAGCGGGTTCTTCCAGGTCGCCGCCTCGGCGCAGGCCTGGCGCAGCACCCATTCGCCAAGTTCAAGGATAAAGCCGTTGCGTTCCGCGATCGGGATGAATTCCTGCGGCGGAACATAGCCGCGGACAGGATGCTTCCAGCGCAGCAGCACTTCGAAGCCGAGCACCTCGCGGGTCACCGTGTCGTTCTGCTGCTGGTAGAAGAGCTCGAATTCGCCGCGCTTCAGGCCGTCGCGCATCTCGATCGCCAGTGCATTCCGCTCGCGGGAAACCTGATCCATCGAGGCATCGTAGAAGCAGATGCTGTTGCTGGCGGCGGACTTGGCGCGATACATCGCAACGTCCGCCTGCGAAAGAAGGTCGTCTATGGTGTCCGCCTGGGCGGGATAGGTCGAAATGCCGACGCTCGTTCCGACGCAGAGCGTCTGCTCTTCCCACGACACAGGCTTGGCGATCTCGTCGATAATGCGCTGCGCCAGCCCTGACGCGTCGGAGCGGATGAAATAGTTGCTCATCACCGCCACGAATTCGTCGCCGCCGACGCGGGCGACGAATTGGCCCTCGTTCGGCCAGCGCAGCAAGCCGCTCGGCCACCGCACGCAGAACCGCGTCGCCAGCCGCATGACCGTGCACGTCGTTGATTTCCTTGAAGCGGTCGAGGTCGAACGAGAGCACGGCGATATTCGCCGTCATGTCCTTCGGCCGCTTGGCGAGCACGGCAAGGTGCTCGTTGAAGGCAGCGCGGTTCGGCAGGTTCGTCAGCGGATCATGCAGCGACAGATGGCGGTAGCGCTCGACGGCCGCCTGGTTCGACTGCATGTCGATGACATAGGTGGAGGCGCCGAGCGCCAGAATGACGATCATGACGGCGAGGACGAGACCGGTCATGATGTTGACGGAGATCAGCTCGCCGGTGACCGGGACGGCATTGTCCGGAACGATGGTCAGACCGGCCATGCCGGTGAAATGCGTGAGCACGATCGCCAGGATGAGCGCGAGGCCGGAGCCGTGCTTGCAGAAGCGCGTCAGCGGCCGCGCAACGCGGTTGGTGGCGATCGCGCCGAAGACGGCAGCCATGATGAGCGACGCCACGACATCGGCCTGGTTCCACACCATATGGCCGGCAACCTTGTATCCCGCGATGCCGACATAGTGCATGGAGGCGATACCGAGACCGACGATCGCACCGCCGGCCTCTATCAGCGCGCTCTTCTGGGTGCTGGAAGCGACCGTGAAACCGGCAATGCTCGCCATGATGGCGATGAAAAGGGAAAGAAGCGTCAGCTCGGGTTCGTAGCCGTTCAGCGCCGGCGACTGATAGCCGAGCATGGCGATGAAATGCGTAGTCCAGATCGTCGAGCCGCCGACGAAACCGGACAGAAAGAGCCAGTTGCCCTTCTGCAGCCCTTGCGTCCTGCGTGCCCGGGTGAACAGCCGCATCGTCAGCATGGAGCCGAGCACGCAGATGACCGTGGCAAAGATCAGATGCGAGAGGCTGTGTTCGACGGTGATGCAGGAAATGATGCGTAACATTGCAGGTGGACCGGGACATTGAAACCGAGCCACCTATATTCAGACCGCAGAGTATGATTTATTAATTCGTTTGGAATTGCGATTCGATGGTTAAGCAACCGTCAGAAATTGCAACCGGCTGAAAGAGATGACGCAACTACTGGTATCGGCAGACTGACCCTCTCCTGTCCAACTTGCGTTTCCGCATCCATTTATACTATAGCGCACGCGTCCGCGCAGACACCCTTGGAGGCAACGCGGATGAGGATGGCCGAAACGCCGCCTCCAGTCCGACGGACAGGCTGACGGCCGGACGGAGACTCTCCAAATAACCTCGAAAGGAATAGCCATGAGCCACGAAACTTACGAGCTCAAGGCCGAGGCGCGCGAACGGGTTGGTAAGGGGTCCGCCCGTGAACTTCGCCGCAACGGTTTGATTCCCGCTGTCATCTATGGTGACAAGCAGGCCCCCATTTCTATCGCTCTCAGCACCAATGAGGTGACGAAGCGCATTCATGCCGGTGGTTTCATGACCACCATCGCGACGATCGACGTCGGCGGCAAGAAGTACAAGGTTCTGCCGAAGGACTATCAGCTCGATCCGGTCCGCGACTTCACGATGCACGTGGATTTCCTGCGCGTCTCCGGCAACACGCCAGGTCACCGTCGAAATCCCGGTTCACTTCATCAACGAAGAGAAGTCCCAGGGCCTGAAGGTCGGCGGCGTTCTGAACATCGTTCGTCACGACAGTCGAAGTTCATTGCCCGGCTGATGCGATCCCGGAATTCTTCAACGTTGACCTCAGCGGCAAGAAGATCGGCGACAGCATCCATATTTCCGAAGTCACCCTGCCGAAGGGCGTGACGCCGGTCATCGATCGCGACTTCACGATCGCACGATCGTTGCTCCGGCCGCCGGCGTTGAAGAAGAAGCTGCGGCTGAAGGTGAAGGCGAAACCGAAGCCTGATCCGCATACGACCAATTTCTAATCATAAGGCCCGCTTTCCCCTGGAACGCGGGCCTTTCCGTTTTAGGCAGGCAGGTCACTTCAGCAACATTTAACACATTCATGAAAGCATCATCTGGGCAGTTATGCGACGTTGCCGCGCTCAGCCATTACTGGCCGCGAAATGTGATGACCTCGGGGAGCAAACGGAACCATGAACAATTCCGTTGAGAACAGATTTTTTGCGATTGTTTGCGGAGCGCTGCTCATCTTTGTCGCGCCTCTTTTTGTACTCTTTCTCTTTCTTTCCTCCGAGCGTGCTGACAAAGAAATACGCGACCACATCTCCGTTCTTCTCGTTGCCAATTCCCAGGCGCTCGCAAAGCCGCTCTGGGATCTCGACGAGGACAGCGTCGACGCAGATCAGCGCGACGATCGTTTCGCAGGGCGACCATCGTCAAGGTCGAGGTCCGCGATCAGTCCGGCCAGCTCAACGTCGACCCAATCGACCATCCCGAAGATCCTTCGACGGCGAACTCGTTCAGGTTTCGCCGCGCAATCATCTACAACACCGTCGATGGCCCGAAGAACCTCGGCAGCATCGCGGTCTATTATCCCGAAGCTCGGCCTGTTCTCCGGCTTGAAGCAGGAAGAGAGTCGTCTTCATATCGATCTTCATCTTCGCCGTGCTGACCGTCTTCGGCACGGCGCTGATCGGCAACCGCATCTTCGTCATCCAGCCGCTGATGCGGCTGACGGCAGCCATCGAGGCGACCCGTCAGCTTGGCTCGCGCCATCACGTCGACTGGCAGTCGAACGACGAGATGGGCCGCCTCGCCCGCAGCTTCAACGAGATGCAGACGCAAGCTGGAGAGCGAGGAGAAGGAACTGAAGCTCGCCCATCGCCGCGCCACCGACATCTACAACCTGACGCCCGCCATGCTCTTCTCGCTCGACGACGACGATCGGATCACCGCCGTCAGCGACTACTGGCTCGTCGCGACAGGTTACGACAGCGCCGGCGATCATCGGCCGCAGGTTTCGCCGATCTCGTCACCGCTGACACTCGCCCGAGCCTTCAACGCACCGCAAGAACGACTCCGAGGACGGCACGGCACTCGACGTGACCGTCAAGTTCCTCTGCGCCGACGGCCGCGTCATGGACGTCCTGATCCTGGAATCGAAGAGCGGCAACCGGCGCCTACGACCGGCTCTCGCTGTCGGTCATGACGGACGTCACGGAGCTGAAGGCGTCCGAGGACCGCAACCACCGCCAGGCGATCACCGACCACCTGACCGGCCTGCTGAATCGCCAGGGCTTCGAAGCCGCCCTCGACAACAAGATCGCCGAAGCGGACGCCGCAGGCCAGGAACTCGCCTGCCTCTTCGTCGATCTCGACCGCTTCAAGTGGATCAACGACAATCTGGGCCATGCTGAAGGCGACCGAGGCACTGCGCGAACTCGTCGAGCGGCTGAAGCACGCATCTCGCGCCCTCCGATCGAGGCGGCTCGCCTCGGCGGCGACGAGTTCGCCATCCTGCTTCCGGCCAAGGACGCCGAGAAGCGCGCCAAGGCGATGTCAGAGCAGATCGCATCCGATCTTCGAAACACCTTTCGGTCCCGACCTGCATCTGAGCGCCAGCATCGGCATCGCGATCTATCCGCGCCATGCCGTCGAATGCGGCCGAACTGCTGCAGAAATCCGACATGGCGATGTATGCCAAGAAGCGCGACGGCAAGAACGGCGCGCAGATCTTCGACAACAGCATGCTCGACAGCGCCCGCGGCCGTGCCGAGATCGAAAGCCATATCGAGACCGGCCTCGTCGAGGACTGGTTCGAGGCCTATCTGCAGCCGATCGTCGACCTCAACGATCGCGGCATAGCGGGCTTCGAGGCGCTGATGCGCCTCAACCATCCGCAGAAGGGCCTGATGCCGCCGGCCGAGATCATCAGCGTCGCCGAGGAGACCGGCAAGATCGTCCGCGTCGGCAACGTCATCATGGAAAAGGCGATCGCCCATCTCGCGAAGATCTCCCGGATCGCCAGGCATGCAGGATACCTATCTCGCGATCAACTTCTCGCCGCTGCAGTTCGAACCCGCCCTGCCCGCCCGCCTCGCCGCGCTCGTCGGCGCGCCACGGCATCCGTCCGGATCGCATCGTCGTCGAGATCACCGAAGCCGTGCTGATGCACGACAACCCGCAGATCCGCATGATCGTCACCGACCTGCGTCGCTTCGGCTGCCGCATCGCGCTCGACGATTTCGGCACCGGCTATTCGTCGCTGAGCTACCTCAACCGCTTCCCGGTCGACATCATCAAGATCGACCAGTCCTTCACCCGCTCGATCAACGACGCGAACGACGACGTCCGCCACAAGAGCCGCATGCTGATCGAAGGCATCACCACGCTGTCGCACAAGATGGACTGCACCGTCATCGCCGAAGGCATCGAGACCGAAGAGGAATGCCGCACGCTGCCGCAGATGGGGCTTGACTACGGCCAGGGCTATCTCTTCCATCGTCCGCAGCATGCCGTCGACAGCTGATCGAGGAGCTGCCGGCGTGCGATCGAGCGCGGTCGCACGCGCCTCATGATCTGCAAATCGAAGGAGGCGAATGCGATGAAAAAGCTCCTGCTTCTTGCTTTTCTGGCGCTGCCTTGCGCCGCGGCGGCACATGCGCAGACGGTGACATTTCACGACCGAGGACTACCCGCCCTTCAACTATCGCGAAGGCAAGGTGATCAAGGGCGCGACCGTCGAGCAGGTCGAAACGGTGATGGCCGACGATCGGCGTCGACTACACGATCGAGATCATGCCCTGGGCGCGCGCCTTCAGCCTTGCGCGCAACGCAGCCGATGACCTGTGTCTTCGCCACGGCCCACAACGGCGCAGCGCGACCAGCTGTTCAAATGGGTCGAGCCGCTGCTCGTCGATCGCAACATCCTGATCACCCGGAAGGGCTCGGGCGTCGCCGCCAGCAACCTCGACGAAGCGAAGAAATACACCGTCGGCACCCAGCGCGAGGACTATACCGAGACGACGCTGAAGGAGAAGGGCTTCACCAAGCTCGACGTCGCCAGCGATTTCAACGCGACGCTGCGCAAGCTGCTCGGCGGCCGCATCGACATGATGCCGATCTCGCGAACTCTATTTTGAAAAGCTGAAGGCGGACCAGCCGGTGGAGATCGTGACCATGCTGTCCTCGCAGCCGATGGGCATTGCCTGCGAGAAGGACTTTCCCGATCCGATCTGCACGGCCAGGATGCAGGCCGCCCTCGACAAGCTGATCGCCGACGGCACGCAGAAGCAGATTTTCCTGAAATACGGGTTGCATCTCGGCAGACTAGCGTGGCGTCCTGCCTTTCCGCTTGACTTTGTGTCCGTTTCGCGGTGGTGAAGCGGGCACAGTGCTATTCAAGGAACGGACTGGCCAATGCTGATCATCGCAGGTCTCGGCAATCCCGGCGGCAAATATGCCGGCAACCGCCACAATATCGGCTTCATGGCCGTCGACGCCATCCACCGGCGCCACAGCTTTTCGCCGTGGTCGAAGAAGTTCAAGGCCGAGATTTCCGAGGGCGAGCTCGGCGGCGAAAAGGTGCTGCTGATCAAGCCGCAGACCTACATGAACCTTTCGGGCGAATCCGTCGGCGAAGCGATGCGCTTCTACAAGCTGCAGCCCGCCGATCTCGTCGCCATCTACGACGAACTCGACCTGCCGCCCGGCAAGGCGCGGCTGAAGACCGGCGGCGGCAACGGCGGCCACAACGGCATCAAGTCGCTCGACGCCCATTGCGGCAAGGACTACCGGCGCCTGCGCCTCGGCATCGGCCATCCCGGCGTCAAGGAACTGGTGCAGCAACCACGTGCTCGGCGATTTCGCCAAGGCCGACCAGACCTGGCTGGAGCCGCTTCTCGACACGCTTGCCGACAATGCCGACATGCTGGTCCGCAAACGAGGATTCGCAGCTGATGAACAAGCTCGCGCTTGCCGTCGGCGGCAAGGCCGGAGGAGGACAAGCCGAAGCCGGAAAAAAAGCCGGCGGCAAAATCGCACATCCATCAGGCGCGCAATCACAACCAGCCGAAGCTGCCGGCGACCGGCCCGATGGCCGACATGCTGAAGAAGATGTTCGGCAACAAGGGCGAGTGAGGCAGCATGCCGGAGCGAGCTTCACCATCCGCCGCCGCTCCCGCGGCGATCTCCCGGCGCTCTTGACTCTCTACCGCCACCTCAATCCCGACCGATCCGGCGCTCGATCCAGGCACTCGCGAACGAACGCTTCTCCGCCATCCTCGCCCAGCCCGGCATGACGGTCTTCATCGGCGTTCTGGGTGCAGTAACCGTCGCCACCGTCACACTGGTCGTCGATACCGAACCTGACGCGCAACGGCGCGTCATACGCGCTCATCGAGAATGTCGTCACTCACGCCGATCATCGCAAGCAGCGGCTATGCCGGCGCCTTCATCGGCCATGCGTTCGCAGACGCGCCTGGAACGCGGGCTGCTACAAGGTGATGCTGCTCACCGGCTCCAAGAACCCGGCGACACTGCGCTTCTATGAGAACTGCGGCTTCATGCAGGACAAGACCGGCTATTCAGATCCGGCGGCCCGCTCGAGCGATCGTAACTCGACGACGCCCGCGGAGATCGCCAAGCCTATTCCTCCGGCTCGGTCGTGAACATCAGCGGGAAGCCTGCCTCCTTGCGCAAGTCCGTCGCTTCCTTGACCTTGGTCTCGGCGATGTCCTTGGCGCAGACGACGACCACGCAGGATCCCAGCTTGTGCGCCGTCATCATCACCCGGTAACCCGTCTCCTCGCTCATGCGGAAGACGGCCTTCAGGATCATGACGACGAATTCGCGCGGCGTGTAGTCGTCGTTGAACAGGATGACCTTGTAGAGCTTCGGCTTATCCAGCTTCGGCTTGGTCTTCGTTTTCGGCTTTATGGCAACGTTACTGTCACTCATCGGAATTCCACCCGTTGATGACATTGAAAAGGCGAGAAAAGGCTCGTCTCTTTATATTGCACTGCGGCGGCGGCATTCAAGCGAAAGACGCGTGCGGCGGATGCACATCTGCGCGAAGTGGCTTGACCCCGTGGCTCCTTTCTCCCATAGGCACGGCCAAGGAATTCAAGAACAGCAGGTTTCAGACCATGGGCTTCAAATGCGGTATCGTCGGTCTGCCGAATGTCGGCAAGTCGACACTCTTCAACGCGCTCACCAAGACGGCAGCGGCACAGGCCGCCAACTATCCCTTCTGCACCATCGAGCCGAACACCGGCGAAGTCGCCGTGCCCGATCCGCGCATGCAGAAGCTCGCCGACATCGCCAAGTCCAAGGAAATCATCCCGACCCGCATCTCCTTCGTCGATATCGCCGGCCTCGTGCGCGGCGCGTCGAAGGGTGAAGGCCTCGGCAACAAGTTCCTCGCCAATATCCGCGAAGTCGATGCCGTCGTGCATGTGCTGCGCTGCTTCGAGGACGACGACATCACCCATGTCGAAGGCCGCATCAATCCGGTCGGCGATGCCGACACGATCGAGACCGAGCTGATGCTCGCCGACCTCGAAAGCCTCGAGCGCCGCGTCGAGCAGACGCGCAAGCGCGCCACCGGCAAGGACAAGGATTCCGTGGCGCAGCTGCCGGTCATGGAAGCCGTCATCAAGCTGCTGAACGAAGGCAAGCCGGCACGCCTGCTGCTGAAGACGCTGGCACGCCGAAGAGATCGAGATCCTCAAGGGTCTCAACCTGCTGACCTCGCATCCGGTGCTCTACGTCTGCAACGTCGCCGAAGCCGATGCCGTCGACGGGCAACGAGCACACCAAGGCCGTCGCCGCGATGGCCAAGGAACAGGGCGCTGAATGCGTCATCATCTCGGCTGCGATCGAATCTGAAGTCGCCCAGCTCCCGGAAGAGGAAGCCAAGGAATTCCTGTCGGCGCTCGGCCTTGAGGAAGCCGGCCTCGACCGACTGATCCGCGCCGGCTACCATCTGCTCGACCTGATCACCTATTTCACGGTCGGCCCGAAGGAAACACGCGCCTGGACGATCGTGCGCGGCACCAAGGCCCCGGCCGCCGCAGGCGTCATCCATACCGATTTCGAACGCGGCTTCATCCGCGCCTTCACCATCGCCTATGACGACTACATCAACTTCAAGCGGCGAAGTCGGCGCCAAGGAAGCCGGCAAGGCCGCGACGAAGGCAAGGAATATGTCGTCCAGGACGGCGACGTGATCCACTTCCGCTTCAATACCTGAGCGTTCGCGCAGCCGCCGGGAGGACAAGGCCACATGAAGCTATCATTTGAAGATTTCGAGCCGGGCCGCGCCTTCGCGTTAGGCCCGGTCGCCGTGACGGCGCAGGAGATTATCGAATTCGCGAGCGAATTCGATCCGCAGCCGATGCACATGGACGAAACCGCCGGGCGCGCAAGCATCCTCGGCGGGCTTGCAGCGTCCGGCTGGCACACCTGCGCACTCTTCATGCGCATGATGGCCGACAGCTATCTCCTCAATTCGCATTCGCAAGGTGCGCCCGGCATCGACTTCATGGAATGGAAGAAGCCGGTGCTTGCCGGCGATACGCTTTCGGGCCGCTCGACTGTGCTCGAAGCCCGCGCCATGCGCTCGCGGCCCGGCATCGGCATCGCCCGCTTCAAGCATGAGATCCAGAACCAGCGCGGCGAGCTCGTCTGCTATCTGCGAAAACTGGATCATGTTCAGCATGCGCCACGCAGCGGAGGCAAACGCATGAGGATGGCGGAGCTTTATCGCGATCGGCGAGAAGACCGAGATCGGCAGCTACACCTTTACCGAGGAGCGCATTGTCCATTTCGCCACGCGTTTCGATCCGCAGCGCTTCCATGTCGACAAGGAGGCAGCCAAGCAGACGCTCTTCGGCAATCTCTGCGCCTCCGGCTGGCACACCTGCGCCGCCTGGATGCGGACCTTCCTGGATTATTGGGAGCAGGAAACGGCGCGTCTTGGCGGGGAAGGCATAGCGGCGCCGAAGCTCGGCCCCTCGCCCGGCTTCCAGAAGCTGCAATGGCTGCGTCCCGTCTTCGTCGACGAGACGGTAAGTTATTCGGTGACCCTGCTTGCCAGCCGGCCGCTCGCATCGCGGCCGGGCTGGCTCCTGAACACGATGCTCAACGAAGGCGTCAATCAGGACGGTGCACCCGTCATCCGCTTCGAGAGCAGCGTGCTCGAGTTCGAGTGACGCCGGGGCTCAGTGCCCGGCGAATTCGACCAGCGTCTGCACCTCGACGCCGAGCGCCTCGAGCTTCTTGCGGCCGCCGAGCTCCGGCAGGTCGATGACGAAACAGGCCGCCGACCACTTCCGCGCCGATCTGCCGCAGCAGCTTGGTCGCGCCGACCGCCGTGCCGCCGGTCGCGATCAGGTCGTCGACGAGGATCACCTTCTCGCCGGGCTTGACCGCATCGCGATGCATCTCCATCTCGTCGACGCCGTATTCCAGGCTGTAGGCGATCCGCACCGTCTCGTGCGGCAGCTTGCCCTTCTTGCGGATCGGCACGAAACCGGCCGAAAGCTGATGCGCCAGCGCGCCGCCGAGAATGAAGCCGCGCGCCTCGATGCCGGCGATCTTGTCGATCTTCAGTGCCCGCATAGGGCTGCACCAGTTCGTCCACGGCCCGGCGGAAGGCACGCGGATTGCCGAGCAGCGTCGTGATGTCGCGAAAGATGATGCCGGGCTTCGGATAGTCCGGAATGGAGCGGATGCTGGCCGCAAGCTCCGAGGCAATATTGTTCATGGAAAGTCCGTTTGTCTGCGAGGGCAAATTGGTCGGCTGCACCCTATCAAGTGCCGGTCACGGAACCAACAAAAAAGGCGGCTCGAACGCCGCCTTTTGCACGTTTGGTTAGAGCCGCTCAGTGTTCCTTGTTGGCGTAGACCGACCGCTTCGTCAGGTAGATCAGACCGGTGAAGATCAGCAGGAAGATCATGACCATGAAGCCGGTGCGCTTGCGGTCTTCCAGGTGCGGCTCGGCGGCCCACATCAGGAAGGCCGAGACGTCCCTGCGAATACTGATCGACCGTCTGCGGCGTACCGTCGTCATAGGTCACCTGGTCGTCGGAGAGCGGCTTGGCCATGGCGAAGGCCGCAGCAGCGTTGAAGTACGGGTTGTAATGCGTGCCCTGCGGAACCTGGAAACCGGCCGGCGGCTCCTCGTAGCCGGTCAGCAGCGCGTGGATATAGTCCGGGCCGCCTTCCTGGTACTGCGTGAAGATGTCGAAGATGAACTGGCGGGAAGCCGCGCTCGATGCCGCGCGCCTTGGCGATCAGCGAGAAGTCCGGCGGCGCCGCGCCATTGTTGGATGCAGCGGCGGCCTCGGCGTTCGGGAACGGCGACGGGAAGTGGTCGGAAGGCACCGCCTTGCGGGTAAACATCTCGCCGCTCGGCGTTCGGGCCGTCCTGAACTTCGTAGTTCGCCGCGAAGGCCTTCACCTGCGCTTCGGAGTAGCCGAGGTCGCCGAGCGTGCGGAAGGACACGAGGCTCATCGAGTGGCAGGCGGAACAGACTTCGGTATAGACCTTGAGGCCGCGCTGAAGCTGGCCCTTGTCGTAGTGGCCGAACGGACCGGCGAAGCTCCACTCCTGCTCCCGCGGGTGCTTCAGCGGATAGTGCGGCGTGCGCGCCTTCCTCGTGATGGGCCGGAGCTGCACCTTCGGCGGGCGTCGCTCTCCTGGGCGAATGCAGAACTGCCCGAGGCCGGCGACGACTGCGAGCGACAGAATGCTTGTAACAAGCTTTTTCATGTTTCTGAGTTCCTTCCGTCGCTCGCTTACGCCTTGACCGTCACGCGGCAGCTGGCTTTTGCTGCTGCTTTTCCAGCACCGCTTCGGTGATCGAGTTCGGAATGCGGCTCGGCGTTTCGACAGGCCAAGAACCGGCATGACGACCAGGAAGAAGGCGAAGTAGTAGGAGCGTGCCGATCTGCGAGATCAGGACGTAGAGCAGCCTTCCGCCGGCTGCGAGCCGAGCCAGCCGAGCATGATCGCGTTGATCACGAAGAGCCAGAAGAACAGCTTGTACCAGGGACGGTAGACGGCCGAGCGAACCTTCGACGTGTCGAGCCAGGGCAGGAAGAACAGCACGATGATCGCACCGAACATCACCAGCACGCCGCCGAGCTTGGAGTCGATCGGGCCGACGTTGAAGGTGATCGACGCGCAGCATCGCGTAGAACGGCAGGTAGTACCATTCCGGAACGATGTGGGCCGGCGTCTTCAGCGGGTCGGCCGGGATGTAGTTGTCCGGATGGCCGAGGAAGTTCGGCATGTAGAAGACGAACTAGGCGTAGACCAGCAGGAAGACCGATACGCCGAGCGCATCCTTGAGGGTCGCATAGGGCGTGAAGCGCAACCGTGTCCGTCTTGGTCTTGACTTCGACGCCCGTCGGGTTGGTCTGGCCGACGACATGCAGCGCCCAGATGTGCAGGACGACGACGCCGGCGATCATGAAGGGCAGCAGGTAGTGCAGCGAGAAGAAGCGGTTCAGCGTCGGATTGTCGACGGCGAAGCCGCCGAGCAGGAACTGCTGGATCCACTCGCCGACCAGCGGGAAGGCCGAGAAGAAGCCGGTGATGACGGTCGCACCCCAGAAGGACATCTGGCCCCAGGGCAGAACGTAGCCCATGAAGCCGGTCGCCATCATCAGGAGATAGATGACAACGCCGAGGATCCAGAGGATTTCGCGCGGCGCCTTGTAGGAGCCGTAGTAGAGGCCGCGGGCGATGTGCAGGTAGACCGCGATGAAGAAGAACGACGCGCCGTTGGCATGCATGTAGCGCAGCAGCCAGCCGTGGTTGACGTCGCGCATGATCTTTTCGACGGAGTTGAAGGCGACCGACGTTTCGGCGGCATAGTGCATGGCGAGCACGACACCGGTCAGGATCTGGACGACCAGCATGACCGACGAGCATGGCGCCGAAGGTGTAGGCATAGTTCAGGTTGCGCGGAACCGGATAGGCAACGAAGCTGTCGTAGCACCATGCGCGGCAGCGGCAGGCGCGAATCGACCCATTTCTCGAGACCGGTTGATCGGCTCGTAGCTTGAATGATACCACTCATAATCAGTTTCCCCTCAACCGATCTTGATGACTGTGTCGGAAACGAATGAAAAGGTCGGAATCGCCAGGTTCTCCGGCGCCGGACCCTTACGGATGCGGCCGGCCGTATCGTAGACCGAGCCATGGCAGGGACAGAACCAGCCATCGTATTCGCCGGCCTGGCCGAGCGGAACGCAGCCGAGATGGGTGCACGAGCCGATCATGACGATCCAGTTTTCCTTGTCCTTGCCGGCGGAACGGTCGACGTCCGTTGCCTGTCGCGTCGGCCGGAAGGTTGGCATTGCGCGCGATCGGGTCCTTGAGGTCCGCCAGCGCGACAGCGTCTGGCTGCCTTCGACTTCCTTGTCGGTGCGGTTGCGGATGAAGACCGGCTTGCCGCGCCATTTGACCGTCAGCGACATGCCGGGCTCGAGGCTCGAAACGTCGACTTCGATCGAGGCGAGCGCCAGCGTCGAGGCGTCCGGACGCATCTGGTCGATGAACGGCCATGCGACCGCGGCGGCGCCGACCGCGCCGGCCATACCAGTGGTCAGATACAGGAAATCGCGGCGAGTGGGCTCGCCCAGAGGTCTCGCTTGTCGTTTCGTGTTCGCTCACGGCTAAACCATCCTCTGCGCAATGTTTCGCGGAAACCGCACTGTCCCCGGCGTCGATCCGCGCCCCGTGCTGACACTTGAGCGAAAGAACAGCGCCAAATCAATAAGCCGATGCACGATTCGACCAAAACTTTCGCCTTTCCGCCTCACGCATCACGACCGGGTAAGCTTGCACGCAAATTATGACCAGCAGATTCCCCGGCAATCCGGCGCGTTCTATGCTTGATCGCAAGTGATGTCCAGCCTTGAGCCAAGAGGTGAGCCACAATGTCGCGGGAAAACCGAAGCCAATGTTCGCAAACCGACATTTGCCGTCCGGCGCAGGTCAAGCAGGCGTTGCCGGATGCGCCCTGCCGTGGCGCTGCGGCCGTATTCGCCGTCCGCATCGCGGGCCATGAAAGCCGCCGGACTGGCGCACCCAGAGATCGGCGTAGAGCCCGCCTCGGCGATCAGCTGCATCATGGGTGCCATCCTCGACGATCCGGCCCTCATCGACGACGATCAGCCGGTCGAGCGCGGCGATGGTCGACAGCCGGTGGGCGATCGCCAGCACGGTCTTGCCCGTGCATCAGATCGGTCGAGATTGGACTGGATCGCTGCCTCGACTTCCGAATCGAGCGCCGAGGTCGCCTCGTCGAGCACGAGGATCGGCGCGTCCTTCAGCATGACGCGCGCAATCGCGATGCGCTGCCGCTGCCCGCCGGAAAGCTTGACGCCGCGCTCGCCGACATGCGCGTCGAAGCCCTTGCGTCCCGCTGGTCCTGCAGGCCGCTCGATGAATTCGAGCGCTTCGGCCCGCCGCGCCGCGTCGACCAGCCGTTCCTCGTCCGCATCGGGTCGGCCGAAGAGGATGTTGTCGCGGATCGAGCGGTGCAGCAGCGAGGTATCCTGGCTGACGACGCCGATCTGCATGCGCAGCGATCTCCTGCCGGACCGCCGCGATGTCCTGGCCGTCGATCAGGATGCGGCCGCCCTCCAGATCGTAGAAGCGCAGCAGAAGGTTGACGAGCGTCGACTTGCCGGCGCCCGAGCGGCCGACGATGCCGACCTTTTCGCCCGGCGCTGATCGTCAGCGACAAGTTCGTCGATGACGCCATTGCCCTTGCCGTAGTGGAAGCGGATATTTTCGAAGCGAATGCCGGGCTCGCTGACGACGAGATCGGCAGCATCCGGCCGATCGACGAGGCCGCAGCGGCTGCGAAATCAGTCTCGGCCGCGTTCTGGATGGTGCCGAGATTGCGCATGATGCCGTTGAACTGCGTCATCAGCCGCCCGAGCAGGAAGTTGAGGCGCAGAACCAGCGCCAGCGTGAAGGCCACGGCGCCGGAGCTGATCAGCCCGCGCAGCCACAGATCGACGCTCAACCCGGCCATCGTCACGATCATCAGGCCGGAGAGCAGCGCCATCGAGGCGCGCACGCCGGTGATGAACCGGGTGAAGCGCAGCACCGTGTCCTGGATAGATGTCGAAGCCCTGCGCGCATGTAGCGGTCGTTCTCCTCGTCGCGGGCGAAGAGCTTCAGCGTCTGGATATTGCTGTAGGAATCGACCATGCGGCCGTTCAGCATCGAGGCCGCTTCGGCGGTCTCGCGCGAATGCTGGCGGATGCGCGGCACGAAATAGCGCGCAAGCACGGCAAAGCCGCACAGCCAGAGAAGCACGACCGCCGCAAGCGACAAATCGAGCCGGGCGACCAGCACCAGCGTCGAGCCGCATAGATGCCGACGAACCAGACGCTCTCCATCAGCGAGGTCACGAGATCGCCGACCGCCTGCCCGGCCGACCAGACCTTGGTGACGATGCGGCCGGAAAAATCGTTCTGGAAGAAGTGACAGCGATTGGCGCGACGACATGCAGATAGGACTGCCAGCGCACCAGATTGTAGAAGCCCGGCGTGATCACCTGCTGATCGACCAGCGCGATCAGGAAGGCGACCACGAAGCGGACGATGCCGATCAGGGCGAGCATGCCGAAGAGCTCGGCGCCGTGCGCAGCAAGCAGTCCGCTCCAGCCATCGCCCGGCTTGACCGTGTCGAGGATGTCGACCAGCCGTCCGACGAACCAGAACAGCGCCGCCTCGATCGCCGCCGACATGCCGCCGAGGACGAGCATGGCGACGAACGGCCATTTCGCCTGGCCGATGTAAAACCAGATGAAGCCGGCAGCGTCGAACGCGGCGGCTGAATATTGTCGCGCGGCCGCGAACGGGTCGATCCAGTTCTCAAACAGATTGAGTATCGGGCGCAGGAACATCGTTGCGATATAGGCTGAAACGGCCTGACGGCAAAGGGAATGGAAGGCGGATACAACCTTATATTTTGGTAATTTTCGATAACATCGGCGGCATTTGTGTTGAATGTCGCTGACCTCGTCCCAATCTCGGAGTACAATCGCCGCTTAACGGAGACATACCCATGGAAACGAAGATGCTTGCCTTGCATATTCCGCTTCCGCTTGCGGGCAGGCTCGACGAAACCGCTGAACAACTTGGCATCTCGCGCGACGTTATCGTCAGCGAGGCGATTGCCGCATGGCTAGACGGCGAAGAAGAGCGCCGTCTGCTGGCGCTCCGCGCCATGGCCGGGGCAAGCGCCCTCGTGGTCGTGGAACGCCACAGGGTGAGAGACTGGGCGGATAGCCTTTAAACCGCAATCGGCTTTAAAAATCAGTCAGTGCATGCGGCAGGTCACGCCGGCCCTGCAAAACGCGTAGAACTGAAATGTTGCGATCGTTACAAGATAATATGCCGAATATCTTCGAAATTCGCGATAGGCCATGAGCGTAATCCGGCCAATGACGGATTGTCGAAAGCTCTTGGCGCTCCGGCATTCGGATAATCGCGAAGGCGTCCGAAGGATTCCTCGACAGAAGCCACAAATCGCAGGCCGAGTTCGTTGCCGCCGTTTCGGCAAGGTAAGCGGTCTGCGATAATATATCCCTTCGGGCTGCGGGCTTGATGACGAGCTTCACCGAGTTTTCTTTTCCCGCTGGACGGAAAGGAGTTGGGCCGCCTCCTTCTTCAAATCGCTCCAGAACTCGGGGGTCGCCTCTACAGCTTCTCCAGACGCCAGCCCCTCAAGAAGCAGGGCTTCCAACCGGGCGTCATTCTCCCGCACCTGTGCTTCGCGGACGAGGCTGCGGAAATATTCGCTGACATTGCCATAGCCTTTGCTTGCGATCTGGCTTTCAACAAAAGCCTTGAGGCTGTCAGGGAGCGAGATCGTTACGGTCGCCATGATGTAATCCTTTTTCACCCGATCACGATAGCATGGCTTCTTAACTGTTCCCAATAGTTAAGAAAAGCCCTCCCGAATTTGCCGGGAGGGCCTTTCGCTTTCTACTCCGCCGCTTCCTCGGCTTCTTCCGAATGATCGGCGAGGAAGCCGCCGGATTGGCGGGTCCAGAGGTCGGCATATAGGCCGCCCTGGCCGACGAGATCGCTATGCGAGCCGGCCTCGATGATCCGGCCTTTGTCGAGCACGATCAGCCGGTCCATCTCGGTCAGCGTCGACAGGCGATGGGCGATCGCGATCACCGTTTTGCCTTCCATCAGAGCGAAGAGGTTTTCCTGGATCGCAGCTTCCACTTCCGAATCGAGCGCCGACGTCGCCTCGTCGAGGACCAGGATCGGCGCGTCCTTCAGGAAGACGCGGGCGATCGCGACACGCTGGCGCTGGCCGCCGGAGAGCTTGACGCCGCGTTCGCCGACCTGCGCATCGAGCCCCTTGCGGCCCTGCATGTCTACAAGCCCTTCGATGAACTCCCAGGCATTTGCCCGCTTGGCTGCCTCGATGACATCCGCATCAGTTGCGTCCGGACGGCCGTAAGCGATGTTTTCACGGATCGAGCGGTGCAGCAGCGACGTATCTTGCGTCACCACGCCGATCAGCGAACGCAGGCTTTCCTGCGACACCGCCGAAATATCCTGACCGTCGATGGTGATGCGGCCGGCTTCCAGATCGTAGAAGCGCAACAGCAGGTTCATCAGCGTCGTCTTGCCGGCACCGGAGCGGCCGACGAGACCGACCTTTTCGCCCAGCCTTGATGTCGAGCGACAGGTTGTCGATGACGCCGTTGCCCTTGCCGTAATGGAAGCGGATGCGCTCGTAGTGCGATTGCACCTTTCTTCGCTTGCATCTGCGGCGCACCCGGCTTGTCGGTGATGTCGTGGTTCTTCGTCATCATCTCCATGCCGTCATAGACGGTGCCGATGTTTTCGAAGAGGGCGGACACTTCCCACATGATCCACTGCGACATGCCGTTAACGCGCATCGCAAGGCCGATCGCAATCGCAATCGCACCGACGGAGATCTGACCATTCAGCCAGAACCAGATCGACAGGCCTGACACGACGAACAGAGCCACGCAGTTGTTTGTGTAGACGGACATGTGGAACAGCGTGACGCGGCGCATCTGCCGGTGCACCGTCTGCAGGAATTCGTCCATGCCTCGCCTTGGCATAGCCTTCTTCCCGGCCTGCATGCGAGAAGAGCTTGACGGTCGCAATATTCGTGTAGCTGTCGACCACGCGACCCGTCATCATCGAGCGCGCGTCCGCCTGCTGTGCGGCGATCTTGCGAAGCCGCGGCACGAAGTAGGAGACGATGCCGACGTAGACGCCAAGCCAGACCAGGATCGGCACCATCAGCCGCAAGTCGGCCGCCGCGATCACGATGATCATCGTCAGGAAGTAGGTAACGACATAAACGAAGACATCGAGGATCTTCATCGTCGTTTCGCGAACCGCCAGCGACGTTTGCATCACCTTGGTCGCAACGCGTCCGGCGAACTCGTTGGCGAAGAAGGTCATGCTGTGGCGCAACAGGTAGCGATGCATCTGCCAGCGCGCGATCATCGGATAATTGCCGAGCAGGACCTGATGCATGATGAGCGAATCGAGCCCAGCCGCCAGTGGCAGGCCGATGAGTATCAAAGCCGCCATCCAGGCGAGCTTGTACCATTCAGTCTGCAGGAACGTCGCCTTGTCGGCAGTCGACAGCCAGTCGACGACATCGCCGAGAAACTGGAAGAGCATCACTTCGCCGATTGCAATCAATGCAGTCAGCACCGCCATGGCCGCAAGCCAAGGCGCCGCCGGCTTCGTATAATGCCAACAGAAGGCAACAAGACCCTTCGGGGGAACAACAGGCTCCTCGCTCGGAAAGGGATTGAGTCGCTGTTCAAACCAGCTGAACATGAAAATGCTCCGGAACTTCACCGTTCCGTCTCCCCGCCTGCGCAAAAAGCGCTTAGGCACATATGGGAACCGGAGGTTCAAGGGACGAGGCCGCAACAGCCGCGCAATGGATCAAAAAAGGAAAGTTTAGGAAGATATGCGCACTAGAGGCGCGGAATCGCGACGTGGGGCATCACGGCCGGAAGGCGCACACGCAGCACATTGTCCATCTCGGCCCTCCCTGCTGGCGATTGAAGATGCGCCCTCATAACGCGAAAACCTCGAAATTTCCAGCCCGGAATCGGCCGAACTTAAACAATTCAAGCTCAGGATGCCTCCGGTTGGATAGGCGTCGCAGAAATGTCACTGGACTAAGGGTTTGGGTACTGATGGCGCTGTTAAAGAAATTTTTGCTGCTCTTCAAATTCCATTCGCGCGGTCAAGGAATAAGTCACATACCAGCAGCATGATGTAACGGCGACGTCGGAGAATAGACTTCATCACTCAGAATATTCCACACGTTGCCAAAAGCAAAAGAATATCAGAAGCTCGTTGCTATGCGGCCATAGGTCTGATCAGCCGGAACAGATTGCGGAACATGACAACTGCGCCTCCTCTTGTGCCTGCCAATCATGGCAGCGCCAGCATCTGTCGAGGCTGCTGGGATCAGATGCACGTGCCGATCCCGATCCGTGGTCCGCTGGCGCTGCCCTTCCGCGCCTTCGGCATCACCCGCAGCAAGATGAATCCCGATATCTGCACGATCTGCGAGCGGTCGTTTCAATACGTCAAGAAGCAGCGCCAGGTCACCGCCAACGCCACCATCCTGTTTGCCGATATCAGGGGCTTCACGGATCTTTCGGAGCGCATCGGGGCGGTGCAGCTGAGCGAGATCGTCAGCCTGTTCCAGGATCGCTGCGCGCAGGCGATCTGGGCGCATGACGGCATCGTCAACAAGCAGATGGGCGACGGGCTGATGGCGATCTTCAATTTTCCGATCGTCAGGAAAGATCATGCCGGTGCTGCGATCATGGCCGCGCTGGAGATCCAGCGATCCTGCACCGCGGCGCTGAACAGCCTCAATCTCGAGGGATTGCCGGGCCGCGCGCTCGGCGTCGGTGTCGGCATCCACACGGGCGATGTGCAGATCGGCGAATTCTCGAGCTTTCGCAGCGATTTCACCGCGATCGGCGGCGTGGTCAATCAGGCCGCAAGGCTCGAGATCCCAGGCCGCCGCCGGCGAGATCCTCGTCTCGGCGGAGACGGCTGCCCAGGCTCCCGATCTGACGGCGGAGGCCGAAGCGCGTTCGCTTGTGCTCAAGGGCATCGAGCAGCCGGTGCAGGCGAGGGTGCTGGTCAAGAGCTGACCTTACTGCGCCACCGCACCGTAGGCGACCTGATGCCGCTTGTGGCGAGCCCACGCGTAAACTGGCTGTGGCAAAGTAAGCGTATGAAGGCGAGGGGAAGTGCAATTGCCATTGCAGGTGGTATTGTTCTCCATAATGTGGAGAACAGATCATGAAGATTACCGGCTTTGATAAGTTGAACCGTCAGCTTGAGGACGCACAGAAAGCCATTTCGGAACTGGACGGCGAATTGGGAACCGTGACGTTTACGCCGGATGATCCGGCCAGCATTGAGAATGCCATCCATCAGTAAATCCATCATTGATGAGCGGGTGGGGGACGATATGCGTCCAATCCGTTTGTTGCGCCATTGATCGAAGGTTTAAAGGAGCAATACAGGGAAGGTATTATTGAGAAGGCCGCCGCCGCCCGTCTTAGCGAGGACGGGGAATAACCATGGACGGCGTCAATCTATTTACCCAGATCAACAATGCGGTGCTGGACCTGCAAGGTGCCCAATACCAAACTTATCAAAAGCCGCTGAAAGCTCTGGCCCGTCTATTGCGTCATCATGATCTGGCCGCAGTGAACGCGGAACTGACGAGCGGACTTGATCTGGAAGCCTTTCTGGTGCGGCAGGATTCCGACCGTGGGATGGGGGGAGGAACCATCGAATGGCCAGAAGATCCCGATGAGACGTTGGGGTTAACGCTTCTGCTGATTTTCAAGTTTGCCGAAGACCCCGGCTCTATGGAGCAGTTTGGCTATTCCTATTATGGCTCCGGAACCAAGGTTATGTCGGGTATCAACGGCATCACCGGGCAACTGATCATTCCGTTTGTGCGGGATTACAAGACCTATGTCACCACATCCGGCCAAAACAAGCCAAGGCTTGTCCTGCCAAGCTCGAATAAGATTTTCATCGTTCACGGCCACGACGAAGGCGCTTTGCACGGTCTAGCGCGGTTTCTGGAAAGCTAAATCTGGAGGTGATCATCCTCAAGGAGCAGCCGAACCAAGGACGGACGATCATCGAGAAATACGAGGCCAGCGCGGCCGAGGTTGGGTTTGCCGTAGTGTTGCTCACCCCCGATGATGTCGGATCGGCAGTGACTACCGAAGGCCAGAACCAGCGGGCAAGGCAGAACGTCATTTTTGAGCTTGGCTATTTCGCGGGAAAGCTGGGGCGGGGACGTGTCTGCCTGTCTGTTGCGGAAGGGTGATGTGGAAATCCCCTCCGACCTCTTCGGTGTTGTCTACACCGAAATGGACCCCGGCGAAGGTTGGAAACAAGCCCTGGTGAAGGAGCTGAAGGCCGCCAAGATCGATTTCGATGCAAACCGGATGTGGGAATAATGGCGATGCTGATCCGTGCGAAAGACATGTTGAAGCGGATCACCGGCGTCTCAACGCCATTCTTCGAGTATGCATGGGAACTCGCCTGCTTCCGATCGGGATGCCATTCGCAAATTCCTGGCATTTCTGGAAGACCGCCGGGCGTTGTTTGATCCTTCTTCCCCGGCCGAGGTCGAGGATCATGTGATTTCTTCCATCCATATGATCCGTGCCGAGTGCACGACTACGGTGGGTACCCTCAGCGAGAAAGCGCCAGGGGTGGAGTATGTCCGAGCCATTGGCGCGGCTTGCCGCCGGTTCCTTGATGAACCGTATCCGACCTTCGATGACATCATGGAACGTCGTCGCGATCCGTATTTTGAGCGGGATGAGTATCACGGCCGGTTGCGTCACGGGACCCATCCTGCGGCGTTCTTTACCGCTCTCGGTGAATTCCGGGGCTTTGTTGGCGCGCAGATCGCCATGCTTTGGGCCTCTATGCGGTCGATGTTTATGGTGATTTGGTGCGTATCTTACCGCCGGTACTGGACGAGTCTCATTAAACGTTTGGTACTCGATGGCGCTGGGTCACTCCATTTCCCAAGTTCATTTGAAGGCTCCTTGGCAAAGCAAGATAGATGGTGCGTCGGATGACTGATCTCAGACTGGCTCTTTATCAACCGGATATCCCCGGCAATACCGGCACAATCCTGCGCCTCGCGGCCTGTCTCGGGATTGCTGTCGACATCATCGAGCCTGCCGGCTTCGACATTTCCGACCGCAATCTGAAGCGCGCCGGCATGGACTACATCGCAGCCGCCGCGCTTACCCGCCATGTCAACTGGGACCGTTTCGAGGAATGGCGGGTTTCCACCGGCCGCCGCATCGTTCTCGCTTCGACCAAGGCATCAGGCCGATATACCGACTTCGCGTTCCGGCCAAACGACATCCTGCTTTTCGGTCGCGAAAGCGCAGGCGTTCCCGATCACGTTCACGAGAAAGCCGACGCCCGGATCCTCATCCCGATGGTCGATGGCCAGCGCTCGATCAACGTTGCCGTCTCCGCCGCGATGATCGTCGGCGAAGCTATGCGGCAGACTGCTTGGGTTGCCTGAGGTTTAAGCGTGACGGTTTGAGAGGGGTCAACATGCATCGATACGTTAGCGATCACTGATGTACGCCGCAGGCCTACATCAGTAGGCAACAAGGCTCTCACTGGAACATTCTCCGTCTCTGGTGGGAGTCTTTCCATTTGCGGTGGGAGCCATCCAAGGTGTATTATTTTAACTTGTTAGGAGTGTACGCCCCCTAACAAGCCCAAGCGAAGGGAAGTCCGTCAGACCAACCGACCTTCGCGAACTAAAAAGCCCTCACCTTTGGCAACACAAGGCGGGGGCTTTTTCTGATGTGGGATAGAGGCTTTCATTCTCGCTTGAGCGGCGACCCGGCTTGCGTCTAATGTATTAGCGATTTCTGGAACGCCCAAGAATCTCCACTTGATATCAAGCAAAAACAAGCACTTAGCCTTCCTGCGCTCGGATCCTCATCCCGATGGTCGATGGCCAGCGCTCGATCAACGTTGCCGTCTCCGCCGCGATGATCGTCGGTGAAGCGATGCGGCAGACTGCCTGGGATTGATTTTTTCTCGGTGGCGCATCCGATCCTCGATGAAAGCGGCCTGCTGATCGAAAGCCGGGTGCGCAGCCCGCCGAATAACGATCAGTCGGCCGAAGGCAGGCGGCGCATGGTGAATTCGATCTGGTCGCCGTCGAGCTGGCGCCAGCTCTCCACTTCGGTCCAGTAGGCAGCCTTCGGATATTCGTCGAACCATTCGCGCGCCTTGGCGCGGGCGTCGATGAGACCGAGGCGATATGTCTCACGCACGAAATGGTCGTTCTTTCGGGGGGAAGTTTCCGCCCGATGTCTCGCTATCCTGCGCTTCAGGCCGTCGAAGGACGGAGGCCCTGGAATTTTCGCCATCAAACCTACCTCTGGCCGAAAAGGTAGTATCGAAATTCTCGTTTTGCGAGTCGAATCTTGGAAGCCTCACTGCGTGCTTCCCTCGGCTTGGCGAGCTCCGGCGCCACCTGCTAAACGGGACGCATAATCAGAAATGAGCGAGTCGCCTCCGAAGGAGATGCCGGCCGCTGGAGGCGCATATGGAAAGACCGGAACTGCCGATCGGCCTGCCTGACGATATCGAGGAGAAGAAGGCTGCCGCCCGCAACGTGGTTCGAGGGACTGCGCGATACGATCTGCGCCTCCTTCGAAGCCCTCGAGGACGAACTGAAGGCCCGCTCTCCGACCAGGAGCCCGGCCGCTTCGTCGCCAAGGACTGGTCGCGCGAAAATGGCGCCGGCGGCGGTGGCCGGATGTCGATGATGGAAGGCCGCGTCTTCGAAAAGGTCGGCGTCCACACCTCGACCGTCTACGGCGAGTTCTCGCCCGGATTTCCGGGCGCAGATGCCGGGCGCCAAGGACGATCCGCGCTTCTGGGCCTCCGGCATCTCGCTGATCGCCCATCCCGTCAACCCCAACGTTCCAGCCGTGCATATGAACACCCGCATGGTCGTCACCACCAGCCGCTGGTTCGGCGGCGGCGCCGACCTGACGCCGGTGCTCGACCGCCGCCGCACGCAGGAAGACGAGGACAGCCAGCTCTTCCACAAGGCCATGGAAATCGCCTGCCGCAACCATGCCGTCGCCGACTACGACGCCTACAAGGACTGGTGCGACGACTATTTCTTCCTGAAGCACCGCAACGAAGCCCGCGGCATCGGCGGCATCTTCTACGACTGGCTGCATTCCGAGCGAGGAAGCCGGCGGCTGGGACGCCGATTTCGCCTTCACGCGCGATGTCGGCCGGGCCTTCGCCATGGTTTATCCGAAGATCGTCCGCTCCAACTTCAATAAGCTGTGGACGGAGGCCGACCGCGACGAACAATTGATCCGCCGGGGCCGCTATGTCGAATTCAATCTGCTGTATGATCGTGGCACGATCTTCGGCCTGAAGACCGGCGGCAACGTCGAATCCATTCTCTCGTCGCTGCCCCCTGTCGTCCGCTGGCCATGAAACTGTGATGATCTCGTCGATAAAATTCGAGGTGATAGACCTTCAACGAAAACTCAGTGAGTCCTAACTTTATATGTATGTGCGTAACAATCGGAGGAGGATTGTCATGACGATACAAAGTGGCTCGCCTGCGTCCGCGGATGTCCAGGAAACATCCCGCACGATCGACACCCCGGAGTTTCTAACGCGCATCGCCGAGCAACTGCAGGACGAAGAGCGGCTCGGATCTGCCGCTGTCCTGCTTCATCGAGCAGGTCAAGCTGCAACTGGCCGGCGGAAAGTCGCCGGAAGAGCTGCAGAATGAGGCAGCGGCCGCCAACAGCAACATGCCCGAGCACCTTTCGGACACCTACAAAGCCTGGGCAATGCCCGACTGATACTGCTGATTGCCGGCCGGCATGTCGATGCCGGCCGGAACCTTCTCTCCTCCCGCACATTCATCAGATCGCGTCAAAGCGCGATCGTCGTTGTGTTTCCAACAGAGGAGAAGACCATGCGACTTTTCGAATGTGGCACGCTCGTTCCCGGCTGCGCCTGGCACACCCGGGCGCGACAATGACGCCGAAGTCGTCCGCCGCGCCGTCGAGCACATGAAGAGCGCTCACGGCGAAACCATGATCCGCGAAAACATGGTGGACAATATCAAGGCCCGCATCCGCGACGAGGCGAAGGTCGCCTGATTACTGCACCAGTTCCTGCAGCCGGGCGAGCAGCGCCGCCCGGTCGGCAGCGAAATTTTCGTCCACCCACTGGTTTTCCAGCCCGGCAAGCAGTTTCGCCGACGCGCGGGCCGGAGGCGATGCCCGCCGAAATCACATCGCCGCCGTTCAGCGGAAACTGCGGCTTCTTCCAGTTCGTCGCCTGATCCAGCAGCTTTCCAAGCCGCGCCGAGCGCGCCATCTCGTCGAAATCGCCTTCGGCCTTGCCGCGTGCTACCGCAAGCGCCAGCTTCAGCCGCGTCGATGATGCCGTCGGCGCCGTTGCGGTAAAGCAGCCGTTCGAAGGCGGCCGACGACATCTCGTCATTGACGGGTGCTGCCGTTGCCCAGGCTTTCAGCAAGGCCGCCTCCGCATTCGAGAGCCTCAGCCGTGCTGCCATCGCCTCCAGCCGCTCCGCATCGGGCGGCACGATCGCCGCAAGCCGCAGCAGCGGATCGGGCGTCCAGCCGAGCGCCTTTTCGGTGGCGATCAGCGAAGGGATCGCATCGATCCCCCATTTTTCCGTTTCCGGCAGGATTTCCGTCAGCACCGCCACCTGCCGCATCCAGAGCAGCGCCCGGCCGGGATCGTCGGCGCCAAGCAGCTTTCTTCAGCTCCGACCAGACGCGTTCGGCCGAAAGCGTCTTGCAGTTTCGAACGCGCCGCCGAGCAGGCCTTCAAGCCCTCGGCATCCGGCCGTCCGGAGCCGTAATAGGCAAAGAAGCGGAAGAAGCGCAGGATGCGCAGATGGTCCTCGGCGATGCGCCTCGCCGCATCGCCGATGAAGCGGATGTTGCGCGTTCTCGATATCGGCAAGCCCGCCGACGAGATCGACCACCTCGCCGTTGGCATCGACATAGAGCGCATTGATCGTCAGGTCGCGCCGTTCGGCATCGACCTTCCAGTCGGTGCTGAAGGCGACCTCGGCATGGCGACCGTCGGTCTCGACGTCGCGGCGCAGCGTCGTCACCTCGAACGGCTTGCCATCGATGACCAGCGTCACCGTGCCGTGCTGCGATGCCTGTCGGCACCGTCTTGATGCCGGCCGCCTTCGCCCGCTCGATCACGACGTCCGGCAGCAGCGTCGTCGCCATGTCGATATCGCTGACCGGCAGGCCCATCAGGCTGTTGCGCACCGCACCGCCGACCACGCGCCCTTCGCCGCCATCGGCGTTGAGAAGCGCAAGCACGCGGCCGAGCGCCGGATCGCGGAACCAGGCTTCGTCGGCAAGGCTGGTCATGCATAAAGCCTTTCATAGAGCGTGCGGACGATGCCGGCGGTGATGCCCCAGATCATCCGGTTTCATAGGGCATGCGGTAGAAATGCCGGTCGATGCCGTCGACGATGCGCCTGTCGCGGGTGTGATTGTCCGGGTTCATCAGGAAGGAAAGCGGCACTTCGAAGACGTCGTCGACCTCGCCGGGTTGGCGTGCAGCTCAAAGCCGCGCTGGACGACGGCGAGCACCGGCGTGATGCGGAAACCCGGTCGACGGCAAGATAATGCGGCAGCCGCCCGACCGTCTCGACGAAGGCGCCGTCGAGGCCGATCTCCTCCTCCGTCTCGCGCATCGCCGCCATTTCCGGCGAAATGTCGTCGGGATCGATCGCGCCGCCGGGAAAGGCGATCTGGCCGGAATGCTTGCGCAGCGTCGCCGTGCGCTTGGTGAAGATGACATGC
This sequence comes from uncultured Alphaproteobacteria bacterium, assembly GCA_963838565.1. Lineage (GTDB taxonomy): Bacteria > Pseudomonadota > Alphaproteobacteria > Rhizobiales > Rhizobiaceae > Rhizobium. Next base: position 211,173 of record CAWIRO010000014.1, read on the forward strand.
GCCTCGTCGCCGTCGTCGACGACGGGCACCAGCACGGCGGCATCCCGCAGCTTGCAAGGTCTCCACCATCAGCCACGATATCGGGATTGAGCATGTAATCGCCATGATCGCGCCAGGCATGATCCACCGGACCGCCGTTCTGGTTGAGCGCGCGGCGGCGGAATTCGGCGGCTGAAAACAGGGATAGCGTTGGGCAATAGCATCGCTCATCGCGAAAGCGCATCCAGTTCGTCGGCCGGCATGACCGGAAAGACCACGCCGCCGGAGCGGACGGCAGAACATCTCCCGTCCCTCGACCTCGAGCGTCTCGCCGAGTCGCCACCAGTTCGTACATCACGGCACGCGACACCAGCGCCTCCAGCCGCCCGCGCACATGCAGATAGGGTTTCAGTTCGCTGTTCTCGCCATGAATGACGAAGCGCAGCGGATGCTCTCCTCCCGCCTCCGACGACATCGCCGACATTGGTGCGGAAGGTCAGCACCTGCTCGCCTTCACCCTGCGTCACGCTCATCTCGACGGCGACGAAGGGCGCGTCGACGACGCTGATGCCGACTTTTTCCACAGGAGTTACGAGATAGGTCTTCCCGTCGTCGTCCTTGCGCAAAACAGTCGAAAACAGCCGCACCAGCGGCGGCCGGCCGATCGGCGTGCCCATGTAGAACCAGGTGCCGTCGGCGCGGATTTCCATGTCGATATCGCCGCAGAAGGGCGGATTCCACCGCTCGACCGGCGGCAAGCCCTCGTTTTTTGCCGCCAGTTTCGCGCAGCAGCGCGCGAAATCAGCGCGGCGAGCCCCGCTGCATCCGCCTGTCCGCTGATTTCTTCGGCTGCCATTGTTCCGTCCCGGTTTACTGCTTAACGAGGTAAAGTCACGAGATAGTCATTCGCAACGATCTTGTCAGCCCGTAACATCTCCATAACTCTATCGGGTATGAGGCACATGTATACGTCCGCCAATTCGCTGCCGAATGATTTCAGCCGTTGGAGATGCCCATGGGTGTGATGAAGACCGAAGCCAGCCTCGATGAAAAGGCGATCGTCGCCGCCGCCGAAAAGGCGCTCTGCCGATATCGCCGCCATCCGCAAGGAAGTCTCCAAGGTGATCTTCGGTCAGGAAAGCGTCGTCGAGAAGACGCTTCTCGCCGTGCTCTCCGGCGGCCATGCGCTGCTCGTCGGCGTTCCCGGCCTTGCCAAGACCAAGCTGGTCACGACGCTCGGCGACGTGCTCGGCCTCGCCGCCAACCGCATCCAGTTCACGCCGGACCTGATGCCGTCGGATATCCTCGGCTCCGAAGTGATGGACCAGGACGAGAACGGCCGCCGCTCCTTCCGCTTCGTCAAGGGCCCGGTCTTCACCCAGCTGCTGATGGCCGACGAGATCAACCGCGCCACGCCGCGCACGCAGTCGGCGCTGCTGCAGGCGATGCAGGAATATCACGTCACCGTCGCCGGCCAGCGCTACGACCTGCCGCCGCCGTTCCACGTGCTCGCCACGCAGAACCCGCTGGAGCAGGAAGGCACCTATCCGCTGCCCGAAGCCCAGCTCGACCGCTTCCTGCTGCAGGTCGACGTCGACTATCCCGAGCTTGCCGCCGAACGCCAGATCCTGCTCGAGACGACCGGCATCGGCGAGACCAAGCCGGAAGCCGTCATCGATGCCGCAGCGGCTGATCGGAGATCCAGACCCTGATCCGCCAGATGCCGGTGAGCGACAAGGTCGTCGACGCCATCCTGTCGCTGGTGCGCTCCGCCCGTCCCGGCAACGGCAATGCCGCGACCGACAAGAACGTCGCCTGGGGTCCCGGCCCGCGCGCCGGCCAGGCGCTGATGCTCTGCGCCCGCGCCCGCGCGCTCTACGAAGGCCGTCTCGCGCCGTCGATCGACGATATCTTCGCGCTTGCCGAACCCGTTCTGCAGCACCGCATGGCGCTGACCTTCGCCGCCCGCGCCGAAGGCATGTCGGTGCGCGATGTCATCGCCGGACTGGTCAAGCAGGCCAAGGGATAAGGAATCCGGACGCGTGGCATCTATCGGACAGATCGTCAATCCGACACCCGGCAGCGATGCCCTTTCCCGCGCAAGGCAGCGGGCCGCTCTGGTGCCGGATTGCCTGGTCGAGGCCAAGCGCATCGCCAACACCGTGATTGCCGGCTGGCATGGCCGCCGCAAGCGCGGCATCGGCGAGAATTTCTGGCAGTTCCGGCCCTATACCGACGGCGAAAGCCTGTCGCGCATCGACTGGCGCCGCTCGGCCCGCGACGACCATACCTATGTGCGCGACCGCGAATGGGAAGCCGCCCACACGATCTGGCTCTGGGCCGACCTGTCGCCGTCGATGATGTACAAGTCGAGCTTCGGCAGCGTCTCCAAGGAAAGCCGGGCGCTGGTGCTCATGCTGGCGCTCGCCGAAATCCTTGCCCGCTCCGGCGAGCGCATCGGCTGCCCCGGCGTCATGGAGCCCGTCTCCGCCCGCAATGCCGCCGAGCGGCTGGCAACCGCGCTGATGCACACGCCGCTCTCCGGCGGCCTGCCGGAAACGGCATGATCCGCGGCTGGAGCGATCTCGTGCTGATCGGCGATTTCCTCGACGACGCGCCGGCGATCATGGCGCGCCTCGGCCCGCTCGCCCGCCGCGGCCTGCGCGGCCATGTGGTCGAGATCGCCGATCCGGCCGAGGAGATCTTCCCCTATGCCGGCCGCACCGAATTCACCGATCCGGAAACCGGCGCGAAGCTGACGTCCGGCCGCGCCGAAAACGTCCGCGACGACTATCGCCGCGCCTATCTCGCCCGCCGCGACAGCCTCGGCCAGTCGCTGCGCCATCTCGGCTGGACCTTCGTCACCCACCGCACCGATCATCTCGCCTCCGAGGCGCTGGTCGCGGTGCACATGTATCTCTCCGGCATGCCGGCCACGGCGACGCATGGAGGGCAGCTGTGAGCGCCCTTCCCTTCGTCTTCGCCAATCCCGCGATTCTCGGCGCGCTCGTCGCCCTGCCGGTGATCTGGTGGCTGCTGCGCCTGACGCCGCCGCGGCCGAAGACCGGAGGTTTCCCGCCGCTGAGGATCCTCGCCACCGTGCTGAAGCGCGAGGAGACGCCGGCGCAAAGCCCGTGGTGGCTGACGCTGCTGCGCATGCTGATGGCCGCCGCCGTCATCCTCGCGATCGCCGATCCGGTCTTCAATCCGCGCACGAACTCGCTCGCCGCCGGCGGTCCGCTGGTGCTCTTCGTCGACAACAGCTGGGCAACGGCACCCGACTGGGAACGCCGCGTCCAGACCGCCGACGCGCTGATCGACGATGCCGAATCCGCAGGCACGCCGGTCTCGATCGTCTTCACCGCCGATCCGACCAACAATGCCGTGCCCGGCACCGCGGCGGCTGCCCGCGACAAGCTGCGCGCCGCCGAACCGCAAGCCGCTGCTGCCGGATCGCGAGCCGCGCCTTCGAGGCGCTGCGCACCGCCTCAACGGCACCAGGCCCGGCACCCTCGCCTTCCTCTCCGACGGCGCCGCGGCCAAGGACGACGATACGACCGTGCGCAAGCTCGCCGCCCTCCAGCCCGCCGATCTCCGGCTGATCGAGGGCGATGCCGCGCAGGCCGTTGCGATCACCGCGCGCCAACGAATGCGGCGGACGCCATGACGGTCAACGGCAACCGCCTCGACAGCGCGGGCGCCGCTACCCTGCCGCTGAACGCCGTACGACACGCAGGGCCGCGCGATCGCCAACGGCACCGTCGATTTCCAGCCCGGCGCAGAGCGTCGCCACCGGCTCGATCGCCGCCCCCTTCGAGATGCGCAACGACTTTCGCCCGCGTCAGCATCGACGGCGGCGCGACGGCCGGCGCCGTCCACCTGCTCGACGACGGCTTCAAGCGCCGCCGCGTCGTCCTGCTTGTCCGGCGAAGCGCGGCGACGAGTTCCAGCCGCTGCTCTCGCCGCTCTACTATATCCACCGCGCGCTGCAGCCCTATGCCGATCTGATCCAGCCGAACGAGTCCGATCTCGCGGTCTCGATTCCCGAACTTCTGGCGCAGAATCCCTCCATCATCATCATGGCCGATATCGGCCGCCTGCCGGAGGAGACCTACGAACCGCTGACAGCGCTGGATCGCGAATGGCGGCACGCTGATCCGCTTTGCCGGCCCGCGCCTTGCCGCCGCCCCCGCCGACGATCCGCTGGTGCCGGTGACGCTGCGCCAGGGCGAACGTGCGCTCGGCGGCGCGCTGTCCTGGGCCGAGCCGCAGCCGCTTGCCGAATTTCCCGAGCTTCGGCCCCTTCGCCGGCATGGCGCACGCCGACCGACGTCCTCGTCAAGCGGCAGGTGCTGGCCGAACCGACGCCCGATCTTGCCGAGCGCACCTGGGCAAGCCTTGCCGACGGCACGCCGCTGGTGACGACCAAGCCGATCGGCGCCGGCCGCATCGTCCTCTTCCATGTCAGCGCCGAGGCGACCTGGTCGAACCTGCCGATCTCCGGCGATTTCGTCGAGATGCTGCGCCGGATCGTGCAGCTCTCGCGCTCCGGCGGCGTCACCTCGCGAAGCGGCGCGGCAACGACGCGCCGAGACGCTGCCGCCCTTCCGCCTGCTGACGGCCAAGGGCGTGCTGATCGACCGAGACCGGTACGGCCCGGCCGCTCGAATCCCGCATGCCAAGGCCGAACCGATTTCCAGCTTCGACAACCCGCCCGGACTCTACGGCTCGGAGGACGGCTTCACCGCGCTGAACGTGCTGCCGACATAACGCCGAACTGAAGCCGCTCGACACGACTGGCGTCAATGCTCGTACGCGCAGGGCCTGATCGGCGGCGAAAGCTGGTCGCCGAAGCCGGCCCTTTTCCTCATCGCCTTCCTGCTGCTGCTGGCCGACAGCCTCATCGTGCTGTTCATGGGCGGCGCCTTCTCCCGGCTGCGTCCGGCGGCCCGCACTGCGGCGATCGTTGCGGTCGCCATCGGCCGCCGGCTCTCTTCCTGCAGCCCGGCCGATCGCTTCGCGCCGACGACTGCCAAGCCCGGCGACGACCAGCATCCTCGCAGCGGCTCGACAAGACCCATCTCGCCTATGTCGTCACCGGCGAGCAGGATGTCGACGACATCTCCGAACGCGGGCTCGACGGGCCTCACCGAGTTCCTGACCTATCGCACGACGCTCGAACCCGGCGCCGCCCGTCGGCCTCGACATCACCAAGGACGAACTTGTCGTTCTATCCGATCATCTACTGGCCGATTTCCGCCACTGCGCCGATGCCGAGTCCGCGGCGCGATCAGCCGCATCGACGCCTATATGCGCGCCGGCGGCACCGTGCTGTTCGACACGCGCGACCAGTTCACCTCGCTCGGCGACAACGGCGGCGCATCAGCCCCAACGGCCGAGCGGCTGCAGGCGATCCTTGCCAATCTCGACATTCCGCCGCTGGAGCCGGTTCCGACCGACCACGTGCTGACCAAGTCCTTCTATCTGCTGTCGAACTTCCCCGGCCGCTATACCGGCAGCCCGCTCTGGATCGAGGCGCAGCAGGACAATCGCTCGCAGCCGACCGGCAGACCGGCCGCGCTCGGCCGACGGCGTTTCGCCGATCATGATCACCGGCAACGATTTTGCCGGCGCCTGGGCGGTCGACAGCAACGGCGCGCCGCTGCTGCCGACCGTGCCGCCGGACGAGAAGCAGCGCGAATACGCCTACCGCTCCGGCGTCAACATCATGATGTATATGCTGACCGGCAACTACAAGGCCGACCAGGTGCATATCCCGGCGCTGCTCGAACGGCTGGGACAGTGAGGGCGCGATGACACTCGATTTTTCGCCCTTCCTTCCCTGGCCGGTTCTCGCCGCACTGGCGGCTGTCGTCGCCGTGCTGTCGCGGCCTTCGGCATCTGGCGCGGCATCCGCGGCGCCTGGATCCGCACGCTTGCGGCGCTGCGCCTTGCTGGCTCGCGCTCGCCAATCCGGTGCTCTTGCAGGAAGACCGCGAACCGCTGTCGACCATCGTTCGCCGTCGTCGTCGACCGCAGCCAGAGCCAGGACAGACGCCGGATCGCGTCAAGATGACCGACGATGCGCTGGCGCAGCTGAAGGATCGGCTCGCGCAGCTTCCCGCAGATCGAGCCGCGCATCGTCGAGGTCGACCGACGACGAAGATTCCGACACGCCGTCGACCACGCTCTTCACGCGCTGTCGGCCGCCGCTTGCCGACGTGCCGCCGGCCCGCATCGGCGGCGCGATCTTCATCACCGACGGCCAGATCCACGACGTGCCCGGCATCAACCAGGCGCTCGGCTTCGACGCGCCGGTCCACGGCCTGATCACCGGCAAGCCGGACGAGTTCGACCGCCGCATCGAGGTCGTCAAGGCGCCGCGCTTCGGCATCGTCGACGAGGAGCAGCAGCTCGTCCTTCCGCGTCTTCGACGACGGCCCGAGCCCCGGCGGTACCGGCCGAGGTCACCATCAGGCTCAACGGCGACGAGATCGCCACGCTGCAGGCGACGCCCGGGCAGGACACGCCCTTCACCTTCACGGTGCCGCGCGGCGGCAACAACATTCTCGAATTCTCGGTCGCCGGGCTGCCCGGCGAAGTGACGGAGGCCAACAATCGCGCCGTCCACGTCATCGACGGCATCCGCGAGAACCTGCGCGTGCTGCTCGTCTCCGGCGAGCCGCATGCCGGCGAGCGCGCCTGGCGCAATCTGTTGAAGTCCGACGCTGCGGTCGATCTCGTCCATTTCACCATTCTGCGCCCGCCGGAAAAGCAGGACGGCACGCCGATCAACGAACTGTCGCTGATCGCCTTTCCGACCCGCGAGCTGTTCGTCGACAAGATCAAGGATTTCGACCTGATCATCTTCGACCGCTACCAGCATCGCGGCGTGCTGCCGATCCTCTACTACGACAACATCGCCCAATATGTCGAAAACGGCGGCGCGCTGCTGATCGCCGCCGGTCCCGAACATGCCGGCCAGGATTCGATCGCGCTGACGCCGCTGTCGTCCGTGCTGCCCGCCAGCCCGACCGGCCAGATGAACGAGAAGGCCTTCTATCCGCGCCTTTCGGAGGAGGGCCAGCAAGCATCCGGTCACGCGCGGCCTCGACGGCGCCGACAACGAGCCGCCGCATTGGGGCCGCTGGTTCCGCACCGTCGATGTCGACCGGCCGCACGGCCAGACGGTGATGGCGGCGCCGACAATCAAGCCGCTGCTGGTGCTGAACCGCGTCGGCGAGGGCCGCGTCGCCATGCTGCTCTCCGATCAGGGCTGGCTCTGGGCGCGCGGCTTCGAAGGCGGCGGTCCGCACGTCTCGCTCTATCGCCGCATCGCCCACTGGCTGATGAAGGAACCGGCGCTCGAGGAAGAGGCGCTGACGGCGCGCGCCACCGGCCGCACGCTGGAAATCACCCGCCAGACGATCGGCGACGATCCCGGGCGACGCCACTGTCCGATACCCCTCCGGCAAGACCGAAACGCTGCCGCTCACCGAAGCCGAACCCGGCCTCTACAAGGCCGAGAAGAAGATGGACGAGACCGGCCTCTTCGAGATCAGCAACGGCGATCTGACGACGCTCGTCCATGTCGGCGCCGTCGATGCGCCGGAATTCAAGGCGATGATTTCGACGACGGACACGCTGAAGCCGGTCGCCGACAAGACCAAGGGCCTCGTCGCCCGCGTCGTCGGATGCAAGACGGCGCGATCGACCTGCCGCCGATCCTGCCGGTGCGCGGCCAGGTCCGCGTCGCCGACGACGACCGCATGCATGATCCGCATGACCGACGAGACGGTGCTGAAGGGCATCAACACGCTGCCGCTCTTTGCCGGTTTTGCCGGCGTCGGCGTGCTGCTGCTCGCCTTCGGCGCCATGTGGTGGCGCGAGGGACGATGAGGCCATGCCGGAATTCGAGCTGACAGCATCGCCCTCCCCGGAAGAGCTTGCCGCGATCAGCGACGCGCTCAGCGCCTTCAACACGCAGGACGTCGGCCCGTCGGAACGCCAGCCGCTCGCCGTCCTCATCCGCGACACGGACGGCAAGGTGACAGGCGGGCTTTCCGGCTACACCGCCTGGGGCTGGCTCTTCACGCAGATACCTGTACATTCCCGAAACCCAGCGCGGCAAAGGCATGGCCGGAAAGATCCTTGCCAAGGCCGAGGAAGAGGCGAAAGCCCGCGGCTGCCACGGCGCCTGGATCGATACCTTCAATCCTCAGGCGCTCCGCGCCTATCAGCGGGCAGGGCTACGAGATCTTCGGCGAACTGCCGGAGTTCCCGAAAGGCCGTACCCGGACCTTCCTGCGCAAGAGCTTGGCTTAGGCGAGCGAGACCTGCCGGGTTTCGGCATCGATCGCGAACGCTGCGATGGCCGCGACGACCAGCAGTCCTGCGAACAGCCCGATCGCAACGCCGAGCCCCTGCGACACGACGAACGCCATCAGCGACGGAGCAACGAGACCGCCGAGCCGCGCCATGGCACCGGCCGCACCCATGCCGGTGGCGCGCGATGCCGTCGGGTAAAGTTCCGGCGTATAGGCATAGAGCGCACCCCATGTCCCGAGCAGCGCGAAGCTCATGATCAGCAGCGACGCGCCGATCAGCACAGTCATCCGGCGAGAGCACGAAGAGCAGGCATCCCGCCGCCGAAAGCAGGCAGAAGCCGACCAGCGTCGGCCGCCGCCCCCATTTCTCGACGCCATAGGCCGCAAGCGCGTAGCCGGGGATCTGGGCAAGCGCCACGAACACCAGAAAGCCGTAGCCGCGCACGAAGCCGAAGCCGTCGCCGGCAAGCTTTGCGGGCATCCAGGTGAACACGCCGTAATAGGAAACCGAAACGAGGAACCATATCGCCAGGATCATCAGGCTGCGGCGGCGAAGCGCGGCGGAGAAGAGGCCTTCGGAAACTGGCATGCGGGGTCGCCGCGATCTGGTCGGCGGCACCAAGCTCCGTCTTGCCATGACGTCTCAGCATGCGGTTGACGATCGCCTTGGCTTCTTCGGCGCGGCCCGTTCGCAACAGATAGAGCGGCGATTCCGGCACGAAGAAGCGCAGTCCGATGCCGAGGATCGCCGGCACTGCCGTCACCGCGAAGATATAGCGCCAGGGGTCGGCAACGCCTGCGACACTGGCAGCCCATGCGGCAAGCGCGACGATCAGCGTGCCGATCGCCCAGAATCCCTCAAGCGCCACCAGCCATCGGCCGCGGTTCTTCGCGCGGCAGGAACTCCGCCATCATCGCATAATCGACCGGCAGCGTGCCGCCGACAGCCATGCCGGTCAGGAACCGCAGAACCAGCAGACTGGTGAAACTCGGAGCAAAGATCGAGAGCGTGCCGAACAAGGCATCGCACCCGACCGTCAGGATCAGCACATTGCGCCGTCCGATCCGGTCGGCGAGCCGGCCGAAGGCGACAGCGCCGATCAGCATGCCGAGGAAGAACAGGGTTCCGGTCTGCAGCGCTTGCGGTACGGTCAACCCGAAGGTGGCGGCAATCGAGGCAGCCGTGAAGCCGACCGCCAGGACCTGCATGGCGTCCGCCGCCCAGACGAGCCCGAAGATCGCCATCAACCGCCGCTGAAAGGCGCCGGTCCCGGCGCGGTCCAGCGCCTCGTCCATCGAAATTCCAGCCATCCTGCCGCCCCTGTTACAGCTGACGAAACCTCACCCGTGTGGGTTTCATGGAAAATCAGCGAGTTGATAGAACAAATAACCTATTCGCGCCAGCCGATTGTGCCCTTGAGCCGCTGATGCACATCTTCGGCAATCGGAACGACGAGAACGCGGGCGGGATCGACCGGGCCCGGAAAGGCAAGCGCATTATAGGCGACCTTCTCGAAGCCGAGCGGGCCGTAATAGGGCGGATCGCCGACGAGGATGACGGCCTCCGACCCCTTGCGCCTCGCAGCCTCGACCGCGATCCGCACGAGTTCGCGGCCGATGCCCATGTTCTTGTGCGAGGGCCGGACGGCGAGCGGTCCGAGCAGATGGCCCTTCACGGCGCCGGCCATGACCGGCGTCATCCGCACGGAAGCGATCGTCTCGCCGTCGTCGGCGCAGATGAAGGAGAGCGACAGGTCGTGCGGCCCCTGCTCGCGGATGCGGGCGGCGGCACGCGTATGCCGGCCGGGACCGAATGCTTCTTCGTTGATGTGTTCGATGGCCGCGTCATGGGACGCGTCTTCGGTGAGGTAGACGAGATCGTGCTTGTGCATGATGAGACAGAAACCGGATAGACAGAAGTGATGGGTTCTCGAGCACGCCCTTGGGCGTTCGGGAGCATCAGCGTCGTCGCAGGTTTCTGGATACGAGCATCGAAAGCGGGTTCCTGAGAAATGTGAAAAGGCCGATAGCAGGAAAAATTTCTGCCGTCCAACGCAAAATGAGCACCGAAAGCACGTGACGCACTGTTCAATCTTTGCCGCCTGCAAAGACCGGCCGACTGCTGATATCTATGGCCTCCAACGACAGAGTTTCGAAGGGAAGAAGATCAATGGGCATGCTGGTTGACGGCGTCTGGCATGACGTCTGGTACGACACGAAGGAAACGAAGGGCCATTTCAAGCGCGCGGCCTCGCAGTTCCGCAACTGGGTCACCGCCGATGGCGAGCCGGCCCGTCCGGCGACGGCGGCTTCAAGGCCGAGGCCGGCCGCTATCATCTCTATGTGTCGCTCGCCTGCCCCTGGGCGCACCGCACGCTGATCTTCCGCAAGCTGAAGAAGCTCGAAGACCTGATCTCGGTTTCGGTCGTCGATCCGCTGATGGTCGAAAACGGCTGGGAGTTCAAGATCGGCGACGGCGCCACCGGCGATCACCTCTTCGGCGCAAGACGCGCTCTGGCAGGTCTACGTGAAGGCCGACCCGCATTATTCCGGCCGCGTCACCGTGCCGGTGCTCTGGGACAAGAAGACCGACACGATCGTCACCAACGAATCCTCCGAGATCATCCGCATGTTCAACACCGCCTTCGACGGCCTGACCGGCTCGAAGGCGGATTTCTATCCCGAGGATCTGCGCGCCGAGATCGATGCGCTCAACGCGATCGTCTACGACACCGTCAACAACGGCGTCTACAAGGCGGGCTTCGCCACGACGCAGGAAGCCTACGAGGAGAACGTCGTCAAGCTGTTCGAGACGCTGGACATGCTGGAGGAGCGCCTCGGCACGGGCCGCTATCTCTTCGGCGACCGGCTGACCGAGGCCGACTGGCGGCTGTTCACGACGCTGGTGCGCTTCGACCCGGTCTATGTCGGCCACTTCAAGTGCAACATCCGCCGCATCGCCGACTACCCGAACCTGTCCGGCTATCTGCGCGATCTCTACCAGACGCCGGGCGTCGCCGGAGACGGTGAACCTGCGCCATATCAAGCAGCACTATTACCGCAGCCACAAGACGATCAATCCGACCGGCATCGTTCCGGTCGGACCGGCGCTCGATCTCGACCGCCCGCATGGCCGCGAGAAACTCGCCGCGCGCCTGAGCTCTACCAGTAATGGGCGGCGGGCTCGCTCGCCGCACAGTTCCGCGAGCCTGCGTCTGCGTCGCCTCCGTCGTGCCGTCCGGCAGGGCATCGAGCGCGAAGAAGCCGCTCTCGACGATCTCGCGATCCGGCGCCCGCGGCGCCGTCTGCTCGACGTCGACGCGGTAGAAGACCACGTGGTCGCGGCTGGCTGGTCGGTCGGTTGAAATAGACGTGGAAGAGCTGCGGCTTGCCGATGATCACTGAGGTTGCCCTCCTCGCGCAGTTCCTTGACCAGCGCCTCCTCGGCCGTCTCGTTGCGCTCCAGCCCGCCGCCCGGCATGTGCCAGCCGCGGAACATAGCTGTGCCGGACCAGAAAAATCCGGCCCTCGGCATCGAAGCAGGCCGCCCGCACGCCCATCGTCATGCCGCGTGCGAAGGCGAAATAGCACATGCACAAACCGCATCAGCAGCTTGGATTTCCAGGGACTTGATACCCGTGGTCCTCATCGCTCTGCTTTCACTATTTCGTTCAACCGGATGTGTTTGATTTGTAAATATCCTGGTCTATGTGTCGTAGCATGTTCAAGCTCGCGCATATCTCCGATATTCACCTCGGCCCACTTCCCGATCTTTCATTCCGCGAGCTTTTCTCGAAGCGCATTACCGGCTTTGTGAACTGGCACCGCAACCGGCGCAAGCATCTTTTCGGCGGCACGCTGGATCTGCTGCTGGACGAGATCCGCGACCGGCATGCCGGACCATCTGGCCGTGACCGGCGATCTGGTCAACCTCGCAAGCGGCAATCGAAATCCGATCCGCCGCCGCCTGGCTGCGCGCCCTCGGCGATCCGGTCGACACCTCCATCGTACCCGGCAATCACGACGCCTATGTGCCGGGCGCCTACGAAAAATCGATGCGGGCCTGGTATGACTATGTCCGCGGCGATCTCGCTCCCGCCGAATGGAACGAAGACAAGCACATCTTTCCCTATCTGCGCGTCCGCGGCAAAGTGGCGCTCATCGGCTGCTCGACGGCCGTCGCCACACCGCCCTTTGCCGCCAGCGGCTTCTTCGGCCAGCGGCAGGCGCGCGAAACCGTCAACATGCTGCGCGCGGCCGGCGAGGCCGGCCTCTTCCGCGTCGTCATGATCCATCATCCGCCGATCCGCGGCGCCACGGCCTTCTACAAGCGCATGATCGGCATCCGGCGCTTCGCCGCCGTCGTCTCGACCGGCGGCGCCGAACTGGTGCTCCACGGCCATACGCATCTGAATACGCTCCACTGGCTGCGGGGCCAGACTTCTCCGGTGCCTGTCGTCGGGATCGCTTCGGCTTCCCAGGGACCTGGCGGCCTGAAACCCCGCGCCGCCTATAATCTCTTCAGCATCGACGGTTCCCCCGGCGCATGGGAACTGACGGGCGAGCGCTTCAGCCTGAACGACATGGGCGATGGCGTTTCGGCAAAAGGTGTCGATATTTTCAAACCTTAGCCGAGTAAGCAGAATCAGTTTCGCCGCGTCTTGATTCAGTTTCTGAAGCCGCCGCGATTTTGCGCTAAGCCGCGCTTGAAATCTGCGACCGCGGCGGTGAAAACACCTGGGCTTACCGGGCGCTCCTGCAGAGCCTGAACGGATACCGGACCTATTGAAACGAGACATCGCTGACGGCCAAGCGGAAACCCCTTGAGAATTCGTTGATTGCGCTGTCTTCTGCTTGCGCAGCGGTGCAAAATTGTTCCATAAAGATCACATCCGCGATATAAAAAGCTTGGCCACAAAGGGTGCTTCGCCCGACACATTTCATGAAATGAGACCATGCGTCAGCCTGTAACGACCATTGATATCAGACGCGACCTGGTGGGTCTGCTGCCGCGGTTGCGGCGCTTCGCGATGACCCTTGCCGGCGATGCCGCAGCTGCCGACGATCTCGTGCAGGCGGTCTGTCAGCGAGCGGTCGCAAAGAGCCACCAATGGAAGGGCGAAGGCAGGCTGGAAAGCTGGATCTACACGCTTGCCCGCCAGCAGTGGAACGATGACGGCCGCAAGCGCAAGGCGCGGCCGGCTTCCAAGGGGAACGTCACGGATATCCGCGATGCCGTGCGAGATCGCGCAGCCGTTGCCGATACCGATGCCATACATCGTATGATCGCCGAAATGCCCGAAGGCGTTTCGAGCGTGTTCCTGCTCGTCAATGAAGGCCACACCTATCAGCAGGCCGCCGAGATCATGGGCATTCCGGCAAGCAGCGTTCCGGCACAGCTTGCCGCGGCACGGCTTCACTTTGCAAGCCTCGCCGACAATCATCCTCACAGGTACTGAACTTTGCCCGATTTCAAGAAACTGCCGCTTGATGCCCAGCTGACTGCTCTTCTCGATGGGGAAACGACGCCGGAGCAGAAGCATGAGCTGGAACAACGCCTCGCGACCGACGAAGGTGCGCGCCGGCTTTACGAGAAGCTTCGTCACGGCGCCGATTTCGGCCGCCGCCGCCTGGACGATATCCTGAAGGAGCCGGTTCCGCTGGCGCTCGTCCGCTCAATCAAGAGCGTTCAGCCGCCCAAGGCGCCCGTCGCGCCGCGAATCACTCGCCCGACAATGAAGCTCGCACCGAGCGGCCCGCAGGCGCTGGCCGCGGCGATCATCCTTTTCGTCGTCGGCTGCGGCATCGGCTATTTCGTCGGGAACGACCCCGGTCGGCCCGGCTGGCGGCGACACGCCACAGACGATTGCCGACAACGCGAACACCAAGGACTGGCTGAACGACGTCACCGCCTATCAGCGGCTGATGATCCGCCAGCCGCGGCATCTCGTCGAGGTTCCCTCGACGCAGGCCGAGGAAATCTCCAGCTGGCTGACGTCCACGGTCGGCGTCGCCTTTCGCGTGCCGGACCTGTCCAACAACGGCTGGACGTTCCAGGGTGCCCGCGTGCTTCTCGGCGACGGCCGGCCGGTCGGCCAGCTGGTCTATACAAGCGCGGACGGCGACCTCATCTCGATCTGCTTCCGAAAGGATTCCCAGCCGCCGGAGAGCGAGGACTTCAAGGAAACGATCAAGGACGAGATCGGCCTCGTCACCTGGCACAATGCCGGTACATCCTACGTCCTCGTCGGCCCTTCCGCAGAAGCCTCGCTCAGCCAGATCGCCATGGAGGTCGCGACCGCGATCTGAGGGCTAACCGAGATCGAAATGGATCAGCGCCATAGCGTGATTGCATCGTCCGTCCGCGCAGGAAACGCCGCTTGAGCGGTGAGAATGCGCAGCCGGAACCGCTGCGCATTATCGATCACATCTTGCCGGCCTTCACATCCAGCACGCGGTTGGCCGCCGAGACGATCGCTTCGAGCGATGCCGCGACGATATTGGTGTTGATGCCGGCGCCGAAGAGCTTGCCGCCCGGATAGGACGTCTCGACATAGGAGATGGCCGCCGCGTTCGAGCCGTGCTGCAGCGAATGCTCCGAATAGTCCTCGACCGACATTTCGATGCCGAGATAGTGCGACAGCGCATTGATGAAGCCGTCGATCGGCCCGTTGCCGCGGCCCTCGATGCGCTTCGTCTCGCCATTGTCGGTGATCTCGGCGGCAACGATCACGCACGCCCTTGTGCTCGGGTCGGGATAGGTGTGGTGATCGACGAACTTGATGCGCGCCTCCGGCTGCGTCACGTAGCGCTCGATGAAGCGGTCGTAGATGCGCCGCGACGGCAGCTCCTTGCCCTCTTCGTCGGTGATGCGCTGGATCTCCTCGCGGAACTCGACCTGCAGGTTGCGCGGCAGGTTGAGCCCGTAGTCCTGCTGCAGGATATAGGCGATGCCGCCCTTGCCGGACTGCGAGTTGATGCGGATGATCGCCTCGTAGGAGCGGCCGACATCCTGCGGATCGATCGGCAGGTACGGCACTTCCCAGACGGGATGGTTGGCGACCTTGATCGCCTTCATGCCCTTGTTGATCGCGTCCTGATGCGAGCCGGAGAAGGCCGTATAGACCAGTTCGCCGACATAGGGGTGACGCTCGCCGATCGCCATCTGGTTCGAATATTCGAAGACTTCCTTGATGCGCTCGATGTCGGAGCAGTCGATTTCCGGATCGACGCCCTGCGTGAACATGTTGAGCGCCATCGTCACCACGTCGACATTGCCGGTGCGCTCGCCATTGCCGAAGAGCGTGCCTTCGACGCGGTCCGCACCCGCCAGCAGCGCCGAGTTCGGCAGCAGCGATGCCGGTGCCGCGGTCGTTATGCGGATGCAGGGAGATGATCAGGTTCTCGCGATTGTCGAGGTTGCGGCACATCCACTCGATCTGGTCGGCATAGACGTTCGGCGTCGCCATCTCGACGGTGGACGGCAGGTTGATGATCAGCTTGTTGTCCGGCGTCGGCTTCATGACGTCGATGACGGCGTTGCAGATTTCCAGCGCCACTTCGAGCTCGGTGCCGGTGAAGCTTTCCGGCGAATATTCGAAGCGGTAGCCGCCGCCGGCCTTCGCCGCCATGTCGGTGATCATCTTCGCGGCATCGACGGCGATCTGCTTGATGCCCTGGACGTCCTTGGCGAACACCACGCGACGCTGCAACTCGCTGGTCGAGTTGTAGAAATGCACGATCGGCTGGTTGGCGCCCTGCAGCGCCTCGAAGGTGCGGGTGATCAGTTCGGGACGGCACTGCACCAGCACCTGCAGCGAAACGTCGTCAGGCAACATTGCCTTCTTCGACGCACCAGCGGGCGAAGTCGAAATCGGTCTGCGAGGCGGACGGGAAACCGATCTCGATTTCCTTGAAGCCCATGTCGAGCAGCAGCTGGAACATGCGGGCCTTGCGGTCGTGGCCCATCGGGTCGACCAGCGCCTGGTTGCCGTCGCGCAGATCGACCGAGCACCAGACCGGCGCCTTGGTGATGGTCTTCGTCGGCCAGGTGCGGTCGGGAATGTTCACCTGCGGATAAGGCCGGTATTTCATGCCGGCGGAGGCATGCCTTTTGCGGAGATTTCTGGCGTCTTCGCGTCCATCGTCTTCTCTCCTCGTCCCGGCAATTTGCCCCGCGTCTTAGCCGATCATGGCGGGCTTGGCGACAGCAAATGCGGACCTTGCTCGGTCGATCTTGGTCAATTTTGAAGGATCAGTCGCGAGGAGCGATGGCCGGGCGGGCTTTCGGCCGCCGGGCGCTCCTCAACGAACCCGGCAACCGCGCGTAAGGCCGAGGAGAAGAAGCGAGGTCAGGGCGCGCGTATTGTCACGCAGGGCAACGCGCCCGCGTACAATCGTGTCGGAAATCTTTGCGCCAGTCGTCTTCATGCCCGCGCTTATAGCCGCGGAACAAAAAACTGGCAACCCCCGCCTATTTTCTCGCCGCTTGCACCACGCGGGACAGCGCCAGCATCAGCCCGCCGGCGACCAGCCCCCAGAAGGCTCCGGAAATGCCGCCGAAGGAAACGCCGGAGGCCGTCACGAGGAAGGTGATCGCCGCGGCCTCGCGCGATTCCGGCGCCTGGAAGGCCGCCATCGCCGAACCCGAGAAGGCGCCGACCAGCGCCAGCCCCGCAACCGCCTGGATCAGGATCGGCGGCGCGAGCGCCACGAAAGCAGTCACGACGCCGGCAAGCAGGCCGAAGCACGACATAACCGACGCCGGAGATCAGCGCCGCCCAGTAGCGCCGCTTCGGATCGGGATGCGCATCCTGCCCGGCACACATCGCCGCCGTGATCGCCGCCAGATTGACGGCGTGGCCGCCGAAGGGCGCGGAAAGAAGCGAGAAGAAGCCGGTGACGGCAAAGAGCGGACCCGGCTTCGGATCATAGTGATTGACCTTCAGCACCGCGATTCCCGGAATATTCTGCGAGGCCATGGTGACGATGAAGAGCGGCAGCGCGATCGAAACGACGCCGGCAAGATTGAAGACCGGATGAACGATCTCGACGGTCGGCACCAGCGACCGCTCGAGCGAAGCAAGCGCGCCGTCAGGAATGTCGACGCCGAAGGTCGAGCACCAGCACGAAGGCGACGAGTGCCGCAGGCACCGCCCAGAGCCGCTTGAAGGCGCCGACGACGATCCATGTCGAGAACGATCGGCAGCCCGAGCAGCGGATTGAAGCCGATCGCCTTCACCGGCGCAAAGCAGAGCCCGAGCAGCACGCCCGCGAGCATGGCATTGGCGAGCGGCGCCGGAATTGCGGCAACGGCCCGGCCGAGCGGCTTGAAGAGGCCGGCGACGATGATCAGCACCGCGCAGATCAGGAAGGCGCCGACGGCTGCATTGAAACCGCCCTCGACCGCTCCGGTACTGGCAAGAAGCGCCGCGCCCGGCGTCGACCAGGCGATGCTGACCGGCAGCCTGGTCACGACGCTCAGCACGATCGCGCAGACCCCCATCGAAATCGACAGCGCCATCAGACCCGAAGCCGCCTGCGCGTCCGTCGCCCCCACCGCCTGCAATCCATGCAGCACGACGGCGAAGGAACTGGCAAAGCCGACGAAGGCGGTGAGCACGCCCATGAACAGGGCCTGGACGGAAAAGTCTTTGAGCATGGCGGAACTCGCGGCTGCAGGGATGGCGCATGGAGCATTATCATCAGGAGTTCGCGCAAGTGCAGATCCCTGTTATTCGCTGCCGGTCGCGGCTCGAACGCCCGGCGCGGTGACCTCGACGAGTCCTCGGCGACATCTCGCCAGCGAAGGTGTATGTTCGAACGCAGTTCAGCTTGGCTGCACCTCGGGGGCTAACATGGCGAAGGATGCTCAGGGAACTGAAGCCCTCTTTCTGAAGGCCGCGACCCTCGCGGCGCGCTTTCGCGACGAGGCCGGCACTCGCCTGCAACGGCCGTCCTTTGACTACGCGACTGCGGTCACCGCCTTTGCAGAGCCATTGCCGGAGCAACCAATGGCGATGGATGGTGTGCTCGATCAGCTCGTCCTGAAAGCGGAGCCCGGATTGCACAGCATGACCGGCCCGCGTTTCTTCGGCTGGGTCATCGGTGGATCGCACCCGATGGGTGTCGCCGCCGACTTCCTGACCAGCGCCTGGGGGCAGAATGCCGGCAATCACGCAGCCTCGCCGGCAAGCGCGGCGGCAGAAACGACAGCCGCACAATGGCTCCTCGAGCTTCTCGACCTACCGCGTCAAAGTTCGGTCGGCTTTGTCACCGGCGCGACGGTCGCGAACTTTACATGTCTTGCCGCAGCACGCGGCGCAGTCCTCCATGCCGCCAACTGGGACGTTGACGCAAAGGGCCTATTCGGGGCGCCGCCGATATCCGTGCTGATCGGCGACGATGCGCATGCGACGGTCTTTTCCGCGCTGCAGTTCCTGGGCCTGGGCCACAACCGCGTCCTGCGTGTCGCAACGGATGATCAGGGCCGAATCCTTCCGCAGGCTTTCTCTGACGCACTCTCCTCCGTCGACGGTCCCTGCATTGCGATTCTGCAGGCGGGGCAGATCAATACCGGCGCCTGCGACGGCTTCGCCGAACTCATCGGGCTTGCCCGGAGCAGGAAGGCCTGGGTGCATGTCGACGGCGCCTTCGGCCTCTGGGCTCAGGCATCGCCGAATAAGCGTCACCTTACCGCTGGCGTTGAGGGGGCAGACAGTTGGGCGGTGGACGGCCACAAATGGCTGCAGGCGCCCTATGATTGCGGTTATGCCATCGTCCGCGACGAGTTGGCTCACCGCCGCGCGATGACCATCGCCGCGAGTTATCTTCCTCTCACCAACGACGGCGAGCGTGACCCGTCTCACTACGTGCCCGAACTGTCACGCCGGGCGCGCGGCTTTGCGACCTGGGCCCTGATAAAGCATCTCGGCCGCGACGGTATCCGCGCACTCGTCGACCAGGCCTGCGAGTTTGCCGCCCTTCTGGCCGGCCGTCTGTCACAGGAACCAGGCATTGCCGTGCTCAACGAGGTCGTTCTCAACCAACTCATCGTTCGCTTTGGAGACGCACGGAAAGCAAGGGCGACAGCCTGACCGTTGCGACCATCAAGACACTTCAGCACGACGGAACGGCGTTTTGCGGTGGAGCAGTGTGGCGCGGGCAGCAGGTCATGCGGATCTCCGTCACCAACTACCAAACCGATATGAAGGAAGCGGGAAGAGCAGCCGACGCCATCATCGACGCCTATCGCAGCGAGCGCAGCCGGCACCAATCTTAAGCAGCTCGCGCACAAAAAAGCGCCCTCGCCTGCGGTCAGCAAGCAAGGGCGCTCTCGAAGTCTCGGATCAGATGTCGCTCTGCGACGTGATGATACGGGAAACCAGGCCGTAAGCCTTGGCTTCTTCGGCCGACAGCCAGTAGTCGCGGTCGGTGTCGGCGGCGATCTTTTCGTAGGGCTGGCCGGTGGCGGCTGCCATGATCTTGTTCAGCCGCTCGTTCATCTTGATGATTTCGCGAGCCTGGATCTCGATGTCGGACGCCATGCCGCGCGTGCCGCCGGACGGTTGATGCAGCAGGAAGCGCGTGTTCGGCAGGCAAAGGCGGCGTTCCTTCGGCGCGGCGACATAGATCAATGCGCCGGCGGAGGCGACCCAGCCCGTGCCGATCATCCAGACCTTCGGCTTGATGAACTTGACCATGTCGTGGATGGAATCGCCGGATTCGACGTGACCGCCCGGCGAACTGACGTAGATGCGGATATCATCGTCGCTGGCTGCGGCGAGCGCCACGAGCTGCGAGCAGACCTTTTGCGCCAGTTCCTGATTGATCGGTCCGTAGATGAAGATCGAACGCGACTTGAAAAGATTCGCCTCCGTCTCCTTGCTGAGCGGCAGTTCCTTCGGCTTGTCGTCTTGTTCTTCGTCGTTCATTCGAACCTCTCTCACTTCAAATTCGGGTTCCTCGCACATAGTGCAACTCAATGGGTAAAACAATGCGGGAAAAAGACAAGGCACGGATCGGGTGAAGATATTCTTATGACAAACCCGCAATATGGACGCATTCTATCGGGGAGCCGAGCGGAGGAGAATATGACATCCGAATTGCTACGTGCGGCCGTCCGCAACAATGCGCTCTGGTGCAATGTCCATCTGCGAGGCACGGGGCTCGCCCGGCGAGTTTTCCGCAACGCTCTGGCTTCACCGCCAGGGGACGCCGCCCTTTTATCCGGACGTCGTCACACTCACCGGCAGCGACACGGCGAGCGAGCAGGAGGAAGCCATAGCGGTGCTCGTCCGCTCGCGAAAGGGTGAATGGAGCGTCAAGGACAGCTACGCCGCGCTCGACCTTGCCCCGCTTGGTTTCGAGGTTCTCTTCGAGGCCGAATGGATCGGGATTGAGGCGGATCATATCCCCGCTGCGCAAGAACAGCCTCTGACCTGGAAACGGATCGCCACGGCGCAAGAGCTGCAGGATTGGGAAAGAGCCTGGGGCGCCGGTGCTCCATCGCAAACGCCGCACATCTTCGTCGAACCGCTGCTGCGCAACCCGGATATCGTCTTTCTCGCCGCCTTCGACGGCGACGCGCTTTGCGGCGGCGGCATTCTCAACCGCCAGGCGGATGTCGTCGGCCATTCGAACGTCTTTGCCATCCGGAAAAGAGAGCGAACCATCCGGACCGGCTTGTTGCAAAAGGCGGCCGAAATCTTTCCCGGTCTCTCCGGTCGTCGGCTACGAGCATGGTGACGATCTGGGCGACGCGCTGGAACTCGGCTTTGCGTCGCTCGGCGCGCTGCGTGTCTGGGTCCGGTCGTAGGCACGTTACTGAAATGTAACGCGACTTCGGCTTTGAAAAGCCCGAATTCGTTCCTACCTCATCCTCACACGGGCCACGTCCGCACGTAAACAAAAGGAGACAGCCATGTCACCGGAAGAACGCCAATTGCTGACCGCCCTCTTCGACCGCGTCCGCACCGCCGCCGCCACGCCGCGCGACCGCGAAGCCGAAGCCCTGATCGATCAGGCGACGCGCGAGCAACCCTATCCGCCACCTATTATCTGGCGCAGGCCGTCATCGTTCAGGAAAAGGGTCTGGAGGCCGCCGCCAACCACATCAAGGAACTCGAAGAGCGTGTCCGCCAGCTTGAGGCCGGCGAGAAGCGAACATCGGCAGGCCGAACAGGGCGGCGGCTTCCTGAGCTCGATCTTCGGCACCAGCCAGACGCAACAGCCGGCCCAGCCCTCCGGCCCCTGGGGGAACGCACCCCGCCAGACCAATCAGGATCGCGGCTATGACGATTCCCGAACGGCAACGTCCGCCGATGCAGCAGCAGCCGACCGGCCCATGGAACCCAGCAGCCCGGCGCGCCGTCGGCCGGCGGCAGCTTCCTGCGCGGCGCGCTCGGCACGGCGGCCGGCGTGGCAGGCGGCATGCTGCTTGCCAATTCGCTGAGCGGCATCTTCGGCAACCACATGTCGTCGCTCGGCTGGGGCTCGCCCTTTCCGGCGCCAATCCTTTCGGCAACGCCAGCGCCCCCGACGGAGGAAACCGTCATCAACAACTATTACGGCGACGAGACACCCGCAGGCTGCCGACGACAGACGACAAGGACAACGACAAATCCAGCAGGCCGATTACGACGACAAGCGATGACGACGATTTCGCCGACGATCATCCGGCGACGACAGTTACGACGTCTGAACGATCTGGCGGAGTTGACGGATCGCACGTTGCCCGGCCCTTCGCTCTGCTCAGGGCGTTCCCGCGCTCTCAGAGCATCGAGGCGCGTTCGTCGCCGCAATCGATTGACTGGATCGATTGCTCGGGCTGCGCCCGACCGCTGCTCACCCACGGCCGCGATAGGTCGGCAACGCCCTGGTCGGGCAGCCACACGCCTTCCGGCGGCTTGCCCGTCTGCCAGAAGACGTCGATCGGAATGCCGCCGCGCGGATACCAGTAGGCGCCGATCCGCAGCCATTTCGGATCGAGCAGTTCGACGATCCGCTTGGCGATATAGATCGAGCAATCCTCGTGGAAGGCGCCGTGATTGCGGAAGGAATGCAGGAAGAGCTTCAGCGACTTCGATTCGACCAGCCATTCGTCCGGAATGTAGTCGATGACGATATGGGCGAAATCCGGCTGCCCGGTCATCGGGCAGAGCGAGGTGAATTCCGGCGCGGTGAAGCGCACGACGTAATCGGTGCCGGCATGGTTCGACGGCACCTTTTCCAGCACCGCCTCTTCCGGCGACTTGGCGGTTTCGGTCTGGTGACCCAGCATCGACAGGCTGGAAACATCGGTATTCGGCATTTAGCGTCTCCTTGACGACTTTGACGCGGATGCCATGGGCCTTTTCGCCCTCCGGCTCGACGTGAATGGCAATGCTGGCGCCCGGATGCACCGCGCGGATGGCATCTTCAAGGCGGTCGCAGATATCATGCGCCTGCCGCACCGACATTGCGGCCGGCACGACCATGATGAAAATCGACGAAGGTGACCGAACCGGCCCGCCGCGTCTTCAGGTCATGCACGCCGATCGAGCCCGCCGCATGGGTGGCGATCGCCTGCTTGATCGCCTCCTCCTCCTCCGGCTCGACCGCCTGGTCCATCAGGCCGCCGATCGAATGCGAGATCACCTTCCAGCCCTGATAGAGGATGTTGACGGCAACGAGGATCGCCAGCAGCGGATCGAAGATCGCATAGCCCGTCGCAAGCGCCAGCAGCAGGCCGACCAGCACGCCGACCGAGGTCACGACGTCGGACATGATATGCTGGCCATCGGCCGTCAGCGCCGCCGAGCGATGCTTCCGCGCCCGTCCGGATCAGCAGCCGCGCCCAGACGGCATTGATGACGCCGGCCGCGAAATTGATCGCAAGGCCGAGCACCGGCGCATCGAGCATGCGCGGCTCGGCCAGATGACCGATCGCCTCGTTGACGATCAGCAGCGCCGCGACGACGATCAGCACGCCCTCGGTGACGGCCGAAAGATATTCCGCCTTGTGGTGGCCGAAGGGATGATCGTGATCGGCCGGCTTCTGCGCATAGCGGATGACGAAGAAGGCAATGAAGGCGGCAACGACGTTGACCGATCGATTCGAGCCCGTCCGAAAGCAGCGCCACCGACCCGGTCACCCACCAGGCCACCATCTTCAGCCCCATGACGCCGAGCGACAGCGGGATGCCCCAAAGCGCCAGCCGCTGAACCGTGAGATTGCCTTTTTCGTCCATATCGATCCCTCTGCGGATGCGAATGAATTGCAGCACTTCAGGCCCATTCAAACGCAAAACCGCCCACGCGAGAATCGCGCAGGCGGCCAATTGCGGGTGATATGGGGAAGAATGGTGTATTTTGTCAAAGCAAAGGTGCACTTCGCATCGCTCAGCGAACGGTCGGAGAATAGCTGCGGCCAGCGCAGGAGTGCCGCAATGCAAACATCTGGCTGGACCGCCCTCGCCTGGAGCGCGCTCGACCACCATCCATGCGAACCTTGCCGAAGGCGGCGACCGCGCCCGGCGATATCCGCCGTCGATCGTGCCCTTCGCCGCCGCGGCCGACGACACGCCCGAAAGCCTGAGGCGCTGGCAGAGCCTCCCGGAGCCCGACGAAGGCATGCTGATTCCTGCAAGCCGACCGCCGTCGCGCTACCGCGCCGGCGCTGATTGCCGTCTCGGATGCGGCCGCTGGTGTCCAGATGGTCGCGGAGCAGGGCCTGTCGAGACGAGCTGTACGGACGATCGCGATTCGGCCGCTGACGCGAAGCCGCGACGCCGAGGAAATGCTCGCTCTCGCCACGCTGACGAAGCCCGGGCCGTTCACGCTGCGGGCGCAGAGCCTCGGCAACCTTCTGGGGCATCAAGGATGGACGGCCGGCTCGTCGCCATGGCTGGCCAGAACGCATGCGGCAGACACGGCTTCATGCCGAACTCAGCGGCGTCTGCATCGCATCCCGGACTTCCAGCGGCCGCGGCACTTGGCCGGTCTGCTCTCGCAAGTTCGTCGCCGGCGAGATCTCCGCCAGCGCGCGGCGACGCTCGCCTACTCTGCCACGCTTACGCCGCGAACACGCCGCGATTTCTCTCTACAAGCGTCTCTCGGCTTCCACGCTGAGGACCGGAGATGAACCTGTCGCAATCGTCAAGCGCCGCGACCCTGAAGCGCCGGCCCGTTCCCGCGGGCGGACAGACGAATGTCGACGCTCAGGCCGCCTTCGTCTTCACCTTGCGCGCCAGATGCGCCACGACATTCTCGATCATCCGCATGCCGGCATCGCCGCCGAGCGTCATGATCGATTCCGGATGGAACTGCACGGCCGCGATCGGCTCCTTCGCGTGCTCGATGCCCATGATCGTGCCGTCCTCGCTTTCCGCCGTGATGATGAATTCACGCGGCAGCGTCGAGGGATCGGCGAAGATCGAGTGATAGCGGCCGACCGTCACTTCCTTGGCGAGGCCGGAGAAGACGATGCCGGGCTCCAGCACGCGGATGCGCGACGGCTTGCCGTGCATCGGCAGCGCCAGATGGCGCAGTTCGCCGCCATAGGCTTCGGCAAGCGCCTGCAGGCCGAGGCAGACGCCGAAGATCGGCAGGTTGCGCGCCCGCGCCTTCTTGATCGTCGCCTTGCAGTCGAAATCCTTCGGCATTGCCGGGTCCGGGCGACAGCACGACGAGATCCGGGTTCAGCCGGTCGAAGATTTCCTCCGGCACCGGCGTGCGCACGGTCGAAACCGTCGCCCCCGTCTGGCGGAAATAGTTGGCCAGCGTGTGGACGAAGCTGTCCTCGTGGTCGACCAGCAGGATGTTGACGCCCTTGCCGACGGCGGCGACGTCGCGCTGGATCTTGCCGGAATTGCCGGCCTTGGCATCGCGGATGGCGGAAAGCATGGCGGAGGCCTTCAGTTCGGTTTCGGCTTCTTCTTCGTGCGGGATCGGAATCGTTGAGCAGCGTCGCACCGGCGCGCACTTCGGCGATGCCGTCCTTGATGCGCACGGTGCGCAGCGTCAGGCCGGTGTTCATGTCGCCGTTGAAGCCGACCATGCCGATCGCCCCACCATACCATGCGCGCGGGCTCTTTTCATGGCTCTCGATGAAGCGCATCGCCCAGAGCTTCGGCGCGCCGGTGACGGTGACGGCCCAGGCATGGCTGAGGAAGCCGTCGAAGGCATCCATGTCGTCGCGCAGCCGGCCTTCGATATGGTCGACCGTGTGGATCAGGCGCGAATACATCTCGATCTGGCGGCGGCCGATGACCTTGACCGAGCCCGGCTCGCAGACGCGGCTCTTGTCGTTGCGGTCGACGTCCGAGCACATGGTCAGCTCGGACTCGTCCTTCTTGGAATTCAGGAGCTTCAGGATCTGCTCGCTGTCGGCGATCGGATCGTCGCCGCGCTTGATCGTGCCGGAGATCGGGCAGGTCTCGATGCGGCGGCCGGAGACGCGCACGAACATTTCCGGCGAGGCGCCGACCAGATATTCCTGATTGCCGAGATTGATGAAGAAGGAATAGGGCGACGGATTGATCGCCTTCAGCCGCTTGGAAATGTCGGACGGCTTGCTGTCGCAGCGCTCCATGAACTTCTGGCCCGGCACGACTTCGAAGAGGTCGCCCTTGCGGAAGCTTTCCTTCGCCTTGACGACGAGCTCGGCATATTCGCCCGGACGGTGATCGCTCTTCGGCGGGATGGCGTCGGTGTGCTTGAACGGCTCCGGCGCGATATCGCCCGCCTTGCCCTCGGTCGTCACGCCGCCCTTCGCGAAATCGTAGCGGTCGATCCAGGCCTTGGCGGCAGTAGTTGTCGACGACGAGGATTTCGTCCGGCAGGTACAGCACCATGTCGCGCTGGTCGGACGGGCGCGTCAGCTTCAGATCGATCGCGTCGAACTGGAAGGCGAGATCGTAGCCGAAGGCGCCGTAGAGGCCGAGGCTGGCATCCGCCTGCGAATAGAAGAGATCGGTGACGGCGCGCAGCACGGTGAAGACCGTCGGCATCTTCGAGCGCTCTTCTTCGGTGAACACCCGGTCCGGCATCTTGACCGTGAGGTCGAGGCGGCGCGCGGTGGAGGCGCCGAGCTCGATGTCCGGAACCGTCTTCAGCCGCTCGCGTCACGAAGCCGAGGATGCACCTCGCCGCGCTCGTTATAGGCTTCGATCCAGACGTCGCGGCCGAAGGAGGAGATGCCGAGCGGCGGATCGACGACGGCGGTATCCCAGCGCGTGTAGCGGCCCGGATATTCGTAGTTCGACGAAAACACCGCGCCGCGGCGCTCGTCGAGCTTGTCGACATAGGACAGACACCGCATCGGCATAGGGGATCGCCCGCCGCTGCCGGGTGACGGTGATGCCGCCCTTGGTCTCGTAGATTTCCGCACCATCATCCCGAAGGATCGTTACCATTGTTCCACTCCGTTATCGGGGCCCGGACGACAGGCGGCCTTAAAACAAAAAAGCCGCCTCGAAGTTTCGGGCGGCTCACTCGTCGTCTTTGGACACGATTGGTCGAGGCCGCCTCAGCGAGCCCACCACCAAATTGCAATGTTCAAGGACTTGTTCATGGGCGAAATTGTTAGCCTGAGATCAGGCCAAGCGCAAGAGGCCGATGTTTGAGAAAACGTCGCGCCATTGCAACGAAATCCACCCTCCATGCGTTGCCCCTTCCCGATGGCAACCACGGACGGTTGAAGGCGTGAAGAATCTGATCGCAATAGCAGCGGCAATCGCAGCGCTGTTCACCCTCACTGGCGCAAGCCTTCCCGGCAAAGGTCCCGTTCCGCAGCAAAAGCCGCAGGTGGAAGGCGACGCCGCGACACCGGACGAGAGGGCGCCAATTCCAGAACCAAGGCCATCAACCGCAAACGAGCCCAGCCCTGCGCCCGCGAACCCGCCTACGGTTCAGGACTGAAAAACCTTCGGAGACGGCAAAGCCGGAGGACAAAAAGCCGGAGAAGTTCGGCCCGCCAGCACCCGGCACGCTGGAGGCCCAGAATCTCACCATCGAACCGGAAAGCGATGCCGATCATGCGGAATGCGTGAAGGAACTGCAGGCCCTCGGCGCCGTCTTCAAGGATATTCCCCGCATCGATGACGGCCATGGCTGCGGTATCGACAAGCCGATCACACTCTCCGAGGCGCTTCCCGGCATCAAGGTGAAGCCAGAGGCGACGCTGCGTTGCCCGGCTGCTTTGGCGCTTGCCCGCTGGATGAAGGAAAGCGTCATTCCGGCAGCCGCCGTCGCCGCGAAGGAACAGGGTCGTATCACCACGATCAACCAGGCCTCCTCATACATCTGCCGCCTGCGCAACGGTGCGTTTACCGGAAAGATCTCCGAACACGCCCGCGGCAACGCCATCGATATCGCAAGCTTCAGTTTCGAAAAGGGCGAGGACATCGCGGTCAAGCCGCGCCGTGAAGACTTCGACCCTCACCGGCGCCTTCCAGCGCACGGTGAGCGCCTCCGGCTGCCTCTATTTTTCGACCGTGCTCGACCCGGAAAGCGACGCCGCGCACGAAACGCACTTCCACATGGATGTATTGCAGCGAAAGGGAGGGTTTCGCTATTGCCACTAGCGACCTTCGCGGATTTCGCCCACTCAGTTGTCCGCGCGTCGCGTGCAGACGTAAGGCTTCTTGATGCAGGCGATCTGCGGTGTGGAGCACTCGGCTTTGCCATCAGTCACGGCACAAATCGAACACTGATCGTTGAACTCCCTGCAGTCGGGATTGCTCTTCATGAAATCGGCCATGCTCTGTTCCGCAGACGCCTGCTTATCTGCCGCGGAGCTGTTCACAGCGAACGCAAGGACTGCGGCAGCGGCGAAAACATGCCTTCGAGAGCACGCGAAGAACGACATCAGAACAGCCCCTCGATATACCCTTTGTCGTTCAGGAATATCCGCTCGGCGGATGGCGATTTCGGCAGGCCCGGCATCGTCATGATTTCGCCGGTGATGACGACGACGAAACCGGCGCCCGCCGAAAGCCGCACTTCGCGCACCGGCACGATATGACCTTCCGGCGCGCCGCGAAGATTCGGGTCGGTCGAAAATGAATATTGCGTCTTCGCCATGCAGACCGGCAGGTTGCCGTAGCCCTGCTCTTCCCAGGCGATGAGCTGGTCACGCACCGCCTTGTCCGCCGTCACCTCGCCGGCGTGATAGATCTTCGAGGCGATGATCTCGATCTTTTCGAACAGAGAGACGCTGTCGGCATAAAGCGGCTCGAACTTCGCCTGGCCGGATTCCGCCAGTTCCACCACCTTCTCGGCAAGCTCCTCGATACCGGCCGAGCCTTCCGCCCAATGGCGGCAGAGG
Source organism: uncultured Alphaproteobacteria bacterium (assembly GCA_963838565.1). GTDB lineage: Bacteria > Pseudomonadota > Alphaproteobacteria > Rhizobiales > Rhizobiaceae > Rhizobium. The sequence goes on from CAWIRO010000014.1 coordinate 239,787, forward strand.
ATCGCTTCGGCACCGTGACGCGAGACGTATTCCTTGACGGCGGCGATTTCCTTATCCGTGTCCGAAACGAAATGGTTGATCGCGACCACCACGGGAACACCGAATTTCCGCACATTGGCGAGATGCCGCCCGAGGTTCGAACAGCCCTTCACCAGTGCTGCGACGTTTTCCGTCGCGAGATCTTCCTTCTTCACGCCGCCGTTCATCTTCAGCGCGCGCACGGTGGCAACGATCACCGCGGCATCGGGCTTCAGTCCCGCCTTGCGGCATTTGATGTCGAAGAACTTCTCGGCACCGAGATCGGCTCCGAAACCCGCCTCCGTCACGACATAGTCGCCGAGCTTCAGCGCCGTTTTCGTCGCGATCACCGAGTTGCAGCCATGCGCGATATTGGCGAAGGGCCCGCCGTGAACGAAGGCCGGATTGTTCTCCAGCGTCTGGACGAGGTTCGGCTGCATCGCGTCTTTCAAAAGCACCGCCATTGCGCCGTCCGCCTTCAGATCACGCGCATAGACCGGCGTCTTGTCGCGCCGGTAGGCGACGATGATGTTGCCGAGGCGCGTTTCGAGATCCTCGAGATCGGTGGCAAGGCAGAGGATGGCCATCACCTCCGATGCGACGGTGATATCGAAGCCGTTCTGCCGCGGGAAACCGTTGGCAACGCCGCCGAGCGAAGAGACCATTTCGCGCAGCGCCCGGTCGTTCATGTCCATCACCCGCCGCCATGTGACGCGACGCAGGTCGATGTCCTGCTCGTTGCCCCAGTAGATATGATTGTCGATCATCGCGGCGAGCAGGTTGTGCGCCGAGGTGATCGCATGAAAGTCGCCGGTGAAATGCAGGTTGATGTCTTCCATGGGCACGACCTGCGCATAGCCGCCGCCAGCCGCGCCGCCCTTCACGCCGAAGCATGGCCCGAGCGACGCTTCGCGGATGCAGACGATGGCTTTCTTGCCGATGCGATTGAGACCATCGCCGAGGCCGACCGTGGTCGTCGTCTTCCCCTCGCCCGCCGGCGTCGGGTTGATGGCGGTCACAAGGATCAGCTTGCCATCCTTCTTCTGCGCCTGCGCGGCGATGAATTCCGCGCTGACCTTCGCCTTGTCGTGACCATAGGGGGCGAGATGCTCCGCCGGGATGCCGAGCGCCGCGCCGATCTCGTAAATCGGTTTCTTCTTCGCTGCACGAGCGATTTCGATGTCGGATTTCATGGCCACGCTGGTAATCCCCCAAGGCTTTATCTCTGCCGGAGCATGACCTTATCCGCGGACCGGAAACAAGAGGCGACCGCTGGGCCAAAAGCGGTCAGCCGCGTTGAAGCACAGGAAAATTCCGGAAAAGCATTGTTCTAGCGTTTGCCGCAGCAGCGATGCACGCGCGGCCGGCGGGAATACGTCGAAGAATGTACTGAAAAGCCAGAGGTGACGCTCCCTTGGCAGGGGAGCGCCTTCGATCTCAGCTTCAGCCGTCACCCATTGCGATCAGGCTGGCGTTGCCGCCCGCTGCCGCGGTGTTCACGGAGATCACCTGTTCCTGCGCAAAGCGCTGCAGGTAGGCGGGACCGCCGGCCTTGAAGCCGGTGCCGGACAGGCCGGAGCCGCCGAACGGTTGGGTACCGACGACAGCGCCGATCATGTTGCGGTTGACATAGACGTTGCCGGTGTCGAGCGCGTCGGTGACGGTTCGGATCGTCGCTTCGATGCGGCTGTGGACGCCGAGCGTCAGGCCGTAGCCGGATGCCTGGATGTCCTCCAGCACCTTCGGCAAATCCTTCGCCTTCCACTTCACGATGTGCAGAACGGGGCCGAAGACCTCCTTGGTCAGGGCCGAGGGCTTGTCGAGCTCGACGATATGCGGCGCAAAGAAGCTGCCGCCGGACGGCGCCTTGCCCGCATAGCGCACCTTCTGGCTCTTCCGCATATCGGCGATATGTGCCTCCAGCATGGCCTTCTGCTTGTCGTCGATGATCGGGCCGACGTCGGTCGTCTCCAGGCTCGGATCGCCGAGTTGAAGCTCGCGGCGCGGCCCCTTCGATCATCTGCGTCATGTTCTCGGCGACGTCCTCCTGCAGGAAAAGCAGGCGCAGCGCCGAGCAGCGCTGGCCGGCCGAACGGAAGGCCGAGAGGATCGACGTCGTCGGCCACCTGCTCCGAAAGCGCCGTCGCATCGACGATCATCGCGTTGAGGCCGCCGGTTTCGGCAATCAGCGGCACGATCGGGCCGTCCTTGGCGGCAAGCGCGCGGTTGATCGCCCAGGCCGTCTTGGTCGAGCCGGTAAAGGCAACGCCGCCGAGTGCCGGATGCGCGGTGATCGCCGCGCCCACCTCCGGGCCGCCCGGAACGAACAGAAGCGCATCCTGCGGGATGCCCGCCTGATGGAAGAGCTTGACGGCTTCATAGGCGATCAGCGGCGTCTGCGGCGCGGGCTTGGCGATGACGGCATTGCCGGCGACGAGCGCCGCCGAAACCTGGCCGAGGAAAATCGCCAGCGGGAAGTTCCAGGGTGAAATGCAGGCAAAGACGCCGCGGCCCCGCCAAAGATAGCGATTGTCCTCGCCGGTCGGTCCCGGCATTTTCGTGATCGTACCGAACTGGCGGCGGGCCTCGGCCGCATAGTAGCGGCAGAAATCGACCGCCTCGCGGATTTCGGCAACGCCGTCGTCCAGCGTCTTGCCGGCTTCGGCGGCAAGCAGCACCAGCAGCCGGTCGCGGTTTTCCTCCATGAGATTCGCCATACGCTCCAGGGCCGCGGCGCGGTCTTCCACCGGCTTGCGCGACCAGCTCTTGAAGCCCTTGGCGGCAACGGCAAAGGCCTTGTCCACATCGGCAGCCGTCGCATTGCGCACGGAACCGACCTTGTGCGAATGATCGGACGGCGAGATCACCGCCGTCTCCGCCCCTGCCGGGGACACGCCGGGGATGAGCGGCGCTGCCGAGATCGCAGCGGCTTCCTTGCCAATCTTGCTCATCAGCCCCTCCAAGGTCTCGCGATGGCCGAATTCCAGGCCTGAGCTGTTCTTCCGCTTGCCATATATATTGAGTGGCATCGGGATCTTGCTGTTGCGGGCGCTGGCGCCGGTATCGAGCTGAAGCTTGTCGGCCGGGCGCTCGAGCAGCGCCTTGATCGGCGTATTCTTGTCGCCGGCCATGGCGACAAAGGAGGAGTTCGCGCCGTTTTCCAGAAGACGGCGGACAAGATAGGCGAGCAGGTCGCGATAGCCGCCCACCGGCGCATAGATGCGGCAGGCGATGCGGTCGTTGCTGTCGAGAAGATGATTGTAGAGCGTCTCGCCCATGCCATGCAGGCGCTGGAATTCGAAGCCGGTGCGGTCTTCGCCCGCAAGCTCCAGGATGGTCGAAACGGTGAGCGCGTTATGCGTCGCGAACTGCGGGAAGATGCGGGCGCGCTTGTCGAGCATCTGCTTGGCGCAGGCGAGATAGGAAAGGTCCGTCGCCTGCTTGCGCGTCCATACAGGATAGTCGTCGAGGCCGCGCTCCTGCGCGCGCTTGATCTCGGTGTCCCAATAGGCGCCCTTGACGAGACGCACCATCATGCGGCGGCCAAGCTTGGCGCAGAGCGCGTCGATATAGTCGATCACCGCCGTCGCCCGCTTCTGATAGGCCTGGATCGCGAGGCCGAAACCGTCCCAGCCGTCGAGCGAGGGATCGCTGAATACGGCGGCGATCACGTCGAGCGAAAGCTCCAGACGGTCGGCCTCCTCTGCATCGACGGTGAAATTCAGCTGATGCGCCTTGGCCATCTGCGCGAGCTTCAGAAGATCCGGCACCAGTTCCTTCATCACCCGGTCGCGATGCGTCGCAAGATAGCGCGGATGCAGCGCCGAGAGCTTCACCGAGATGCCCATCCGGTCCGGCAGTTCCTTGGACTTGGCGTTCTTCGCCATCCAGCGTGCCGATCGCCTCGATCGCCTTCGCGTAGGACTGCCAGTAGCGCTTGGCGTCTTCGGCCGTACGCGCGCCCTCGCCCAGCATGTCGAAGGAATGGCGATAGCCCTTCTCCTCGCTCTTTGCGGCGCGGTTCAGCGCGTCCTTGATCGTTTCGCCCGAGCACGAAATGATGACCGAGGAAACGCATCGCCTGCTTCGTCGCATTGCGCACCGTGGGCAGGCCGAGGCGCTTGACGAGGCCGCGCACGACCCCTTCAGGCGTATCGCCGGGGCGGATGATGCGGGCGGACAGGCCGAGCGCCCAGGCGGAAGCCGAAACGAACCAGCTGTCGGCCTTGCCCTCGTGTTCGCTCCAGCCGCCTTCCTTGAGCTTGTCCTCGATCAGCTTGTCCTGCGTCAGCGCATCGGGAACCCGCAGCAGCGCTTCGGCGAGAACCATGAGTGCCAGACCTTCGCGCGTCGAAAGCCCGTATTCGCGCAGGAAATCCTCGACGCCGCCCATCGAGCCGGCATTGTTGCGGATCGCCTTGATCATGTCGCCGGCGCGCTTGTCGATCGCCTTGTCCTCGGCGGCGCTGAACTGCAGCCTTTCGCTGAATGCATGCAGCAGGCGGTCGTCGTCACCGGCAAATGGAGCGTTGAACAGGGGATATCTCCGTGGCAATCTGCAAATTCATGAGGGGTTCTCCGTGATATCCGCAACATAGCTGTTCATTCGGAGGGTTTTTCACTAAATAGATGGGTCAGCGAATTTTATTCGGCTACCGACTGCACGAAAGGCCGTGAAAAATGAAAGAACTCGACCGTCTCGACCGCAAGATTCTCCGCGCGCTGCAGAAGGAAGGCCGCCTTTCCAATATCGAGCTTGCCGAGCGCGTCAGCCTCTCGCCGACCGCGACGGCCGAGCGCGTCAAGCGTCTCACGCGCGACGGCTATATTACCGGCTACATGGCCGTCCTGTCGCCGGAAAAGCTCGGCCGCACGCTGCTCGTCTTCGTTCAGGTCAAACTCGACCGCACGACGCCCGATGTCTTCGACGCTTTCGCAGACGCCGTGAAGCGCTCGGACGATGTCATGGAGTGCCACATGGTCGCCGGCGGCTTCGATTATCTCGTCAAGGCAAGGGTCGCGGGCATGGAGGCCTACCGGCAGTTTCTTTCCGAAGTGATTCTGCCGCTTCCGGGAGTGCGGGAAACGCATACCTATGCGGTTATGGAAGAAGTAAAGTCGGCAGGGCTGCTACCTGTATAATCTTAAATACAACCATAACGCGTGATAGTGTGATTAATTTTTAACACTTCGAATTAATCAGAGCGTATTAGGTCAATTTAGGCTAGTATGCATAGCAATTAACGTATTTGATAGCGGTAACATGAAGGCAAGGCGGGGCGCATTATGTCTTACATGACTACCTCCGAAAGGCAGTCAGTTTTATCAGCAGAATTGGCCGTCTGCGCGAACGCGCGCGCTTTTTAACCAAGCCTTGCACAGGATTGCAGGCGCGTTCGGTCTTTCCCACTGTACACTGATGAATGCACCCTCCGCGGAGGACCTATTTCTCAAACCTCTTATTATCCAAACATCTTTGCCAGGCACGTACCTCAGAGACTTCGATCATGGTCATATGTTGCGCGCCTGTTCTTTCGCGGCAAAGGTGCGGGAATCCGCCCTTCCGCAAGTTTGGCACCTCTCTGATCCTGCAACCACCTCGTCGTTTCCGGCCGAACTGCGCAACCTGATGCTCCAGCACAAAATGACGGCGGGCATCATGTTCCCGATCAATGCGGCAGATGGCAAGCGGCTGGTTTTCTGGCTTTCAGGCGAGCGCGCATCGTTCGGCCAGAGCGAGATCAACGAACTGGGGATGATCGCCCTCCACGCGCTCGATGCCTACAACGTCGTCAAGCGCAACGAAGATTGCGCTCACATCGCGCTCTCGACGCGCGAACTCGAAGTTGTTCGCTGGACCGCCCAGGGGAAAACGTCGGTTGAAATAGGCCAGATCCTCGCGCTTTCCGACCATACCGTGAACGCCTACATGACGAATGCCATCAAGAAGCTTGATTGCGTCAACCGCACCCAGTTGGTCGCAAAGGCCATCCGATTGAAGCTCATCGACTGAGAAACCGGATCAGCGCAGCCTCCGATGAGCGGAGATTGGCGTCCGCTTGCGAATGCCGAACCTCCACATCGGGTTTGAAAACAATGTCCGCGTCCTGATTGTCAGCGATCGAGGACCGAACGCATTTCCACGAGGTTCGACCGCACCCGCAGGATATAGAAGCCCATGGTCGCTAGATGGCTTGGCATGATCCAGCCGTCCTCGCGGCCGTTGGAAATGATCGCCGGCTGGATGCGCAGGGCCGCCTGGAACTGCTTCGTCGTGCCGCCCCAGATCGCGCCGAGATTGCGCTCCGCCACCACTTGCGAAAAATCCGCCTGCGCCGCCGAAAGGATGGCGTAGTAGGCATAGAGCTGCCCGTAGGCGAACCAGAAGCGGTCATCGGCGCGCGTATCGAACCAGCCGCGATTGTGGTTCTCCGAACGCTCGGCGAGGATGTCGGACGTGCCGCCGAGATCGTTGGCAATGCGGTCGATGAACTGGATGAGGTTGTCGGCGCGGCTGTCGAAAATCGCGTTGCAGTTGGCAAGATCGGTATTGAACTTGCGCAGGCTCTGGACGGCCGAGCGGTAATAGCTCGGTGTCGGCGTCTTCGGCCCGAACGGATTGAGCCCGAAATACCAGCTGTATTCGTCGAATTGCAGGTTGCCGCGGGCGCTCTGCAGATCGTTGTTGATGCCGGAGGTACCCCGCACGCGGCCGAGCGTATCGACGAGCTCGGCGGACGTCCGCCGTACGGCCTGATTCACGCCACGCTGGAAAGACGCCTTGTTGTCGAGAAACGGCGTGTGATCCCAGTCGATGCCGAAAAAGCCAAGCCGGTAGAGCAGCATGGAAGAAATCCATGCGTTCTGGTTGACGTTGAAGTCGGTCAGATCGGCTGTGACATCGACGATGGCGGAGCGCTGGCAGGTTTTGGCCGCGGTCGCAGGCGCGTCGGCGGCAACCGGCAGCTCCTGCCCGGCAGGAACCTTACGCTCGGAAAGACGGTATTGATTGACAAAGGACGGATCGAAATTCGTCCAGACCTGAGTCTGCCAGATGAAATAGCCGTAAAGAGCGACCAGCAGCGCCACGAGCGCAACGATGGGGATCCGGATCATCCATGTCCGGCGCTGGTACCAGCCGTGCGCGGCAAGAAAGGGCCAGAACGCCCAGGCGGCAAGAAGGCTGAACCAGCGGGCGATCGTGCGGCCGATAAGCCTGAAGAAACCGGCGATCCGGTCGAGCATGCCCTTCTCCCAAAATCCTGGCGAACGTCAGAAAGTCCTGCATTCACATATGTGTTTGCTCGTTCGAGCACAACATGAAGGAGAGATTTTTGCTCCTTGCATCGCCCCGCGCTCTCGGCAGCTGCAAGCCGAAGAATAGGACCACCTGCACCGTAAGTGGAAGATTTCATCCACCGTCACCAGGACCGCAGGAAGCGCAGCCTTAGCCAGGAGGACCTCTGTGTCAGATCGATGATCGGCGCCTCGGTCGAGGCGTTACCTTCGGCAAACGCCGCGAACTTCTTGCCGAATGCCGCATCCGCCGCCGCCTTGCGCGATTCGATATCCTGAGGAACGAGCATGCCTTTTTCGAACAGGGCAATCGGCCCGGCAATATGCGGAAACAGCTCTTGCGTTATTTTCGCTTTCGATCCCGGAACATTGGTATCCACCTGCGCCCGATAGATGATCAGCCGCTCTTCCGTATCGATCGACAGCTTGCGGACCAATGCGTTGCAAAGGCCGATCTGGCTGTTCAATGCGTCGGCAAACCCCTGGAACATCGTAATGAAGCGCTCGCGGCGCTGGCCGTCGTCGCGCATTTTCAGCTCTTCTTCGGCAATCCTGTCAGCCTCCGCCTTGAGCGTGCGCCGCTCCTCCTCCATCCGCTCCCATTCGGCCCTGCCGCCGTAAACGCCGATGCGTCCCTGCGTCGTCAGCGCCTTCGCGTTCAGCTCCTTCATCCGCAATCGCGCAATATCGATGGCATCGACAAGACGCCGGCGCTGGTCGACGATACTGACGAGGCCGCCCTCTGTCGCCTTGTGGCAAGCAAGCGCAAATTCACGGTGGCTGGCGGCCAATCCGGCAATGGCATTGGATTTCGACAGCAGATCGAGAAGCCGCTCGATAACAGGTGCCTCGCGCAGGCGCTGACTGTGCAGGCGCCACATACGCTGCCTGGAAAACCGGCCCGTCAGCTTCTCGCGTGCGGTCAGGCCGCGAAAGCTGTCAAGATCGGCGAAGACATCGGCCGTCGTCCGATCGAGGCCCGCCACCATTTCGCCAAGCAGTGCATCGAACTTCGCCTGAGCTGCGGCAAAGGCCTGAAACCGGCTCTGCTGCTCCAGAAACGCCTCGTCGCCGGATTGCGCTCCGTTGCGCGCGAAATCTTCGACGTAGGCTGCGCATGCGGCTGCGTCAGCGCGCAGGGCCGAGGCAAGAGCGTCGGCGGCTTCAAGTTGATTATCGAACGAGGACGCTTTGCGCACCAGTCTCTCCAGGGAATCTCCGCTGTCAGTCTAGCGGCTCGGCCGCCGAACCTCAAACCGCCTCGGCGAGCCATTCGCCGTTCATCGCGTCGTCCCAATGCCGGCGGCAGAGCGATACGTATTTCTCATTGCCGCCGACTTCGATCTGCGCGCCTTCCCGGACAACCTTTCCCTCGGCGTCGAGCCGCACGACCATCGTCGCTTTCCGGCCGCAATGGCAGATGGTGCGCACCTCGCGCATCTCGTCGGCAGATCGCAAGCAGTTCCTCGGAAGCCGGAAACAGCTTGCCCTGGAAATCGGTCCGAAGGCCGTAGACCATGACCGGTATATTGAGCCGATCGACCACGCGGGCAAGCTGCCAGACATGCTCGCGCGTCATGAAATTGCGCCTCGTCGACGAAGATGCAGGCGATCGGCTCGCCTTCGCTGCTCAGTCGCTTGATGAGGGCAAAGAGATCGGTCATGTCCTTCGAACGCGATCGCGCTCGCTTCCAGGCCGATACGCGAGCCGATGATGCCCTTGCCGGTGCGCTCGTCGAAGGCGGCGATCAGCTGAACGGTGCGCATGCCGCGTTCCTGGTAGTTGTAGGAGGCCTGCAGCAGCATCGTCGACTTGCCGGCATTCATCGTCGAGTAGTTGAAATAGAGTTTTGCCATCGTTTTCTCCGTATTTTGCTTCTTGAAAGCTCGAATCGCCAAAGAAAAGACCGCAGAATCGATAATCACAGAAAATCCGAAGACGGAAATTGCAGGAGGGCCTGGAATCCCGGCATTTCACGAAAAATGCGGCACGTCGCATTCGGGGTGGCCAATCCGCCGCAAACGCACTGAGGTCGCTTGTAAATGTCGGCTATTGGTGCTTGGCTTGGGAACGTAAGACTGGGAGTTTAAAATGAAAACAACAAGCGCATTCAAACTGATCACCGTAACCGCGGTTGCTGCCCTCTCCGTGGCGACGACCGCATTCGCTGCCGATCCCGATAGCTGCTCCACCGTCCGCTTTTCGGATGTCGGCTGGACGGACATCACTGCAACCACCGCGACCGCCTCCGTCATCCTGAAGGGCCTCGGCTACGAGCCGAAGGTCAACGGTTCTTTCCGTGCCGGTCACCTACCAGTCGCTGAAGAACAAGGACATCGACGTCTTCCTCGGCAACTGGATGCCGACGCAGGAAAAGGACGTCCGTCCCTTCCTCGATGACAAGTCGGTCGAATCCTACGGCCCGAACCTTGTCGGCGCGAAATACACGCTCGCGACCAACGCCAAGGGTGCTGAACTCGGCATCAAGGACTTCAAGGATATCGCCGCCCACAAGGACGAACTGGACGGCAAGATCTACGGCATCGAGCCCGGCAACGACGGCAACCGCCTCGTCATCGACATGATCGACAAGGACACCTTCGGCTTGAAGGGCATCGAGCTCGTCGAATCCTCCGAACAGGGCATGCTGGCGCAGGTCGCCCGCGCCGAAAAGGAAGGCAAGCCGGTGGTTTTCCTCGGCTGGGAGCCCCATCCGATGAACACCAACTTCAAGCTGACCTACCTGACCGGCGGCGACGACGTCTTCGGCCCCGACTTCGGTGGCGCCAAGGTCTTCACCAACGTCCGCGCCGGTTATCTCGACCGAATGCCCGAACGTCGGCACGCTGATCAAGAACCTGATTTTCACGCTCGATATGGAAAACCAGATCATGGGCAAGATCCTGAATGACGGCGAAGAGCCGGAAAAAGCAGCGACGGAATGGCTGAAGGCCAATCCGGCCGCGCTCGAGCCCTGGCTCGCCGGCGTCAAGACGCGCGACGGCAGCGGTGATGGCCTTGCGGCCGTCAAGAAAAGCCTCGGTCTCTGACGATGAAGCAAACGGGGCAGCAGATTCTGCCCCGTTTCCATTTTCATTGCGATTTACTGCTCTTTCTGGATGGGCGAGCCCTTGAACTGGATTACCGACGCTAAAATTCCGATTGGCCCCTGGGCCAAGTCCTTTGTGGATTGGCTGACGACCAACGCCGATTGGTTCTTCAACCAGCTCGCCTTCCTGTTGTCGCACGTCATCGACGCGCTGCTCTTCGTGCTGCAGACGCCGAACCCGTTGATCGTCATCGTCGCCATCGGTGCGCTTGCCTGGTGGCTGCGGCGGTCGATCACCGTTGCCGTCTTCACCTGTCTCGGGCTGCTGCTCATCATGAACCAGGGCTACTGGAAGGAGACGACGGAGACGCTCGCGCTCGTTCTCGCCTCCACCTTCGTCAGCATGATCGTCGGCATTCCGCTCGGCATCGCCGCCGCCCGCCGCGCCTGGGTCTATTCGGTGCTGCGCCCGGTTCTCGATCTGATGCAGACGATTCCGACCTTCGTCTATCTGATCCCGGCGCTGATTCTGTTCGGCCTCGGCATGGTTCCGGGCTTGATCGCGACCGTGATCTTCGCGATCCCCGCGCCTATCCGCCTCACGCGCCTCGGCATCATCTCGACGCCGCCTTCGCTTGTCGAGGCAGCCGAATCCTTTGGCGCGACGCCGATGCAGGTGCTGCAGAAAGGTCGAACTTCCCTTCGCCACGCCGCAGATCATGGCGGGTCTGACGCAGACCATCATGCTGTCGCTGTCGATGGTGGTCATCGCTGCGCTCGTTGGTGCCGACGGGCTCGGCGTGCCGGTGGTGCGGGCACTCAATACTGTGAACGTCGCCAAGGGCTTCGAAGCCGGTCTCTGCATCGTCATCCTGGCGATCATTCTCGACCGCATGTTCCGCACCGCGGGTGAAGGAGACGGCGCATGACCTCGGTCCGCTTCGACAATGTCAGCATCATCTTCGGCGACAAGCCGGAAACCGCCCTCTCGCTGGTCGATCAGGGAAAGACCCGCGACGAGATCGGTGCCGCAACCGGCCTGGTGCTTGGCGTCGCCGACGCCTCGCTCACGATCGAGGAAGGCGAAATCCTCGTACTCATGGGGCTTTCCGGCTCGGGCAAATCGACGCTGCTGCGCGCGGTCAACGGCCTTGCGCCGGTCGTGCGCGGGGAGGTTTCGGTCGCCGACCGCCCACGGTCCCTGCAATCCCTACAAGACCAGCGCCAAGGGGCTGCGCGACCTGCGCATGCACACGGTCTCCATGGTGTTCCAGCAGTTTGCCTTGCTGCCTTGGCGCACGGTTGCGGACAATGTCGGCTTCGGCCTCGAACTTGCCGGAGTACCGGAGACCGAACGCAAGAAGCGCGTCGGGGAACAGCTCGAACTCGTCAATTTGACGAAATGGGCGAACCGCAAGGTCAACGAGCTTTCCGGCGGCATGCAGCAGCGTGTCGGCCTCGCGCGTGCCTTTGCGACGGGCGCGCCGATCCTGCTGATGGACGAACCGTTCTCCGCGCTCGATCCGCTCATCCGCACCCGTCTGCAGGACGAACTGCTGGAGTTCCAACGGCGCTTGAAGAAGACGATCCTCTTTGTCAGCCATGATCTGGACGAGGCCTTCCGCATCGGCAACCGCATCGCCATCATGGAGGGCGGCCGCATCATCCAGTGCGGCACGCCGCAGGACATCGTCAAGAATCCGGCGGACCAGTATGTCGCGGACTTCGTGCAGCACATGAACCCGATAACGATGCTGACGGCGCAGGACGTCATGCAGCCTGGCCTCGGCCATGCGGCAGGCTCCACCGTCAGCGCGACGGCACGCGCCGAAACGCCGCTCGTCGATATTCTCGACGCGCTTGCCCGCCAGCCGGGCAGCATCGGCGTCGTCGACAACGGCGCGATCATCGGCACGATTTCGGCCCAGGATATCGTCAGCGGCCTGACCCGCCACCGGCGCAAAGAACAGGCTTGATCCTTCCGTCCGCTTCCGTCAGAAAAGTGGACATGAAAGATCGAACTTCGGTTTTGCGGGAGACGGACGGCGAAGCCCGCACGCTTGGCCGCATCCTGCTGCGCGCTGCCCGCTACGGCAGCCTGGCGGTTCTCGATCCCGAGACCGGCTTTCCCTTTGCGAGCCGCGTGCTGCTGGGCACCGATATCGACGGCGTGCCCGTCATCCTCGTTTCGGCGCTGTCGGCGCATACGAAGGCGCTGGACGCCGACCCGCGCTCATCCCTCTTGACCGGGGAGCCAGGCAGTGGCGATCCCCTCGCGCATCCAAGGCTCACCACCCAATGCATTGCCGAGCCGGTTGAAAGAGGAAGCGCCGTTCACGAACGCATCCGTTCGCGCTTCCTTGACCGGCATGCGAAGGCGAAGCTCTACATCGACTTTGCGGACTTCCGCTTCTTCCGTCTTGTTCCGCAATCGGCGAGCCTTAACGGCGGCTTCGGCCGCGCCTATCTTCTGGAAGGCGCCGACCTGATGATTCTTTCGCCGGCGAACGAAGCCGTCGCCGCCGAGGCAGCGCGGATAGTGCGAGATTTAGTAGAGAGGCATCCCGATCTATCCGAAGCGCTTGCAAAGCTCTTTAAGGGGCCAAACGGCGGGGTATGGCGCATATGCGGGGTGGATTGCGGAGGGTTCGACGCTATTTCCGGTGATTTGCTCAAGCGTTATGAATTTGAGTCATCCATCGGCAATGCGGCGGACATTGTGTCACACATATCTAAAACAGCATACTCGATACGTGAAATTTAGGTATATACAATCTTCTGAACCACTTGCTAGTTTTTGCATGTCCGCCACCCCCGCCGTTTAACGCCCTGTGCCTATACGGAAGTACCCATTCGCCTAGGAAGATTTGAAATTATGGAAACTACCGACTTGTCAGACCACTCCAATGCGGCGGCCGCCCTTCTATCAGCGATGGCGAATCCCAAGCGCCTCCTGATTCTTTGCAGCCTCGTCAAAGGCGAAGTACCCGTTGGCGTACTTGCAACCCAGGTTGGCCTTAGCCAGTCCGCGCTTTCGCAGCACCTGTCGAAGCTGCGGGCGCAGAAGCTGGTAAAGACGCGCCGCGACGCCCAGACCATTTACTACTCGAGCAACTCGGAACCAGTGATCAAGATACTGGCGACGCTCGAGGAGATTTATGCGGCTCAGGACCGCAGCAGATCCGCAGCCTAATACTAAGCGCAGACATAACGTCCGCCAAAAAGTCGTGCCGCCAAAGGGATGTATCCGGAATGGTACGGCGAGCAGTATTTCAGCACGATAATTATTACTCTTGACCGGCAAGTCTCTCACTTGCCGGTCTTGTTTGTTTTCAGGAGAGTGCTCCCGACCCCACCGGTGCAGTCCCATTTCCCGTCCTGGGCATCTTATGCACTTACTGCGCGGAATGCCCCGCCAGAGATGACGTGCATGGCTTGACGCCCCAAGAAGCGCTGATAATTTGACCGGACAGTAAAAATATGGGCTCAAAGCCCCGGGAACGGCCTCGTGACGGCCAGGAGAACAGCATGTCCAATCGCCTCAATGCACCAAACGATCTTCGCGCCTTCTGGATGCCGTTTACGGCCAACCGGCAGTTCAAGAAGGAGCCGCGCATGTTCGTCGGCGCCAAGGACATGTACTACACGACCCATGACGGCCGTCAGGTGCTCGACGGCACCGCTGGCCTCTGGTGCGTCAATGCCGGCCACTGCCGCCCGAAGATCACCGAGGCGATCCGCGAGCAGGCGGGCGAACTCGACTACGCTCCGGCCTTCCAGCTCGGCCATCCGAAGGCCTTCGAGCTGGCAAACCGCCTCGTCGACATCGCGCCGGAAGGCATGGACCACGTTCTCTACACCAATTCCGGTTCCGAATCCGTCGAGACCGCGCTCAAGGTGGCGCTCGCCTATCACCGCGTGAAGGGCAACGGCTCGCGCTTCCGCCTGATCGGCCGCGAACGCGGCTATCACGGCGTCAATTTCGGCGGCATCTCGGTCGGCGGCATCGTCTCCAACCGCAAGATGTTCGGCACGCTGCTGACCGGCGTCGACCACATGCCGCACACCCATCTGCCGGACAAGAACGCCTTCACCAAGGGCGAGCCGGAACATGGCGGCGACATCGCCACCGAACTGGAACGCATCGTCACGCTGCATGACGCCTCGACCATCGCCGCCGTCATCGTCGAGCCGGTCGCCGGCTCCACCGGCGTTCTCATCCCGCCGAAGGGCTACCTGCAGAAGCTGCGCGAGATCTGCACCAAGCACGGCATCCTGCTGATCTTCGACGAAGTCATCACCGGCTTCGGCCGCCTCGGCGCGCCCTTCGCCGCGCAGTATTTCGACGTCAAGCCCGACATGATCACCACCGCCAAGGGCCTGACCAACGGCGTCATCCCGATGGGCGCCGTCTTCGTGACCTCCGAGATCCACGATGCCTTCATGAGCGGCCCGGAGCACATGATCGAGTTCTTCCACGGCTACACCTATTCCGGCAACCCGATCGCCTGCCGCCGCCGCACTCGGCACGCTCGACACCTACAAGGAAGAAGGCCTGCTCACCCGCGCCGCCGAACTCTCCGACTACTGGGCCGACGCGCTGCATTCGCTGAGGGACTGCCCGCATGTCATCGACATCCGCAACATCGGCCTGATCGGCGCGATCGAGCTGGACCCGATCGCCGGCGAACCCACCAAGCGCGCCTTCACCGCCTTCCTGAAGGCCTATGAAAACGGCTGCTGATCCGCACGACCGGCGACATCATCGCGCTTTCGCCGCCGCTGATCATCGAGAAAGAGCCAGATCGACGAGCTGTTCGGAAAGCTGCGCGAGGTTCTGCAGAACAACATCTGAATCGACAGATTTCCGCGGCCCGCAGCGGTCCAGATTGGACGATTGCGGGCCTCGTTTTTGTTATTTCCTTGCGGAATTGGCGGTAAAATTCCTAGAGAATCCTGCCTTGCGCCTTCCGAAGCCAAAACATGGCCGGACGGACGCATTGACCGCACCGTAGCCGTCGTCCTTTGGCACACTCGCCTTCGGGTTGTTGAACGAACTGGTTTCGCTGTCGCGGCAGTCATCGCGGGCCTGAACGACCCCACCCAAGGAGAGAGACAAATGAATCTCAAGACATTGACGGGCGCGACCTTCGTCGCCTCGCTGGCCTTTGCGCCGCTTGCCCATGCCGACATCATCATCGGCCTGATCGCGCCGCTGACCGGCCCGGTCGCCGCCTATGGCGATCAGGTGAAGAACGGCGCCCAGGCCGCCGTCGACGAGATCAACAAGAACGGCGGCATTCTCGGCGAAAAGGTCGTGCTGAAGCTCGCCGACGACGCCGGCGAGCCGAAGCAGGGCGTCTCCGCCGCAAACCAGCTCGTCGGCGAAGGCATCCGCTTCGTCGTCGGCCCGGTGACCTCCGGCGTCGCCATCCCGGCTTCCGACGTTCTGGCCGAAAACGGCGTCCTGATGGTGACGCCGACGGCGACCGCGCCGGACCTGACCAAGCGCGGCCTGACCAACATCCTGCGCACCTGCGGCCGCGACGACCAGCAGGCCGAAGTTGCCGCCAGCCTATGTCCTGAAGCATTTCAAGGACAAGCGCATCGCCATCCTCAACGACAAGGGCGCCTATGGCAAAGGCCTCGCCGACGCCTTCAAGGCAACGCTGAACGCCGGCGGCATCACCGAAGTCATCAACGACGCGCTCACGCCCGGCGACAAGGATTTCAGCGCGCTCACCACCCGCCTCAAGGCCGAGAAGGTCGATGTGCTCTATTTCGGCGGCTACCATCCGGAAGGCGGCCTGCTCGTCCGCCAGCTCGCATGACCTCTCCGCTCAAGGCCAGATCATCGGCGGTGATGGCCTGTCCAACACCGAATTCTGGAGCATCGGCACGGAAGCCGCCGCAGGCACGGTCTTCACCAACGCCTCCGACGCGACGAAGAACGCCAGACTCCAAGGCGGCCGTCGCATGCGCTCGGCCGCCAAGAACATCCCGCCGAAGCCTTCACGCTGAACGCCTATGCCGCCGTCGAAGTGCTCGAAGGCCGGCATCGAGAAGGCCGGCAGCGCCGAGGACGCCGAAGCCGTTGCAACCGCCCTGAAGACCGGCGAGCCGATCGCGACCGCCATCGGCAAGCTCACCTATGGCGAAACCGGCGACCTCACCTCGCAGAGCTTCTCGCTCTACAAGTGGGAAGCCGGCAAGATCGTCGCTGCCGAATAACGCCGGATAATGACCATTTCACGTGACCGGGCGCCTGTCGGCGCCCGGTTTTCGTTTGTGGAGCAGCCTGCCGTTCTCAGTGTCGACTTTCGTCCGATGCATCTATCAGCTATAACGGGCCAGCGTATACGCCAGGCAACAGAGGCATGACCCATGACCGACCAAACTCGAACGCCTCATCGACCAGGGTACAGGCCGTCATGCCGGCCGATATCGTCTTGAAGGGCGGCCGTTTCTTCGATCTCGTCACGGGCGAACTGGTCGCATCCGACATCGCCATCTGCGGCGATCGCATCGTCGGCACCTGCGGCAGCTATGAGGGCGCAACCGAGATCGACATCTCCGGCAAGATCGTCGTTCCGGGCTTCATCGACACGCATCTGCACATCGAATCCTCGCTCGTCACGCCGCATGAATTCGACCGCTGCGTCCTGCCCTACGGCGTCACCACCGCGATCTGCGATCCGCACGAGATCGCCAATGTGCTCGGCGACCGAAGGCATCCAGTTCTTTCTCGATTCGTCGCTCGAAACGATCATGGATATCCGCGTCCAGCTCTCCTCCTGCGTGCCCGCCACACATCTCGAAACCTCCGGCGCCGATCTGCCGATCGAGAAGCTCCTGCCCTTCCGCGATCATCCCAAGGTCATCGGCCTTGCGGAATTCATGAATTTCCCCGGCGTGATCCACAAGGATCCGGTCTGCATGGCCAAGCTCGAAGCCTTCCAGGGCGGCCATATCGACGGCCACGCGCCGCTGCTGCGCGGCATCGACCTCAACGGCTATCTCTCGGCCGGCATCCGCACCGAACACGAATGCACGACGGCCGCAGAAGCGCTCGAAAAGATCCGCAAGGGCATGCACATCCTCGTGCGCGAAGGCTCGGTCTCCAAGGACCTGCATGCGCTGATGCCGATCATCACCGAGCGCCTGTCGCCCTATCCTCGCGCTCTGCACCGACGACCGCAATCCGCTCGACATCGCCGAACAGGGCCATCTCGACTACATGATCCGCACGGCGATCGCCAACGGCGTCGAGCCGCTGGCGATCTACCGCGCCGCCTCGATCTCCGCCGCCCGCGCCTTCGGGCTGATGCGATCGCGGCCTCGTCGCCCCCGGCTGGCGCGCCGATCTCGTCGTCATCGACAGCCTGGAAAACTGCAAGGCCGAGATGGTCTTTTCCGCCGGCCGTCGCGTCACCGACGAACTCTTCGCCACCCGCAAGCCGGTCGCGCCCGTCGGCCTCGACAGCGTCAAGGCCCGCCCCGTCAACGCCGCCGATTTCGGCGTGCCCGGTCGCCGAGGGCGAAACGCCGGTCATCGGCGTCACTGCCCGGCAAGATCATCACCGAACATCGCCGCTATCGCCTTCCGGCAACGGGCAACCAGACCGGTGTCGATCTCGTCAACGACATCATCAAGGTCGCGGTCATCGAGCGCCACGGCAAGAACGGCAACCACGCCAACGGCTTCGTCCAGGGCTTCGGCCTGAAGAAGGGCGCGATCGCCTCGACCGTCGGCCATGACAGCCACAATATCTGCGTCGTCGGCGTCAACGAGGACGACATGGCGCTCGCGGCCAACCGGCTCGGAGAAATCAAGGGCGGCTTCGTCGTCGTCGAGGACGGCAAGGTCACCGGCGAAATCGCGCTGCCCGTCGCCGGCCTGATGAGCCTCGAACCTTACGAGAACGTCCGCGACACGCTCCATCATCTGCGCCAGGCCGCCTTCGCGCTCGGCGCCACGCTGCGAAGAACCGTTCCTGCAACTCGCCTTCCTGCCGCTGCCCGTGATCCCGCATCTGAAGATCTCGGACACGGGGCATGGTGGATGTGGACAGGTTCGTGCTGATCGGGTGAGGCTATGCCGTTCGTCTTTCGACATGGAAGTCTGAAATTCTTCTTCTATTCCAACGAAGGTGATCCGCGTGAGCCAATGCACATCCACGCGCGCAGGTCCAAACGGTGAAGCGAAAATTTGGATCGACCCTACCGGTCAGCCCTCGCCGACAGCAAAGGCTTCAATCCTCGCGAGCTTGCTGATATCATTCGACAAGTGCATCAAGAACCGGTCGGCCGATAGAAAGAGCATGGCATGAGCATTTCGGCAACTAAGGTCAGTTTTGACGAACATACGATGTGCGGTTGCGTGCTCGACGACGGCCGCACGCTTGGCGTGCCGCTTGCCTGGTTTCCCCGCCGTCCTCGGCGCAACACCCGAACAGCGTCAAGTCCGTCGAGATCAGCCCACATGGGTTTGCATTGGGATGCTATAGACGAAGATACTTCGATCTGCCGGTCTGCTTGCTGGTCAGCAGGCGATCAAACGGTCAAGCGTTCCTCCGCAGCCTGACTCGAGCGACCTGCGCAGCAGAACGCATCCAGCGGCCCAAGCTTGACGGCGTACCCATTCGGCAGCGAGCGCAAATCCCGGCATGTCGACCGGCTCGCCCAGCATCATACCCGCGGGCAGTCGGAACTCTGCCGGTTCTCGCGTCAGGTTGAACACGAAGAGCAGTTTCTCTCCGCCCTTCCCGCGCGTGAATGCCAGGAGATCCTTGTTGGTCCCCACGAACTCCATGTCGCCGTCGAGCAGCGCCGGATGCCGCTTCCGGAATTCCAGTGTCCGCCGATAGTGGGTGAGCACCGGAGTTCGCGTCTGCTATCTGCGTGTCGACGGACAGGGCCGCCTGCTCGTAAGGAACCGGCAGCCAGCTTTTCTCCGCCGAGGTGAAGCCCGCATGTGCCTTGCCCGCCTCCCAGGGCATTGGCGTCCGGCATCCGTCGCGGCCCTTGAAGGCCGGCCAGAAGCGGATGCCGTAGGGATCGCGCAGATCCTCGAAAGCAAGCTCCGCTTCGGGCAAGTCCGAGTTCTTCTCCCTGGTAGAGGCAGATCGAGCCGCGCAGCGCCGCGAGCACCGAAATCGCCAGCTTGGCGATCACCGGCCGCTCTTCCACGGTCTTTGAGAACCGGCTGACATGGCGGTTGACGTCGTGGTTGGAGAAGGCCCAGCAAACCCACCCGTCGACAACCATGCTCTGAAAGGTTTCGACGCAGTTGCGAATATGCGCGGCCGTGAAATCCGGGCCCAGCAGATCGAAGGTGTAGCACATGTGCAGCTTGTCGCCGCCGGTGGTATAAGCAGCGACAGTTTTCAGCGACCGCGCCCCGTCGCCGACCTCGCCAACCGTCGCTCGCCCTTCATACTGATTGAGCAGCGCCCGGAAACGCTTCAGGAAATCGAGATTTTCCGGCTGCGTCTTGTCGTAGAGATGGTTCTGCATGCCGTAGGGATTGGTATCGGGCGCATCAAGGCCGCCGTCGCTCATCCTCCGGCTCATGAGGCGGATTGTCACGAAGCAGCTTGTCGCAGAAGTAATAGTTGACCGTATCGAGCCGGAAGCCGTCGACGCCGCGGTCGAGCCAGAACTTCACCGTCTTCAACACGGCTTCCTGCACCTCCTTATTATGGAAGTTCAGGTCCGGCTGCGAAGTCAGGAAATTGTGCTGATAGTATTGGCGCCGCACCCCGTCCCATTCCCAGCCCGGCCCGCCGAAGATCGAAAGCCAGTTGTTCGGTGCCGTGCCGTCGGGCTTCGGATCGGCCCAGACGTACCAGTCCGCCTTGGGATTGGTGCGGTTCGACGCGGCTCTCCACAAACCACGGATGCTGGTCGGACGTATGCGAGATCACCTGGTCGATGATGACCTTCAGCCCGAGCGAGTGGGCAGCAGCCATCATCTCGTCGAAATCGGCAAGCGTCCCGAAGATCGGATCGACGTCGCAATAATCCGAGACGTCGTAGCCCATGTCCGCCATCGGCGATTTGAAGAAGGGCGCGAGC
This sequence comes from uncultured Alphaproteobacteria bacterium, assembly GCA_963838565.1. Classification (GTDB taxonomy): domain Bacteria; phylum Pseudomonadota; class Alphaproteobacteria; order Rhizobiales; family Rhizobiaceae; genus Rhizobium. Next base: position 260,228 of record CAWIRO010000014.1, read on the forward strand.
CAGATCGCGTCGACGCCGAGGCTGGCGATATGCGGGAGGCGGCGGGTGATGCCCTTCAGGTCGCCGAGGCCGTCACCGTTCGTATCTTGAAACGAGCGTGGATAAACCTGATAGATTACCGCGCCCCGCCACCAGTCCGCTGTCCTGCATTGCCATTTGCCGGATCTCCCGCGCCGCTCGAATGCGCACAGACTAAAGCCCGGAAAACAAAAAACAACTGCACAAGCGACCTCTTTTGGGTGGGACGCAGACAGCAAAGCAAACGTCGCTTACCGGCTTGTCCACACCCCCCATCAACGCTTCCACACCCCCCATCAACGCTCCGTAATAGGGGTTGCAACGCCAAACCTTTGGGATAAGGTGCGCGTTGACCTGCACGTAACAGGTCAAAACCGGGAACAAATGACTAAGAATAGGCGAAAAAGCCTAGAAAGGTGGGGCCACCATGAACCATTTCACGAAAAAATTTCTAGCGTCGGCAATGCTTGGCACATTGCTGGCTTTCTCGGCCCATGCGGCCACCCTCAACATTCATAACGGCGGCGATCCTACGTCGCTCGATCCGCAAAAGCTCTCCGGCGACTGGGAAAATCGCATCGTCGGCGACATCTTCGAAGGCCTCGTCACCGAAGACGCCAAGGACAATCCGATCCCGGGCCAGGCCGAAAGCTGGACGATTTCGGATGACGGCCACGTCTACACCTTCAAGCTTCGCGACGGCATCAAGTGGTCGGATGGCCAGCCGGTAACGGCCGGAGACTTCGTCTTCGCCTTCCAGCGCCTCTTCGACCCGAAGACCGCCGCCGACTACGCCTATCTGCAGTTCACCATCAAGAATGCCGAAAAGATCAACAAGGGCGAGATCACCGATCTCAACGAGCTCGGCGTCAAGGCGATCGACGACAAGACGCTCGAGATCACCCTCGAAAACCCGACCCCCTACTTCCTCAAGGCCCTGACGCACTACACCGCCTATCCGCTGCCGAAGCACGTCGTCGAGGCCAAGGGCGAGGATTGGGTCAAGATCGGCAACATCGTCACCAACGGCCCCTACAAGCCGGTCGAGTGGGTTCCGGGCTCGCACGTCACGCACCGTCAAGAACGACCAGTAGTACGGGCCAAGGATCTGAAGATCGACGGCGCGAAGTTCTTCGTGCTCGAGGACCAGGAAGCCGCGCTCAAGCGCTATCGCGCCGGCGAGTTCGACATCCTCACCGACTTCCCGACCGACCAGTACGAGTGGATGAAGACGAACCTGCCCGGCCAGGCGCATGTCGCGCCGTTCTTCGGCCTCTACTACTACGTCGTCAACTCGCACGAAGCCGCCCTTCAGCGACAAGCGCGTCCGCCAGGCTCTCTCGATGGCGGTCAACCGCGACGTCATCGGCCCGCACATCCTCGGCACCGGCGAACTGCCGGCCTATTCCTGGGTGCCGCCGGGCACCGCGAACTACGGCGAGCCGGCCTATGTCAGCTGGAAGGACATGCCCTATAACGAGCAAGGTCGCAGAAGCCAAGAAGCTGCTGCACGGAAGCCGGCTTCGGCCCGGACAACCCGCTGCATGCCGTGCTCAGCTACAACACCAACGACAACCACCAGCGCATCGCCGTGGCGATCGCCTCGATGTGGAAGCCGATCGGCGTCGAGGTCGAGCTCTTCAACGCCGAAACCAAGGTGCATTACGACCAGCTGCAGCGCGGCGAGGTCGAGATCGGCCGCGCCGGCTGGCTCGCCGACTACAACGACCCGGACAACTTCCTGAACCTCCTCGGTCAGCAGGCGTCCAGATGAACTACGGCCGCTGGTCGAATCCCGAGTTCGACAAGCTGATCAAGGAAGGCAACGCACGAGACGGATCTGACCAAGCGCGCCGAGATCTTCAAGAAGGCCGAGCAGCTGGCGCTGGACGAGTTCGCCGCCATCCCGATCTACTACTACGTCTCCAAGAACGTCGTCTCGCCGAAGATCGAGGGCTTCGTCGACAACGTCCAGGACATCCACCGCACCCGCTGGCTGTCGATGAAAGAGTAAGGGAAAACGGCCCTTCCTCGCCGCCTTGCGGGAAGGGCCGGTCCACGATCATGATCAAATATGCACTCCGTCGCGTGCTGTCGACGATCCCCGTCCTCTGATCGCCATCACAGCCTGCTTTTTCATTCTGCGCCTTGCCCCCGGCGGCCCGTTCGACGGCGAACGGCCATTGCCGCCGGTGATCCTGAAGAACCTTGCGGCCCACTACAATCTCGATCAGCCGCTGATCCAGCAGTACCTGATCTATGTCGGCGACCTGCTGCAGGGCGATCTCGGCCCGTCCATGGCCAACGAGGATTTCACGGTCGCGCAGCAGATCATGATCGGTCTGCCCTATACGTTCACGATCGGCACGGCCGCCTTTCTCCTCGCCATCATCGTCGGCGTGGCCGTCGGCTGTCTTGGGGCGCTCAACCAGAACAAGGCGCCGGATTATATTCTGGGCGCGCTCATCCTGGTCGGCGTCGTCCTTCCGAACTTCCTGATGGCGCCCATCCTGCAGCTCGTCTTCGGCGTCTATCTCGACTGGTTTCCGGTCGGCGGCTGGGGTGACGGCTCGTTCAAATACCTCGTCCTGCCGATCATCGTTCTGGCCCTGCCGCATGCCGGGCGCATCTCGCGCCTCATGCGCGGCTCGATGATCGAGGTGCTGAACCGAACTTCATCCGCACCGCCAAGGCCAAGGGCATCGGCCCGCGGCTGACCGTCATGCGCCATGCGCTCAAGCCCGCCCTGATGCCGGTCGTCTCCTATCTCGGGCCCGGCTGCAAGTATCTTCTCACCGGCTCGCTGGTGGTCGAGAGCAGTCTTCGGATTGCCCGGCATCGGCCACTACTTCGTCACCGCCGCGCTCAACCGCGACTACGGCCTCGTTCTCGGCACGATCATCTTCTACATGGTGCTCATCCTGTTCCTGAACCTTCTCGTCGATATCGTCTATGCCTGGCTCGATCCGAAGGTGAGGTACCGATGATCCTCAATCCCGGCAAAGACGCGAGCTGCTCGCCGCACGAGCTGCTGGAAGCCGAGGGCCTTGCGCCCGAAGGGCCGCTCGCTCACCAAGGATGCGCTCCGGCGCCTGTCGCGCAACAAGGCGGCGGTGGTCTCGATCGTCGTGCTGGCGCTGCTCATCCTCGTCGCCTTCCTCGGCCCCTACTTCCTTCCCTGCAACTACGAAGATCGACTGGGCCGCCATCCGCAAGCCGCCCTCGATCGAGACCGGGCCACTATTTCGGCACCGACCAGAACGGCCGCGACCTGCTGGCCCGCATGCTCTACGGCACGCAGATGTCGCTTGCCGTCGCGCTGACGGCGACCGTCGTCTCGGTCGTCATCGGCGTGCTCTACGGCGCGATCGCCGGCTATTTCGGCGGCAGGCTCGATGCGATCATGATGCGCTTCGTCGACATCATGTATGCGCTGCCCTACATCCTGTTCGTCATCATCCTGATGGTGATCTTCGGCCGCAACGTCTATCTGCTCTTCGTCGCGATCGGCGCGCTCGAATGGCTGACCATGGCGCGCATCGTGCGCGGCCAGACGCTGTCGATCAAGCAGCGCGAATTCATCGAGGCCGCACGCGCTTCCGGGCAGAGGCCGTTCAAGATCATCCTCAGGCACATCATTCCCAACCTCATCGGCCCGGTGGTGATCTATGCGGCGCTGACCGTTCCCGAGATCATCGTCACCGAGAGCTTCCTCTCCTATCTCGGCTTCGGCGTGCAGGAGCCGCAGACCTCGCTCGGCACGCTGATCTGCGGAGGGCACCGATGCCATGGAGAGCATGCCCTGGCTGCTGGTCTTCCCGGCAAGCTTCCTCGTCACGCTGCTGCTCAGCCTGCTCTTCATCGGCGACGGCCTGCGCGACGCGTTCGACCCGAAGGATCGATAAGAATGACCGACGAACCTTCTCGAACTCAAAGACTACTCGATCACCTTCGAGACGCCGGACGGCCAGGTGAAGGCCGTCTCCAACATGAACCTCACGATCAAGCGCGGCGAACGCATCGCGATCGTCGGCGAGTCCGGTTCGGGCAAGAGCCAGACCTTCCTCGGCATCATGGGACTGCTCGCCAAGAACGGCAAAACCAGCGGCCAGGCGCTGCTCGAAGGCACGGACGTGCTGTCGCTGAAGCCGCGCGAACTCGACCAGATGCGCGGCAAGGACATCGCCATGGTCTTCCAGGATCCCGATGACCGCCTTCAATCCGTCTCTCAAGATTTCCCGGCAACTGACGGAACAGCTTGAGGTTCACCGTGGTTTCACGGCACGCGCGGCCTCGCCGAGGCGCTGGATATGCTGAAGCGCGTCGGCATCCCCGACCCGACACGCGCGCTTCAATCTCTATCCGCACGAGCTCTCGGGCGGCATGCGCCAGCGCGTCGTGATCGCCATGGCGCTGCTCCGCAAGCCGAAGCTCCTGATCGCCGACGAGCCGACGACGGCGCTCGACGTCACCATCCAGGCGCAGATGCTCGATCTCTTCAACGATCTGACGGCCGAGATGAACACGGCGCTGGTCGATGATCACCCACGATCTCGGCGTCGTCGCCGGCCTCGCCGACCGCGTCGCGGTCATGTATGCCGGCCGCATCGTCGAGGAAGCGCCCGTCGACGAGCTCTTCGAAAATCCGGCGCATCCCTATACGGCAGCGCTGCATGCCTCGATCCCGCGCCCGGATCAGGACGTCGACCAGCTCGTCGTCATCCCCGGGCGGCCGCCGAACCTGCAGCACCTGCCGAAGGGCTGCACCTTCTCGCCGCGCTGTCCCAAGGTCGAGGAAGACTGCATCGATCGTCCGCCGCCGCTCGAAACGCTGGCGCCGCGCCATTGCGCCGCCTGCTTCCATCCCTTCCCGCGCATCGAGGAGCTCCTGAACTCATGGCTGAACGATCGCTTCTGAGGGTCGAGAACCTGACGACCCAGTTCGAACTGCCGGCGAAAGGCTTCTTCAAGCCGCCGGTGATGCTGACCGCCGTCAACAATGTCAGCTTCGACCTCAAGCGAAGGCCGCACGCTCGGCATCGTCGGCGAATCCGGCTGCGGCAAGTCCACGCTCGGCCGCTCCATCCTGCGGCTGTTGAAATCGCAGAAAGGCCGCATCCTGTGGCAGGGCCGCAATCTTCTCGATCTTTCCGACGAGGAGATGCGCGCCGCGCGCCGCGACATGCAGATCATCTTCCAGGATCCGATCGCCTCGCTCGATCCGCGCATGACGGTCGGCGACATCATCGCCGAGCCGCTGACCGTCTTCGAGCCGAAGCTCAGCAAGGCGCGAGCGGCTGGATCGTGTGCGCGAGATCATGACCGCCGTCGGCCTCGTGCCGGAGATGATCAACCGCTATCCGCACGAGTTCTCCGGCGGCCAGGCACAGCGCATCGGCATTGCCCGCGCGGTGGTCACCAAGGCCGAAGCTGATCATCTGCGACGAGCCGGTGTCGGCGCTCGACGTCTCGATCCAGGGCCAGGTCATCACGCTCCTGCGCAAGCTCCGCAAGGAGTTCGGCCTGACGCTGATCTTCATCAGCCACGACCTCTCGGTCGTGCGGCTGATCTCGGACGACGTGCTGGTGCTCTATCTCGGCAAGGTGGTGGAAGCCGGCGATTGCCACGACAGTCTTCGAAAATCCGGCGCATCCCTATACGCAGGCATTGTTTTCGGCCGCGCCGATCCCCGATCCGAAGCTTGCCCGCCAGCGTACGCGCATCCGCCTGCAAGGAGATCCGCCCTCGCCGCTCAACCCGCCGAAGGGCTGTGTCTTCTCGCCGCGCTGCTGGAAGGCAACGGACATCTGCCGCACCGAAATGCCACCGACCGAACAGGTACGGCCGAACCAAACGGCCGCCTGCTACCACATGGATCGATAAAATCGCATCCGCACGGGCAGGTCGCTGGCAACATGCGACCTAGGTCCAGTGCGCCCCCCGGAGCGGAACAATTTGCGCTCCGGGGCAGTTTTTCTGGGTAGTGCGCCGGGTCTGGATAGGGCGCGAAAAAGGAGAAGAAAATGCTCAAACTGATTGCCAACGACAGGTCTTGTGCTGGCGCTCACCCTCGGTGGTGTGGCAGCGCCCCTATCCTTTGCTCAGGCTCAGGACCTTCAGTTCCGCATCGGTCCCGACGGCGTACGTATCTATGACCGCGACCGCGATCGTTACGATCGTTATCGCGACGACTACCGCCGGGGCTGCAGCCCGCGCGAGGCAGAAATGGCCGCTCGCGAATCCGGTTTCCGCAGCCCTGAGGTCGTCCGTAGGACGAACCGCAGCATCACGGTTGAAGGCTGGACCCGTTACGGCCCGGATCGCATCATTTTCGCCAACCGCCGCGGCTGCCCGGAAATCGGTTAAGGATGCCTCACAACGGAGTAAGGCGGGTTTTCTCGGCTGCCGCCCGGCAAGCAAGCAGAAACCGGCGATGTGAGCGCTTGCCTCCAAACGCTGCTGCGCGTAATCAGCAAACGCGGAATCTCAGGAGGCTGTTTTGGGCGGACGTTTTTTGTCGATCGGTGAGTGCATGGTGGAGCTTTCGCAGGCCGGCCGCGGCCTGCTGAAAAAGGGTTTCGCCGGCGATACCTTTAACACCGCCTGGTACGCTCGCGCCTGCATGCAGCCGTCGTGGCACGTCGACTATTTCACGGCACTCGGCGATGATGTCATGTCGGACGAGATGGTCGCGTTCTTCGAAGAGGCCGGCATCGGCACCGGCCTCATCCGCCGCATCAGGGGCAAGGCGCCGGGTCTCTACATGATCAACCTGAAGAACGGCGAGCGCTCCTTCAGCTACTGGCGCGACAACTCCGCCGCCCGGCAGCTCGCAGCCGATCCCGATCGCCTGCGCGATGCCATCGAAAGCGCGGACGTCGTCTATTTCTCGGGCATCACTCTGGCGATTCTGCCGCGCGAAGATGCCGACACGCTGCTTGCAGAAACCCGTCGTGCCAAGGCGGCAGGCAAATTCGTCGTCTTCGATCCGAACATCCGTCCGCGCCTCTGGTCCAGCTACGACGTCATGCACACGACGATCAGTGAAGGGGCCCGATCTTCCAATCTCGTTATGCCGAGCTTTGACGACGAAGCCTCGCATTTCGGCGACGATTCCATCGAAGCCACCATCCACCGCTACCGCGCGCTCGGCGCGCCAAACGTCCTCATCAAGAACGGCGCGGAAGGTGCAACGCTGAGTTTTGCAGGCGAGGAGAGCTTCGTGCCCGCCGAAAAGGTCGAGAACGTCGTCGATACCACCAGCGCCGGCGACAGCTTCAATGGCTCGTTCCTTGCAAAATATCTCGAGACGAAGGATGCCGTAGCCAGCGCGCAATTTGCGGCGAAGATTGCCGCTCGGGTCGTCAGCGAACACGGCGCGCTCGTGGCGAAGGACAAGCTCGGGCTCTAGGCCTTAATGCCACCGCGCACGGCGCTAACAGCCGAAAGCCGCCTGTAATAAATCCATCATGGAAAAGCCTCAAAATAGGGCATGCGGGAATCACGTTCCATACGCCCGCCAGGGGTTTGAGCCGCCGCCGTCCGATACGGCGCGGCATGGATGGAAAACGGGACATGCTGCAACATCCGTCGAAAAGCTATAGCGGCGAAAGCTGGGCTAATGCTGCGCCCGGAACCCTGCCGGAGCGGCTGGTGATCGTCACCGACGCCTGGCATCCGCAGGTGAACGGTGTTGTACGCTCGATCGAAAACACCAACCGCGAACTCGCTAAATTGGGGGTCGAGGTGTCGATGGTGACGCCCGAGCGCTTCAGCAGCTTTCCCTGCCCGACCTATCCGGAAATTCGCCTCTCGATCGCCAATTACCGCCGTGTTGCCCGCGAGATCGAAAAGCACAAGCCGTCCTATGTGCATATCGCCACCGAAGGCCCGCTGGGACTGACGGCACGGCGCTGGTGCCTGAAAAACCGCATGCCGTTCTCGACGAGCTACCACACGCGTTTCCCGGAATATGTCTCTGCCCGCCTGCCGGTGCCGAAGAGCTGGCTCTATGCCTTCGTGAGGTGGTTCCACAATTCCGGCGCCGGCTGCATGGTGGCAACGCCGAGCCTTGCTCGCGAGCTTTCGGAAAAGGGAATCCGCAACCTGATGCCCTGGAGCCGCGGCATCGACGCCACGCAGTTCCGGCCGGTGGCGCTGGAAGAGAGCCCGTTCGGCCTGCCACGCCCGATCTTCATGACCGTCGGCCGCGTGGCGCTGGAAAAGAACCTGCCGGCCTTCCTCGACCTTGACCTGCCCGGCTCGAAAGTCGTCGTCGGCGATGGCCCCGCCCGCGCCGAGCTGGAGAAGCGCTATCCCGACGTGCTGTTCACCGGCCTGAAATTCGGCGAGGAACTCGCGAACACCTACGCACAGGCCGATGTTTTCGTCTTTCCGTCGCTGACCGACACGTTCGGCAACACCATCCTGGAAGCGCTGGCCTGCGGCGTTCCGGTTGCCGCCTACCCCGTCACCGGCCCGCTCGACATCATCGGCGAGGATGGCGAGGTCGGCGCATTGGACGAGGACCTGCAGACCGCCTGCCTCGCCGCCCTTTCCGCCTCGCGCGAAAAGGCGCGGGAACTTGCCCTGCAATATTCCTGGGAAGCGGCGACGCAGCAGTTCATCAACAATATCCGCGCCGCCAATGGCGTCATCACGCCGAAATGGAAAAAGGCCTGGCAATTCGCCGCCAAGTCGCTTCCGAAAAACAGAAAGCCCGGCGAAACCGCCGGGCCTCTCTCCTCCGGAACCTGAGCCGGCTATTTGTGCAGCGCGCTGCGCAGCGTGTCGTTGGCAAGCTTGATCGCGCCGCGGACGGCAGGCGTTTCGGCTGATGGCGTTCAGAAGCACGAAGTCGTGGATCGTGCCGTTGTAGCGCACCGAGGTGACCCTGACGCCGGCCTGGCTGAGCTTGCGGGCATAGGCTTCGCCTTCGTCGCGCAGCACGTCGTTCTCGTCGACGATGATGAGCGCCGGCGGCAGGCCGTTCAGCTGTTCCAGCGATGCCTGCAGCGGCGAAGCCGTCGGCTCCTTGCGCTTGGCTTCGTCGGGCAGATAGGCGTTCCAGAACCACTTCATCGCTTCCTTGGTCAGCCAGGGACCGTTGGCGAACTCGTTGTAGGAACCGGTCTCGAAATTGGCGTCGGTGACCGGGTAGAACAGCACCTGCTGATCGATGGCCGGGCCGCCGCGTTCCTTGGCAAGCAAGCGTCACCGCCGCCGTCATGTTGCCGCCGACGCTGTCGCCGGCAACGGCGAGACGGCTGGCATCGACCTTGAACTCCTTGGCATGCTCGGCGACATATTTGGTCGCGGCATAGGCCTGCTCGATGGCGATCGGATAGCGGGCTCTCGGGCGAACGCTCGTAGTCGACGAAGACGACGGCGGCATCGGCGCCATTGGCAATCTCGCGCACCAGGCGGTCATGCGTATCGGCATCGCCCAGCACCCAGCCGCCGCCGTGGAAATACATCACGACAGGCAGCGTGCCCTTGGCATTTTCCGGGCGGACGATCCGCAGCTTGATGCTGCCGGTCGGGCCGGCCTTGATCGTTCTGTTTTCTTCCTCGGCAGCGAGCTTCTTCACGTCGCCCTTCTGCGCGCCGGCCAGGACGTTGCGGGCGTCAGCCGGCGACAGCGTGTAGATCGGCTTGCCGCCGGCAAGCGCATCGATGAACTTCTGCGTGGTCGGTTCGAGTACCGGATCGGCAGCGGCGCCAAGGGTGGAGGCTGCCAGGAGTGCTGCTGCGGAAACTACGGTCTTGATGGTCGACATTGTCTTGTCCTCTCGGGTTCGGGGTTCGTCCGGAACACCATTTATATCGCGCACGATTATTTATCGCACAATACTAAATCGGCGCATAGCTGCCATGCGTAAAAAACGGTCTACGATTATTTATCGCGCGATATAAATTGACTGCATTTTCGGAGATAGGCCATGCAGGACCCCCAGCTGAAACTCGATAATTTCATCTGTTTCGCCGTGTACACGGCGACCCACGCGCTGAACCGCGTCTACAAGCCGTTGCTGGAGGCGCTTGGCCTCACCTACCCGCAATACCTGGCGATGGTCTCGCTCTGGCAGGACAGGACGGCCAGACCGTCGGCGGCCTCGGCGAAAAGCTCTTCCTGGAATCGAGCACGCTGACCCCGCTGCTGAAACGCCTGGAAGCCGCCGGCTATGTCCGCCGCGAACGCAGCAAGGACGACGAACGCGTCGTCGTCATCCGCCTCAGCGACGAAGGCATCAGGCTGAAGGAGAAAGCCGCCGGCGATCCCGAACTGCATCGCCGACGCCAGCGGCCGGGATGCAGCCGACCTCACCCGCCTGCAGGCCGAGATCGTGGCGCTGCGAGAGGCGCTGAACAAGAGCGCAGGCTGAGAGGAGACAATCCGCTACTCGGCGGCAGCTGTCACCAGTTTCGCCTTTTGGGTCGAAGCGGAAGTTTCCTCCGACCGTTTCCCAGTTGAGATGGCACTGCCGGGCGCACTGCTCGGTCGCTTCAATGGAGGAGAACGTCCCCGTCGTAGCTTGGGCCGTCGGGCACCCGTCCCGCAGTTTTCGCCATGTCAAGACATTCAGGTTCATTTCGCAACGAGCGAGATACGACACTCCACCCACCGTGAGGCAAGCGATCTGGCCAAGCGTGTACTTCGAGCCGTCCCGATTGCGACAGGCGCAACGCACCTCCGGCTCTGCCGCAGCAGCGCTCTCGGCAGCCACGGCGGCGGCTGCCAGCAATAGCGTAGCGACCAATTTGGCGTGCCGGCGTTCCATCCACCAAGCATAGCGCAAATTGGCTGCAACGAAAACTATCCGCTGATCGCCAGTGAAGGGAAGGCAGTCTTTGCGACGACCGAACATCGTCGGGCGCTCGATCTACGGAAAGTTCAGGAGCCTCCAGATGGGCGACCGTTCCTACACCGTGAAGCGCGCGTTTGCGGCTGGCGTCGCCAGGCCGCAGAGAAGCGCCGGGTCAAGGCGCAAGCCGCAGCTTTCGATCATTCGTCGCGACGGAGTGTTGTCGGCACGGACGAATTCAACCACCGTGTGCGCGCCGAGCACGTTGACCGCCGCCGTGATCGCCAGTGCATTGACATAGCGGCCGACGCCACGTCCGCGCTGCTGCGCAGTCACGGCGATCAACCCGACCCATGCGGTTGACCGGTACTTGCTATGATCGCTGAAGCTCATGTTTGCATGCGCCGTGGCGACGATCCGGCCACTGGCATCGGCAAGCCCAATGGTGACGGCGGGCACAACCCTGCCTAGCAGCGCAGCGCTTGAAAACGGCACGATGCCGTTTTGCGATCATCGCCTGTGCCTCGTCGCATGCGCGCTGCAAGCGTTGCTGCGTCTCGGTGCCGTAGTACACCTTATTGCTCCCTCCGCCGTCGGCAGCGGGAGGATTTAGACCAGAGCCGATCCCGGAGCCAGACAAGAAGCCAGCCATCCACAACAAGCCCCTTGGTGTTCGGAGCCGCCAGTACAGTCAAGGTTGCACGATTGACCGGAAAACCAGTCGAGAAAAAAGCTGATATCGTGAAGACGCCGCGTCAAAGCGCATTTTTACTATAGTCTATGGCGCTCCATTTTACACTTAAGCCTTTCGGCCAAGTCCCGCATATCCGCACGAACGCGATCCGATTACGCAAAATCGCCTCCGGATTATCATCGTGATTGGACTTCCGCGGCGGCAGGAGTAAATCTTACGTTAGGGCAAGAAGTAAGGGGGCGAAGCAGCCATCGTCTGAAACGGAGGCAGAAATGAAACATCAAGCGCTTGACCAACTGCGTACTGTCGCAAACGTCAACCAAGACCATCATGCGCGCACCGATGTCGCGTCGCGAACGTCTGCTACGCTGGGCAGAGGTCCTCGAGCAGTTCCCCAACCGGCACCTCTCGACACTGCACCAGACAGAGTATCAATCAGAAGCCGGACGCGAAATCATGCGCGCCGACAATTCGCCCATCACCGTCGCGTTCAAGGATCCTGTGCTGCGTGGAGCTGGGATGGAAAACGACACCTACGGTGAAGCGAAGCGGTTCTTCGAGTTGACCGACAGGGAACTGCACAAGGTCATCTGCTACTGCCACTTCGGCGCTACGGTGAACGCCGCGACGGCCGCCCGGCACATCCGCTCTTTCGCTACGGAAGGAAAGCGCAGCGTGCTCGAGCGGTTGCGGACGACGTTCCTCGAGTAGAGCCGTCGAGGTTTCGCAGGATCATTGCCGAAGCGGCTCGCGCCGCAAGGACTGTCATGGAAATGGATGCTGCTGCTGGCCGTTTGCTCGGCGTCAGCAGCTCCAGCCCTTTCGTCATGTGCATAGCCTGCGCATGACCTGAACGCACAGCCGCCGAGCCTTACCGCTTCTTCCTCGACTCGTAGGGATTGTCCGGCGAGCGGTAATGGATGCGGATTGGCACGCTCGGCATGTCGAAATCCGCGCGCAATCCGTTGATCAGATAGCGCGTGTAGGATTCCGGCAGCGCGTCGGACCGCGTGCAGGAAATCATGAAGGCCGGCGGACGGGCTTTCACCTGCGTCATGTATTTCAGTTTGATGCGGCGGCCGGAAACGGCCGGAGGCGGATGCTGGACCTGCTGCTGTTCCAGCCACCGGTTCAAGCCGCGCCGTCGAGATGCGCTTGTTCCACACCTTGTCGGTATCGATGATCGACTGCATCAGCTTGTCGAGGCCACGGCCCGTCTGGCCGGAAATCGGCACGGCGCGGATGCCGCGCGCCTGCGGCAGCAGCCGGTCGGTCTTTTCGCGCAGATCGGCAAGCACCGCCTGCTGGTCCTCGATCATGTCCCACTTGTTGAAGGCGAGCACGGCGGCACGGCCTTCGCGCAGCACCAGATCGACGATGTGCAGGTCCTGCTTCTCGAAGGGGATCGTCGCATCGAAGACGATGACGACGAGTTCGGCGAAACGGATGGCGCGCAGCGCATCGGCGACCGAAAGCTTCTCCAGCTTCTCGATCACCTTCGCCTTGCGGCGCATGCCGGCGGTGTCGAACATCTTGATGGTGCGGCCGCGCCAGTCCCATTCGACGGAGATGGAATCGCGCGTGATGCCCGCTTCCGGGCCGGTCAGCAGCCGGTCTTCGCCGAGGAAGCGGTTGATGAGCGTCGACTTGCCGGCATTCGGACGGCCGACGATCGCAACGCGCAGCGGCTTCGTGTCGTCATAGGCCGGCTCTTCGTCTTCCTCGCCGTCCTCGTCGGAGGTCTGCGGCATGTCGACGTCGGTAACGGCAACATCTTCTTTCGGCGGGATAGGCGCGCTCCTCGCCGAGCGCGGCGACGATCGCGTCGCGCAGGTCGAGCATGCCCTGCCCGTGCTCGGCGGAAATCGGCGTCGGCTCGCCGAGCCCCAGCGTATAGGCATCGTAGAAGCCGCTGTCGGAGCCGCGCGCTTCGGATTTGTTGGCGACGAGCACCACCGGCTTGCCGCGCCGGCGCAGCATCTCGGCAAGCGCCATATCGACCGGCGTCAGGCCCATCTTGGCATCGACGACGAAGAGCGAAAGATCCGCCTCGTCGATCGCCGCTTCCGTCTGCGCGCGCATGCGGCCTTGCAGGCTTTCGGCGTCGGCCTCTTCGAGACCGGCAGTATCGACGATCGTGAAGTTGAGGTCGATCGAGCCGCGCATCGCCCGGACGGCGGTCGCGGGTGACGCCCGGCGTGTCGTCGACGAGCGCCAGCTTCTTCCCGACCAGGCGGTTGAAAAGCGTCGACTTGCCGACATTCGGGCGACCGACGATGGCGACCGTAAAGCTCATTATAGATCCTTAAGATTCAGCCCTGCGCGGCGGGCGCCTTGCCGGATGCGGTGATGTTATCAAGCATCATCTGGGCGCGGTTGGCAACGTTGCGTGGGCTGTGCGGTATCGTCGACGATCGCCTGAAACCACTGACGGGCCTGCGCCATGTTGCCGGCCTTGTAGGCAGGCAAGACCAAGCGCCTCGCGCGCCGAGTGGCGGAAGGCGCTTGCCGGAATGGCCATTTCTTCGACGGCAGCGGAAACCTGCTCATACGTGCCGTTGTCGATCAGCAGCCACCCGGCGCGAATCTTCGCGGCATCGCGGACAGCTTCCGGAACGGCCTGATCCTTGCCGATTCGCTTCGAAGGCGGCGACGGCAGCGGCAGTGTCGCCCTTCTGCGCCTGGACGGTCGCCGCACGCATGCGCGCCAGAACCGGATAGGCGCCGTGGCCCTCCTTCTCCAGTTGTCCGAGCGCGGCAAGCGCTTCGTCGCTCTTGTTCTCGTCGGCAAGCTTCATGGCCGCCAGAAACTGGTCGCCGGTGCCGGAAGAACGGTTGTCGTCCCAATAGTCATAGGCGACCTTGCCGGCCGTGCCGACCACGATCAGAACGGCGATGGCGATGACATAGCGACCGAACCGGCGCCACGCGCCCTTCATCTGGTCGGAACGCAAGTTCCTCGTTGACTTCACGGATGAAGCTGTCGTCGTTGAATGCCATTCTCGTCTCCGGCACGGATAAGCCCATCACATGCGTTTACGCATATTGTCGGGCCTTCTACTCCATTTTGCGGCAGTTGTAAGGGGGATGCGCAAAGATTCGTCACACGGCGAGCGGCGAAACGCCGATCAGCCATTCGTGCACCTTCCAGATCAACAGCGCCCAGGCAACGACGCCGATGACGACGGCATAGAGATCGTACTTGGCCGAAACGAAGGGCCGGAGCGTGAGCTCGCCCGCCCGCTGCGCGCCGCTTCAGCGAGATGCGGAGAATGACGCCCCAGGCGAGAAAGGCCGCAAACAGCAGCACCGACGAAGTCTCGCCATTGGCCAGCAGATGCGCGAATGCCCAGATCTTCACCGACAGCACCATCGGATGCTTGGTCTTGACCGCAATATGCCCCGCCGGAAGCAGCGAGGCGGCAAGACAGATAAGCGCAATCAGCATCAGGGTGATGGCGATATGCGCCATCCACACCGGCGGATTGTACAGCATGCCGGTCACCTGCCGCGCCTGGCCGAAGCCGTAGATCAGCACGATCAGCGAGACGAAGGCTTACGATCGAGTAGGCGATCTTCCAGCCGTTCTCGCCGAGGCTTGCGATCATCGATCGGCGAAAGCCGGGCGCGACCACCCTCACCAGATGGAGCCCGAGAAAAAGTATGATGCCGACGATAAGCAATGCCATGGCGCGTCTCCTGTCCGTTTACCGAGGCTTAGCGGCAGCCGCTGAAAAACGCCAGCGAGACCGCAGCTTTGCCGCAATTCTGTAACAGGAAAACCGCAAACAAATTGTCGCGGTGTCCATGTTTCATTCCATTTTCCCTGCCTCGCTGGCGCTTTGCCTTGTCGCTTCCCTCCCCGCACAGGCCGCCGACCAGCCGCCGAAGCAGCTGCGTGATCGTTTCCTTCGACGGCGCGCATGACAACGCGCTGTGGCAGAAGAGCCGCGAGATGGCGGCGAAGAATGGCGCCCACTTCACCTATTTTCTCTCCTGCACCTTCCTGATGAATCAGGCTGCGAAGAAAGCCTACCAAGCCCCTCATCAGAAACGCGGAAAATCCAACGTCGGCTTTGCGCAAAGCGACGACGAAATCCGCGAGCGGCTCGGCAATATCTGGCATGCGCATCTCGAGGGTCACGACATATCGAGCCACGCCTGCGGCCATTTCGACGGCCGCCAATGGAGCGAGGCCGATTGGTCCGAAGAATACGCGACCTTCAAGGCGACGCTGAAGAACGCCTGGAAAAGCGTCGATCTCGAAGAGCCGCAAGGCTGGCAGGATCTGGTCGAGCACGGCATCAAGGGTTTTCGCGCACCCTATCTCTCCGCGACGGCGGGCGGCGACATGATCGCTGCGGAGAAGAAGGCGGGCTTTACCTATGACGCCAGCCTCGTCACCAAGGGCCCGGCCATGCCGGTCGTCGAAGACGGCATCATCCGCTTCGGCCTGCCGCTGATCCCGGAGGGTCCGAGCGAGAAGCCGATCATCGGCATGGACTACAATCTCTTCGTCCGCCATTCCAAAGGCGAAGAAGACAAGGCCGACAGCAAGGCCTTCGAAGAGCGCGCCTACGCAGCCTTCAAGGAAGCCTTCGACAAGCAGTATGCCGGAGACCGCATTCCCCTCCAGCTCGGCTTCCATTTCGTGGAAATGAACGGCGGCGCCTATTGGCGGGCGCTCGACCGGCTGGTGAGCGACGTCTGCCACCGCGCGGATGTCGCCTGCGTCAGCTATTCGGAAGCGATCCCGATGATCGAAGCGCGGGTGAAGCTGCAGAGCAGACGCAGACGTCGGGGCTTTAGATGTCGTCGTTCCGGACGTATCCCGCCGGACACTCTGGGCTGCTCGATAGAAAAATGTTGCCGCTCCGGCCAATAACCGTCACAAGCTGCGCGCGCTTCCGCGTCCAGGCTACGCTTAGCCGTCGGCGTGGACAATACCCGCTTCGCGCTCCAGATAGCGCTGGTCGATATCCGGCAGCGGCTCGTCTTCGATCGCCGATTCGAAGGACGCAGGCGCTTGTAGATCGACAGCAGCTCGACGATCGTCGTCCAGGAATTGACGAGATACTGGAAGGAGTCGCGCACCTGATCGAAGACGTTGTTGATCTGCTGTCATCAGATGCCGTAGCGTCAGCTTGCCGGCGACGATCGACGGAACGAGCACGATCAGGCTGAAGAGGTTGTCCGCCTGCAGGTAGAAGATGCGGGCGACGTTGAAATACATGTAGTGGAAATAGAGGCGGAAGTAGTTCCGCCGCACATTGGCGAAGAGCTCCGCCGACCGTCGGCGGCGTGCGCGCGGTCGGCATGGTCCTCGCCGTAAACGAGCTCCTTGCGGTAGGACGCTTCGACACGCTGGTTGCGGAATTCAAGTCCCGGCAGCTTGATGCCGACGAGCCCGCAGGAAGACCGTGCCGAAGATCGACCAGAAGAGCGCCGCCCAGACGAGCGCATGCGGCACTTCGCCGATCAGCGGCAGTTCGGTGATGCTGGCGCCGATCTTGAAGCAGCACCGGCAGGAACGCGATCAGCGTCATGACCGAGCTGACGAGGCTGACGCCGAGGCTTTCCACGGTGGACGAGAAGCGCATCGTGTCTTCCTGAACACGCTGCGAGGCGCCCTCGATATGCCGCAGCTTCGGCCAGTGCGACATGTAGTATTCGTTCATCGCCGTGCGCCAGCGGAAGATCCAGTGGCTGACGAAGAACAGGTTCAGGACGCCGACGGTGATCGCCACGAAGGCAATGCCGGCAAAGCCCAGCATGCCAGAAATAGAACTCTCGAGGCGGTAACTGACCCGA
The DNA here is from genome assembly GCA_963838565.1 of uncultured Alphaproteobacteria bacterium. Classification (GTDB taxonomy): domain Bacteria; phylum Pseudomonadota; class Alphaproteobacteria; order Rhizobiales; family Rhizobiaceae; genus Rhizobium. The sequence continues at coordinate 277,557 of CAWIRO010000014.1, forward strand.
CTGCTTGGCCAGAGCTTTCTGTATCAGGTCGTAGAATGGGCCGTACCAGGCATTGACTGCCACACTAACTCTGAACCGAAAAGTAGGTATTGAAGATGATCAGCGCGGAGCCGAGCACGGACCACATCTGCCAGCGATGTGGGCTGTAGGCAAACCAGAAGCCTGCAGAAGAGCGCGACCGCAGACGACATAGTAGATGTAGAACCACAGGAACGGCGGCCGACCAGAAGACCGAGACGCCGATCGGGGCCTCCTGGCCCGGCGGCAGCGGCGGCAAGCCGATGACAGAGCCCAGGCCGGAGCCGCGCAGAAATACCAGAACGAGAACGGCAAGAAGCGCCCAAACCACAGCTGAGATGAAGAACAGTTTCGGCTTGGGAAAATACGATACGAACACGGGTGAGCGTTGCTTTCCTGAACTGGTGTTTTCGGAACTTCTGATAGGCTAATTGTGCCGGAAACTAAGGCAGTTCCAAGGAGGCAGCAATGGGTTTAACCCATCGTTACGCATTTGTAACGGCTTATCGCAGCCTCTTGATCACCGGCAGCACCAGCGCGGCGCACAGGATAAGGGCCGCCGCAGCGATATAGGTCGGCATCGTGAAGCTGCCCGTTTGCTCGGCGATCCAGCCGGCGACGATGGGGCCGATGATCTGGCCGAGACCGAAGGCGGCGGTCATTGTTGCGAAGATGCGGCGCGCGCTTTCCGGCACCAGCTTGCGGCCGATCTGAAGCCCATAGGCGGTGATGGCGAGGAAGGTTGCGCCGAAGAGCGCCCCGCCGATCAGCGGCGCTATCGAATGCGGCAGAAGCACCGTCGCCAGAACCCCCACCGCCTCCACCAGAAGAGCGGCGACATAGACCCAGCCGAGGCCGAGCGGACGCACCAGCGGTCGCCACGCAAAGAGCGCGACGGCTGCCGTCAGGCCGGCGATGAACCAGCAGAGGAATTCGACCGTCCGCCCTGCGGCATCCATGCGCGCGATGGTGACGAGGAAGGTCGCCGTGATCACGTAGCCGAATCCGAAGATGCCATAGGATAGCGTCAGCAGAACCGTCGGCAGCTTCCAGGCAATCGGCGGCTCCTTGCCCGCATTGCCCGCGCGCACCGGCTCCAATGGCAGCAGAGCCCAAACGGCCACGAGGCTGAGCGCCGAGAACAGCGCGCCGGCGATCCAGTCGGCACGCCAGCTGGAGCCATCGGTAAAGATGAGACCGATCAGCATCACCATGACCGAGGAGAGCGCAATGCCCGCCCCGGGACCGCCGAAATGCGCCGCCTGAACGTGATCGTTACCGGCAGCCATGCCATGGCTCAACACGATCGACGAGGTGAAGATCATCGCAAAGGCGCTTGCCAGTCCGGCAAGAAAGCGGATGACGGCAAAGACGAGGACGGAATTTGTCGCGGCCATCGCAGCAAGCAGCAGTGCGTTCGCCAGAAGCGCCAAAAGGGCGATCTTTCGTTCACGCCCCGTGGCCCAGCCGTAAGCGGCGAGCACGGCGCCTGCCAGGTAACCGGCAAAGTTTGCCGAGGCGATGAACCCTGCATCCGCCGCAGAAAGCGGCACGCCGCTCATCATGCCGGGCAGGATCGGCGTGTAGGAAAAGCGCCCGAATCCCATCGCCGCCGACATCGCGATCATGCCGGCAAGCGCCGTCCGGAGGAGGTTCACTGGTTCATTTTCGCTGCGTGCCAACATGCTTGGCCTTATCGCGCTGCACAACGGCAGCGACAAACGAGAAAATCTGATCGATCGATCAATTCGGCAAATCCTTGAAACAGAGTATCTTACGATATATGTTTTACGATATAGCTACCGATACATCGAGCGACAAAGGAGCAGATCATGAGAGGTTTCAGAGGTGGCGGCATGTTCGGCGAAGCGATCCGGATGGGAATGGGCCGCAAGTTTTCGGCTGGCGATCTTCAGTTCGTGCTGCTGGCATTGCTCGCCGAGCGGCCACGTCACGGCTACGAGCTGATCAAGACGCTGGAGGAGCGTTCGGGCGGCTTCTACGTTCCGAGCCCCGGCGTCATCTATCCGGCGCTGACTTATCTTGAGGAAATGGAACTGGCCGAAGTCGAGAACGAGGGCACGAAGAAGCTTTACAAGATCACCGAACGCGGCAGGCAGAAGGTCGAGGAAAATCGCGCCATGATCCAGCACACCCTGAACAGGCTAGAGCGCATCGGCGAGAAGATGGCTTTCGTCAACCGTATGTTCGAGGCGGAGCACCATGGCCGCCACCGGGACGCTGAGGACGAGGAGGATTTCATGCGCGACAGCGGCAACATCCGCGACGCGCGCCTGCTGCTGCGCTCCGCGCTCCGCATGCGTTATCCGTGGTCGAAGGCCGAAGCCGCCCGCATCGCCGGCATCCTGGAACGCGCCGCGACGGAAATTCTGCAGGGCGGCAAGCCGGAGACGCGGGAGTAGCAAACTCCGCCGCTAAGCCGCACCATCCGGCAGCGTCAAAATCAGCGGGCCGTTCCGCGTTGCGACCACCGTATGCTCGAATTGCACGGTCGGGGCCTGTGGATCGGCATAGAGCGTCCAGGCGTCGTCGCCCCCTTCGGCCCATGTCGCACCGAGCGACAGGAAGGGTTCGACGGTAAAGACCAGGCCCTCTGTCATCATCCGCTTCTCGGAAGGGTCCGGCCAGGTGGAAAGCTCGCCGGGCTCTTCATGCAGCGAACGGCCGACGCCGTGGCTCGCGAGGTTCGCGACCAGCGTATACCGGTTCTTTGCTGCAAAAGCGCCGACGGCTTTGCCGATTTTCGCCAGCGGCTCGCCGGCCTTCACCTGATTGAGGCCGACCCAGAGCGCGCGTTTGCCGTCGCGGCAGAGCTTCTCGATCTTCGGCTTGACCGGAGGCACGGTGAAGGAGGCGCCGGTGTCGGAAAAGAAGCCGTCCTTTTCGGCCGAGACATCGATGTTGATGAGATCGCCCGGACGGATCACCCGCGGACCCGGAATGCCATGGGCGATTTCCTCGTTGACGCTGATGCAGGTGGCACCCGGAAACTGATAGCAGACTTCCGGCGCCGAACGGGCGCCAGCATCTTCCAGCACCTTGCGTCCGATCTGGTCGAGCTCCAGCGTCGTCATGCCGGGTTCCACCGCTGCCGCCATCACCTGAATGGCGTTGGCGCAGATGCGGCCGATCTCCTTGAGCTTTACCAGTTCGTCGTCGTTTTCGATTACCATCGTCTTTCCCGGCCTGCCGCAAGGCGCAGGCCATCGCGGTTCAGGCCGTGGCTTTCGCCCCTTCGCCGGTGTCAGTCAATGCCTTTCTGACAAGCGGCGCGACTTTCGTGCCGTAGAGTTCGATACCCCGCATGATCTGATCATGCGGCATGAGGCCGATCGCCATCTGCAGCAGGAAGCGATCGTTCTTGAAGATCTTGTGGTGTGCGACGATCTTTTCGGCGACCACTTCCGGATCTCCGACGAACAGCGCGCCGGAAGGTCCGCGCGACATGTCGAAATGCGCCCGGCTCGTCGGCCCCCAGCCCCGCTCGCGGCCGATGCGGTTCATGACTTCGGCCTGCGGACCATAGAACTGGTCGGCTGCCGCATCCGTCGTATCGGCGATGAAGCCATGGACGTTGATGCTCGTCTTCAGCTTCGACTGGATCCTGCCCTGCCCGGCGCGCGGCCTCGCGGTAAAGATCAAACAGCGGCGCAAAACGGCGCGGCTCGCCGCCGATGATGGCAAGCGCCACCGGCAGACCGAGCGCGCCGGCGCGCGCCACCGATTGCGGCGTACCGCCGACGGCGATCCAGAGCGGCAGCGGATCCTGCAGCGGGCGTGGATAGACGCCGCGGCCATTGATCGGCGCACGCAGTTCGCCCTGCCAGTTGACGACCTCGCCGTCGCGCAGCGCCAGCAACAGATCGAGCTTTTCTTCGAAGAGCTGGTCGTAATCTTCGAGGTTGTAGCCGAAGAGCGGGAAGGACTCGATGAACGAGCCGCGCCCCGCCATGATCTCGGCACGGCCGTTGGAAATCAGATCAAGCGTCGCAAACTGCTGGAAGACGCGCACCGGATCGTCCGAGGAAAGCACCGTCACCGCACTGGTCAGCCGGATATTCTTCGTCTTCACCGCAGCCGCGGCAAGCGCGACGGCAGGCGCCGAAACGGCATAGTCGGGCCGGTGATGTTCGCCGAGCCCGAAGACATCGAGCCCCACCTGATCGGCAAGCTCGATTTCCTCGATCAGATGCTTGAGCCTCTCGGCTCCTTCAGCGCCCTTGCTGCGTGCCGGATTGGGGTTCACGTCGGCGAAGGTATAAAGACCCAGTTCCATGGTCGGCATCCTGTTGAATGTGCCATGGAGATAAGAAGACGGGCCGCGAAGGGCAACCGGAAATTCTGGAACGGATCGTTCGATGAAGTTGATGGGTGATGCGAGGTCGCAGAAATTCCGCATGCCGCGACCTAATATCGAATTCCAAAATCAACAGCTTTGAAGCTTCAACGGAATCATTTGTCTGAACGTCTTAAGCGCTGAAGGTGTCGGACGCATGCAATCCTCTTGCAACTCGGCAACTCACATCCGCGCGACAAGCTCGGCGAGCTGATCGGCGGCCTTCCCCCAGCCTTCGTGGAAGCCCATCTTCTCGTGCGCTTCCTTGTCTTCGGCACGCCAGTGCAGCGCCTTGGCCGTGTATTTGGTGCGGCCGTTACCCAGGTCTTCGAGAAGGACCACGGCGGTCATGAAGGGTTTCTCGGACGGAACCCAGGCGCTGGTATAGGCGTCCGTGAAGACGATCTTCTCGTTTTCGACGACTTCCAGATAGACGCCGTGATTCGGAAATTCCTGACCTTCCGGGCTGCGCATGACGACGAGGCTCGAACCGCCGGGACGGACGTCGAGTCTCGACCTTGGACACGGTCCAGGGGCGCGGGACGAACCATTCCTTCATGCAGTTCCGGATCGGTCCAGGCCTTGAAAATCTTCTCGCGCGGCGCATCGAATTCGCGGACGAGGACGAGTTCATGTTGTTGCATCGGCGGTCATTTCGGCATTTCTCCTCTTGAGCGAAACCTGTTTTCCGTCAGGTTGTTACAAGGACGTCCCGGCAATCGCCGTCCCGACATCACTAGTGATTTTTCTTGAAATTTATTTCGCAGCCGGATGCGCCGGCTCGCTCTGCAGCTTGTCGATCTGCAGGCGGATATGGGCTGCTTCGGCAGCGGAATTCGCAAGCGCGATCGCATGATCGAAGGCTTCGCGCGCCTCCTTCACCCGGCCCATCTGCTTCAACAGCCCGCCGCGCAGGCCATGATAATAAAAATAGCCGTCGAGCTTTTCGCCGAGCGTGTCGACGAGCCGCAATGCCTCCTCCGGCCCCTTGAGCTTCGATACCGCGACCGCGCGATTGAGCGTGACGACCGGAGACGGCTGAACGCGCTCGAGCACGCTGTAGAGCAGATCGATCTCTTCCCAGTCCGTATCTTCGGCGCGCTTCGCCCGCGAATGGATGGCCGCGATCGCCGCCTGCAACTGATACGGACCGGGCTGGCGATGGCGGATCGCCTTGTCGAGCAGGTTCAAGGCCTCATTGATGAGCGCATGGTTCCAGAGCGACCGGTCCTGGTCTTCGAGCAGGATCAGCTCGCCATTCGCATCGAAGCGCGCGTCGCGGCGCGAAATCTGCAGCAGCATCAGCGCCAGCAGACCCATGATCTCCGGCTCGCCGGGAAAGATGCGGAGCATCAGGCGGCCGAGCCGGATCGCCTCGTCGCTGAAGGCAGCCGCCTCGCATTTCGGATCGCCCTGCGAGTAGCCTTCGTTGAAGATCAGATAGATCATCGTCGAAACGATCGACAGCCGCTCCGCCCGCTCCTCGGGTCCCGGCGTCTCGAAAGGCACGCCTGCCTTGGCGACGCGCGCCTTGGCGCGGGTGATGCGCTGTTCCATGGCGCTTTCGCCGACGAGAAAGGCACGGGCGATCTGCTGCACGGAAAGCCCGGAAACGATGCGCAGCGCAAGCGCGATCTGCTGCGTCGCCGGCAGGTCCGGATGGCAGCAGATGAAAAGCAGCCGCAGGATATCGTCGCGATAGTTGGAATTCGTCCAGCCGGTCGGCGATTTCGCTTTCGGCATCCTCCTTGTCGGAGATCAGGTCCTCGTCCGGCAGCGCCTGGGTCTTCGACTGCTTGCGCACGGCATCGATGCCGCTGTTGCGGCCGACGAAGATCAGCCAGGCGGTCGGGTCGCGCGGCGGGCCCTTGTCCGGCCAGGTGCGGATCGCACGCAGGCATGCCTCCTGAAACGCTTCTTCCGCAATGTCGAGATCGCGGAAGTAACGCAGCAGCGCGCCCAGCGCCTTCGGCCGGGCCGCAGTCAGCGCAACGTCGATCCAGGCAATATCTGTCATGTCGAGGTTTCTCCGGGCCGGAAGACGTAGAACGGCCGAATTTCATAGGATGTGGAGCCGGGATTGACCGCCGAGAGCTCCTTCGAAAAGGCGATCGCCTCATCCAGGCTCTCAAAATCGACGACATAGAAACCGAGCAGCGCTTCCTTGGTTTCGGCAAAGGGGCCGTCGATAACGAGCGGCTCTTCCTTGCCCTTGCGCACGGTGGTCGCCGCCGTCGTCGGCATCAGCCGCCCGACCGGACCGAGCTTTCCGGCCTTGGCGACGCGGCGCCTGCACGGCATAGAGTTTCGCCATGACGGCGTCTTCCTCCTCCTTCGACCAGGAGAAGACCGTCTCTTCGTTGGCATAGCAAAGGATTGCGTAAAGCATCTGTCACTCCTCTTCCTCAATGACGAAGAAGTAACCCGGCATCCGACACGACGCAGCAAAAAAGTATATGCAATGTTTGTGCCCGAAGCCGCCATGGAGCCGCCCACTCCACCACAACTACATGGGCCGGCTTTTCGACTTCGCCGCCAAGAACAATGTCGGCCTCGGCGGACCGGACATCGTGCCGAACCGCAAGGCACAGATGAAGAACTCCTATCCGTTCTTCCACCAGTATAAGGGCAGGCTCATCTATGTCGGCATGGCCGTGCAGGAACCGACGCTGACCTACAAGAATCCGAAGACGAAGACGCCGTTCACCAAGGAAGAATTCGCAGGCTTTGCGGAGGATTACCTCGGAGCGAATGTGATCTTCTGGAGTGTGAGGACGCCCTGGCTCAAGAAGTGACACTCAATCGTTTCGCCATCTGATCGAGCGCGCGCTTGAACAGTGCCTTGTCGTCGAGCGCACGCGACAGCACCAGCGCCCCTTGTATTCCAAGCACGGCATCTTCGGCCGCCGCCCTCGCCTCGCCGGCCGCGCGGCCGCTGCGAACAAGCGCATCGGCAAGCGCATCGATCCAGCGCCGGAAATAGCTGTTGATGGTGGTCGCAAAACGCTCGCGGGTTTCGTCCAGCGCAAAGGCGCCGACCAGGCAGATGCGGCCGCCGGAGCGGAAATAAGTGTCGGCGTTCCTCCACATCGCCGCGATCGCGTCGCTGGGATCGTCGCGGCGAAGCGGCTCGTAGACGAATTGCTCGAACCAGGCGTCGACATCGGCGAGAACGGCTGCCGCCATCTCTTCCTTCCCGCCGGGAAAGAAGTGATAGAGGCTGCCTTTGCCGATGCCGGTCCGCTCGGTGATCCGGCTGAGCGTCGCCCCCTCGTAGCCGAGTTCGCGGAAGATTTCCGCAAGCAGCGGCACGACATCGGCGCGTTCGTAGAGCGTTTTCAGAGCGGATGCCTTTCTTCAGAGATCAAGGTCGGAGAGGCCGGGATGATCGTCCGGCCGCCGGCCGAGCGGCCAGTGGAACTTGCGCTCCGATTCCTTGATCGGCAGATCGTTGATGCAGGCGAAACGGCGCTGCATCAAGCCCGCTGCATCGAATTCCCAGTTCTCGTTGCCATAGGAGCGGAACCAGTTGCCGCTGTCGTCGTGCCACTCGTAGGCGAAGCGCACGGCGATACGGTTCCCGCCGAAGGTCCAGAGCTCCTTGATCAGGCGGTAGTCCAGCTCCTTCGCCCATTTGCGGGTGAGGAACGCAACGATCTCCGCGCGGCCGTTGACGAATTCGGCGCGGTTTCGCCAGCGGCTGTCGGGCGTATAGACGAGCGATACCTTCTCCGGATTGCGGCTGTTCCAGCCGTCCTCGGCGAGGCGAACTTTCTGAGTGGCGGTTTCGAGCGTGAAGGGCGGAACGAGCGCAGACATGATGATCTCCTGTACTGATCGGCACTAATTGTACCAATCAGTACAGGACGTGAAAAGAGGCTCTTCGACTTTTCCTGCGTCTCGCCGGAAATCGTCTACTTCTTGTCTTTCTTTCCGAGCGTCATCGCGCTTTCGGCCAGCCTGACCTGCGATCCGGCTGCCGGTGCAGCCTTCGGGGCGCTCTTGTCCTTCTTGGGCTTCCGCGTTTCGCGGTTGCTGCGCACTTGTCCTTTGGCCATGATATCCTCCGTAAAACACATATTTCGAAAGGGCTATTCGATGAAAAACGAAGCTTGGCGATCGGGAAAAGCCGAGAACTCGATAGTCCAACCCGAGGCTAGTCTATCACGGATTTCGGCATCGATTGAGGTTTATGCAAGGGCTGCTGCCTGGGGCCGTGCACGCCTTCGGCTCAGGGAACGACGCCCTACCCGTCGCTCAGCGTCCGCTTCACCGCACTGCGCCACCCCTTGAGCTTGGCTGCCCGCGTCTTCTCGTCCATGTCCGGCTCGAAGCGCCGGTCGCGTTTCCACTTGGCGGAAAACTCCTTGCGGTCGGGCCACACGCCTGCCCGGCTTCCGGCAAGCCAGGCAGCGAACCTGCCGCCGACCATTTAAACTTCTGCACAGCGATTTTGCCTACAGCCGGCATCATTTGCAGTTCCGATACATGCTGACCCGGGGCAAAAACGTCCTTATCGAGGATCTGTCGGCGGGCATGGCCACCGGCCGGGCGCCGCTGTTCGAGCGATTCGTTCTGGGCAACAGCAGCACCCTTCGCGGATGGAACAAGTACGATCTGGATCCAATTGGCGGAAACCGGGTGGTCCACAATTCCGTCGAGTATCGTTACGGCCCTTTTCAGGTTTTTTACGACACCGGCAGCATCTGGGACCAGGGCGATATCTCGCTGATCCGGCATTCCGCCGGGGTTGGCTTGCGGCACGGCGTATTCTCGCTGGCGATTGCCTTTCCCATTCGGGAAGGCCGGATCGATCCGATGGTTATGGTGGGCATGAATTACTGATGACGCAGCCCGCGAGGGACAACAGGATCAGCCGTCGGAGCTGGCTCATGGCCGGCCTGGCTCTTTGTGTGTTCCGCGCCCGCGCCGCGCAACGTCTGGCGGTCAGCTTCGATGGAGATAACCTGCACATCGCCGCGCCGGACCTTCATTTTCTTACGGGTAAGGCGCTGGACCGGCTACGCAATGCGGACACGGTGGTCTTCTTTTCGCAATTGACGCTGTTCAGCGACAACAAGGGGACGATCTTCCGGCCCGTGCGCGAGCGGCTGGTTGTGAGCTACGACTTGTGGGAGGAAAAGTTTGCGGTAGCGATTCCTGGCGGGTCGCGTAGCGTGTCACACCTGACTGCGCCACAGGCCGAAGCATGGTGCATCGAGAATCTGGCGATCAGCGCGTTGGGCATGGCTCCGAACCGGCCGTTTTGGCTGACTTTCGAGCTCCGGACGGCCAGCCAGAAGGAACTCTCGAGCGTGGTCGGCGAAGCGGGTATCAGCTTGAGCACTCTGATGATCGATGTGCTCAGCCGCAAGCCCGGCGCGGACGATCTTTACTGGACACTGGGCGCAGGCCCGCTGCGCCTTTCGGACTTGCCCCGGTCACTGAGCCGCGGGGCGCGAAACGGGTGAACCGGCTTCGCAACAGGCTCATCCTCATTTTTCTGGCGGCGACGCTTGCGCCGCTCGCGGCCACCGTGTGGATCACGACATCGCTGCTCGAATGGAGATGGAAGCTGGACTTTTCAGCCACGGCAAAGCTGGACGCGCTTTCGACATCGCTCCAGCGCACCGGCAGGGAGTTTTACCAGCGGGAGCGCGACGATCTCAAGCGCCGAGCGTTAGCGGGGGAAGCGGAGCCGCGCAAGTTCGCAGCCGGCGACCGTGCGAGCTGGCCTGACGCCGCGCGGGCATTTGCCGCCAGCGGAGAAGCCGAGCGGTTCGTCCTGGCCGGCCGGGAAGGCGACCAGTTGGATTACCTGGTCCGGCGCGGAGACGATGTGTGGTCGTACTCGGCCAGTCTCGGCGGAATCGGAATGGACCGGATTACGGGCGAGATCGGGGATGCGCGCGCGCTCGTGAGCGCCTCGCGCGAACGCGACCTGCCGCGCGGGCTGAAGCTCTCGTACATCCTGATGGCAACGGGCTTCTGGCTGGTTGCGCTGGCGCTGTTGATTTACCTGGCCGACCGGATCAGCCGGCCTATCCAGCAGTTGACCGCGGGACTTGCGCAGTTGGCCGCGGGGGACCTGAACGCCCGCGTCCCGGCCGAGCGCGACGATGAAGTGGGCCGCGCCATCCAGGCCTTCAATCACATGGCAGGCAAGCTCCAGGAAAGCACGGAACGCCTGGTCTACCTGCGCCAGTTGGAAAGCTGGCAGACATTGGCGAGGAAAATGGCGCATGAGGTGAAGAATTCGCTCACGCCGATCCGCCTCACCGTGGAAGAAATGCTGGCGCGCCACGACGAGGCGGACCGCGGTTTCATGGAACAGGCCACCCAGATTGTGGTGGACGAGATTGAAACCCTGGAACGCCGCGTTCGAGCCTTCTCGCAGTTCGCCGCGGAGCCGCCGGTGCAGGCTTCGCTTCTCGACGTGAACTCGCTGCTCCAGGAGCGCATCGCGTTTCTCAAAACAGGGCATCCGGAGGTGGCCTACGATTGCCGTCTGGCGGACCTGCCGCGCGTGATGGCGGACCAGGACCTGGTGAAGGGCATTCTGACGAATCTGCTGGAAAATGCGGCCGAAGCCGCGGGCGCGGGCGGCCGCATCCTGGGATTGACCACGGCGGAGAACCAGCGCGTCGCCATCGAAGTACACGATTCGGGCCCGGGATTGAGCGAGCAGGCGCGCGCGTCTCTGTTTCAACCGACGATTTCATTCAAGAAAAAGGGCATGGGTTTGGGGCTTTCGATTGCGCGGAAGAGCGCGCTGCTTTCGGGCGGGGACATCGTTCTGGTGAAAGGAGAACTGGGCGGCGCGGGCTTCCGCGTGCTGCTGCCCATCGCAACCAATGGCATCCAAACGCGTTCTGATCGTGGATGATGAAGAGAACATCGGCCGCTCGCTGCGCATGATTCTGGAACGCGAAGGGTATGCCGTGAACGTGTGCCGGTCGGTGGCGGAGTTCAAGCGGCACGCGGAGGCGCATCGCGCCGACGCTTACCTGCTCGACATGAAGTTGCCGGACGGCAGCGGAATCGACCTGCTGAAAGTGGTGCGGCAGAATGGCGCGCCATCGCCGGCGATCATGATCTCCGGCCATGGCACGATAGCCGATGCCGTGGAAGCCACACGGGCCGGCGCGTTCGACTTCCTGGAAAAGCCGCTGAGCCGCGATCGCGTGCTGCTGGCCATCAAGAACGCGCTCGAGCACTCGACGCTGCGGCGCGAAAACGAGCGGCTTCGCGAGCTGGTGGGCGTCGGGCCGAAGATGATCGGGGCCAGCCCGGCATGGCTGCGGGCCGTGGAACAGGCCACCATGGCGGCGCGGAGCGATGCGCGGGTTCTGCTGATTGGCGAATCCGGCACCGGAAAAGAGCTGCTGGCGGCGCACATCCACGGCTCGAGTCCGTTCGCCGCGGGCCCGTTCGTGAAGGTGAACTGCGCGGCGATCCCCACCGAATTGATCGAGACCGAGCTGTTCGGGCATGAGAAGGGATCGTTCACGGGCGCGACGGCCGCTCGCCGGGGAAAATTCGAGCTGGCCGATGGCGGCACGATCTTCCTCGACGAGGTGGGCGATCTGCACGGCGCATCGCAGGCCAAACTGCTGCGTGTTTTGCAGGAAGGCGAATTCCACCGGGTGGGGGGCGAGCAGATCATTCACGTGAATGTGCGCGTGATTTCGGCGACGAACCGCGATCTGGCGGGCATGGTGACGCAGGAAAAGTTTCGCGAAGACCTCTTCTATCGTTTGAGCGTGGTGCCGATCCGCGTGCCCGCCTTGCGCGAGCGCCCGCACGACATCCGGCTGCTGGCGGAGTATTTCCTGGAAGACTTCTGCGCGCGGAACAATTTCAAGCCGAAGATGCTGGACGAGCAGGTTTTCCCGCTGCTCGAAAGCCACTCCTGGCCGGGCAATGCGCGCGAGCTGCGCAACGTGATCGAGCGGATGGCGATTCTGACGCAAGGCGAGCGGCTCACGCGCGACGCCATTCCGGTGGAAGTGCGGGTGCAGCGCGAGACGGGCGCGAAATCGACCATCCAGGAAGCGCGCGAATCGGCTGAGCGGGAGCACATCCTGCGCGCGCTCGAGGAATCCAGTTGGAACGTCTCCGGCGCCGCGCGGGCGCTGGGGATGGAGCGGACCAACCTGCATAAGCGCATTCGGGCTCTGGGGCTGAGCCGCGGGAGGTAAACTCGGTTGAATGGTTGACCGGTCGAAGAGTACCTGCGCACGTCCTATGATCCGGAGATGGAGTACGTGGACGGCCGGCTGGTGGACCGTCACGTGGGCGAATATTTCCACAGTCGGACGCAGGGGTGGGTCGCCTCGGCGTTAGGCAGGCGTGAGCGCCGGTTTCGCACTTTCATCGCTTTGCGAATACGAATCAGCGATTCCAGGTATCGCGTACCGACGTATGCGTGAAGGCGCTACCTCACGCGGTAACGCCGATTCTCAGTGCAGCCGGACCTGGTCGATCGAGATTATGTCGCCCGATGACCGGACTGTCGAGATCCTGGAGAAGATCGGCGACTATCGTCGCGGCTGGCATTCCGTACATCTGGCTAGTTGATCCGTACCATCGGACGCTGGTGAAGCGGAACCGCGGGGATCATCCACCGGGTCAGGCGGTCTTGTACTCGAAACACCTCTTAGTCGGTCCAATCGATTTTGCCCCTTATTTCAGGAGTTCGATGTTAAGCCCTGCATAAATTCTCCATCGGAGTGGGAGACCGCTTCGCCCACCAGGCCGAAGGCGCAGCTCCGCGCCTGCATGATGGCGGCGGAGCGCGGCGCGGATGTCGTGCCGGTGTGGAACAAGTCGAACCGGGAGCACCTCATTGTCGGGTCGGAGCCGGCGAGCGTGCGGGCAGCGGCGGATTCGGCGGTCCGGGAGCTCGCGTGGCAACGGCCGTACCACGTGGATGCGGATCACATCAATCGGACTACCGTCGACCGCTTCCTCGATGCCAGCGATTTCTATACCCTCGATGTGGCGTCGGCTATCGGGCAGCCGCCCGCTTCCGGCGGACCTCGAGACGTTTCTCGACCGGCACCCGGAGCTGATCGGGAACCTGAGCATTGCCGGTATCGATGAGCCGTTTGCGACCACGCGTGAGTCGATCGGCCGAATTGCGGGCAAGTATCTCGCCGCGGTGCAGGAGGCCGGGCGCATCTATCGGCACATCGCGGAGCGGAAGGGCGAGGGCCGCTTCATCACCGAAGTCTCGATGGACGAAACCGACGAACCGCAGACTCCGCCGCAGCTCCTGGTGATCCTGGCCGCGATCGCGGATGAGGGGATTCCGATCCAGACCATTGCACCGAAGTTCACCGGCCGGTTCAACAAGGGTGTCGACTACGTGGGCGACCTCCCGCAATTCGAGAAGGAATTCCAGGAAGATCTCGCGGTGATCGCGCATGCCGTCAGGCACTACGGGCTGCCGGCCAATCTGAAATTGAGCGTGCACTCGGGCAGCGACAAGTTTTCCATCTACGCACCGATGCGCCGCGCGCTCGCCCGTTTCGACGCGGGCGTCCACATCAAGACGGCAGGAACGACGTGGCTCGAAGAGCTGATCGGGCTGGCAGAGGCGGGAGGCCCGGGGCTGGCACTCGCGAAACAGGTCTATGCCGAAGCATACGATCATCGCCAGGAGCTTTGTGAGCCGTATGCCGCGGTGATCGATATCGACTACGCATGCCTCCCGGAGCCTGCCGCGGTGGAAAGCTGGACGCCGGAGCAGTACACTTCCGCCCTTCGCCATGACCGGAGCAACCCGGGCTTCAACCCGAACCTGCGCCAGTTGCTGCACGTGGGATACAAGGTGGCGGCCAAAATGGGGGCGCGCTACCTCGCCATGCTGCGGGAATGCGAGGAATCGATCTCGCGCAACGTGACAACGAATCTTTTCGAACGTCACATCCGGCCGCTCTTCCTGGGAACCGAGGGCCGCCCGCTACAATAGAATCAGTGACCGCGCCGTACCGCTCCTACGTGCTGGTTTCGCGAGAGCAGGTTGCGCGGAACTACCGGAGCGTGCGCGCCCTGGTGGGTCCGAAGGTCGAAGTTGCGGGCGTAGTGAAGGCCGACGCCTACGGGCACGGCGCCCTTGAGGTTTCCCGTGTTTTGGTGGCGGAGGGCGCCAAATGGCTCGCCGTCAGCTCGGTCGATGAGGGCGTTCACCTTCGGTCCGGCGGAATCCAGAACACTCGCATTCTGGTGATGGGCGGCTTTCTGCCGTACGAATCTTCCGCGCTCATCGAGTACGACCTGACACCCGTGGCGCATTCGCTCGACCAGGTGCGGCAAGTGGATGAGCTGGGCCGGGGGCAAGCCCAGCCAATGCGATATCACCTGAAGGTCGATTCCGGGATGTGCCGGCTCGGAACCCGCGCGACCGCTGCCGAGGTTCTGGCCGTGATCGAGTCGACGCCGTACGCCGCGCTCGAAGGGCTGATGACGCATTTCGCCTCGGCCGCCGACTACACCAGCGCACAGACAGTGGAACAACTCGCCTGCTTTCACGCCATCGCGGTCGAGCTTCGGCGGGCGGGAGTAAATCCTGCACACCTGCACACGTCGAGCACCAACGCCATCGGGTACGGGCGCACCGATGGCTGGCACAACATGGTTCGCGCCGGCCACGCGCTCTACGGCTACCTTTCCCCCGCCCGCGGCGATGCTCCGGCGCCGCTGCTGGACGTCCGGCCGGCCCTCACCTGGAAGGCCAAGTTATTGGCGGTAAAGGAGATTCCAGCCGGCGCCCTGGTGGGATACGGCGGCTCTTTCCGCGCGCCGGCTGCCATGCGGATCGGCATTCTCGGCGCGGGTTATGCGGATGGCATCTTCCACCGGCTTTCGAATCGCGGGAACGTGATCGCGGCGGGTAAGCTACGCTTCCATTCTCGGCACGATTTCGATGGATCTGACCACCATCGACCTCACCCATACCACCGCGCTCGGGCCGGGCGACGAAGTGACGCTCCTCGGCTGCGAAGGCGACGTGCGGCTGGATGCCCAGCAGATTGCCAGAATCGCAGGCACCATCTCCTACAACATCCTGTGTAGTATCAGCGCCCGGGTTCGCCGCGTTTACATCTAGCGTTCAAAACGGCACCAAACGTGCTTAGAGATCGGCAATGTGGTATCGAAAATGCGTTGAGTGCAGTGATAAAATAGGGCCAGATGAGCTTACTGTCGCCAAGACTCCAATTAAAGGTCTCGCAGAAGCAGATCCTGACCCCCGGCCTTGTTCAGATGGTTACCATCCTCCAGCTTAACCGGCTGGAATTAAAGGAGATGGTGACTCAGGAGATTGTGAAGAACCCGGTTCTGGAGGAATCCTCCGAAGACGCGGGCGACGAAATTACACCGGCTGAATTGCTTCCGCTGCTTGAGGGGGAAAGCCTGGGGGATTCTTCCGACAAGCAGCTTCTGGACGCCGCAAACGGAAGTAATCTTGGGGACGGAAACGCGCCGATTAACGGAAATCTCTTCCCGGACGCCGAAGATAATGCCCATGTTGCAGAAGCCGCGGTGGAGGCCCCTGTCGATCCCCTGGCGGAAACCCCGGCTGCGACCGATCCTTTCGACGAAATCGACTTCGGTTCGTTTTTTGACGAGTATCTGGACCCTGGTTATAAGAGTCCCGCCGCCGAATCGGTGGAGAAGCCTTCCTTCGAGACTTTTCTCTCGGCGCCGTTCACGCTGGGCGATCATCTGCGCTCCCAACTGAGCGTGAGTCTCATCACGGACGAGATTCGCGACGCTGCCGAATCGATCATTGGCAATCTGGATGAGGATGGCTACCTTTCGACGTCGCTCGACGAGATCGCCACGTTCGGCCAGCATTCGCGAGAACACGTGGATGAGGCGCTCCGCGTAGTGCAGTCGCTCGACCCGGCCGGAGTGAGCGCCCGCGACTTGCGGGAATGCCTGCTGCTGCAGATCGAAAGCGTCAATGGCAAGGGCGGCGTTGCCTGGCAGATTGTCTCCAACCACATGCGGCTGCTGGAGACGCGGCTGTACAAGGAGATCGCCAAGGCGCTCGGGCGGCCGCAGGAACATATCGAAATTGCCGTCAACATGATCCACCACCTGAACCCCCGGCCGGGTTTGCGATACTCCGGCGCAGGCGCCCGCGTGGTGGAGCCGGACGTCTATTTCATCAAGGACGGCGACGATTACATCATCCAGATGAACGATGAGGATGTGCCGCAGCTCCGCCTGAACGCGCAATACCGCCGCATGCTGGACCGGGACAATGGCGCGACCAAGGAAGTGCGCGACTATGTGCGCGAGCGCTATACTTCCGCGATCCAGCTTATGAAAAACATCGAGCAGCGGAAGCAGACGATTATGAAGGTTTGCCAGGCGATCGTACGGCGACAGATCGATTTTCTGGCGCAGGGGATCGATTATCTGCGGCCGATGATGATCAAAGAGGTTGCCGAAGAGGTGGGCGTGCATCCCTCCACGGTGAGCCGCGCGGTCGCCAGCAAGTATGTCCACACGTCGCAGGGAGTGTTCGAGCTGCGCTATTTCTTCTCCGAAGCCGTGCAGGGTCCGATGGGCGGCGGCACGCCGCTGCTACTATTAAAGCGCAAGGTGAAGAAGATGATCGGGGAAGAAGACCGCTCCAAACCCCTGACGGATGAACAGATCACGGCCTTGTTGCAGGCCGAGGGGATCGACGTCACCCGCCGGACGGTGGCCAAGTACCGCGAGGATATGAAGATTCCTTCCACTCACCAGCGTCGCGTCCGCAACTAGCGGCTCGGCCGCGGAGACCTATTATGAAGATCACCTTTACCGGCAGACAGGTGGAGTTGGCTCCAGCGCAGTTGAAAAAGCTTGAGGCAAGGTTTGCCAAAATCGGCAAGCTTCTGGACGGAAGGCGGGAATGCGAGGGTCACGTAATTCTTTCGCACGAACGGCATCTGCATCACGCGGAAGCGACCGTCAACTACTACGGTCATCAGCTTGCGGGCTTGGGATCGAGCGAAGATCTTTTCACCGCGATTCACGCCGCCGCTGAAAAACTGGAGAAGCAGGCCGTCAAGGCGCGCACGAAATGGCGCGATAACCAAGCGAACGCCGCACAAGGCCGCTTCGGAAGTGGAAGCCGAGCCGGCGCCGCCGGTGGAAGCAGGAGCCGGCGACAGCGCGTGCACCGCGTTAACAATCACGAAAATCGCAAGCCGATGACCGTCGAAGAGGCTATCCTGGAGATGGATCGGAAGAAGGACTATCTGGTGTACCGCGACGCCAAAACCGACCGCGTCTCGGTGCTGATGCGCCGCAAGGATGGCACACTTCGATCTGGTCGAAGGATAGCTGTCCTCGAAAATGCCGAAAAAGAAGGCCGCGCCGTCGCGCGCCGGGACCCACAAACCCGAGTTGGTTGTGATCACCGGCTTGAGCGGGTCGGGGAAGGGTTCCGTCCTGAAATCCCTGGAGGACCTCGGCTTCTATGCAGTGGATAATCTGCCGGTTGAGCTGATTACCAAGTTTGCGGAGCTCACGCGCGATAATCCGAGCATTCCCGCGGCGGCACTCGTGGTGGATATCCGGGAAGGCGCCGCGCTGAAGAGTTTTCCGGAGGTTTATGCCAGCATCCGGCCCTGGCTACAGACGCGCCTGATCTTCCTCGAGGCCGACGACGAGATCGATTCTTCGCCGCTTCAGCGAAACGCGACGGCCGCATCCCCTCGGCAAGGGCAAGTCGATTCTGAAGAACATCCGTTCGGAGCGCGACCAGCTCGCCCCCATCCGCTCCATGGCCGATCTCATCATCAACACTTCCAAGTTCACGGTTCACGAGCTGCGAGAGTTTATCAGTGAGCAGTTTCGCGGGCAGCGGAATGAGCCGAAGATGTTGATCCATGTCATCAGTTTCGGTTACCGCAATGGCCTGCCGCCGGATAGCGACCTCGTGTTCGATGTGAGATTTCTCCCAAATCCGAATTACCAGCCGCGCTTGAAGAAACTCACTGGGGAAAACCCCAGTGTTGCGAAGTACATCAGATCCTTCCCCCAATCGGTCGAGTTTATCCGCCGAATCACTGACTTATTGGTGTATCTGTTACCCCACTATGTGCGCGAAGGCAAGAATTATCTCACGATTGCCTTCGGCTGTACGGGCGGACAGCATCGGTCCGTCATGATTGCCGGTGAGGTGGCACGCAACCTGCTAGGCGTCGGCTTCAAAGCCAAGGTTAGTCATCGCGACGCGCCGGCCGCAATCATTAAGTCGGGGTATTTGTGTGAAAAGTCGCGGCACGTCCAAAGATTTCTACAACGTTTTTTGTATGTGCGCGTATACATATGTGAGTACGCAGCGCCATGCGGAAAGCTATCGCCATACTTCTGTGGATATTCGTGTCGGCATCCTCTCCGTATGGAGCACAGTCGCGCTTCGATGCGGAACAAAGAATCTGGACGCTTGCCAACGGATGGATTCGCGCCGTCTTCCAACTTACACAGGAAGGGACATTCCAGGTACTCACTCTATCCGACCTGAGAACCGGGGACCAGTGGGCCGCTTCCCCGAACCTGGCGGCGAATTCCATTCGGCTGCAGGCCGGCACCGATATTTTCGACTCGAAGCGGCAGTACACGCTGCTTCAACATCGCACCGAAGCTACAACTCCGGCCGGCTTGCGCCAGATAATCGTCCTTGAAGACTTGAACCGTACCGCACAAATCACCTTATCCTTCGATTTGTATGACGAACAACCGGTGTTGCGGTATAACTTG
>CAWIRO010000015.1:0-491806 GCA_963838565.1 uncultured Alphaproteobacteria bacterium
TTGTCGTACATTCCATCAATTCGACATGGTTTTTCGCACAGACTATGACGGGTTTTGGCGGGGCTGTCAAGGGCCGCTGGCATAGTGTCGGAAAACAAGTGTTTTCCGTATGTAATTTCAGGTCTATAAACAACGATCATAGAATCTTGAGGTATAAACAGACACCACCTCTCGGCAGCGCCTCGCCGCGGGACGCGCTCACGACTGCGGACCCATGTCAAGCCGGCCCATCGGAAGGACACGCCTATCGCAGTGAATATCTGGTGGAGCGGAGTTTGGGGCGGCTCAAAGGGCGCCCGCTGTCGCTCACGCCGATGTATGTGCAGCGCGATGACCATGCCACGGGGCTCATTCGCTTGTTGTCGATCGCCTTGCGGGTGTTGACGCTGTTGGAATTTGTCGGGCGCCGTCAGTTGGCGGCTGAGGGGGCCAACTGGCTGGGCTGTATGCGGGCAATCCGAAGCGCGAAACCGCCCGGCCCACGGCCGAGCGTCTGCTCGAAGCGTTTCGGGACATCACCCTGACCATCATCAAGGGACCCCAACAGACCGATCGACATGTGACCGCTCTGAGCCCTCTCCAACAGCGTATTCTGGAGATTTTGGGCTTTTCGTCAGCGCTGTATACAAGGCTTTGCACCGTTTCTGCTGAACCGCCTTAAAAATGGGCGAACCGTAAGTCTTGATTTCACCCCTACGACGTTTCATAGTCAGTAGATATCAGGGATCATAAACCTACTGTATCTTCGGCCAATAATTCTCTAGCGTATTTTATATCAATGGCTTCTAGCGAGCATCCAGTGTGGCGAGGCCATTCCAAGGAGGCGAAAAGACGACAGCCGTGTGGGCCTCGCATCACGAGGAACTGTGCGGTGATGGGGTCGTTGCTCCTCCCGTGTGCGCCCACATGGTTGTTCCTTGTCGCTGGGTGGTGCTTGATGGGTGCAACCCCTCGTGGTCAGCCGTGGACGCTGGCCTTGATGCTGCCGCATGGACGCGACGGGCTGAGCGCGCGGCGGCTGGCGGTGTGGTGGACGTTCCACGAGCCTTCTCTGGGTCGCCACGTGCTCCACGAATTAATGCGCAACGCGGTGCTCAATTTGACCCTTATAATACCCGCAAATACTTACAAAAGAAGAAGTTACTACGAGAGATACAGTAGGTCTAGTAGACACGCGATATGCTTGCACTCTTTCGATCATCGTTCGCTGGCTCCGAGAACCCTAGAAGGCATGCGCGTGCTGGGCTACGCGCCAGCCACCCGTCTAGGCTTCGCCTCATGCGGGTCATGCGTCACCACAGGGATGGCCCCGCCGCGCGTGGCATCAGCCTGCGGGCCACCGTCGAGATGCCGACCAAAGGCCTCCACGGTCGGGATGTCCTCCTCCGCCACCGGGGCGAGGCGCTTTTTCCGTTGCAACGCTGCCGCAATATACGGGGCCAGCTCTTCACGTTTTTGCGGTGCGCGGATGTCATCGCGACGCTTGAACTCCGGGTGCAATTCTTTGGCGAACAACTCGAGACTCTCGCAAATGTGCTCATGCTGGTTGTTGCCGCACTGCTGCACGAAGATCACCTGGTCGATCCCGGCGCGCTCATAGCGCTCCAGGTGCTCGCGGACCTGCGTCGGATTGCCAATGCCACCACTGCCAGCATTGTTGGGGAGGGTGTCTTTAATCTCTAGAAAATGCTGCCAGAGATCGGTGCGGCCTGGCCGGTGCTGGCCAAAAATAGCGACATGGCCGAGCGAGTAGCCAAAGAAACGGAACCCATCCAGACCACGCCGCATCGCCTCCTCGCTCTCGCGGTGCAGCGAAAAGCCACTGACCACAGCAATGTTGGGATTCACGGTGTGCCCGAGGGGCACACAGTGCTCGGACGTGATGATGTCGTAATATTCCTGCACCCAGGTGCGGGCCTGCTCCGGTTCGACAAAGGCAAAGGCCAGCGCACCGAGTCCCAGACGTGCCGCGCGATGGATGGTCTCGCGCCGCGAGCACGCGACCCACATCGGGGGATGCGGTTGCTGGTATGATTTCGGTACCACGTTCCGACACGGCATCTCGAAATACTGCCCCTTGAATCCCGGATACGGAGTCATCGCCAGCATGTTTGCCGCCTGTGCAGCGGCTTCCTCCCACATGGCCTCTTTCTCACGCGGATCGATGCCAAAGCCGAGCATCTCCAGGGCCGTCGCGGACTCTCCGGTGCCCCATTCCACCCGGCCTCCAGAGAGCAAATCCAGCGTGGCAATGCGCTCGGCCACCCGCGCCGGGTGATTATATTTGGGCGGCATCAGGCTGATGCCGTGGCCGAGGCGGATGCGGGTCGTGCGCTGGCTCGCCGCCGCGAGAAAGACTTCGGGCGCTGAGGAATGCGAATACTCTTCCAGAAAGTGGTGCTCGACTTCCCACACGTACTCAAGGCCAAGCCTGTCAGCCAGGGCCACCTGCTCCAGGGCATCGAGTAACACGCGCCGCTCGGCTTCCGGGCTCCACGGCCGCGGCACCTGATGTTCATAGAATAAACCAAATTGCATCGTGATGGCTCCTGTCTCGCCTGTCCCGTCATGGCCGCCTTGCCCTGATGACGTTCCCTGGCGATGCTCAATCAGAGTGCATGAGATTGGCACAATGAGGTTATCGTATGGTACGTTGGATATTCCCCAACAGCTACGTATCAAGGAGCCCCCTATGCCGTGCACAACCATACTGGATATCTCCCAACAAGAGCAAGCTCAGATGCTCGCTGCCCTGCGCCGAGCCCGTTATGGCTACCTCCTCGCGCTCCACGTGTTCTCGTATTAGGGGGTTGGCAAAGAACAGTGTAAAATTTCCGATGAGATTTCTAACCTATTGATATAATGATCTTTTTTGCAAAGACGGTCTCTGCGCTTACGAGCCACTTTTGACGGGTGGTTTTGTTACAAAAGACGTAAATGCAACCATCGTCGAAAGCAACATTGCCCTGTTGTGCACCGAAGCTATTGATGCGGTTGACGTTGCTACGAACGTCATCATGTTCGCTTTGTCTCAAAGCGAACATAGTGACCGCCTCAAAGAGGCGTCAGATACCCTCCATCGGAAATATTGCACAAATGGTTCTCGACACCCTGGTGGACATGCGTGTCGAGGACTTCTACCCCCAGGGCAAGCGCTGGTGGGTCCGGCTGCATGAAAAAGGCGGCAAGCGTCACGAGATGCCAGCGCATCATACGCTCGAAGCCTATCTCGATGCCTATATCGACGCGGCCGGCATCCGCGACAGCGGCAAGAGTCCTCTCTTCCGCTCGGCCGCGGGCCGGATATGAACCGCATCGATGCCTACCGCATGATCCGGCGCCGCGCGGCCGCTATGGGCCTCAAGGTGCGCATCAACTGCCATACCTTCCGGGCAACCGGTATTACTGCCTATATGGACGCCGGCGGCACGCTCGAAAATGCCCAGCGCATGGCCGCGCACGAAAACCCGCGCACCACCAAGCTCTACGATCGCACCGGTGACGAGATCACACTCGATGAGGTCGAGCGGATCAGGATTTAGGAGCTTCGCTCAATTTATAGCAGTTTGTAGCTCGTCAATACTGGCCGAAACGCTGGGCCACACTGCATCGTTTTCGAGTTTATTGCGTGGAAAACGACGTGTTTTCGAGCGGTGCAAGCCGCTCCTTATAGATTAAATTCAACCATCTACAAATTCTGATAAATTGAGCGTCGGGATTAACTCAATTGTCTCCCACAGCTGTGTCCCGTTGCGCGAGCAGCGCAGAGGCAGATGCCGGTCTCCCCCCACGCCGCAGCCATGGCGTTTACTGTGGATGTCCCCCTGCCTCGTGGGTGTGGCCGTGCGTCAACTCCTCAGCGGTCGCCTCCCGGATGGCCAGCACCTCAATGGCACAGGTGAGCGTCTCGCCCGCCAGGGGATGATTCGCATCAATGACGACCGTGTCCTCACCGATCGCCATGACGCGGACGGTGACCGTCCGTCCGTGGTCGTCTTGCGCCTCGAAGCGCATGCCGACGGCGACGTTGGGCACCTGCGCAAAGGCGCTCCGCGGGAGGGTTTCCCTCTTCGTCGCATCGTGCTCCCCGTACGCCTCGGCCGGCGCCAGCTCCACGGTCGTCGTGGCCCCGACGTCCAACCCGGTCAAGGCACGCTCTAAGCTGGCCAGCAGGGTACCGGCCCCATGGAGGTAGGTCAGCGGATCACTCCCATGCGACGATGCGATCACCTGCCCGTCCGCCTTGGTCAGATGGTAATGCATGGTGACCACCTTCTCGTTTGCAATGGTCATGCGAGGCTCCTCAGGGCAAAGGTGCAGGGTCACTTGCGCCAGGGGAGACTATCGCGACCTCCGCGCAAGAGTTCTCGAGACGATGATACCCGATCGTGCGGGACGTTGTCCCCCTGCGCTCGGCGTGAGTAGTGCACTCCATGTAATTAACTGGTTACAGGTTTTGTCAATCAGGCTAAGCTCCTGTAGTGTTTGGAGTAATTTGATTCTCCAGCGTGCCTCACTATTCTTCCCATGAGGCCATTGCACGATGGGCACTACTGCACCAAAGCCTGTAGCGACGCCGATCCCTGTCCAACTCGCTGCGCTCAATTTATCGTGGTTTGTAGGAGTGTAACAACGGGCGTTGACAACTTAACCGTGCGCATTGCAGGCATTGCAAAACATGCTCTCAGAGTCCCACTGACGACTCCTGGCGATCGTGTCTGCCCCCCGGTCCAGCACATGTGGAACGACCAGGGCATGAGGGGCGATATCGCCCCTTGGCTCCCAAAGGTCCATTGCGTAGGGTTGCATGTCCACAAGGCCCGCGCTAAAATGCCGCTCGGATTTCATCTACATTCGATGCTATGCGAGGTAGATTCATGGCCACCTTAACCAATCCTGACGCCGTTGGTATGGACCCCGAGAAGCTCGAACAGGTGAAGCAGCTCTTTCATGCACAGATAGAGCAAGGTCTCCATCCGGGTGCAGGCCTGGCCGTGTACCGCTATGGCCATCTGGTGTTGGACATCCACGGCGGTGTCTCCGACGTCCGAGGCGGTGGCGGAGCGACCCAGCCGGTGACCAGCAAGACCATGTTTGTGCTGATGTCGTCCACCAAGCCATTGGCTGCCGTATGTCTCTACATGCTCAAGGAGCGGGGCCAGCTCTCCTGGGACGACCCGGTGTCCACGTACTGGCCGGAGTTCGGCCAGCATGGGAAGGAGACCGTCACCGTGCGCCACGTGTTGACACACCATGGCGGGTTCCCAGAGACGCCCAAGGACCTGCCCCCGAGTGCTTGGCCCGACTGGGGCAAAGTGACCAGCGCCATGGAACGGGCGCAGGCCATCTATACTCCGGGAGAGACGATGGCCTATCACCCGATCAACTACGGATGGGTCATCGCGGAGCTGGTGCGTCGCGTCGATGGACGTCCCTTCAACCGGTTTATCGCGGAGGAGCTCACCGCGCCCTTGGGGATGGAGGACACCTACGTGGGGTTACCAAAGGGTCGGGAAGATCGTGTGTCCCCCATGCGGAAGATGGAGGCTGACGCCGACCCCAACGGCTACAGCACCACGTTCAGTCTGCCCGTCGCGGTGCACGCGGTGGTCCCTGGGGCGGGCGGGGTGGCCTCTGCGGGCAATTTGGCCCGGTTCTACGCCATGATGGAGCGGCGCGGGTCTCTGGACGGCTCCATGGTGCTGTCGCCTGAGACCGTAGAGGAAGGGGTCACACTGCAAGTCGAAGGCATCGACCACTCGCTGGGCGTCTTCGCCCAGCGTTCTCTGGGCATGGTTTTGGCCGACGAACGTATGGGGCGTTCAGCCGGCAATCCCCTGAGGACCTTCGGCCACGGGGGCGCTGGAACATCCATCGGTTGGGCCGATCTGGAGTCCGGCCTTGCTGTGGGGTACATCACCAACGGTTTCAGGGGCACTGTCACCAATAATGCGCGCCTAGCTGCCATCTCCCAGGCTGTCCGGGACGCCTGCCTCTAGGTTTCTGTCCAACAGGGGGACCTATCTGTACAGCGATGCCAGACCTATCCTTCCCAAGAATCCAAAACCCGCGCTGGCAGAGCCGGTCAGGCTGGTTGAGGACATTAGAGATGGCTGCAGAGGATGGCGATGACTGATTCATCACACGTCAAATTTGCCCGGACCCCGGTGCTGAGCATAGGGTACGAGGACCATGGGGATGCCTCCGGGTTTCCCATCATCCTTCTACACGGGTTTCCCTACGACATCCGGTCTTTCGACGGCGTGGTTCCTCCGCTTGTCGAGGCCGGGTACCGGGTCTTGGTGCCCTACCTGCGAGGATACGGTGCGACCCGCTTTCTTGACCCACAAGCCCCCCGCATGGCGGAGCAGGCCGCCATCGGCCAGGACGTGGTGGACTTTGCTGCAGCATTGCGCATCGAGCAGTGTGCGCTGTCAGGGTTTGATTGGGGCCTTCGGGCCGCCTGTATCACATCGCTCTTGCATCCGGCGCTGGTCAAGGGTTTTGTCGCCATCGGTGGATATTCGGTCCAAAATACCATCGACACCGCAGAGCCGGCGCCCGCGAGGCGAGCCGCGAGGATGTGGTACCAGTGGTACTTCAATACCGAGCAGGGCCGCGTCGGTCTGGAACACCACCGGCGGGACGTCGTCCGATACCTCTGGGAGACCTGGGCGCCGACCTGGACCTACACTGACGAAGCGTTCAACCGGTCCGCGCCCTCCTTCGATAATCCGGACTTCGTGGATATCGTGATCCACTCCTACCGGCACCGGCACCGGAACGCTCCGGGTGAAGCACGTTTCCTCGACGTGGAGCGTGCGTTGGCCAAACGTCCCCCCATCACGGTGCCAACCATTGTGTTGCGCGCGGGAGACAGCGGACTGGGGGTACCCTCGGCAGACCCCTCGGAAGACGCGGCGCATTTCACCACGCTGGTGGCGCGCCGCATCGTCGCAGGAGCCGGGCACGACCTCCCGGTACAGCGTCCCGACGCGGTGTCCACAGCCCTGCTGGAGTTGTTGGCGGACTGAGGGAACTGCCGAGATCCGTGGTGGTTATACTGGTGCGACGCGGAGTGCCTCTCAAACGAGGGGTCGTGTCCCTCCAAAAGATCAAAAAGTTCTATAGGAGAGAATTGGTATGATCTCCCAGGGGCCCTGGTACGCCCTGGCGGCCCCTTCGAAACAGGCCGTGCGGACGTCTGTCGTCTGCGTAGGCTCCCGCCCTGTGCTGCTTCCCCCCCTGGCTGGGCCACGGCGGCACCCGGAGCATATTGACTACTGGCCAGATAGGCGTGGTCGCCTCGAGTGCGACTTTATCGGTGGGGCATAGCGTCCGCTGCCCCACCTGTGCTCACGCGTCGCGGGTACAGGCACAGCGCTGGCGCTCCAGCACTTGTCCGGTGTCATCACTGACACAGAGCACGACGACATCCTGGTGGACCTCAAGGTCAATAGAGCGTTGCGGAGAGCAGGCGGCCTGCGCATGCACATGTCTGTCACCCTCTAGGCCAAGAGATGAGGGAACAGGGGCGCCGCCAAGGGCATCCGCGTGGACCATGACGCATGGACCTCTACGAGCGCGGAGCGCAACCGGGGGCGCCGCCGGGTGGTCAGAGAGATTGACGGACGCGGAGTCCATACGGAAGACGACCGGCCCCAAAGTGCATGCCCCCTCGCTGTCTGGCAGCATGACGCCATACGGCCTCGCTCTCGTCCCGGTATCTCCCTAAGAACATAGCGGAGGAGAGCAACGCAAGGCGGCCCCATGATCGCCAGGGCAGGCATCATGTCCGGGTGATCATACCCGGTAGGTTGTAGAGGCCATCTTAGACTCCGGAGGGTTGACGGAGAGCGGCCTCGATGAATTCGACGGCGCGCTCCCCAATCATGAGCACGGTGGCGTGGCAGCCACCGGACCGGGGAATGCGCGGCATGATCGATGCATCGACCACTGACAGCCCCTGGACCCCCTTCACGTGACAGTATTGGTCCACGACCGCCATCGGATCGGCATCGGGCCCCATCTTGCACGTCCCGGAGACGTGCCGGGCGGTGCCGACGGTCTGACGGATATAAAGGTCCAACGCATCGTCGTCGGCGATGACGTCATCCGTGGGCTGGATGCGGTACTCGGCCACGTCTTTGTACGCCTCGGATGCCAAGAGTGCGATGGCCATGCGTATGCCTTCTCGCACCCGGCGCTTGTCGTTGGGATGTTGGAGATACCGGTAGTGGAATGTGGGCTGGACGGTGGGATCGGCCGAGGCGAGCCTGACGTATCCGGCGCCATCGGGCAACCCGAGCGTGCACGAGATCCGGGCGACGCGCTCGGCGGGAACGTCACCGGTGAGCGGCTGGGTCCGCACGCCATGGACCCGTTCCGGCCGTTCATCCACGACGGGAGTGGTCCGCAGCAACATGTCGTTGACTTCATCCGAGCCTGATGACGTGTAGTGCAAACTATAGCGGGCTGTGTCGATGCCAGTTACCAGGGACTTGCCGTCTTTGACTTTGAAGGTGATCTGGGCGGCAAGGTGGTTCCAGAGGTTCTCGCCCACCCCGGGCAGCTCGTGGACCAAGGGAATCCCCCATTGCGCCAGTTGGGCCTGTTGACCGATACCGGACAGCATCAGGATATGGGGCGACTTGATCGCCCCGGCGCTCAACACCACCCGTTCCGCTTCGACGGTGAAGATCTCGCCCCCGCTTTCCACTTCCACCCCGACCGCCTTTTTCGCCTTGAACACCACCCGCCGGACGAACACGTTGCCCCGCACGGTGAGGTTGAGACAATGGCGCCGAGGATGCAGGTGGGTGATGGCGGCGCTCATCCGCCACCCATCCAGGTTGTTCGAGGGCCAGACCCCGATGCCTGCCGGGTTCGCGCCGTTGGTATCCTCGACTATTCTGTGATCCAGATTCACACAGGCGTCGTGGAAGGCCTTTTGGATGTCGGCCACAGGATGTTCTTGGCGGCGCCTGACCGGCATCGGGCCATCGGTGCCGTGAAACGCATCGTGAATGTCGAGGTCGCGTTCACACTTCCTGAAGAAGGGCAGCACCTTCGCGTAGGACCATTGCTCGTTGCCCATGGCCGCCCAGGCGTCGAAGTCTTCCGGTAACCCGCGCTGCATGGCCTGACCGTTGATGGAGGAGCCTCCCCCGATGACTTTGCCTTGGGCGACGTGTATCTCCCCTTGCTCGTCCGTGATCGTGCCGCGGAGGGCCCAGTTGTGCTCGGAGGCCGGCGATTCCGCGTAGCTGGTGTTCCCGTATTTGATTTCATCGGGCAGGTGAGCCGGATCGGGGTAATCAGGCCCCGCTTCGAGGAGCAGCACGGAGATCTGCGGATTTTCCACCAACCGGCTCGCCAGGACCGAGCCTGCCGCGCCCCCACCAACGATAACCACGTCATACTTCATCGTGCACCTCACAACGATTCGTTTTCATTCGGAATGACCAGTCGGGGAAGAGATTTGCCGCAGTATAGCACGACTTGGCCATGTGTGGCGGGATGCGTATTCGCCTATGAGTAGTATCCGAACAGGTATGGGAGAGGTTCCATCACCGTTCCACTGCTACTCAAAGGCGAGGTCCAGCTGCACCGCAAGGGCGGTAGAGCCCGGAGGGCGTGGCGGGGTTGGCTCAGTCCACCCCCTTGTGCTGGCCGCCGTCCACGACCACGTTCGTGCCGTTGATCCAACTCGCCGCCGGACTCGCCACAAACACCACTGCCCGCGCTGCCTCTTCCGCACTGCCGTAGCGTCCTAGCGGCATCGTGTGCAGCACGCGCGCGTAGCGCTCGGGGTCGCTCGCTTTCACCCGTTCCCACACGCTGCCTGGGAAATCGATCGATCCCAAGGACACCACGTTCACGCGGATCCCTTTCCGGCCCCACACCTCGCCCAGTTCCCGCGCGTAGGTGCGCATCGCCGCTTTGCCCGCGCCATACGGGCGGGGACCGTTGAAGAACTCCATGCTCGCCGTACTCCCGATGAACACGACGCTCGCGGCAGTACTCCGTTCGAGCGCCGCCAACGCCGTCTCCGCGCCTACGACCCCCGCTAAGATATCCACGGCCAGCGTCTGTCGCCAGCCCTCCTCCCCGGAGCCGGGCCCGGTCATCGCGCTGGCGTTGTGGATGAAGATATCCAGGCCGCCCAAGGCGTCCACGGCCGCCGTCACGAATCCCCGCACCTGCGACGTGTCCGCCAGGTCCGCAGTCTGCGTGAAGACCATGCCGGGCCCCAGCGTGGCCAACTGCGCCCGAGCCTGGTCCAGGGCCTCTGCCTGCCGTGCGCAGATCGCCACGGACGCACCCTCGCGCAACAACTCCGCCGCAATCGCCCGCCCGATGCCACGACTCGCGCCCGTGATTAACGCCTTATGCCCCTGCAACCGTAGGTCCATGCTCGCCTCCGTGTGATGTGCGTTCACCGTCCTCACCGCACGCCCCCGACGCGGTCGCTGTCCGGTACGGTGCGGTCTGTGGGAAAAGGGTCCAGCTCTGGCGCCGCAGTATAGTCAATGCAAACGGCCTTTTCCACTGACGGCTGCGCTCTGCGTGCCACCCTGCGCACTGGCGCCGCCTCGCCTGACACGCCGGGTTTGTCACATTCGCTGTACACCTGATGCAGGGTCGCAGACAACCAGACCTCTCCCGCCGTCTTGCCTTCCCAGCGCAGTGCACGCATACTGCGCGGCACGGTATGCCGGCGTCGCGTCCGCACGGCGGCTGTGGCCCAGAGGCTGTAGAGTGAGGAGGGCAGTATGCTGGCATATCCCCATGAACGGTTCGCCGTGGAAGTGACGTTAACCCCCGCCATGGTGGCGACCTATGCGGCGGCGGCGGGCGATACCAATCCCGTGCACCACGCCCCGACGTTTGCCGCCACGACGCGCTACCGACGCCTGATCGCCAGCGGCACCCACACGACGGCCTTGCTGCTCGGGCTGACGGCCTCGCACTACTCGCAGCACGGGGCTATGGTGGGGCTCGAATTCTGGGTGCGCTTTCGCCGCCCGATCTACGCCGACGAAACGATTCGCTTGGAATGGCTGGTGGTGCGCGTGACGCCGAATGCTCGGCTCAAAGGAGATATCGTCGAGCTGCGCGGCCGCATCCTCGGGCACAACGGCGTCACGGCATTGGGCGCGAAGGGCAAGATGTTAGTGACCGTACAGCTCTAGATTTGGGATGGTCCCCGCGCCGCAAGATACCCAGAGCGGTGCCTAGGAAGGGCGCCTGGCCCCCTTAGTCAGCGGCCGTGGCGCTTGGCTGCGCCCGGAAAGCTGGCATCACCTCTGTCGCGAAACGGTCCAAGTCCTCGAGCTGGACCGCGAGCGGCGTGCCCAGTGGGGTCGCACAGATGACACGCTCCAGCCCGGGATAGCGTGCTTCGACGGCCTTGAGCTGCGCGATGATGTCCTCCGGTCGGCCCGCCAGGAACCCGCCGGCGGCCACGGCGTCCTCAATCGTCGGCAGTTGGACCGTGCCGACCAGCGCCGGGTTGCGCATCGCCGCGATCTGCACGTCGGTGAGCGCCCGCACCAGCCGGAGCTCGCCGAACATTTTCATGTTCTCTTCGTAATGCGGCGCCGCCTCACGGATCGCTTGCTCACGGCTCGCCGCAATATGAAACTGATAGCCGAGCGCCAGCCGCTCGCCCAAGGCCAGCTGGACACCACGCCGGGCATACGCCGCTTGAAAGGCGAGCATATGCCGGTCCACCGCACCACCCTCGGCCGAGCCACCGCCAATCACCCCGTTGATGCCGTGTTTCGCCATAAAGTCGAAGGCGCGATCCGAGCCGCTCTGGATCGGCTGCCAGCATGCCACCGGCAACCGCGCCGGGGCCGGCACCAGCGTGAGTTCCTTCAGCGTGTAACCGCGATACGGCACCTCTGGCGGGATCGTGTAGTATTTCCCGTGATGCGTGAAGGGCTTACCGGCGAAGGCCTTGAAGAGGAGATCGACGCCTTCCTCGAAAAGCTCGCGATTGGCGTTCTGGTCTAAAAGCGGCGAGCCGAATGTCTCGACCTCGCGGGTGTGATAGCCGCGCCCCACGCCAAAAATAACCCGACCGCCGGTCAGGATGTCCGCCATTGCATAGTCTTCCGCGAGCCGCAGCGGATGCCACATCGGCACGATGTTAAAGCCGCAGCCAATGTTGAGATTCTTGGTGACGCCACAGAGGTGCATCGCCATCATGAGGACGTTGGGGATCAGCTCCGTGCCTTCTGGCTGGAAGTGGTGCTCAGCCATCCAGAATGTGTTGTAGCCGCGCTCATCCATGCACTTGGCATACTCCACGACTTTGTGCAGGGCCCGCGCTAGTTCTGGTTGCGTGAAACACCGTTCGTTGATCGGCGTCCCCTTGTAGCCGAGGTTCTGCATATCGACGGTGCCAAAATAGGAACTGTCGAATTTCGTGATCATCGTCTGTCCTCCGTGCTCTCCAGGTGAGCCGGTTATTGGTACGGCTCATACGACATGGCAGGTGGCGTGCGTCAACCTCCATGTCAGTGACTAACGTAGTGATGCCCCGATCCTGGCACAAGCCGCGTGATCTTGCAAGACATGACCCGGGAAGCGCAGTGGCTGCACGAGCGCGTGGAACGTGCTACCGTAGAGAATCGTTGTAGTGCGGCCGTGCACCCGCCATGCGGGCCAGTACAGGAGGAGAGCCAGGTCATGACCATCGGTATCGGTGTCGGGTTGGCAGAGTTCCCGTTCTCGTCGGCTAGCGCCTTTTGGCGCTGGATTGCGCTGTGTGAGGCAGGGGGGGTCGATTCCTTCTGGCAGACCGACCGGTTGGTGTCGACCATCGCGTTCTTGGAAACCATGAGCGCCATGGCCGCGGTCGCTGGCGCGACGGAGCGGATGAAATTTGGCATGAATGTCGCGTCGGTAGGGCTGCGGGATCCACTGTTACTGGCCAAGCAGTGCGCTACGGTGGATTTCCTCTCACAGGGTCGTCTGCTGCCGGCTTTCGGCGTGGGCTCGGCCCTCGCCCCCGATTGGGCGGCCACTGGGCGCACGTTCAAAGGCTCGGGTAAGCTCGCAGACGAGGCATTGACTCTGATCGCACGCCTCTGGACCGAAGAAAAAGTGACCTTTGCTGGGGAACACTTTCAGTATCACGACGCCACCATCGCGCCGCGCCCGGTGCAACAACCCATGCCGTTGTGGATCGGTGGCTCATCCAAGGTGGCCATCCGGCGCACGGCCAGCGTCGGGACCGGCTGGCAGGCCGGGTCGGAAAACCCGGAGGAAGTGCGGCGGGTGATCGCGGCCATCAAGGTTGCGACTGCGGAGGCCGGGCGCACCATCGACGCAGATCATTACGGCGCGGGCTTCTATTTTCGCTTCGGCGGCTGGCATGATGGCCCGCTGCCCGTGCTCGTGCAGGCCTACCAGCAACGGACCGGGCGCGATCCGCAGTACGCCTTCGCGGTAGGCCAGGGCAAGGACATCTGCGCCCGGCTCGAGGCCTACATCGCGGCGGGCGTCTCAAAGTTCATCCTGCGCCCCACCGGTACCAGCGACGCCGAATTGATGGACCAGACCCGGCAGCTGATCGACGAAGTGATCCCGGCGTTTGCGGGCAGGTAGAGCCCACGAACACCTCTGATGCCAGGCTCATGGAGATACGCACATGGCAGACCACGGACTCCACTATCGCTACCATCCCTTACCCAGCCCTGTTAAGGTGCAAATTTTGAAGGTGTTTCAGAGCTGTTGATTTCATGTCAGATGAGGAGCCCAAACTCATAGCGATTGATGAAGAGACCGATCACGAGATCGTGCATGGTCGTCGTTTTGGAAAAACAGATGGTGCGACGCACGAGCCGCTTGATCCGAGTACGTAAATTGATATGCTTGCTTTCGATCTTTTGTGTATGGGCTTTGCCAATCGTGTGCTGCTCTGGCGCGATATGGTGCTCGTAGGCGCCCCACCCATCGGTGTAAAAGCGGGGGTCGCGTACCTCGGGCCTGCGGATAATTATTACGGACCTGTCCTGAGCAGCCTGCGAGGGGACCGTCAGTCGGACAGCCACACGCAAAGTGGGTTTTCACCCCCGCATTCCCTCCTCTCGGCCTCCCTCTGCGCGTACTGCAGCCGTGCCATACCACGAGGACCTCCTCGACGCCACGTGTGAGACCATCTGCGGTTGGGGCGACGGGGGCACTCGGTAGCACAAGACCTCTCGCAGTGTCCATATATGCGCTACATGGAGCGACCAGTATGACCGTGGAGGAGACGGAGCCTGCGCGCGAGCGGCGGGCGCTGCAACGCGCCCCCTGTTCCACTATAATGGGTGGGATGCACCATCTCCGGTGGTCCCATCCTCAGGAGGCACGGCCATGAAGATCGGCATGAGCATACCCCGCAGTCCCGACCCGGAAGGCCTGCGCCGTTTTGCCCAGCGCGCCGAGCAGTTGGGGTTCGAGTCGGTGCTTGCCGGTGACCACATCGTGTTGCCCACCGGCGGCACCACGCAATACCCCTACACCGCAACCGGGGCGTTCTCCAGCCCCGCCGACGAGCCCTTTCTAGAAACGCTGACGCTGTTAGGCTACCTGGCTGCCAGCACCAGCACGATCAAGCTGGGCAGTACGGTCATTATTGTGCCCTATCGCAACCCCGTCTTGCAGGCCAAAATGTTCGCCTCGCTGGATGTGCTGAGTCACGGACGCCTGATTTGTGGGGTGGGCGTGGGCTGGCTGGAGAAGGAGTTTGAGACGCTCGGCGTGCCGTATGCGGCGCGCGGCGCCATGACCGATGAGTGGCTCGACATCTTCAAGATCCTCTGGACGGAGCGCGACCCGGCGTATCACGGCACGTATTACCGCTTCTCCGGCATCCAGTTTCTGCCCAAGCCGGTGCAACAGCCGTCGATCCCCATCTGGGTGGGCGGCCATACGCGACGCGCCCTGCGGCGGACGGCCAAATACGGCGATTGCTGGCATACGACACGCCAGACCCCCGCTTTCGTGGCCCAGCATCTCCCCTATTTGCGCCAGCACACGGAGCAGGCCGGGCGCGACCCGGCCGCCATCAGCATCTCCCTCAAACGCAGCGTGCATTTTACGGACCTCGGCGTGCCCGAACGTGACGGGGTGCGTTCCGGCGGCATGGTGCTCGGCACGACGCACGACGTCCTGGATGATGTGTCGTATTGCCGCGAGGTGGGCATTGACCAACTCACCTACGACTTCCGGGTGGGCGGTATTGAGGACCAGATGCGGGTCATGGAGCACCTCGCCGATCGGGTGTTGCCCACCGCCGCACAGCTGGGCTAGAGCGCCGTCAGCCAGTTGCGCCAGGACACACGACCAGCGGCAGGATGGGGGTAGGGTTACTAACCACGCTCAATTTATCGTTGCGACACGAGGTCGCAAGGTTGATTGTCTGGCACGTTGTACGGACCAGACCTGTTGTTCCATCAGCAGTATCCTACGCAGATGTGCGGGAAGGTAACGACCCGTACAGAGCCTGCGGACACGGTACCCACAGTCACCCGACTGGCACCTGAACCGTGAGGGAACGGTGTATCTGCCAGCATCAGGCGGAGACGGGGCTGGATGGATGGTATGGTGAACACATGTGAACTCTCGATAAACGT
Organism: uncultured Alphaproteobacteria bacterium; assembly: GCA_963838565.1. Classification (GTDB taxonomy): domain Bacteria; phylum Pseudomonadota; class Alphaproteobacteria; order Rhizobiales; family Rhizobiaceae; genus Rhizobium. Next base: position 15,636 of record CAWIRO010000015.1, read on the forward strand.
CGTGATGAGCAACAAGCCAAAGATGCTGAGAGGCTTGAGCCAAAAGGGCACTGGAGCGGGTACAGGGTCTCGATAATACCCTGTCATGGACACGCAACGCTCCCGGCGGAGAGAGAGCACCTCACCCATTCGTGTCAACCTTGCGGAACGTGGTAAGCCCGTATCGCTCCTTCCTTGAAGGTAGGAAAGCCGTAAGGCCAACCAACGGCGGTGCGGGTATGGGGGTGGGAAAAAGCGAAGGCCGTCCTGTAATGGGGACGGATACGGGTTGCGCCGGCTACTGGCAACATCACCCGACGCGCAAGCGGGCAGACTTCCCTGCGGTGTCTCGGCACGAGAACCACGGAGGAATCGGTACAGAAGGTGTTGCAAATGGCGGTGGACTTGTTCCACTGGTGCTACCTTCCCCGTAAGGGCATCGACTTCTGTGTAGTATCGTGCAGCCAGCAGGTTATCATCACTGCTGACGGGTCCTTCACACGGCCTTTGAGATGCTTGAGCTGGATGAAGGGAAACTTTCACGTCCAGTTCTGAGGCGAGGGGGCGAGAGCAATCTCGCTTCCCTTAGCCGGCCAGTTTGTAGGAGATCAAAGTGATCAAAACACGTGACAAATTCTCCCTTTTTGAACCTCCAGGAGCAAAGAGCAGATGATGGAACATGTGCCATTATCCGCCCGTGGCTCCTGGACCCCAAAATCAAGCAAGAAACGCAAGTCTCGTACCGGAGCCCGGCGATGGCAGCAACATGAGCCGCCCATATCTAGTCGACTCGGGAGTGGGTGCTCTGTCCCATCTTGGGGGCTGCGATGATCACAGGACACAACCCCTCTGTGACACTGGTACCGGGCATCGCCTTTGAGAGGCACTTGACGGTCAGTAACACGCGTATTGGGTCTGGCCCTGTTACTGGGAATACTTGACCTCGCAGCGATACGTGGTGTATTCCCCCGAAAAAAACGGTCGCAGCCTTGGGGCGTACATCTCCCGATAGGCCGCACTGTGCTCATAGGCCTGCAGGTTGTCGATCGTCTCCCATAAACTGACGGCGAAGCCCCCATCGGGATCGTTGACATCCCGGGCGAGCCAGCGGCCCCGGAGCCCTTGGGCCTCTTTGCCTGCGAGGGTCTCCTTGTACACCCGCTCGAATTCGTCCCACGTGTTCGGATACAGCTTGCCCCAAGTGATACGCATAATCATGATGGATGCCCTCCTTCGTATCGAGGTGTGCGTCTTCGTGGGACAGCGAGGCGGCATTGTCAAGTTATCGCAAAAAATTGCACGTCTGTGCAGTAAAGAGAGGACTATAGAAGATTTGGGGCTTTCATGAGCCCCTGTATTTTCGCTCTTCCCAGACCCGCAGTTTTCCTCAAAAGGAAGGCGTCTGAGAGGATTTTTCATTAACTTGACAATGCCCCAAGGAGGCCTCAAGTGCCTGCTGTCGTTTTTGTAGCCCTGCCAGTTGCTTCTTGCGAGCGGCTATCGCCTTTTTGACCTTGCGCAACTCGGTTTGGTTCTGCACTCTGTGCAAGTAGTGCTCGCCTCGTTCCTCCGCGAGGTAGTGCTCAAGCTGACTTCGCAAGACCCGCAGATACGGATTGCCCCATACCGACCCTTCGCGGTACTCCAATTTGCCCGTCTGAATGCCTTTGACAATGACGTCTCGATCCACGCCGTATTCGGCCTTGGCGGTGACGTCGCTCAGTGTCGCTCCCTTGCGATTCCATTCCCCGTATTCCGCCATGATGTCCTCTTTCCACCGGCGCCCTCCTCTCGTGGTGACTGCCAGCGAGGTCCAGGTTGCATGGGATGATGAGATTTGTATCTCTGACACGACACAAAGTCAACACGCACCACACGATAGCGACACAGCACCGGCCATGACAGAGGAGCACGATGCCGCTCGTGGTGCGTCATCCCATAACCGCCTTATGAGGATGATGATCTACGCTGGATTTTCTCAGGGACGGGTGCTGTCCCGACCGACAGCGTCACCTTGTCATCGACGAGGGTGAGTTCGTGGGTGAGAATATACTCCCTGACGTGGGGATACAGGAGGCGTTTACGGGCCATCAGAATATCAATGGTACTTAATAATACTCCCACATCTTCGCCACCCAACTGTGGAGGGAGGCTCTCCAGGAGCATCCCGTGCAGATGGACGTGTTCTTCGTCTGGAAAGAGCGAGATATTCCAGGCCATCACGGCCATCGAGATAATGGCCTGCAGGCGATGTGGTTCCTTCGAGCGGGCTCGTAATGGTTCAGCAAGTTTGAGTATGGCTTCAGAAATTTTGATGACAGGGTGTGTCTGTGCAGCAGCAGGAAGAGGAGGAGTAAACTGGTGCGCACGTGGTGTACTCATCTTCCGTTTCGACGCTTTGCGAGCGCTCTTTTGGTGACTCTTGCGCGACATCGGGCACCTCTCCCCACTTGCGTCTTGTCGCTTTTCCCGACGATTGGCTTACTGGAACGTCTAACAGGTCAGACACTCTCCCACCACCACTCCCCGTTAGGCACGTTGTTGCTTAGCGTACTCTCTCCTCGTCGCTCACGCAATCTTTCGCCATGACACCCGGAGCTGTGATGGTGCACACGATGACGTATGCAGTTGAGTTGGCATTGTCAAGTTGTTGACCCTGATGCCTGGTCAATGCTCCGCGCCAACAGGCAATCATCATCTATCCTCATGCGCCCTCATGTGTCCTCTGGTATAGTGCCTTCCGTTGCGCCAGGGAGAAACGGTTGCGTTCCTGATGCCCCTGCGCCGCGCTCACCCCGGGCGTGGTGTCGTGAACCAATGTTGACCATGCAAACAAGGGTAAGGAGAGATGGTCGATGAATGCTACACTACGCTCAGGCAGGCCAGAAGATGCGAACATCTGCGGCGCGATCTGCTATGAGGCCTTCAAGGCGATCGCGAGTCACCACAACTTTCCCCCGGACTTCCCTTCGCGGGAGGTCGCGGTCGACCTCCTCAGCATGCTGCTGTCGCACCCAGGTTTTTACGCGGTGGTGGCTGAAGCGGATGGCCGCATCGTGGGGAGCAACTTCCTGGACGAGCGCTCTACGATTGCCGGGGTCGGCCCCATCACTGTCGACCCTGCCGTGCAGAACAGCGGGATCGGTCGACGCTTAATGGAGGCGCTCTTGGATCGCGCAGCGCAGCACCGCCTGCCCGGTGTGCGTCTGGTGCAATCGGCCTACCACAATCGCTCGCTCTCCTTATACGCCAAGCTCGGCTTTACGATCCGCGAGCCCCTAGCGCTGATGCAGGGGACGGTGCTCCGGGCGACCATCCCGGGCTACAGCGTCCGTCAGGCCACCGAGGGCGATTTGGCCGTGTGCAATCGGGTCTGTTCCCACATCCACGGCCATGACCGCAGCGGTGAGCTGTGCGATGCGATCACCCAGGCCACGGCCACGGTCGTCGAGCACGATGGCCGCATCACGGGGTATGCGACGGCCATAGGGTTTTTTGCGCATGCTGTGGGCGAGAGCAACGAAGCGTTGAAGGCCCTGATAGGCGCAGCGACAGCTTACTTGGGGCCTGGCTTTTTGCTCCCGACACGGAACACGGCGCTGTTCCGCTGGTGCTTAGAGCACGGTCTACGCGTCGGGCAAGTCATGACGTTGATGAGTACTGGTCTGTACAATGAGCCCGCAGGTGCGTACCTCCCGTCGATTCTCTACTGACTCGGGTAGTGCCTTGAGGTGTAAATTGCATCTCGCGATGGCGCTGATTGGCATCATGAAGTGGCACTCTGTTTATGGGACCTTGGGCTTTCTTGTGAGAGGAATATCATGAGTACTCCAAGGGCGGCGACAAGAAAACGGCCCTTGTCTTGTCTGCACGGCTTCCCCTGATTTGAGGCTATTTTATGGGCGTTTTGCGGGGAAGAAACCCAGGAAGAAAAAGAACGTCAAGAGACAATGGCTACACACCAGTTCTTTTACCCTGCAAGAGATAGGGATGATGCCAGAAACTGGTGCTAATCAATGCCACTTCGTGATGCAATTTACAACAGGCTCGACGTTGCTGTGAGGTTTCCGGATAGCCTCTAACACGGAATTGTTTCACGAGCATTACATGGATATCACTACCTTCGCTACAGCAGGTAGCGCCGGAACTGCTGAGCCGGCGTGAGATAGCGACCAGCGGCCAGGCGCACGAAGAGCAGGGAGCCGAGCGCCGTCGCCGCCCCCTGCATGAACACGACGACCATCTGATAGCGGATCGCGAGGAGCGGCGACGAGCCGGCGAGAATCTGACCGGTCATCATGCCGGGCAGCTGGACCAGACCGACGGTCATCATCCCGTTCACCGTCGGGATCATCGCCGCCCGGAGCGCCGCGCGGACCATGGGCTGCACGGCTTCGCGTCCGGAGAAGCCCAGAGCGAGCCGCGCCTCGATTTCATCCGCGCGAGCCCGCAAGTCGCTCTGCAAACGGTCGCCAGCAAGCGCGGCGCTCGTCATCGAGTTGCCGAGGATCATGCCCGCAATAGGAATAATGTACTGCGGTTCGTACCAGGGCCGTACCTGCACGACGACACCGATCACGTACGCGAGCGTCGCGGCGGTCGAGACCGTCAGCGCCAGCGCGGCAATCCACGCCGCGCCCGGCAGGGGCGTCCTGAGACGAGACACCGCCGCCTGCGTGGCCACGCCCGTCATGACGCCGAGGATCAAGAGGACCCAGTACCAGTGCGCGGCCGCGAACACCGCCGCGAGGATGAGACCCACGGCGTAGAGCTGGACGATGGCGCGCACTGTGCCAATGACGAGATCGCGCTCGAGGCCGAGCGACTGGCGCACCGACACCACGACGATCGCGGCCACGAGGACAAGCGCCAGCGCCAGTTGCCAGACGGACAGCTCGATGATACCCGCGGTCGGGCTCATGTCCGACCGCTCCCGCCAGCGCGCTGCTCGCCCGCCAGAAACGCGTGCAGGCGCACGTCCAATGCGGCGCCGGCGGTGGGACCGTCGAGCGACTGGAACGCCTCGACGCGCCCCTGCATCAGATAGAGCAAGCTCCCGCCGAGCCTACGGACAAGATCAGGCTGGTGCGTCACCGCGACGATGCTCAGGGCCCGCGCCACGCGAAGTCGCGAGATGGTCTCAACCACAAGGAGCGCGTTGGGTGGATCGAGCGCCGATGTCGGCTCGTCGAGGAGGAGCGCTTGCGGGTCGCGCAGCAACGCCCGCGCAATCGTCACGCGTTGCTTCTCGCCTCCGGAGAGCGTCGCGGCGTCGCGGTCGAGCAGCTTCGAGTCGAGGCCGACTTCATCGAGTGTCGCTCCCAGGCGGCCCTCCGAGAAATCGCCTCGGACGCCGACGGGGCGGATGCAGAGATTGTCGCGGACGGTTCCTTCGAACATCACCGGCGTCTGCATGACGAGCGCGACACGACACCGGAGTTCGGTGGGATCGAACCAGCGGATGTCACGGCCATCGAATCGCACGGTTCCGGACGTTGGCTCGACGAGCCGGTTGAGACAGCGCAGCACGCTGGACTTCCCGGAGCCGGACGGGCCGACGAGCGTGAGCGCACGCCCACGCTCCACACGGAAAGAGATATCGTGCAGGATCTCCACGGCGGGATGGCCGCGCCCCCCCGGAGAGGCGAGCGAGAGATGATCGACTTCGAAAAGCCGATCGTGCACCTTGTCGTCGGGAGCGGCAACTCGGTCATGGCGCACGCTGGTCTCCTTGTTGAGCATACGCATCCTGCCACCCGTTCACAGCCATCGTCCCTGCCACGGAACGACCCCTCCCGGCCATGGCGAACGCCATCTGCACGCGATCATAGCATAGTTATGCCAGACAGTGGGGGAGGTTCCTGCTGAAAGACGAGACAAAAGGCGTTCGACGCTCTCAGCGTCGAAAACGCCTGTCGTTTTACCCCCGGGTCGTCTCCCAACGCGCACCCAGCGCAGAAAACGACTAGGAGGTGGAGGGAGCCCCTCCTGCAGGCGTGCTCCGTGGCATGCGCTCCCCCGCTGCGTCTTGCGGTAAGCGGTCCCTTCCGGCGTGCTCGCCGCGGCTCACCTGCCCCTCGGGGGGTGGCACCGCCCGGCCCTGCGGGGGCGCGCCGCGCGGCTGTGCGGAGCAGAGCGGGCAGGATCGCCGCCAGGGAGAGCAACGCCGAATAGAGAAAGACATCCTGGTACGCCGCGATAGAGGCCTCCTCGTGCAGCAGGGCGTGGAGGTGAGCCGCGCCCCGAACCTCGGCGAGGCTGCGCGTATCGCCCTCGGCCACAAAGAACTGCTGCAACTCCGTGGTCACCCACTGGGTCGGCAGGTCACGCGGCCCTTGCTCGTCGGCCAGCCACACCGCATGGACCGCCCGCCGATATTCCACCACCGAGGCGGAGAGCGCCACGCCGAGCGTCCCTGCGACCCCGCGTGCGACGGCGAACAGGCCTGTGGCCATGCCGACCTGTGCTTCGGGAATGGTCCGCAGGGATAACAGCATATTGGGGGCATTGACGCAGGAAAAACTGAAACTGCGCAGACAGAGCATACTCATCAGCGCCAGGCTCGTCGCCACGGCCGTGATGGACCCGAGCCAGTAGTAGACCAGGCTAAACAACGCCAAGCCGACCACCAGAGGCAGGCGGGGGTCGGTCCAATCCGACAGCCGGCCGGCCCCCAGGGACCCGAGGCCGAAGAGCACGCCCTGCGGAAACATCAGCACCCCCACCTGCATCGGCGTGTACTGATAGACGCGTTGGAGAAAGATATTGAGCAAGAAGGTCGAGCTCATAAACAGCACCGTCACGAGGAAATTCACCACCGAGCCTAGGGCAAAATTGCGGTTGCGGTACAGCCGCAGGTCGACCACGGGGGTGGGCACACGCAACTCTACGAGGATAGACGTCCCCAGGGACAGGGCCGCCAGCAGCACTAGCGTCCAGATATAGGCCGAGTCCCACCCCTGATGCCGCCCTTGGGCACAGGCCAGCAAGAGGGGGACCAAAAAACCCGCCATCGTGAGGAGCCCCCACGGATCCAGGGTCCAGTGACGCTGCGGCGTGGTGCGCGGGAGCAGGCACCACCCCAGGACCGCGCTGACGATCCCGAACGGGAGGGTCATATAAAAAATCATGCGCCAGTCGAACGTTTCGACCAAGCCCCCGCCTAACCGGCCAATAATCAAACCGAAAGCGACTGACATGTTGAAGAGCCCTACGGCGGTGCCCCGCTGGTGCGGGGGGAAGGCACTGTACAGCAGGGCCATGGATACCGGTTGCAACGGGCCGCCCCCTAGGGCTTGCACGATGCGGAACGCAATGAGTGATTCGACACTCCACGCGAAGCTACACAGTACTGTACCAAGCATAAAGAGCAGGAGACTGAGGACAAAGAGCATACGACGGCCCAGCAACGCAGTGAGCCAGCCCGTCATGGGCATAAGGAGGGTCTGCATGAGCAAGTAGGTGGTGACCACCCACTGGATCTGGTCGAGATCCGCGCGCAAGCTGGTCATCATACTCGGGATGGCAATGCCGACACTGGTCCCATCGATGGCCGAGATTAACCCGGCCGGCACCACCGTCAGGACCATCCACCATTTGTAGCGCGGGTGGTCGGGGGTCATGCTGGCCCGTGACCCGTGGCCGCGTCGGTCTCCCATGCCTGCGCCGAGGTGCTCCTACGCGCCGTGCCTGTGCCGTCCATATGCTCGGCTTCATGACGACGCCGCTGCTCGGCCTCGTCGGTACCGGCGTCGTGGGCCGTATGGGTGATCCCAATGCACTTGCGGGCCTTGCGGTCGGGGCGATGCTTTTCGACCTCATCCTCGGCAGCTTCAACTTCCTACGGGCCTCGACGACCGGACTGACCGCGCAGGCGCTCGGCCGTCACGATGCGCACGAGCAGCAGGGCGTCTTCTGGCGCGCGATGGTTTCGGCGCTCGGCTGCGGGCTGGCGCTTCTCTGTCTTTCGCCGCTGCTGCTTCCGGCAGGGCTCGCGCTGATGGGTCCAGAAGCGGCGGTAGCGCAGGCGACGAGCACCTATTTCTCCATCCGAATTCTTGCCGCTCCGGCGGCTCTCGCGAACTATGCGATCCTCGGCTTCGTGCTCGGGCGCGGGCAAGGCGGCACCGGCCTCTTCCTGCAGGCGCTGATCAACGGCATCAATATCGTGCTCGCGATCTATCTCGGCCTCTGGCTTAATTGGGGCGTCGCCGGCGTTGCCTGGGGCACGATGGCGGGCGAGACGGCGGGCGCACTCACCGGCCTCTTCCTCGTTCTCAGGAGCTTCACAGCTGCCGATCGGCCGAAGCGCGCCGAGATCTTCTCGCGGCACCGGCTGGCGGAGCTCTTTGCACTCAATCGCGATATCCTGATCCGCACCTTCGTGCTGATCGGTTCCTTTGCGATCATGACGCGGGTCGGCACGAGCTTCGGGGCGGTCACGCTTGCCGCCAATGCCGTGCTGATGAACTTCTTCCTGCTTTCCAGCTACTATCTCGACGGGCTTGCCAATGCCGCAGAACAGATCACCGGGCGGGCCATCGGGGCGGCCCATCGTCCAGCCTTCGACCGGGGGCTGAAACTCACGGCGATCTGGTGCTTCGGGCTGGCGTCAGCGGCCTCCGCCTTCTTCCTCGCCGCCGGTCCGTCGCTGATTTCGCTGCTGACGACCTCGCCGGACGTGCGCGCCGCGGCCGAGACCTACCTGCCCTGGGCGGCGATCACCGGACTGACCGGCGCTCTTGCCTTCCTGATGGACGGCGTCTTCATCGGCGCGACGTGGTCCGCCGACATGCGCAACCGCATGCTGATGTCGTTTGCCGGCTATCTTGCAGCACTCGCCGTCTTCGTGCCGCTCTTCGGCAATCACGGGCTCTGGCTATCGATGAACGCTTTCCTGCTGTTCCGCGGCTTCTTCCTGGCGATGCTGGTGAAGCCGAGGGCCAATCAGACGTTCCGGGCCGCCCAGTGATCGGCGCGGGTGTCGCGCAGTTCGCGGATCGACGAGACTTTCTCGCGGTCGAGGAGCTTCGAGAGGCCGCGCACGATCTCGCTCGGCAGGCCGGGACCTTCGTAGACCATGCAGGAGTAAAGCTGCACGAGGTCGGCCCCTGCCCTGATCTTTTCCAGCGCGGTCTCTGCCGAGGAGACACCGCCGACGCCGATGATCGGGAGTGCCGGCCCGACGCGCTTGCGCATTTTCGCAAGAACCGTCGTCGACCTTTCGAAGAGCGGCTTGCCGGAAAGGCCGCCGGCTTCCTTCGCCTGACGCTGATCCTTCAGGCCATCGCGAGCGAGCGTCGTATTGGAGACGATCAGACCGTCCAGCGCATGGGAAAGCACTTCGGCGGCAATGTCATCCATCCCCTCTTCGGTCAGATCGGGCGCGATCTTCAGGAAGACCGGGATTTTCCGGCCTGATCTGGCAGCCTCCTCGTCGCGGGCGGCAAGCACGGCGGAAAGAAGCGCGGCGAGGCTCTCGCGCGCCTGCAGATCGCGCAGACCGGGGGTATTCGGCGACGAGATGTTGGCCGTGAAATAGCGCGCGACGGAATAGAAACGGCGGATGCCCGTCACATAATCGGCGATGCGGTCTTCGCTGTCCTTGTTGGCGCCGATGTTGACGCCGACGATGCCCCCGCCGCGGATCGCCGACAAGCGCCGGAAGGCTGCGTCGTGGCCCTCGTTGTTGAAGCCAAGGCGATTGATGACTGCCTCGTCTTCCACCAGGCGGAAGATGCGCGGGCGCGGATTGCCGGATTGCGGCTTCGGCGTCACCGTGCCGATCTCGGTGAAGCCGAAGCCAAGCTTCAGGAGGGCTTCCGGCACTTCGGCGTTCTTGTCGTAGCCGGCCGCCATGCCGAGCGGATTTTCGAAGGTCAGGCCTGCAACCGTCTGCGCAAGCCGCCGATCAGGCGCGATGCGGCAGGCGGGAACCAGTCCGGATTTCAATGCGGCGATCGACATCCCGTGCGCGGTTTCCGGGTCGAAGAGAAAGAGACCTTTGCGGGCAGCATGCTTGAACGCGCCGATCATGGCAGGAGCTCCGGGAAGATGTGCTCTCCGGCATCATCGAGCGGCAGCGGCCTTTCCCATATGACGGCCGAAAGCGGCAGGTCAGCGTAAAGATGCGGGAAGAGATCGCCGCCGCGGGAGGGTTCGAAAACCAGCTTGTCGCCAAGCTTGCCACCGTCGACGGCGACCAGCAGCAGCCCCGGTTGGCCGGCGAAATGCAGCGCTGCCGTCTGCCGCACTTGCTCTGCCGTCGAGAAGTGAATGAAGCCGTCCTTGAGGTCGATGGCGGCGCCATGAAAAACGCCCCTTTGTCTTGGCTTCCTGCCAGAGCGCTTCCGTCACGATCTTGTAAAGGGCCGGCGTCACGGTCATGATGGCCTCATGCAATGGCTGATCTTGTTGGTGAGCGCTTTGCCGGAAACAGACGGCGATGTCCACGGCTCCCCCACGAAAAACAGGACGGCTGCAACAAAAATCCGGAGGATGAGACTATGAGAACGATCGCAATCGGGATTGCCGCACTCCTTCTGCCACTGACGGCGCTCGCCGCCGAACCAGACCCGGCCCGCTTCCAGCTTGAGCGGAGCGGCGACCATTTCGTCCGGCTCGACAAGCAGACCGGCGCCATGTCGCTTTGCGAGGAAAAGGATGGTTCGCTGGTCTGCCGCATGGCGGCGGACGAACGCGCCGCCTATGACGATGAACTCGACCGGCTTTCCGACCGCGTGACGGCGCTCGAAAACAAGAGCATCGTCAACAAGGCGCTCCCCACGGATGCCGAAATCGATCGCTCTATCAGCATCATGGAGCGAATGATGAAGAGCTTCATGGGGATGGTGAAGCAATTCCAGGAGGAGGAAAAGACCGCGCCTCTTCCGCAGAAGACCTGATTTGATATAGTAATCTGAGGGGGAACGCATGTGCGGCGGGGTTCCGGCGGACATGCGAGGACTAGATCGAGCTCTTGGGAGGGAGTTTTCGATGCAAGAACAGACGATCATCATTGCGGATGACCACCCGCTTTTCCGGGATGCGTTGCGTCAGGCCGTGGCCGGCATGGAGGGGCGGCGGATAATCGAGGAGGCGGGCGATTTTGCAGCCGCGCGCGCTGCGGCAGGCGAACACCCGGAGGCGGATCTCATGCTGCTCGACCTCGCAATGCCGGGCGTCAGCGGTTTTTCCGGCCTTATGGCGTTGCGCTCCGAATTCGTCAGTCTGCCGATCGTCATCATTTCCGCGACGGATGACGCGACCACAATCCGCCGCGCACTGGAACTCGGCGCCTCCGGTTTCATTTCCAAATCTTCGGGCATCGAGGATATTCGCCGCAGCATCCAGAGGGTGCTTGCCGGCGACATCGCCACGCCTGAGAGTTATCGCGACGGGCAGGAACAGGATCCGGACGTGGCCGACCTCATCCACCGCCTGCACACGCTGACGCCGCAGCAGAGCCGGGTCCTCACCATGCTCGCCGAAGGGTTGCTCAACAAGCAGATCGCCTACGAACTCGGCGTTTCCGAAGCAACGATCAAGGCGCATGTATCGGCGATCCTCCTGAAGCTCAACGTCGACAGCCGCACGCAGGCCGTCATCCAGCTCGGCAAGATCAATGTGGCGATGGTCGCCTGAACCGCGCGACAGGATTTTATTCCTCTTCACTCTTTACTCCGGGAAAGCTTGGCGTTAATCTTCCTGGCGATTGGAGAGCGGCGCCAGCGGCGCAGGATCACGCAAGATGCTGTCACACGAGCAGATTTGGGGAGCGATCGACAGGCTTGCCGAACGGCATGACCTGACGCCGTCCGGTCTTGCGCGCCGTGCCGGTCTCGATCCCACCTCGTTCAACAAATCCAAGCGGCTGTCTTCCGATGGCCGTCTACGCTGGCCGTCGACGGAATTGATCGCCAAGGTGCTCGATGCGACCGGGTCCACGATGGAGCAGTTCATGGGCTTCATGCGGCCCGCAAACGGCTTTTCCGGACGGGACGGTGCTTTTCCGCCGCAGACAAGTTCGATCCCCCTGCTCGGCTTTGCACAGGCCGGTGCGGGCGGCTTTTTTGACGATGGCGGGTTCCCGGCTGGCCAGGGGTGGGATGTTGTCGAATTTCCCGTAGCGCCCTCGCAGAAGGCAGGTGTCTATGCCCTCGAAGTGCAGGGCGAAAGCATGATGCCGCTTTATCGCGACGGCGATGTGCTGATCGTGGAGCCGGGCGCGCAGGTGCGCCGCAACGACCGCGTCGTCGTCAAGACCCGCGAGGGCGAAGTGATGGCCAAAGTGCTGCTGCGCCAGAGCCCGCGGTCGATCGAGCTGATGTCTCTCAATCCGGAACACCCAAACCGGACGATCGAGCTTTCCGACGTGGATTGGATCGCGCGCATCATCTGGGCCAGCCAATAGGAAAATCTTCCATGCGGCCTGCGGCGCTTCTGACAGCTGTTGCGGGAATAGCGATCGTCGCCGGGATGCTGGCGGCAGGCAGGGCACGATTTGCCGAGCCGGATATGGCACCGACGGCGAGCGTTGAAGACACGGTGAAGCCCGAAGTTCCGGAACCACTTGCGCCGCCTGCTGCCGCTCCCGACCCGAGGATCAGCATGAGGGCGCGCCGGGTTGACGAAGCCAGCCAATTCTATCCGGCGCGAGGTGGATGGCAAGCCGCTGGAACGGGTTGCAGCGCCCGAACCGGAAAAGCCAAAGCCGCAGCCGCGGAAAGCCGCAACACTGCCGAGGCCTGTCGCCGAGAGTGCAGGCATTATCGCCTTCGGCGACAGGAAGCTACAGCTTGCAGGTCTCGTTCCGACGCCGGCCGACAAGGTCTGCAAGGAGCCCGATGGAAACGAATGGCCTTGCGGCATGCTTGCCAGAACGAATTTCCGGCTCTTTCTGCGGTTGCGCTCGGTCACCTGCGATCTGGACGACGCCAACTGGACCGGTACGACGACCGCCTCCTGCAAGATCGGCGCGCAAGACCTCTCCGAATGGCTCACGGAAAACGGTTGGGCCGATGCCGACGCGGGATCGCCGCTTGTCGCGCTGGGCGAAAAGGCCAAGGCGGAGAAGAAGGGCATCTACGGCAAGGATCCGCGCAAGGGCGCACCGCTTACACTGCCGGCCGGACCGCCATCGGACGATCCGCTCGACCCGCTCTAGCGATGCCTTGTAATGGCGGCCGGCAATTCCTAAACTCCGGGCAAAGCAGAGGGAATGACCGAATGAACAAGCCGCTTTCCGCCCATGATGCGCTGATCTACGTGATGGTGATGGCATCCGCCGTCGATAGCACGATGAACGACCGCGAAATGCAACGCATGGGCCAGCTGATCGGCTTTCTGCCGGTCTTCAAGGATTTCGACGACGACAAGCTGATTTCGATCGCCCGCGATTGCGCGGCGCTACTGGCCGGACCGGAAGGTCTCGATGTGGTGCTGGAAACGGTGAAGGACACGCTGCCGGCGCGGCTTTACGACACTGCCTATGCGCTTGCGGTCGAAGTCGCGTCCGCCGACCTTTCGGTCAAGGCCGAGGAGCTTCGGCTGCTCAGCATGCTCCGCGACCGGCTGGGGCTCGACAAGCTCACTTGCGCCGCCATCGAGCGCAGCGCGATCGCCCGCTTCCGCAAGGGTTAGAGGCCACGGCACCCTAATAGAGCCCGTAAGGGAAGTATCGCAGGTAGATTTCCTGCAGGCGGCCGTTTCTGGAAAGCGCCGCAAGCGCATGGTCGAGCGCTGCGGTCAATACGCTGTCGTTCTGGCGAAGCATGATTGTCATGCCCTCGCCCAGAAACTGCTCCGACATATAGGGACCGTCGAAGAGCGCACAGCATTTGGCGGATGCCTGCGAAGAGACCCAGAAGGACAGTTGCAAGGCATCGGCGAAGGCGGCATCCACCCTCTCATCTTTCAGCGCGGCAAGCAGGGCTTCCTTGCTATCGAAAGGCACGGCTTTTATTGCTGGGAAATAGGCCGCGAGCATCGCTTCATGGACGGTCCCCTTGACGACCCCGACCGATCGGCCGGAGAGAGCCGCTGCGGTATCCCCTTTGATCTCGGCTTTCGCATTGCGCACGAAACGGGCCGGCAACATCAGATAGGGGCGGCTGAAGGTAAATTGTTTGCGCAATTCCGCAGTCACGGCCAGCCCAGCAATAACGGCGTCGCCCTGGGAAGCGGCGAGCGCTTCCTTCAGATCGGCGAAAGGGAGCGCCTGGATTTCGCATTTCGCAGCAACTTCCAGTTCATCACATATCTCCCGCGCCAAATCGACATTGAAGCCGGCCAGCTTGCCGTTCTGATCGGTAAAGTTGAATGGCGGAAAGTCGACGGAGGTCAGGAAGCGCAGGCGAACGAGTGACGAAAGGTCCGGCTTGGCAAGGCGTTCGCGGGCATCAAAAAGCAGCGGCAGGGACGACGGCGCCTGTTGCGCCAGCGCAGGATCCGCAGAAACTGCAACCAGCAGACAGCGAAAATATTAAAAATCCCTTAAAAACTAGGGATGCAAGGAAGGATTGTGTCATTATCATCCGGCCTCGGGTTAGGGCAGGGGCATCGCCACTTGGGCGATGGTGTATCAGAGTCATGCGTATCGGGGAATATGCGCCGGGCGACGCTGTCCGTGCGCGAAAGCGCACAATCATCCATTCGTGCGCCATCAGATCAGCGTGGGCAAACCGCGGGCGACGGCAGCAGACTTTCGCGACGAGATCGCCGTTCTCCTGAAGCTCGGCATCGGCAAGCCGACCATTGCGCGCGCGGCGGAATTGGCGCGGCGTAACGGCACGGCGATCGAGGACGAACTGCTGGCAAACGGCTGGGTCAATGCGGAGAGCTATTACGCTGCCCTCGCCCGAATGCTGCAACTCCCGTTTTTCGATCAGCTCGACATCCGGTTGATCCACGACAGCGAGGTGCTTGATACCCAGCTCATTCAGCCGACGATGGTGCGGCTGCATTACATGCAGCAGGGCATGCATGCGATGGTGCCGCAGGCGCGGCAGATAGCGGCGCTCAATGCACGGTTCGAGGCGAAGCCGGACCTGCGGCAGCGATTCGTCGTAACAACGCCGAAGGCGCTGAGGGCAGCGGTTTGGAATGCCGGGGCCCGCCGGCGGGTCAACGACAGCATCAATGGCCTCTTCGAGCGCAGTCCAGAACTGAGCGCACGGATTGTCCTGCTGGGGAAGCAAGGCTTCTTCGCCGGCGTCGCAATCACCGCATTGGTGGCCGGCGCGATCTTCGACGGCGCCGTACTGTTCGCACTCCATGCGTTTATTTCCATTTTCTATCTCGCCGCGATGATGATCCGGATCGCTGCGCTCGCAAACCGGCGGCATCGCTTCGATGAGCACGCCGCTCCGGACGGTCCGTTGCCGGTCTACACCATTCTCGTTGCGCTCTATAAGGAAGCTGCGGTTGCGAGCCAGCTCGTGGCTTCGCTGAAACGGTTGAGGTGGCCGGCATCGCGGCTCGACATCAAGCTGGTCTGCGAGGCGGATGACCATGAAACAATCGCCGCCTTGCGGGCGCAGGAACTCGGCCCCCAATTCGAGATCGTCGAGGTACCGCCTGCCAAACCGCGAACCAAGCCGAAAGCGTTGAACTATGCGCTTGCAGCCGCGCGCGGTGAACTCCTTGCGGTTTACGACGCCGAGGATCGGCCGGACCCGGATCAGCTGCGCGAAGCTCATGCGACATTCGCCGCCAGCAGCAAGGAGATCGTGTGCCTGCAGGCGCCTCTGGTCATCGCGAATAGCAGCGATTCCTGGATTTCGGCTGCATTCGCACTGGAATATTCGGCCCTGTTTCGAATGCTGCTGCCGATGCTCGCCCGCTTTCGTCTGCCAATGCCGCTCGGCGGTACATCCAACCACTTCAAGACGGAAGCGCTTAAGGAGGCCGGAGGCTGGGATCCTTACAACGTGACGGAGGATGCCGATCTTGGCATGCGTCTTTATCGCCGCGGATACCGTTGCGGCGTATTGAGCTGCCGAACGCTTGAGGATGCGCCGTCCACGCCGAAGATGTGGCTGCATCAGCGAACACGCTGGTTCAAAGGCTGGCTGCAGACCTGGCTGGTGCTGATGCGGGAGCCGCAAAAGCCGATGCGGGAGATGGGCCTGTTCGGCTTCGCCGTCTTCCAATTGCTTGTCGCAGGAATGCTGCTTTCCTCGCTCGCCCATCCGTGGCTGTTTGTCTTTTTGGCGAGCGCCGCGATCGATGTCATTGTCGGGACGACGGCGAAGGATCCTCTTGAATGGGTATTGTTCGGCATCGATCTCTGCAACGTCGTCTTCAGCTACATCATCTTTGTCGGGCTCGGGCGGATGAAAATGGATGGCAGCGAGCAGGCGGCGATGGGGCTGCGGTGGACCGGGTTGCCGCTCTACTGGCTGATGCTTTCCGCAGCAGCGTGGCGAGCCGTGCTGCAACTTAGAACAAACCCCTTCTTCTGGGACAAGACCCCGCATATCCCCAGTAAAAAGCCGGCATAGCTCAACCGCGAGCACGCCCCTAGAAATGCACCCTTAGAAATTGCAGGAATCTGCTTGGAGGCGTTAGGCCACCGTTAAGCAATATCGATTCTTATGAAACAGACGACGATGGCTTTTCTGGCCGGCCGCATGACGCGCACGTCGAGCCATCAGATCATCTTGAGCATGCCGCCGAGCCGCAGCATTCATGCCAAGTTCTGATCAATTGATTTTCAGTATGCCTCAAGCGACAGGCCGGGCAAATGAGTGGATATTTCCAATGCTAACATTGCTGAAGAATTCGAAAATTCGAACCAAGATCGTCTCCACCCTCCTGCTTCTGGGCGTGATCACGATGGGCGGTCTGATGTACATCATCACCGAGTTTCGTCATGCAGACGCGACATACAGCGCGTTCATCGACCACGAGGCAAACGCGGCGATGCTAGGCGCACGAGCCAGCGCATCCATTTCGTCGGACGTTGTGCGGACAACGATGCTTGCAAGTATGGCGCCGGATTCGCCGGGGTTCCAAGCCGCGCTTGCCACGCCAAGCAAGCTGCCGCAAGCGCGTGACCGCCTTAACCAGGCTGCCGCTCTGACGCCCATCCGCAAACCGGCTATTGATGAGATTCTCGGCGGGCTTGATGAAATCGAAAGGCTTTCAAACAAGGTCGTTGAGCTGAGCAAAGCCAAGGACAGCGCAGGCGCCCGGGACACAGCCGCTCAGGTGGCCGCCAAGCTCGACGCGCTGTCGCCAAAGATGATCGCAAACAACGAAGCGTTGATGACGATGCTGAACGACGGCGGGGACGCGGTATCGGCGACAGTCAATGAGACCATCAATCTTTGCCTCGCGGTAATCATGGCAGCCGTCATCGGCGCAATCGCACTCGGCATCGTCATCGCACAAGTCGGCATCACGTCACCGATGGCCAAGCTCCGGGAACGCATGACGCGTCTTGCCGAAGGTGAAACGGATACTGATGTGCCGGGCCTCGATCGCCGCGACGAAGTCGGCCAGATGGCCGAAGCACTCGACGTATTCCGCAACAGCGCAATCGAGCGTATCCGGCTTGAGACGCAGGCCGAGGCCGATCGCAGCATGACCGATGCTGAACGCCGCGAGCGCGAAGCCCAGAAGGCTCGCGAAGCGGCGGAATTGTCGCGCACGACCGAGGCGCTCGGCGATGGGCTGCGCCGCCTTGCTTCAGGCGACCTCGCTTCACATATCGATGTTCCGTTTGCCGAGCATCTCGATGGACTGCGCCGCGACTTCAACAACTCTGTCGAAAAGCTGAACGAGGCCATGCGCGCCGTCGGCGCCAATGCGCAGGCGATCGGCGCAGGCGCGAATGAAATCCGTTCATCCGCCGACGAACTCTCGAAGCGCACGGAGCAGCAGGCTGCATCGGTGGAGGAAACAGCCGCCGCACTGGAGCAGATCACGACGACGGTGAAGGATGCTGCCCGCCGCGCGCAGGAGGCGAGCCAACTCGTCGCCCGCATGCGTGCCGGTGCCGAAAAGTCCGGCGAGGTCGTCCGCAATGCAGTCAACGCCATGCAGCAGATCGAGCAGTCCTCCGTCGAGATCGGCAATATCATCGGCGTGATCGATGACATCGCCTTCCAGACGAACCTTCTGGCGCTGAATGCCGGTGTCGAGGCGGCACGCGCGGGCGAAGCCGGCAAGGGCTTCGCGGTCGTCGCCCAGGAGGTGCGCGAACTGGCGCAGCGTTCCGCGAATGCCGCAAAGGAGATCAAGTCTCTGATCATCAATTCCGGCACGCATGTACAGACCGGTGTCGCGCTGGTCGGCGAGACCGGCAAGGCACTCGACGCCATCGTTCATGAGGTGCAGGAGATCAATCAGCACGTCCACGCGATCGCGGAGGCATCCCGCGAACAATCGACGGGCCTGCAGGAAATCAACACCGCCGTGAACACCATGGACCAAGGCACGCAGCAGAACGCAGCCATGGTCGAGGAAAGCACGGCGGCGAGCCACACCCTGGCGACGGAGGCGGCCGCACTCAACGAACTGCTCGGCCAGTTCAAGCTGACGGGAACTGGCAGCTTCGTGGCAGCAGCGCCCTCCGTCTCCCGTGCGGCGCCACGGCCCGCGGCCCGACCCGCGCAAGTTTCAAAGCCCGCAATCCGCGTCGCAACCGAGACCGCACGACCCGCCGCCTCCCCGGCGCGTGCGCTTGGTCAGAAGCTTGCCAGCGCATTCGGGGGCGGCAGCACGCCCGCTGCCAGCAAGGAGGCGGACTGGACGGAGTTTTGAAAACGCCGAAATCAGCTGATCAGAATGGGCGGCTTCGGCCGCCCGTTCGCTTTTCAGCGGCATCTGTCATTGGCGGTGAGATGGAGCGGGTGAAGGGAATCGAACCCTCGTATTCAGCTTGGGAAGCTGCTGCTCTACCATTGAGCTACACCCGCAACGACTGAAGCCTTCCAACAGATGGAGGGCGGTGTCAAGCGCTCAGATGCGGAAGTGCTTCGAGAGCTTCAGGCCCTGCGCCTGATAGTTCGATCCGAGGCCGGAGCCATAGAGGCTTTCGGGTTTTTCCAGCATGTGCTCGTAAACCAGCCGGCCGACGATCTGGCCGTCTTCCAGGATGAAGGGCACTTCATGGCTGCGGACCTCGAGAACCGCGCGGCTGCCCCTGCCGCCGGCCGGCGCGTGGCCGAAGCCCGGATCGAAGAAGCCGGCATAATGCACGCGGAACTCGCCGACGAGCGGATCGAAGGGCGTCATCTCGGCTGCATAGTGTGGTGGAACGTGCACGGCCTCGCGCGAAACGAGGATGTAGAATTCGTCCGGATCGAGGATCAGTTCGTTGCGGCCGCGGCTATAGAGCGGCTCCCAGAAATCAAAAATGTCGTGCTGAGCCTTCTTGTCGACATCGACGACGGCGGTGTGATGCTTGCCGCGATAGCCGATCAGACCATCCTTGTCGCCTGCCAGGTCGATCGACAACGCAATACCGCCGCCGGAGACATTGGGTTTGGCGCTCGCAACCAGCGTTTCCGCATCGTGCAGGGCCTGCAACTCCGGTTCGCCCAGAACGGAATGGCCGACGCGGAAGCGGATCTGGGAAAGGCGCGAACCGCGGCGCACGACGACAGGGAAGGTGCGCGGGCTGATTTCCAGGTAAAGCGGGCCCGAATAGCCGGCAGGGATCTTGTCGAATTCCTGCGCATAGTCGGTAATGACGCGGGTGAAGATATCGAGGCGGCCGGTCGAGCTCTTCGGGTTCGCCGAGGCCGACATTTCAGCCGGAAGGTCAAGGCGCTCCATGAGCGGCACGATATAGACGCAGCCGGTTTCAAGAACGGCACCTTCGGAAAGGTCGATGACGTGCAGGCTCAGCCGGTCCAGCTTATCGGAAACGAGATGAGACGGACCAGGCATGAAGCTCGCGCGGACGCGGAACGCGTTGGTGCCCAGCCGGAGATCCAAACTGGCCGGTTGAATCTGGTCGAGATCCAGCTCCCGTTCACTCGTGAGGTGCTCAGTTTCAAACAGCGCGGCAATTGCGCGATCGGCCAGTATTCCAGTTTCGCGAGCCATCATGCTCCATCCATAATCTGCCTCAGACAAAACCAAACTCAGGGAATTGACGCAAGAAGCTAACAGCAGTATTGCAGCTTTATCCCGTGGTGATTTGGCCGGTCGGCTTGCAGCCACGTTAAACAAGTGGCTAAAAAGACCGGGTATGGAACCGGTCTGCTTTTGCGGCCGGTTTTTTTGTTATTTGAAGGTGGTGATGGCATGAGCAAGACCTGGCGCCCGGCAACCCAACTCGTTCACGGCGGAACGCTGCGCTCGCAATATGGCGAGACTTCGGAAGCGATCTTTCTTACGCAGGGTTTCGTCTACGATACGTCCGAAGCGGCGGAAGCCCGCTTCAAGGGTGAGACCGACGGCTATATCTACGCCCGCTACGGAAGCCCGACCAACGACATGTTCGAAAAGCGGATGTGCGCTCTCGAAGGCGCCGAAGACGCCCGCGCCACCGCCTCCGGCATGGCAGCCGTCACTGCGGCAATCCTCTGCCAGCTGAAGGCCGGCGACCATATCGTTGCCGCACGCGCGCTCTTCGGCTCCTGCCGGTGGGTGGTCGAAACGCTGGCGCCGAAATACGGCATCGAATGTACGCTGGTCGACGGCCGCTACCTCGAGAACTGGGAAAAGGCGATCCGTCCGACAACCAAGGTCTTCTTCCTCGAAAGCCCGACGAACCCCACGTTGGAAGTCGTCGATATCGCAGGCGTTGCCAAGCTCGCCAACCAGATCGGCGCCAAGGTCGTCGTCGACAACGTTTTCGCAACGCCGCTCTTCCAGAAGCCGCTCGAGCTTGGCGCCCACATCGTCGTCTATTCGGCGACCAAACATATCGATGGCCAGGGCCGCTGCCTCGGCGGCGTGGTGCTTTCCGACAAGGAGTGGATCAACGAGAACCTGCACGACTACTTCCGTCATACGGGTCCGGCAATGTCGCCGTTCAATGCCTGGACGCTGCTCAAGGGCATCGAGACCCTGCCGCTGCGCGTCAAGCAGCAGACGGCAAGTGCTGCGAAGATTGCAGATTTCCTCGCCGAACAGAAGCAGGTCGGCCAAGGTCATCTATCCGGGCCGCAAGGATCATCCGCAGGCCGATATCATCGCCAAGCAGATGTCTGGCGGCTCGACGCTGGTCGCATTCGAGATGAAGGGTGGAAAGGAAGCCGCCTTTGCGCTGCAGAACGCACTCGATATCGTCAAAATCTCGAATAACCTCGGCGATTCCAAGAGCCTGATCACGCATCCGGCGACCACGACGCACAAGAATCTGAGCGACGAAGCACGCGCCGAACTCGGCATTTCCGACGGCACGGTCCGCCTTTCGCTCGGCATCGAGGATGCGGATGACCTGATCGAAGATTTCGCTCAGGCTCTTTCCAAGGTTAAGTCCTGACCTGAGGAGACGGCCGGGCCTTGCCGGTCCGGCCGGACGCCTTACCTAGGAGATGCACGAAGCGGCGCTCCAGTGCCGGAGTTTACCTTGAAAATTAGGATTAATGCTCGAAAAGAGATGCAATCATCGTCATTTGGAGGATGATGCCGGTCATTTCTTGACGGATCGAGCCCGTGTATAAGATACGAGTAACATATCTTGGCTATGGTGTAAGGCATGTACCGCGCCCTCACACGAGATATAGAAGTTGTCGTCGAGCCCTTTTATCTGGAGGAGCAATCCGACCCGGACGATGATCGCTATGTGTGGGGTTACCGGATCGTGATCAGCAACAATTCGGACCTGACCGTCAGGCTCATCAACCGTTACTGGAACATCACGGACCAGAACGGCCTGGTGGATGAGGTGACTGGCCCAGGCGTCGTCGGCGAGCAGCCTCGGCTGGAACCTGGCGACACCTACGAATACTCGTCCGGCTGTCCGCTGGATACGCCGTCGGGCCTGATGTTCGGGCATTACCAGATGGAAACCGACGACGGCGAAGCTTTTCGATGTTGAAATACCCGCCTTCTCGCTGGATTCTCCCGGTCTGCTCAGGGTGCTGAACTGATCACTCGGCAGCCGCTGCGACTTCCTCAACCTCAAAGCGGTAGGTCGTGGAACAGAATTCACAGGTGACGGCAATCTCGCCGTTTTCCTGGCTGGCATCGATCTCGTCTGCCGAAAAGCCCTTCAGCACATTCTTGATCTTGTCGCGCGAGCAGCTGCATCGGTCGAAGACTTCCCGGGGGCCGAAAACGCGCACGCCACGCTCGTGGAAGAGACGATAGAGCAGCCGTTCCGTACCGACATGCGGGTCCGTCAGTTCGTCCGCGTCGATAGTGTCGACCAGCGAACGGGCTTCGGCCCAGGCATCGTCTTCCTTGTGTGCCGGCGCACCGTTGTCTCCGTCGCCGCCGTGGAGGTCGCGTTGGCGCATACGCTCCGGCGCTTCCGGCAGGAACTGGGCCACGAGCCCCCCTGCCCGCCAGCGATGGCGCGGCATGCCCGCCTCATCGCGATCGAACAGTTCGGCGGCAGCCAGACGGACACGCGTCGGGATCTGCTCCGACTGACGGAAATAGGTGCCGGCGATATCTTCCAGCGAGGTACCGTCGAGCGCCACGATGCCCTGATACGGCTGGCTGAATTTGCCCTGGTCGATCGTGAAAGCAAGCACGCCGTTACCGAGCAACTGTTCCGGCTCGGTTTCACCTGCGGCGACTGCCTTGTCGAGCAAAGCCTGATCGAAGCGCGCATAGGCGCGGACATTCTCCGGCGTCGAGAAATCAGCAACGAGGAGATCGACCGGACCATCGCCCTTGGTCTGTACCGTGAATTTGCCTTCGAACTTGAGCGACGTACCGAGGAGCACTGTCAGCACGACGATTTCGGCCAGAAGCCGGGCGACGGGCGCGGGATATTGATGGCGCTCGAGGATCGCGTCCAGCATGGGGCCGAGTTGGACGGCGCGGCCGCGCACGTCGAGGCCCTCTACCTGAAACGGAACAACGTGATCATCGCCGGCGAAGTCGAACTCGCCGAGAGCGCTTGCAGTATCTGACATGGTCTTACTCCTAGTCGTCAGAGCGGCAGGCCAAACAGCCTTTCCGCTCGCGCAGCCACGAGGCCATAAGGCCAAGCATAGAGCGCGTAGTATGGTTCAGATCGCGCCCAGGCACCATGCAAGAATCGACTTCTGCGCATGAAGGCGGTTTTCCGCTTCATCGAAGACGACGGATTGCGGGCCGTCGATCACCTCGTCCGTCACTTCCTCACCACGATGGGCGGGCAGGCAATGCATGAACAATGCATCCTTGCCGGCCTTCGCCATCAAAGCCTGATTGACCTGATAGGGCTGGAAGACGTTGTGACCGCGGGCCCGATGTTCCTGATTCATGGAGACCCAGGTATCGGTTACCACGCAATCGGCACCCTCGACCGCGCGGTCGGCGTCATGACCGAGCATGATCTGGGCACCCTCATTGCGGGCCCAGTTCAAATAGTGATCCTTGGGCTCGGAACCAAGAGGCACGGCCATGTTCATCCGATAGCCGAAACGGGCCGCACCTTCGACCAGCGAATGCAGCACGTTGTTGCCATCCCCGGTCCAGGCGACCGTCTTGCCCTTGATGGGGCCGCGATGCTCCTCGAAGGTCATGATATCGGCCATGATCTGGCAGGGATGGGTATCGTCGGTAAGTGCATTGATGACCGGGACCGTCGCATGTTCGGCGAGTTCCAGCATGCGGCTGTGATCCGTCGTGCGGATCATGATCGCATCGACATAGCGCGAAAGCACTTTGGCCGTATCGCCGATCGTCTCGGCGCGGCCGAGCTGCATTTCGGTGCCGGAGAGGAAAAGCGTCTCGCCTCCGAGCTGGCGCATGCCGACATCGAAGGAAACGCGCGTGCGCGTGGAGGGCTTTTCGAAGATCATCGCCAGCATCTTGCCGGCAAGCGGCCTGTCGCCCTTTCCGGCCTTGAAAGCCTGCTTGCGCGCGATCGCGTCGTTCATGATGACCCGCAGATCGGATGCGGTTACCGCCGAGAGATCGAGAAAGTGTTTGGGGGAAGCCATGTCGTTCTTACCTGTTTGCCCCGTCAGGAGCGTCTGTCCATTCAAGCCGTCTTCTTGGCCTTCTGCGCGCGGATGCTTTCGGCAGCACGCTCGACGCGGGCAAGCCCTTCGCGAGCCTCCTCTGCCGTGACGACGAGCGGCGGAAGGAGGCGAATGACGTTATCGCCCGCCGGAATGGCAAGCAAATGCTCGGCTCGAATGGCCTGCAGCAATTCGGATGACGGGACGGCTGCCTTGATCCCAAGCAAAAGGCCCTCGCCGCGCACATCCTCGATGACGTCCGGGTAGCGATCCTTCAGCGAGGCAAGGCCCTGGCGGAAGACGAGCGCCACATCGCGCACATGCTCAAGGAAGCCATCAGCGAGAATGACGTCAAGCACTGCGCTGCCGACCGCCATTGCAAGCGGATTGCCGCCATAGGTGGAGCCGTGGGTGCCGGCCTTCATGCCGGAGGCTGCGTCCGCCGTGGCAAGGCAGGCGCCGAGCGGGAAACCGCCGCCGATGCCCTTTGCGACCGCCATGATGTCTGGCGTGACGCCGGACCATTCGTAGGCAAACAGCTTGCCCGTGCGGCCGACACCGGTTTGAACCTCGTCCAGGATCAGCAGGAGGCCCTTCTCGTCGCAAATCTGGCGCAGCGCCTTCATGAACTCGTTGGTCGCCGGGCGGATACCGCCCTCGCCCTGTACCGGCTCAATGAGGATGCCGGCGGTCGCGTCCGTGATGGCGGCTCGAACCGCCTCGATATCACCAAAGGGAACCTGGTCGAAGCCCGGCGCCTTGGGGCCGAAGCCTTCCAGATATTTCTCCTGCCCGCCGGCAGCGATCGTCGCCAGCGTCCGGCCGTGGAAGGCGCCCTCGAAGGTAATGATGTGGAAGCGCTCGGGATGGCCCTTGGAATACTGATAGCGGCGCGCGGTCTTGATCGCGCATTCGAGCGCCTCTGCCCCCGAATTCGTGAAGAACACCTTGTCGGCGAAAGTGACATCCGTGAGCCGCTTGGCAAGCGCTTCCTGGCCGGGAATTTCATAGATGTTCGATAGGTGCCAGACCTTGTCAGCCTGCGCCTTCAGGGCTTCAACCACATGCGGATTGCTGTGGCCGACGGAGGTCACCGCAACGCCTGCTCCAAAATCCAGATATCGCTCGCCGGTCTCGGTGATCAGCCACACGCCCTCACCTCGCTCGAACCGCAAAGGGGCGCGAGAATAGGTATCAAATAGCGGCGCGGCTTCAGCCATGGCGCGGTCTCCTGTCGAGGTTGGGCAACCGGACTCCGGCTAAAAAGACCTGGGTCCGAAAAATTAAAAATGCCGCCTTTCGGCGGCGAGTGACACTATTTACTTTTCGCACTGCGATGTCAACAAAACTGCTGACTTAGCACGTGCGGCAGACTGACCGCCAACAAAGTCATTTAGCATCAACTAATGTTGCAGAAATGACTCGCTCGGGAAGCAAGTTGGGGAAAACTTGAAATTCGATTCATCCGGATTCCCGCGACTCTTGTCACGGAGTCAGCCTCACACTAGGTTAAAACTCAATTACTAGACTGCATGCGGCGGAACTAGTCACCAAAATTAGTCAAGCGTTTCTTGCTTCGGACACGTCCGGAGCAACAGTGAGGGATTCTGCCTTCACAACGCTAAACGGCGGAGACAGGGCATGAACTGGACAGACGAGCGTGTCGAAAAACTCAAGAAGCTTTGGTCCGAAGGGCTGAGCGCGAGCCAGATCGCGGCACAGCTCGGCGGCGTAAGCCGGAACGCAGTTATCGGCAAGGTCCACAGGCTTAGCCTTCCGGGCCGCGCCAAGGCCGGCGGCACTGCAACGACCGTGCGCGCGCCGAAGCGCAATACCTCGGCTCCCCGTGCGCCGAACTACGCATCGCGGATTGCAACCCGCACGGTCACACGCCAGCAGGGCGCGACGATGCTCAAGGAAGAGATCGAAGTCGACCTGATGGAGGAGATGGAATATCGCCCGGCTGCGAACGTGGTCGTGCCGATTTCACGCCGCCTCGGCCTGACGGAGCTTACCGAACGTACCTGCAAGTGGCCGGTCGGCGATCCGCTGAAGGATGATTTCCACTTCTGCGGCTGCGACAGCCCGGACTCTTCTCCCTACTGCAACTACCATCAGCGCCTTGCCTACCAGCCGGTCAACGAGCGCCGCCGGGCAGCCGCCCGCGCAAACTAAGCCGGATAAGAGACAAAAAGAAACGGGCCTCGCGGCCCGTTTTTCATTTCCGTCGATCGCAGCGGCAATCAGGCTTCCATGGAATATCCCGCGCCGCGGACGGTGCGGATGACATCCTGCATGTTGGAGAAGTTCAGCGCCTTGCGCAGGCGGCCGACATGGACGTCCACCGTACGCTCGTCGACATAGATGTCGTGGCCCCAGACGCCGTCCAGAAGCTGCGAGCGCGAGAAGACGCGGCCAGGCGACGCCATCAGAAACTCCAACAGGCGGAATTCGGTCGGGCCGAGGCGGACTTCGCGGCTCTTGCGATGAACACGATGGGTTTCGCGGTCAAGCTCTATGTCGCCGCATTTCAGCACCGTGGAGAGTACTTCCGGCTTGGCACGGCGCAGCATCGCCTTGACGCGGGCAACAAGCTCGGGTGTCGAGAACGGCTTGACGACATAGTCGTCCGCGCCGGTCGAAAGGCCGCGCACACGCTCGCTTTCCTCGCCGCGTGCCGTCAGCATGATGATCGGCAGACGCTCGGTCTCCGGTCGCATGCGCAGACGGCGGCAGAGCTCTATGCCGGATACGCCGGGCAGCATCCAATCGAGGATCAGAATGTCCGGCGTACGTTCCTGCAGCCGTATTTCGGCCTCGTCGCCACGCAGGATGGTATCGACTTCGAAACCTTCGGCTTCAAGATTATAGCGAAGAAGCACGCTGAGTGCTTCTTCGTCTTCAACGACTGCAACTCTCGGGATCATTCGATTTCTGTCTCCTGGGGCCGGTTCGGACGTTTATTCCGTTACCGCGCCGACGGTGTTGGCAGTATCGTCCTTCGGACGTTCGCCTTCCGGCTGAGCGCCGGTCGCCATGTAATAGATGGTTTCGGCAATATTGGTGGCATGGTCACCGATGCGTTCGATGTTCTTCGCGCAGAAGAGAAGATGCGTGCAACTGGTGATGTTGCGCGGATCCTCCATCATGTATGTCAGCAGCTCCCGAAAGAGCGAGGTGTACATCGCATCGATTTCCTCATCGCGCTCGCGGATCGACTTGGCCCTGTCGGCCGAGCGGTTCGTGTAGACGTCGAGCACTTCCTTGAGCTGGACGAGGGCCAGTTCGGAAAGGTGTTCCAGGCCGCGAGCGAGCTTTCGCGGAACTCCGGTGCTCTGTACGGCGATGACGCGCTTTGCTGTGTTCTTGCCGAGATCGCCGACGCGCTCGAGATCGGCTGCGATACGGATCGAGCCCATGATTTCGCGCAGGTCGGAGGCCATCGGCTGGCGGCGCGCAATCGTGACGACGGCTTTGTCGCCGATCTCGCGCTCTGCATGATCGAGGATCACGTCATCCGAGATGACCTTCTGCGCCAGAGCGGCATCACTATTCACCAGAGCGCGAACGGCGTCCGACACCATCTGCTCGGCGAGACCGCCCATCTCCAGGATACGGCGGGACAGGAATTTGAGGTCGTCGTCATACGCAGAAAAAATGTGTGTCGATGCCATGGGGAACGTCCTTGATTGTCTCTACGGTTTCCGACGCCAAAGATCAGCCGAAGCGGCCCATGATGTAGTCCTGGGTGCGCGGGTCGTCCGGATTGGTGAACATCTTGTCGGTATCATTCTCCTCAACGAGATTGCCGAGGTGGAACATCGCAGTTCGCTGCGAAACGCGGGCAGCCTGCTGCATGGAGTGCGTCACGATGACGATCGTGAAGTTCTCGCGTAGCTCATGGATCAGTTCTTCGACCTTCGCGGTCGCGATCGGATCGAGCGCCGAGCACGGTTCGTCCATCAGGATGACTTCGGGGCTGACGGCGACGGCGCGGGCAATGCAAAGGCGCTGCTGCTGGCCGCCGGACAGGCCCGTGCCGGATTCCTGCAGGCGATCCTTGACTTCGTTCCAAAGACCGGCGCGCTGCAGGCAGTGCTCGACGATCTGGTCCATATCGGCCTTCGACTTGGCCAGGCCATGGATGCGCGGACCGTAGGAGACGTTCTCGTAGATCGTCTTCGGGAACGGATTCGGCTTCTGGAAGACCATGCCGACGCGGGCACGGAGTTCCACAACGTCGATATCCGGATCGTAGATATCCTCGCCGTCGAGAGTGATTTTTCCGGTAACGCGGCAGTTGTCGATCGTGTCATTCATACGGTTGAGACTGCGCAGGAAAGTGGACTTTCCGCAGCCGGACGGGCCGATGAGCGCAGTAACGGTGTTTTCGCGGATGTTCAGCTTCACGTCGAAAAGCGCACGCTTATCGCCGTAGTAAACCGATACGTCCTGGCCAATCATCTTGTACGGGATCGTATTCATTTTGTGGTCCAGAGCCTTCTCAACTGCTGCTTCGGTCAACATGTTCATGAATATGTACTCCGTTTACCAGCGACGCTCAAAGCGACGGCGCAAGAGGATGGCTCCGATGTTCATGGCGATCAGGAACAGGAGCAAGACGATGATGGCGCCAGACGTGCGTTCGACGAAGGCGCGTTCGGCTTCGTTGGCCCACATGTAGACCTGCACCGGAAGCGCTGTGGACGGATCGAGCGGGGTGGCCGGCGCGCTTGCAACGAAGGCGACCATGCCGATCAGGAGAAGCGGCGCGGTTTCACCAAGCGCGTGCGCCAGGCCGATGATCGTGCCGGTCAGGATGCCGGGCATCGCCAGCGGCAGGACATGGTGGAACACCATCTGCATCTTCGAGGCGCCGAGGCCAAGGGCAGCTGCGCGGATCGACGGCGGGACAGCGCGCAGCGCCGCGCGGGTGGCGATGATGATCGTCGGCAGCGTCATGAGCGCCAACACCAGACCGCCAACCAGCGAGGCCGAACGCGGCAGACCGGCGAAGTTGATGAAGACCGAAAGGCCGAGCAGTCCGTAAACGATCGAAGGCACGGCCGCGAGATTGTTGATGTTGACCTCGATCAGATCCGTCACCTTGTTCTTCGTTGCGAATTCCTCGAGGTAGATCGAGGCGGCAACGCCGATCGGCAGCGAGAGAGCCAGAACGATCAACATCAGGTAGAGCGAGCCGACGAGAGCCACGCCGAGACCGGCGGCTTCCGGACGGCTTGAATTGCCACGGGTGAAGAGGCCGGTATTGAATTCCTTGAAAAGCGCGCCGCTCGCTTTCAGCTCGTTCATCCAGCCGACTTGCTTGTCGTTCACCTTGCGGTTTTTCTCATCGACAGAAAGATCTATCTGGCCCTTGTTGGCGCTATCGATATTGGCATCGGCGAGGATGGTGACGTTGACAGTCTTGCCGATGATCGAAGGATCAGCGACCACCATGTCGCGGAGCTGGATCGGCGCGCCTTTGGAGAGCATAGCCGTCGCGTCACGGACGTCCGGACGGCTGGAAGCGTTGATGTTCAGCTCCTTGACAATCGCGTCACGCAGCAGCGCGCCGTAATTGGCGGCATTCAGCACCGATGGATCGGTGGCGCGCTTGTTGCTCGGATCAATGGTCTTCTCGGCAAATTCAACCGGCAGAGTGATCGCCGTCTGTTGGAAGGCCGTGTAGCCGTTGCGGATAACCGTCGACAGCAGGATCGCCAGGAAAATCAGGCCAAAGGAGATGGCGGCAATGCCATAGGCGCGGAAACGGCGCTCTGCGGCGTAGCGGCGCTTGATGCCTATATCACGGCGCTCAGGTGCCTTGGAAATGGTGCCTGCAACGGGGGAAACAATATTCGTCATTCGTACTGCTCCCGGTATTTGCGCACTATATAGAGCGCGTAGATATTGAGGCAAAGCGTGATGAAGAACAGCGTGATGCCGAGTGCGAAGGCGACCAGCGTCTGCGGCGAGGTGAATTCAAGGTCGCCCGTCAACTGATTGACGATCTTGACGGTCACCGTGGTCATCGGCTCGAAGGGATTGATCTGCATGCGCGCGGCGACGCCCGCGGCCAGCACGACGATCATGGTTTCGCCGATGGCGCGCGACGCCGTCATCAGCAGCGCGCCGACGATGCCCGGCAGGGCTGCCGGAAGCACGACCTTCTTGATCGTTTCCGAGCGTGTAGCGCCGAGTCCGAGCGAGCCATCACGCAGCGCGCGCGGCACGGCGGTGATGATGTCGTCCGACAGAGAGGAAACGTATGGGATCAGCATGATCCCCATGACGATACCGGCCGTCAGAACGCTCTGCGCCTGAATGAAATTGGCATAGTTGCCGGTCAGCAGACCGTTCACTTGCGAGGAAAGGTCGCGCAGAAAGGGGCCGACGGTCACGAGCGCAAAGAAGCCATAGACGATGGTCGGGATGCCGGCCAGAACTTCAAGAAGAGGCTTGGCGAGCGACCGAACCTTCGACGAAGCGTACTCAGCCATATAGATGGCTGCGAAAAGACCGACCGGAACCGCGACCAGCATCGCCACGAAGCCAATATATAGCGTGCCGAGCAGCAGCGGGATGAGACCGAACTGGCCGAAGGAGGAACCCCCTGCACCGGCAAAACGCGGATCCCAGACCGTACCGAAAAAGAAGTCGGCCGCCGGAACTGCTGCGAAGAAGCGGATCGCCTCCGACAGCATCGAAAGAACGATGCCGACGGTGGTCAGGATCGCGATGGAAGACGCCACGAGAAGACCCCAGAGCATCACGCGCTCAACTCGGTTGCGAGCCCGGAAGCGCGGCGCAATTCCACGAAGCGCATAGAGAGCGCCACCGATGGCAAGCACGAAGACCACCCCGCTCATGATCATGCGGCTGGCTGCAGATTCCGTATTCAGCATCTTTGCTGCATCGATCATGAAAGGCTGCGGCTCACCGGCGAGCGGAACACCCTTCTCGCTGAGCTTTGCCCGAATGGCAGCGGGGTTGGAACCGAGAGCGCTGATTTCATCCGGCGTCAGCAACCTCAGGCCTCGCGCGATCGTCGCGACCGTGCTGTAGCTCAGATCTTGCTCGGCAATCGTCTTTGCCTTCACATCAGCGGGGAAAGCGCCGCGGACAGTGGATTCGATGATGCTCGGGCTCACGGCGAGCCAGATGCAGAGAACGCCAAGGGCTGGGAGGGTTGACCAGATGGTCGCATAGGCGCCGTAGTAGCCCGGCCGCGAATGCAATGCAGACGGCTTGCCGCCGGCAAGCGCCATGGCGCGGCTGCGTGCGACCAAGTAGGCCAGCGCGCCAAGCACCACGAGACACAAAAGTATAATGGATGTGCTCATTCGTTCAATCCCCAGGCCCATAGCCCCAAAGCGCAGGCAAGAACGTCCCCCGCGCGGCCTCCCATCATGGAGAAACTTCAAAACTTTGCCACCAACCGGACAAAGGCATCAGCAGTGAGATGAAATGCCGGCGCGAGCCCCCAGGCACCGCGCCGGCACTGTTACTACATGGTCTTTTCAGCTTCGACGTTCTTGCGGATCTCTTCGCGCTCTGCATCCGGAGCTGCGACAAGGCCGTATTCGACGAGCGGGCTGTCAGGGCCGATCATCTGCTCGGAAACGAAGAAGTTGACATATTCCTTCAGGCCCGGAACGGCGCCGAGATGTGCCTTCTTGACGTAGAAGAACAGCGGGCGGGAAACCGGATAGGTGCCACTGGAGATCGTTTCGGTGGACGGAGCGATACCGCTCATGGTCGCTACCTTGAGCTTGTCGGCATTGTTTTCATAGAAGGAGAGGCCGAATACGCCGACGCCGGTCTTGTTGGCAGCAATGCGTGCCAGCGTTTCCGGATAGTCGCCGTCGATGTCAACAGCCGCGCCGTCCTTGCGGACTGCGACGCAGGCCTTAGCCTGGGCAGCCTTGTCGGCGATTTCCTTGGCGATGACGTCGGTTGCGCCGGAAGCCTTGCAGCCTGCAGCGAGAACGTTCAGTTCGAAGACTTCGCGCGTGCCATGCTTTTCGCCCGGGATGTAAGCGGCGATTTCAACATCAGGAAGCTTCGGGTTGACTTCAGACCACTTCTTGTACGGGTTGGCAACGAGCTTGCCGTCGACGACGACCTGCGCGGCGAGCGCCTTGTAGATGTCTGCAGGAACGTAGGCGACGTCCGGGTTGGAAGCGTCGGTTGCGAAGACGATGCCGTCATAACCGATCTTGACTTCCTGAATGTCCGTTACGCCGGCTGCCTTGCAGGCTTCCAGTTCGTTCTTGTTGATCGGCCGAGAGGCGTTTGCAATGTCGATCGTGTCTTCGCCGACACCCTTGCAGAATTCCTTGAGGCCAGCGCCCGTGCCGCCGGACTCAACGACCGGCGTCTTGAAGTTCGTGAACGTTTCGCCGAAGGATTCGGCAACGATCTTTGCGTAAGGAAGAACGGTGGAGGAACCAGCGACCTGAATCTGATCGCGGGCGGCGGCGGCGCCTGCAAAGGCGACGGTAGCAGCAAGTGCTGCAACGGTTAGCTTAAGAGTGTTCATTAAAATCTCCCGGCATTTAGCTTGTATGAACAGGCCCCCCAGGGCCCTCGCATTGCCTTTTTCATCGGCAGCCTCTCTTTACTGCCTGATGCCCTGAGCTTTTATGTCATTTCGATGAAACATTTGTGACAGTTCATGTCTCTGAAATCAAAACATAAATTGTGACATGCGCCTGAAGTGTTTCGGCTTTATGTCAGAACCGCACGGTGAAGGCCGTTCCTACGCCAACCTCGGACTTGACGATCAGCCGTGCACGGTGGCGCGTCAGGATATGTTTGACGATCGCGAGGCCGAGACCGGTGCCCTTTTTGGAGCGGCTATCGTCGATACTAACGCGATAGAAGCGCTCTGTGAGGCGCGGAACGTGCTCGGCGGGAATCCCCGGTCCCTTGTCAGCAACGCTGACTTCAACCGGCTCGCCGGGTGCATTGGTGACCCGCACGTCGACCACTTTGCCTTCCTGACCGTACTTACACGCATTCTCCATCAGGTTCTCGAAAACCTGGACCAACTCGTCGCGATCCCCGAGAACCTCAGCTTTGCCTTCGGGCAGGTGCAGATTGATCTCGACACCGACGTCCTTGGCGAGCGGCAAGAGCGAATCCCTGACATGGCCGAGCAGCGGCACCAGATCGACCTTGTCGTCCGGCGCGATGTGCGACTTGAGCTCGAGACGGGAAAGCGAGAGGAGATCGTCAACGAGGCGGCTCATGCGCGTCGTCTGATCGAACATTATGCCAAGGAAGCGCTCCTGCGCTTTCGGGTCATTCTTTGCCGGACCCTGGATGGTTTCAATGAAACCGCGCAGCGACGCAAGTGGGGTTCGCAGCTCATGGCTCGCATTGGCCACAAAATCCGACCGCATGCGATCGATGCGCCGGACTTCGGAAATGTCACGAAAGGAGAGCATGAAAAAACGCTCCCCATGTCCGGCGCTGCCAAAGTCGATCGGCGCGCTGCGGACGATATAGACACGCTCCGACGGCAAGCGCTCGGAATGCTCGATCTGGTTGGGGGCGTTGGTGGCGATCGTCTCGGCCACCATATCCAATATGCCCGGCGAGCGCAGGCGCGCAGAAATGTGCGCGCCGATCAAGACTTCGCCGAAGGCCTTCTCCGCAGCACGGTTCTGGAAGAGGACGGAAGCGTCGCCCGAAAGCAGCATCACGGGAATGTCGAGGCCGGCCAGCGTTGCGGAGACTGCCGGCAGCAGGCTTGCCGGAGCCTCAGGCTCGATTTCCGGTGTTTCAGCAAGTTTTGCCTGTACTGCCGGCACGCTATTCAGAAGCACGACGGCGATCATAAAGAGGAGGAGCGCCAGCACGCCCCACTTGTTCATGCCGGCCGCCAGCGCAATCAGGCCAATGACGATCGCTGCAAGCAAGACCGTTCGCTGCTGCCGGATGCGGGCCATAAGCCCCGTTGTCCATGGCGTTTCGTCTTCCAAGTGTCGCCCCAGGTCGAGTCGTTCTTAATTTCAAACTCTGCCTGATAGCCGCAATTCATGACAGAAGTTTTCGGTCGCGGCCACCTGTCGAAAAGCAGCAGCCGAAAGTCACAGGAATTTTGCTGCTCTCAGAGATTTGATTTTAACCGAAAAGTATGATCGCCTGCGACGAAAGCCAAAGGCCCGGGAGGAAATAATGGCCGAAGATGTCGAAAGTCGCGCGGTTGAACTGGTCATAGGGGGCAGGAAACGCGTCTTCGATATCGATGATCCGGTGCTGCCCGACTGGGTCGAGGAAGGAGCGCTGGAATCCGGAGGATTCCCTTATAAGAAGAAGCTGGACGAGGAAACATATCTCGAAGAGCTGAGGAAGCTGCAGATCGAACTCGTCAAAGTGCAGTTCTGGCTGCAGGCCACCGGCAAACGCATAATGGCGCTCTTCGAGGGCCGCGATGCAGCCGGCAAGGGTGGTGCTATTACAGCTTCTTCCGCCCATATGAACCCGCGCATCGCCCGCGTGGTCGCGCTCGCCAAGCCGAATGACCGGGAAGCTGGTCAATGGTATTTCCAGCGCTACATCGCTCAATTCCCGACAGCCGGCGAATTCGTGCTCTTCGACCGTTCCTGGCACAATCGCGCCGGCGTGGAGCCGGTCATGGGCTTTTGCACACCAAAGCAATATGAGGATTTCCTCAAGCAGGTGCCACAGCTTGAGAAGGCCATTGCGCAGGAAGGCATTCACTTCTTCAAATTCTATCTGGATATCGGCCGCGAGATGCAGTTGAAGCGCTTCCACGAGCGCAGGCACGATCCGCTGAAAATCTGGAAGCTCTCCTCCATGGATATCGCGGCGCTGACGAAATGGGACGATTACACCGAAAAGCGCGACCGCATGCTCAGCGAAACGCATACCAAGTTCGCCCCCTGGACAGTCATCCGCGCCAACGACAAACGGCGCGCGCGACTGAACCTTATCCGTCACATGCTGCAGACGATGGACTACGACGGCAAAGACGACAAGGCGATCGGCGAAATCGACGAAAAGATCATCGGCTGGGGGCCGGACTTCTTGAAATAAGCGCTCATTGCCCGGGCAGGATACGCACGGCGTAGAGATTGATGCCGCGGGCCTTGCCGTCAACATCGCTGTTGATGAGGAGCCTTCCATTGGCATTCGGTGCCGTCGATCGGTCGAAGGTAACCTGAAGCAGGGCGTCGGACTTTTCGCGCGTAATGCTGAAGCGGTGGCGGGCGCAATTGCCGAGCGTCTGGAAGTCGCATTCGACCGTGACCTGCGTCGGCTCATCGCTCGTCGACTGCAGCGTGATCGCAATCGTCGAGGACTTGCCGGCGAGTTGCTGGAGCACGTCCGCCGGAACCGTGATGCCGATATTGCCGTCCGCGCCATTGCTTTCGGAAATCAGACGAACGGCGGGACCGTCGCTTTCGGCGGCGTTTTCCGCACGCGCCCGAGCGCCGCGTTCAATCTTGGCAGCATCGGAAGGCTTGAAGATCTCGATCCACTCCGCGGAGAAGCTGTTCTGCGGATCGATCGTTACAAGTTGATCGGCAGGCAGCCCCGAATTCGCTGCATTTTCGTCCGTACCATCGAAATCCTCCGGCACGGTGCTGGCAGGCGGATTGGCGACGCTGGTGTCGCGTTCGGCAGCCGTCAGGAAGAGGCCGGACGTGTAGGCCCACCAGGCACCCATACCGATAAAGGCAATCAAAACGCTCCAGACGAGCAGCCGCGAGAAAAACTTGCGCGGCTTGCGGCGCTTCGCGGCACCCTCGGGCCGAAAGTTCATTCTGGCCGCAGGCGGGCTTTCGGCTGCAAAGCTTTCGCCTGCCTGAGGTCCGGCGCCGAGATGATCGGACGTACCGGCGTGGACGTCATTGAGGCTCGAACTCTTCGTAGGCGGGCCTTGCTTGAGAATACCCTCGCGTTTCGCCGCCGACCTGGGGCGCGTCATCAGTAAAGCGCTCGCCTTGGGTTGCCGGTAGCGGAATTTCGACGACCGGCGGAACAGGTACTTCCGGCGGAGCCTTGCGCGGATGCAGGCGCTCGCGCTCGTCTGCCTCGATCATGTGAATGGTCGTCTCGAGCCGGTGGCGATGATGGGCAACGGCGTCCCGGTCGGTGATATCCTGCTTACGTAAGCCAGCCTCCAGTGCCTGACGGGCGGACTGATAAATCCTTGCCCGGACCTCCGGATTGTTGCGATCGGAATTGCTAAGCGCCGTTCTGATAGCCGTTTCTAATCCGCTCACATCCGATCCTTCATGCTGAAATCAGGCATTACCCTGAAATCTTTACAAATACCTAACGAACTTCGGTAGCGGCAATGGCCGGAAACCGCAAGCCTGCCGCTGGCGGCAGCCCGTACAGGCAGCGGATAAAGATGGCGGGAAACTGCCCGCTCAACAAGATAGCCGATATTTCCGGACTGGATAAGCAGCGCTCAACCGCGCTTTTCCTCGCGCATCAAGTCTGTTATCAAATTGACGCTTTCGTAAACGTCAAACAAATGGTGACACATGGCCGCCCTTCCCAAAATCCTCACGGAAAACCTGAGACTGCCGGTCCTCGCCTCGCCGCTCTTCATTATTTCCCATCCGGCACTGACGCTGGCGCAATGCAAGGCAGGCGTGATTGGCGCCTTTCCGGCGCTGAATGCCCGGCCAGAAAGCCAGCTCGACGAATGGCTGGCAATGATCACCGAAGATATTGCAGCGTACAACGCCGCCAATCCGGAAAGACCTGCGGCGCCGTTTGCCGTCAACCAGATCGTCCATATGTCGAACAAGCGGCTGGAGCACGACCTGCGCCTCTGCGTCAAATACAAGGTGCCGATCGTGATCTCCTCGCTCGGCGCGGTGCCCGAGGTGAATGCGGCTGTGCACTCCTACGGCGGCATTGTGCTTCACGACGTTATCAACAACCGCCATGCCAATTCGGCGATCCGGAAAGGTGCGGACGGACTGATCGCCGTTGCGGCAGGCGCCGGCGGTCATGCCGGCACGCTGTCGCCGTTCGCTCTGGTCCAGGAAATCCGCGAGTGGTTCGACGGACCGCTCCTGCTTGCAGGCGCCATCGCCAACGGCGGCGCAATCCTTGCGGCGCAGGCGATGGGGGCCGATCTGGCCTATATCGGAACGCCCTTCATCGCGACCCTGGAGGCGCGCGCCGCCGACGCCTACAAGCAGGCGATCGTCGCAGGCGCCGCAAACGATATCGTCTATTCCAACTATTTCACCGGCGTGCACGGCAACTATCTGAAGCCATCGATCCAGGCCGTCGGCCTCGATCCGGACAACCTGCCCGTCGCAGACCCGTCAAAGATGGATTTCGAGCAGGCGGTTGGTGGCGCGAAGGCTTGGAAGGACATCTGGGGCAGCGGCCAGGGCATTAGTGCCGTCAAAGCTGTTGAGCCGGTGTCCAAGCTCGTTGATAGGCTGGAACGCGAATACCGGGCGGCCCGGTTGCGCCTCGCGCTCTAAGTCGCGCCGGCTTCCACAGCAGGCGTCTTTTTTACCAAAGGCCTGATAGGGCGCTTGAAATCTTCGAGCAATGGCTGTATCAGCGCCATGCAAATCGAGGGCCGCACCATTCGGCCCGCCCAGTTGCCGCTTTAGCTCAGTCGGTAGAGCACATCATTCGTAATGATGGGGTCACGTGTTCGAGTCACGTAAGCGGCACCATTCTTTTCAAGCACTTAGTAGCTCATTGTTCCGTTTGAAATTTCCTCCACAGAGGTGGTTCGGCTGGTTTGGACAGTTCGGGGTTCGCGTGGGCGTTGACCTTGCCCCGTTGAAATAATCCATTTTGAAGTAAGCTCTGGCCCATTGAGAGGACCAGAGAATGAAGCGCAACCGTTTCACAGACGAACAGATCATCGGCATTTTGAAGGAGCACGAGGCGGGCACGCCGGTCTCGGAGCTTTGCCGCAAGCACGGCGTCAGCGATGCCAGCATCTATAAATGGAAAGCCAAGTTCGGCGGCATGGACGTGTCCGAAGCCAAGCGGCTGAAGACGCTGGAGGACGAGAACACGAAGCTGAAGCGGCTTCTGGCGGATGCCATGCTCGACAATGCTGCTTTGAAAGACCTTTTGGGAAAGAAGTGGTGACGCCCGCAGCCAAGCGGAACGCTGTCGCGCATCTGATGAGCCAACATGGGATGAGCGAACGGCGGGCGTGTAAAGCCATCGGCTTTTGCCGGATGACGATCCGTTATGAAACCAGACGCAGCGACGATCATGGCCTTCGCGAGCGAATGAAGGCGTTGGCGCATGAACGCCGCCGCTTCGGCTATCGACGCATTCATGTGCTGCTCAGACGCGAGGGACACCTTGTGAACCACAAGAAGCTCTTCCGGCTCTATCGGGAGGAGAAGCTGACCGTGCGCAAGCGCGGCGGCCGGAAGCGAGCGATAGGCACCCGAGCGCCGATGCTGATCCCGATGGCTGCCAATGATCGTTGGTCGCTGGACTTCGTGTCGGATCAACTCACCGATGGCCGCAGGTTCCGGGTTCTGACGGTCGTGGACGATTGCACGCGAGAATGCCTGGCGCTCGTCGCCGATACATCGCTTTCCGGCCTGCGGGTTGCCCGTGAGCTTGATCGGATCATCGAGGAACGCGGCAAGCCCAGGATGATCGTCAGCGACAACGGCAGCGAGTTCACCAGCAACGCGATCCTGCAATGGACGGATCGGGCCAAGGTGGATTGGCATTACATTGCGCCAGGCAAGCCGATCCAGAACGCCTTCATCGAAAGCTTCAACGGACGGCTGCGAGACGAGCTATTGAACGAAACGCTCTTCTCGTCACTGGCTCACGCTCGATCAGCGCTTTCAAACTGGCGCAGCGATTACAACGATCACCGCCCGCACTCGGGCCTCGGCTGGCTGACACCGGCCGAGTTCGCTCAGACCATCAACCCGCGACGTGATGCGGTGCTGCGCAGCCGAAATGGCTCCGCACCGCAACCCGCCGCTACCGCCTCAAATACAGCAACCCAAAACCGCTGGAGCGAACTCAAAACTGGATAAAACTTGGGGGCAAGGTCACCGTCGCAGAGCAGTTCGCCGAGACACTGGCGGCATCAGGCGTGAAGCGGATCTACGAAATCGTGGGCGACAGCCTGAACGGCTTGACGGATGCCATCCGCCGTCAGGGCAAAATCGAGTGGATTCACGTCCGACATGAAGAAGTCGCCGCTTTCGCGGCGGGCGCCGAAGCGCACCTGACGGGCAGCCTCGCCGTCTGCGCCGGAAGCTGCGGCCCCGGCAACTTGCACCTCATCAATGGCCTTTTCGACTGCCATCGTTCACGCGTGCCGGTGCTGGCAATTGCCGCACACATTCCCTCGGCCGAGATCGGATCCGGCTATTTTCAGGAGGCTCATCCGGAAAGCCTGTTCCGGGAATGCAAAGCGGCTCAAGGCGCCGATGGTGCACACGATGCGCGGCAAGGAACACGTCGAGTGGGACAATCCGTATGACGTCGGAATGACCGGGCTGATCGGCTTCTCATCCGGATACTACGCCATGCTGGATTGCGACGTTCTGCTGATGCTTGGCACGGATTTCCCGTACCGGCAGTTCGATCCGAGGGATACGGACGTGCGGATCGCGCAAGTCGATATCCGGGCGGAGCAGATCGGACGCCGCTGCTCGGTCGACGCGGCCGTCGCCGGCGACGTCGGCGCGACGCTGAGGGGGACTGCTGCTTGACAAGAAAGGCGGCGATGCTCGCCTTGCAAGGGCGCAACGGCTATGCTCAGGCGCGAAAGGAGCTTGACCGTCTGGCCGAGGGCACACCCGGCCGAGGTCTCATACATCCGCAACAGGTCGCCAAGGCGATCAGCGATCTTGCGGCAAGCGACGCCGTATTCGCCTGCGATGTTGGCCTGCCCACGGTCTGGGCTACGCGCTATCTTGCGATGAACGGTCAATTCACCGCGGCGGGAAGCAATCCTCGGCGCCGTCGTCGGCTGGATCTTTCATTGGGCCGCCGAAGCCATCGTCCAAGGTTCAGTGGCGCTACGATCGCTCCATCGGTCCGGGAAGCAGCGAAGGGACCGTACACCTTAAGCCGCGGAGACGATGCCGACCGATATGATGACGAGCGCATCCACAGCTTACGCGAACGTCTTCCTGCTCCGACCAGGAGCACGGCGGAGATTAGCTAGAGCCTTGCGACGAACGGTTGACCGTAACTGGCCCTCGAGGGCGCATGCGGCAGCATTCCTTGAACGTCTTGCCTGAACCGCAAGGGCATGGATCGCCGCTGCGGCGCTGCAACCGGCCTACCAGAGGAAGCGTCACGGCGGAAGGCAAGAAGGCTGCCGCAAAGGCTACAAGCTTAGCCGAGATGCCCGGTACGACGAGGCGACGGCCGGATCTGAACCCGCGCCAGGCGCGCTCGGCTACATAGTCCGGATCCAGCTTGGGCAAGACTTTGAAGAGCGTCGCACGACCGGCGCCGGACCTTTCGAGGAATTCCGTTGAGACCGGTCCCGGCGCGACACATGTAACGGTCACCCCTGTGCCGCGCAGTTCCTGATGGAGCGCTTCCGAGAAGGAGCGCACGAAGGCCTTGCTGGCATAGTACAAGGCCATGTTCGGCCCGGGAGCAAAACCCGCTATGGAACCGAGATTAAGCACTCCGCCTCGCCCGCGCGCTGCCATTCCCGGCAGAAAGCGGAGGGTCAGGTCGGTGAGGGCACGTATGTTGAGATCAACGATCCCAAGCTGATCATCGGCAGGGATCAGCGTCGCCGCACCGCGCAGACCATATCCGGCACTGTTCACCAGGACATCGCAGATCAACCCGTTTGAGGTTAGGAAGTCCTGCAGACGCGTCGACGCATCGCTTGAAAGAAGGTCCAATGCCAGCGTGAATGCCTCGCCGCCCGCCTGCCGCACTTCCGCCGCGGCAGCGTCCAGACCCTCGGGCGAGCGCGCAACGAGCACGACCACAGCACGCTCGCGGGCAACGACTTTGGCGATTGCCCTCCCGATGCCACGCGACGCACCGACCACGACGACAGCCGGCCGGAACCCATCATGCAGGGTCATGTCGCTGTCCCCGAAGCCGCGGCACCGGCTACGGCTCCGCTTTGCTGAACAAGGCCGTTCACCTCACCGGCGACTTCACCGTTCAAAATTCTTTCGAACCGCTCCAGCGCTCGCGCCACATTGGCGCCATCCATGACCCTGTGGTCGTAGTGGATGCGCACAGTTACCGATCCATCTGCCAAGATGGGGCCGTAGTTGAAAATCGTGGTCAAGGGAGAAAGGGGATTCAGGGACTCAGCCCCGAGGCCGGAATAGACCGACAGCTGGAAAGTGCCGAAACGGCGCGCCCGCTGCCGCCCGATATTGAGCCCAAGCCACATCAGCAGCCACCTGAAAGGCGCCGGCATGCGGGCAAACTTCAACGCCCGCCGAAACTCCTTGATTTCCCCAACCGGGCGCGATCGCGCCGCATGGATGAGCGCCTCAAGCTCCGGGATGGAGCGCCGCTCCGGGCTCTTAATGGAACTCAGCAATACGATCCGTTCACCGTCATGCTCGCGCTCGTGGGCGATCGAGGCCACGCTTTGAGGATATTCATAGAGTTGCGGTCTCGGAAACTTGACGTAAGCGCGCCTAAGGTCCGGTATCTCCTTGGAGAGAAGTGCGTACCCTTTCAAGAAGAGGACAGTCCAGGACGTCCTGCTTTGCTGGGTCATTCTGGCTGTCTGGAGCGGACGGAGGTTCATATGCCGCTGCACGGTCACCCGCGGCACGCCGATCGAAAACCTCATCAGATCTCCGACAAGGCGTCGTGCCGCCGAAAGCTTGATGGTTCGGCCTCGCATCATCCCCCCTTTAATTGCCCCCTCTAGTAAAGATACGGAATAAGACGCTTGGTCCTCTCCATATAAGCGCTGTACCGGGGCCCGAAAATTTCCAGCATCATACGCTCTTCTTTGTCCACCCGGAGAAAAAACAGAATTGCGAAGCCGGCCAAGCCCGCGAGCCCTACCACCCAGTTCGGTATCAGAAAGGCTTGGCCCAGGGCCATGAGCAGGAAGGACGTGTACATGGGGTGACGGACGAGCGCATACGGCCCGCTGGAAATCAGTTCGTGCTTCTCGCGAATCTCCAGCGAGATGGACCAATTGCGGCCGAGTTCCTTGTGGGTCCGGCGAAAGACCCACATGGCGGCGGCGAAAACAATTGTCCCTAAAACCACGGTCCAGGCGCGAGGCTCATAGTCGCCAACTTCCGGGATGCCGGTGGCCACATAGAACCCGGGTACGATGGCAAGGCCGAAAAAAGCCGATGCAAGCCCGACGTTTTCGATAAGCGTGCGGCGGTTGCTGACAACACGCACACGCTTAGCCCGGCGCTCGAAAGGGTAGCGAATAACGTACCACGCGACGATGCCGAGCACCCACATGATTTCGCCGACAGCACCTATTGATAAGCTCACTTTAAGTCACCGGAGCGTTTGAGAGATATACGAACATGACGAAAGACATATCATCGCCGCCGCTCATGTCGACTGAAAACGCCGAGACGCAATCCTCTCGGATGTAAATCTATAGACGGGAGCGGTGTTGCGGAACGCATTCAACCTACATTCATCTCTCTAAGCTCGGTAACGAACTGTTGCGGCCTGAGCCAGATACTGGGGGTCTCATACCCCATGGAGCGCGCGATTTCGCCGACCCATGCGTTGCAATTGGAAACTGTCGCCTGCCAGAACTTGGATTTGGCCTGCAGCTCGTGGATGTAGGCCACCGTTTTGTCGTATTCGGCTTTGGTCAGGATCACTCGCCAGCTGGCGGACCTGTATTCCTCTTCCAGGTCGCCGTCGGTCGCTCCGGTCGTCGCGGGCACGGGAGGAAATGCCCTAAAATATAAGGTGCTGCGTCGGGCGACGCCGGAGCAAGGCCGGCAACTTCAGGATTGATCATCGCTCCAGCCTTGTTCACCGCCCGAAAACCACATAGGTGTGTCCGTAGCTGAGCGCGTAGCGAGAGCGGAATTCAATGAAATACCGGTCGGCCGCATTTTTGGACGTGTCGGTAACTGCAACGCCCCTGGTATCCGTCACGTAGCGCGGTTGAGGGCTCTTGTCTTCTGTTGACAGGATGCGACCGCGAGCGCGAACAGGACCACAAGCGATAGACGGCCTCTTCGAAGCAACATCCGTGCCCTATCTCCTGAGCTCTGATAAACACGAATTAGAGCCAGCCCTCACCATATGACTGGCGCTTGCGCCATAAGCTGCAGGCCGGTCTAGCTTTAATAGCGAGTGATGGGGAGGGCCACCGGCCCTTCCCCTAGGACCAAAGGTCAGCTGCTACTTATA
Organism: uncultured Alphaproteobacteria bacterium; assembly: GCA_963838565.1. Lineage (GTDB taxonomy): Bacteria > Pseudomonadota > Alphaproteobacteria > Rhizobiales > Rhizobiaceae > Rhizobium. Next base: position 59,063 of record CAWIRO010000015.1, read on the forward strand.
TACTGGCGCCGGCGCCGGCTCAGCGACTGGCGGTGGGGCCTTCCCCTTGCCTTTACCAACCCAGCCGCAACCACTCAGGCTGGCGACGGAAAACAAGGCAGCTATTGTCACGATTAGAATTCTGCTCATCAAGAAGTCCTCTCCTTAGCACGGAATAGGTTTATCGAAGGCAACATTTATACTATTAGCGGCAAAATGCGTTTCGGCAAGTGCAGAAAGGCAACACTTTGCATCGGTTTATGCTCACGAGCTGATTTACTCTTCTGCAGCCGCGATAAACATGCCCCTGCGATCGATAAAGATGAGGCAGCGTCACCTTTCAGATCACTAAGACCGCTGTTCCTGTCGGCGCTCGGGCGTAGAGATCGACAATATCCTCATTCGTCAAACGGATGCATCCGTTCGACACCGCCTGCCCGATCAACCAGGGCTCGTTTGTTCCGTGAATTCGGAAATAAGTGTCCTGTCCGCCGCGGTAGAGATAAAGCGCAGCCGCGCCAAGAGGATTGTTTTCCCCGCCGGGAACACCGCCTGCATACTGTGCCAGATGCGGCTTGCGCTCTATCATGCTGGCGGTGGGTGTCCACGAGGGCCATTCCGCTTTGCGTCCGACCGTTGCCCGCCCTTTGAGCGTGAGCCCCTCCTCGCCGACGGCGATGGCATAGCGCATCGCCCGGCCGCCTCCCTCAACGAAGTAGAGACGGCGCTCCATCGTATTGACGACGATCGTTCCGGGCGACTCATTCCCATAATACTCCACGTCTTCCCGCCGGTACCGAGAACTGAGGCGCGGGTAAGCAAATGACGGTTCAAACTGCCATCTGCCAGAAGCACAACCAGAAACCAGAAAAGTCAGACTCGCCAGCACGAGGCCCCGGCGCGTAATACGGTCGTTGTCCATCTTTACCTGCTAAGCAATTGATCTGCCCCTTCATCATTGTCTTACCATCCAAGCGGCTTCTGGCCAAGTCTTACACTTCGCTTGCAGTATCAGATCATGTCGCGACTGTGGCTTTTGAGCTCGACGGACCTATTTGGTCTTAATAGACCTGTTCGCTCGCCAGCAGAGGACCACCAGGGGGATGGAGATGCCGTGCTAGCCGGCGGATCAAGCGAGGTTCTTTCCCGCTGATCAAATGGCTTGCATCAACGCTCCGCCTCTGCTCGACTAGGTTGCGGGTGGTAATGAGGATGGACAAGAATGAAGCTTGACTTCGAGGGGAAAGTCGCGCTGGTCACCGGCGGCGGCTCGGGGATAGGTGCAGTTGTTTCACGGCAATTGGCTGGCCAGGGGGCAGAGGTTATCGTCGCTGATGTTGATTCGGAGGCAGCGCGCAACGTTGCGGCCGAGATCCATTCAGATGGAGGCCGGGCTCGGAATTTCGCAGTCGATGTAACCGATGCTGCGGCCGTGGAAAAGTTGGTCCAACGCGCTGTCGAGACATGCGGCGGCCTGGACCTGGCCGTCAACAATGCCGGGATCGATGGCCCTCGCAGGGTGACGGCGGATTACCCGCTTGACGAATGGTCCAGGCTGATAAACGTGAACCTGAACGGCGTGTTCTACTGCATGAAATACGAGATAGCCGCCATGCTGGAACGCGGCGGAGGCGCCATCGTCAACATGTCGTCGGCTCTCGGCTCTGTTGGATTGCCGTTCGCCGCCGGATATACGGCCGCCAAGCACGGTGTTGTCGGACTGACCAAGGTTGCCGCAATCGAGTATGCGAGAATGGGGGTCCGAATCAATGCTGTGGCACCCGGCTGGATCGAAACTCCGCTCTTGGAGGGGCATTCGGCGGTAACGAACAGCCGACGCATGGCAGCGCTTCAGCCGATGGGCCGGCTTGGCAGGCCGGAGGAGGTAGCTGCTCTCGTCAGCTTTCTCCTGTCCGAGCAGGCGAGCTTCATTACCGGCAGCTATCATCTGGTGGACGGAGCTTATACCGCCCACTAGGTGGGGAGCGAGCTGCCGAGAGTGGTTGCCTGGCTTGCGGGCGTTTCCGCAGGATTTTGCGGCAGAGACTGAAGCAGGGTCTGCCGCGCAGAACGCAGATGCAGGCGGCACGAGAAGTCGATTGCCGCCTGATCGCGCGATTCCAGCGCTGCGATGTAATCGAGGTGCTCGTGAATGGCGCGTTCATTGCGCTGGCGGGCGAACGCCTTGTTCCACTGGTAGTGATAGTGGAAGATCATCGCGATCGCATCGTAGAAGTCGGCGATGAAGCGGTTCTTCGAGGCGCGGTGGATCAAAAGATGGAAGCGCTCGTCAAGCACGGAGAACTCTTTGTAGCGCGCATCGAAATCATTCAGGATCGCATGATGTTCGGCCTTGATTTCGGCCAGAGCAGTCCAAGCCTCGCTTTCGGGCGGCAGCCTGCCAAACTCCGCGGCTGAGTGCAGCTCGAACATCTCGCGGACATCGGCGAGCTCGAGCGCGAATTCGCGGGTAAACCCTTTCAGAATCCAGTGGCTGTTCGGACGCTTTTCGATAAGGCCGAAGCGCGAGAAGCGAATGAGGAATTCGCGGACGCTGGTCGTTCCGGTACCGATCTCGCGGGCCAGTTCCAGCTCGTTGATCTGCATGCCGGGTGCTGCATCGTCCTGACAGAATGCGCTGCATGAAGCTGCGCTCGATGATGTCATGCAATGAATCCGTCTCTTCGGACGGAAACAGGTCCTTCTCGGTCGGGACACGGAGAACGATTTTCTGGCGCTTGTTCCACCGGATGATGCCTTCTTCGTTCAGGCGGGTCAGGATGGCGCGGGCCGTGCTGCGGCTGATGCCGAGTTGTGCGGCGATTTCCGGCTCTGACGGGAGGGCCGCATCCGGGCGCAAAGCAGCGGCATACCTGTTGTAGGCCTCCTTGAAGACTGTGTTCTGCCTTGCCATGCCACCCCGCTCTTTCTTTCTCCTTGGCGATCTTCCAGACTTCGCGAAACCGCAGGTCTGAAGCGCACTAGGAGCTTATCTGTTGCGACCCTTATCTTATTTCGGGCGCCTGTGGCTGTTTGTCTCCCCTGCCCGCAGGAACAATATTCCCGTTGACTTCAAAATGTTTATTGTAGATAAAAAACAAAATCAATGCGCATTTCGCCAATGCAGCGAGCGCTTTTTCAGGGAGAAGATAAGTGGACAAACTGCCTTGGCTCATCCTGTCGGCCGGCGATAACGTTGCTGTCGCAACGGCTGCGATCGACCCCGGTGCAACCGTTGCCGGCATTCAGACGCGCCAGAAAATCGATCCCGGCCACAAGGTCGCGATCGCTGACATCCCCGCTCGGTACGCCGGTCGTGAAGTACGGCCAGGCGATCGGCCGCACGACCGCCGACGTCAGGGCCGGCGACCATGTCCATAGCCACAACCTGCATTTCGAGAACGACCGTCTGGCGGCAACGGCGAATTCGGCGCCGGAGCCGGCCACGGCGGAAGACAAGGCGCGGACGTTCATGGGGTACCGGCGCGCAGACGGACGGGCCGCGACCCGCAATTATATCGGCATCATCGCCAGCGTGAACTGTTCCACCACCGTCTGCCGTGCGATCGCAGACGAGGCCAATCGCACGATCCTGCCGCATTACGAAGGCATCGACGGCTTCGTGCCGATCGTCCACGACCAGGGCTGCGGCATGAGTTCCACGGGCGACGGCATGGCGGTGCTTCACCGCACGCTTGCCGGCTATACGCGCCATGTCAATTTCGGCGGCGTGCTGATGATCGGCCTCGGCTGCGAGGTGAATCAATTGACGCTCTACGGCCAGAGCGGCGCCGGCAATTCCAAGCGGCACTTCAACATCCAGGACGCCGGCGGCTCGCGCCGCGCGGTCCAGCGCGCGATGGGCATGCTCAAGGAAATTGCCGCCGACGTCGGCAGGGAGCGGCGCGTGCCGATCCCTGTCAGCGAGATTATCATCGGTCTCCAATGCGGCGGATCGGACGGCTTTTCGGGCATCACGGCCAATCCGGCGCTCGGCGTAGCGGCCGATCTTCTGGCTGCCGCCGGCGGCACGGCGATCCTCTCCGAGACCTCCGAAATCTACGGCGCAGAGCATCTGCTGCGCAGCCGCGCGATCAACGAAGACGTGGCGAGGAAGCTCGACGACAAGATTGCCTGGTGGGAGAAATATGTCGGACTGCATGGCGCCTCGCTCGACAACAACCCCTCGCCCGGCAACAAGCGCGGCGGACTGACGACCATTCTCGAAAAGTCGCTCGGCGCCGTCGCCAAGGGTGGCCGGTCGCCGCTGACGGCGGTCTACGGCTATGCCGAGCGCGTGACGGCCCCGGGCCTCGTTTTCATGGACACCCCCGGATACGACCCGGTTTCGGCGACGGGACAGGTTGCCGGCGGCGCAAACATGATTGCGTTCACGACCGGGCGCGGCAGCTGTTTCGGCTGCCGACCTGCACCTTCGATCAAGCTCTCCAGCAACTCTGCGCTCTATGCCTCGATGGAAGAGGACATGGATATCGATTGCGGCACGATCGCGACCGGCGACGCGACGATCAGCGGCAAGGGCCGGGAGATTTTCGACCTCATCATCGATACCGCCTCGGGCAAGAAGACGAAGAGCGAGGAATTTGGCTACGGCGACAACGAATTCGTGCCGTGGCATCTTGGAGCAACGCTTTAAAACAGAAAGCACTTTTCACGGGAAGATATGATGAAGACGAGGAAAATCGGCAAGACGGAACTTGAGGTCACCGAAATCAGCATCGGTGCTGCGGCTCTGGGCGGCCTGTACCGCGCCTGCCCACGCGATGAGGCGATGGAAACGCTGGAGGCCGCTTGGGCGGGCGGCATCCGTTATTTCGACGTGGCACCCTGGTATGGCCTTGGCCTCGGCGAGCGTTACGTCGGCGACTTCCTGAGAGAAAAGCCCGAGAATGAATACGTGCTTTCGACCAAGGTCGGCAGACTCCTGCGGCCGGTGCCGACGGGTACGGTACCGGACTATAGCTATGTCGACCCGCTCTCCTTCGATGCCGATTATGACTATTCCTACGATGGCATCATGCGATCCGTCGATTTCAGTTATGCGCGCCTGGGTCTCAACCGCATCGATATCCTCTATGTCCACGACATCGGTGCTTATACGCATGGCGCCGCGAAGAATGCCGTCCACCTGAAGAATTTTCTCGATTCCGGCATCAAGGCGCTCGACGAGCTGAAATCATCGGGCACGATCAAGGCCTTCGGGCTCGGCGTCAACGAAGTGCCGGTCTGCCTGGATGTCATGCGCAACGCCGATATCGACGTCATCCTGATGGCGGGGCGCTATACCTTGCTGGATCGTTCCGCGGTAGCCGAGCTATTGCCGCTCTGCCGCAAGAAAGGCACGTCTCTGGTCGTCGGCGGCGTCTTCAACTCCGGCATCCTGGCAACCGGCCCAGTGCCGGGCTCGTATTTCGACTATATGCCCGCCACACCGGACGTGCTCGCCAAGGTTGGCGCGATGGAAGACATCGCCAGGCGCCACGGCGTTCCGCTTGCCGCCCCAGCCCTGCAGTTTCCGCTCCGCGACCCAGCTGTTTCTTCCGTGCTGATCGGCACTGCGAAGGCATCCACTCTGAAGCGCAATATGGAGCTTTTCGAGCCGAAGCTGCCGGATAGCATCTTTCCCGAATTTGACAGTCACACGCTCGTCGCCGCGCCGCTCGGCGAAGATGCGGTCCGGGTCTAGGAGGCCACCTTGCTCAAGAATATTCACCCGCTGCTCGGACCCGACCTGCTCTATGCCCTGCAGAGCATGGGACATGGCGACGACATCGTGATTGCTGATGCCAATTTCCCGTCCAGCACGATGGGCCCGGAGGTCATTCGTGCCGACGGCGTAACGGCGACCGAAATGGCTGAAGCGATCCTAACGCATATGCCGTTGGACACGTTCGTTCCGGAAACGGCGTGGCGGATGGAAGTCGTCGGCGATCCCGGCGCCGTGCCCGAGGTTTGCGTCGAGTTTCAGGAGATCGTTTCGAGACGCGCCGGCGATTTCAAGATCATGCCGGTCGAGCGCTTTGCCTTCTACGAGCGTTCGCGGCACGCGGCCTACATCGTCGCGACCACCGAGTTTCGCCTCTATGGCAACCTGATCTTGAAGAAGGGCGTGGTGCACCCGCACGAGGTATTCAAAGGCTGATCTGCAGACGTGCCGATGCGAGAAAATGGAATAAGCATTCCGCATTGACAATATCGTGGAACTTATGTTTCATAAGCATGCTTTGAGCTGCTTTTGTTGCCGGACATTGTGGAGGATGTCCGAGGAGAAAAAACAAGCCGGCACAGGTAGTTACCTGGACCGGCGCCTTGTGCAGCGACTGGTTGAACCAGCCTGACGCAGGGCCCGAAGGCGCCGTGCGTGGATTTACAAGATCAGCTTCGAGGTTGTTTTTTATCGATAAAAATCTCTCGTTTGCGTTCGCGAGAGGTTTCCTGGAGGAGAACGCACCTGAGAGGAGAACCCAATGCGCATGAAATCTATTCTGTCGCGTCGAGCCTTCACGGCTCTCGCGGGCGCTGCCGTCATTGCAACTGCAATGCCGATTCCATCCTTCGCCGCCGACGTGACGATCCCGATCATCGTCAAGGATACGACCTCTTTCTACTGGCAGATCGTTCTGGCTGGCGCCCGCAAGGCCGGCAAGGACCTCGGCGTCAATGTTCCGGAACTCGGCGCGCAGTCGGAAGCAGACATCAACGGCCAGATCAGCATTCTTGAGAACGCCGTTGCCGGCAAACCCGCAGCGGTCGTCATTTCGCCGACGGAATTCAAGGCTCTCGGCAAGCCGATCGACGAAGCCGCCAAGTCGGTTCCGATCATCGGCATCGACTCCGCCGCCGAGTCCAAGGCGTTCAAGTCGTTCCTGACGACCGACAACGTTCAGGGCGGCCGTATCGCGGCCGACGGTCTGGCTGCTGCGATCAAGGAAATGACGGGCAAGGAAGAAGGCGACGTCGTTATCCTGACCAACCTTCCGGGCGTCGGCTCGCTCGAGCAGCGCCGCGAAGGCTTCCTGGATCAGGTGAAGACCAAGTATCCGGGCCTGAAGGTCATCGCCGACAAGTATGGTGATGGCCAGGCAACGACCGGTCTCAACATGATGACCGACCTGATCACCGCCAACCCGAACCTCGTCGGCGTCTTTGCTTCGAACCTGATCCTGGCGCAGGGCGTCGGCCAGGCGATTGCGGAAAACAAGCTCGGTGACAAGATCAAGGTTATCGCCTTCGACAGCGACGAAAAGACCGTCGGCTTCCTGAAGGAAGGCGCGCTGGCGGGTCTCGTCGTGCAGGACCCCTATCGCATGGGCTATGACGGCATAAAGACCGCGCTTGCGGTTTCGAAGGGCGAGAAGGTCGAAGAAAACGTCGATACCGGCGCCAACCTCGTCACCAAGGCGAACATGAGCGATCCGAAGATCGACGCGCTGATCAATCCGAAGATCCAGTAATCCAAATGATAGAGGCCGCGCCGGAGAAATCCCGCGCGGCCCTTTTCTCAAGCTGTGCTATGGTCCGTGAGGAGTGCGCATTCCGGCCGGGAGGAGACGGCGGGAACTTGTGCCATGGGAGGAGAAGTCCATGAGCCTGGAAGAAGTCAGTCATCGCCACGATGACAGCGCCACGCTGACAGAGGCGAACCGCATTCCGGCGGGCTCCCCGATCCTCGAACTCAAGGGATTGCAGAAGAATTACGGCTACGTCCAGGCGCTGAAGCCCGCGACGATGACCTTTCTAGCCGGCGAAATTCACGCGATCGTCGGCGAAAATGGTGCCGGCAAATCGACGCTTATCAAGCTGCTGACTGGTGTGATCAGCCGAACCGCCGGGGAAATTCTCTGGTGCGGCCACCCCGTTGCGCTTGCAACGCCGAACGAGGCGATCGCGCGCGGTATCAACGCCGTCCACCAGGAGGTGGTGCTCTGCCCGCACCTGACCGTCGCAGCCAATCTCTTTCTCGGCGACGAAGTCAACCAATACGGCCTCATGCGCAAGAAGCAGATGGAGAGGATGGCTCAGGCTGTCCTCGACGACCTTGGTTTCGGTCTGCCGGCCGCCGTGCTGCTCAGCGATCTGACGATCGGCCAGCAGCAGCTTGTCGCCACGGCGCGCGCGGCCATGCGTGGCACTCAGTTCCTGATCTTCGACGAGCCGACGGCTTACCTCACCCGCCAGGAGTTGGCGCAACTTTTCAAACTCATCCGCCGCCTGCAGGGCGAAGGCGTCACCATCGTCTACATCAGCCACCGCATGGAGGAGGTTTTCGAGCTGGCCGATCGCGTCTCGGTGCTCCGCGATGGCACCCATGTCGGCACGCGCAATATCAGCGAGACGAATGAGACGGAACTGATCGCGCTGATGATCAACCGCTCGATCGAGCAGATCTACCACAAGGAAGTGATCCCGATCGGCAACACGATCCTCGATGTTCGCGGGCTTTCCGGACCCGGTTTCGAGGATGTATCGCTCTCGGTCAAGGCTGGCCAAATCGTCGGCCTCTACGGATTGATCGGGGCAGGACGCAGCGAGTTCGCGCTCGGTCTCTATGGCCGGGAAAAGACGACGGCCGGTGAGATCCACTGGATGGGCAAGAAGGTCGACATCAAGGACGAACGCACGGCCATGGAGCTCGGGATCGCGCTTGCGCCCGAGAGCCGCCGCGACCAGGGGCTTTGCCTCAACCTGCCGATCGGGCTCAATATCAACCTGCCGGTCTTCAAGAAGCTGAGCAAAGGTCCGGTGATCAGCCACAGCGAAGAATCGCAGAACGCCGACAGGCAGATCCGCGATCTTTCGATCAAGACGCCGAGCCGCCGCGTCCTGGTGTCCAGCATGTCAGGCGGAAACCAGCAAAAGGTGGTCATCGGCAAGTGGCTTAGCCACGGCGCGCGCCTGTTCATCTTCGACGAGCCGACGGTCGGCGTCGATGTCGGCACCAAGGCGGAAATCTACCGGCTGTTTGCCAAGCTGCTGAAGGAAGGCGCGGGCATCATCCTGATCTCGTCCTATCTGCCGGAAGTCTACGAGCTCGCCGACCGGCTGCACGTGTTCCGTCGCGGACGGCTGGTCGCGAGCCACGACTACCAGGCGGCGACGCATGAAGAAGTGCTCAGCGAAGCGATCGGCGTCTGAATAAAAGAATGGGAGGGAGAGAACCATGACTGTAACACCTGCAGAAGTCGTCGCGCCGCCGTCGCGCGGAAAAGTGAACTTCCTGTTCGGCCTCACTCTGATCGGGCTCCTGCTCTTCCTCTGGATTGTGCTCGGTTTCGTCACGGCCAGCTTCTGGACGCCGCTCAACATCTCGAACCTGCTGCGGCAGGGCGCGATGACGGCAATTCTGGCGCTCGGCCAAACCTTCGTGATTATCACCGCCGGCATTGACCTGTCGGTCGGTGCCATCGTCGGGTTCTGCACGGTCATCATCGCCTGGCTGCTGCAAGCGGGCGTGCCTGTCTGGGCCGCAATCCTGATCACCCTCCTGTTCGGCGTCGCCATCGGAGCCTTCCATGGCTTCGGCATCGTCAAGATGGGTCTGCCGCCCTTCATCATCACGCTCGCGACGCTGACTTCGTTGCGCGGCCTCGGCCTGCTGATCACCAATGGATCGACGATCAACATCGTCAACGAGCCCTTTACGAACTTCGCGCGTGCCAACTTCCTCGGCGTTCCGAGCCTGTTCTGGATGGTCGTGCTTGTCGCCGTGCCGTCCTACATCTTCCTTCATCTGAGCCGCTGGGGCCGCTATCTCTTTGCGGTCGGCTCCAACCGCGAGGCGGCGCGCCTCTCGGGCGTGCGGGTTAACGGCATCATCTACCTGGCCTATATTCTCTCGGCGACCTTCGCCGCCTTCGTCGGCGTCCTGCTGGCCTCGCGTATCGCGATCGGCAACGCGACCCAGGCGGATGGATGGGAACTGCAGGCGATCGCCTCTTCCGTCATCGGCGGGACCAGTCTATTCGGTGCGATCGGCTCCGTGCACGGGCCGCTGATCGGCGCCTTCATTCTGGCCACGATCAACAACGGCGCGAACCTGCTTAACGTCAACTCGTTCTGGCAGCGTATCATCACGGGGCTGCTGATCATCGTGATCGTCTATTTCGATCAGCTGCGCCGCCGCCGGAACCCGTAGGGCACAAGTATCACGAAGCCGGTTCAGACCGGCTTCTTCATCTTCAGAATGCGAGATCCATCATGAGAGCAGTGCTTTGTCAGAAACCGGGTGTGCTTGATATCGTCGAGCGCCCTTCTCCCGGCCGACCCGCGCCCGGCTGGGTTCGACTTGCCGTCAGCCATGTCGGTATTTGCGGCACCGACTATCATATCTTCGAAGGCAAGCACCCCTTCCTCGAATATCCGCGCGTCATGGGCCATGAGATCTCGGCGACGGTGCTGGAGGCAGGCGACGGGGTCGCAATGGCCGCCGGAACGCCTGTGATCGTCAATCCTTATCTTTCCTGCGGAAGCTGCGTTGCCTGCCGTTAAGGACAAGCCGAACTGCTGCACGAATATCAAGGTACTGGGCGTCCACACCGATGGAGCATTCTGCGAGGAAATCACCGTTCCGGCCGGCAATCTCTATCCGGCGAAGGGGCTGAGCCTCGAAGCAGCCGCCACCGTCGAGTTTCTTGCGATCGGCGCGCATGCCGTGCGCCGCTCCATGGCGCCAGCCGGCTCACGCGCGCTCGTCATCGGCGCGGGACCGATCGGCCTTGGTACCGCGATCTTTTCGCGGATTGCCGGCTATGACGTGACGTTGCTCGACACCAGCGCCGAACGGCTAGAGATGGCGTCCGGGAGATTCGGCTTCACATCCGGCATCGTGGCGAACGACCGCACAATAGACGCGGTGAAAGCCAAGACGGATGGTGACGGCTTCGATGTCGTCTTCGATGCGACTGGCTTCGGCCCTTCGATGGAGCAGGCCTTCAATTTCGTGGCTCACGGCGGCGCGCTGGTTCTGGTCAGCGTCGTGAAGGACGATATCCGCTTCTCGGACCCCGAGTTCCACAAGCGCGAAATGATGGTGATCGGCAGCCGCAATGCGACGCGCACCGACTTCGAGCATGTGGCGGATTCGATCGCAAAAGGTCTGGTGCCGGTTGACAAGCTGATCACCCACCGCACGACGCTCGCCGATGCGCCGCGCGATCTCGCCCGCTGGGCGCACGAAAAAACCGGCCTCATCAAGGCCGTCATTCAGGTCGCCGCTTAGGCTGAAGTCGATCGCCTGGCGCATCTGCCGGACGATCGCGACATCGGTCTGGTTGGAAGTTCGGCGCCTCGAAGCCGAAAGCGACGGCACGCGGATCGATGCTTGCCGCCGGCGAACTGCACGATCCATGGATCTCGCGGGCGCCCGTCGCGCGCAGAATTTCGGCCACGTTTGCGGGGCGAACGCCGCTGCCGGGCATGATCGAAATTCGGCCCGCAGCCTTCGCGGAGATACGCTTCAGCGTTTCCAGGCCATCCGATCGCTTTCGGCGTGCAGCCCGAAGTCAGGATGCGTTCAAAGCCGAGCTCGACGGCCTGCTCCAGCGCGGCATCGGCATCCGGCACGAGATCGAAGGCACGGTGTAGTGTGGAACCAAGACCGGCAGCATGCGCCTTCAGGCGGCGGATGAGCGGCATGTCCAGCGTACCATCGGGACGGTTGGCGCCGATGACCACACCTTCGAGACCAAAGGCACGGACGGCATCGATATCTGCCATCATCGCAGCTTCATCGGCCGCGTCGAAGATGAAGGGGCCGGCATGCGGGCGGATCATCGCATAAACCGGGATCGGCGCAGCGGCAGCGGCTTTCATGAGGCCTGCAACCGGCGTCAAGCCGCCGAGTTCGAGTGCCGAGCAAAGTTCAATGCGGTTTGCGCCGCCCTCGATCGCGGCGGCAAGACCCTTTGGGCTATCCACGCACACTTCCAGCAAAACCGGCATCTTCGTATCTCCTTCGTCCCGCCGCCATCTTTCTTAAGCGACAGCGACGGCTTTCGCGACAGGTACGGAGACGATTTTGCGCACCGCCTCGGCAATCATCGCGCGGAGATACAAGGCGTTCTCCGGAAGCGGCTGAAAAACCGGACGATATGCTGTGTTCTCAAAAAAGATATCCCTGCTCCGGGAGTAGCCGGCTATCGTCGCTGTCGAGTACTACTTTACGGCGGAGAACAGAAAAGAGCACGGGAGCAGGCCGTAGAAACAAGCTCGGAAACAAAAACAAATCGCGGTGGCCTTGCAAAAGGAAATGCAATTGCGCGCGCGGCTATGCTTTCACGGCCATAATTGCGCCGACTGCAGATACTGGAGGGGTTGCATCGATTTTTCGAGAGTGCACACTATTTCCATGATGCTCGAACGTCCGGCTTGATCGCGGCTTTGCGCTTTCGCCGGCGGTTTTCATGCGCGAAGGTTCCCCGCCGGACCCTCGCGACGGCTCAATTGGTGTTAACAAGGGGACACGCCATGCTCAAGAAACTCGCGCTTGCCGTTTCACTTTCCGCTTTTGCGGCGGGTGCGGCCCATGCTGCCGATGTCGTCGTTTCGTCGAAGATCGACACGGAAGGCACACTGCTCGGCAATGTCATCGTACTCGCACTGGAGGCCAACGGCATCAAGACGCAGGACCGGATCGCACTTGGCGCAACACCGGTCGTGCGCAAGGCGATCACGGCCGGCGAGATCGACATCTATCCGGAATATACCGGCAACGCCGGCTTCTTCTTCAACAAGCCGGATGATCCCGCCTGGAAGAACCTCGAGCAGGGCTACGAGCTCGCAAAGAAGCTCGATTACGACGCCAACAAGATCGTCTGGCTGACGGCCTCGCCGGCCAACAACACCTGGGCGCTCGGCGTCCGCAACGACGTCGCCGGTCCGAACAACCTCAAGACCATGTCGGATTTCGGCAAATGGGTCGCCGGCGGCGGAGATGTCAAGCTCGCAGCTTCGGCCGAGTTCGTGAACTCGGCCGGTGCGCTTCCCGCTTTCCAGAAGACCTACGGCTTCCAGCTGAAGCCTGACCAGATGGTCGTTCTTTCCGGCGGCGACACCGCCGCAACGATCAAGGCGGCAGCCGACCAGACCAACAGCGTCAACACCGCCATGGTCTACGGCACCGACGGCTGCAATCGAAGCTGCCGGACTCGACAGTCCTCGAAGACGACAAGAGCGTGCAGCAGGTCTATGCGCCGACCCCGATCGTCCGTGAGGCGGTGTTGAAGGCAAACCCGAAGATCGAGGAAATCCTCGCTCCGATCTTCACGAGCCTGACGGCGACGAACTGCGCAAGCTGAACGCCAAGATCCAGGTCGATGGCGAACCGGCGAAGTCCGTTGCAGAAGCCTATCTGAAGGAAAAAGGTTTCCTGAAGTAACGCGCCGAGGCTCCGCCCTGTCGCAGGGCGGAGCGCTTACCGGGGCAGGGATGGATCGATGGAAGAAACCTTAGCGGTCCGCAAACTGGATCGGCTTGGCGTGGTTCTCGTGACTGCCGGCGTCATTGGCACGGCGCTTTTGCCCTTCATCTATGTGAAGGCCAACCGCATCGCCTCCGGCAAGCCGCTGCTGCTCATGCAGCTTCTTGACCACCCCTCGGTCGTCATTCTCACCATTCTGCTTGTTGCCACCGCCTCAGCCGCCCTCTTTGTGCGGAACGCCACGCTGCGGCTTGCGATTGCGACGCTCGCCCTGGCGGCACTTATCGCGGCGATCGGCTTCGTCGCCACGGCCTTTACACCGCCCAATAGCAATGCGGCGCGCATGACGCCGGGCGGCGGGTTCTGGGTTCTCTTTGCCGTCGTCGGCCTCATCATTTCCGACGCGCTCGTCAAGATCCGGCTGACACCATGGATGCGCGTGGCGGCCCTGATCGCGTACACGGCACTGCTTGCCGTCTTTCTTTACTCCGGTCTGCTCGACAGCCTGTCGATCATGAAAGAGTTCGCAACGCGCTCGGCGCAATTCTGGTCCGAGGCGGTTGCCCATCTGCTGCTTTCCCTGGGGTCGCTCGCGATCGCCATCGTGATCGGCCTGCCGCTGGGTATCCTCTGTTTCTGGGTGCCCAAGCTTCGCGCCGTCGTGCTGCAGGGGCTCAGCCTGATCCAGACCATTCCAAGCCTTGCGCTCTTCGGCATCCTGATGCTGCCGCTCGGCTATATCGCGACGCATGTGCCGCTTGCAGCCGATCTCGGCATCCGCGGCATCGGCACTGCGCCGGCGCTGATCGCGCTCGTGCTCTATTCGCTGCTGCCGATCGTCGCCAATACCGTCGTCGGCCTCGAGGGCGTCGATCCTTCCGTCCGGGATGCGGCTGCCGGCATGGGGCTGACGCGCCGCCAGATCCTGACCGGCATCGATATGCCGCTTGCCTTTCCGGTCATTCTCACCGGCATCCGCATCGTGCTTGTGCAGGCGATCGGGCTGGTTACGATCGCAGCACTGATCGGTGGCGGCGGTTTCGGCATCTTCATCTTCCAGGGGCTCGGCCAGACGGCCATGGACCTCGTGATGCTCGGAGCCGTGCCGACCGTCTTTTTCGCCTTTTCATCGGCCGTCATCCTCGATGCGGTCATCGACAGCATCCGGGAACCCAGCCGCATGAGCATGATCGAGATCAGAAACGTCACCAAGCGCTACGGCGCCGCAGCCGTCGTCGACAATGTCTCGATGAGCGTTGAGAAGGGCTCGATCACGGTGATCGTCGGCACGTCCGGTTCGGGCAAATCGACGCTGATGCGGATGATCAACCGGCTGGTGCCGATCACCGAGGGCGCAGATCTTCGTTGCCGGACAGAACGTCATGGATGTGCCGGCGACCGAGCTTCGCCGCAAGATCGGTTATGCGATCCAGGGCCATGGTCTCTTCCCGCATCGGACGGTGGCGCAGAACATCGCCACCGTGCCTGAACTTTTGGGCTGGGACGCAGGCCGCATCGCCAAGCGCGTGGACGACCTGCTCGGCGCTGTTCAATCTGGATCCTGCGACCTTCGCCGCCAAGTATCCGCATCAGCTTTCCGGCGGCCAGCAGCAGCGCGTCGGCGTTGCCCGCGCGCTTGCCGCGGAGCCGGAACTTCTGCTGATGGACGAGCCCTTCGGCGCGCTCGATCCGGTCATCCGCGGCAAGGCGCAGGATGACCTTCTGGCGATCCAGAAGCAATTCGGCACCACCATCATTCTCGTGACCCACGACATGGACGAGGCCTTCCACCTCGGCGACCAGATCGCCGTCATGAGCAACGGCAGGCTGCTGCAATGCTCGACACCGGAAAAGATCCTCACCGAACCGGCCGATCCCTTCGTGCAGCAGCTGACAGGCACTTCCGACAGGGCCTTGAAGCTGATGTCGCTGCTGCCGCTCAAGGAAAGCATGGCGCCCGCCAAGACCGGCCTGCCCTATGCGCTGCCGCAGTCGCTCAGCCTGCGGGACGCACTGGCGGAAATGATCTGGCAGGGGGTCGACGAAGCGGCGGTGCAGGACGCCAACAAAGCCCCGGTCGGCTCGATCTCCATGACGCGGCTCCTCGAACTGGGCCGCAAGGCATGAAGCTTGTCGTTGCCAATCTCTTCCGCGTGGCGGCGCTAGCGCTGCTTCTCATCCTGCTTTTCAGGACGGAGTGGCTGTCCTTCATGCTGGTCCCGCTGACAAGCAACAACGCGCCGCCGGTCTATACGCAAAACAGCCTGCCTTCACTTGCCTTCGGCCATCTGGAGCTTGTGGCGATCTCGATCGTCGGCAGCGCCGTTCTGGCGGTTCTGGCCGGCATATTCGTGACGCGCAAAAGCGGCGAGGATTTCCTGCCGCTGTCGCGCGCGATCGCCAATGCCGGACAAACCTTCCCGCCGGTCGCCGTGCTGGCGCTTGCCGTTCCCGCAACGGGCTTCGGCGCTGCGCCGACGCTGATCGCTCTCTTTCTCTACGGCCTGCTGCCGATCTTCGAAAACACCGTATCCGGACTTCGGCAGGTTTCACCGTCGGTTCTCGATGCCGCCGACGGAATGGGGATGAACGCGACGCAACGGCTCTTCCGGGTCGAGCTGCCGCTCGCGCTTCCGCTCATCCTGGAGGGCCTCAAGGTTGCGACCGTCATCAATATCGGCACGGCGACGATCGGCTCGACGGTTGCGGCAAAGGGTCTCGGCGAAGTCATCATCGCCGGGCTGATCTCCGACAATACCGCCTTCATCCTGCAGGGCGGCCTGATCGTCGGCCTGATGGCCGTGCTGATCTATGACGCGCATGGGTCTCGTCGAAAGTGCGATTACGCGAAGAATAGGCTTGCGCCCGGCATGACAGGGAAGCTACCAAGGCTGCCGTGATACAGGCAATGGGAGGCAGCCCTTGGCAAAGATGATCCACTCCATGATCCGCGTTCTCGACGAGGCGCGCTCGGTCGATTTCTACAGCAAGGTCTTCGGGCTGACAGTTGCCGACCGCATCGATTTCGAGACCTTCACGCTGATTTACATGAGCAATGCCGAGACCGGTTTCGAGCTGGAGCTGACGGTCAACAAGGGCCGCACCGCGCCCTACAATCTCGGCGACGGCTACGGTCATCTCGCGGTTTCGGTCGACGAAGTCGCCGTCGAGCACGAGCGGCTGACGAAGGCCGGGCTCAATCCCGGCAAGCTCGTCGAGCTCAACCGCGACGGCAAGCTCTTCGGCCTGTTCTTCTTCATCACCGATCCTGACGGCTACAAGATCGAAGTCCTGCAGCGCCACGGCCGTTTCCAGTAACGATCATCAAGCACACCAAAAGGGCCCCGCCAGCGGCGGGGCCCTTTCCGGCTCGTCCTCGCGAACGACGTTACATCCAGTAGGGTGGCACGCCGTAGTAGTCATAGACGCGGCGGCCATTGTCGTTGTACCAGCTGTCGTCATCGTCCGCATAGCTCGGCGCACCTTCGATCTGCTCCTTGGTGAGATCGATCCGGTAGCCGTCAAGTTGGGTGTCGTAGGTCAGCTTTTCCCACGGCAGCGGATAATAGTCATTGCCGATGCCGAGGAAGCCGCCGAAACTCAGCACGGCGTATGCCACGCGGCCGTCCTGCTTTCCGATGATCAGGCGCTCGATCGAGCCGATATGCTTGCCATCGGCGCCATAAACGCGGGTACCTTCAACGCGGTCGCTTGCAATCAGCGACGGAGTATCCTTCACATTGGGGTCGCGGCGGCTAACATCGCTGTCCTCATTAAGCATTTCTGCAGCTCCTCTTCGTTGTCTTCCTCACTAGCCACAAAACGCCCCTTCAGACTCAAAGTTCCGAGATTTCCTCCTTCATACGCGGCACGCGCCTTGTTGACGTTTACGTCAAAGTTAGTGTAACTCCAATCTCGGCTTGAACCATTCAGGCAATGGCATAAGCTGCCAATCGGAAGATGGAGGATCATCCGGTGGGCAGCCGCAGACCGGCATCCGTGGCCGGATAGGGAGAGAGACACGATGAGCAGCATTTCCGTCCATCCGGGTGGCGCGAAGCGAGAAAAGCCCTGGCTTGCCACATATCCCGCGATCGTTCCGGCCGAGCTTCCGCCGCTGGAACATCGAGTCGCTGGCGGAACTGCTGGAAAAATCCTGCAAGGACTACGCCAACCGCATTGCCTTCTCCAGCATGGGCAAGACGCTCACCTACCGCGAGCTGGAGCGGCAGACGCGCAAGGTCGCCGCCTGGCTGCAAAGCATCGGCCTTCAAAAGGGCGACCGGGTCGCCGTGATGATGCCGAATGTGCTGCAGAACCCTATTGCGGTTTATGGCATATTGCGCGCCGGCCTCGTCGTCGTGAACGTCAACCCGCTCTATACACCGCGCGAACTGGAGCATCAGCTCCGCGATTCTGGCGCCAAGGCGTTGTTCGTATTGGAAAACTTCGCCCGCACCGTCGAGCAGGTGCTCGCAAAGACCGATGTGCGCCACATCGTCGTGACCTCTCTTGGCGAGATGCTGGGCGCAAAGGGGCTGATCGTCAACTTCGTCGTTCGCAAGGTGAAGAAGCTCGTCCCCTCGTGGTCGATCCCGCAGCACAAGACATTCAAGCAGATCCTGAGCGAAGGCGCAGGCAAGACGCTGAAGCCGGCAGCCATCAAGGGCGGCGATATCGCTTTCCTTCAATATACCGGCGGCACCACGGGCGTGGCCAAGGGCGCGGTGCTGACGCATCAGAACCTTCTTGCCAACAAGATGCAGCTGCAGCTCTGGCTGAAATCCGCTTTCGAGCTCAAGAAGCAGCCGGAAGTTCTGAACTTCATGTGCGCCCTGCCGCTCTATCACATCTTCGCGCTGACGGTGAATTCGCTGATGGGCATGTCGCTCGGCGCACACAATATCCTGATCGCCAATCCGCGCGATATCCCGGGCTTCGTCAAGGAATTCGGCAAGTCGAACGTGCATATCTTCCCCGGCCTCAACACGCTCTTCAACGCGCTGATGAACAATGCCGAGTTTGCCAAGCTCGACTTCTCCTCGCTCATCATGTCGCTCGGCGGCGGAATGGCGGTGCAGCGGCCGGTCGCCGAACGCTGGCTGAAGATGACGGGCTCGCACATCACCGAAGGCTACGGCCTCTCCGAGACCTCGCCGGTCGCGACCGCCAACCGCTTCGATTCTGCCGGAGTTCACCGGCTCGATCGGCCTGCCGGTCCCCTCCACGGAGATCGACATTCGCGACGAGGACGGCAATTCGCTGCCGCTCGGCGAGGTCGGCGAAATCTGCATTCGAGGCCCGCAGGTCATGGCGGGCTACTGGCAGAAGCCGGAGGAGACCGCGAAGGCGATGACCCCGGATGGCTTTTTCCGCAGCGGCGACATGGGCTTCATGGACGAGCGCGGCTACACCAAGATCGTCGACCGCAAGAAGGATATGATCCTGGTTTCCGGCTTCAACGTCTATC
Organism: uncultured Alphaproteobacteria bacterium; assembly: GCA_963838565.1. GTDB lineage: Bacteria > Pseudomonadota > Alphaproteobacteria > Rhizobiales > Rhizobiaceae > Rhizobium. The sequence goes on from CAWIRO010000015.1 coordinate 77,950, forward strand.
CGAACGAGATCGAGGAAGTCGCTGCCATGCATCCCGGCATCGTCGAGGCCGCCGCGATCGGCGTGCCGGACGGCCATTCCGGTGAGGCGGTGAAACTCTTCGTGGTCAAGAAGGACCCGGCGCTGACCGAAGCAGACGTGAGGGCCCATTGCGCCGCCAACCTCACGAACTACAAGCGTCCCCGCTTCATCGAGTTTCGCGCCGAACTGCCGAAATCGCCAGTCGGCAAGATTCTCCGGAAGGACCTGCGCGGCTGATTTTGACAGCCGCATGAAATTTGAAGCCATCCGCCTGCTGCGGGTGGCTTTTTTGCATTCCGGCGGTGGCTGAACTTGATTTGCGCCCTACAAAGCGAATAGTTTCCGCGACCCTCCCGCCCTGCAAAGGAGCCTCCCATGAAAGCCATCGTCGAACAATTGAAGAGCACTGCGGCCGCCACCAAGGCAACCGATCTCCGCGCCGCCTTCGCTGCCGACCCGCAGCGTTTCTCGCGCTTCACCGCCTCGCTTGACGACCTTCTGATGGATTATTCGAAGACGGCCGTGAACGACGAGATCCTGGCGCTTCTGGTCAAGCTCGCCGAAGCGGGCGGCGTCGAAGCCAAGCGCGAGGAGATGTTCTCCGGCAAGGCGATCAATTTCACGGAAGATCGCGCCGTTCTGCACACTGCGCTGCGCAACCGCTCCAACACGCCGGTTCTCGTCGACGGCAAGGACGTCATGCCCGACGTCAACGCCGTGCTTGCCGCCATGGGCAAGTTTGCCGACGGCATCCGCTCGGGGGCGCTGAAGGGCGCGACCGGCAAGAAGATCACCGACGTCGTCAATATCGGCATCGGCGGCTCGGACCTCGGCCCGGTCATGGCGACGCTGGCGCTTGCCCCCTTCCATGACGGTCCGCGCGCGCATTTCGTTTCCAACATCGACGGCGCTCACATCGCCGATACCCTGAAGCTCGTGCAGCCGGAAACGACGCTCTTCATCATCGCCTCGAAGACCTTCACGACCGTCGAGACGATGACCAATGCGCAGACGGCGCGCAATTTCATCGCCAAGGCGCTCGGCGAAGCGGCCGTGCAGCATCATTTCGCTGCCGTTTCGACGGCGCTCGACAAGGTCGCCGCCTTCGGCATCGACAGCGACCGCGTCTTCGGCTTCTGGGACTGGGTCGGCGGCCGCTACTCGATCTGGTCGGCGATCGGCCTGCCGCTGATGATCGCGATCGGGCCGGAAAACTTCGGCAAGTTCCTCGATGGCGCGCATGCGGTCGACAACCATTTCCGTAAGGCACCGATTACCGAAAACCTGCCGATGCTGCTCGGCCTGATCGGCTTCTACCATCGCAATGTGCTCGGCTATCCGACCCGCGCGATCCTGCCCTACGACCAGCGCCTGTCGCGCTTCCCGGCCTATCTGCAGCAGCTCGACATGGAATCGAACGGCAAGGGTGTCACGATCGACGGCACGCCGGTCGAAGGCAATTCCGGCCCGGTCGTCTGGGGCGAGCCCGGCACCAACGGCCAGCACGCCTTCTACCAGCTCATCCACCAGGGCACGAGCATCATCCCGGCGGAGTTCATGATTGCCGCCAACGCCTTCGAGCCGGAACTGCGCCACCAGCACCAGCTTCTGATGGCAAACGTGCTCGCCCAGTCGGAAGCGCTGATGAAGGGCCGCACCTTCGAGGAGGCCAAGAAGCAGCTGACCGACAAGGGCATGGACGACAAGAAGGCCGACTTCATCGCGCCGCACCGCGTCTTTACCGGCAACCGTCCGTCGATCACCTTCGTCTACGACAAGCTGACGCCCTATGCGCTCGGCCGCCTGATCGCGCTCTACGAGCACCGCGTCTTCGTCGAAGGCGTGCTCTTCCGCATCAACTCCTTCGACCAGTGGGGCGTCGAGCTCGGCAAGGAACTGGCGACCGGCCTTCTGCCGGTCGTCGAAGGCAAGGAGAGCGCCGCAGGCCACGATTCCTCGACGCAAGGGCTCGTTGCCGCGCTGGCCAAGCTCGCGAAGTAAGAGCAGCGGAGATCGAACGACGCTCCCGCGGCTGGCGCTGCGGGAGCGTTGTTACCGGCTTTCCATCAATGCCCATCGGGCGGGACGTCGTCTTTGGGAACATTCGCGATCAGGTTTTTCCGATGGAAAATGAAGAGGCCGGCGAGGACGATCACGGCGGATCCCACCAGGATTTGGCTGTCCGGCAAATCACCGAAAAAAAGAAAGCCGAGTAGGATCGCCCAAAGCAGCAGGCTGTATTGCAGCGGCGCCAGCAGCGAAGCCGGGGCGAGCTTGAGCGATCGGGTGATCATCATATGCGCACTACCGGCAACGATGCCGAGCGCCAGCATGGCCGCGAAATCGAGTGCGGAGACCGGAGCGCCAGTTACCGATGCTGAGGACCAGGCCGACGACGAGGGCTGCGACAGTCTGCCAGGTCACGAGCGTGACATCGCTCGTCTGACGCAAACGCCGGCTGAGGATGAGCGTCAGCGCGAAGGACAGGCTGCCGACAAGACCGAAGATCGAAGGCCAGGACAACATCGCCGACGAGGGCCGCAGCGCGATGACAACCCCGATGAAACCAACGACCACAGCAAGCCAGCGGCGCCAGCCGATCGTCTCGCGCGAGGAAGAAATGCGAGAGCGCCGCCACGTAGATGGGGCCGGCCATGTAGAATGTCATGACATCGGCAAGCGGGAGATAGGCAACCGCCGCATAGAAGAACGCGACATCCGCCGTCGTCAGCACTATGCGAAGGATATGCAGCGGAGGACGCTCCACGCGAATGAGCGCGGCGGTTCCCTGCCCGACGATCATCGGCGTCAGAATGACAAAGGAGCCGAGCGAGCGCACCACCAGAACCTGGCCGACAGAGAAGCTCGCAACCAGCCATTTGCCCATCGCATCATTCAGCGAGAACAGGAAGTCGCCGAGGAGCATCAGGACGACCCCGACGAGCACCGCACTGCCGGCGGCGCCGGTCGCACGAACGTTCATGATGTTTCCTCCTAATCGGCCATTCGGTCGGCCTTTACCCGCTTTCGAGAATATTGCAAGGCGAATGCTTTCGGGCGTCCTGAACGCGCCGGGTAACGACCGCGGACGACGCGTTGTGAGGCATCCAGCGCGCCGGATCGTTTCCACGGCCTTTGGGGCGGGAGTGCGACGACAGTTCTTTCGGAACGTAGAGGCGTTTAAGCCATTCAGGGCATAGTGGTCCCTGCGGCAATGGCTGCCGATTTCCTCTGGCCGATGTCGAAATGCGGCCTCACAATTCGTCCTTGTGTAACTCGCTTTCAGGAGAGATCGGATGAAGATAACGGACGACGAACTCGTAAGCTTCGAAGCGCATGGCGCTCAGCCGTTACCGGTGGCTGACCGCGAAGGCTTCGTCGAAAACGACGGTGCCCGGATCTGGCATGCCGCCTATGGCTTCGGCCCGGCCGTCATTCTGCTTCACGGCGGGCTCGGCAATGCGGGAAACTGGGGCTATCAGGTTCCGGCTCTCGTGAACTCCGGGCGGCAAGTTATCCTTATCGACAGCCGCGGGCACGGCCGCAGCACGCGCGACGAGCGGCCGTTCAGCTATGAGCGGATGGCCTCGGACGTGCTGGCCGTCATGGATCATCTCGGTCTTGAGAAGGCGTCCCTCGTCGGCTGGAGCGATGGCGCCTGCACGGCTCTCATTCTTGCCGACAAGCATCCGGAGCGCATCTCCGGCGTCTTCTTCTTCGCCTGCAACATGGATCCGAGCGGCACCCTCGAGTTCAAGCCGACACCGGTCATCGACCGCTGCTTCAGCCGTCACCGGAAGGACTATCAGGCGCTTTCCGCAACGCCTGCCGGGTTCGACGCCTTCGTCGCCGATGTGACGAAGATGATGCAGAGCGAACCGAACTACACCGCAGAGCAACTCCAAGGCATCAGGGTGCCGGTCGCAATCGCGCTAGGGGAAAAGGACGAATTCATCCGCCGCGAGCATGCGGATTATCTGGCGCGGAACATCCCCGACGCCGAGCTCATTCTCATGCCCGACGTCAGCCATTTCGCACCGCTGCAGCGACCCGAGCTGTTCAATCGCGAAGTGCTCGGGTTTCTCGATAGACTCGGTTGAGCCTCAGAGACCGATTTCGCGCGCCCATGGCGGGTTGGCGCCGGCGCGGGAGACGGTGACGGCGGCTGCCTTTGCGCCGAGAGACAGAGCGTTGTGCAGCGCTTTCTCGTCGAGCGAGGCGACTTGCGCCTTCGTCAGCAGATTGTCCCTCTTCAGCGAGGCGAGAATGCCTGCATCGAAGGTATCGCCTGCACCGACCGTATCAACGACCGTGACGCGCTGGCTCGGAACCGCGACCTTCCGGTCCTTGGTGTAGCCCTCAGCGCCTTCCGCGCCCTTGGTGATGACGACGAGCTTGGCGCCCTGCTTCAGCCAGAAGGCCGCCAGATCATCATGGCTTCCTTCGAGGCCGAACCATGCGAGATCTTCGTCGGAGAACTTCAGAATGTCGGATTTTGCCGCCATGCGCTTGATGCGCGCCATGTGGGCTTCCTTGTTCTTGATGAAGCCGGGGCGAATGTTCGGGTCGAGCGAAATGACGCGCTTTTCCGCCTCGCGGTCAAGCAGCGCCTCATAGGTCTCGCCGCAGGGGCTCGGGATCAGGCTGATGGCACCGAAGTGCAGCGCCTCGCAATCGTCGCCCAGCGACGGCAGGTCATCCGTGGTGATCATGCGGCCCGCCGTGCCTTCGTCGTAGAACGCATAGGTGGCCTGACCGTTGACCAGCTTGACGAAGGCGATCGTCGAAGGGCGAGGCGTGATGGCGCAGGGGCTGTAGTCGACATTGCTCGCCTTCAGCGTGTCGAGCAGGATTTCGCCCATCATGTCGTCGGCAATGCCGGTGAAGAAGGCTGTCGGGACGCCGAGCCTGCCGAGCGCAATCGCCGTGTTGAAGATCGCGCCGCCGGCATAAGGCGCAAAGCCCTGCTCGCCGAGCGTCGTTTCCCGCGGCAGCATGTCAATCAACGCTTCGCCACAGCACAAAATCATTCCGACCTCCCAGGGATTTGCGAATTTGGATGCTCAAATCGATTAAATAATTTCATGGCAAAAGCAAAGCGGCACTTCGCCTATCTGCCCTAAAGCGACGAGATGCCGCCGTGGCGGCCAGACCAGGCGAGCGGAGCATCCAGGAAGGCCTCGACTTCGCCAAGCGTTTTCTCGTCGAATAGCTTTTGCGCTTTCGCAACCGCCAGAACATCGCGCCAGGTAGCGATGTAATGCAGCTTCACCTTGCCGTCTGCAAAACGCTGCTCGGCCTCGCCGAAGATGCCGTAATAGAAGAGCGCGATGCCGTGATCGACCACCCCGCCGGCGGCGCGGATCGCGTCGATGAACTTGAACATGCTGCCGCCGGCCGTCGTCAGGTCCTCGATGACGAGGACGCGCGACGCCCTCCGGCATATTGCCTTCGATCTGCGCGTTGCGGCCGTGACCCTTCGGCTGCTTGCGGACATAGATCATCGGCAGGCTCAGGCGATCGGCGAGCAGCGCGGCAAAGGGAATGCCTGCGGTTTCGCCGCCGGCGACGCAATCGAACTGCTCGAAACCGGCCTCGCGCAACACGACGCTGGCAGCGAAATCCATGACGGTCGAACGGACGCGCGGGAAGGATAGCAGCTTGCGGCAGTCGATATAGACCGGGCTCGCCATGCCGGAGGCAAACTTGTAGGGCTGTGCGGCATTGAAATGCACGGCCTTGATCTCCCAGAGCATCTTCGCCACGAGTTCCGCCATGACGGCGCGGTCGGGAAATGTCGTCTGGATCATCGCTCTCTCCTTTGGTCAAATTTATGGGCCAATAGCAGCAAGCGCGGCAAGTTTCCAGAACGGCGAACGCCTTAACGCGGAGAATACAGCCAAAAGCGGGCTCACCGCACAGCCGGTCGTGGCATCTGCCAACCGGAATGGCTTTCTGGCAGGAAATGTCCCGGTCTTTCAGCTTGCACGGCCGCATGACAGGCATATCGTTGTGGCATGGAACATATCGAAATCTTCCAGCGGCTCGGTGTGGCGCTGGCGATCGGCCTGCTCGTCGGCGTCGAGCGCGGCTGGCAGGAGCGCGACATACGAGCGGGCGGGAGAACCGCGGGCATCCGTACATTCGGGCTCACCGGTTTTCTCGGCGGAATAGCCGGGACGCTTCATTCCATGACCGGGCCCTTCCTGCCGGCGACGATCGCGGCGCTGCTTGGTCTCGTCTATATCGCGGGCAAGTGGCAGGAAACGCAGGAGGACGAAGACTACAGCATAACTTCGGTCGTGGCCGCGCTGGTGGTTTTCGGGCTCGGCGTCCTTGCTGCTGTCGGCGATATCGTGACCGCCGCAGCAGGCGGTGTCGTGACGACCATAATTCTTGCCGCACGCCACAGCCTGCATGGCTTTCTTAGAGGTTTGACCTGGCCGGAACTGCGCTCCGCGCTGGTGCTGCTTGCCATGACCGTGATTGCGCTGCCGCTGCTACCGGACAGGGCGCTCGACCCTTGGGGTGCGCTCAATCCTTTCTCTCTCTGGGTGCTGACCATCACCATCGCCGCACTTTCCTTTGCCGGCTATATCGCCATCAAGCTGACAGGCACGAGCCGTGGCATTCTGCTGGCAGGCGCGGCCGGAGGGCTGGTTTCCTCCACCGCGCTGACGCTCTCCTTCGCCCGGTATTCCAAGCAGGCACCTCAGGGCTCGACACATCTCGCGGCCGGAGCGGCCATTGCAGGCGCCTTGTCCTTTGCCCGCGTGCTGGTTATCGGCGCCGCCTTGTCGCTCGACTTGCTTGCGCCGCTTGCGTTCGGTCTGATCCCAGCGATCATCGGCCTTCTGATTGCGGGCTTCTTCTGGGTCTGGCGCTCCGGCTCCGGGACGGAGGTGCCGGAAATAAAGCTGAAGAACCCCTTCGAGCTGCGGGCGGTCGTCTCCTTTGCCGCGCTGCTCGGGTTAATCAGCCTGATATCCAAGATGACCATAGATTACATCGGCACGTCAGCGCTTTTCGCCGTGGCCGCGATCTCCGGACTTGTGGATGTGGACGCAATTACGCTTTCGACGGCGCGGCTGGCGGGCTCCGCGATCAATGTCAAGACTGCCGCGGATGTCATCCTGATCGCGGTCGCCGTCAACACGGTGACGAAGGCGGTTCTAGCCTTCACCGCCGGCGACCGGCAATATGGGATAGCTTTGGCGCTGGCGTCCGGCTGTCGCAGTAGCCATGGGAGCTGTAGCCTATTTCGCGTTCCGCAGCTTTATGGCTGACTAGCACGAACGGCTATCCAGAAGCCCGCCGATATCGGCCGGCAGCATCTTCTTGTAGAGCGCGATCGCGGCGCGTCCTTCGTCCTCGCTGACCGAGATCGAATACCGCACGGCCGCCGCCAGCAGATGCATGGTTAAGCGCGCAAGCGCCAGCAATTCGTTTGCTTCACGATCCGGCCAGAGCTTCGCCAAGACCGAGAACAGTCTCTGCGAGTGGAATTCCATGTCCTCGGCGTCCACCTGCTGCAACAGCTTGTCGGCCTGCGTCGCGTGCCAGATGTCGCGCATAACCGGTTCGCGGCGGAAGAAATCATAGTACTGATCGACAATGCTGCAGAGCGCCTGCTGCAGCGTTTCGGGGCTCATCACCTTGGCCAATTCCTGCTCAACGCAGTGTCTGCCCTGGTCGTTGAAGCGTTCGGCGAGGGTTCGGATGATAGAGCTTTTGTCCGGGAAATACTGATAAAGCGCACCGAACGAAAGCCCGGCCTTTTCAACGATTTCGCTCATTTTCAAGGCATCGCTGCCCTTCGTTTCGATCAGCTCGATCGCCACCGACAGGATCTTCTCGAAGCGGTCACGTCCCCGCTGCTGGCGCGGAATCCGTCTCGGCTGGCCGGTTGGCTCCGTCTGTCTCCTGCGCTTGACCACCACCTGTTCCGGCATTCGCTGTTCTCCAATTTTCTATTGACGCACAAAATAAGAGAGTTTATCTCATTATGCAAATGAGAGACTTTATCTTGTTTCTAGGAGGAGGATTGAAAATTGCAGAATGCAGAGATCATCCTTGTCGGCGGCTCGGGAAAAACCGGTAGCCGTGTAGCCACGCGCCTCGAAAAACTCGGCATCAATGCCTCGCGCTCCAGCATCCGACGGTTTGACTGGGAGATTAGGACGACCTGGCCCGCGGCCGCAGCGACCGGTGTCTGGAGGGCATGAACATGGCGACGGTCCTCATGCTCGCGCTCGCGGCGGCGGCAATCGGCAGCGGTCTTGTTGCCGGCATCTTCTTCGCCTTTTCGACCTTCATCATGGCGGCCTTCTCCCGCATTCCGCCGGAGCAGGGAATTGCGGCTATGAATTCGATCAATGTCACGATCGTGCGCTCGCCTTTCATGCTGCTGTTCGTTCCGACCGCGATCCTGTGCGTGCTGATCGCCGTCCTGGCGATCATCGATTGGCGTGGAGGCGCCAGCGTCTGGATACTGGGTGGTGCGGCCTTCTATGTCGTTGCATGCTTCATCTCGACCATCGTTTTCAATGTGCCGATGAATGATGCGCTGGCGAAAGTCAGCGGCAGCGGCGCCGAAGCGGTAAGCGTGTGGAACAGCTATCTGAAGGACTGGACGTGGTGGAACCATGTCCGCACGGCCGCATCGCTACTTTCCGCAATTGCGTTCGTCCGGGCCTTGATGATCCTGTGATGGAAAGCGGGAGGTCCGCGCTCGTCTCTTTGACGCCGAGCGACCTCGGCGGTGCCAATTAGCGTTCAACCTCCCAATGGAGGGGGAACATGGGATCGAACACAGTCACGTTTCCGGCACCTGTTTCGATCTTCGCCGGGAACGGCACGGGTTCTTCACGCTTGACCAGCGTGATGCGCTCTTCGTTCGGCTGAAGGCCATACCAGGCGGGGCCGTTCAGCGAGACGAAGGCTTCGAGCTTTTCGAGCGCCCCCTCCTGCTCGAAGACATGGGCGAGGCAGCTCATCGTATTGATCGAGCTATAGATACCCGCGCAACCGCAGGCGCACTCCTTCAGCGGATCGAAATGCGGTGCCGAATCCGTGCCGAGGAAGAAGCGCTTGTCGCCGCTGATCGCTGCCGCACGCAGCGCCAGCCGGTGGTTTTCGCGCTTGGCGACCGGCAGGCAGTAATAATGCGGGCGAATTCCGCCCACCAGGATGGCATTGCGGTTGATGATCAGGTGATGCGTGGTGATGGAGCCTGCGAGATTGGCCTTCGACGACTTTATGTAGTCGATTCCATCCGCCGTCGTCACGTGCTCCATCGTGACCTTCAGCTCCGGCAGGCGCTTGCGCAAGGGGTCGAGCACGGTTTCGATAAACACTGCTTCGCGGTCGAAGATATCGACCTCGGGCGTCGTGACTTCGCCGTGCACGCAGAGCGGCAAACCTATCTTCGCCATGCGCTCCAGCACTGGCATCGCCTTTTCCAAGTCGCGCACGCCGCCGTGGGAATTGGTGGTGGCACCTGCCGGATAAAGTTTCACGGCCGTTATCAGACCGCTTTTCCTGCCTTCCTCTACATCGTCGGCGCTCGTGTGCTCCGTTAGATAGAGTGTCATCAGCGGCTCGAAGCGATCGCCCTTCGGCAAGGCTTTCATGATCCGCTCGCGATAGGCCGCCGCGTCCGCCGTCGTCACGACCGGCGGCACGAGGTTCGGCATGATGATGGCGCGAGCGAAATTGCGGCTGGTATCACCGATCACGCCTTCGAGCATGGCGCCGTCCCGTCAGGTGCAGGTGCCAATCATCTGGGCGGCGAATGGTGATCGATTGCATGCTGTAACTCCGGCGGCTGGCACTATATGGTTCAGCCCCGGGCATTATCACCCCTGCACAGCCGATGGCAACATTTTGCCTGGGATTTTCAGACCGGCGGACCGTACTGGTTCGGTCCCGGCGTCCCCGGGCGGATGTACCAGATCAGCAGGATGATCCAGCCGATCAGCGGAATCAGCCCGACCAGAATCCACCAGCCCGAGCGATCGATGTCGTGCAGTCGGCGGATGGCGACACCAAGGCCGGGAAGCAGCACGCCGAGACCATAGATAATGCCAAGGACCTCGCGGCCGAAGAGGAGGCTGTCGATGAATGCGAGGACGAAGGAAGCGATCACGTTGAAGAGCGCAAACCACCAGAATTCCGGGCGCCCGGCCCGGCCGCTGAAGACGGCGTATTTCGAAAAGACTGACGATACGGCTTCCGTGAAGTTCATGCGCGGCTCCCCCTCCGACCCGAAAACGTCTGCTACAAAGCAGAAGTTGTATTCAGGTGAGCCTGCACCGATTCTCCGGACTCTGCAAGGCAAGCACGATGGGCGCAATCACCCAGGATCAGCCGATCTCGAGCGTTACATCGGCGGGACGGCGGTTGGCGAGGATCAGCCTGCCGTTCGGCAGGTCATTGCCATAGACCTTGGCGCTCGCTTGCTCTTCCGTCAGCTTGTAGCCGCGCCAGCGCGCCCAGAGGCGCTCTTCAAGTACCTCGATCGGCGGGGCGAGCATGATGGAGTAGTCGAAGATGCCCTCGAGCTCGGCCCATTTGCCAAGGCTGAGGAGCAGATAGTTGCCCTCGACGATGATGAAGCGATGTTCCGGCGAGACGACGCGGGCCGAGGCGATCGCAAGTTCGCGCGAGCGGTCGAACACCGGCACGAGGACCTCCTGATCCGCAGGCTTGACGGCGCGTATGATGTCGAGGAAGCCGCGAACATCGAATGTTTCCGGCGTACCCTTGCGGGCGAGCAAGCCGCGCTCGATGAGGATCGCATTGTCCATGTGAAAGCCGTCCATGGGCAGCACTTCCGCGCTCTCGCCCCTCGCCTTCAGCGCGTCGGCCAGACTGTCCGCCATGGTGGATTTGCCGGCACCGGGCGGGCCGGCGATGGCGATCAGGAAACGCTTCGCATCACCGGCGCGGCTGATGACCTCGCCGGCAATTTCTTCGATCTTTGCGCTCATGCGGCAATCGGCTCCGCGGGAGGAGCCTTGGCGCCGGTCATGAAGGCGACGGCATCGGACATGGTGTATTCCTTCGGATTGATGATCGTGAGGCGGCGACCGAGGCGGTGGATGTGGATGCGGTCGGCCACTTCGAAGACATGCGGCATGTTGTGGGAGATCAGGACGATCGGCAGACCGCGCGCCCGAACATCGAGGATCAGTTCCAGAACCCGCCGGCTTTCCTTGACGCCGAGAGCAGCCGTCGGTTCGTCCATGATGACCACCTTCGAGCCGAAGGCAGCCGCACGAGCCACCGCCACGCCCTGGCGCTGGCCGCCCGACAGCGTCTCCACTGCCTGGTTTATGTTCTGGATGGTCATCAGGCCGAGTTCGGTAAGCTTGGCACGGGCCGTCTTTTCCATTGCCTTATGATCGAGCTTGCGCAGGTATTGCCCCATAAAGCCCGGCTTGCGGATTTCGCGGCCGAGGAACATGTTGTCGGCAATCGAGAGCGCCGGCGACAGAGCCAGGTTCTGATAGACCGTCTCGATGCCGGCCTTGCGGGCGTCGATCGGCGAGCGGAAATGCACCACCTGTCCTTCAAGCCGGATTTCACCTTCGTCCGGATGGATAGCCCCGGAGATCGCCTTGATGAGCGAGGATTTGCCGGCGCCGTTATCGCCGATAACGGCAAGGATTTCGCCCGGGTAGAGATCGAAGTCGGCATGGTCCAGGGCCGTGACGCGGCCATACCGCTTGACCAGGCCGCGCGTCGTGAGAATGGGTTCCTGAGCCATCAGCCTGCTACCTTTCTGATCCACTGGTCGATCGCGACGGCAGCAATGATGAGCACGCCGATCAACAGATAAGTCCATTGCACGTCCGTACCGAGCAGGCGCAGACCGAGCGAGAAGACGCCGACGATCAGCGCGCCGAAGAGCATGCCCAGGATCGAACCGCGCCCGCCGAAGAGCGAGATACCGCCGATCACCACAGCCGTAATGGATTCGATATTGGCGAACTGGCCCGCGGTCGGAGAGACGGAGCCGAGCCGGCCAATCAAGGCCCAGCCGGCGAGCGCACAGATCACGCCCGAAAGCACGTAGACGGAAATCAGCATGCGCTTGACGTTGACGCCGGACAGCTGCGCCGCTTCCGGATCGTCGCCGACGGCATAAAGATGCCGGCCCCATGCGGTGTGGTTGAGCACGTACCAGAGCAGAGCCACAAGCAGCACCAGAACGATGACGCCATAGGTGAGGACCGCACCGCCGAAACGGAACGTGTTGCCGAAGAATTGCAGGATCGGCGCGGTCGCCTCGATGTCCTGGGCCCGGATCGTCTCATTCGCGGAATAGAGGAAATTGGTCGCCAGCACGATCTGCCACATGCCGAGCGTGACGATGAACGGCGGAAGCTTCATGCGCGCGACGAGCAGCCCGTTGATATAGCCGCAGAGTGCGCCGAGGGCGAAGCCGCAGAGAATGGCGATAGTCGGCGGAAAGCCGTAGCGGAAGACGAACTGCCCCATGACGACGGAAGAGAGCACCATGATAGCGCCAACCGACAGATCGATGCCGGCGGTCATGATGACCAGTGTCTGGGCCGCGCCGACGATGCCGGTGATGGCCACCTGCTGCAGGATCAGCGTCAGCGCGAATGCCGAGAAGAACTTGCTGCCAAGCATGACGCCGAAGACGATCAGCGACAGTACCAGCACGATCAGCGAGACGGCCGAAGGGCTGGAATGCAGGAAATGCTGGAACTTCTGAAGGGCCGTCCGGTCATGCGTGTCGAACGAGGCGACCTCGGTCGAACTTTCCTTGAGAACTTTTTCGTACTCGTGATGCGGTGCGGCTGTTGTAGGCTCGCTCATGGATCTTCCTCCCGCCTGAACCCCACTTCGAGGGCGCATCGCTGCCCGGCTTCCAGAGTTCCGGTATATTAGCGATTGATTAAGCTGCACCCAATTCGGCGTGCTGTCAAAGATGAGTCCGGCAGCGGGGGCGGCGCGCCCCCGCCTTCACCTCGGCTGCGGCTTCTCAGCCCCAGCACTTTTCCATGCCGGCCTTGGTGTCGATCGACTCGACACCCGATACGGGCTTGTCCGTCACCAGCGAAACGCCGGTATCGAAGAAATTCTTTCCTTCGGTCGGCTTAGGCTTTTCGCCGCTGTCGGCGAACTTCTTGATGGCTTCCATGCCGAGCGCCGCCATCTGCAACGGATACTGCTGGGAAGTCGCACCGATGACGCCTTCCGTGACGTTCTTGACGCCCGGGCAGCCACCATCAACGGAGACGATCAGGACGTCCTTCTCGCGTCCGACGGCCTTCAGGGACTGGAACGCGCCGGCAGCGGCCGGCTCATTGATCGTATAGACGACATTGATGGTCGGATCCTTCTGAAGAAGGTTCTCCATCGCGGTGCGTCCGCCTTCCTCGTTGCCGTTGGTGACGTCATGGCCGACGATGCGCGGGTCGTCCTCGTCACCGATCTTGTTGACATCCTTCGTATCCATGCCAAAGCCCGTCATGAAGCCCTGGTCACGGAGGACGCCGACTGTCGGCTGTGCCGGGGTCAAATCGAGAAACGCGACTTTCGCGTCTTTGGCGGCATCGCCGAGGGTCGCGGCGGCCCACTGGCCGATCAGCTTTCCGGCAAGAAAGTTGTCGGTGGCAAAGGTGGAATCGGCCGCATCGATGGGATCAAGAGGCGTATCCAGCGCGATCACCAGAATTCCTGCATCCCGCGCCTTTTTCACCACGGGAACGATGCCCTGGGTATCGGAGGCGGTCAACAGAATACCTTTCGCGCCGTCTGCAATGCAGGTTTCGATTGCGGCAACCTGGGTTTCACTGTCGCCGTCGATCTTGCCCGCGTAGGCCTTCAGCGTCATGCCGAGCTCCTTGGCCTTCGCAGCCGCCCCCTCCTTCATCTTGACGAAGAAGGGGTTGGTGTCGGTCTTGGTGATCAGGCAGGCGGAAACATCTGCCGCCATCGCCGGAGCGGAAAAGGCGACGCCGAGCGCAAGCGCGCCGAAAGCAAGAACTGATTTCTTCATGAACTCCTCCCACAGATTGGCCGGAACGCCCGCATGGCAGAACCGGAATTTGAGGCACGGAACGACGCTGCAGCCTTCGTCAAAGACCTCCTCCAAAGCCGTCCCCTACCGTTGACGATCGCAATTAAGAACGAAAAGAAATTCTCTTGTCAATAAATAAATCCAATTGAATTATTAATTCCATATGGCATGCTGATGGAAAATAGGGCATAGGCCGATGATTGGGAGGAGTGGCCAATGTCGTCCTTGGAAGATCCGGCGCAAGCACCGGCCCCGCCGCCAATTTTGAATCCTGCCGGAGGCGCGAACCAGATCAGGGTGCGCGCCTATAACGAGCGGCTGGTCCTTTCGCTGGTGCGCCTCTACGGCTCGCTCTCGAAGGCCGATATCGCGCGCCGCAGCGGTCTTTCCGCCCAGACCGTTTCCGTCATCATGCGGGAATTGGAGAGGGAGAGCCTGCTTTCAAGGGGCGAACCTGTGCGTGGCCGCGTCGGCCAGCCGTCGATCCCGATGTATCTCAATCCAGACGCCGTGTATTCCTTCGGGGTCAAGATGGGCCGGCGCAGCGCCGACCTCGTGTTGATGGATTTCGTCGGGGGCATCCGCATGCAGCTGCACCGAACGTATGCCTATCCTTTGCCCGACGAAATACTTGGCTTTATTACCTCTGGTATCCAGGAACTCGAAAACAGGCTCGACGACAAACAGCGTAGCCGCGTCGCCGGCCTCGGCATTGCCGCGCCCTTCGAGCTCTGGAACTGGGCGGACGAGGTCGGTGCCCCGGAGGGCGCTATGGACGTCTGGCGCGGGTTCGACCTGCAGGCTGAAGTTGCGGCGCGCGTCTCGTATCCGGTCTATCTGCAAAACGACGCGACCAGCGCCTGCGGGGCGGAGCTCGTCTTCGGCGTCGGTCCGTCCTATCCGGATTTCGTCTATTTCTTCATAGGCTCCTTCATCGGCGGCGGTATCGTCCTCAACTCGGCGATCTTCTCCGGCCGCACGGGTACCGCCGGCGCGATCGGCCCTCTCCCGGTGCGCGACAAGAACGGTGAAAACCGTCAGCTTCTCGATATCGCTTCAATTTTCGTACTGGAAAACATGCTGCGCGAAAAAGGCATCGACCCTCAGCCACTCTGGTACTCCGCCGACGACTGGGTGGATTTCGGCGAGCCGATGGAAACCTGGATTCAGGATACAGCGAAAGCGCTGGCACAGGCGATCGTCGCAGCGGCCTCGATCATCGATTTCAGCGCGGCCGTCATCGACGGCGGCTTTCCCGGCTGGGTGCGCGAGCGTATCGTCCGCGCGACAATCAAAGAGGCCGCCAAACTCGACCTGCAGGGCGTTGTCATGCCGGAGATCATCGAGGGTGCGGTCGGCGCACAGGCGCGCGCCATCGGCGGAGCAAGCCTGCCGATTTTCGCGCGCTATCTGACCGACCAGAATGTCCTTTTCAAGGAGATAGAGAATGCTGAAGGGGCTTGATCCGCTCTTAAGTCCGCAACTGCTTTCGACGCTGCGGGAGATGGGCCACGGCGACGAGATCGCCATCGTCGACGGCAATTATCCGGGCGTCGAGCATGCGCGCCGCCTGATCCGCCTCGACGGCCACGGCATCGTGCCTGTGCTCGATGCCGTTTTGAGCGTCTTGCCGATCGATGACTTCGTGGCGGAAGCGATCTTCCGCTCGACGGTGAAAGGCGAGCGCGACAAGCTCGACCCCGTGCATGAGGAAATGATCGACTGCTGCGAAAAGCACGAGCCGCATCGCCAGGTGACGCCGCTCGTCGGCCAGGATTTCTACAATCGCGTGCGCGCCGCCCACGCCGTTATCCAGACGAGCGAGCCGCGTCTCTACGCCAACATCATCCTGCGCAAGGGCGTCATCTATCCGAAAGCCCCCGGCGAGGACCTCAAGACGACGGCAGAGCCTTTCGACTATTAGAGCCGTTCAAGGTTAAATCTCGCCCGCCTGCGGCCCCCAGACATCCGTCAGGGCAAAGCCGCCCGGATGCGGATCGAAGGGGTCGAGCGCCACCTGCGACAGGCCGAAGGTGAAACCGCGGCCGGTGATCGTCGGGATGATCGCCGGGCGGCCTGCGACTTCAGTGACCGCCTGCAGGCCGACCTCGAATTCCGAGCCGATGATCGAGCTCGATTTGAAGATGTCGCCGACCTTGGCCTTGCCGCGCGCATGGAGCGCCGCCAGGTTCGCTGAGTTTCCGGTGCCGCAGGGCGAGCGGTCGGCGCGTCCGGGCCACATCGTGGTGCAGGTGCGCACCGTGCCATCCAGCTCGATATCGCGGAACATGACGTAGGCCACGCCGGAGATCGCCGGGATTTCCGGATGCACGACGGGGATATGGCGGTTGATGAGGTCCTTCAGGATCATGCCGGCCTGCACGAGCGCCGCGGCATTGGCCTTTTCGATCGTGAGGTTGATCTGCCCGACGTCGACCAGCGCATAGAAGATGCCGCCGTAGCAAATGTCGGCCTTGATCTTTCCCCAATGCGGCGTGTCGATCTCGACGTCCAGCTCATGGACGAAGGATGGCACCATCGTCAGCCGGACCTTCTCGCAACGGCCGTCGCGGCAGGTGGCTGTCGCCTTGACCAAGCCGGCCGCGGTTTCCAGCGTGACGATCGTTTCCGGCTCCTTCATCTCGACGATGCCGGATTCCAGCAGAGCAGTCGTCACGCAGATGGAATTCGAGCCGGAGCTTGCATGCGCCTGATCCGGTTGGAGAATGATAAAGGCTGCGTCCGCATCCGGATGCCTGGCTGGCAGGAGCAGGTTGACCGAGCCGATCGGTGCGCCGCGCGGCTCGAGGCAGAGGAAGCGGCGAAGCTCCGTGCCCTTGGGATCCGTATTCAGCCAGTGAAGCTGTGCGGCAACCGTTTCGCCGGGGATCTTCGGCACGCCGCCGATCGCGACCTTGCCGATTTCGCCTTCGCAGTGAACATCCAGAAGCTGGATAGTACGCTTCCACCTCATCTTTCACCCCTCTCAAACGTGGCGCGTGATGCCGCCATCGACGCGGATATTCTGACCTGTGATGTAGCCCGCACCATCGGAGAGCAGGAAGGCCGCAGTCTTGGCGATCTCCTCCATATGGCCGATGCGCTTCATTGGGATCTTGTCTGCGGTTTCCGGCTTGTGGTTGAGGCTGTCGATATAGCCGGGCAGGATGCAGTTCATGCGGATATTATCCGCGGCATAGCGATCCGAATAGAGCTTGGTGAAGGCGCCCGCCGCTGCGCGATAGGTGCAGGAAACGGGGAAGATGAGCGACGGCTCGTAGGCGGCGAAGGTCGTGATGTTGACGAACGCACCCTTGCCCTGCTGCAGCATGACGGGCGTGACGAGCCGCGCCATCCGCACCAGCGAAAGCACCATCATGTCGGACCCAAGCGTCCAGCTCTCGTCGGTGATGTCCAGCAGGTCGCCCTTGGGCGGATGGCCGGTATGGTTCACCACCGCATCGATGCGGCCATAGATCCCCATCGCCAGATCGAAGATCGCCTGAATGTCCTCGGCCTTTTCCGCGACACCGCGGGAGGCAACGCCGCCGAGTTCAGCGGCCAGTTTCTCGCAGCTTTCGGAGGGCGACATCAGCGCCAAACGATAGCCTTGCGCGGCGAGCTCACGGGCTATCGCCTCGCCCATGCCACGGCCACCGCCGGTGATTAAGGCTACGGGTTTCGTACTCTCCGGCATCGGTTTCCTCCTAGTATCGATTAATGCGGAAAGGCGTCATATCGACCGCCGGTTTGACGCCTGTCACCATATCGGCGATCAGCCGCGCTGTCGTTGCCGAAAGCGTCAGACCGAGATGGCCGTGGCCGGTCGCATACCAGACACCAGGCATCTTCGATGAAGGCGAGATGATCGGGATGGTATCCGGCAGCGCGGGGCGATGGCCCATCCACTCGGTCGCCTCTTCGATTTTCAAGCCTGGCAGCGCGCGCTGCGCATGGCGCACCAGCACGCGCGGGCGGCGGAAGTCCGGTGGTGCGTCAAGACCCGCCAATTCGACGTTACCGCCGACGCGGATGCCGCCTGCCGTCGGCGTTACCATGAAGGCGCGATGCGGCCAGATGATCGAATAGCGCATCGAAATGCCGGGCTTCATGATCTGCGTGTGATAACCGCGCTCAGTTTCGAGCGGGATCGGCTCGCCGAGCTTTTCGGCAAGCACGCGCGTGTGCACCCCTGCCGCCAGCACCACCGAGTTCACCTCGATGGCCCCACCACCCTCGAGCAGTACGACCGCCTTTCCATCCGGCTTGCGTTCGATATTGCGCACCGCGCCAGAGACGAAGCGCGTGCCAGCTGCCTGGGCGGCATCCGCCAACCTGACGACCAGCTTGTACGGATCGCGGATCGATTTGTTGTCGGGCAAAAGCACGGCCTTTGCGATCGAGTGCGAAAGTTCCGGCTCGTAGTGGCGGATCGCGCCGCCGTTCAGCACCTCGAAATCGAAACCGTAGCGCTGCATCATCTCGATATGGCCGCGATCGGCGGCAAATTCCGCCTCCGTCTCGTAAATGGCGAGGCAGCCCTCCTCCGTCATGAGTTCCGGCGCGCCGAGTGCCGAAAGCATGGCGCGGAAATCGCCGAGCGCATGACGGGTCAGGCTCATGCCTGCATCCTCGATCTCGCGAAGGCGCGATGGACGTCCGGCGGCGATGAAGCGCAGGAACCAAGGGAGCATTTTCGGAGCGTAGGACGGACGCAGCCAGACCGGCCCTTCGGGATCCATCAGCCAACCTGGAATCTTCTTCCATGTCGCCGGCCCGGAGCCTGCGGCGAAATCGAGCGCAATACTCGCCATGTTGCCGTAGGACGTGCCGCGGCCGGGCTCGCCCTTATCGATCAATGTCACCTGGAAGCCGCGCCGCTGCAGTTCGAAGGCGATCGAAGCGCCGATCACGCCCGCGCCGACAACAGCGACGGTCGGCCTCGTTTCATTCGTCATGTCATCATCCATCAGAGGCAACGGCTTTTGGCCGCGATCTGTCTCTGTGATATATCAGAACCGAACGAATGCCTATGAGGAATTTTATTGCGTCGGCAAACCGGCGCCGACCGTATCTCCGACCGAGCCTGCGGTATTTTCCATCGACTGGCCGAGGCGCTTCAGCTGGGCATCGTAGTTGCGGCGCGTGCGTGGATCAAAGATCGCGATCGGCGTACTGACGGCAACGCTTGCCGCGCTTCCGACGGTTTGCGCCGCGCCGATTGCGACAGCGCCAACCGCCTCCCCGAGGCCGACCTGGGAATCGGTGATCGTCTGGCCGGCAATCAGCCGATCGCCGATCAGTTGCACGACTTCCGGGCTTTCAGCGAATTTGCCATGGTTCAGCCGGTCGCCGCCCTTGAGCTTGGTGAGATCGAGGACGGTGATGCCCGCCGCCTCGAGCTTGCTGCGATACGGCTCCACGGAAGGATCGATCTGGCCAAGGCGATCGACATTGCCGGAAATGCGGCGGGACAGCGCGAGAGCCCGGTCGTCCTGCGAAACGAAGATGGTGAAGTGCGGCCGCTCCTTGCCAAGGCTGACGAACTGGCGGCCGAAGACATCCACATCGAGGTCGGGCGAGGCAAGGATGACGTTGTTGATCTTGCTTGCGACATGTCCGTCCCGGATCGCCATCTGGCGCAGCGCCTCGACGGTCAGCCATGTGCCCATGGAATGGGCCATGATGGTGATGTCGCCCACAGCAGGGTTTTGAGCCGTGCGGCGCAGCAGCTCTTCCAGCGCGTCGCGGGAATAGTTGGTGCTTTCCTTGTCGTAGTTGTAGTCGAAGATGCTGCCGCGCGACGGCCAGGTGAAGACCACCGGGGCGACGTCGGCATGCGAATCGTGGACGATCTGCGCGAAGCGGTAGACCGAGTCTTCGTAGAGATTGTTGAAGCCATGGACGAAGATGAGCACGCGGCGGCTCTTCGGCATATGGTTCTTCAGCCAGACCTCACCCGCCCGCTCGCCTTCCAGCGGATCGACCGAGACGGTGACGAAATCGCGGAGCGGATCTGCCGGCAGGCGCTTCGGCCACTGCACCTGACCGATCTTGCGGTTGGCATCCGGCGGTATCGAGACATCGACGGCGTTAACCGTCAGGCCGGTGCCGCGCTCGCCGGAAAAGAGCACGCCCGGGTCCTTGTCCGGTGCTCGCGTGGTCGCGACCAGGAGATCGACTTTAGATGTACCCGGCTGTGCGGATCCGACCGGCGTCATCACCCCGATGGGCCGCCCACCGCAGGCCGACAACAAGAAGGCGGCGAGCATTATGCTCGCGAGTGTCCATGGCCGCCGATCCGTCAAACATCCCCCTGTTCCAAACATCGGCGCCTGACTGAACGCGCTTCGAATACCGGTCAAATAAGCCACGGGCGCAATGCGAGTCAAATAAGGCGAGACGCCAGACGAGAATTGGAAGCTGATTTTCGAGGGCTGAAATAGAAAAGAGCCCGGCGCGGGAGGAGGTGCACCGGGCTCTTGATCCTGACTGGCAACTGGGAGGAGGAGTGTTACCAGTCGAAGTAAGGAGCGCTGGGAGGAGGAGTGCGCTGCTTACGAGCTTATGAATACCCAATTGATTTGATCGGGAATAGGGATATTACCGCAATGCAGCAATGCATCCTTAGCATGGCTTAGTGAGCAGTATCGCAAAGCCGCCTCATTTTGCGCCATTTTTTTGATCCGGGGTTAAATCATTGCGCAAAATATGAACGCATGAAGTCGATATCGTCCCGATCTGCCAATCAGCCCGCGTTTTGAGATGGGATAAAATAGAATCGGCCGCGGAAAGCCGCGGCCAATTCAGAGATTGGCGGAGCAGATCAGGCAGCCCTGAAGAGCTTCTTGCCTTCGCCGTCGAGCGCCTTGAACTCTTCGTCGGACAACGCGATATCCACGGCAGCGACGTTCTCTTCCAGATGCTTCACCTTGGAGGTGCCGGGGATGGGTAGCATGACGGGGCTGCGCTTCAGCACCCAGGCAAGCGCGATCTGGCTTGGCGCTGCATTGTGCTTCTTCGCGATCGTATCGAGCAGCGATCCCGGCTTTGCGAGATCGCCGGCGGCCAGCGGATACCAGGGGATGAAGCCGATATTGTGCTTTTCGCAATAGTCCAGCACATCTTCACTGGTACGGTCGACGAGGTTGTAACGGTTCTGCACGGTAGCGACCTTGAAGTGCTTCGAAGCCGCCTCGATGTCGGCAACCGAGACTTCGCTGAGACCGGCATGGCGGATGATCTTGGCGTCGAGCAGCGACTTGATCGCGTCGAACTGTTCCTTTGCCGGCACTTTCGGATCAATGCGGTGAAGTTGCCAGAGATCGATCTGCTCGACGCCGAGATTGCGAAGGCTCTTGTGCGCCTGCTGGATCAGATATTCCGGACGGCCGAGCGGCAGCCAGATGTTGGGGCCATGCCGTGTGAGCCCGGCCTTGGTAGCGACAATCATTTTGCCGTAGGGATGAAGCGCTTCCCTGATCAGTAGCTCGGAAACATCCGGGCCGTAGGAATCGGCCGTATCGATGAAGTTGACGCCGAGTTCCGGCAGGCGCTTCAGCGTACGGATGGATTCGTCGTGGTCGGCCGGATCACCCCAGATGCCTTCGCCGGTGATGCGCATTGCGCCGAAGCCGAGACGATTGACCTCGATATCACCGCCGATCTTGAAGGTGCCGGATTTTGCTGCGTTTAAGGCGGACATGGTCTTTCCTCTCTTTGGTCAAAAATCATTCAAAGTCGGTGGAGCTTGAAGTTGATGGTGCGGCCTCTGCGACGCTTGCGTACATAGGGCATCATGGCTTGCATGACAGTAACGAGGCCGAAGACATTTGCCTTCAAACCGCCATGAGCCGCCGCAAACGGAAGACGCGATTGCCTAAGGCCGGCTTTTCGCTTCATCACCAAATTCCGCCAGTATCGTCCAAAGATCGGCAAAAATCCTCCTGGCGAAAGCTTCGAGGGAAGCCCCGGGCGAACGTTCCTGCCAGAGTTCGCCGCCGACGCGCAATGCGCCGATTACGATTGCCGAGAGAAGCCGCATGCGGGTACGTGCTTCCTTGCCGTCGCCGCCTCTTGCCACCAATGCTTCGGTCAGCTTCTGTTCGAGTTTGGCATATTTCAGCTGATCGCGCGCCTTTAGCGCCGGCGTGCAACGGACGAGTTCGCCCACGGCAAGGCCGCGTTCATCGGCGGAGGCGACGATGGTCTCGACGAGCGCCTCCTCAACGATCCTAACTGGCGGCTCGCCCTTCGGCCTTGCCACAATCGCAGCCATCAGCCGATCGGCAAAGGAATCCTGCCATGCGAAGACGACCTCTTCCTTCGAAGGGAAATAATCGAAAAAGCTACGTTTCGAGACATCGGCGGCTTCGGTGATGTCCTCGATCGTCGTTGCATCGAAGCCGCGTTCGAGGAACAGCGTCATTGCCGCCTGCTCAATACGCTCGCGCGTCTGCCGCCGCTTGCGCTCGCGGCGGCCCTCCGCCGCGCCGCTCTGTTTCAATTCAGTCATCTGCGTCCGATCGTATCAGCCGCCGGTCTCTCCGGGGACGGCGACCGTGCCGATTTCCACTTCCGTGCTGCGGTATTTGAAGCGCTCCCGCGAGAGCTCAAGTGGCTTGCGGCGCGAAATTCTGTAGACCGCGGCGGGCGGCAAATTGCGCACCGTGCCGCCGATATGCGTAGCCTTCAGCCCCAGCCGGTCTAGGATCGGCCGCGGCACCGGGCAGCGCGGCCCATAGGTGAATTGATAAAGCGCACCGCCCGGCCGCATATAGGTAAAGGTACTGACGAGAATAGCCGTGATCTTGCGCGGCGACATCGAAAGCAGCGGCAAACCGCTGACCACCGCGCTGACCGGCTCGCCTTCGAAGATGTCGGCTTGGCCCAGATGTGCCGCATCCATCTGCAGAATGCGCGCGGATGGAAAGCGTGACTTAAGGCTGCTGATGAATTCGGGGCCATATTCGATCAGCGTCAAGTCCTCTTCTCTTATGCCGCGTGCGAGCAAGGCCCGCGTGAAAACACCCGTGCCGGGCCCGAGCTCGATGATCGGTCCGTCAAGCGCGGCAATCTCCTTCGTCATCAGCTTCGCCAGCGAAGTGCCGGACGGAGCGATCGCCGCCACGCGCAGGGGATTGCTGATCCATGAGCGGAAAAAATGCAGAAAGTCCGAGTGTGCAATGTCTGCGGTCATGTTGATCGGCCCACTTGTCTGAAATGCGATATGACTATTTCGCCGACCATCGCCTTCAGAATGGCAATTCCAAGGCGACAGACCGCGGTGCAGCACGCTTCCCGAGAATGTCATCCAGCGTGATTTAATCCATGCAATTTCGTATTTAGTGCATATTGCGTTTAGTGCAATAAAATAAGCGCTTCCGTGACGGGCAAGCACGTTACGTCTGACGTGGCGCGGCACGTCGCCTTTCGAGGCCAAGAGACCTGCTCGGGGCAAGCGACGGGGCAAACCGCTTATTGATCGTAAACCGCCCGATAACCTTCGGACGAAGCGCAGTCGATGTATTTCCTGTGCGCTGCGCTGCGCGCGAGCGCATCTGCCTCGGCGGCGTCATAGTGGCCGGTGATCTGCGAGCGCAGTTTGTATTGCTGCATTGACTCGCTGTACATGGCATTGCCTTCACCGGTGCACGCGAGATGCGCGACGAATGGCGGATTGACCGGGCTGCCGACAGGATAAAGAACCGGCTGATTGCGCGTCCTGGACGCATCCGGCAAGAATGGCTGCGGCTGCGGCCATCGAAATTGCAATCACGATCCTCGGCTTCATGCATTTCTCTCCTGCGCACCCTCCGCGCCGACCGCGGACGCAGAACAGGTATCGCTTCAAGATTGCGCGAAGCTAAGCAAAGACGATGACGGAGTGCAGAAAAACGAATGCACGACAACAGAATGAAATCGGGAAATGGTCAACCGCTCGTCAACAACAGTGACAATTCCCCGCGCCAATTTTATTGTCGCGTGCCGCCTGGATAGGCGGACATGGGGTGTCTCCGTAGGAACAATAGACGCAACAGTCGCCCGCTTTCGGCCTCAGCATAGCGCCGCATCCTTTGCAATCATAGAAATACTGGCAGGCATCGGTGGGCATGACCTCCAAGGCCTGATGGCCGCATTCCGGGCAAGTGATTGTCGAATGGTGGGAAATTGTCATGATGGCCCGGTTTCGCTCGTAACGGAGGCCGGATAGCCCGCGTTCGTCGATGAAGCAGCAATTGCCTCGGTCGTGGTGAAGGCAGGATCAAATGCGACCGTCGCTGTTTTCGTTTGGAGATCTATGTCAACCGAGCCCACGCCTTTGACGGCCTGCATCGCCGCTTGCACAGTTATCGGGCAAAGGGCGCAGGTCATGTTCGCTATGGCAAAGGTCGCTGTTTGCATGGCCACACCTTTGGTGGCGAGCGGCTGTGCAAATAGCACCACCGGGGTGGCGGCCTCGATTGCAATCGCGCCGATGGTGACTGCCATGGCCTTAAAGAAGAAGGATCGTTTCATCCCAGGGGGTTCTCCTAATAGAAAATTGGCGCCCACCAGTTGACGGTCAGGGCAAGGACGACCAGCCCGGCCGCGAGCCAAAGCGTAGTCTTGATGACCAACGACGACGCGGGTCGTGCGCAATAGGCGCCTTCGGCACAAGCAACCTTGTTTGAGAAATACACCTGCCGGAAGCCGAAGCCGATGAAGCCGAGCGCGATAGCGGCGAATAGGGGCTTATAGGGTTCGAGTGCCGTCAGGTTTCCGATCCACGCTCCGGAAATGCCGAGCATCAACAGGACCAGCGGCCCAAGACAACACGTCGAAGCCAGAATCGCGCCGATCAAGCCTCCGGCGGCAAACCACCCTTTGCAGCGATTCGCGGTGTACGGCTGTACTTCAATAGAGACAGTTCCAGTTTCCATGTCACGCATGCGATCCCGACCTCGAAACATCTACGAATTGAGGCTATAGTCTGTAGGAGCTACAGACTCAAGGGAGACTTTGCACATGAACTATCACAAATCCGAGAAGGGATTGCAGCGCGCGGAACTGGCTCGGCGATCCGGCTGCAATCTCGAAACCATCCGCTACTACGAGAAAATCGGCATGATGCCGGACCCGCGGCTAAGCGGGACGGGATACCGGTTCTACGAGGAACGGCACGTCCAGCGCCTTCGCTTTATTCTCCGCGCCCGGGAACTCGGCTTTTCGATTGACGGCATTCGCGGACTTCTGAATTTGGTCGATGGCGGCACTCAAACCTGCGCCGAAGTGAAAGAAAGGACGGAGAGGCACTTGGCCGACATCCGCACCAAAATCGCAGACCTGAAGAGAATTGAGAGAGTTCTCGCCGAGACTTCGGCCAAGTGCAATGGAGCGGCTGTTCCGCAGTGTCCCATGCTGGATGCGCTGACCATGTAGATCTCGCTCATTTGTATCGGTGGCGGTCACAGCATGGTCTCCCATGACGGCAGGCCGGACATCCGGTCAACCGAACCGAGCCACCGCTTGCATTTGTGGCCTTCCATTCGTCGTTGACTTCCGAGGTGATGAGAGGAAAATGTTTTCTATGCGTCCACCCCGCAACATAAAGGGGCTCACGATGACGATCGCAAGGAAACTTCAGGACTATATCGACGGCACGGGGATCGCCTACGACACCGTCGCGCATCACCGCACGGCAACCACCAGCCAGTCGGCACAAGCAGCGCATGTTCCGGGCAGCCGCCTGGCCAAATCCGTGGTCGTTCATCACGAAATGGGGTACGTTCTGGCCGTTGTTCCGAGCACGCACCGGATCGAGCTCTCGCACGTTGCAGGTGTCATGAACAGGCGTCTCGGGCTCGCCTCGGAGGATGAGGTCAGCACGCTTTTCGCCGATTGCGACATTGGCGCGGTGCCGCCCATCGGATCGGCCTACGACGTCCCGGTGATGCTCGACGAAAGCCTCGACGACGCCAGACGACGTCTATTTCGAAGGCGGCGACCACAAGACGCTGGTGCATGTGAGCGGACCGAACTTCCGCAGCCTGATGAAGGATGCGCAGGTCGCTCGCTTCAGCCACCGACCGTAATGTCACGATTCTGGGTCGCGCGCCTTGCAGCGGCCGACGCGGACTTGATGCTTCGGGCGGGGCTCATTATGCCCAATCCCATGTACCAGAAGTGTACCAGACGCCGTGCTTCGCCTGCGA
Organism: uncultured Alphaproteobacteria bacterium; assembly: GCA_963838565.1. Classification (GTDB taxonomy): domain Bacteria; phylum Pseudomonadota; class Alphaproteobacteria; order Rhizobiales; family Rhizobiaceae; genus Rhizobium. The sequence goes on from CAWIRO010000015.1 coordinate 104,220, forward strand.
TCTCTGAGTTTACCGAGGACTGGGGAAGGAAATGGCGCGCCGGACGAGATGAAACTGGGCACTCCCATGTGATTGTTATTGCCGTCGATTTCTAAGCGGCAGCCTCCGTTGCGCCATCTCCGGGCCTTGCCGAGCGTATGCTGCTGTCCGAACCAAACGTCGCTTTTCACATGGCAAGGACCTCCATCATGTCAAACAAGCCCAAAGAAAGCCTCGATCGCCGCGACTTCATGATCGCATCTATTGCAACGGTCGGCGCATCGGCCTTCGCAGTCAACGCTGGCGCTGCGAATGCCCAAGACACAGCGGCATCCCCTGCCGGCGCGGCACCCGGTGTGCCTCAGGGAACGGTCTATACCAGCGATGTGATCCAGGGGAAGAAGGTCGTCAGCGCCCTCGATATCAGCGATCTGGAGTTCGGCAAGAAGCACACTGTTTACTTCCAGGGCGCGCAAATGCCCACGGGGCAGCACTGGTATGTGTCTGTGATCGTCGCCAAGGGCGCGCGGCCGGGCAAGCGCGTCGTCCTGGTCAGTGGTGTGCATGGCGACGAGATGAGTTCTGTGCATACGGTCCAGACCGTGATGAACCAACTCGATCCGGCAGAGATGGCGGGCACGGTGATGGCGGTCACGGACGTGTCCCGCCCAGCCATGGAAGGCATGCAGCGCAGATGGCCCAATTCGGGCAGGGGCGTCGATCTGATCGACATGAATCGGGAATGGCCCGGGAACGAGAACGGCGCCACCGCACCCAGCCGACACGCTGGGCTCCTGTTCAACCGGCTGCTCCGGCCGAATGCCGACGTCGCGATCGACTTCCATACCGGGACAACCGGATTCGCGTGAGTGCGGGAAGCGAGGACCAAGATCGCTGAAGAAGAAATGGCGCACCCGAAGAGATTCGAACTCCTGACCCCCAGATTCGTAGTCTGGTGCTCTATCCAGCTGAGCTACGGGTGCGTGGCAAAAGCGGCCGTGCCGCTTGCGTGGGCGATCCTCTAAAGCGTCCTTTGGGCGAATGCAATAGCAATTCGAAAAAAATCGCGACTTTGGCTGCGGATGGCTGAGTTGCGGAATTTGCATCACTTTTCGGCATGCGCGCGAGAGCGATAGTCGTCCAGCGAAACAGGGCGATCGGGGATCTCGATGCGGAACTGCGTGCCAGCCGTGGGCTTTTCGACAAGGGCGATCGTGCCGCCATGGGCAAGCACCAGCTCGCGCGCGATCGTCAGACCAAGGCCCGTACCGCCGCTGCGGGCAGAGCCGCGGAAGGCCGTGAAGAGATTCTGGCGGGCTTTCACCGGCATTCCTGGGCCGGTGTCGTCAACAATGATACTGACGACGCTGCCGACACGCTGTGCCGACACTGTGATGCGCTTGACGCCATCCATTCCCGTTTCGCCTGGCATCGTCAGAGCCTGCAGCGCATTGCGGCACAGATTGTGGATCACGCGGAAGAGCTGCTCGCTGTCGGCGTCGATCTCGATGTCTGCCGGCATCTGCTCGGCAAACTCCACACCGCTCTGCGGATCGATCGCCAGCATATCGCGTACGTCCTGTGTCAGGTCGTAGAGCCTGATCCGCCGGCGGCGTGGCGCCGATTCGCTCGCTTGACCATAGGAGAGCACTTCCGTCGTGTAGCCGACTGCCCGATCGATCGTGCGCAACAACTTCGGCGCAAAGCTCTTCACCATTGGATCATCGACGTCCACAAGGCGATCAGACATCAGCTGCGCGGAGGCGAGAATGTTGCGCATGTCGTGATTGATTTTCGAGACCGCAAGGCCAAGTGCCGCGAGATTCTTCTGCTGCTTCAGCGTCTTTTGCAGCTCCATCTGCATGGACGTCAGATGCCGCCCGGCGACCGCCAGCTCATCCCGCCCGCCGTCGCCGACGAAAACATACTGCGGGTTTTCCGGCTCTGTGGAAAATTTCTGCATGCTGCCCGTCAGCTCGCGGATGGGGCGGATCAGGATGCGGTTGATGACGAAGAAGATCAGGGTCGCGGTGAAGAGCGAGATCAGGACGGAGAGATAAAGAACATTGCGCGCATAGGCGAACATCGCCTTGCGCAGGGCCTTGTCCTTCATCACCACTTCTACGCCGGTGCTCGTTTCTCCGACCGGGCCGTAGACGCGGATCATGCGATTGCCGCCGAAAAGCATCGTATCCAGCGCGTCATCCATGGAGCTGAGCAGCGTCGTCTTGGTCAGATCATACTGCTCGTCGACAGAGGTCGGCATCTCGCTCATCGCAAGGAGGCGCGAGGTGCCCTCTTTGCGAAGCACGATCGCCTTTGTGCCGGTCGCTTCCAGCGTCTCCTTCTGCAGCGCGCGCGGCAGTTCGACCGGCTGCAGGCCGTCGATGACGATGGCGGCGGCCGCCGCCGTGTTCAGCTTGTCCTCCAGCCAGCGAATGCGCATCGTCGCGATCGAGGGAAAGAAGATCAGCACCTCTGCGAGCATGATGAACAAGACAGTGAGCCAAAGCAGCTTGCCCGACAGACCGCCGAACCAGCCCGCCGGACGGCCGCCTGCGTTGTCCGCGGTCATATCGATAGTCGAGTTTTCGCCCTGATGTTGCATCGGCATCGTCATTTCCGATCGGCGAAGCGCCTGAAACCAGACGCTTATAATAGACGATCGAGCTGCGCTTTCAAATCTTTGCGAGCAGCGGCAAGTCGTCACAAAGAAAACGCCGCCCCGAGGCGCGTTTCACGCCTATGAGAGATTGCCTCAGAACTCTTCCCAGTTCTGCTCGGCAACCGCCGCATTGCCGTTGAAGGCCCGCGAGACGGTGTTCATTGCCCGGCGGGCCGGCGAGGCGACCGGGCGGTGTTCTTCGCGGCGCGCGACAGCGACGGGCGCTGCGGCCGATGTATTCGACGTCCTGAAGCGCGAGACAAGGCGCACGAGACCGTCGGCTTCTGCCGCCAGCTTGTGCGTCGCGGCGGACGTTTCCTCAACCATCGCCGCGTTCTGCTGCGTCACCTCGTCCATCTGGTTTATAGCGGTATTGACCTCCTTGAGGCCGGTTGACTGTTCCTTGGCTGCCGTCGCGATCGACTGAATGTGATCGTTGATCGCGATGACGCGGCTTTCGATCTCGCCAAGCGCCTCGCCTGTGGCCTGCACCAGCTTCACACCGACATGAACTTCATCGCCGGACTTGGTGATGAGCGCCTTGATATCCTTGGCGGCCGTCGCCGATCGCTGGGCGAGTTCCCGAACCTCCTGTGCGACGACGGCGAAGCCTTTGCCTGCTTCACCGGCACGCGCCGCTTCGACACCGGCGTTCAAGGCCAGAAGGTTGGTCTGGAAAGCGATCTCATCGATCACGTTGATGATCTGGCTGATTTCGCGCGAAGCCTGTTCGATACGGCCCATGGCATCGACCGCGTTGCGAACGACGACGCCGGAGCGGCCGGCATTGTCCTTGGCTTCGGAGACCATGACGCTCGCTTCCTGCGCCCGTTCGGTCGAGTTGTGTACGACGGCCGTGATCTGGTCGAGAGCGGCGGAGGTCTGCTCAAGGGCCGCCGCCTGCTGTTCCGTGCGCCTCGAGAGGTCGTCGCTGGCAACGCGGAGCTCGTTGGTGTTGCCGTTGATCGCCTCGGTCGTCTCGCGGACTTCGCGCATGGTCGCCTGCAGCGTCGCGAAGGTATTGTTGACGTTCTGCTGCAACTCGGCGAAGGCGCCCTGGAATTGGCCGCGCATGGTCTGCGTCAGATCGCCGTCCGCAAGGCTTGCGATGACGCGGCGGGTTTCGCCGACACCGGCATCGACGCTCGAAAGCAGCGAGTTGATGTTGCCTGCGAACCGGTTGAGGTTCTCTTCTTCATAATCCTTGTCGATGCGGCGGCTGAAATCGCCGGCAGCGGCGGCAGCGACCACGACAGACATGCTGGCCTGCAGGTCATCGCTCTTGGCCCGCATGGCTGCTTCCTGCGCGTTCAGACGCTTGATGGCGAGACCGTTTTCCTTGAAGACGGCAACGGCGGCAGCCATCTGGCCAATTTCGTCCTTGCGCTCGGCATAGGGCACTTCCGCGTCGAAATTGCCGGTCGCAACTTCGTTGATCGCGGTCGTTACGCGGTTGATCGGACGGCTGAGATGGCTTGTGCCGATGTAGAAGCCCATGCCGACGCCTGCAGATATGCCGATACCCGTGATGGCGAGCACGAGCCAGAACACCGAGTTGCGGAAAGCTTCGATCTCCGCATCGACCACCTGCAGTTCGGCCTTGTCGGCCTTTACGATTGCATCGATCTCGGCCTGAAAGGCCTTTCGGTTCGCGCGGTTTGCTTCGTTGTTGCCTTGAGCGTTTGCAGCCTCGGGACCGACCTCGGTGCCGAGACGAGCCGTTTCCGTGCGGAATGTACGGAATTCCTTGGCGCGAGCGACAAGCTTTGCAAAGCTTTCCTTCTGGTCCTCCGGAACCAGCGGCGCCCATCCGGCGATGACATTGTCGATCTCGTCGAGATCCGCCATCAGGCCCTTGGCGAAGCTGCCGGCATCCTTGATCTCCTTCGCCGCGTAGATACCGCGCGCTTCCATGACAGTCGCGGTCACGAAGCGGTTCAGCCGCTCGCCGGCATAGGCACGCTGCGAGGCACTCTTATAGGCAGTGAATTTGTTGCTGTACTCGTTCATCGCAACGAGGGCGGTTGCGCCGATAACGATTGCGACACCCGCCATAATGGTAACGAGCAAATTGATCTTGCCGCGGATCTTCAACGCAATGCCTCCTGAGCCTGATGAGAGCTGGAAAGCAAATTCCCAGCCGAGGAGGTCGAGGATCGGCTAAATTTATTAACGCCACATTTCGAGTGCTGCCGTTTAGTGCCGCGAGAAATTATCCATATCTTCGAGGAAACCGGTCTGATTTTCCTCGAAAAATTGCATGGATTTTCATAAAAATACTCAAAGTCGCGGACGAAAGCGCACAGATTCAGCCGAAATGCAACCTCTCGCTGCGCCGCGCCAATCGTTAACACCAGCGTGCGATTTTTAGCAATGCCAAAATAGCTTCCAGATGATTCACCCGGCTATAATTGACTTCTCGGGGCTTCATCCGTATAAGCCGCCGCACGTTCGGTCACACAGGCCTTTTCGGCCACGCCCGTTCGAAAAACAACGCTCCTTGCACTATGCAAATTCAAGAAGGGCCGCACTCCGCGGTGTTTAAATAAATGAAGCGTACCTACCAACCATCCAAGCTTGTCCGCAAGCGCCGCCACGGTTTCCGTGCGCGCATGGCTACCAAGGGCGGCCGCAAGGTCATCGTTGCCCGCCGCGCGCAGGGCCGCAAGCGTCTTTCGGCCTAAGGCCGGATTGCCCGATAAGAGATGGCGGGCGAATTGACGACCATTGAGAAAAACACTGCAGGGCGGCTGAAAAGCCGCCCGCAGTTTCTTGCTGCTCGCAATGGCGAAAAACGCAAGGGCGGCCTCTTCCTGCTCGAGGTTCTCGACCGGAAAGAGCCCGACACCGAAGCCCGCGTCGGCTTCACCGTCACCAAGAAACATGGCAACGCAGTTGAACGCAACCGCATGCGCCGCCGCCTCAAAGAGGCGGTGCGGCTTCATGCGGGATTTGCAATGCAGCCCGGACACGACTATGTGATTGTCGCGCGAAGAGACTGCCTCACGGCGTCCTTCCAGGAATTAAGCGCGGAGCTTACGGCCCGCGTCGAAAGCAAGCCGAAACACAAACGGCCGAATGACGGCCGTCCCAGGAACGTATGATGGAAAACAACCGCAATTATTTCATTGCGATCGCTCTCTCGGTGCTGATCGTTCTCGGCTGGCAGTTTCTCTATATGAATCCGCGCATCGAGGCCCAGCGCAAGGCGCAGGAAGCCCAGAAGGCGCAGCAGACGACCGAGCAGACGCAAGCGCCGGCCGCAGGCGGTCAGCCCGGCCCAGACGAGCGGCGCCGCGCCGACCGGCCAGGCGGCCGCGACGGCCACTCTCGAGGAAGCGCTTGCCAAAGCACCCGCGCATTGCGATCGACACGGACGCGCTTTCCGGCTCGATCAACCTTGCGGGCGCCCGCCTCGACGACCTGAAGCTCAAGGGCTATCACGAGACCGTCGACAAGAGCAGCCCGATCATTACGCTGTTCTCGCCGGCCGACACCAAGGACGGCTATTTCACCGAGCTCGGTTACATCGGCAATGACCAGACCGGCGCGGTTCCTGGTCCTTCCACGGTCTGGACAGCCCCGGAAGGCGCGAAGCTGACAAACAAGTCGCCGGTGACGCTAACCTATACCAACGACAAGGGCCTGACGTTTGCCCGTACGATTTCGGTCGACGACCGCTATATGTTCACCGTCACGGACAAGGTGACAAATAGCGGCAGCGCTCCGGCTTCGATTTCCTCCTACGGCCGCGTTACGCGTTACAACAAACCGACGACCCCTTCCGTCTACGTTTTGCACGAAGGCTTCATCGGCGTCATCGGCGACGACGGACTGATCGAAAGCAAGTACTCCTCCGTCGAGGGGGAAGCTGTCACGCCTGCCAAGTCCACCGGCGGCTGGCTCGGCATGACCGACAAGTACTGGGCCGCAACGATCGTACCGCCGCAGAAATCGGCTTATGACGCGCGCTTCTCGCATTTCACCGACGGCCAGCCGCGCTATCAGGCCGACTATAAGGAAGACGCCGTAACGGTCGCTCCCGGCCAGTCGATCGAACTCAAGAACCTCGTCTTCGCTGGCGCCAAGGAAGTTCCGGTCATCGACGGCTACGAGGCTTCCTACGAGATCCCGCGCTTCGACCGTCTGATCGACTGGGGCTGGTTCTATTTCATCACCAAGCCGATGTTCAAGCTGATGGACTTCTTCTTCCGCTACTTCGGCAACTTCGGCGTTGCGATCCTGCTGACTACGATTGTCGTCAAGGCACTCTTCTTCCCGCTCGCCAGCAAGCAATACGCTTCGATGGCGAACATGAAGCGCATGCAGCCGAAAATGGAAGAGCTTAAGGCCAAGTTCGGCGACGACCGGATGGGCCTGCAGCAAGCAATGATGCAGCTCTACAAGGACGAGAAGATCAACCCGATTGCCGGCTGCTGGCCAATCGCGCTGCAAATTCCCGTCTTCTTCGCGCTCTACAAAGTCATCTACATCACCATCGAGATGCGGCATGCGCCTTTCTTCGGCTGGATTCGGGACCTTTCGGCGCCCGATCCGACCACGATCGTCAACCTCTTCGGCCTGCTGCCATTCGAGGCTCCGGCCTTCCTGCATCTCGGCGTATGGCCGCTGATCATGGGCGTCACCATGTTCGTGCAGATGCGCATGAATCCGACGCCGCCCGATCCGACGCAGGCTATGATCTTCAACTGGATGCCGCTGGTCTTCACCTTCATGCTGGCAAGCTTCCCGGCCGGTCTCGTCATCTACTGGGCCTGGAACAACACGCTTTCCGTGATCCAGCAGGCGGTCATCATGCGCCGCCACGGAGTGAAGGTCGAACTCTTCGACAATCTCAAGGGCTTGTTCCGGCGAAAACCGGCACCATCGAAATGAATGCGAGAGCCCCGCTTCGGCGGGGCTTTTCGTTTCGGCGGACTGCTTTCAGGAAGAGCCGAGGCGGCTACATGCCGCCTCATCACCGCTGCGCGGGGGACTGGTCAGGTTGACAAAATCACCCGAAACCTGAATGCCATACGCGCAATGAACTTTGGACGCGCTGGAAAAGGCTGAATGTCGGAAAACAAGGAAAAGCCACTCTTCGGGCGGCCATGGATCTTCATCCGCGGCGTGCCCTCCATGAAATTCCTGCCGCCGGAAGGACCGCTGGAAGTGGCATTTGCCGGACGCTCGAATGTCGGCAAGTCGTCGCTCATCAACGCGCTCGTCGGCCACAAGGGCTTGGCGCGCACCTCGAACACGCCCGGCCGGACGCAGGAGCTGAACTATTTCGTGCCTGAAGGCTACTCCGGCGAAGGCAGCGACCTGCCGCCGATGGCGCTCGTCGACATGCCAGGCTACGGCTACGCACAGGCGCCGAAAGATCAGGTCGATGCCTGGACGAAGCTCGTGTTCGATTATCTGCGCGGCCGGGCAACGCTGAAGCGCGTCTATGTCCTGATCGACAGCCGCCACGGCATCAAGAAGAACGACGAGGAGGTTCTGACGCTTCTCGACAAGGCTGCCGTTTCCTACCAGATCGTCCTCACCAAGACCGACAAGATCAAGCCGCCTGCCGTTACCAAGCTGCTCGCGGAAACGGCAGAGAAGATCAGGAAGCGTCCGGCAGCCTATCCATTCGTCATCGCGACCTCTTCGGAAAAGAGCGAAGGACTGGACGAGTTGCGCCAAGCCATTGCCGAAACCGTCGAGATCACAAACTGGAAATGAAAAAGAGGCGCCCCAAAGGGCGCCTCCTCCGGCTTCTGCACTGCAAATCATTACATCTTCGGCAGAAGCACCTTGTCGACGACGTGGATGACGCCGTTTGACTGCTTGACGTCGGCAATCGTCACATGCGCCGTCCCGCCGTTTTCATCGGTCAGCGTGATCTTGCCCATGCTTTCCTTGGCCTTCAGCACGCAGCCGCCGACCGTCTTGATGTCGTGTTCGCCGCCGTCGTCCTTGATCATCTTGGCGACGGTCTTCGCCATCGCGTCGGCTGCGACGACGTGGCAGGTCAGCACCTTGACGAGCTTATCCTTGTTTTCCGGCTTCAGAAGCGCCTCTACGGTGCCCTTCGGCAGTGCTGCGAAGGCTTCGTTGGTCGGAGCGAAAACGGTGAATGGGCCTTTGCCTTCGAGCGTGCCGACGAGCCCGCCGGCCTTCACCGCCGCAACCAGGGTCGTGTGGTCCTTTGAGTTGACGGCATTCTCGATGATGTTCTTCGTTGGGATACATCGCAGCACCGCCCACCATGGGGTTGGCGGCCTGCACGGCGAAGGCGATTGCGGATACGGCAGTGGCAAGCGCCATGGTGCGCAATAGCTGATTTCATCATGATCGTTCTCCTCACGTCCGGCGCCGGTTCGTGTGCGGAATGCCTCGCTCCTCCCGGACATCGAGATTTACGAGGCGATCAGGAAAGAGTTTCAGGGGAGACGATTTTGTTTAGCGGCGATGCGTGGTGCCGCTGGCGATAACCGGTCCTGTCGCTGTGCCGGTCGGCGAACCGCCAAAAGGTTCGAGGCTGATGGCAAGCGTTGCACCCTCGGCAATATCGCCCCGCAGATCAGCGGGGATGACAAGCTCGCCATTTTCACCCGGCTGGAAAACACCGAGCGACTTTGGAGTGCCGCTTCCAGGCACCAGCCAGAGCTCCAAGCGACTTTTTCTCAGCTCCGCCGGCAGCAACAGGAACGATGCTGAGGCGGCCGCTCTGGTCGTCATAGGAGGCAAGCAGATTGACCTTGCTGTCGGCGGACGACAAGTTCGGCTACCAGCGGTGCCGGTCCCTTCGGCGGCGCAACGGTGCCGGAGGCAAAAACAATGGCGCCGACTGCAATCGACCAGCGAGGCGAAGGTCAGCGAGCGCCAGAAGGCGGCGGAATTCCAAAGACCGTGCGAGAAGGAGCGCGAGAGCTCCGATTCGCCGAACAGGCGCGCCTCGATCTGCTTGAACGTTTCGCGGCCCGGACTCGCGGCCACTTCATACTCGTCGGTGAAAGAAGAGAGGTTGGCTTCCCATCGGCTGACGATCGCGGCAAACTGGCCGGTCCCGGCGCATCCGCTCCTCGACCACCCTGCGATCCTGGAACGAGAGAACACCAAGCACGTATTCGCCGGCGAGCACCTCGTCGCGGGAGCGGCCTCCCTTGCTTTGATCCGGCGATGTCATCGCTCCATGCACTCTCTCAGTTTCAAAAGGCTGCGTCGCAGCCATGTGCGCATTGTATTCAGGGGACGCCAAACTGATCGGCCAGCTCCTGGTAGCTCAGCCCTTCGACATAAGCCTGCTTCACCGCAGCCGCCCGATCAGCTTCCAACTCTTCCATGCAGGTGTCAATCCGCCTTCCTTCATCCGCTAAAACAGCCTGTCTTTCAGGGTCGAGGCCGGAATCGGGAAGGTCGTATTCAGTGTTCAGTTCGTCGGCGACAGGCTTTCGCGCCCGCAACGCGTCGATCGCCTGGTTGCGGGCAATCGACGCAAGCCAGCGAAGACGGAGCGCCTTGACCGGCGACGAAACCTTCGGAGCGCTGCCAGATCTTTACGTAGACTTCCTGCAGCGCTTCCTCGGCTTCCACGCGATCCTTCAAGATACGCAGGCATATGGAGAAGAGTTTCGGGCTCGTCTCGTTGTAGAGGTCTCTGAAAGCTTTCCGGTCGGCCATGGCCACGCGAGCCAATCAGTTCTCCGATTTCATCGCTCGTCATACCGCAGCCCATCTACTTTACACTGTTCTAAATAAAGGCGCGCTGTTCAAATTGACAAGAGGCATAGCAACTAATGCGCAGCTGCATTATTCCCTCTGTCAAAAACTTGAGATAAAAGGCCGCGATCCATTCTGCGGGGTATGCCATGAACCAGTCCGAAAGCGAAACCCAAGCACGCCTTCTCGCCACAGGCGCTGCCTTTCATGCAGCGTTACGAGAACAAGACCATCGTCGTAAAATATGGTGGCCACGCCATGGGCAATCCCGAGCTCGGCAAGGCTTTTGCAAGCGATATCGCCCTTTTGAAACAATCCGGCGTCAACCCGATCGTCGTTCATGGCGGCGGTCCGCAGATCGGCGCGATGCTGACGAAGATGGGCATCGAATCGAAATTCGAGGGCGGTCTTCGGGTGACGGACGCCAAGACGGTTGAAATCGTCGAAATGGTTCTCGCCGGTTCGATCAACAAGGAGATCGTTGCCCTTATCAACCAGACCGGCGAATGGGCGATCGGTCTTTGCGGCAAGGACGGCAACATGGTCTTTGCCGAAAAGGCGCGCAAAGTCGTCAAGGATCCGGATTCCAACATCGAGCGCGTGCTCGATCTCGGCTTCGTCGGCGAGGTGGTCGAAGTCGACCGCACGCTGCTCGACCTGCTCGCCCGTTCAGAGATGATCCCGGTGATCGCCCCGGTCGCTCCCGGCCGCGACGGCGCGACCTACAACATCAACGCCGACACCTTCGCCGGCGCCATCGCCGGCGCGCTGCACGCCACGCGCCTGCTCTTCCTCACGGACGTGCCCGGCGTGCTCGACAAGCAGGGCAACCTGATCAAGGAGCTTTCCGTCGCCGAAGCGCGTGCGCTGATCGCCGACGGCACGATTTCCGGCGGCATGATTCCGAAGGTCGAGACCTGCATCGACGCGATCAAGGCGGGCGTCCAGGGCGTCGTCATCCTGAACGGCAAGACCGCCCATTCCGTGCTGCTCGAAATCTTCACCGAGCATGGTGCCGGAACGCTGATCGTTCCGTGATTCAAGCTCAGCCCGCGGCGGCAAACACCGCCGCGGCCGCTTCCTTCAGCTTTTCCATCATCGCCCGGTATGGCCCCGGCCCGTAGCTGACGCGGCCGACGCCGAGTTTTGCCAGCGCCTTCAGATCGGGCACGCCGGCCCTCATCATGACGTTGACCGGCAGCGACGACGCGGCGCAGACCTTCTCGATCAGCGCCGGATCGATCAAGCCCGGCACGAAGAAGCCGCTGGCGCCGGCTGAGGCGTAGGCCTTGCCGCGCTCGATCGCTTCATCCACCAGGCCGCGCATGTTTGGACTGGTCGCTTTCCGCAAGGAAGAGATCGGTGCGGGCATTGATGAAGAACGGGATACCCTTCGCCCTCAGCCATCTCGCGAATGGCGCGGATGCGGGCCGCCTGCTTCTCGACCGGATGCAGTCCGTTGCCGCCGACCACCTGATCCTCGAAATTGATGCCGACGGCGCCGACCTCGATCAGCTTGGCGACGTTGGCGGCGGCTCCTGCCGGCTCGGTCGAATAGGCGCCCTCGAAATCAACCGAGAGCGGCAGGTCGTTGACGGCGGTGATCGATCGCACCGTTGCGACAAGCGCTTCCAGCGGGATCTTCTCGCCGTCGGCATAGCCCTGGGCTGCGGCGACCGACCAGCTGCCGGTCGCAAGCGCCTTTGCTCCTGCCTCGGCGACGGCCTTGGCCGTCCCGGCATCCCAGATATTGTAAAGGACGAGCGGATTGCCCTTTTGATGCAGCGCGCCGAACGCCTTCGCCTTTTCCGCCTGGTTCATTGAACTCCCTCCTCGAATGGCCTCTTGGGCCTCATACTGCCCTCCGTCCTCACACCGCTTTTACCACCGCTTCTCTTTTCCGTCCGCCGAAAATCGGGCGTCTATTTTTCTTCGACAATTTCCTTGACCGGCCAGCCATGCCATAAGGCCACCATGACAAAGATAGACCGCACCCCGACCAAAGCCGATTTCGCGCATGTCACCGACTGGGTCTTCGACCTCGACAACACGCTTTATCCGCATCACGTCAATCTCTTCGCGCAGATCGACAAGAACATGACGGCCTATGTCTCGGCACTCCTCCAGATGGAGCGGGACGAGGCGCGCAAGCTGCAGAAGCAGTATTATCTCGACCACGGCACGACGCTGCAGGGGCTGATGATCCATCACGGCATCGATCCCAACGACTTCCTCGAAAAGGCGCATGCGATCGACTATTCGAGCCTTACGGCGCAGCCGGAACTCGGCGCCGCGATCAAGGCCTTGCCCGGCCGCAAGTTCATCTTCACCAACGGCAGCGTCAAGCATGCCGAGATGACGGCCGGTGCGCTCGGCATCCTCGAGCATTTCGACGACATCTTCGACATCGTCGCCGCCGACTTCGTGCCGAAGCCGGCGCAGGCGACCTATGACAAGTTCACGGCGCTGAAGCGCGTCGAGACCGGCAAGGCAGCGATGTTCGAGGATCTGCCGCGCAATCTCGACGGTTCCGAAGGCGCTCGGCATGCAGACCGTTCTGCTGGTGCCGAACAATCTTGAGGAAACGGTCGTCGAGTGGTGGGAGAAGACCAGCGGCGACGACGATCACATCGATTTCGTCACCGACGATCTTGCTGCTTTCCTTGGCGAAGATTAACGACTTAGGTTACAAAAGTTTCACCCAGCTTACCGATGTTTAACTGGGCAGTTTCGTCGCAGCGGCCTTACCTTTTGTTCGTGAAGGGATACCGAACCGAAAGGAACTACCATGTACCGCAACAAGCTGATGCTTGCAGCGCTCTCCTCCGCCCTCATCGTCGGCGCAACCGCCGGTGCAAGCTTTGCCGCTCCCGGTGACGGGCCCGATCGCCCGCGTCCCCACGCGATGATGGGCGGACCGCGCGGCAGCGCGCCTTCCGCGAGATCGCCTTCGTGCGCATGCTCAAGCAGTTCGACGAGAACAAGGACGGCAAGATTTCCAAAGAGGAGGCGACCGATGGCCTCGACAAGGTCTTTGCTGCGATCGACAGCAACAATGACGGCTCGCTGACTCCAGGCGAAATCCGCCAGTACCGCCAAGCCGAGCACGCGAAGCGCAAGACCAGAATGCCGGAACAGGCGCTGCGAACGACGCCGCACCAGCCGCACCCCAGACGGCAGACAACGACGATCAGAGCCGCCCGCAGCACCGCGACGGCCATCGCTGGATGCGCCATGGCGGCAATCTCATGCGGGCCTCGATGATGATGCGGCGGATCGACACCGACGAGAACGGCCAGATCAGCAAGGCAGGAAGCAACCGCCGCCTTCGACAAGTTCTTCGCACGCATGGACCGCAACAAGGACGGCTACATCTCGATCGACGACATGCCGGATCAACCGCTCCTGTAAGCCGCCGAATTTATCAAGGCCGATGCCCGCCGCTGTCTGCGGCGGGCTTTCTATTCCTGGTGCTCGTAGAAATCCTGGACGATCTTCCAGGCGGCATCCGCAGTATCGACGAAGCTGATCAGCTTCACGTCATCGGGTGCGATCGTGCCGAATTCGGCAAGCGCATCGAAATTGATGACGCTCCGCCAGAATTTCTCACCGAAAAGGATCAGCGGCATCCTCTCCATGCGTCCGGTCTGGATCAGCGTCAGGCATTCGAAGAATTCGTCGAGCGTGCCGAAACCGCCGGGAAAGACCGCGATCGCCTTGGCGCGCACCATGAAATGCATCTTGCGGATCGCGAAATAGTGGAAGTTGAAGCTGAGCTCCGGCGTCACATAGGCATTCGGCGCCTGCTCGTGCGGCAAAACGATGTTGAGGCCGATCGACGGCGCGCCCTCGTCGGCCGCCCCGCGGTTGCCAGCCTCCATGACGCCCGGACCACCGCCGGTGACGATGACATATTCATGGAAATCGAAGCCGGCCGAATATCTCGAGCAGAGCCGGGCAAATTTGCGCGCCTCGTCGTAATAGACGGACGCTGCCTCCAGGTTTTCGCGCTGGATCTCGTTGCGGGCCGCCCAGGCGCTCTGGCCGGGTGCGGGAATACGCGCGCCGCCGAACATGACGACGGTCGATTTGATGTCCGCGCTCGGTCAGGATCATTTCCGACTTTCATCAGCTCGAGCTGCAGGCGGATCGGCCGCAGTTCCTCGCGGCAGAGAAAGTCGTCGTCGGCATAGGCGAGGCGATAGGACGGCGACAGCGTTTGCGGCGTCTTCGGCACGGCGTCGGCGCGCTCCCTGTCGGTCTCGCTGCGACTTCAGCGGATCCCAGACTCCGTCCTTGCGCCGCAGCCTGCCGTTTCTTTCCTCTTGCCATGTCGAAATGCCTTTCGGTATCTGCCGGCAACCTTCACCGGATATGTGCTATAACGCCTTGAATCCAGATACGATCTTATTCGAAAAATCATTCCATTTTCGGCCGTTCATGCTATAGAGCAGGATCACATCCCGCCGATCACATTTCCCGGAGACTTTGTCGTCTTCACGATAAAGTTCGAAGTTTAAGGAATTCCCATGAGCGCCACCGACCTCGCATCCCTCGAAAAGACCATCGAAGCCGCCTTCGACAATCGCGACAACGTGAACACGTCGACGAAGGGCGAGGTTCGCGATGCGGTCGAAACTGCGCTCAACCTGCTCGATGGCGGCAAGGCCCGCGTGGCCGAGCGCGGCGCAGACGGCACCTGGACGGTCAATCAGTGGCTGAAGAAGGCCGTGCTGCTCTCCTTCCGCCTCAACGACATGGAAGTCGTCAAGGGCGGCTCGGGCAATTCGACCTGGTGGGACAAGGTCCCCTCCAAGTTCGAGGGCTGGGGCGAGAACCAGTATCCGCGACGCCGGCTTCCGCGCCGTGCCGAACTGCGTCGTTCGCCGCTCGGCCTATATCGCCCCGAACGTCGATCCTGATGCCGTCCTTCGTCAATCTCGGCGCCTATGTCGGCGAAGGCACGATGGTCGACACCTGGGCGACGGTCGGCTCCTGCGCGCAGATCGGCAAGCATGTGCATCTCTCCGGCGGCGTCGGCATCGGCGGCGTGCTGGAGCCGATGCAGGCCGGCCCGACGATCATCGAGGACAATTGCTTCATCGGCGCCCGCTCGGAAGTCGTCGAAGGCTGCATCATCCGCGAGGGCTCGGTGCTCGGCATGGGCGTCTATATCGGCAAGTCGACCAAGATCGTCGACCGCGCCACCGGCGAAGTGATGTATGGCGAAGTGCCGCCCTATTCCGTCGTCGTCGCCGGCTCGATGCCGTCGCGGCAATGCGACGATGGCGAACGGCCAGCCGGCGCCGCATCTCTACTGCGCCGTCATCGTCAAGCGCGTCGACGAGCAGACCCGCTCCAAGACCGGCATCAACGAGCTGCTGCGAGACTAATGACAGCCGGACATCGATCCGGTAAACAGACGGCGCTCTTTTCACGCGAGGCGGCTCGCCGCCTTGCCATGTCTTTGCCATTCCCGCCGGATAATTCGACCGCCATGACCGCTACCGATCCCGTCGCCAATCTCCAGACCCTGATCCGCTGCCCGTCCGTGACGCCCGCCGAAGGCGGCGCGCTTTCGGCGCTGGATGCGATGCTTTCGCCGCTCGGCTTCAAGGTCGACAAGGTGAAGGCGACGCGAAGCCGGCACGCCCGACATCGAAAACCTCTATGCCCGCCTCGGCAGCGACGGCCCGCATCTGATGTTTGCCGGCCACACCGACGTCGTGCCGGTCGGCGACGAAGCCGCCTGGACGCATCCGCCCTTTGCCGCCGAGATTTCCGAGCGGCGAACTCTTCGGCCGCGGCGCCGTCGACATGAAGGGCGGCATCGCCTGTTTCGTCGCCGCCGTCGCCCGCCATATCGAAAAACATGGAACATCCGAAGGGCTCGATCTCCTTCCTGATCACCGGCGACGAGGAAGGCCCGGCGATCAACGGCACGATCAAGCTGCTGCAATGGGCGGCGGAACGCGGCGAACGCTGGGATGCCTGCCTCGTCGGCGAGCCGACCAATCCGGACACGCTCGGCGACATGATCAAGATCGGCCGGCGCGGCTCGCTGTCCGGCAAGATCACCGTTCACGGCGTGCAGGGCCATGCCGCCTATCCGCATCTCGCCGACAATCCGGTGCGCGGCATGCTGCAGTTGACGCAGGCGCTGATGGATCCGCCCTTCGACAACGGCACCGACAATTTCCAGCCGTCGAACCTCGAAGTGACCACCATCGACGTCGGCAATCCGGCGACCAACGTCATTCCGGCCAAGGCGACGGCAAGCTTCAACATCCGCTTCAACGACAGCTGGACGGTCGAGACGCTGCGGGCCGAAATCCTGCGCCGTCTTGAGGCCGCCGCCGCTGACGGCGCACTGCGGCCCGGCCGCGAAGCCGGTGAAATATGACATCGTCTGGGCCGACCGGCCGAGCCATGTCTTCCTGACCCGCAACAATGCGCTGATCGCCTCGCTGTCCTCTGCCGTCGAAAGCGTCACCGGCCAGGCGCCGAAGCTTTCGACCACCGGCGGCACATCGGATGCGCGCTTCATCAAGGACTATTGCCCGGTCGTCGAGTTCGGCCTCGTCGGCCAGACCATGCACATGGTCGACGAGCGCGTTGCCGTTTCCGATCTCGAAACGCTGACGCAGATCTACGAGACCTTCATCGCGCGCTGGTTCGAGAATGCCGGGGCTTAGGGAAGTCCAATACTATCTGGCCGGCCTGTGGCTGCTGATCCGCATGGATCACGCGCGGCTTCCGCTTTCTCGACATGTCGGACCGCGGCGTCAACCGCTCGTTCTGGGCGATCGCCTGGTGCCTGCCGCCGATGGGCATTTCCTGGCTCTGGTGGCGTCAGGCCTTCCTGCAGCTCGATGCCGCCGGATGCCGATGTCGGCTCTGCCCTTCTATTTCCGGCTGGGCTTGGTCGAGATGGCCAACTGGTTCGTGCCGCTGGTCTTTGCCGGGCTATTGCTGCTCGCCTTCCGCATGGGTGACCGCTTTGCGCGCCGTGGTCGTCAGCGTCAACTGGCTCGGCGTGCCGCTTTCCTATATCAACGGCCTGCTGCTGGCGCTGGTCTTCTTCATTCCCGGCGCCGTCGGGCTCGTGTCGCTCCTGCTGCTCTTCTTCATGCTGGCGCAGGTCTTCATGCTGGCGCGCATTCTGCGGATGATCTTCCACGGTCACGCGCTGATGGTCGGCGCGCTGACGCTGGCGCTGCTCGTGCCGACGATGATGCTTGGCGAATATCTGCAGCGCTTCCTCGGCATTTATCCCGGCTTAGGCATGCGCGCTGCGCACAGGCTGGGCTATGACAGGTCGTCATCCTCACCGTTCTCATCCGTCCGCCTGCGGCGATCGGTGATCACCGCCGGGATAATCGACCTGCATGAAATAGAGCCCGTCGGGCGGCGCCACCGGACCGCAAGCCTTGCGGTCGCGTGCCTCGAGCGCGGCACGCACATCCTCGGGCGTCCACTTGCCTTCTCCCGCCAGCTTCAGCGTTCCGGCAAAGGAGCGGATCTGGTTGTGGAGGAAACTCTGCGCCGTTGCGCGGATTTCGATCAGTTCGCCGTTCCGCGTCACGTCCAGCCGGTCGAGCGTGCGTACCGGGCTGTTCGCCTGGCAATGCGCGGAGCGGAAGGTGGAGAAATCGTGCTTGCCGACCAGGATCTGCGCCGCCGCATGCATCACTTCGTGGTCAAGCGCCTTCGGCACCCACCAGGCTTTGCCCGCTTCGAGCGCCAGCGGCGCGCGGCGGCTGATGATGCGGTAGAGATAGTGCCGCCGCTCGGCGGAAAAGCGCGCATCGAAGAATTCGCTGACAGCCTGCACATCGAGAATGGACACGCGCTCGCCGGCCAGCTTCAGATGCGCATTCAAGGCATTCTGCAGCTTGAAGGCCGACCATTCCTTCGACAGATCGGCATGGATCACCTGACCCATGGCATGCACGCCGGAATCGGTACGCCCGGCGCCGCGGATCGACACGGTCTCGCCGCTCAGCGAGAGGATCGCGCCTTCGATCGCGCCCTGAACGGAAGGACCGTTTTCCTGGCGCTGCCAGCCGACATAGGGCGCGCCGTCATATTCGACGGTCATCCGGTAGCGCGGCATCAGGGCAGCCTCGTGCCGCGCGCAAGCGGGGTGCCGCGCAGGAAATCGGCCGCCAGCAAGCGGCTTGCCGCCCGCCTTCTGCAGCCTGGTCAGCCGCACGGCTCCCGATGCGCAGGCAACGACCAGATCGTCGGTCAGCACTTCACCGGCAGCGCCCTGCCCGCTTGCAAGTTCCGAACCCAGCACCTTCACCCGCTCCGGCCTTGCCGCCGATCTCGACCTCGAACCAGGCGCCCGGAAATGGTGCCAGCCCGCGGATATGATTGTGGACATCTCGCGCCGCCTTGGCGAAATCGATCCGCGTCTCGCCCTTGTCGATCTTTGCGGCATAGAGGACACCCTCTTCCGGCTGCGGCGTCAGCGGCAGATCGCCCATTTCGAGCTTGACCATCGCTTCACCGATCGCCTTGGCGCCGACCTGCATCAGCTTGTCGTGCAATTCGCCGGCCGTCATGTTCGGTCCGATCTCGACTTCGCGGGTGAGCGCCACGGGGCCGGTATCCAGCCCCTTGTCCATCTTCATCACCATCATGCCGGTCTTTTCGTCGCCTGCCATGATCGCCCGTTGGATCGGCGCCGCCCCGCGCCAGCGCGGCAGCAGCGAGGCGTGGCCGTTGTAGCAGCCATAGCGTGTTCCGCTCAAAATCGCCTCCGGCAGCAGCAGTCCGTAGGCGACGACAACCGCGACGTCGGCATTGAGCGCACGAAAGCGCTCGCGCTCTTCCGGCGTCCTTGAAATTGACCGGTGTGAAGACCGGCAGGCCCAGCAGTTCAGCGGCCTGATGGACCGGCGACTTCTGCAGGTCGAGACCGCGCCGCCCGCCCGGCCGCGGCGGCTGCGTATAGACCGCAACAATCTCGTGTCCCGCATCTACCAGCGTGCGCAGGGTCGGAACCGAGAAGTCCGGCGTTCCCATAAAAATGATGCGAAGCGACATCTTTTCTCGCCAATTAAAGGTTCAGCCGTTTCGAACAGCCTTGGACCAACGAGCAAGCTTGGCCGAAATTTCGACCGGGCTGCTTCAGAGCGCCTTCGACTTCGCAGCCTTCGTGAACTTCTTGATCACCATCTCCCGCTTCAGGCGCGAGATATGATCGATGAAGAGCACGCCGTTCAGATGGTCTATCTCGTGCTGCAGGCAGGTGGCGAGAAGGCCATCGGCTTCCGTCGTCTGTTCCTTGCCGTCACGATCGAGATATTTGACCGTCACGGTGGCCGGGCGCTCGACCTCGGCATAATAATCCGGAATCGAGAGGCAGCCCTCTTCGTAGACCGACCGCTCGTCGGAAGACTTGATGATCTCCGGATTGATGAAGACCTGCGGCTGCTTTTCCTCGCCCTCGCGGGAAACGTCGATCACCAGCATGCGGCGCGGCACGCCGATCTGGATCGCGGCCAGGCCGATGCCGGGCGCGTCATACATCGTTTCCAGCATGTCGTCGGCAAGACGCTTGAGATCGGTATCGACTCGCTCGATCGGCTTGGAAACCTGTCGGAGAACGGGATCGGGAAGAATGATGAGTGGCTTGATGGTCATGGCGTTCCCATAACCTATCTTTTCCGGCTAGGGAATTATCCTGAAATCCCGGAAGGCGCTTTTTTGCGCAGCCCTCCGGAATTTTGCCGTATTCGGTCAAGCTGCGCGGCGGGATGCCTGCGCCTGGCGCTCCTGAGAGCGGATATTGAAGCGCTGCAGCAGCGCCACCAGGTTGTCGACCTCAGCGCGCAGCCGCCGGGTTTCTGCCGACGTATGTTCCACCATGCCGGAATTCTGCTGGGTGATCGTGTCCATGTTGCGGATCGCAATGCTGACTTCGTTGACGCCGGTTGCCTGATCGCGCGCTGCTGCCGCAATATCTGCGACGAAGCGGTTGATGACGTCGATGCGGCTGATCATGTCGCTCAAGCGCCTCGCCGGTGCTGCTGACGATGCCGACGCCTTCGTTCACCTGAATGGAGCTTTCGCGAGATCAGGTTCTTGATCTCCTTGGCGGCATCGGCGGTGCGCTGTGCAAGCTGGCGCACTTCCTGCGCGACGACGGCAAAGCCTTTGCCCGCCTCGCCGGCACGCGCGGCCTCGACACCGGCATTGAGCGCCAGAAGGTTCGTCTGGAAGGCAATCTCGTCGATGACGCCGATGATCTTCGAAATCTCGGTGGAGGACTTTTCGATGCCCGCCATGGCCGAGACCGCACTTGTGACGAGTTCGCCGGAGTTCTTCGCCTTTTGCTGCGTCTCGCGCACCACGCCGGATGCCTTTTCGGCATTTGCCGCGGTCTGGCCGACGCTGACGGAAAGCTGCTGGAGAGCCGCCGAGCTCTCCTCGACGCCTGCCGCCTGCTGCGCCGTGCGCATCGCCAGATCATCGGTCGCCTTGGAGATCACGTCCGCGCCGCTCAGGATCTCGCCCGAGCTGCTCGCGCACCGAGGCGAACGAGACGCGAAGGGCAGCGACGGCGCGGTTATAATCCTCCGCCATCTGCCGGAAATTGCCCGGAAGATCGGCCGGCAGCGTTGCTTCGAGATCGCCCTTCGAAAGGGCTTCCAGTCCGCGACGCAGATGCTCGAGCGCCATCGCCTGATCCGCTTCGGCCTTGGCACGCTCTTCTTCAAGCGCGCGGCGCTTCTCTTCCAGCGTCTCGAGATAGACCGAGATGGAATAGTCCATGTCGAGCATGCCGGCCTTGATGACGGCAGGCGAGCTTTTCGGCGAGCGCCTTGCCCTGCTGGCGGCCGAAGACGCGACGGCCACTGCTTTTCCATGATGCCTTTGACGAGTTCCGCCATGACGATTGCGTAGCCGCCGATATACCAGCGCGGCTCCAGGCCAATCCGGGCATGCGTTCTGCCGACAGCCGTGACACCCTTCACGTAGCTATCGTCGAAATTGCCGCCGGCGAGGTTCGCCCAGTGATCCTCCTGCCGCTTCTTGGCATGGTTGACATGGGTCTTGTCGGAAAAGAAGCTGGCGACCGCGGGCGTCTTGGCGATCTTTCCGTAGAACTTGTCGAGCGCGCCGCCAATCAGCTCGCCGATGACAGGGCGCAACTCGCGCATCGTCTTGCGTGCCTCGCCGTCGAGGCCGATGAAATCGAGACGCTGCTTGAGTGCGTTTTCGGATTGCTGACTGGTCATGATGTGTCTCTGTCTTGGCGTCTGGCGCGATAAGGGATTTGTCTCGACAAAGACATTTCGCAAATATGGTTGAGCATTCGTTAAACCGGACGATTATTTCAAAGAGCTCAGTGCAGCGGCTCCCGCAGATATTTTGCACCGCACTCTGCTGTGGATTTGTTCACGTTTTGATCTAGCCATTGCCGCCGAGTTTGTTATTGTGCGCGCATGAACAATGCTACCGACTCGCTGACAATTTCGCTCGCCGGGCTCAGCCCGGCCATGCTCGCCCTCGCCGGTGGCGGTATTGCCGCCATCGTTTTGGTGCTGATTTTCCTGCTTGTTAGAAGCAGCAATCTTCGCCGCGAACAAAATGAGGAGGCGGCGTTCAGGGCCGCCGAGGCCGATGCGCGCATGGCCGAACTTCTGAAGATCCAGGCCGAGATGCAGGGACGCATCTCGACCATGGCGGAGGTCTTCGGGACACGTCAGGCCGAGCTCAACCAGGCGATCAATCAGCGCCTCGACGGCATGTCGCAGCGCGTCAGCACGACGATCAGCGAACAGACGAAGTCGACGCACGAGAACCTTCAGCGCCTGCAGGAGCGGCTGGCGGTCATCGATGCGGCTCAGAACAATATCCAGACGCTGGCGAAGGATGTCGTCGGACTTCAGGCCATCCTCTCCAACAAGCAGACGCGCGGCGCCTTCGGACAGTCGCGCATGGAGACGATCGTCGCCGACGGCCTGCCGATGGGCGCCTATGCTTTCCAGCAGACGCTGTCCAACGGCTCCCGGCCCGACTGCACCGTGCGCATGCCGAACGGCGCGCCGCCGCTGGTCATCGACGCCAAGTTTCCCCTCGAGGCCTGGAATGCCATTCGCGATGCGGGCAATCCGGAGGCCACCAAGCTTGCCTCGCAGCAGTTTCGCCGCGACATGGAAATCCATATCCGCGATATCTCGGAAAAATATCTGATCCAGGGCGAAACGCAGGAGACGGCCTTTCTCTTTGTTCCTTCGGAATCGATCTTCGCCGAAATCCACGAGAATTTCGAACCGGTCGTGCAGAAGGCGCATCGTTCCCGCATCGTCATCGTCTCTCCCTCGCTGCTGATGTTGTCGATCCAGGTTATCCAGGCCGTCTTGAAGGATCAGCGCATGCGCGCGCAGGCGCACGTCATCCAGGGCGAAGTCGCCATCCTCATGGATGATCTCGGACGTCTCGACGAGCGTGTTCGCAAACTGCAGGGCCATTTCGCGCAGGCGCAGAAGGATGTCGACATGATCGTCACATCGACCGACAAGCTCACCAAGCGTGGCGCAAAGATCGAAGCGCTGGAATTCGAGGGAGCAGAGGCAGCGCTCAACGAGGTACGCGGAAAGCGAACCTGCGGCAAAGTCGGTCGAAAGCCGCACCGGTCTCCTCAAGCTCAGAGTGGTTGACGAGGAGTGAGACCATCGGGCACTGTCGCGGCCATATAGAGAAGCATTGGACGGGACACCCTCATGATCACAGTTTTCGGCTCCATCAACATGGACCTCATCGCCACGACCGACCGGCTGCCGAAGCCCGGCGAAACGGTGGCCGGCAACGGCTTTGCGACGGCGGCCGGCGGCAAGGGAGCCAATCAGGCTCTGGCCGCACAACGCGCCGGACGGGTGGTGCATATGGTGGGCGCCGTCGGCAAGGACGACTTCGCCGCTCCGGCGCTGGCGCTTCTCGATCAGGCGGGAACGCAGCTTTCAGGCGTCAAGCATGTCGACGGACCGACCGGCACGGCGCTGATCCTCGTCGGCGGCGACGGCGAAAACATGATCGCCGTCGTCCCGGGTGCAAACGGCACCCTCACCGCCGCGGATGCCGATCGTGCGCTCGATGCGATGCGCGAGGGCGATATTCTCGTGCTGCAGCTGGAGGTGCCCGGTTCCGCCGTCGAGCACGCACTTGCCGCAGCGCGCAGGAAAGGGCGTCACCACCATCCTCAACCTCGCTCCCCTCATTGCGGATGCCCCGCGTCTCGGACGTCTTGCCGATATCGTCATTGCCAACGAAACGGAGTTCGAGCGCCTCGCTGGCCAGGACAGCATGAACGCAGCCGACCGTGAGGCGGCGTTGAAGCGCCTGCACGGGGAGACCGGCCAGACTTTGATCGTAACCCTCGGCGCCGAGGGCGTGATCGCAATCCGGGAAGGAGAGATCTCGCGGGCACAGGGACTGAAGATCGAGCCTGTGGACACGGTCGGCGCCGGCGATACCTTCTGCGGCTATTTCGCCGCAAGCCTCGATGAGGGCCTGGATTTTCACGCGGCACTGCGCCGGGCAGCGGTCGCCGGATCGCTTGCATGCCTCAAGGCCGGAGCGCAGCCATCCATTCCGTTGTCTGCCGAAGTCGCAAACAAGATATAGCCTTGTCTATTTCGACCTCCACTCGCATAAAGCGAATCCGATTCAAGATATTAGCGGTCCTGCAATCCCTATAGTTTCATTCAAATTTAAGAGGTTTCCGGCGATCATTCTGTCGATCGCTAGGCTGTCTTCTTAGCAAGCCCGGCAACTCACGGGCTGCTCCATGACGGCGCGGCATTTCCTCGCCTGTGCCGGAGAATGCGCCTCCGGTGCGTCGCTCTCGCCGAGGCACCATGTTCATCTTTCGCATGAAGTCGCTAGCCGCAAAGCTCATCCTCATCACCGGCGCCGCCATCGCGCTCGTCCTGTTGCTTTCCAACCTCTTCCTGATCGACCAAACGCGCAATCGCGTTCAGACGCTGACGATGGATCAGGCCAATCTCGAGGCAAAATCGATTGCCAACGAGATCGCCGGCACTATCGGTGAACTCGGCAGTGCCGCCCGCTCCATGTCGGGCGTCGTCGGCCGCGGTCACGAAGGCAAGAGCTTTGATCGCAAGGGCATCATCAACGTCCTGAAGGCCAATCTCGAGCAGAACGCTTTCGCCTTCGGCAGCTGGTTCTGCGAGCAGCTCGGCGCTTTCGACGGCAAGACGACGGAGATCGCCGACAAGCTCGACGAGGGCACGAACAAGAACGGCGCCTTTACGCCCTATTGGTCGAAGACGAAGGACGGCGGCATCCAATTTTCGACTTTCGACAACGACTATACAGCCGAGTGGTGGAAGCTTGCCGCCGAAAGCGGCAAGGGCGCCATCACGACGCCCTATCTTGCAGACGGCACGGATGTCCCGACGCTGCTGACCTCGATCGCCTATCCGGTCATGTCCGGCGGCAAGATGATCGGCGTCGAAGGCGTCGACATCTCGCTGAAGTCGCTCACCGACAAGCTGCAGGCCCTGCATCCCTTCGGTTCGGGCCGCGTGACGCCTCGTTGCTCAGAACGGCAACTGGATCGTTGCACCGCTGCCCGATCTCATGTCGAAGCCTTACGGCGACGGCGAAGGCGCGGCCGAGGTGAAGGCAGCGCTTTCCTCGATGACGCCCGGCGTTGTCAGAGACCTGACCGTCGATGGCCATGAACCTTTCGACCGCGTCGTCTATCCGTTTGCGGTCCCCGGCCTGAACGCCACATGGGTCGTGCTTGTCGATGTGCCGCACAGCGCAATCAATGCGCCGGTCCAGGACCAGACCTTCATCATGATCGCCGCCGGCATCGTCGTGCTCGGCGCAGTCCTGCTGGCGCTCTATTTCGCCGTGCGCGCTCTCGTTCAGAACCCGCTCGGCGGCCTCGTCGCCAGCGTCCGGGCGCTCAGCAACGGCAAGTACGAGGAACCGGTGGCCGGTCAGGATCGCGCCGATGAAATCGGCTCGGTCGCCAAGGCTCTCGAAGGGTTCCGCTTTGCGCTTGCCGATACGCGGCGGCTGGAAGCAGAAGCCAACGATCAGCGCCATGCGGCCGAAAGCGAACGCAGCCGCTCGGAAGCGGAACGTCAGGAATCGGTGTCGCTCTCCAGCGGCAGATCGTGTCGATCGTCGGTGCCGGCCTTTCCGAACTGTCGCAAGGGCAACCTCGGCCACCGCATTACCGCGGAGTTCCCGGGCGAATACGGCAAGCTGAAGGAAGATTTCAACGCTGCCCTCGCAAGCCTCGAGGAAACCGTCAACACGATGAACCTCAGCGTCGTGAACATCGGCTCGGGCACGAGCGAAATCAGCAACAGCGCCTCGGACCTTGCCAAGCGCACGGAACAGCAGGCGGCAAGCCTGGAAGAGACCGCCGCTGCCCTCAACGAGCTGACGGCGCAGGTCAATTCCAGTGCGGAGAATGCACGCACGGCTGCGGATAATGTCAATCTCGCCTGCGAAGACGCGGAGAAGTCCGGCGAAGTCGTGCAAAAGGCAATCGCCTCCATGCAGGGCATCGAGCAGTCGTCGACGGAGGTCTCGCGCATCATCGGCGTTATCGATGAGATCGCCTTCCAGACGAACCTCCTGGCGTTGAATGCCGGGGTCGAAGCTGCCCGCGCCGGCGAAGCAGGCAAGGGCTTCGCGGTGGTCGCACAGGAAGTCCGAGAACTGGCACAGCGTTCGGCCAATGCAGCCAAGGAGATCAAGACGCTGATCAACACCTCGGCCGTCCAGGTGAAGGAGGGCGTCGAACTCGTCGGCCGCGCCGGCGGCACGCTGCACAAGATTTCCGAGCAGGTCATGAACATCAACGGGCTCATCCGGCAGATTTCAGCCTCGGCCAGCGAACAGGCGATCGGCCTCAAGGAAATCAACCAGGCCATGAACCAGATGGACCAGGTCACCCAGCAGAATGCGGCAATGGTGGAAGAGGCGACGGCAGCCAGCGTGGCGCTCAACGACGAAGCGCAGACACTGAACGCCCTCGTCCTCCGCTTCCGCGTGTCCGGCCAGAGCAATGCGAGCACGCTACGCTCGACGGCACAGCAGATGCGCGCCGCTGCAGCGCCGGCCCCGGCCTACCGCTCCCCGGCTCCAGCACCGCGCCGTGCTGTTCCCCAGTCGCACGGCTCGGCAGCCGTTGCGCAGGACAATTGGGAAGAGTTCTGAGCCATGAGCTTTCGCAAATGAAGAGAGGCGCCTGAGCAATCAGGCGCCTCTTTTCGTTCAAGCGATCGCGCTGCCGCTCAGGCGGCGTTCGATGCTTGCTCTTCGTTGAGAAAGGCATAGATCGCCGACGCGGAATCGGTGGCGCGCAGTTTCGCGACGAGATCCTGATCGCGAAGCACGCGTGCGATGCGCGAGAGCGCCTTCAGATGATCGGCCCCCGCCCCTTCCGGAGCGAGAAGCAGAAACACCAGATCGACCGGCTGGTCGTCCAGTGCTTCGAAATCGACCGGACTTTCCAATCGCGCAAAGACGCCTACGATCGAGCGGACGCTGGCGAGCTTGCCATGGGGAATGGCGATGCCGTTGCCGACACCCGTCGAGCCGAGACGCTCGCGCTGCAGAACGACGTCGAAAATTTCCCGCTCGGAAAGGCCGGTAACCTTGGAGGCCTTTGCGGCCAATTCCTGAAGCAACTGTTTCTTGGAATTTACCTTTAGAGCGGGAATGATCGCATCCTGGTGCAGCAGATCTGCCAATGCCATTTCTTTTTCCTTTTGTCGCCGAAACCGGATGATTGGTAGAGCGGCGGCGCCGCTACTCATCGCCCGGATGTCAGCCCTTGATATTGGCCGCGTCGATCCAGCCAATATTACCGTCATGCCTGCGGTAAACGATGTTCAAATGTTCCTTGCCCGGGCTGCGGAACAGAAGCAGCGGCTCGTCGGTCATATCGAGCGCCATGACGGCGGTCGCAACGGACATGGTCTTCAGCTGCTTCGTACTCTCGGCAACGATTGCCGGGGCGAAATCGTCGGGAACCTCTTCTTCATGGTCCGGGACAGCGTCCATGACCGTATAGGCGACTTCGGCAGAACCGTTCAGATGGTTTCCGGCATGGTGATCCTTGAGCTTGCGCTTGTAGCGGCGGAGACGCTTTTCGATACGCTCCGAAGCGGCCTCGAATGCCAGCTGCGGATCCATCGCCTCGCCTGCTGCATGCAACACCACCCCGCTATCGAGATGAAGCTTGCAATCCGCGGAAAAGCGCGAACTCGACTTCTCCACAATCACCTGACCAGAATATCCCCCGTCGAAGTATTTCGTGATGGCCGTGTCCATTTGGTCCTCGATCTTTTGACGGAACGAGTCACCAATTTCCATATGTTTACCGGATACACGCACACTCATGGAGTTTCCCTTCTTATAAGTGGTTGCGGCACCAGTTTACGCCAAGCCTACAGCTCATCCAAGCACTTCGCGCAAACTCAAGCAAGATCGGCTTAAGTTGCGTGCTCCAAGCGCCCTGAGGATGATGGGGATAAGTCCGAACGCTTCACAGCGCTAATTGCGGCGGGCTTCTAGCGGCAGGTTACCAAAAAGTCAACGGCCGGGCGCAGCACATATTTGGACGTACAGATAGGGGTTGATTTAGCATGGCCTTTCTAAAAGCCAGAAACCTTCGCCAAAGCTCGCTTTTCGCGCCGCCGCTGAACGGAAGAGGGTATATTCATCGCTTCGCGATACTTTGCAACCGTACGGCGAGCGAGATCGATGCCATCCCTCTTCAGCATATCGACAATGTCATCATCGGAGAGGACCGCATCCGAACCTTCCTGCACGATCAGCGCGCGGATCTTATGGCGAACCGCCTCGGCTGAATGACTATCGCCACCTTCCACCGCACTGATCGATACCGTGAAGAAATATTTGAGTTCGAAGAGGCCACGCGGCGTCAGAATGTATTTGTTCGAGGTGACGCGGCTGACGGTCGACTCGTGCATTTTGATTGCCTCGGCAACGGTCTTCAGATTGAGAGGACGCAGATGGTCGACGCCATGCATCAGGAAGGCATCCTGCTGACGAACGATCTCGCTCGCCACCTTCATGATTGTCTTTGCGCGCTGATCGAGACTGCGCGTGAGCCAGTTGGCGTTCTGAAGGCATTCGGATAGGAATGCGTGATCGCCGGCGTTCTTCGTGACATTCGCGAAATAGGACTGGTTGACGAGCACGCGCGGGAGCGTATCCGGATTCAACTCCACCAGCCAGCCGCCATCCGGTGACGCACGCACGACGACATCCGGCGTGATCGCTTCGGAAACGCCCGTCTGGAAGCTGCTGCCGGGCTTCGGGTTCAGCTGGCGGATCTCGGCGAGCATGTCGAGCAGGTCTTCCTCGTCAACGCCGCAAAGCCGCTTCAGCGTCGCAAAGTCGCGCCGTCCCAGCAGTTCGAGGTTGGAGATGAGCGCCTGCATGGCCGGATCAAAACGATCTTTCTGCTTCAGCTGGATCGACAGGCATTCGGCCAGGCTGCGAGCGAAGACGCCAGGCGGATCGAGCGTCTGCAACGCGGCAAGAACACGTTCGGCGGCCGCGGGATCGGCGCTCAACCTGTCGCCGATGTCAGCAATGTCGCTTTGCAGATAACCCGCCTCATCGAGCTGGTCGATCAATTGCTGCGCGATCAACCGGTCAGCCATATCCGGCAGAATAAACGGAATCTGTTGCGCGAGGTGATCCTTGAGCGAAACCTGACCTGCGACAAAATCGTCGAGATCGTAATTCGCGCCGTCGCCGCTTCCCGGCATCGACTTCCACTGGCTGATTAGCTCCGGTGCATCGACCCGCTGCTGGCGCTCCATCATCCTGAAAGACGTTGCGCATAATTGGCGTCCAGCTCTTCTTTCAGCCGGCTGGCGCTACCGTGCGTTGCCGTTGTCGTACCAGTCTCCGGAAAGCGCATCGACGCGGTCGTCATCGTCGTCCGACTGGCGGCCGTGCGCCTCATCCTGCACGTCGTAATCACTGCCCGTTTCCGCATCATCTGACGGAAATTCGAGCAACGGGTTCTTCTCGACTTCCTGGGCGATGAACTGGACAAGCTCGAAATGCGTCATCTGCAGCAACTGGATGGATTGCATCAGTTGCGGCGTCATCACCAGCGACTGGTTCTGTCGCAGGAAAAGATTGGCTGACAGGGCCATAGCCGACGCGAAACTCCCGTTCATTTTCCCGGGAAACCGCGCCTGAACAATCGTTCGGGCCGCGGAAATCCAACTTGGCCCAAAAATTGCTTTTTTATTCTATTTGGTCAAGCGCAAGTATGACAGGAAGGTGAATTTCCGTCGCCTTCGATCCTGTCAAAGGCTGAATTTATCGCCAAGGTAGAGCCGGCGCACTTCAGGATTGTTGACGATGTCGTTCGCCCGGCCGTGCGTCAGTACTTCGCCAGCATGGATGATATAGGCGCGATCGATGAGGCCGAGGGTCTCGCGCACATTGTGGTCGGTAATCAAAACGCCGATGCCACGCGCCGTCAGATGATGCACGAGGTTCTGGATGTCGGCGACCGAGATGGGATCGACGCCCGCAAAAGGCTCGTCGAGCAGCATGAAAGTCGGATCGGTTGCTAGCGCGCGGGCGATTTCCAGACGGCGCCGCTCGCCACCCGATAGCGAGACCGCCGCGGACTTTCGCAGCTTGGAGATATGGAACTCTTCCAGGAGTTCATCCAGCTTCTTCTCGCGCTCCGCCTTGTCCTTCTCGTGCACTTCGAGAACAGCGCGGATATTCTCTTCGACCGTCAAGCCGCGGAAGATCGAGGCTTCCTGCGGCAGATAGCCGACGCCAAGGCGCGACCGGCGATACATCGGCATCGTCGTCACGTCGTTGCCGTCGATTTCGATCGTGCCCTCGTCCACCGGCACCAGGCCGGTGATCATGTAGAAACAGGTCGTCTTGCCGGCACCGTTCGGCCCCAGAAGGCCGACGGCTTCGCCGCGCCGCACGACCAGCGAGACGCCGTTGACAACACGCCGCGTACTATAGGTCTTCGTCAGACCGCGCGCGATCAGCGTTCCCTGGTAGCGGCTCTTGTCTCCGCCGGCCCCGGAGTCGACTGCGGATTGCGGCCCGGACTTGCCGAACACGGTTGAAAGCGAGAATAATTTCACGTCGGGAGGCCGGTTTCAGTTCTTTTTCTGGGATTGCGGATCGAGCTGAATCTGGACGCGCCCCCCGCAGCTGTCCAATTGCGCGTGTCCGGTCTCCATGTGAACAGTGAGCTGGCAGCCCGTGAAAACGTTCGGCCCGTCCGTCAGCACGACCTTCTCGCCCTTCAGGATGAAGAGCTGCTTCGCCATGTCGAAAGAGCCGTCGTCGGCGGTCGCCGTTTGCGTGCCGGAACTCAGGAAAACCTTGTCGGTAACGATGATGTGGTCGATATCAGCATTGCCGGACGAGATGGAAGCCGCAGGTGCGTCAGGTTTTGCACCGTCTGCCGGCGCCTTGTAAAAGACGGTCATATGGCCGGCCTCCAGGGTTGTTGTTCCCTGCACGACCTTTACCTTGCCGGTGAAGTCGGCCTTGTGCTCCTGATCGTGAATCTCAAGCTTATCGCTTTCGATCTGGATCGGTTGATTGCTGTCGAGCTTCAAGCCATTCATCTGGCTGGTTGTCGCTTGCGCGAAGGCTGCCCCCGCCGTCAGCAGAAGCGCCAGGGCGCCGCCGCTGAGCGTTAAGCCAGACTTACGAATTGAAGAGTGACAATCTTTTGTCATGAGTGACCCGGCTGTTAGGTGCCCTGTTTGCGGATGACGGATGGATCGACATTCATGCGTACGTTCCCCTCGAATGTGATCACGCGCCCCTTATCCGTCATCTTAAGCGAATCCGCAACAACCGAAGCGCCGTCTTTTTGAATGTGGATAGGGGCATCCGTCGTCATGCTGCCGCCCTTGACATCGAGCTTGGCGGACTGGAATTTCGCCGTCAGACCGTTACTCAGCGAAACCGTGAAAGGGTCGCGAAGCGCAAGATTGTCCGTGGAGCGATCGTAGTCGGCAGTGGAGGCCACGACGCGGGCAATCAGATCGTCGTGGACAGGCACTGCCGCCTTGATCGTTTCCAGGGTGAGGAGGTTCGGATTTTTGATGTCCTGCAACGCGCGCTCAGCGAGCATCGAATAGTTGATGCCATTGGAATTGCGTCCGGCGATCGCCGGTTTTTCCATGACGATCTTGCCGTTTTCAATCTTGGCGCCTTCGATCT
This sequence comes from uncultured Alphaproteobacteria bacterium, assembly GCA_963838565.1. GTDB lineage: Bacteria > Pseudomonadota > Alphaproteobacteria > Rhizobiales > Rhizobiaceae > Rhizobium. The sequence goes on from CAWIRO010000015.1 coordinate 135,844, forward strand.
TGAGATTTTCCGGCAGATAGGCGCGGACCATCGAGACTGCAATGAAGGCAAGCGAAATGATGACGGCAGCGACAGGCAACAAGATCTTCAGGCGACGGACGCGCGCAGAATGGAAAAGCGCAGCCGTGTAGGCGCTCCGTTCGGGCCTGGCGAAGGCAGGCTTCCCGCTGCTGTTTAACGTGTTGAGCATTGCATGTCCGTGTCTGTGATCGGGAGCCTGTATATAAGAAGTGCTTCAGCCGATCACAGATCGTTTCGCATTATTACACTGGCTTGCCAATATGGATTTTTTTTTGCAACAAGCAAATAAGGCAGGAAAACGAGGCAAACCGGCATTTCCGAAGATGAAGCGCCGCCTTATCTGATGCCGTGTTGCATGAGGCCGGCCCGTCGGCTCTGGAGGACTTTATGGACAGTTCGACGATCGCGGATCGCCGCAGGCTTCGCCGCAAACTCGGTTTCTGGCGCATTGCCGCGGTGGTGCTCCTTGTCGCGCTCGGCTTCGCGCTCTACCAATTTGTCGCAGGCGACATCAAGACAGGAAGGCCGCACATCGCTCATGTCACGATTTCCGGCCTCATCACCGACGACGACGAACTGCTTGAGCGGCTGAAGAAGATCGAGGAAAGCGATCAGCGTCAAAGGCGTCATCGTCTCCATTTCCTCGCCGGGCGGCACGACCTATGGCGGCGAAAAGATCTTCAAGGCGATCCGTGCAATCGCAGCGAAGAAGCCGGTCGTCTCGGACGTCCGAACGCTGGCGGCTTCCGCAGGCTACATGATCGCGACCGCCGGCGATACGATCATTGCCGGAGAAAGCTCGCTCACCGGCTCGATCGGCGTGATTTTTCAGTATCCGCAAATCCAGCCATTGCTTGATAAGCTGGGCGTCTCGCTGCAGGAGATCAAATCGTCGCCGCTGAAGGCGGAGCCGTCGCCCTTCCATCCGGCCAGCGAAGAGGCCAAGGCCATGATCAGCAACATGGTCATGGACAGCTACGCCTGGTTCGTCGATCTCGTCGCCGACCGCCGCAAGCTGCCGCGCGACGAAACGCTGAAGCTGGCGGACGGCACGATCTTCACCGGCCGCCAGGCGGTAAAGCTGAAGCTCGTTGATCCAGATCGGCGGCGACACGGAAATCCGCGATTATCTTGCCGGCGCGAAACGTCAGCAAGGACCTGCCGGTCGTCGATTGGAACAAGAAGAGCACCACGCCTTTTCTGCTCGCTGGGGCTGTTTCCAGGCTTGCAGTACCTGCTCGGTTATGACGATCTCATGAAGAGCCAGGACATGCAGGGAATTCTGCCCCAAAAGTTGCTCCTTGACGGGCTCGTTTCAGTTTGGCAGGTTGGCCGCGATTGATAAGAAATCAATAATTTAAGGGGGCGACCGTGATCAAGTCGGAATTGGTGCAGATAGTTGCAGCGCGCAACCCGCATCTCTATCACCGGGATGTCGAGAACATCGTCAACGCGGTTCTCGACGAGATCACCGACGCGCTCGCAGCGGGCAACCGCGTCGAGCTTCGCGGTTTCGGTGCATTTTCCGTCAAGAATCGTCCTTCGCGCTCCGGCCGCAACCCACGTACAGGCGACACCGTCTTCGTCGAAGAGAAGTGGGTGCCCTTCTTCAAGACCGGCAAGGAGTTGCGCGAGCGGCTAAATCCCGGCCAGGCCGATCAGGACGACTGAGCCTGCATCCGGACTGCGGCGAAACCGCGCTTGAACTTCGCGCGCACGTTTCTATTCTGCTGAGCGATCATGCGCCGCATCAAGCCGGCGCGACTACGCATGGAGGCCACGGATGGCGAAGAAGATCATCAACCTTTTGATTTTGCTGCCGCTCGGCATCATTCTCATCATCTTCTGCGTTGCCAACCGGCAGAGCGTGACGCTGGCTTTCAACCCCTTCCAGCCCGAAGATCAGGTTCTTGCGGTTTCGGCGCCCTTTTTCGTCTTCATCTTCATCGCGTTGATTATCGGCATGCTGATCGGCTCCGCCGTGACGTGGTTCACTCAGGGCAAACACCGCAAGCGCGCAAAAATCGAGGCGAAGGAAGCCGTTCGCTGGCAGAGCGAGGCGGATCGCCACAAGACCCGCGCCGAGGAGATCGCCGGCCAGTTACCCTCGCCGCTGACGGGCGGCGCCGTCAGGCAGGAATAAAGCTCAGCTCTTCGTAGTCGCCTTCAGCGGACGTGCCGTTGCCGGTCACCACGAAGCCGTGCGCCGGCATAGAACGCCTTGGCGTTCCGGTTGTTGACCAGGCATTTCAAGCGGTATGTTCGGTGCGGCCACTCCGGCAAGCGCTTTCAAAAGCGCGGTTCCAACGCCCCTGCCCTGCCATTCCTTGCGGATGTAGAGCATGTGGATGAAATCGTCCTCCGCCCAGAGTGTCATGAAGCCGGCGATCTCGCCATCCGGTGCTTCGGCAACCCAGACAATTTCGCCTTGCGAATGCGCGAGCGAAATCCTCATGGCGAAAATTGCCGGGATCGACCCAGGTGAACGTCTGCCTGCGTACGCTGAGATAGATATCGCCGAGTTGCCCGCCGTCCGACGGACGGGAATGCCTAACCGTGCAATTCATAGAATGTGACTGATAGGAGGTCATGGGCGCACCTTCGAAAGCCGCTATTGCGCGGCCTTTTCGCTCACGACTGCATTGAAATCTGCAAAGAACTGCTGCGCAAGCTTTTGCGAAGTCGAATTCACCAGCCGCGCGCCGAGTTGGGCCAGCTTGCCGCCGACCTGCGCTTTCACCACATATTGCAGCACGCGTCTCTGCACCCTCTTCCTTCAAGGCAACGTCGGCTGCGCCCTTGGCAAAGCCTGCGACCCCGCCCTTGCCCTCACCCGAGATCGTGTAGCTTTCCGGCGCTTCGACGTTCGTGAGCGTCACCTCGCCGTTAAAGGTTGCCGACACCGGCCCGATCTTGACCTTGACGGTCGCGGCAAGCTCCGTCGGCGACTTCATCTCGAGGCTTTGACAGCCAGGAATGCATCGCTTCAAGACATCCGGATCGTTCAGGGCTGCCCATACCACGTCACGCGGGGCATTGATGCGTTCCTCGCCAGTCATGTCCATTTGAAGATCCTCCCGTTTCAATTCTCCAATCTTATCACAGCGGGAAAGCACTTTGCCAAGGTGACAGGGGATGCTATTTGCACAGGCTCTATCGAATTTGAGAGACGCGGAAGAACACGTTGAGACAGAAAGAACGCCGGCCGGGCCACAAACCGCGCGCCGGTTCCCCCGGCCATCGCCGCCGTGACGAGCGGCCAAGCCGCCCGGCAAAAGCCGACGGCCAAGCCTGCGCACTGCGCGGGAAGCCGATGCGCGAGGCGGCCGCGCCCGCTACGATCGAGCGCCCGCTGAAGAGCCGTACCGGCGAGCCGCCCCGGAGCGCGTGCCTGTCATCCTGGAATCGCTCGGAGCAGGTGACTTCCACCTGATCGACAGCGGCAACGGCCTGAAGCTCGAGCAATACGGCCCCTATCGCATCGTCCGCCCGGAAGGCCAGGCGCTCTGGCAGCCGTCGCTGGCACCCCATGTCTGGGAAAAGGTCGATGCCGTCTTCACCGGCGATACGGACGAGGAAGGCACCGGCCGCTGGCGCTTTCCGAAGGAGGCGCTCGGCGAGACCTGGCCGCTGCATCTTCTCGGCGTCGATTTTTATGGCCGCTTCACCTCCTTCCGCCATGTCGGCGTCTTTCCGGAGCAGATCGTCCATTGGAGCTGGATGAAGGAGCAGGTCGAGACGGCCGGCCGGCCGCTGAAGGTGCTTGAACCTTTTCGGCTATACCGGTGTCGCATCGCTGGTCGCCGCGGCAGCCGGCGCCGAGGTCACCCATGTCGACGCGTCGAAGAAGGCGATCGGCTGGGCGCGCGAAAACCAGGCGCTCGGCCGCATGGAGAAGCTGCCGATCCGCTGGATCTGCGAAGATGCGATGAAATTCATCCTGCGCGAGGAGCGCCGCGGCAATACCTACGACATCATCCTCACCGATCCGCCGAAATTCGGCCGTGGCCCGAACGGCGAGGTCTGGCACCTCTTCGAACACCTGCCGCTGATGCTCGATATCTGCCGCGAGATCCTGTCGCCGAAGGCGCTCGGCCTGGTGCTGACCGCCTATTCGATCCGCGCCAGCTTCTATTCGATCCATGAGCTGATGCGCGAGACGATGCGCGGCGCCGGCGGCGTGGTCGAATCCGGCGAGCTCGTGATCCGCGAGGCGGGTCTTGACGGCAAGACCCAAGGCCGCGCGCTATCGACCTCTCTCTTCTCCCGCTGGGTGCCGAAATGAAGGAATTCCATGATCGCGGTCCCCGCAAGGTCGGGCATGTGAAGGAAGTCACCTCGCTCGCCAATCCGATCATCAAGGACATCAAGGCGCTGACCAACAAGAAGTCGCGCGAGGAGAGCGGCACCTTCATGGCCGAGGGCCTGAAGCTGGTGATCGATGCCATTGAACTCGGCTGGACGATCCGCACGCTGGTCTATGCCAAGGCTGTCAAGGGCAAGCCGCTGGTCGAACAGATGGCGGCCAAGACCGTCGCCTCAGGCGGCCTTGTGCTTGAAGTCAGCGAAAAGGTGCTGTCGTCCGTCACCCGCCGCGACAATCCGCAGATGGTCGTCGGAATTTTCGAGCAGCGCTGGAAGCCGCTGAAGGAAATCCGCCCGAAGGACGGAGAGACCTGGATTGCGCTCGACCGCGTGCGCGATCCCGGCAATCTCGGCACGATCATCAGAACAGCGGATGCCGCAGGCGCCTCCGGCGTCATCCTTCTCGGGGAGACCACGGACCCCTTCTCGCTCGAAACCGTGCGCGCCACCATGGGCTCCGTCTTCGCCGTGCCCGTCGCCAAGGCGACGCCTGAAGAGTTCGTCGCCTGGAAGAAATCTGCAGGCGTATCGGTCGTCGCCACGCATCTTGCAGGCTCCGTCGATTACCGCACGATCGACTACAAGAAGAAGCCGGTCGTCATCCTGATGGGCAACGAGCAGTCCGGCCTGCCGGACCAGCTGGCGAAGGAGGCGGATGCGCTTGCGCGGATACCGCAGCAGGGGCGTGCGGACTCCCTCAACCTTGCCATTGCCAGTGCCGTCATGCTTTTTGAAGCGCGCCGCCATCTCCTTTCACTTTCCGAGGGCAAATGACCGAACAGCCGCTTGACCGTCGTGCGCTCTTCTCGCGACCCGCTGCCGATCCTGATCTTCATTCTCGTCGCGGTCGTTATCGACCAGATCGTCAAGATCGCCGTCGATCGCTATCTGCCGCTGCAGGAGGCCGTGCCGGTCATCCCGATGCTGGCGCTCTACCGCACCTACAATCTCGGCGTCGCCTTTTCGATGCTATCGGGCATGGACGGCTGGTTCATCGTCGGCATGCGGCTCATCATCGTGGCCTTCGTCATCTGGCTCTGGCATCGCACGTCGAAGCGATCGCTGGATCGCGCATCTCGGCTTTGCGCTGATCATCGCCGGCGCGCTCGGCAATCTGATCGACCGCTTTCTCTACGGCCACGTGATCGATTACATTCTCTTTCACACCCAGACCTGGTCCTTCGCCGTCTTCAATCTTGCCGACAGTTTCATCACGGTCGGCGCCGGCTGCGTCATTCTCGACGAGCTTTTGCAGCCGAAAAAGGCGGAAAGCTAAAATTTTATCCTTTTCCTGAAGGCATTCGGAACGGCGGCTATGTTAGCCAGCGATCATGCACAGTCTGGCTCAAATGCAGGAACGACTTGCCGCCGCATTTGGCAGCTGCTGCCAAACCGCATGACCCGCGGGCAGCAGACGATGCTGCGCAGCCCGCGCCGGCGACTGCAAACCGAAGGCGGCCGCTGCGCATCCTTCTCTTCTACTGGCTCGGCGGCTTCGGTCTTCTGCGCTGCGATCGCGCTGCTTGCACTTGGGCAGGCTGGTGGCCCCGTGCTGCTTTCCACCGGCCTTGCAGTCCTCGCTATGGCGCTCCTCGGCTATGCAGCCATCGACAGGCCGCCGGACAAAGCCGCAGCAAGGGTGGCAATCAGCTACAGGCGAGCCACGCCGCGGAGCTCTTCGCCGATGTTCACGATGCTCTTGGCGACATTACCGTAACCCGCACCATCGACCGGCGGATCGTCTGGGCCAATGCCACCTTTTGCCGCCTGACAGGACGTCTGAAGCCCGCAGGACAGACATGCGAGGAAATCGGCATCGCCTTTCGCCCAAGCGCCGAGCCGCACCGCTTCGATGTCGAGATTTCGACGCCCGAAGGGCAGCGCGTCGTTCGTCTGGCACGACGTCGTCACCCGCGATCCATCAAATGGCCGCCTGCTGCTTCAAAGTGTCGCCCGTGACGTGACTGCCGAACGCCTTTCGGCGCAGGCGCGCGAGGAGGCACGCCAGAAGGCCGAGTACAACAGCGCCGCCAAGTCCCGCCTGCTTGCGACCGTCAGCCATGAAATCAGAACTCCGCTTTCCGGCATTCTCGGGATGACGCACCTGCTGGAGCAGGCGCAGATGACCCAGGAACAGCAGAACTACATTGACGGCATCCGCCAGTCCGGCCACGCGTTGGTCCAGCTCGTCGAAGACCTCCTCGATTTCTCAACCATCGAGGTCGGCCGCTTCCAGCTTCGTCCTCGCACGCGAATCGCTGCGCCAGCTTCTGGAAAGCGTCGTCGAGATGCTTGCACACCGCGCCCATGAGAAGGGCATCGAGATCGGCGCCACGGTTTCCTCCGACGTACCGGAATTCATGAGTTTCGATCCTGCCCGGCTGCGCCAGGTGCTTTTCAACGTCATCGGCAATGCCGTGAAATTCACTCAGGCCGGCGGCGTCTTCATCCGCGTGTCCTTGAACGGCGACGACCTCGTGATCACCGTGTCGGACAGCGGTCCGGGCATGACGGCGGAGGAGCAGGCCCGGATCTTCGGTGAGTTCGAGCAGGGAGGAACCATGATGGAAAAGAGCGGCGGCACTGGCCTCGGTTTGACCATTTCCGCCCGCATCATGCGTGAGTTCGGCGGCTCGCTCACCGTCGCGAGCGAAAAGGGCAAGGGCAGCGAATTCACGATCCGCTTTCCCACCGATATTCCGGAAGAGCGTCGCGGCCGCCGCAACTCGCTGCTTGCCGGCAATACCGTCCTGCTTCTGGCACCAGCCGGCGCCGCGCGCGCCGCAATCGCCGAGACGATCATCGCGCTCGGCGGCGACTGCCATCTGGTGGCCGACGGCGAAAAGGCCCGCGCAAACGCTGCTCGACATCGCAGCGCAACGGCCACCGGCCGACCGACATCATTGTCGATCACCGCATGTCTGCCGAATTTACCGAGCACCTTGCCGATCGTGTCGAAATTGCCGCTCTCGGTCTGCGCAAGATCGCTTCTCGTCAATCCGGAAGAGCGCAATGCCCATCCGCTCGATCTCTTCGATGCCTGGCTTATCCGGCCGCTTCGCGAGCAGTCGCTGATCGATGTGTTGCGCGGGCGCATGCGCGGCATGGAAAAACGCGATGCGCTGAACGACAACCAGCCGGGCTTCGCGGCGGCCATTCCCGAAGCGAACATGCACGGCGGGCTGAATATCCTGCTCGGCGAGGACGATCCGATCAATGCGATGCTCGTCCGCGCCATGCTGGAAAAGGGCGGACACAGGGTTCACCATGTCGAGGATTTCGAAACGCTGCTCGATTGCGCGCTTGCCGAAGGCAGCACCCGGCCCGACATCATCATCAGCGATCTCACGATGCCCGGCGGCGAAGGCGTTGAAATGATCGGACGCTTGCGCGGTCATGAACGGCGGCTGCGAGCTCGTTCCCGTGCCGGTGATCGTGCTGACTGCCGACAGCCGCGACGAGTCGCGCCGCCAGGTGCTGCTGGCCGGTGCAAATCGTGTCATGCTGAAACCCGTCGACCCGATCCGGCTACTGACGGAAGTCCATGCCGTCGCAGCTCTTTCCGCCCGCCGCGCCGAAGCGCTCTGAGGCAGGGTGACACGGAACGGCGTTTTTCCGTAAACTTCATGTCACTTTCCTGTCGCATAGAAGTGTTTTATGACACGCCATGAGCCGGCAACGGGAAAATCAGCATGTCTATCGACATCCTTAATCGCGACACGACGGCGGAGGCTGCCCGGCCTGCAGCGTCTGTCGCGCCGAAGGAAGGCGACGTCCTCGGCCGCATCGGCAATCTCGAAACCCGCCTCGCCCGCACCGCGCGCGAGATCGATGCCGCGCAGCATGTGCGCTACCGGGTTTTTGTTCAGGAAATGCAGGCCCAGCTCCCGCCGGAAGCCATGCGCCGCGAACGCGATTTCGACGCTTACGACGCCTTCTGCGATCATCTTCTCGTTCTCGACCACTCGATCGAAGGCGACAGCGAAGACCAGATCGTCGGCACCTATCGTCTGCTGCGCCAGGATGTGGCCATGGCAAATGGCGGCTTTTATTCGGCTTCCGAATTCGAGATCGAAGAGCTCCTCGCGCGCCATCCGGACAAGCGTTTCATGGAACTCGGTCGCTCCTGCGTGCTGCCGGAATACCGCACCAAGCGCACGGTCGAACTTCTCTGGCAGGGCAACTGGGCCTACGCGCTGAAGCACGGCATGAGCGCCATGTTCGGCTGCGCCTCCTTCCCCGGCGTACATCCGGAGAGCCATGCGCTGGCGCTTTCCTTCCTGCACCATACCGTGCTTGCCAAGGGCGAATGGGCGGTCAGCGCCCTGCCGCATCTCGCCCGCGACATGGATCTGATGCCGCCGGAAGCCGTCAACCCGAAGAGGGCCCTGATGGCGCTTCCGCCGCTGATCAAGGGCTATCTTCGCCTCGGCGCCATGGTCGGTTCCAGCGGCCGTCGTCGACCATGCGTTCAACACGACGGATGTGCTGATCGTGCTGCCGATCACCAGCATTTCGGATCGGTATTTGAACTACTACGGCGCCGACGCCGGCCGCTTCGCGAGCTGATTTTCCGGAAGCTTCAATCAAAGCCCGCCCCGACAATTCGAGGCGGGCTTTTTTGTTGCGATCACCCGGCTGCGTAGGCCGCGATCGCTGCCATGTTGACGATGTCGAAATCCTTGGCCCCCATCGAGGTGATCTGAACGGCCTTGTCGAGACCGACAAGGATCGGGCCGATCACCGTCGATCCGCCAAGTTCCTGCAGCATCTTCGTGGAGATCGAGGCCGAGTGGAAGGCCGGCATGACCAGCACGTTTGCCGGCGCGGACAGGCGGCAGAACGGGTATTGGTCCATCACCTTGCGGTTCAGTGCCACGTCAGCGGCCATCTCACCGTCGTACTCGAAATCGACGCGGCGCTTGTCGAGGATCTTCACCGCCTCGCGCACGCGCTCCGAGCGTTCGCCCGAAGGATGGCCGAAGGTCGAATAGGCGAGCAGCGCGACGCGCGGCTGGTAGCCCATGCGACGTGCGAAACCTGCCGCTTCCTCGGCAATATCCGCGAGCTCCTCGGCGGTCGGCATGTCGTGAACCGCGGTATCGGCGACAAAGACCGTGCGGCCGCGCGCAAGCACCAGCGACACGCCGATGACACGATGGCCCGGCTTCTCATCGATGCAGCGGCGCACGTCTTCCAGCGCCGTCGAGTAGTTGCGGGTGATGCCCGTGACCATGCCGTCCGCATCGCCGAGCGCCACCATGCGAGGCGGCGAAATGATTGCGGTCGTTGTGGATGAGGCGCTGCGCATCGCGGTGGAGATAGCCGTTCCGCTGCAGCCGGGCATAGAGATAGTCGATATAGGCTTCGACACGGGTCGAGATGCGGGCATTGACGATCTCGAGGCCCGGCCGGTTGAGGTCGATGCCGGCGCGCTCCGCTGTTGCCCTGATCAGGTCTTCGCGGCCGAGAAGGATTGCGGTGCCGAGCTGCTGGTTGGCATAGGACATCGCCGCGCGCATGCACCTGCTCTTCCTCCGCCTCGGCAAAGACGATCCGCTTCGGACGGCGGCGCACCCGCTCGTAGAGGCTGGCGAGCGTCGAGGCGATCGGATCGCGCCGGGCCGAAAGCTCGCGGCGATAGCCGGCCATGTCGGTGATCACCTTGCGGGCGACGCCGCTCTTCGATCGCAGCCTCCGCCACCGCCGCCGGGATCGCCGAGATCAAACGCGGATCGAAGGGCACCGGAATGATATATTGCGCCCCGAAACGCGGCCGGTTGCCCTGATAGGCGGCAACGACGTCATCCGGCACATCCTCGCGCGCCAGATTGGCCAGCGCCTCGACGGCAGCGATCTTCATCTCGTCGTTGATCGTCGTGGCGCGGACGTCGAGCGCGCCGCGGAAGATGTAAGGAAAGCCGAGGACGTTGTTCACCTGGTTCGGATAGTCGGAGCGTCCCGTCGCCATGATGGCATCATCGCGGATGCGGGCGACCTCTTCCGGCGTGATTTCCGGATCGGGATTGGCCATCGCGAAGATGATCGGCCGATCCGCCATCGAGCGGATCATGTCTTCCGAAAAAGCGCCCTTCTGGGACAGGCCGAAAACGACGTCCGCACCCTTCATGGCTTCCTCCAGAGTGCGCGCCTTGGTCTTTGCCGCGTGCGCCGACTTCCACTGGTTCATGCCCTCGGTGCGGCCCTGATAGATCACGCCCTTGGTATCGACAGAGGATGATGTTCTCCGGCGCAAAGCCCATCGCCTTGATGAGCTCGACGCAGGCGATTGCCGCAGCCCCGGCACCGTTGCAGACGAGTTTCGTCGTCTTCAGGTCGCGTCCGGTCAGCTCCAGCGCATTGATGAGGCCGGCCGCTGCGATGATTGCCGTTCCATGCTGGTCGTCGTGAAAGACCGGAATATCCATCAGCTCGCGCAGGCGCTGCTCGATGATGAAGCAGTCGGGCGCCCTGATGTCCTCCAGATTGATGCCGCCGAAGGAGGGACCGAGAAAGCGCACGCAATTGATGAACTCGTCGACATTTTCCGTGTCGATTTCGAGGTCGATGGAATCGACATCGGCGAAGCGCTTGAACAGAACGGATTTGCCTTCCATCACCGGCTTCGAGGCCAGCGCGCCGAGATTGCCGAGACCGAGAATTGCCGTGCCGTTGGAGATGACGGCCACCATGTTGCCGCGCGTCGTGTAGTCATAGGCGGTGCCCGGATCGGCAGCGATCGCCTTCACCGGTACTGCAACGCCCGGCGAATAGGCAAGCGAGAGATCGCGCTGCGTCGCCATCGGCTTCGTCGGGTTGATTTCCAGCTTTCCGGGCCGCCCCATCGCGTGGAACTCAAGTGCCTCGTTATCGGTCACGGACGTCGCCGGCCGCTGCTTCTGCTCGGTATCTGCCATTTCTCCTCCAACGTCTTGTGGGCGACGCCTTGCTCTTCCTCAATAGCTGTTGTCATCTATAGCGGCGCGCGGATAGGGTTGGCACCTGTTTTTTTGGGAAAAACTGCAGCTCCGTGAACGCACGAATAGACACAGGAAACGAAGCCTTCACCGCGGCCGAGCTTGCCACGGAGGAAAGCCGCGCGTCGGCGACGCCGATGATGGAGCAATTCATCGAGATCAAGGCGAACAATCCCGGTTCGCTGCTCTTCTATCGCATGGGCGATTTCTACGAGCTGTTCTTCGAGGATGCGCTGGAGGCCTCGCGCGCACTCGGCATCACGCTGACGAAGCGCGGCCAGCATATGGGCCAGGATATCCCGATGTGCGGCGTGCCGGTGCATGCGGCAGACGATTACCTGCAGAAACTGATCGCGCTCGGTTTCCGCGTTGCCGTCTGCGAACAGGTGGAAGACCCGGCGGAGGCAAAGAAGCGCGGCTCGAAATCCGTCGTCAAACGCGATGTCATCCGTCTCGTCACACCGGGCACGATCACCGAGGAAAAGCTGCTTTCGCCCTCGGAATCGAACTATCTGATGGCGCTTACCCGGATTCGCGGCGCATCCGAGCCGCTGATGGCGCTTGCCTGGATCGATATTTCGACCGGCGTCTTCCGGCTCGCGGAGACCGAGAGCTCGCGGCTGCTCGCCGATATCCTGCGCATCGATCCGCGCGAACTGATCCTGCCGGATACCATCTTCCACGATCCTGAACTGAAGCCGGTCTTCGACGTGCTCGGCCGCACGGCCGTGCCGCAGCCGGCCGTTCTCTTCGACAGCGCCACTGCCGAAAGCCGCATCGCCCGCTACTTCGGCGTCTCGACGCTCGACGGTTTCGGCACCTTCTCGCGCGCCGAACTCGCGGCAGCGGCAGCGGCCGTCGCTTACGTCGAAAAGACGCAGATCGCGGAACGCCCGCCTCTCGGCAGGCCGGAGCGGGAGAGCGGTGCCTCGACGCTCTTCATCGATCCCGCCACCCGCGCCAATCTGGAGCTTGCCCGTACGCTGTCGGGCGACCGGAACGGTTCGCTCTTGAAGGCGATCGACCGGACCGTCACCGGCGGAGGGGCTCGCCTTCTCGCCGAGCGGCTGATGTCGCCGCTGACCGATCCTGCCCGTATCAACGAGCGATTGGACTCGATCGGCTTCCTGATGGATGAGCCGTCGCTGTGCGGAGATCTGCGCGACGCGCTGAAGCATGTGCCGGATATGCCCCGCGCGCTCTCCCGCCTCGCGCTCGATCGGGGCGGTCCGCGCGATCTCTGGGCGATCCGGCAGGGACTGGGTGCTGCTGCCGACGTGGCCCATCTGCTTGGCACTGCGCTTCTCCCGGAAGAGCTCGGTACGGCGCTTTCCGGCCTGCGGGCGTTGCCATCGGCTCTCGAGACCCTGCTTTCCGAAACGCTCGCTGACGAACTGCCGCTTCTGAAGCGTGACGGCGGCTTCCTGCGCGACGGCGCCAATGCCGAACTGGACGAGGTCCGGGCGCTTCGCGACCAGTCGCGCCGGGTGATAGCCGGGTTGCAGGTGCAATATGCCGATGAGACCGGCATCAAATCGCTGAAGATCAAGCACAACAATATTCTCGGCTATTTCATCGAGGTGACCGCCGGCAATGCCGGGCCGATGACGGATACGCCGGAGGCAAAAGCCCGCTTCATCCATCGCCAGACGATGGCGAACGCCATGCGCTTCACGACGACCGAGCTTGCCGATCTCGAAAGCCGCATCGCGAACGCGGCCGACCGGGCATTGCAGATCGAGCTCGAAGCCTTCGACCGGATGACGGCGGCGGTGGTCGCGGAGGCAGAGACGATCAAGGCGGGCGCCCGGGCGCTTGCCGTCATCGATGTCGCGGCCAGCCTCGCCTTGCTCGCCGAGGAACAGGCCTACTGCCGTCCGCTGGTCGACGGATCGAAGATGTTTTCGATCGAAGGCGGCCGTCACCCGGTTGTCGAGCAGGCGCTGCGGCGCCAGTCCTCCGGCCCGTTCGTCGCCAACAATTGCGACCTCTCGCCGGTTGCGGCCGGCAAGGACGGGGCGATCTGGCTGCTCACCGGTCCGAACATGGGCGGTAAGTCGACGTTCCTGCGCCAGAATGCATTGATTGCAATCCTCGCTCAGATGGGCTCCTTCGTGCCCGCCACCTCGGCCCATATCGGCATCGTCGACCGGCTCTTCTCCCGCGTGGGGGCGTCGGATGATTTGGCGCGCGGCCGGTCGACCTTCATGGTCGAGATGGTCGAAACCTCGGCGATCCTCAACCAGGCGACCGACCGCTCGCTCGTCATCCTCGATGAAATCGGCCGCGGCACGGCAACGTTCGACGGTCTCTCCATCGCCTGGGCGGCGGTCGAGCATCTGCACGAGGCCAACCGCTGCCGCGGGCTCTTCGCCACGCATTTCCATGAGCTGACGGTGCTTTCCGAAAAGCTTTCCCGCCTGTCGAACGCGACCATGAAAGTGAAGGAGTGGGACGGCGACGTCATTTTCCTGCACGAAGTCGGTCCCGGCGCCGCTGACCGCTCCTACGGCATCCAGGTCGCACGCCTGGCCGGGCTTCCCGCGTCGGTTGTCGCCAGAGCCCGTGATGTATTGACCCGTCTGGAGGACGCCGACCGTAAGAACCCGGCAAGCCAGCTGATCGATGACCTGCCGCTCTTTCAGGTCGCCGTGCGGCGCGAGGATACAAGCCGCAAGGCCTCGAAGGTCGAAGAAGCGCTGAAGGCGATGAGCCTCGATGACATGACGCCGCGCGAGGCGCTGGATGCGCTCTATGATCTCAAGAAGCAGCTGAGCTAGGAGACGCACAATGTTCATGGGCAGCCTCCTTCAGGAAACCCGGCGCCTTGCCGACATGTTCACCATGCTCGAAGCGCTGCGCAACGCCGACGAGCACGGCAACCCTCGCGGCTGGAACTCGCCCTTCGGCCTGCTCAAAATCACGCAATCGTGTGCTATCATCTGTGAGCTTGCGACTGCCATAGCCAAGGCCGGCTACCGCGAATGCGACAAGGCCACTCTTGAGGCGATTGCCGGCGAGGCGCGCAACGTCCTTTACTCGGTGAATGAGCAAGTCGCGGCTTGAGAGCCCTTCCCTCCCTAAGGGAGAAGGAAACCACCTTTTCGCCAAAATTAAGGGTTCTTGCAGTATGAAAGCCCGTGTCAAATGCCGGGCAAAGAGGCTATAGCGCATGCAGACGAAACGAGACGCGGTCGCGCCGCGCGAACAGGAAGCCGCTTCGCGCATGGCGACGAAGAACGACATCGACTTCTCCGAAGTTCTTGACCCGGCCTATCTGCAGTCGCTTTGCGACGCCGTCGCCGAAGCCAACAGGAATCGGCCCGACGTCATGCGTTCCGATCTGCTTGCCACCCTCAAGAAGGCGAGCTCCGAGGGCCGCCAAAAGGCACGGGAGCTTCTCTCGGCCGACGGGAGCGGCCTGAATTGCGCCCGGCGCATTTCCTGGGTGCAAGACCAGATCATTTCTGTGCTTTACGAGTTCACGACGGCCCACATCTTCCCCGCTCAGCGCGGCAAGTTTGCGGTCACCGCCGTCGGTGGCTACGGCCGCGATACGCTGGCGCCGGGTTCCGATATCGACCTGCTCTTCCTTTTTCAGCCGAAGCCGGCCGAAGAGACGCACAAGGCTGTCGAATTCATGCTCTACGTCCTCTGGGACATGGGCTTCAAGGTCGGCCATGCAACGAGAACGATCGAGGAGTGCATCGCGCTCTCCAGGTCCGACATGACGATCCGCACGGCGATCCTCGAGATGCGCTACATCTGCGGCCTGAAAACGCTCGCGACCGAGCTTGAGACCCGCTTCGACAAGGAGATCGTCACCGGCACCGGCCCGGAGTTCATCGCCGCCAAGCTTGCCGAACGCGACGAGCGCCACCGCAAGGCGGGCGACACGCGCTATCTCGTCGAGCCCAACGTCAAAGAGGGCAAGGGCGGGCTTCGCGACCTGCACACGCTCTTTTGGATCTCCAAATACTACTACCACGTCCGTGACACCGCCGAACTCGTAGCGCTTGGCGTCCTCTCGAAGCACGAGTACCGCGTTTTCGAGAAGGCCGACGATTTTCTCTGGGCAGTGCGCTGCCACATGCATTTCCTGACGGGCAAGGCGGAGGAGCGGCTTTCATTCGACATCCAGCGGGAGATTGCCGAAGCGCTCGGATATCATTCTCGCCCGGGCCTTTCGGCTGTCGAGCGCTTCATGAAGCACTATTTCCTGGTTGCGAAGGATGTCGGCGACCTGACACGGATTCTTTGCGCCGCGCTCGAAGATCAGCAAGCGAAGTCGGCGCCCGGGCTCACCGGCGTCATCAGCCGCTTTGCCCGTCGCGCGCGCAAAATTCCCGGCAGCATCGAATTCGTCGAGGATCGCGGCCGCATCGCGCTCGCCAGCCCGGACGTGTTCAAGCACGATCCGGTCAGCATCATCCGTCTCTTCCATGTTGCCGATATCAATGGCCTCGAGTTCCATCCGGATACGCTGAAACGCGTCACGCGCTCGCTCAACCTGATCGACAACGATCTGCGGGAAAACGACGAGGCAAATCGCCTCTTCATGTCGATGCTCACCTCCAAGCGCGATCCGGCGCTCATCCTGCGCCGCATGAACGAGGCCGGCGTGCTCGGCCGCTTCATCCCGGAATTCGGCAAGATCGTCGCGATGATGCAGTTCAACATGTACCATCACTATACGGTGGACGAGCATCTGATCCGCACCGTCGACGTGCTCTCCGAAATCGACAAGGGCAAGGCCGACGACCTGCATCCGCTCGCCAACAAGCTGATGCCGCATATCGAAGATCGCGAAGCGCTCTATGTCGCCGTGCTCCTCCACGACATCGCCAAGGGCCGGCAGGAGGACCATTCAGTCGCAGGCGCCCGGGTTGCTCGCAAACTCTGCACCCGTTTCGGTCTGTCGCAGAAGCAGACGGAACTCGTTGTCTGGCTGATCGAGGAGCATCTGACGATGTCGATGGTTGCCCAGACCCGCGACCTCACCGACCGCAAGACGATCACCGACTTCGCCGACCGGGTTCAATCGCTCGATCGCCTGAAGATGCTGCTGATCCTGACGATCTGCGATACCCGTGCCGTCGGCCCCGGCGTCTGGAACGGCTGGAAGGGCCAGCTGCTGAGAACGCTCTACTTCGAAACCGAGCTGCTGCTTTCCGGCGGCTTTTCGGAAGTCTCCCGCAAGGAGCGCGCTCAATTCGCGGCTGAGGCGCTGTTCAACGCGCTGTCCGATTGGAGCCAGAAGGATCGCAAGACCTACAGCAAGCTGCATTACCAGCCCTATCTGCTTTCCGTGCCGCTGGAAGACCAGGTTCGCCACGCCCATTTCATCCGCCAGGCGGACAAGAACGGCCAGGCGCTGGCGACAACCGTGCGGACGGATAGTTTCCATGCGATTACCGAGGTTACGGTGCTCTCGCCGGACCACCCCCGTCTGCTCGCCATCATTGCCGGCGCCTGTGCGGCAGCGGGCGCGAATATCGTCGACGCGCAGATCTTCACGACTTCCGACGGCCGTGCGCTGGACACGATCCATATCAGCCGCGAATTCCAGGACGATGCCGACGAGCTTCGCCGTGCCGCCAGCATCGGCAGGATGATCGAAGACGTGCTTTCCGGCCGCAAGCGGCTGCCGGAGGTCATCGCCACGCGCACGAAGAATCGCAAGAAGAGCAAGGCCTTCGTCATTCCGCCGTCGGTCAACATTACCAACAACCTGTCGAACAAGTTCACCGTCATCGAAGTCGAATGCCTCGACCGCGCCGGTCTGCTTTCGGAGATCACCGCTGTGCTTTCCGATCTTTCGCTCGATATCCAGTCCGCCCGCATCACGACCTTCGGCGAGAAGGTCATCGATACTTTCTATGTCACGGACCTCGTCGGCCAGAAGATCTCCAGCGACAGCAAGCGCGCCAATATCACCGCCCGGCTGAAGGCCGTTATGGCCGGCGAGGAGGATGAGCTTCGCGAGCGCATGCCGTCCGGCATCATTGCGCCCGCCGCCACCGCGCAAACCCTGCAGCCGGGCGAAAAGAAAGCCGGTTCTCCCGTATGAGTTCTGGTCAAGAAATTCGCCACTGTCGGCGGCGCGACCCTCGGCAGCCGCATCTTCGGCTTCGCTCGCGAAACGCTGATGGCGGCGGCCCTCGGCACCGGCCCCATGGCCGACGTCTTCTACGCCGCCTTCCGCTTTCCCAACCTCTTCCGCCGGCTGTTTGCCGAAGGCGCCTTCAACGCGGCTTTCGTGCCGCTCTTTGCGAAGGAGATCGAAGCGAACGGAACCGACGGCGCCAAGCGGTTTTCCGAAGAGGTCTTCGGCGTGCTCTTTTCGGTGCTGCTGCTCATCACGATCGTGATGGAGCTTTGCATGCCGCTGCTGGTGCGCTTCGTCATCGCGCCGGGCTTTGCCGACGATGCGGACAAGTTTTCGATCACGATCCGCATGGCGGCGGTGATGTTTCCCTATCTCATGTGCATGTCGCTGACGGCGATGATGAGCGGCATGCTGAATTCGCTGCACCACTTCTTCGCCGCAGCGGTCGCGCCCGTCTTCCTCAATGTCGTGATGATCGGCGCGCTCGCCTACGCGCTCTATACCGGCGCCGAGCCGCTCGCCACCGCGTGGTATCTGTCCTGGGGCGTGCTCGCGGCCGGTATCCTGCAGCTCGCCGTCGTCTATATCGGCGTCCTGCATGCCGGCATGAGCATCGGTTTCCGCTTCCCCCGCATGACGCCGAACGTCAAGCGGCTGCTGATCCTGGCGGTGCCGGCCGCCGTCACCGGCGGGATCACACAGATCAACCAGCTGATCGGCCAGGCGATCGCCTCTTCCCGCGACGGCGCGATCGCCGCGCTTCAATATGCGGACCGCATTTACCAGCTGCCGCTCGGCGTCGTTGGCGTTGCCGTTGGCGTGGTACTGTTGCCGGAGCTTGCCCGCGCCCTGAAGGGCGGCAATCTGCGCGAAGCCGGAAACCTGCAGAACCGTTCGATCGAATTCGTGCTGTTCCTGACAATCCCCGCCGCCTTTGCCCTCTGGTTCCTGGCCGACGAGATCATCCGCGTGCTTTATGAACGCGGCGCTTTCCATCAGGAGAACACGGCGCTCGTCGGATCGATTCTTGCTATCTACGGGATCGGCCTGCCGGCCTTCGTGCTCATCAAGGCGCTGCAGCCCGGCTTCTACGCCCGCGAGGACACCAAGACGCCGATGCGCTTCTCGGCGATCGCCGTCGCCGTCAACTGCGCCACGGCACTGACGCTTTTTCCGCACTTGGGCGCCCCGGGCATTGCAGTTGCAGAAGCGACCGCCGGCTGGATCAGTACGGTACTGCTTTTCGTGACATTGCTTCGGCGCGGCCATCTTGCCTGGGAATGGGCACTGGCTCGCCGGGCGGCCCTGCTCGTCGTTTCCGCAGCCGTGATGAGCGGCGCCGTTATCTTCCTCCAGCATCGCTGGGAACCGTGGCTTGCCTCCGGTGCCCATCTGACCACCAAGATCGCGACACTCGGCCTCTTGATCGTCATTTCGATGATCGTCTATTTCGCGACGGCCTTTTTGATCGGCGGCGCCGACCTCGGCATGATCCGGCGGAACCTCAAACGGAAGCCTGCACCCAATACCGAAGCCTGAGCCGCGGCCTTCGTGTTCAGCAGTGGCTCCAGCGGCGCTTCGGCCCGATATCGACATGGACAATACCGTTGCAGTATCGCCCGATGCCGCCGATGCCAGGTGCCGTCTGCGCTGCCGCGATGATCGTCCGTTCCGAGACGCCCGGCACGCGGATGTCGGCCGCCTTGCAATGGCGATGCTGAGAATGCGCGCGGCCGGAATGCGGCCGGAAGCCGGACGTGACCACCGGCATTCGACCGGTCTTGGCCGCGATATGCGAGAGGATGGCTCTAAGCTGCGGCGGGAAGCAGCCGACTCTGACGCTGACGGTCTGAACCGTATAGGGCAGCGATGCGGTGCTGTTGAAAGGTCTTACCTTGGTTTTTTTGCTGGTCTGCGCCTCAGCATTGACGCAGCAGGACAAGGTGAACAAGCCAGCAAGAACGAGTGATAAAGTCGTATGCATGACGTCCCCTCCAGGTAGAACAGCAGCGAATCATGCTATGCTCTGGTTGGCGGCGAGAACGTTTCATTCAAAAAGTGGCCATTTTGTGAAATTTAATGCTCATCAAAAAAGTGACTCATCCTCAATTATCTCATTTCTTTACAGCATTTATAACTAAAATTGAGTATAAAATACTCGCTACCCTTCGATGAAAATCAATGCTTTGCCACAACCCGGCATTAGAAGGCGCTGTCCGCGACTGGCAAGACGATGTAATGCGAAATAGCAGCCCTCAGCCGGAGCCTTATTGATGCCCCAATCCCTCTTCCTCGTTACGCTCGTCGTCGACGACTATGATCGCGCCAAGGCATTCTATTGCGGCGCGCTCGGGTTCGACTGCCTTCAGGACGAGGTGCAGCCCGAAGGCAAGCGCTGGGTGGTCGTCAAGCCCGAAGGCACTGACGGTGCCGCATTCCTGCTTGCGCAAGCAGTGGGCGAGCGGCAACAGGCAGCGATCGGCAATCAGACCGGGGGACGAGTGGGCTTCTTCCTGAAGACCGATGATTTTGCGCGAGATCATGCCGCTATGGTGGCGAGGGGCGTGCGCTTTCTCGAGGCGCCCCGGCATGAAATTTACGGCACCGTGGCGGTGTTTGCGGATCCTTACGGCAACACCTTCGATCTGATCCAGCATGCAGCACCGGCCGCCTCTTGATTGCAGGGCGGCACACGTGCATAAGCCGCCGCGTTAGCAACATGACCCTTCGGGTCTGGGGCCCTCCACCAGCCTGATCGAGGACGACATGACCGAATTCAAAAAGCTCGTATTCTCCGGCGTGCAGCCGACCGGAAATCTCCATCTCGGCAACTATCTCGGCGCGATCCGCAAGTTCGTGGCGCTGCAGGAAGGCAACGACTGCATCTATTGCGTCGTCGACCTGCATTCGCTTACCGCGCAGCTCGTGCACGACGATCTGCCGGGCCAGATCCGCTCGATCGCCGCAGCCTTCATCGCCTCCGGCATCGATCCGGAAAAGCATATCGTCTTCAACCAGTCGGCCGTGCCGCAGCACGCCGAACTCGCCTGGATCTTCAACTGCGTCGCCCGCATCGGCTGGATGAACCGCATGACGCAGTTCAAGGACAAGGCCGGCAAGGACCGCGAGAACGCCTCGCTCGGCCTGCTCGCCTATCCGAGCCTGATGGCGGCCGACATTCTCGTCTATCGCGGCACGCATGTTCCGGTCGGCGACGATCAGAAGCAGCATCTCGAGCTTGCCCGCGATATCGCGATGAAGTTCAACCTCGACTATCAGGATCACATTCGCCGGGCCGGCCACGGCATCGACATCACCGTCGGCGACGAGCCGGTGCATGCCTATTTCCCGATGGTCGAGCCGCTGATCGACGGCCCTGCGCCGCGCGTCATGTCGCTTCGCGACGGCACCAAGAAGATGTCGAAGTCCGACCCGTCGGACCTTTCGCGCATCAACCTGATGGACGACGAGGACGCGATCTCGAAGAAGATCCGCAAGGCCAAGACCGATCCGGACGGCTTGCCGAGCGAGGTCGAAGGCCTGAAGGGCCGGCCGGAAGCCGACAATCTCGTCGGCATCTATGCCGCACTTGCCGACAAGACGAAGGCTGAGGTGCTTGCCGAATTCGGCGGCCAGCAGTTCTCCGTCTTCAAGCCGGCGCTGGTCGATCTCGCCGTCCAGGTGCTGTCGCCGATCACCGGCGAGATGCGCCGCCTGATGGACGATACGAGCCACATCGACGCCATCCTTCGCAACGGCGACGAGCGGGCTCGCGCCCGCGCCGAAGCCACCATGAAGGATGTGCGCGACATCATCGGCTTCCTCTACTGAGACACCTTTTCGTCTCCCCAGCTGGGGAGAACTCCGGGATAAAGGAAGGGCTTGCAAATTTCCGCTGTTAGGGTGTCAGAGTCCGCGCCATGGTATCAAAGCGACTCTCACGGCTCGAAGGTCATCGCCGCAAGTTCATGGCGGTCATCGATGGTACGCCTGAATGCCAACGCGCCGTGCATTATGCCGGCCGGCGCGCCAAGAATTCCAATGGCGGACTGGTGCTCGTCTATGTGATCCCCGACGGCGATTTCCAGCAATGGCTGGGCGTCGAGGAGATCATGCGGGCCGAGGCCCGCGAAGAGGCCGAAGCCGTCGTCGCCAAGATCGGCGCAGGTCGTCCGCGAGACGATCGGCATCGAGCCGGAAGTCGTGATCCGCGAGGGAAGTGCCGTCGAGCAGATCAATGCGGTGATCGAGGAAGACCGCGATATCGCGATCCTGGTGCTTGCCGCAAGTTCTGCCAAGGAAGGCCCCGGGCCTCTGGTGTCGTCAGTTGTCGGAAAAGCTGCGGCCTTTCCCGATCCCCGTTACCGTATTGCCGGATACGCTGACGAACGAGGAACTGGATGCGCTGGCGTGAGACACGATGCCGAATGCAGCCTATTTCTGGAGTCTCAGGCTCTTGAATAGAGTCGGCCAATCGGCTTATTTTCTTTTGAAGAATTCTAAAGACGGCCTGAGCGACGATCCGGGCCGCATGGAGAGCGAAATGTTCATTCAGACCGAAGCCACGCCGAACCCCGCCACCCAAAAGTTCCTGCCGGGTAAGGTCGTTATGGAAAACGGCACGGCCGAGTTCCGCAGCGCCGAGGAAGCCCAGGCTTCACCGCTCGCCGCCCGCCTTTTCGAAATCCCGGGCGTTACCGGCGTCTATTTCGGCTATGACTTCATCTCCGTTTCCAAGGAGAATCAGGAGTGGCAGCACCTGAAGCCCGCCATCCTCGGCTCCATCATGGAACACTTCATGTCCGGCAAGCCGGTCATGGGTGAAGCCTCCGCTCTTTCCGAAGAGCTCGATGCCGGCGGTGAATTCTTCGACGAGGCTGATCAGACCATCGTGCTCACCATCAAGGAACTGCTCGATACCCGCGTGCGTCCGGCAGTTGCCCAGGATGGCGGCGACATCACGTTCCGCGGCTTCAAGGATGGCAAGGTCTATCTCAACATGAAGGGCTCCTGCTCCGGCTGCCCCTCGTCTACGGCGACCCTGAAGCACGGCGTTCAGAACCTGCTTCGCCACTTCGTTCCGGAAGTGCAGGAAGTGATCGCCGCCTGACGGTTTGTGCCGAAATTCAGCCGGCTCAGCATTGAGCAAGGCCGGTTGAGTTTATGGTAGGTATTTATTCGGAAATTGATGGCATGATTGTTCTGGCGCTCGACACGGCTGGTGTGGATTGCGCTGCCGCTCTATACGACAGCGGCAGGGATACGGTGCTGGGGGAGGCATCGGACATGATCGGCAAGGGTCATGCAGAACATCTGATGGGAATCATCGACCGCGTGCTGAAGCAGGCGGACATGAAGCTCGCGATGACCGAACGCGTTGCCGTCACGATCGGTCCAGGCTCCTTCACCGGCATCCGCGTCGGTGTTGCGGCGGCTCGTGGCTTCGCTCTTGCGCTCAATATCCCGGCTGTCGGCATCACGACGCTTGAAACCATGGCCGCCGCCCAGCGCGAGAAGACTCCCGGCCGCCCCGTTCTTGCCGCCATGGACGCCAAGCGCGGCGAAATCTATCTCCAGAGCTTTTCCGCCGACGGCATGGCGCTCGATGAGCCTCGCGCAGTGACGATCGAGGAAGCCCAGGCTGTTGCGGCCGACCTTCGACGGCGAGATCACCGGATCGGCGACGCCGCTGCTGAAGACCGATGCGACGGGCGATCACGCCAACAAGTTTCCGATTTCCATCGTGGCACGCCTCGGCGCTGCCGCCGATCCGGGTTCCGGAAAGCCGAAGCCCCTTTATCTGCGCGGACCCGACGCCAAGCCGCAGGCCGGGTTTGCGATCGCACGAGTGTGACCATGCTGGAATCCTATCTGACGCTGAAACCGGAATTCGAGATCGTCGCCATGGAAAGCGACGATTGCCGCGCGGTCGCTGCCCTGCACGGCGAGCGTTTTGCCCGCCCCTGGGGCGACGGCGAGTTCTACAGCCTGCTCAGCCAGGACAACGTCTTCGGCTTCGTCGCGCGCCAGACGAACGCCTTCCTGAAAAAGCCGCTGCCGGGCTTCGTGCTTGCCCGTCAGGTCGCCGGCGAAGCGGAAATTCTGACGATCGCCGTGCAGGCGAAGGTTGCCCGCGCCGGGCTCGGCTGGCGGCTGATGCAGGCGGCGATGCGCGAAGCCAAGCTGCGCGGCGGCGAAAGCATCTTCCTGGAAGTCGACGACGGCAACGCTGCCGCCCTCGGCCTCTATCGCAAGCTCGGCTTCGAGAAGGTCGGCGAACGCCGCGGATACTACAAGGATGCGAACGGCGCCGTTTCCACAGCGCTTGTCATGAAGCGCGTTCTTCGCTAGTTCCGTGAAGAACTGGAATTTCGAATGAAGGCCGCCAATGACGGACGTAGCCAAGACCCTTGAGGAGCTTTGCACCGAGCGCGGCATGCGGATGACCGAGCAGCGCCGCGTGATCGCCCGCATTCTGGAAGAGTCGGAGGACCACCCGGATGTCGAGGAGCTATACCGTCGCTCCGTGAAGGTCGATGCGAAGATTTCGATCTCGACCGTCTATCGCACCGTCAAGCTTTTCGAAGACGCCGGCATCATCGCCCGCCACGATTTCCGCGACGGCCGCTCGCGTTACGAGACGGTACCGGAAGAGCATCACGACCACCTGATCGACCTGAAGAACGGAGTGGTCATCGAATTCCGTTCGCCGGAGATCGAAGCGCTGCAGGAGCGTATCGCCCGCGAACACGGCTTCCAGCTCGTGGACCATCGGCTGGAGCTTTACGGCATTCCGCTGAAGAAAGACGAACGCTGAGCCGATGACCGCAGCCGCAGGGAGTTCGAGTTGATCGTCTGGCTGCGCATCGCCTACGCCGCGATCGTCATCGTCGCCGCCAGCATCCTGCTGATGCCGTTCCAGCTTCTCAGTCTCCATTTCGACTGGAGGCTTCGCCGTACTCTTCCGCGCCTCTGGCATCGCATTGCCTGCCACGGACTCGGCATCCGCGTGAAGGTCCACGGCAAGCTCGAAGGACGCAGGCCGCTGATGCTATGTGCCAATCACGCGTCGTGGATGGATATCATGGTGATGTCGTCCGTCGCCGATGTCGCCTTCATCGCCAAGATAGAGGTGCGCGACTGGCCGATCTTCGGACTGCTCGCCCGCCTGCAGAAAAGTGTCTTCATCGTCCGCGAAGAGAAGCGAAAGACCGGCGACTCAGGCAAGCGAGATCGCGGGCCGCATGGCCGACGGCGAGATCGTCGTGCTCTTTCCGGAAGGCACGACCTCGGACGGCAATCGTCTGCTGGAGGTCAAATCCTCGCTCTTCGGGGCGGCCGCAATGGCCGTGCCGCACTCGCCGAACGGCTCCGTCTTCGTGCAGCCGGTGGCGATCGCCTATACCAGGGCGCACGGCATTGCGATGGGCCGCTATCATCGCCCGCTGGCCGGCTGGCCCGGCGACGTGGAACTCGTGCCGCACCTCCTCGACGTCGTGAAATGTGCCGCGCTCGATGCCGAGGTCTCCTTCGGCGAGGCGGTCGAGTACCGTTCGGATTCGAACCGAAAAGAGGTCAGCGCCACCATCGCACGCCGCATCCGCGACCATGCTCAACAGCCGCTTGCGCGGCCGGGAAATCTCCTGAGTCAAGATTTCGATTTTCTATAGGGCAAAAAACCACTAAATAGCCCGCCATGACCCAAGACAGCGCCCTTCTTCCGGCCCCGGAGATCGCCCCCAGCGAGGGCCTCCGCGATGGCAGCAACAGCCGCAAGGTCTTCATCAAGACCTATGGCTGCCAGATGAACGTCTACGACTCGACGCGCATGAGCGATGCGCTCGCCCGCGACGGCTATGAGCCGACCGAGGACATGGAGGAGGCCGACCTCGTTCTCCTGAACACCTGCCATATCCGCGAAAAGGCCGCCGAGAAGGTCTATTCGGCGCTCGGCCGTTTGCGCGAGATGAAAAAGAAGAAGGCTGCCGACGGGCGCGAGATGATGATCGGCGTTGCCGGCTGCGTCGCCCAGGCCGAGGGCGAGGAAATCCTTCGCCGCGCGCCTGCCGTCGACGTCGTCATCGGCCCGCAGACCTATCACCGCCTGCCGGAAGCGCTGCGGCGCGCCAAGGAAGGCCATCGCGTCGTCGATACCGAATATGCGCTGGAAGACAAATTCGAGCATCTGCCGATTGCCGAAGCCAAGAAGATCCGCTCGCGCGGAGTGACCGTCGTTCCTGACTGTTCAGGAAGGCTGCGACAAGTTCTGCACCTTCTGTGTCGTTCCTTACACCCGTGGCTCGGAGGTCTCCCGGCCGGTCAGCCAGATTCTCGAGGAAGCGCAGAAACTCGTCGACGGCGGCGTGCGCGAAATCACGCTGCTCGGCCAGAACGTCAACGCCTGGCATGGCGCCGGCCCCAATGGCGAAGAGTGGAGCCTTGGCGATCTGCTCTATCGGCTTGCGGAAATCCCCGGCCTTGCCCGGCTCCGCTACACCACCAGCCATCCGCGCGACATGGACGACCGCCTGATCGAGGCGCATCGCGACCTGCGGGCGCTGATGCCCTACCTGCACCTGCCGGTGCAGGCCGGTTCGGACCGCATCCTGAAAGCCATGAACCGGCGCCATACGGCGGCCGAATATATGACGCTGATCGAGCGCATCCGCACTGCCCGGCCCGATATCGCGCTGTCGGGCGATTTCATCGTTGGCTTTCCCGGGGAGACAGACGAGGATTTTGAGGCTACACTGCGTCTGGTGGAGGAGGTGCGCTATGCGCAGGCCTTCTCCTTCAAATACTCGACACGGCCGGGTACGCCCGGTGCGGAACTGAAGGACCAGGTGCCGGAAGAGATCAAGGCAGAACGGCTCGAGCGCCTGCAGGCGCTTCTTCTCAAGCAGACGCAGGAATTCAACGAATCCTGCATCGGCAAGGAGATCGATCTGCTGCTTGAAAAGCCCGGTCGCATGCCGGGACAGCTTATCGGCCGTTCTCCCTGGCTTCAGTCGGTGAATGTTGATGCAAAAGCATCGCAAATCGGTGACATTATTAAAGTGCGAATCACCGGAACCGGAACGAACAGCCTGTTTGCCGAGTTTGCAGAGGCTGAGGTCTAACCCAAGGAGCTCGACCGCTTGAACGGACAAGAATTGGTTTCTTCTTCACCGCGCCACCCACGCATAGCGAGCGACGCCAATCACTTCGTCCTGACGTTCGAGAACAATCGGTTCGCCAGCGAGCTATTCGGTCAATTCGATCAGAACCTCAAGCTTCTCGAAGAGCGGCTCAATATCGATGCGCGCGCGCGCGGCAATTCCGTCGTCATTGCCGGCGATGTCGTCGCCACCAACCAGGCGCGGCGCACCCTCGACTACCTCTATGAGAAGCTCCAGAAAGGCGGCAGCGTGGAACGATCCGACGTGGAAGGCGCAATCCGCATGGCGGTCGCCGCCGACGATCAGCTGAGCCTGCCGACCATGGAGAAAAAAGCCAAGCTGACGATGGCGCAGGTTTCGACGCGCAAGAAGACGATCGTTGCACGCACACCGACGCAGGATGCGTATATGCGCGCCATGGAGCGTGCCGAGCTGGTGTTCGGCGTCGGACCTGCCGGTACGGGCAAGACCTATCTCGCGGTTGCGCATGCCGCCCAGCTGCTGGAGCGTGGCGCCGTCGAGAAGATCATCCTTTCCCGCCCAGCCGTCGAAGCCGGCGAGCGCCTTGGCTTTCTGCCGGGCGACATGAAGGAGAAAGTCGACCCTTATCTCCGCCCGCTCTATGACGCGCTCTACGACATGATGCCGGGCGACAAGGTCGAGCGTGCGATCACGGCCGGCGTCATCGAGATCGCGCCGCTTGCGTTCATGCGCGGACGAACGCTCTCGAACGCAGCAATCATCCTCGACGAAGCGCAGAACACGACATCCATGCAGATGAAGATGTTCCTGACGCGTCTCGGCGAAAATTCGCGCATGATCGTCACCGGCGACCCAAGCCAGATCGACTTGCCGCGCGGGGTGAAGTCCGGACTTGTCGAGGCGCTGCATCTGCTCGACGGAGTGGAGGGAATTTCGACGATCCGCTTCAAGGATGTCGACGTCGTGCGCCATCCGCTGGTCGGACGGATCGTTAGGGCCTACGACGCCACCTACACGACACGGCCCGAAGACGCCGGCCCGCAGGTCTGATGGCCGAACTCGACATCCAGATCAGCATCGAGGAGGGCGACTGGCCCTCCGAGGATGAGCTTCAGGCATTGGCGGAACGCGTGCTGGAGGCAGCGGCTGGCTTTCTCAAGAGCAATGAGAAGCAGAAGTTTCCGAAGACGGCGACGGAGCTTTCGCTTGTCTTCACGGATGACGAGTCCATCCGTGCGATCAACGCCGAATGGCGCAAGAAGGACAAGGCCACCAATGTCCTGTCTTTTCCAGCCTTTCCGGTCACGCCTGGAAAGATGCCAGGGCCGATGCTTGGTGATATCATCATCGCCAGGGAGACCGTCGAACGGGAAGCACGGGAGCTCGAAAAGCCGTTCGAAGACCATCTGACGCATCTGATGGTACATGGTTTCTTGCATCTCTTCGGCTACGACCATATGGATAATGACGAAGCCGAAATTATGGAGGGGTTGGAGACTCGCATTTTGGCGGTACTCGGCCTATCTGACCCATACGAGGGTCAAGACCTAAAAATGGAACCATGAGCGACTTTACGACGAAACCGGCGGCAGACGCCAAGGACGCCGATCAATCCTCCTCCTCAGATGAGGCGGGCAGTAGTAGCAGGCATTCCGGACGATCCATTCTGGGCGCGCGCCGCCCGCATTCTTCGCCCGCAGCAGGGCTCGCGCATTCGCGAAGATCTCGCCGACGCGCTTATGACGTCCGACACTGGCGACGATACCTTTTCGCCAGACGAGCGGGCGATGCTCCATAACATCCTCCGCTTCCGCGAAGTGCGCGTCGCAGACGTGATGGTGCCGCGCGCCGATATCGAGGCGGTCGATCAGAACATAACCATCGGCGAATTGATGATTCTCTTCGAGGAATCCGGACGCTCCCGCATGCCTGTCTACGCCGATACGCTCGACGATCCGCGCGGCATGGTGCATATCCGCGACCTTCTTTCCTACGTCGCCAAGCAGGCGCGCAACAAGCGCCGCGCGGGTTCGAAGACAGCGAAAGCGGCGGAGCCGCTTGTCGAGATCGCCCCGGAGCACATTCAGAAGCCGGCGCGCTCGGCCAAGCCGAACTTCGATCTCGCCCGCGTCGACCTGCAGAAGACGCTGGCCGAGGCCGGGATCATCCGCAAGATTCTTTTCGTGCCGCCGTCGATGCTCGCATCCGATCTGCTTCGCCGCATGCAGGTGAACCGAACGCAGATGGCGCTCGTCATCGACGAATATGGCGGCACCGACGGGCTCGCTTCGCACGAGGACATCGTCGAGATGGTCGTCGGCGATATCGACGACGAGCATGACGACGAAGAGGTCATGTTCAAGCGCATTTCCGAAGATGTCTTCGTCGCCGATGCCCGCGTCGAGCTGGAGGAGATTGCAGAGGCGATCGGTCCGGATTTCGACATCAGCGAGCAGGTCGACGAAGTCGATACGCTGGGCGGCCTGATTTTCTCCGCCCTTGGCCGCATTCCGGTTCGGGGCGAAGTCGTACAGGCATTGCCGGATTTCGAATTCCACATTCTCGAGGCCGATCCGCGCCGCATCAAGCGGGTGCGCATCACCCGCAAGCGCCAAGCGATCCGTCGCCGCGTCAAGGCGGACGGCGACGGCGCTATCGGACCTGAAACAACGGATGACCGGCCCGCCGAATCGACGTCGAACTGATTTCCGCAAGGACGACAAAGCGCGGCTTTTTTGAAAGACTGCGAGCCGGGTTGATTCTCGGCTTGAATGGAGCGCGCATGGAGCGGTTTGCGGACAGGGTTATCCTGGTCTGGGGTTTCAAAAGGGCATTGCTGGCGGTCCTTGCCGGCGCATTTGCGGTTCTGGCGCTGCCGCCAATCGGCTTTTTCGCCGCAATGTTCGTTTCATTCACGCTCCTCGTCTGGTTGATCGACGGCGCGGCCGCCTCTCCTGAGGCGAGTTTTCTTGGCCGCCTCTGGCCCTCATTCGCGATCGGCTGGCTCTTCGGCTTCGGCTATTTCGTCGCAGGCCTCTGGTGGCTCGGCCATGCCCTGTTGATCGACTCGGAAGAATTTGCCTGGGCGCTACCGCTGGCGATCCTCGGTTTGCCGGCGGTGCTTGCGATATATTATGGCCTTGCTGCGGCTATCGCCCGCGTCTTCTGGTCGGACGGAATGGGCCGCATCGCCGCGCTTGCCGCGAGCTTCGGCCTCTTCGAATGGCTGCGCAGCGTTACATTCACCGGCTTTCCCTGGAATGCGATCGGCTACGGCATGATGCCGATGCCGCTCATGATGCAATCCGCACATGTCATCGGCACCATGGGCGTGACTGCGCTTGCCGTCTTTGTCTTCGCAGCACCCGCGCTTCTTGGAACGCGGCAGGGTGCGGCGGTCGGGCGTCGGGCTGGCGACGCTGCTCTTTGCCGCGCATCTCGGTTATGGCGGCTATGCGCTGTACGTCGCGCCCAAGGCCAGCGCCGCTGCCGGAAGAAAAGCGGCCGGTGATCCGGCTCGTGCAGCCGATGATCGACCAGGCCGCGAAGATGGACAGGATGCAGACCGGTCGGCGATCTTCGAGGCTCATCTGAAGCTTTCCGCCGAGCCCCCCAAGAACGGCGGCAGGAAACCGGACATCATCGTCTGGCCGGAGACGGCAATCCCCTTCATTCTCACCGACAATCAGGATGCTCTCACCCGGATCGCCGACACGCTCGACGACAATCAGATTCTGATTGCAGGCGCGGTGCGCGCCGAAGAGATGGGACCTGGAAACCCGGTGCGATACTACAATTCGATCATCGTGATCGACGGGCGCGGCCAGATCGTCGCGGCTTCGGATAAAGTGCACCTCGTGCCGTTCGGCGAATATGTGCCGTTCGAAAATATCCTCGACGATTTCGGTATCCAGAATATCGTCGAAATGCCGGGTGGCTTCTCTGCCGCGGCTACGCGACACCTTCTGGAACTGCCGACGGGACTGAAACTCTATCCTTTGGTCTGCTACGAGATCATCTTTCCGGATGAGATGACCGGCGACATCACCGAGGCGGGCGCGATCCTGAACATTACGAACGATGCCTGGTTCGGCAATACGCCCGGCCCTTACCAGCATTTTCAGCAGGCGCGGGTGCGCGCCGTAGAGACCGGCCTACCGCTGATTCGGGATGCCAATAGCGGCATTTCGGCGATCGTGAATGCACATGGGCAGATCGTCGCCGGGCTGGGGCTCAATGAGACCGGTTTTATTGACGCAACTCTTGAGGGATTCGGCGACGCCCCCGCGAATCCATTTCCGAGACAGACATACTTCTGGTTGACTGAAACGTTGCTGTTTTTGATCGGTTCGATTTCCCGTTTGGGTTTTATTTTCAAGCCGAATTGACCAAAAACCCCTAAAATTGCATAGTGGTCGCAATCGGCGTTGTTAACGTATGTTTGATGACGGGTTGGCGTCACTTGCAACGTGGCGTTACGGATGGGTCTGGGCACTGCCGGTTTAACGAGGTTGAAATTCTTTGCTAGGGCAAGACCATGATTGAAAACAAAAAGAAGCCAAACCCGATCGATATCCACGTTGGCAGCCGCATCCGTCTTCGCCGGACAATGCTTGGTATGAGCCAGGAAAAGCTCGGCGAGAGCCTTGGCATCACCTTCCAGCAGATCCAGAAATACGAAAAAGGAACGAACCGCGTCGGCGCAAGCCGCCTCCAGAACATTTCGAGCATTCTCAATGTTCCGGTTTCCTTCTTCTTCGAAGACGCCCCGGGCGAACACTCCGGCGCTTTAACCGGGATGGCGGAAGCGTCAAGCTCGAATTACGTTGTCGATTTCCTTTCTTCCTCAGAAGGCCTGCAGCTCAACCGAGCATTCGTAAAAATCTCAGACCCAAAGGTTCGCCGCAAGGTCGTGGAGCTTGTTAAGGCGCTGGCGGCCGAAGCCGACGCGGATTGAGCCTGTCTGCGAGTGCAGTTTTGAAAGGTGGTCGAAAGGCCGCCTTTTTTTGCGTTTTCAGGGCAAAATTTACCGCCCCACACTGGATATAAAGATATATTTATGTCCTTCTGTGCTTGTTTTTCGCACGCGAAATGAGTACCAACTACACAGCTTTTGTTCTTTGAGGGAAATCCCGAAATGCGCGCTAATTATCTTTTCACCAGCGAGTCTGTTGCCGAAGGTCACCCGGACAAGGTGTGCGACCGTATCTCCGATGAGATCGTGGATCTGGTTTACCGCGAAGCGGCGAAGACCGGCGTAAACCCCTGGGGCGTGCGCATTGCCTGCGAAACGCTGGCGACGACGAACCGCGTCGTCATCGCCGGGGAAGTCCGCCTGCCGCCGAGCCTGATGAAGAAGGACAAGGACGGCAACGACGTCATCAACCCGTCGAAATTCAAGGCTGCTGCCCGCCGCGCCATCAAGGACATCGGCTACGAGCAGGACGGCTTCCACTGGAAGAAGGCGAAGATCGACGTGCTGCTGCACTCGCAGTCTGCCGATATCGCGCAGGGCGTCGACAACGCAGCCGACCAGCAGGGTGACGAAGGCGCGGGCGACCAGGGCATCATGTTCGGCTACGCGTGCAAGGAAACGCCGGATCTCATGCCGGCTCCGATCTACTACTCCCACAAGATTCTGCAGCTGCTTGCCACTGCCCGCAAGAAGGGCGACGGCGATGTCGCCAAGCTCGGACCGGACGCCAAGAGCCAGGTGACCGTGCGCTACGTCAACGGCGAGCCGACCGAAGTGACCTCGATCGTTCTTTCGACCCAGCATCTCGACGAGACGTGGGATTCGAAGAAGGTTCGCTCCGTCGTCGAGCCCTATATCCGCGAAGCCCTCGGTGATCTGAAGATCGCGACCGATTGCAACTGGTACATCAACCCGACCGGCAAATTCGTCATCGGCGGTCCGGACGGCGATGCTGGTCTTACAGGCCGCAAGATCATCGTCGACACCTACGGCGGTGCCGCTCCGCATGGCGGCGGCGCATTCTCCGGCAAGGACACGACCAAGGTCGACCGTTCTGCCGCCTATGCCGCCCGTTACCTTGCCAAGAACGTCGTTGCCGCCGGTCTCTCCGACCGCTGCACGATCCAGCTTTCCTACGCGATCGGCGTTGCCCAGCCGCTGTCGATCTATGTCGATCTGCACGGCACCGGCAAGGGCGTCAGCGAGGATCAGGTGGAAGCGGCGATCCGCAAGAACATGGACCTCTCGCCGACCGGCATCCGTCGCCACCTCGACCTGAACAAGCCGATCTATGCCAAGACTTCCGCCTATGGTCACTTCGGCCGCAAGGCGGGCCGCGACGGCTCCTTCTCGTGGGAGCGCACGGACCTCGTCAAGGCGCTCAAGGAAGCCGTCAAGGTCCGGGAAGCAGCATGACGGATATGGAACGCCGCGGGCGCGCGACCGAAGCTTTCTTCGGTCGCCGCAAGGGAAAGGCTCTCCGCGAACATCAGGCGGAACGGCTCAACACCCTGCTGCCGGCATTCCTCATCGATCTTTCAGCGGCTCCGCCCGAGCCGCTGAACAACCTCTTTCCGGTTCCGACGGAACGGCTGCGCCTGGAAATCGGCTTCGGCGGTGGTGAACATCTGATCCATCGCGCGCAGGAAATGCCTTCCACCGGCTTCATCGGCGTCGAGCCCTTCATCAATTCCATGCAGAAGCTGCTTGCAAGCGTTGAGGCAAAAGGCGCCAAGAATGTCCGCGTCTATAACGACGACGCCACGCAGCTGCTCGACTGGTTGCCGGACAATTGCCTGGATCAGATCGACCTGCTCTATCCCGATCCATGGCCGAAGCGAAAACATTGGAAGCGGCGTTTCGTTTCCAAGACCAATCTCGATCGCTTTCATCGCGTGCTGAAGCCCGGCGGGCTTTTCTGCTTCGCTTCGGACATCGATACTTACGTGAATTGGACGCTGCTGAAGTGCCGCGACCACGGCGGGTTCGACTGGATTGCGGAAAACGCCGCCGATTGGCTGACACCCTATGAGGGCTGGCCGAGCACACGCTACGAGGCCAAGGCCCGGCGCGAGGGGCGCTCCTCCGCCTATCTCACATTCAAAAGAGTCTAGGCCTGCATTTTAGTGCAGGCTGACCGTCTTCAACTCGTCTTCAGCAGCCTTGAAAAACGTGCTCGAGCGATTGTCCGTGAGCAGGATCGGCGTGCCGTCGGCACCGAAGAGTGCCCAAAGATCGACGCCCGGATCGATATCCGGCGCTTCGGGAAAGCACTTCGAAACCTCCTCGGTTCGCATTTTACGGATATAGGCGACCTCGCCGTTGCCGATACCGGCAAGCTCCGACTTGGTCAGGTGAGAATTGGCTTCTTTCATCAACATTCCTGTACCTCCAGAAGAAGGGACCAACAGCCGAATGGGCGGTCGTCCTACTGTGAGACCGAAATGTTAATTTTCTTCACCATACGCGCCGGTTCCGGACGAATGAGATCAACGGCGAGCAATCCGTTCTTGAGGCTGGCGCCCAGAACCTGCATGCCGTCGGCCAGAACGAAAGTGCGCTGGAACTGGCGAGCGGCAATGCCGCGATAGAGATATTCGTGCTCGCCCTGCTCGACCTGGCGACCGCGGATCAACAGTTGGTTCTCTTCGGTTGCGACGTCGAGTTCTTCTTCGCTGAAACCAGCGACGGCAAGCGTGATGCGCAGGCGCTCAGGCGCTCCGTGACCGGCAGCGATCCGTTCGATATTGTAGGGCGGGTAACCGTCGCTTGCCTTGGAAATGCGCTCCAGCGTCTTTTCCATGGCGTCGAAGCCCAGAAGCAGCGGGCTGGCGAAGGGTGTCATGCGGCTCATCTTTCAAGTCCTTGATGCAAGCGACCTTGCCGGACCTGAAGTGCAGCATCCGGATGCCGCTAATATGGGAAGGCGTGCGTCTTTTGCGCAAGTCTTGCGCCGCGGACGGCAAACACAGGAACTTAAGGCAGCCGGGCTCCGCTGATTGCTTGACAATTGCCATGGCGGCTCGCATCAAATCGTGCCCGCAGCGGCTGCGCCGATTTGCGACGGAATGATAAACGAATGGTGCATGCCAGGACGACGTGCACCTTGAGGATGGAACGACGAAATGGCAGAAGCCCAGAAAGATCATCATCGACACCGATCCCGGCCAGGACGATGCCGCGGCCATCATGCTGGCCTTCGGCAGCCCTGAAGAGCTGGAGGTGCTGGGCATCACGACCGTCGCCGGCAATGTGCCGCTCTCCTATACGAGCCGCAACGCGCGCATTGTCTGCGAGCTCTGCGGCCGGCCGGACATGAAGGTCTTCGCGGGCGCCGACGCGCCGATTGCGCGCAAGCTGGTCACGGCCGAGCACGTGCACGGTAAAACCGGCCTCGACGGCCCGGAACTCGATGAGCCGACAATGCCGCTGCAGGCGCAACACTCGGTCGATTTCATCATCGAAACGCTGCGCAGCGAGCCGGAGGGCGCGGTGACGCTCTGCACGCTCGGGCCACTCACCAATATCGGCATGGCCTTCCAGAAGGCGCCGGACATCATTCCCCGCATTCGCGAGCTGGTGATGATGGGAGGCGGTTTCTTCGAGGGCGGCAACATAACGCCGGCTGCGGAATTCAACATCTATGTCGATCCGGAAGCAGCCGAGATCGTCTTCCGTTCCGGCATTCCGATCGTGATGATGCCGCTCGACGTGACGCATCAGCTGCTGACGCGGAAGGATCGCGTCAAGCGCATGGCCGATCTCGGCACGGCACCGGCAAAGGCGATGGTCGAAATGCTGGAATTCTTCGAGCGCTTCGATATCGAGAAGTATGGTTCCGACGGCGGACCGCTGCACGACCCCGCCGTCGTCGCCTACCTGCTCAAGCCCGAACTCTTCAAGGGCCGAGAATGCAACGTCGAGATCGAGGTAAAGTCGGAACTGACCGCGGGCATGACCGTGGTCGACTGGTGGCATGTGACCGACCGCAAGCGCAACGCCAAGGTGATGCGCCATGTGGATGCGGACGGCTTCTTCGATCTGCTGATCGAGCGCTTCGCCCGCATCTGATTTCAAACTGCTTGCTGAAAGGCGCCTGAAGGATCAGGCGTCTTTTTCCGTAAACGCCGTGTTGATGTCGGCTTCCGCCGCCTTCGGGCCGCCCTTGGCGACGCCGACCATGGCCGGGCGCAGAACGCGCTCGCCGATCGTGAAGCCTGCCTGAACGACCTGGACGACCGTGTTGTTCGGCACTTCGGTGTTCGGAACCTCGAACATCGCCTGATGGAAGTGCGGATCGAACTTCTGCCCGACCGGCTCCAGCTTGCGAACGCCGTGGCGCTCGAGTGCGGACAGCATCGAGCGCTCGGTCATCTCGACGCCTTCGATCAAGGTCGCGAGGCCCGCGTCACCAGCTTCCTTTGCTTCAGCGGGAATGGCATCGAGCGCGCGGCGGAGATTGTCCGAGACGGCGAGCATGTCGCGCGCAAAGCCGGCGACGGAATAGGACTTTGCATCCTTGACGTCGCGTTCGGTGCGACGGCGCAGATTATCCATCTCCGCCGCAAGGCGCAGATAGCGATCGCGTAGCTCGGCATTTTCCGCTTTGATGAGTTCGATCGGATCGGGCTCGGATGGCGCTTCCACCGTGGTTTCGTTTTCGACGTTTGCGGCAACGTCGTCTGCGGCCTCGGCCGCGGCAGCGTCAGGTCCGTTTTTCGTCGTTTCGTCAGTCATGACGGTCTCCGCTAGTGGGTTGTCTTGGGATGCGCCCGATATCGAGCTTTGGCCGCAAAAAATCAAGTCTGCGTGACAAAGAAGGGGAAACTCCGGCTTTCACAGCGCGCTGCGCGAAAGCCGGGAAATCAGCTGCGCGGTGTAATCAACCATCGGCACGATGCGCGAATAATTCAGCCGCGTCGGCCCGATGACGCCGACGGCACCAACGATGCGGTCGTCATCATCGCGATAGGGTGCGACGATGAGCGAGGAGCCGGAAAGCGAAAAGAGCTTGTTTTCCGAACCGATGAAGATGCGCACGCCCGGGCCGGTTTCAGCAAGATTCAGCAGCTCGATCAGGCTGTCTTTCTTTTCGAGATCGTCGAAGAGCATCCGGAGGCGGTCAAGGTCCTCCGCGCCCGCCAAGCCATCCAGCAGATTGGCGCGGCCGCGAATGATGAGCTGCGGCGGCTTGCCTTCATCGGTACTGCCCGACCATACGGCGATACCGCGCTCGACAAGTCGCTGAGACAGGGCATCGAGTTCGTGGCGGACATTCTCTTTCAAGTGGCTGAGCTGCTTGCGCAATTCCGGCAGCGTCTGGCCGCTCATATGCGCATTGAGAAAATTCGCAGCCTCCGTCAGCTGCGATGACGTGACGCCTGCTGGCAATTCGATGATGCGGTTTTCAACCTGGTCGTGATCGCCGACGAGGACGGCAAGCGCCTTCGTGGGCTCCAGCCGGATAAATTCGACATGCTTGAGGACCGGATCGCTCTTCGACGTGATGACGAGGCCGGCGCCCCGCGAAATGCCCGAGAGCATCCGGCTTGCCTCGTTCATCATCGATTCCATCGGATTATCGCGGCTTTCGGGCCGAACCTGGCGGTCGATATTCGCACGGTCCTCGGCGGAAAGGTCGCCGACCTGCATGAAGGCATCGACGAAGAAGCGAAGGCCGCCCTGCGTCGGCAGCCGCCCGGCACTGACATGCGGGGAGTAGATCAGGCCCAGCTCTTCCAGATCGCTCATCACGTTGCGCACGGAAGCGGGCGACAGCGACATGGGCAAAATGCGGGAAAGATTGCGGGAGCCGAGCGGCTCGCCATGTTCCAGATAGCCTTCGACGATGCGGCGAAAGATTTCCTTGGAGCGTTCATCCAGCGCAGCAACGGCATCCGAAACCGACGTCGACCTGAACCCCATGAACTTCCTTGCACCTGCGCTGCTGACAATCACCCGGAAAATATAGTCAATCTCGCCCCCGTAGCAAAAGGGAATTTGCAAATGGCTGCCGCCAATCGTAGAAGCGGTCAACACCATAAACCATTGCATGATGTTGTCAGGACCGCTGACACTTTTGAGCATCATGCTTCAGGAGATTAGAATGCGGCCTTCAGGCAGAAAAACCGACCAGATGCGCAAGGTCACTTTCGAGCGCAATTTTTCCAAGCATGCGGAAGGCTCCTGCCTGGTGAAGTTCGGCGATACGCATGTGCTCTGCACCGCGAGCCTGGAAGACAAGACGCCGCCGTGGCTGCGCAACACCGGAAAGGGCTGGGTCACGGCCGAATACGGCATGCTGCCGCGCGCAACCGGCGAGCGCATGAAGCGCGAGGCCGCAGCCGGCAAGCAGGGCGGACGCACGCAGGAAATCCAGCGGCTCATCGGCCGCTCGCTTCGCGCCGTCGTCGACCTCAAGGAACTCGGCGAACGCCAGATCACGCTCGACTGCGACGTCATCCAGGCTGACGGCGGCACGCGCACGGCCTCGATTACGGGTGCCTGGATTGCGCTCTACGACTGCCTGAAGTGGATGGAAGCCCGCAACATGATCAAGGTCGAGCGCGTGCTCAAGGATCATGTCGCCGCAATTTCCTGCGGCATCTTCGCCAGCCAGCCGGTGATCGATCTCGATTATCTCGAAGATTCCTCCGCCGAAACCGATGCGAATTTCGTCATGACGGGCGCCGGCGGCATCGTTGAAATTCAGGGCACCGCCGAAGGCACGCCGTTCACCGATGAGGAATTCACCTCGCTGATGACACTGGCGAAGGCCGGCATTGCCGAGCTCGTCGAGATGCAGAAACAGGCTATCGCCGGATGACTGCCTTGCTGGAAGGCATGCTGGAAACCGCGCTTTACGCGGATGATCTCGACAAGGCCGAGGCTTTCTACGAAGGCGTGCTCGGCCTTGCGAAGATCGCGCGCGCCGGAGACCGGCATGTATTCTTCCGCTGCGGGCAAGGCGTGCTCCTGATCTTCAACCCCGACGAGACGGTCAAGCCGCCGGCGGCCGATCATCTGCAGGTGCCGCCGCATGGCACGAAAGGTCAGGGCCACGCATGCTTCCGCGTGTCAGGTGAAAACATCGATGTCATCGCGGCACAGCTCAAGGCCGCGGGCATCGACATCGAATCCGAAGTGCACTGGCCGAACGGTGGCCGCTCGATCTATTTCCGCGATCCGGCAGGAAACAGCCTCGAATGCGCCGAAGCCAGAATCTGGGGCATTGAATAGGACCTGACCATGCGCAAGCTTGAAACGAAGACGATCGTCGTCGCCAGCCACAACGGCGGGAAGATCCGCGAGATCCAGGATCTGATCGGTCCGCTCGGCTTCACCGCCAAATCGGCAGCGGAGCTCAACTTCGTCGAGCCGGATGAGACCGGCACGACCTTCGAGGAAAACGCGACGATCAAGGCGCTCGCATCGGCCAAAGCTGCAAACATGCCGGCGCTTTCGGACGATTCCGGACTGGTCATCGATGCGCTGGGCGGCGATCCGGGCGTCTACACGGCCAACTGGGCCGAGACTGCGGATGGCACGCGCGATTTTGCGATGGCGATGGAAAAGGTGGAACAGGCACTGGAAAAAGCCGGAGCCATGAAGCCGGAGCAGCGGACCGCACGCTTCGTCAGCGTACTCTGCCTCGCCTGGCCGGACGGACATACCGAGCTCTTCCGCGGCGAGGTCGAGGGAACCGTCGTCTGGCCGCCACGCGGCAGCCAGGGCTTCGGCTACGATCCCGTCTTCCAACCCGAGGGCTACGGCATCACCTTCGGCGAGATGAGCGCCGAGCAGAAGCATGGCTGGAGCATCGGCAAGCCGCAGGCCCTGTCGCACCGGGCGCGCGCGTTCAAACTCTTTGTCGAAACCTGCCTGGAAGCGTAGGGTCGGTTCGTGGAGATTCTCGATACGGCAAGCTTGACACGCGATGCGACGCTTCTACCCGACACGGGAGAGCCGGGTTTCGGCGTCTATGTGCATTGGCCGTTCTGCGCGGCGAAGTGCCCCTATTGCGACTTCAACAGCCATGTCCGCCATCAGCCGGTGGATCAGGAGCGGTTCACTGCCGCGTTCCTCAGAGAGATGGCTTCCGTTCGCCAGATGAGCGGGCCGAAGACGGTGACGAGCATCTTCCTCGGCGGCGGCACGCCGTCGCTCATGAACCCGGCGACGGTATCTGCGATACTCGACGGCATTGCGAAGTATTGGCATGTGCCGAGCGGCATCGAGATCACGATGGAGGCAAATCCGTCGAGCGTCGAGGCCGAGCGCTTTCGGGGCTATCGCGCGGCGGGCGTCAACCGTGTGTCGCTCGGCGTTCAGGCACTGAACGACCGGGACCTGAAATTCCTCGGCCGCCTGCATGACGTCGCCGATGCGCTGAAGGCGATAAAGCTGGCGCGCGACATCTTTCCGCGCATGTCCTTCGACCTGATCTATGCCCGCCCGAACCAGACGGTAGAGGAGTGGGAGAAGGAACTGAAGGAAGCGATCTCCTATGCCGTCGATCACCTTTCGCTTTACCAGCTGACGATCGAGGAAGGCACGCCCTTCTACGGCCTGCACAAGGCCGGCAAGCTGATCGTTCCGGATGGCGACCAGTCGGCAGCTGCTCTATGAGGCAACGCAGGAGATCACCGCGCGCGAAGGCATGCCGGCCTACGAGGTTTCCAACCACGCGCGGCCCGGCGCCGAAAGCCGGCATAATCTGACCTACTGGCGCTACGGCGATTATGCCGGGATCGGCCCCGGCGCACACGGCCGCCTGACGCGCGGGCCAGAGAAGATCGCAACGGCGACCGAGCGCAAACCGGAGGCCTGGCTCGAGCTTGTCGAACGCGACGGGCATGGCATTCTGGAGCAGGAACGGCTCGGCTATGACGAGCAGGCAGACGAATTGCTGCTGATGGGCCTGCGGCTCAAAGAGGGCATCGACCTTGCCCGCTGGCAGCAGCTTTCGGGCCGGGATCTGGATCCCGAAGCGCGAGGAATTTTTACTGGAACACGGCTTTGTCGAGCGGATCGGCAATTCCCGGCTTCGCTGCACGCCGGCCGGTATGCTGATCCTCGATTCCGTCGTCGCCGATCTCGCCTGCTGAGCCTCAGACGAGGCGCCGTTTCCCAAGCGACATCAGCCGTCCGTCGATGGCTGCAAGACCGACAGCGATCGTTGCCATGCCGATCAAATGTTTTGCCTGCAACTGCTCGCCAAGGACGATCGCGCCCAGCAGAATGGCGCTGACGGGGATCAGGAAAGTCACCAGCGCCAGGTTCGTCGCGCCCGCCGTTGCGAGGATGCGGAAGAAAAGCACGTAGGCGATTGCGGTCGAAAGCAGGGCGAGACCAAAAAGCGCCAGCCAGATCTCGATGCCGGGTGCGGGCAAGGCCCATGGCCGGTCGGCGATCAGCGCTATCGGCAGCATCAGGATCGTGGACGCCGTGACCTGGCCTGCGGCAGGCAGCAATGGCGGCATGCCCATGGCCCGAAAGCGGCGTCCCCAGATGCCGGCGAACGAATAGGAGATCGCGGCACCAAGGACCGCAAGCTGCGCCAGCACATTCGAGCCGAGATCGTGAAGCGCATCGAAGCCGATCATATAGGCGACGCCGGCAAAGCCGACGAGCACGCCGATCAGGCGATTGCCGGTCATCTTCTCGTCAGCGGTCAGGATATGAGCCACGACGACGGTAAAGAGCGGTGTCGTGGCATTCAAGATCGAAGCGAGGCCGCTTGCGATGTGAGTCTGCCCCCAAACGATGAGGCAGAAGGGGATCATGTTGTTCAGCACGCCCATGCCGAAGAAGGCGGCCCAGCTCTTGCCGTCGCGCGGCATCGAATGACCCATGAGCCGCACGATGATATTGAGCGCGATTGCGGCGAGCAGCACGCGGCCGGTGACGATCGTAAACGGCGGCAGCGCCTTGACGAGAATGCCGTTGAAGAGGAAGGAGCCGCCCCAGAGGAGAGACAACAGCAGCATCATACCCCATTCCGCCAGGCCCATCTGTTTCTGCTGCATGCCACTCTCCCCAATTCTGCGGCGGGCTTACGATATGACGGCGCACCGCGCCACCCGTTTCTTGCAACGCTGTGCCTTTTCCAAGACGCCCATTGGGACGCGCCTCGATCCCTAACGATGGCTCGAGGCGCCGGCCTTGAACAGGCTGCCGGTCGGGGTCTGCAGGAACATGTCGAGCGGAATGTGCTCCTGATGCAGGAAGCCGGTCGCCGGCAGGAGGCCATCGCGCACCATTTCGACAACGGCGACGACGGATGCCGAGGTCGTCCAGGCGATGGCCGTGCGGCGTGCGCCAGCAATCTCGATCGGGTAATAAGCGCGCACGAACTCCTTGCGGCGGAGATTTCCTGCCTCCGTGCCTTCGGCAGCGACATGCACATAGACCACATCGTCTTCGACCGGCGGCTTGGCATTGGTCAGGATCTCGCCAGCGAGCTTTCGCTGGTCGCGCATCAGCAGCTCGTGGAAGAAGAAATTCATCAGCTCCATATGGCCGGGGTACCGCATCGTCTTGTAGTCGAGATTGTCGACCTTGCCGAGCAGCGTATCGCACATGGTGCCAAGACCGCCCGATGTGGTGAAAGCTTCAAGCTTGACGCCCTCGACATAGATCGTCTCATGCCATTCCATCGGCGAGACGAGCTTGCGCACACCGCCTTCGATCACCTCGCAATCGTTCAGATATTCGTTGACGACGCCCTCCGGCGACCAGTTGAAGGCATAGCCCAACAAACCGGTCGGATTCTGCGGCAGAGCGCCCACGCGCATGCGGATCGAACGGCAGCGGTCGAACCCTTCGGCCAGGCTTGCGCCGACGATACCGACGAAGCCCGGCG
The DNA here is from genome assembly GCA_963838565.1 of uncultured Alphaproteobacteria bacterium. Classification (GTDB taxonomy): domain Bacteria; phylum Pseudomonadota; class Alphaproteobacteria; order Rhizobiales; family Rhizobiaceae; genus Rhizobium. The sequence goes on from CAWIRO010000015.1 coordinate 178,295, forward strand.
CCAGACCGCATTGCGGCGCCATCAGGCCACGCGAGGTCTTCGACAGCTCGATGATGAAATTGGTGGTCGGAACGTCTTCCGTGAGGTCGAAATAATGAATGCCGGCCGCATGGGCAGCCCGCGCAACCTCGATATTGAGGTGATAGGGCAGGCACGAGAGCACGGCTTCCACGCCGGAGAGGAGCTCCGCAATGACGGCTGCGTCGGAGATGTCGCCGGCGCGGCACTTGAAGGGCACTTCGGTCAGCGGCAACTGCGCATCGACGCCCGTTACTTCGAAGCCGCCTTCATGCAAAAGCGTAGCCGCCAGCCGCCCGACCTTCCCAAGGCCGAGAACGGCGATCTTTTTGAAACTCATGTCTACCCTCCCCACAAGCCGCCGAACCGGCGCTCATTCGTTATGTGCGGGGATATAGAATAAAAAACTTATAAAGGAAAACGGCCGGAACTGTCCGGCCGTTAATTTCAGGTGAAGCCGCCGACTACTCGTTGATGAGGCGCTTCAGAAGCTCGATTTCATGCGAAAGCTTGGTGTCTCCCGAAATCAGTTCCTCGATCTTGCGGACGGCGTGCAGCACCGTCGTGTGATCGCGTCCGCCGAAGCGGCGGCCGATTTCCGGGAAGGAGCGCGGCGTCAGCGTCTTCGAGAGATACATTGCGATCTGGCGCGGCTTGACGATGACGCGCGTGCGGCGGTTCGAAACCAGCTCCTGTCGCGAGACATTGTAGTGGCGGGCAACGATGCGCTGGATGTCTTCGATGCGCACGCGGCGCGGCTCGCCGGAACCGACAAGATGGGCCAGCAGTTCGTCCACCCGCTCGATCGACAGATTCGGCTCGAAGGAGCGCCGGAAGATCAGCTGATTGAAGGCGCCTTCAAGTTCGCGGCCGCTTGCCGTGATGCTGCGCGCAACGTGCGACAGCAGGTCGGCCGGGATTTCCAACGACGGATCTTCCAGACGCGCAACGGCCAGGCGCCGCTTCAGGATCTCGAGGCGCATCTCGTAGTCCGGGGCGTCGAGTTCGATCGCGACACCGCCCTGCAGGCGCGAACGCACGCGAGGATCAAGCGATTCCAGCTCCCACGGCGCACGGTCGGCAGCGACGACCACTTGCTTGGCGCTGTCCAGCAGCATGTTCAGCAGATGGCAGAACTCATGCTGGATCATCTTGCCCTGCAGGAACTGCATGTCGTCGATGATCAGAAGATCGATGTTACGAAGCGAGTCCTTCAGCGTCAGCGCATCGTTGTCGCGGATCGCCGTCGCAAAACGCCACATGAAATACTCGGCTGTCAGATAAACGACACGCAGAGCCCGCGGATTTTGAACCGCTGCATTGGCGATCGCCTGCAGAAGGTGCGACTTGCCGAGCCCGACGTTCGAATGAACGAAGAGCGGATTGAAGCGCACGGCGCCCTGCCCTGCTTCCGCAATCGTTTTTGCCGCAGCAAGCGCAACGCGGTTCGAGCTGCCTTCGACGAAGGTGTCGAAGGTAAAGCGCGAGTCGAGCGGCGAGCCGAACAGGGGCTGGCCTGCCGTCGCGGGACGGGCCGCAGCAGCGGCCGAAACCGCCTGCTGAACGGCCTGACCCGCAGGCTGAGCGGTGGCAGGACGACGCATCGGCGCTACCTGGGTGGCCGGCTCCTGGGTAGCCGCCTCATCCACCGGCTTCAAGCCGGCGCGTGTTGCCGTACGCACGAGGATTTCGACCTTCAGGATCTCAGCGTCCTCCTGCTGGAAAAGGCTGGTGATGAGATCAAGATAACGGTTGTTGATCCACGACTTGAGAAATGTGGTGGGAACCGAAAGTCGCACGACGCTCTTTGAAACCGAATGCAGCTTCAAGCGTGCAAACCAGCTTGCATAAACGTCTGGACCGACCTGAGCCTTCAGACGTGCACTGACACGTTCGAAAAGTACGCCGTGCTTCATGTCTCCCTTTTCCCCTGCCGCTTCCGGGCAAATAGAGCCGAACGCCTGCGGTGCCTTGTCCCCATTATCAAGAGCACCCGTCGTCAAAGAATTCATTTGCATCATGCCGCCTTCCAAATTCCTTTTACCGGGCGGTCATCAGCTAGAACAGCCGCCCGATCAATTTTCCCCGCTCTAGCATGCCAGCGACTCGCTCATGAGCCATCATGGATGCCGGTTCACACAAACGCTGTCCCGCCCAGCAGGACCGGCGCAGAGGACCGTGGCGGACACCGCCTTCATGCGGCCCCCGTCATGTTCTCCATGCCAAGCTGACTGCCAGACCTCGTTTCCGGTCAGCCAACCCGAACGCAAATTTACTTTCCCCCAGTCCCCTTCGGCTCACCTTAAACGTGTGGCCGCAGAGCGCACAAAGCTTCTCCGTTCCGCGGCCAGCCACGGCCCCGGTGCAAATAACTCAAGTGCTTGAAAAAACGGAGAGACAAACTGCTCCGTAACAAACGGCACAAACTCATCGCCCTGCCGACATGGCAGTTTAGACCGAGCCTTTGCAGGTGATGTCCGCGCCCTTTGCTGGAACGCATTTAGGCAGGATCGGTTGCAGAGATCAATGATGAATTTTACGCAAAATTAAGAAGCAGCCATTGACTCCAGCGGCCGTTTTTGGGCGTCACACCAATGTCAAAAAAGAATCGCAGGAGAATCAAGGAGATTCACGAAATCGTGCATTTTGGACACGCATTGAAAGAAAAAAAATAAAAATCCGCTTGACTCACAACTAAGTCCGCTCGGGAGGCAGGAGAGTCGCGCAACCTGCAAACATCCTCCCGCAAGCCTTTGATTTACAACGATATTTTCATGTCACCTCGGTGACACGAAACAGTCGTCAAATTAACCGATCCGGAGAAGATAAGACAGAATCAAAAAAGCCCGGCATGGTTACCGGGCTAATTATAACAAAGACTTTGTTAATGAAAGATTATGCGCTCGGAGCTGACCGACAGGGCCTTCACACGAGCGGCAAGGCGCGAGACCTTGCGGGATGCCGTGTTGGCGTGGAGGACGCCCTTGCTTGCAGCGCGCGCCAGTTCCGGCTGAGCTGCGAGGAAGGCTTCCTTTGCCTTTGCAGCGTCACCAGCTGCGAGTGGCCTCTTCGACCTGGCGAACGAAAGTACGAACGCGCGAGCGACGAGCCTTGTTGACGTCGGTACGGCGGGCGATCTTGCGGGTCGCTTTTTTCGCCGAAGTTGTATTGGCCATGGAATGCCTCTCTCAAGAATTCGAACAAACTCCGTCATCACCGCGGGCCCTGCGGCCACAACATCCAGCAATGCGGGAGCATAAACGGAAAACCTGATCGGCTTCCCGAACCGTGGGCGGGCATATAACTCTAAAGCCGCTGCTCGTCAACGCGCATTTTCAAGGAAACGCAGCCTTTCTCCATCGAATGGCGCTCAGCGGTGCTTGAAGGCCGGTTTGCGCTTCTCGATGAAGGCGGCCATGCCTTCCTTCTGGTCTTCAGTCGCGAAAAGACTGTGGAACAGACGGCGCTCGAAACGGAGGCCTTCCTCCAGCGTGGTTTCCAAGCGCGCGATTGACCGCTTCCTTGGCCATCAGCACCGACGGCTGCGACAGCGACGCAATCTTCGCGGCAGCTTCCAGCGCCTCGTCGAGCAGTCGCTCGGGCGCCACCACACGCGAAACGAGTCCTGCGCGCTCCGCTTCCGCGGCGTCCATCATCCGTCCGGTCAGCACCATATCCATCGCCTTCGACTTGCCGACGGCCCGCGTCAGGCGCTGCGAGCCGCCCATGCCCGGGATGACGCCGAGCGTGATCTCGGGCTGGCCGAACTTTGCGGTTTCCGACGCTATGATGAAGTCGCACATCATTGCGAGCTCGCAGCCGCCGCCGAGCGCAAAACCGCTGACGGCAGCGATCACCGGCTTGCGGGCCTTGGCGATCTCGTCCCAGCCGCTGATGAATTCGGCCTTATACATATCGGCGAACTGCAGCGGCTGCATTTCCTTGATATCGGCGCCAGCCGCAAAGGCACGCTCCGAGCCAGTCAGAACGATCGCGCCGATCGCCTCATCGGCGTGGAAATCCGCATAGGCCTGCTTCAGTTCCTTGAGCACCGTGGAGTTCAGCGCGTTCAGTGCCTGCGGGCGGTTCAGCGTGATCAGACCGACATTGCCTCTGGTTTCGACGATCAGCGTCTCATAGGCCATGTTTCTCTCCCTATTTCTGGCAGGCCGGGCAATAGAAGGTTGAACGCCCCGCCTGCACGATGCGCGAAACCGTACCGCCGCAACCGGGTGTGCGGCAAGGGTGACTTTCGCGGTCATAGACGGAGAAGGAATGCTGGAAATAACCGAGCGATCCGTCCGTCTGTATATGATCCCGGAGCGACGAGCCGCCGGCCTTGATCGCATCGGCGATGACATCGCGGATCGACGCGACGAGAAGGTTCAGTTGCTCCTTCGGCCGTCCGGTCTTCGTGACCAGCGTTCCGGCAGCGCGCGTCGGCATCAGGTGCGAGCGCCAGAGCGCTTCGCAGACGTAGATATTGCCGAGACCGGCGATGGTCTTTTGATCGAGCAGCGCGCCCTTCAGCGGCTGCGCCTTTCCTGCAAAACGCTCGGCCAGATAGGCGGCACTCAGTTCATTGCCGGTCGGCTCCGGCCCTAGTCCGAAAAGGAAAGGGTTATTCTGCAAGTTCGGAGCGATCGGCGATGTCCATGAAGCCGAAACGCCGCGGGTCATTGTAAATGACGCGGCGCGGGACCGCCCTCACCTTCCAGATGAAAGATGGCGTGGTCGTGCTTTTCATCCTTCGATCGCTCGTAATGAAAATCGCCGGGCGTCTTGCCGGACGGCACCGGCCTCGATGCGGAAGGAGCCGGACATGCCGAGATGGGAGATGATGGTCTTGCCGCTGTCGAGATCGATCAAGCAGATACTTGGCGCGGCGGCCAAGCCCGATAATGGTACGGCCCGAAACCTGGCCTTCGAAATCCTCCGGAAAAGGAAAGCGCAGGTCGCCGCGGCGCAGCTCCAGCTTGCTGATGCGCGCGCCTTCCATCGCGGCGGAAAGACCGCGTTTCACCGTTTCGACTTCTGGCAATTCCGGCATCTTAACCCATCTGTATTCAAACGTGTTTCAACTGCGGACGTTGTGGGTTATAGCGCCAGTAGGCCGCGGATATCACCCGCGTCCACAGATAGCCTCTCGAGCGGCCTTTCGCTATGGTGGCCGCACCGATTTCAGTAACGGAGTAGTCCGATGTCAGAAAGCCGCACTTCCGCCGATGGCGGCATGGAAACATCCTACGGCTTCCGCCAGGTGCCGACGGGCGAAAAGCAGGGCCTTGTCAACCAGGTGTTCCATAAGGTCGCCAGGCGGTACGACATCATGAACGATGTCATGTCGATGGGCATGCACCGGGCCTGGAAGGATGCGCTGGTTGCGGCGCTCAACCCGCGCAAGGAGCCCGGCTACAAGGTGCTGGACGTTGCAGGCGGCACGGGCGACATCGCTTTTCGCATCATCGAGGCGTCGAACCGGCATGGCGCATGCGACCGTGCTCGACATCAATGGCTCGATGCTCGGCGTCGGCGCCGAACGGGCGGAAAAGAAGAAGCTTTCCGACAACCTTACCTTCGTCGAGGCCAATGCCGAGGACCTGCCTTTCGAAGCCGGCAGCTTCGATGCCTATACGATCGCCTTCGGCATCCGCAACGTGCCGCGCATCGACGTGGCGCTTTCGGAGGCCTATCGCGTGCTGAAGCGCGGCGGCCGGCTGCTCGTGCTGGAATTTTCCGAAGTCGAGATGCCGCTTCTCGACAAGGTTTACGACGCCTGGTCTTTCAACGCCATTCCGAAATTCGGCAAGGCGATTACCGGCGATGCCGAGCCCTATGAATATCTGGTGGAATCGATCCGCAAGTTCCCGAACCAGGAGAATTTCGCCGAGATGATCCGCAAGGCGGGCTTTTCGCGTGTGACCTATACCAACTATACCGGCGGCATCGCAGCCCTGCACTCGGGCTGGAAACTTTGATCTAGATGAGTGCTTTCGGCGGCATATTTCGGCTCGTTCGGGTCGGCTGGATCCTGGTGCGCGAGGGCGTCGTCTCGGCGCTGCCCTCCGAAGGACTGCCGCCTTCCGTCAGCCTTGCCAAATCCTTCGTCAGCATCTTTGCCCGCAGCCGGGCGAAATACAAAAAGCGCAGTGACCGGCTGGCGCGTGCCGTCGAACGGCTCGGACCTTCCTATGTGAAGATCGGTCAGTTTCTGGCGACACGGCCGGATGTCGTCGGCGTCGAATTCGCCAACGACCTGTCGCAGCTCCAGGATCGCATGGCATTTTTCCCGACTGCGGCGGCGAAGGCGAACGTCGAGGGCTCGCTCGGGCGGCCGATCGAGGAGCTTTATGCCAGCTTCGGTGATCCGATCGCCGCCGCTTCGATCGCACAGGTGCATCCCGCCGAGGTCAATACGGCCGAAGGCCGCAAGAAGGTTGCCGTGAAGGTCGTGCGACCCGGCGTGCGCCAGCGCTTCGCGCATGACATCGAGGCGATGTATCTCGTTGCCCACATGCAGGAGCGCTTCATGGTTTCCAGCCGGCGTCTGCAGGCCGGTCGAGGTGACGAAGACGCTTGAGCTGACGCACGAAAGTGGAGATGGACCTTCGGCTGGAAGCCGCCGCCCTCTCCGAGATTGCCGAGAATACCGACAAGGATCCCGGGTTCCGCGTGCCCAAGGTGGACTGGGAAAGGACCGGCCGCGACGTCATCACCATGGAATGGATCGACGGCGTGAAGATGTCCGACGTCGAGGGCTTGCAGGCGGCCGGCCACAACCTCAACACGCTTGCCGACACGCTGATCCAGTCGTTTTTGCGCCATACGCTGCGCGACGGCTTCTTCCATGCCGACATGCACCCCGGCAATCTGTTCGTCGATGCTGCACGGCATGATCGTTGCCGTCGACATGGGCATCGTCGGACGGCTCGGAAAGAAGGAGCGGCGCTTCCTCGCCGAAATCCTCTATGGCTTCATCACCCGCGACTATGTGCGGGTGGCCGAAGTCCATTTCGAGGCAGGCTATGTGCCCGGCCATCATAATGTCGAAAGCTTCGCGCAGGCGATCCGGGCGATCGGCGAACCGATCCACGGCCAGCCGGCCGAGACGATCTCGATGGGCAAGCTGCTGACGCTGCTCTTCGAGGTGACGGAGCTTTTCGACATGCAGACCCGGCCCGAACTGGTGATGCTGCAGAAAACCATGGTGGTCGTCGAAGGCGTCTCGCGCATGCTGAATCCGCGCTTCAACATGTGGAAGGCATCGGAGCCCGTCGTCGGAGACTGGATTCGCAACAATCTCGGTCCGAAGCGGATCGTCGACCGATCTCAAGGATGGACTGAAGGCGGCGGTAAAGCTCGCCGAAGCCGTACCGGAAATCGCTGCGAAGACGGAAAAATTCCATCACCAACTGCTGCATATGAGCGAGCACGGACTGCGTTTCGATCCGCAGACCGCGGAGGCGATCGGCAAGTCCGAAGCGAGGCACAACCGGTCCGGCCGTATCGCGCTTTGGATTATCGCATTGACGCTTGTCTATATAGCCCGGATGCTGAGTTGAGCTGAAACACAAACAATTGCATGCTGTGTTCGGCATTTGGGATATCCCATGATGCGAGGTGCTCGCTTAATCTCGCCATCAAGGAGACCTGCAGATGAAGCATGAACGCCCCGGCATCGAACTTTCCGGCCAACCACTCAGTTTCGCCGAGATGGTGAGGATCGGCTCGGGCAAGGTTGCCCTGTCGGCTTCGGAGACGGGCATGGCGCGCGTGGAACTCGCGCGCACGGTCGTGGAGGAGGCGATCGAGGCCGGCATCCCGGTCTACGGTTCCACCACCGGCGTCGGCGCGATGAAGGATGTCGAATGGTCGCCGGAAGAGCTTGATACCTTCAACCTCGGCCTCGTGCGCGCCCATCACTTCGGCACCGGCACGCCCTTTTCGACCGCTGTCGTGCGAAATGCCATGGCGATCCGCATCAATACGGCGCTGACCGGCCAGGTCGGCTGCACACCCGAACTCGATCGAAACCTATCTGCGGCTGCTCGAGGCCGATCTCATCCCGGTCGTCCGCCGCACCGGCTCGATCGGCTGCGCGGATATCGGCCTCATGGGGCAGATCGGTGCGGTTCTGACCGGCGTCGGCGAAGCGATCTATCGCGGCAAGCGCATGCAGGCGGCCGAGGCCTTCCAGGCGGCCGGACTGGAGCCGGTGAAGATGGCGCCGCGCGACAGCCTCGCCTCGCTCAGCATCAATGCCGTGAGTTTTGCGGCGGCCGCGGAGACGACGCGCAATGCTGCAGCCTCGATCCGCGTGCTGCTTGCGACGGCGATGATGGCCGCCGGCGCACTCGGCGCGTCACGCGATCCCATGGCGGCGGTGCGCCATGTCGGCACCGCGCGGGAAGCGCTGATCGGCGCATGGCTCTGCAATGCGTCAGACGACTGGGAACTGGCCGGTCGCGACCCATGTGCAGGATCCGCTCAGCCTGCGCATGATCGCGCAGGTCTTCGGCGCGGTGATCGAAAACCTGCTTTCGACGGGCCACAAGATCCTTGCCGCCACCGGCCGCTCGGACGACAATCCCGTCGTGGTCGAAGGCCGGGTGATGACCTCGGGCGGTTCGCTGCCTCTCGACGTGACGATCCTGCTCGAATCGGCAGCACTCTGCATGGCGCATGCTGCCCGCAATGCCTTCAACCGCTGCGTCATTCTCGGCAACGGACAGCGGCGCGACCTGCCGGTCAACCTGGTGCCGCCGGGCCGGATCGCGACCGGCTTCGGACCGATCATCAAACTTGCCGGCGAAATCTTCTCGCGCGTCCTGTCGATGTCAAACCCGGTATCGGCCCAGTCGCTGGTGGTTGCGGCGGGGCTCGAGGACGAGGCCGCTTTCCTGCCGCTGGTGATCGAGCGCTTCGAACGGCAGATGCGGGCGCTGAGGCGGCTCGCGGCGCTGGAGGCCCTGCTTGCCGCGCAGGCGATCGACATTCTGGGCGACCAGCCGAAGGGTGTTGCCGGCATGCTCTACGACGTCGTTCGCAACCACGCCGATTTCTATACGGTCGACCGGCCGCTTTCGGCCGAGGTCGAGGCGATCGAGGAAGATCTCGGAGCCGACGCCTTCATTTCCAAGCTGATCGCCGAAGTGCCGATCGCCTCTTTCGACGACTTCTTCGCGCTGGGCTCGCGGGAACGTATCGAGGAACGGCTCGCGGGCAATCCCGTAACTATCTGACGCTTGAAACGCACGGAGGCATCCGCGTGACTGATTTCGATCTCGTTCTGCAGGGTACGGTCGTTCTGCCGGAGCGCATCCTCGAAGAGGGCTACGTCGCGGTGCGCGACGGCAAGATCGCCGAGGTCGGCCTCGGAGTGCCGCCTGCGGCCAAGGAGCGGCATCTGCTCGGCAAGGCGCTGATCCTGCCCGGCGCGATCGACGCGCAGGTGCATTCGCTGAGCCAGAAGGATCAGGAAGACTTCATCTGGTCGACGCGCTCGGCGGCTGCCGGCGGCGTCACGACAATCGTCGACATGCCCTATGACGAAGGCAATCTCGTCTGCTCGGCGGAAGCGGTGAAGAAGAAGATCGATCACGCGAGCCCGCAGGCGCGCGTCGATTTCGCGCTCTACGGCACGGTCGATCCGGAGGAAGGCGCCGGCGCGCATCCGCGAAATGGTGGAGGCCGGTGTCGCCGCCTTCAAGTTCTCGACCTTCGGCACCGATCCGAAGCGTTTCCCGCGCATTCCGCCTGCCCTGCTCGACGAGTGCTTTGCGGCGATCGCGCCGACCGGGCTGACGGCTGGCGTCCACAACGAGGACGACGAGGCGGTCCGCACCTACATGGAGCAGGTGAAGGCGAGCGGCATCACCGACTGGCGCGCGCATGGCCTGTCGCGCCCGCCGATCACCGAGCTGCTGGCCATGCACACGATCTTCGAGACCGGCGCCGAATACCGGCTGCCCGGCGCATGTCGTGCATTGCTCGCTCGGCCGCGGCTACGATATCGCCCGCGCCTATCGCCGCGACGGCTTCGAGGCGACCGGTCGAGTGCTGCATCCACTACCTGACGCTCGACGAGGAAAACGACGTCAAGCGCCTCGGCGGCAAGGCGAAGATCAATCCGCCGATCCGGCCGCGCGCCGAGGTGGAAACGCTGTGGCGGAAGGTGGCCGAAGGCAATGTCTGGCTGGTTTCGACCGACCATGTCAGCTGGTCGGAAAACCGCAAGACCAATCCGGACATGCTGGCCAATGCCTCCGGCGTGCCCGGGCTCGAGGTCATGGTGCCGCTCTTCGTCAAGGGCGCGCTCGAACGCGGCATTCCGCTGACCTGGGCCGCCAGGCTGATGGCGGAAAATCCGGCGAAGCATTTCCGCCTCGACCATATCAAGGGCGCGCTGACGCCGGGCAAGGATGCCGATATCGTCGTGCTTGAGCCGCGCGACAAGGTCTATGATGCCGCCGCGAGCGGCAACAATGTCGTCGGCTGGAGCCCCTATAATGGCATCAGCCTGCCATGGACCGTTTCGGCCGACCTATCTGCGCGGCAAACAGATCGCCGATGGCACGAAGGTGCTCGCCGAGCCCGGCACCGGCAAATTCGTCCGGCCGCTGCCGCGCCAGATCATTGCCGGAGAAGCCGCATGAGCCGCAACCTGCCCGTCAATGCCGACCGCATCGCCGAGGATATCGACGCGCTGGCGAAGATCACCGAGCCCGGGCATCCCTGGACGCGCCGGGCCTTCTCGCCGCTCTTTCTCGAAGGCCGCGCCTATATCGAAGCGCGCATGAAGGCTGCCGGGCTGGAAACGCGGATCGATGCCGCCGGCAATCTCATCGGACGTCGGGCGGGCAGCAAGCCGGGTCTCGGCACGATCATGGTCGGCTCGCATTCCGATACGGTGCCGGACGGCGGCCGCTTCGACGGCATCGCGGGCGTGATCTCGGCTCTGGAGGTCGCGCGGGCGCTGAAGGATCAGGGGATCGCGCTGGAGCACGATCTGGAGATCGTCGATTTCCTTGCGGAAGAGGTCAGCATTTTTGGCGTTTCCTGCATCGGCAGCCGCGGCATGACCGGGCAGCTTCCGGAGGCGTGGCTTTCGCGCACCAGCGGCGACCGCGACCTTGCCGAGGGGATTGCGCAAGTCGGCGGACGTCCCGGCGTGCTGCTGCAGCAGAACCGGCCCGATCTTGCCGGCTTTTCTCGAACTCCATATCGAGCAAGGACCGGTGCTCGAAAACGAGAGGAAGGATATCGGCATCGTGACCGCGATTGCAGGTATCACCCGGATCGAAATCACCGTCGAAGGCCGGGCCGACCATGCCGGCACGACGCCGATGGACGGCCGCGCGGATGCGCTGGTGGCAGCCTCGCAGCTGGTGCTCGATATCCGCAGTGCCGCAGCCGAGCGGGCGAAGACGCCGGGCCATTTCGCGGCAACCGTCGGCGAATTCCGGATCGAGCCGAATGCGGCCAATGTCGTCCCGTCCAAGGTCGTGCTGCTGATCGACGGGCGCGCGGAAATCCGCACCGACATGGAAGCTTTCTGCGAATGGCTGGATGCGCATGTCGCCGCAGCTTGCCGCTGCTCATGGGCGTGACGATCAATTCCCCAAAACGCGTGTCCGACAATTATCCGACACCCGGAGATGCCGGTCTGCTGGAGACGCTGGAGCGGGCCTGCGATGCCGTCGGCGCCAAGCACCGGCGCATGGCCTCCGGCGCAGGACACGATACGGCCTGGATCGCCAAGGTGGCGCCGGCCGCGATGATCTTCGTTCCCTGCAAGGAAGGCCGCAGCCACTCGGCCGACGAATGGGCGGAAAACGACGATATCGCGCTCGGCGCTGCCGTGCTTTTCGAAGCCGTGCGGGAGATGGACAGGACGCTGAACAAGGAGAAGGCTTGATGGGACGCATACTCGTTGAGAAGGACGTCGAAGCGGCCGTCAAGGGCGGCTCCGTCTATGCGGCGGGCGGCGGCGGCTGGGCCGATCACGGCCGTATGCTGGGTTATGCTGCAGTCAATGTCGGCAAGCCGGAGCTCGTTTCGATCGACGAGCTGAAGGACGACGACTGGATCGCGACGGCAGCGGCGATCGGCGCGCCGGCCTCCACGACGCCCTGGGAAATGCAGGGCATCGACTATGTGAAGGCCGTGCAGCTTCTGCAGGACGAGCTCGGCGAAAAGCTTTCCGGGCTGATCATCGGACAGAACGGCAAATCCTCGACGCTGAACGGCTGGCTGCCTTCGGCGATCCTCGGCACCAAGGTCGTGGACGCGGTCGGCGATATCCGCGCGCATCCGACCGGCGACATGGGCTCGATCGGCATGGCCGGTTCGCCGGAGCAGATGATCCAGACGGCGGTCGGCGGCAATCGCGCCGAGAACCGCTATATCGAGCTTGTCGTGAAGGGCGCGACGGCGAAGATCTCGCCGATCCTGCGCGCCGCCGCCGACCAGTCGGGCGGCTTCATCGCCAGCTGCCGCAATCCGCTGCGGGCCTCCTATGTGCGCACGCATGCGGCGCTTGGCGGCATCTCGATGGCGCTTTCGCTCGGCGAGGCGATCATCGCGGCCGAGAAGAAAGGCGGATCGGCGGTGATCGACGCGATCTGCAAGACGACCGGCGGCACATATCCTCGCCGAAGGCACCATTACCCGGAAGGACGTGGTCTACACCAAGGAGGCCTTCGATATCGGCACGATCGTCGTCGGCTCCGGCGACAAGGCCGTGACCATGCATGTGATGAACGAATACATGGCCGTCGACGACGCCGATGGTAAGCGCGTGGCGACATTTCCCTCGGTCATCACGACGCTTTCGCCGGAGGGCGAGCCGCTCAGCGTCGGCCAGCTCAAGGAGGGCATGTACGTCTTCATCCTGCATGTGCCGAAGGAGATCATCCCGCTTTCAGCGAGCGTGCTCGATCCGACCGTCTATCCCGCCTGTCGAAAAGGCGATGGGCATCGAGATCATGCGCTACGCCCTGGAGACGAAGGCCTGAGCCATGGCGCGCGATACCGGGCTTGAGGAACTGCTGAAAGAAGAGCTCGGCGACATGCCGGGCCTCAGCGAAAAGACCATGTTCGGCGGCTGGGCCTTGATGCTGAACGGCAACCTCCTCTGCGGTGCGCGAAAGGATGGGATGCTGGTCCGGCTCGGCAAAGGCAATGACGGTTGGGCGCTGGAACTACCAGGCGTCGTCCAGATGCTGTCGGGCGGACGGGCGATGCAGGGCTGGGTGCGCGCCGATGCGCGAGCCTATGGCGACGATGCGCTGCGCCGGCGGCTGCTCGATGCGGCGCTCGCCTATGTGCACTCGCTGCCGGCAAAATAACAAAACGGGACTTGAGGAAGGACATTCCATGCCGAAGGCCAATCCACGTCATCCGAAATTTCCGATTCCCGGCGGGCCGGAGCTGCGCGCCAAGGGCTGGCGGCAGGAGGCGTTGCTGCGGCTGCTCGAAAACGTGCTTTCTGTCGGCGAGGACCCCGACAATCTCGTGGTCTATGCCGCACTCGGCAAGGCGGCGCGCAACTGGGCGGCGCATAGGGGCATCGTCAAGGCGCTGACCGAGATGGACGAGGATCAGACGCTGCTGATCCAGTCCGGCAAGCCGATCGGCCTCGTGAAGACCCATGCCAAGGCACCGCTCGTCATCATGGCGAACTGCAATATCGTCGGACAATGGGCGAAGGCCGAGGTCTTCTACGAACTGCAGCGCAAGGGGCTGATCTGCTGGGGCGGGCTGACGGCGGGCGCCTGGCAATATATCGGCAGCCAGGGCGTCATTCAGGGCACCTACGAAATCTTCATGCGCATCGCCGAGCGGCGTTTCGGCGGCGATCTCTTCGGCCGCTTCGTGCTCACCGCCGGTCTTGGCGGCATGGGCGGGGCTCAGCCGCTTGCCGGCCGCATGGCGGGCGCGGCGATCCTCTGCGTCGATATCGATCCGGAGCGGGCAAGGAAGCGCCAGGAGATCGGCTACCTGCAGGAGATCGCACCCGACCTCGATACGGCGCTGCAGATGATCGACACGGCCGTGAAGGAAAAGCGCGCGCTTTCCGTCGGGCTCGTCGGCAATGCGGCCGAGGTCTATCCGGAGATCGCCCGGCGCGGCATCGTGCCGGACATCGTCACCGACCAGACCTCGGCGCATGATCTCGTCTATGGCTATGTGCCGAAGGGCATGAGCCTCGACCCAGGTCAAGGAACTGCGCGATGAGGGCCAAGGCCAGTTGATGGCGGCAAGCCGCGCCTCGATCGTCCAGCATGTGACGGCGATGCTCGAATTCCAGAAGAAGGGCTCCGAAGTCTTCGACAACGGCAACCTGATCCGCACGCAGGCGAAGGAGGGAGGTGTGGCGAACGCCTTCGACATTCCGATCTTCACCGAAGCCTATCTGCGGCCGCTCTTTGCCCGCGCGATCGGCCCGTTCCGCTGGATGGCGCTTTCCGGCGAAGAGAGCGACATCGCGCGGATCGACGACCTGCTGCTGGAGATGTTTCCGGACAACAAGATCATCACCAACTGGATCCGGCTCGCCCGCGAGCACATTCCCTTCGAGGGCCTGCCGGCGCGCATCGCCTGGCTCGGCCACGGCGAACGCACCGCGCTTGCGCGGCGCGTGAATGAGCTGGTTGCCAGCGGCGAGCTCAAGGGCCCCGTCGCCTTCTCGCGCGATCATCTCGATGCCGGCGCCATGGCGCATCCGAACATCATGACCGAGCGCATGAAGGACGGCTCCGATGCGATTGCCGACTGGCCGCTGATCGACGCCATGATGCTCTGCTCCTCGATGGCCGATCTCGTCGTCGTTCATTCCGGCGGCGGCGGCTATGCCGGTTACATGACCAGCTGCGGCGTGACAGTCATCGCCGACGGCACGGACGCGGCCGACGAACGGCTCGACCATGCGCTCACCAACGACACGGCTCTCGGCGTCATGCGCTATGCGGATGCCGGATACGAGGAAGCGCTGGATGAAGTGCAGAAGAAGAATGTGCCGTATATCAGGCTTGGTTGAGACGATGGTGCGACATCAGATATGCCGCGTCTCCTGCGGCGGCGTATCATAGCGATCGTGCAGGCCGTCGATGAAGGCGATCGGCGCTGCGACCAGCTCTTCGGCATTCACATCGTCGAGACAATTGACGGCGATCGCATAAAATGTGCCGAGATTTTCGTTTTCGCCCCAGCTGTAGGAGCTGATGCCGCAATTCTTGCAGAAGAGATGATGCAGCTTGCGGGAGGCGAACTGGTATTCGCCGAGCTTCTCTTGCCCCGACAGAAGGCGAAAATCCTCCGGCGCGGCAACGGCCAGCCAGCTGCGCTTCTTCATGCAGATCGAGCAGTTGCAGCGGAACGTGCCAGCCGACAAGATCGAGCGCGATTTCGTAGGGACGGCGCCGCAATGGCAGCTGCCATGATAGGTCTTTTTCATGGTTTCCTCCCCTTGGCGGCGGCTTCCGCATAGGCGGCCGCCTTGTCCAGCGCCTCGCTCCAGCCTTCCGACTGCGACTTGAATTCGGTGTCGCTCGGCAGCTCGCGCTTGCGGAAGATGAGGCGCGTACCCTCGCCCTTTTCCTCCAGCTCGACGGTTACCTGCATCTCGTGCTCGGGCTGGCCCGCGTCATTTTCCCAGGCAAAGGTGAAGACGAGACGTTCCGGCGGAGTGATCTCGATGTAACGGCCTTGGCTCCAATATTCCTTGCCATCCGGCCCGAGAATGCAGTGACGCCAGGCGCCGCCTTCGCGCAGATCGACCGAAACCGAGGGTGCCGAACAATTGTGCGGGCCCCACCATTGCAACAGATGCTCCGGCTCGGTCCAAAGGCTGAAGACCAGTTCGCGCGGGGCATCGATCTCGCGGGTGAGCACGATCTCGCGGCTGCGGCCGGAGACGCGGATTTCACTTGCGGCGTTCATCGTCATTCCTCCTCTGCTTGATGGTGGCTGCGTAGGCTTCCAGTTTGTCGAGGCTTTCGCTCCAGAAGCGGCGGTAGGTTTCCAGCCAGTCATCGACGCCGCGAAGAGGCCCCGCTTCCAATCTGCACGGCCGCCACTGGGCTTCCCTTCCCTTCGAGACAAGGCCGGCATTTTCGAGCACCTTCAGATGCTTCGACACGGCAACGAGCGACATGTCGAATGGTTCGGCGAGTTCCGATACCGAAGCCTCGCCGAGCGCCAGCCGCGCGAGGATTGCCCGGCGCGTCGGGTCGGCAAGGGCCGAAAACGTCATGCTCAGCCGATCGGCGGACATAATAAACTCATTAGTTAATTAACTTATAGTTAAGTAATGCGGATGGAGGCGCGTGTCAAGCCTGACGCCGACAACGCTCAACAGGATGCGATTGGACGGTTCAGATCAAAATTCTCGCCTCGAGAGCCTGCGCGCGGTGCAGGCTGCTGCAAAGGCCAAAGCCAGCATGGCGAGCGTGAAGAAGACGACGGCAGACCAGCCTTCGATCGCAAAGAACCAGCCGCCTGCCGAACCCATGACGCTCGAGCCGACGTAATAGCCAAGCATGTAAAGCGACGAGGCATGTCCCTTCGTGCCTTTGGCCAATTTGCCGACGAGGCCGCTTGCAATCGAATGGCTCATGAAGAAGCCGCTGGTGAGCACGATGATGCCGAGAATGATGACCGGCAGGGAGGACGAGAGCGTCAGAGCGCTGCCGGCGGCTGTGATTGCGATGCCCGCCAGCAGGACAGCGAAATGGCCGAAGCGATCCCCCAGCATGCCGCCGACCGATGAGGAGCCGATGCCGAAGAGATAGACAGTGAAGATCAGGCCGAGTTCGGTCTGATTCAGATCGTATGGCGGCGAAACGAGGCGGAAGCCGGCATAATTGTAGATCGTGACGAAAGAGCCCATCGCCAGAAAGGCGATGGCGAAAATGAACGGCAGCGCCGGATTGCGCATATGAGCAAGCCACGCCTTCAGATGAAACCTCACATCGAAGCCGGGACGGCGCGTGAAATTGCGCGAGGCGGGCAGCAGCATGATGAAGCCGGCTGCCGCGGCAAGGCCGATCGCGCCGATCAGGAACATCGCCGGCCGCCACGTAAGATATTCCGCAAAGATACCGGTCAGCACCCGGCCGGACATGCCGCCGAAGGCGGTGCCACCGATATAGAGCCCCATGGTGGCGCCGAGACCACGCGGATCTATTTCCTCCGCCAGATACGCCATGGCGACGGCGGGAACGCCACCAAGGACGAAGCCCTGAAGGGCACGGATGACCAGCAGCAGGTGCCAGTCCGGCGCAAAGGCCGCTGCAATCGTGAGGACGGCGGCGCCGACCAGCGAGATCGACATGAGGCTGCGGCGGCCAAGACCTTCCGAGACGGCGGCGGCACAGACGATGGCAATCGCGAGAAAGCCGGTCGACAGCGAAAGCGCCAGCGAGCTTTCCGCGGGGCTGACGGAGAATTCATCCGCAAAGATCGGCAGTAGCGGCTGCACGCAATAGAGCAGCGAGAAGGTGGAGAAGCCGGAGAGGAAAAGGGCAAGGCTGGCGCGGCGATAAGGAGACGGTTCCGCGTGTCAGGTATTCTCTCGCCAGCGGTGCCGCCGGTCGTTTCGATTGGGGAAATGTCACTCATTCTCGTCGCAGTCTTTTCAGTTCGGCTTAAGTCTCTCAACGTTGATCTAGCCATTGGCCGCAAGTTGTCCAATATATGGAACTGACGTTTCCGATATGTTTTGGAGATACCGCATGGAGCTTCGGCATATTCGCTATTTTCTGGCGGTCGCGGAGGAAGGCAATTTTACGCGGGCGGCCGCAAAGCTCGGCATCGGCCAGCCGCCGCTCAGCCAGCAGATCCGCGATCTCGAGGCGGAGATCGGTGCGGCCTTGTTTCACCGTGTTCCTCACGGCGCGGAATTGACGGCGGCCGGCACGGCGTTTCTCGGCAGACGCCAAGGCATCGCTTGCTTCAGCCGAGAAGGCGAAGCTTGCCGCCCAGCGCGCCAACAGGGGAGAAACGGGAAAACTGGCACTCGGCTTTACCGCCTCTTCGGCGTTCAATCCGATCGTCAGTGCGACGATCAGGCGATTTCAGGCGAAATGGCCGGATGTGCAGCTATCGCTGACCGAGATGAATACCCTGGCGTTGATGGAGAAACTGCATCGCGGCGAGTTGGACGCGACCTTCATGCGCCCGAGCCTCGACGATCCGCCAGGCGTGCGTTTGAAGCGCCTCGATGACGAACCGATGGTGGTTGCCTTGCCGGCCAGCCATCCGCTGGCCAAACATGAGCGCCTGCCGCTGGCGCTGTTGTCGAAGGAGCCGTTCATTCTCTTCCCCCGTCTGGTCGGCCTCAGCCTCTTCGACGATGTCGTGCTCGCCTGCCGGAGGGCCGGCTTCGAACTGACGGTCGCACAGGAGGCGCCGCAGATTTCCTCGGTCGTCAATCTGGTGGCGGCGGAGCTCGGGGTATCGATCGTTCCGGCTTCGATCGCTCAAATCAAGCTGGATGGGGTGGCCTACCGGCCGATCGAGGGGCCGCCCGCCGTCGCGCGGCTGGCGCTTGCGGTATTGAAGACGCAGCGCTCGCCCGTGACGGAAAACCTCATGAGCCTGCTCTGAGCTAACCTGCCGGATCCCAGTAAGGCGGATCGCCGAAGGCCCTTTTCAAGTGATCGGCGATGGCGCGCAGCTTGGCGGAGGGATTGCGGCCTTCGGGATGCGCCATGTAGATGAATTCGGCTTCCGGCTTGTAGCCGACATCGATTTCGACGAGCTTGCCTTCGCTGATCGCCGGACCGGCGATGAAGGCAGGCAGCAGCGCAATCCCGAGACCCGCGATTGCCGCATCGCGGAGCATATCGCCATTGTTCATGCCCATCGCCAGCCTGGCGCGCACAATGGTCGCCCCCTCCGCGGTCTGGAAGCGCCAGTCTGCGACACCGCGGTTGGTGTAGAAAAGGCCGCGGTGCTCATCGAGATCGGTCAGCGTCGCCGGCGTTCCGTGGCGGTCGAGATAGTCCGGCGAGGCCGTCAGAAGACGGCGGCTGCGCGTGAGTTTCCAGGCAACCAGACGTGAATCGGCGATCGGCCCATGGCGGATGACGGCATCATAGCCTTCCGAAGACGCATCCACGCGGCGGTCGTCGATATCGAGCGTCAGCGCGATTTCGGGATGCTTCGCCAGAAATGGATAGAGCGCCGGGCCGAGATGCATGCGGCCGAAGGTGACAGGTGCCGCGATGCGCAAGGGGCCGGCGAGCGTGCCACGGCGTTCGGCCATATCGGCCGTCGCTTCATCGATCTCGCGAACGATGCGCAGTGCACGTTCGAGAAAGGCCGCGCCGTCTTCCGTCAGCGTCAGCTTACGAGTCGTGCGATGGAGCAGCGTGCCGCCAAGCGTCCTTTCCAGTTCCGCCAGCCTTTCGCTAACGACGGACTTCGATAGCCGCAGACGTCTTGCCGCCTCGCTGACGGAGCCAGATTCCACCACCGCGACAAAAGCCGCTATCCCTTCGATCCTGATCATCGTTCGGCATTTCCGAATTCGAGTTCCACGATCTGGAGACTAATCCGAACGAACGGAAAATGCCATCTTCCAATCATCAAATGGGACGGCAGATGCCAGCCCATCCTCAAATCAGGAGATGGAACAATGAACCGCTTGAACAACAAAGTCGCAATCGTCACCGGCGCAAGCTCCGGCATCGGGCGCTCGACAGCCAAGCTTTTCGCTGCCGAAGGCGCCAAGGTCGTCGTTGGCGCACGCCGTCAGGCAGAACTCGAGAGCCTCGTGGCAGAAATCAAGGCAGCCGGCGGTGAAGCCGTTGCAATCGCCGGCGACGTTCGCTCGGAAGACTATCACAAGGCGCTCGTCGCTGCCGCCGTCCAAAACTATGGCAAGCTCGACATCGCCTTCAACAATGCCGGCACGATCGGCGAGGCCGGCCCGAGCACGGGCGTTTCCGAAGCCGGCTTCAGCGAGGCGCTGGCGATCAATCTCACCGCCTCCTTCCTCGCCGCCAAACACCAGATCGCCGAAATGGCGAAACACGGCGGCGGTTCGGTGATCTTTACCTCCACCTTCGTCGGCTACACCGTGGCCTTCCCGGGCATGGCTGCCTATGCCGCGAGCAAGTCCGGCCTGATCGGCCTGACGCAGGCCCTTGCCGCCGAATTCGGACCGCAGAACATCCGGGTCAACGCCGTCCTGCCCGGTGCGGTGGATACGGACATGTATCGCGACACAAACGACACGCCCGACAAGCAGGCCTTCGTCACCAACCTGCATGCGCTGAAGCGCGTCGCAGCACCTGAGGAGCTTGCCCGCTCCGTCCTCTACCTCGCTTCGGACGATGCGAGCTTCGTCACCGGCACGGCTTCGCTCGTCGACGGCGGTCTTTCGATTACCCGGACGTGACCTGCCCGGCGCGGTTGTCCATTGCTGCTTGATCCCTATGCAGCGCCCGGACAACCGCGCTTGTGCCAAAATCACCAGATAGATGTCGCAGACGAGACTTGTTTCCCACCCACATCCCGCCTATCACCCGAAGACACTGTCTTCCTCTTCTTCCGGCAATCTCGCCCGCGGGTGAACTATGCTCATCGGTATCCTTTGCGGCCTCGCCACGTGTGCGTTGTGGGGGCTGACTTTTGTCGTGCCGCGCGCCATCGCACCCTTTACGACCATGGACCTGACGGTGACGCGCTACGGACTTTTTGCGTTGGCGAGCCTGGTGCTGATGCTCGATCCGCGCTTTCGGCCGAAGAACATAAAGCCTCGGCTTGCTGTCACTGCGCTCCTTCTCGGCGGCATCGGTTATGTCGGCTATTTCGTCAGCGTCGCCTATGCCGTGCGGCTTGCGGGCGCTGCGATCCCGCCGCTCGTCATCGGCACCATGCCGGTGCTGCTCGCCATCATCGCCAATTTTCGCGACCGCTCCGTTGCCTGGCGACTGCTCGCCTTGCCGCTAATGTTGGTCGCCGCCGGCATCGGCTGGGTGAATGTCTCGATCTTTTACTCCGCTCCCTCCGGCGATCAGGCGGCGATCGTGCTCGGCATCGGCTCCGCGTTGATCGGCCTTGTACTGTGGGTCGTTTATGGGCTTGCCAGCACGGCGGCGATGCAATCGGCGAATGCGCCGGATATTTTGCAATGGACCGGCCTTCAGGGCATCGGAGCAGGAATTGGCAGCCTCGTCCTGATCCCCTTCACATCGATCGGCACGGATATCGCCTTTACCGGCGCAGAACTTATCCGCTTCATCCTCTGGTCGCTGATCATGGGGCTCGCCGGCGCCTGGCTCGCGACGCTTCTTTGGATGATCGCCTCCAAGCGGCTGCCGCTGGCACTCGCCGCACAGCTGATCGTGGCCGAAACGGTCTTCGGGCTGATCTTCGGCTTTCTGTTCGAGCAGCGGTCGCCGACGATCGCCGAGGCGGGCGGCTCCATCCTGCAGCTCGCCGGCGTCGGGCTTGCGATCGCGATCTTCACGCCGGGCGGGCGCAAAGCTTAGGCGTCAAGGGCGATTGCATGTTATCCGCCAAAGGCTTAGGGTCGACGGCGGTCAACAGGGCAACGGGTAGAAGGCCATGGTTCTCAGCGGCAAACGCATCCTGCTTATCATTTCGGGCGGCATCGCGGCCTATAAGAGCCTCGACCTGATCCGGCGCCTGCGCGAGCGCGGGGCCTCCGTGCGTCCGGTGATGACGAAAGGCGCGCAGGAGTTCGTGACGCCGCTCGCCGTCGGCGCTCTTGCCGCCGACCACGTCTTCACCGACCTCTTTTCACGGCAGGACGAGCAGGATGTCGGCCATATCCGCCTTGCCCGCGACTGCGACCTCATTCTCATCGCGCCGGCGACGGCCGATCTGCTGGCGAAGATGGCGAACGGTTTCGCCGACGATCTGGCCTCGACCGTATTGCTCGCAACCGACAAGCCGGTCCTCGTCGCTCCGGCGATGAACCCGAGGATGTGGTCGCATCGCGGCGACGAAACGGAATCTCGATACCCTGAGAAGTCGATGGCATCCGTTTCATCGGGCCGATGGCGGGCGAGATGGCGGAGAGCAGGGAAGCGGGCATCGGCCGCATGGCCGAACCGCTGGAGATCGTCGCGGCCGCCGAAGCGCTTCTCGACGACGGGCCGAAGCCGCTTGCCGGGCGCAAGGCGATCGTCACTTCGGGACCGACGCATGAGCCGATCGACCCGGTGCGCTACATCGCCAACCGCTCCTCCGGCAGACAGGGACACGCAATCGCCGCAGCACTCGCGAAACTCGGCGCGGATGTGACGCTCGTCTCCGGGCCCGTGACGATTGCCGATCCCGTTGGCGTCAGGACGATCCATGTCGAGCGCGCCGAGGAAATGCGCGACGCCGTGCTTGCCGCGTTGCCTGCCGATATCGCCGTCATGGTCGCGGCCGTTGCCGACTGGCGCGTGGCCTCCGCCGCCGATCAGAAGATCAAGAAGCATCCGGGCGAATCCATTCCCACGCTGGCGCTGACCGAGAACCCGGACATCCTGAAGACCGTCGGTCACCATACGATGCGGCCGAAGCTGGTGATCGGCTTTGCCGCCGAGACGCAGGATGTCGAAAGCAATGCCAGGGCCAAGCTCGAGCGCAAGGGCGCCGATCTCATCGTTGCCAACGACGTCTCGCCGGCCACAGGCATCATGGGCGGCACGCGCAATAGTGTGAAGCTGATCAGCCGAAGCGGCGTCGAGCAATGGCCCGATCTCGCCAAGGAGGAGGTTGCGGAAAAGCTGGCGGCGCTGATCGCCGAGCGTTTCAAGCAGGGATAGCGAGGTTCGCCGTCGCGCTGACGCTCTTTTCCGGCCGGAAGGCCGCGACCTCGATGCCGTTTTCACTGACCGTAACGGCGCTGCCGTCGGGAATTTCGGCCCAGGCATCGATATCGTCGTTCAACGGTTCCGAAACGAGGCAGTAGTCCCTGACGCATCGGCGAGGCGTAAAGCGTCGGCGCCTTGCGATCGGTCGCATAGCGAATGCCGATAGAGCGACCGTCCGTCCGAGAAAGCGGCGGTGAAACGCAGATGGGCACCGCCCAGAATGTTTTCGGCAAGCCCCTCGACGAAGCTCACCATTTCGGCCATCGCGGCAATCGGCGCGTCGCGCAGACCGAATTGCAGGGCGAGCAGGAACATCAACTCGGAATCGGTCGTACCGCTGCGGGCATTGAAGAGCTCGTCATCGAGCATCGCCTCCATCGGCGCGGCGCAGTCGCTCGAAGCCGCCGATCTGGCCGTTGTGCATGAAAGACCAGTTTTCATGCGTGAAGGGATGGCAATTGTCGCGCCGCGTACCGCCGCCGGTGGCAGCCCGCACATGGGCAAGAAAAAGCGGCGAGCGTATCTGTCGCGCGAGGCTCTTCAGATTGCAATCCGACCAGGCGGGAAGGATGTCGCGGTAGCGGCCCGGTTCCGGCCGGTCGCCATACCAGGCGATGCCGAAGCCATCGCCGTTCGTCGCGGTCTTGGCGCGGGTGGCGCAGTGGGATTGTTCGATGAGGGAATGCGCGGGCGAGGACACCAGCTCCTCGAGATAGAGGGGGTCTCCACGATAGGCTGCCCAGCGACACATGCTCTTTTGCTCCGGAACCCGCCTTTGCGCGACGGGACTGCTTGGAATTGGCCGCTCGATTGTCGAGCGGGATGGTGAATAAAAACTTAACGATTGCACGTTTTGCAAGGAAGCGTGGCGATTGGCGAAGCCTCTGTCGATCACATTCGGCGATCACGCATGTTCTTTTGTGAACACTGAGTTCTGTCCGCCACGGGTTTCGCACCGTTCAGCACTGCGGATATAGTCGCCGCCAAGTTGAACCGCAAAAGAGGATGCCATGTCGATCCGTCCCGTCAAACACGAAAGCACAGCCGTCCCTACCATGGAGGGCGCGGGCGTGAAGCTGCACCGCGTCTTCGGTTTCGGCGATCCGTCGATGACCGATCCGTTCCTGATGATGGACGATTTCCGCAACGACAATCCGGCCGAATACATCCGCGGCTTTCCATGGCATCCGCATCGCGGCATCGAGACGATCACCTATGTGCTCGCCGGAACCGTCGAGCATGGCGACAGCCTCGGCAATCGCGGCCTTCTCGGCGCGGGCGACATCCAGTGGATGACGGCCGGCAGCGGCATCATGCACCAGGAAATGCCGAAGGGCGATTTCGCAGGCCGCATGCATGGCTTCCAGCTTTGGGCCAATCTGCCCTCGTCGCTCAAGATGACCGCACCGCGCTATCAGGACGTCAAATCCTCCGACATCCCGGTCGTCGTCGATGACGACGGCACCGCCGTCCGTGTTATCTGCGGCGATTTCTGGGGCAAGGCCGGTCCCGTCGACGGCGTCGCTGCCGAGCCGATCTATCTCGACGTTTCGGTGCCGCCCGGCAAGAAGAAGCGCTTGCCGGTCGATACCTACCGCAATGCCTTCGCCTATATCTTCGCTGGCTCCGGGACGTTCCGCGACGCCTCGAAACCCTTCGGCGTTCGCGTCGAAAAGGAGGTGAACGGCGAAGAGATCAACATTCGCGACATGTCCGGCAACCGCACGCTGGTCGTCTTCGACAGCGGCGATGAAGTGACGGTTCAGGCGGGCGACGAGGGAATCCGTTTCCTGCTCGTCTCCGGAAAACCGATCGAGGAACCTGTCGCCTGGCACGGCCCTATCGTGATGAATTCGCGCGAGGAAATCATGCAGGCCATGCGCGAGCTGCAGAACGGAACCTTCATCAAGGCAGGACATTGAGATGATTTGCCTTGCATCATCGAAATTTTCACCTACCTTTTAGCGATCAGCAACAGAACGAAAGGAAGGTGATCCAATGTCTAATGAGATTTCGGACCTCGCAACGGGCATGGGAGAGGTGAAGAAGGCGAGGCAGCCCTCGCTTTAATCCCACCTTCCTGGGGGCCGCTTTGACGGTCCAGGCCAGTTAGAGGCCAAACTCATGGAAAGGGTCGCTGAGGCGGCCCTTTTTTATTTCTACTCTCTCTGCAGCCGTGACGGCGATTGTGGCTGGCGCGAACTCCTCACTTCTGCATCACCATCTCTTGATGCCTCTCCAAGGCTGCGGATGCTACGCTATCTCCGGTCGCGCCAATCGCCCGGGAGGAAAAGCGTGTATTTCCGATCTGCAATCCTGTTCGCCCTGCTAACTGTTGCCCTACCCGCCGCCTCGAATGCCCAAGAGCGGCCGGGCGTGCTGAGGCTTTTGCCGTCGGATTCCGTCACCCAGCACGAGGCGACGATCGGCGGCCGCAGACTGGACTATACGGCGACGGCGGGCACGCTCGATCTTTTCGGCCAGGACGGTTCACAGACAGGCGCGATATTCTATACCGCCTATATCGCCAAGGACGGTGCAGCCAACAGACCGATTACCTTCGCGTTCAACGGCGGTCCGGGTGCTGCCTCGGCATTCCTGCATCTTGGTCTCGTCGGCCCGCGCGTACTGGACTTCGGCCCGCAGGCCCGGGACGGCGCAAATGCCAAACTCGTCGATAATCCGCAAAGCTGGCTGGATTTCACCGATCTCGTGCTGATCGATCCGATCGGCACAGGATGGAGCCGCACAGCAAAGGCCGACGACGCTTCGAATTACTACAATGTCAACGCCGATGCCCAGAGCATGGCAAAGGCGATTGCGCTCTACGCAGCGCATAACAACCGCTCGAACTCGCCGAAGTATCTTCTCGGTGAAAGCTACGGCGGGTTCCGCGCAGCGAAGGTCGCCGCCGCCCTGCAGCAGAGCCAAGGCATCATCGTATCCGGCGCTGTCATGCTCTCGCCGCTGCTCGAAGGGCAGCTGATGTTCAATGCCGATCAGTTTGCGCTTGGAGCCGCCCTCGAATTCCCGTCACTCGTTGCGGCGGAAGCGGAGCGCCGCAAGACCTTCAACGAGACGACGCAGCAGGACGCCGAGAAGTTCGCGCTCGGCGACTATCTGACGACATTGGCGGGGCCTGCGCCGACGGGGGACGCCGCGAACGCGTTCTATGGCAAGGTCTCGGCGATGACCGGCATTCCGGCGGACGTCGTCAGCCGAAACCGGGGTTTCCTGGGCAATACCTTTGCCAAGAATTCTGCCAGGCAGCAAAGCGAGGTGATGAGCCCCTACGACGCCTCGTTTGCCACCCCCGACCCCTATCCGCGAGTCGGACTACGATCGCGGCGACGATGCTATCCTCGACGGATTCACCCGCGCCTATGGCGGCGCTTTCGCCAATTACGCGCGCAACGAACTCGGCTTCAAAACCGAAATGACCTATGCGCTGCTCGAAAGCGACGTCAGCCGGCAGTGGGAATGGGGTAATGGGCGCGGCAGCGGCTCGCGGCTGCAGGCGAGCGTAACGGACGACATCCGCGAATTTCTCGCATCCAATCCGGCCTTTCACCTGCTGATCGCCCATGGCTACAGCGATACCGTCACGCCCTACGGGGTCAGCCGCTACGTCGTGGATCATCTGCCGGAAAACCTGACGCGGGGCCGGATCAGCCTGGACGTCTATCGCGGCGGCCATATGTTCTACACCAATGCGGAGGAGCGTGCCGCGTTCACCGCCGATGTCAAAGCCTTCTATGGCCAGCATCCGGCGGCGCAGATGGCGGAATGAGGCAAGAATGCGCGTTACCGGAGGATGCCATTGCGGCGCAATCGCCTATGAGGCCGAGATCGATCCTGAGCGCGTCAGCATCTGCCATTGCACCGACTGTCAGCGGCTGACGGGGACAGCCTACCGCGTCAGCACGATAGCGCGGCAACAAGACTTCCGGCTTCTCCGCGGTACGCCCAAAACCTACGTCAAGCACGGCGATAGCGGCGCCCCCAGCCAGCAATACTTCTGCCCGGACTGCGGCTCGCATCTCTATCGCTTGGGAAAGGACAGCGCCTTCGTCGGCATCCGTGTCGGCACGATTGACCAGCGGGCGGAACTGCAGCCGCGCAAGCAGATCTGGTGCCGCTCCGCGTTGCCCTGGACAGGCAATATCGAAGGCTTGCCGCGCTTCGAAGCGGAAAGTTAGGGTTGCCGGAAGGGGGCGCTGACATAGATAGAGCCTCATGTCATACCAGAAGCAGTCTCTCAGCACCTCGAAACCGGATGCGGTTTCAGGGAAGGACTCTATTCTCGCCGCTCTTTCGGACGATCCGAAAAGCTGGGCTCTCTTCCTCGATATCGACGGCACTTTGCTCGACATTGCGGAGACGCCCGATGCCATAGCTGTTCCGCCTTCTCTTCCGGCAAATCTCGATGCTCTCTCCAAGAAGCTTGGCGGTGCCCTGGCGCTCGTGACCGGCCGCGGGCTTGACTATGTCGACCAACTTTTTTCGCCGTTCCGTTTTCCGATCGCGGGGCTTCATGGTGCCGAGCGCCGCGATCCAAACGGGCATGTGCACAAAGCCGAAGCGACAGTGGATTTCGAGCGGCTGAAGGCAGACCTTGTCGCCGAGACCGCTGACTGGACGGGCGTGCTGATCGAGGACAAGGGAGCGGCAGTCGCCGCGCATTACCGGCTTGCACCGGATAGACATGTTGAACTCGAACCGTTGATGGAGCGGGCGCTCAGTCGAGCAGGACCGAATTGGACCATCCAGCACGGCAAGATGGTGATCGAAATCCGCCCTGCCGCCGCCGACAAAGGTCACGCCGTCGAGGCATTTCTCGCGCAACCGATCTTTGCCGGCAGACGGCCGATCGCGATCGGCGATGATGTGACCGACGAAGCGATGTTTCGCACGGCCAACCGGCTCGGCGGTCATTCGATCCGCATCGGGCCGCTTGCGCCTGCGAGCGAAGCGCGCGGCACGATCCCATCTTCCGAGGCCCTGCGGGCCATCATCGCTGGGTTAGCCTCCTGAAGATTTAAGTACCTGAGATATTTTTTTGCATGAAAGGACTTTGGCATGAGCCGTCTCGTCATTGTTTCCAATCGCGTGCCCGTTCCGGATAAGGGCGGCATTGCGCCCGCCGGCGGGCTGGCTGTCGCGCTGAAAGCAGCCCTTGAAGAGCGTGGCGGCATATGGATGGGCTGGTCGGGAAAATCGAGCGGCGAGCATGAGCCGCAGCCTCTAGCGCAACTTGAGCAAGGCAATATCACCTACGCCCTGACGGATCTGACCGATACCGATGTGGAGGAATATTATCACGGCTTCGCCAACCGCGTTCTCTGGCCAATCTGCCACTATCGGCTTGATCTCGCCGAGTACGGCCGCAAGGAAATGGCCGGCTATTTCCGCGTCAACCGCTTCTTCGCGCACCGGCTGGCGCCGCTTATCAAGCCCGATGACACCATCTGGGTGCACGACTACCACCTGATCCCGCTCGCCGCAGAGCTGCGTCAGATGGGCTTGAAGAACCGCATCGGCTTCTTCCTCCATATCCCCTGGCCGCCCGCGGACGTGCTCTTCACGATGCCGGTTCACGAGGAGATCATGCGCGGCCTGTCGCATTACGATCTCGTCGGCTTCCAGACCGATCACGACCTCGAGAACTTCGCCGGCTGTCTCAGGCGTGAAGGCATCGGCGATGATCTCGGCGAAGGCCGCTTCAGTTCCCATGGCCGGACCTTCAAGGGCGGAGCCTATGCGATCAGCATCGAGACCGCGGCCTTTGCCGAATTTGCCAGAAAGGCCTCGACCAACAGCATGGTCAGAAAGGCACGGGCAAGCATCGAGGGCCGCAGCCTGATCATCGGCGTCGATCGCCTCGATTATTCCAAGGGAATTACGCAGCGCATCGATGCCTTCGAGCGTTTCATCCTGACCAATCCGGCACAGCAGGGACGTGTCACTTATCTGCAGATTACCCCGAAATCGCGTTCCGAAGTCCCGGAATATGAAGCCATGCAGCGTACCGTCGCCGAACAGGCCGGCAGGGTGAACGGAGCCCTCAGCGCCGTCGACTGGGTGCCGATCCGCTACATCAACCGCTCGGTGGGCCGCCACATTCTCGCAGGACTTTACCGGCTTGCCAAAGTCGGCCTCGTGACGCCGCTCCGCGACGGGATGAACCTCGTCGCGAAAGAATATGTGGCCGCGCAGGATCCGGACGATCCCGGCGTGCTTGTGCTTTCGCGTTTCGCCGGTGCCGCCCGCGAATTAAAGGGAGCGCTGCTGGTCAATCCTTACGACCCAGAGGGTACCGCAAATGCGCTGGCGCGCGCGCTCAGCATGCCGCTGGAAGAGCGGCAAGAGCGCTGGAAGACGATGATGGATCATCTTGCTGGAGCATGACGTTTCGCGCTGGTGCCGGGATTTTCTCAATGATCTTGCACCACGGCAGGATCAGTCCATGTGAGCCTCGGAGCTCAGCCAAGCTGACCAGCCGATCGGTTTCGGCACTCCGCGATTTCGGCGGCAGAAGCCAGTAGCCGCGGTCCTGTGCTTCAAGCATCGGTCCGGCTGTGACAAGCATGCGGGACGACAGCAGCGAATCCACCAGGCCGAGCCAGCCGATTGCCAGCCCCTGCTCGCCGATCGCGGCCTGCACGACAAGCGAGTAAGTGTTGAAGCTGAGCTCGCCGTGCCCTGCGGCCGTATCGCGTCCGATCCCGAGTTCGGCGAGATAGCTCTTCCAATCGAACCAGGGCGACGGCCCGCGCGTATCGAGATGCAGAAGGCGCGCTTTGGCAAGCTCGGCCGGGCCGGAGAATGGGCCGTTTCGATCCAGAAAGCCCTGCGTGCAGACCGGGACCACTTTTTCCGGCAGCAGCAGCTTCGCGTCGCCGCCGAACTCCCCCCGCGTCCCGAAGACAACGGCAAAGTCGGCCTCATCCGGCAGGCCGTGTTCCATGCGCTGTGTTGCAACGATCTGGATATCCATTTCCGGATAGAGCAGGCGGAAAGCATGCATGCGCGGGATCAGCCACAACGACGAAAAGGCATAATCCGTTCTCAGCCTGATTGCCGGACGTTCGGATTGGCTGCGGAAGCTGCGTACGAGCGAGTCGATATCACCAACGGTGCGCGAGGCGATGTCGAAAAGCTTCCGTCCTTCCCGACGTCAACTCCACCCCCCGATGCTGCCGCTGCAGGAGGTTGACGCCCATCTGCTCTTCCAGACGGCGAACCTGATAGCTGACTGCAGGTTGCGTCAGTCCCAGAATTTCGGCAGCAGACGACAGACTGCCGAGCTTGCCCGACCGCGGCAAACACGCGAACCCACCCCAGGTCAACCGGCCGCTCTGCCATAAAATTTCCTTTGGTCATCTATCGAAAAAAGCCAGCTTCACAAGGGAAACCAACTTGATGTTCAATAAATTGCTCGAATAACAGGGGAACTGCAATGAAAAGAATTTCGCGCATGAACCGGGTTGCTGCCGGCCTCCTCCTTTCCGTCGTCTCCTTCGGCGCTGCTTCCGCTGCCGACGACGCATCCTGCAAAGTCATCCGCATGTCCGATCCGGGCTGGACCGACATCACCGCCACCAACGGCGTGACCTCGGTGATCCTCGCTGCGCTCGGCTATGAAGCGGACGTCAAGACGCTCTCGGTGCCAATCGGCTTCAGTCGATGAAGAATGGCGAGATCGATGTCTTCCTCGGCAACTGGATGCCGGCGCAGAAGGCCTTCATCGACGATCTGACATCTGCGAAGGCAATCGAGGTGCTGAACAAGAACCTCGAAGGCGCAAAGTTCACGCTTGCCGTCCCGACCTACGTTGCGGAAAAGGGCGTGAAGGATTTCGCCGACTTGCAGAAGCACGCCGACGAATTCGACCACAAGATCTACGGCATCGAACCCGGCGCGCCGGCAAACTCCAATATCCAGAAGATGATCGACGCCAACGACTTCGGCCTCAAGGACTGGCAGCTCGTCGAAATCCGGCGAGCAGGCAATGCTGGCACAGGTCGAGCGCGCCGGAAAGGACAAGAGCGCGGTTGTTTTCCTCGCCTGGGCGCCGCATCCGATGAACGAGCAGTTCTCGCTCGAATACCTGTCCGGCGGTGACGCCTATTTCGGCCCGAATTTCGGCGGCGCCGAGGTCTATACGCTGGCGCGCACCGGCTGGGCCGGAAAAATGCCCGAACGCTGCCGCCCTGTTCAAGAACCTCAAGTTCGAAATCGGCATGGAGAACTCGCTGATGGGCTCGATCCTTGGCGGCGACGATCCGAAGGCCGCGGCAACTCGCATGGCTGAAGGCCAATCCGAAGGCCGTCGATCCCTGGCTCTCCGGCGTGACCACGCTTGACGGGAAGCCCGCTGCAGACGCAGTGAAAAGCTCTCTCGGCCTCTAAGACCCAAGGACAGACCACGCATGGCGCGCCCAATATCCTCATCCTTATGGTCGACCAGTTCAACGGAACGCTGTTTCCAGACGGGCCGGCCGACTTTCTTCATGCGCCGCATCTGAAGGCATTGGCCGAGCGCTCGGTGCGCTTCGCGAATACCTACACGGCAAGCCCGCTCTGCGCGCCGGCGCGGGCCTCCTTCATGTCCGGACAGCTCCCGAGCCGCACGCGCGTCTACGACAATGCCGCGGAATTCGCCTCCGACATCCCGACCTATGCGCACCACCTGCGCGGCGCCGGCTATCAGACGGCGCTTTCCGGCAAGATGCATTTCGTCGGCCCCGACCAGATGCACGGCTTCGAGGAGCGGCTGACGACGGACATCTATCCCGCCGATTTCGGCTGGACACCCGACTACACGCAAGCCCGGCGAACGCATCGACTGGTGGTATCACAATCTCGGCTCCGTCACCGGCGCCGGCGTCGCCGAGATCACCAACCAGATGGAATACGACGACGAGGTCGCCTACCACGCCGCCCGCAAGCTCTACGACCTCTCCCGCCGGCCGACGACCCGCGGCCTTGGTGCCTGACCGTCAGCTTCACCCATCCGCACGACCCCTACGTGGCGCGGCGCGACATTTTGGGACCTCTACGCCGATTGCCCGGCGCTCGACCCCGAGGTGGCGCCCATCCCCTTCGACCGCCGGACCCGCATTCCCAGCGCCTGCTGGAAGCCTGCCGACTCACACGGCCTTCGACATTCCGCCGACGAACAGTTCGCCGCGCCCGCCGCGGCTATTTCGCCAACATCTCCTATGTCGACGAGAAGATCGGCGAGATCCTCGACGTGCTCGAGCGCGGCGGAATGGCCGAGGACACCGATCATCGTCTTCGTCTCCGACCACGGCGACATGCTCGGCGAGCGCGGCCTCTGGTTCAAGATGAGCTTCTTCGACGGCTCGGCGCGCGTCCCGCTGATGATCGCGGCCCCGGGCTCGACCCCGCCCGCATCGACCACCCCGGTCTCCACCACTCGACGTCACCGCCGACGCTCTGCGAGCCTCGCCGGCCTCGATGACCTCGGTCAGGACATGGACGGACGGCGAAAGCCTGGCCCCTCGCGAATGGCACCGCGCCCCGCGGCCCGGTCCCCATGGAATACGCCGCCGAAGGCTCGATCGCCCCGCTCGTCGCCCTCCGCGACGGCCGCTACAAGCTGTCGCTCTGCGAAACCGACCCCCCGATGCTCTTCGACCTCGCAGCCGACCCGCACGAGGCGCCGAACCTCGCCGCCGACCCGCGCCCACGCCGAAGCCCTCGCCCGTCTCAGCGCAGGCCGATCCAGACCCGCTGGAACCTCGCCGCCTATGACGCGAGGTGCGCGAAAGCCAGGCCCGCCGCTGGGTGGTCTATGCGGCGCTGCGCAACGGCGCCTACTACCCCTGGGATCACCAGCCGCTGCAACCGCGTCGGAACGCTACATGCGCAACCACATGGACCTGAACGTTCTGGAAGAGAGCAAGAGATATCCGCGCGGGGAATGACGCCGCGCGGACAGTTTCAGGCTGCCTGCCTCAAGGTCTCCAAGGCCTCGTCTAGCGTGATATGGCCAAGGAACTTGCCGGTCGTGT
Source organism: uncultured Alphaproteobacteria bacterium (assembly GCA_963838565.1). Lineage (GTDB taxonomy): Bacteria > Pseudomonadota > Alphaproteobacteria > Rhizobiales > Rhizobiaceae > Rhizobium. Next base: position 211,194 of record CAWIRO010000015.1, read on the forward strand.
TGGCCTCCTCTTCGTGCTCGATCGCCTTGGCGAAACGCACAGCGGGCTCCTCCTGAAGACGGTCGTAGAGCGCGTTCAAACGTGGGAAGTCCGCACGATCGACAACTTCGTGGGAAGTGCGCCAACGGGCGATTCCTGCGAAATAGGCGTCCGCAAAACTTTTTTCGTTCCCAAGAAGCCAGGTGTTGTCGCCGAGCAGAGCCTCGAGCTTGGCATGTGCTTTCTGGACTTTGGCTATGCCATAGTCGCGGAGCGCTTCCTGCTGCTTCGGCGTCATTTCATGTTCGAGCGATATCAGAGCGGGGAGAAGGCATTGAAGAATCCGGTGTTGAGGAAGGCCAGCATCTGGTTCAGCCGGTCGAACGTCTCGCGATTCGGTTCGAAACCCCATCCGGTCGAGACCGTGCGCGAGGCAATGTGGTATAGGATCGCCATGCTTTCGCTGAGGACGCTTCCGTCCGGCAGCATCAGTGACGGGGTTTCGCTGAATCGGGTTGATCGGCTTGTAGCTGTCGCTCGTGACCAGGGCCGGCATTTCGATACGGCAAAGGCGATACGTTGCGCCCGACCATTCGAGCGCGACGATAGAACCAGACGAGCGGCCTTCCGGCACGCCGTAAAAAAGAATTGGTGTCATTGTGTGACTCCTTGATTATGGTGACCACGGCATGAATATCTGCTTGTGGACGATGAGCATCGAGTAGCGAAATGCAATCCAAAGTCCTACATTTGGAGGATGATGGCCGCACGATCAATCTCAACGACCTGCAATTTTTTGTCCAGGCGGTTGAGCGTGGTGGTTTTTCTGCTGCGGCCGCCGTCTCGGCGTTCCCAAGTCGACGGTCAGCAAACGCGTCGCGGAGTTGGAGAGCGGCTTGGCGCGCGGCTCATCCAGCGAACCTCCCGCAGTTTTTCGCTGACCAATCTTGGCCGGGATTTCTTCCAGCATGCGGGGGCATCCGTAATTGAGGCCGAGATGGCGGAGACGTCGGTGCGCACACGTCTCGGTGAGCCGAGCGGCACGGTGCGGCTGACGGCAGCGGTGCCGACGGCGCAGTTTATGCTCGCGGATCTACTTGCCGGTATTTCGACCCGCTATCCGAAACTGAGGTTGTCGCTGCATGTCACCGATCGATTTGTCGATATCGTCCAGGAAGGCTTCGATATAGCGGTGCGCAGCCATCAGACTGATTTGCCCGACTACAATTCTGCTGCAACGAAGGCTCTCCACACACGAACTTCTTCCGTCGTTGCTTCGCCCGGATATATCGAGACACGTCGAGCGGGTCTACCCAACACGCCCGATGAACTGTCCGAACATAGAACGATCAGCGCAGGATTTGATGAAGCGCCATGGCGGCTTGTTTCTTCTGCTGGAGATGCGATCTCGGTTTCACCGAAGAGCGCCATCGCCGCCGACGAGCCTCTGGTGATCATGAAAGCGGCCGTCGCAGGGCTCGGTATTACCGTGCTGCCGACCTCGGTCTGCCGGGTTGCGCTGGCAGACGGCAGTCTCGTCCGCGTGCTGCCTGACTGGACCGCAGGCAGCATCACCACCACGATCCTGATGCCGCACCGGCGAGGCCAGCTTCCGGCCGTCCGCGCGGTGGTCAATTTCTCATCGAACAGTTGGATCGGTACTCTCCGACTTCCCCGGGAAAAGGATCACGCCGCCTTGGCGACGTGATATTCCTGGATTGCGGCCATCTTGATCGCCGGGTGACGCTCCGCCTCGTAGCGTAGCGAGAAACCGTCCTGCGCCAGGAACACCGGATCGCCGTCGAGGTCGCGGGCGATGTCGCCGCGCTTGGCGGTCGAGGAATTTTTCGAGTTCGGCGGGCTGTTCCGTCGAGATCCAGCGGCAGACCGAGAAGCGGGACATCTCGAACGAGACCGGCAGGCCGTATTCCTGCTGCAGGCGTTCCTTCAGAACGTCGAGCTGCAGCGCGCCGACGACGCCGACGATAGCCGGGGAACCGTCTTCCGGTGAGAAGAGCTGCACGACGCCCTCCTCGGCCATCTGTGCAGCGCTTCCTTCAGCTTCTTTGCCTTCATCGCGTCTTCGAGACGGACGCGGCGGAGATTCCGGCGAGAAGTTCGGCACGCCCTGGAACACCAGCGCCTCGCCCTCGGTCAGTGTGTCCCCGATGCGTAGCGTGCCATGGTTCGGGATACCGACGACGTCGCCCGCGTACGCGGTATCGGCGAGCTGACGCTGCGAGGCGAAAAAGAATTGCGGCGCGGTGAGGCCGAGCTGCTTGCCGGTGCGGGCGAGGCGCGCCTTGGTGCCGCGCTGCGGCTTGCCGGAGCAGATGCGGGCGAAAGGCGATGCGGTCGCGGTGGTTGGGGTCCATGTTCGCCTGGATCTTGAAGACGAAGGCGGTCATCTTGTCTTCGCTTGCATGCACCTTGCGGGTATCGGCGATCTGGTCGCGCGGCGGCGGTGCGAATTCGCCGAGCGCGTTGATCAGGTCGCGAACGCCGAAGTTGCGCAACGCCGAGCCAAAGAACACCGGCGTCATGTGGCCTTCCAGGAACGCCTGGCGGTCGAACGGCCGGCAGGCTTCGATCGCCAGTTCGGTTCGTCGATGAACGCCTGCCGCTCGTTTTCCGGCAGCCTGTCGGCAACGCTCTGCGGACCGTTGACCGGGGTCGCCTCGACTCCGTATCCGAGCCGCGCACCGTATTGGCCGCCAGATGATAGGAGCCGCAGAAAGTCTTGGAGCGGCCGATCGGCCAGGTGATCGGGGCGGTGTCCAGCGCAAGCTTCTCTTCGACCTCATCCAGGATCTCGAACGGGTCTCGGCTTTCGCGGTCCATCTTGTTGATGAAGGTGATGATCGGGATGTCGCGCATGCGGCAGACTTCGAAGAGCTTCAGCGTACGCGGCTCGATGCCCTTGGCGGCGTCGATGACCATGACAGCTGCGTCCACCGCCGTCAGCGTGCGATAGGTATCGTCCGCGAAGTCTTCGTGGCCGGGCGTGTCGAGGATGTTGAAGACGTTGTCGTTATATTCGAAGGTCATGACCGGAGGTGACCACCGAGATGCCGCGCTCGCGCTCGATCTTCATCCAGTCGGACCGGGTCTGGATGCGGTCCTTCTTCGCCTTGACCTCGCCGGCGAGCTGGATCGCGCCGCCGAAGAGCAGCAGCTTTTCGGTGAGCGTGGTCTTACCCGCATCCGGGTGCGCGATAATAGCGAATGTGCGGCGGCGGGAAACCGCCTCGGCGAGACTTTCGGCCATGGTGTGAATCCTGTGGAATTGCGGCGTATCTAGCGATTAAAGCCCGCCATTGCAATTGACCTCGGCCTTTCCGGCGCAAAGTAATGCCGCATGACCATTCATGACGACATCCGCCCGAAGCTCAATCTTGTCCGTTTGCCGAACGGCGAAGGCCTCGATCTGCCCGCCTACGAGACGAGCGGCGCGGCCGGCATGGACCTTCGTGCCGCCGTGGACGCAGACGCCCCGCTGACGATTTCGCCCGGCAAGCGCGCGCTTGTGCCGACCGGCTTCATCTTCGAGATTCCCGATGGCTACGAGGCCCAGATCCGCCCGCGCTCCGGGCTCGCCTTCAAGCATGGCATCACGTGCCTCAACACGCCCGGCACGATCGACAGCGACTATCGCGGCGAGGTGAAGGTCCTCCTCATCAATCTCGGCGACGAGCCGTTCGAAATCACGCGCGGCATGCGGATCGCCCAAATGGTGATCGCGCCGGTCACCCAGGTGCGCGTTGCCGAGATAACCGAAAGCAGCGCGACGACGCGCGGCGCCGGCGGCTTCGGCTCAACCGGCGTATGAGCAAGCCATTTGACGCCTCCGGGCTGACCTTCCGTCAGGACTATTTCGGTGACCCCGTCGCGTGGAGGGCGCTCGTTTCTCTCCTCGACGATACATTCGGCATCGATATCGGCCCGCTGCAAGAGCTCGGCGGGCCCTGATCCGACAAGCATGCCCTTCGGCTGGTTTGCCGCCGACGGGACGCTTGCCGCCAATCTGTCCGCCTTTGCCCTGCCGCTCGTTATCAATGGCCGGCGGATCAATGCGGCCGCCTTTCAATCCGGCGCCGTTCGTCCGCCATGGCGGGGACGCGGCCTCTATCGCGATCTGACACGGAAGGCGCTTGAGTGGTGCGAAAGTCAGGAGTTCGAGGCCGTCGTGCTCTACACCGACAAACCCTCGCTCTATGAGCCTTACGGCTTTCGCAGCCTGCCGATGCACCACCATTCCGGCGCGGCACCGACATCGGATCCCGCCGCAAGGCCTGCCCGGCCGCTCGATCCGCGAAACAGCGCCGACCTCGCTCTACTGCAAGCGGCGCTTGAGGACGCGCGCACCGGTTTCGGACGTGCTCGCCGTCTCATGCAATGCGGCAATGTTCCTCATCAACACGCAGCTCGATCCTGAGGTTTCGCTGAGCTGGCTCGATGAGGAGGAAGCGGTTATCGCGTGGAAACAGGAGGAGCCGGGTCGCTTCAGTCTGCTCGATGTCGTCGCCAAGGAAATTCCGCCTCTTGGCGTCATCCTCGGCGGGCTCGGCGTCGCCCCTGCACACGCGGACGTGTTCTTTGCGCCGGACAAGCTTGATTGGCAGGGCAGGCCCTCGCCCACGAAAGCGGCACGGTCTTCATGCTGCGCGGCGCCGAAGAGCTGACCCTGCGTCGCCGCCATGCTGTCGCCGATGGCGGACTTCTAGATAACTCGAGGCCACCCTGGCTTACGGGCTATCGGTTTTCCGATTGGCGAGCGGCGGCAGGCGGCGTTTGACCGGCGAGGCCTTGATCATCGAGGTATTTGTCTCGGCCTTCTCGGCAACCTTGTCCAGAATGCCGTCAAGCTCTCCCATCGAGCGAACGACGAGGCGGGCGATGAAGCAGTCGTCGCCCGTGACCTTGTCGCATTCGATGAATTCCGGTGTCTCCTGGATGATCCGCTCAACGACGTGGAGTTGCCCGGCAGCGGCCGGACGCGGACGATTGCCTGCAGCGGATAGCCGAGAGCGGCCGGGTCTATATCGATCGTGAATCCCTTGATGACGCCGCGCTCCTCCAGCCGGCGCAGCCGCTCTGCCGCGCTTGGCGAGGAGAGGTTGGCCGCCTGCGCCAACTCCTTCAGAGAGATGCGCGCATTTTCGGCCAGCGCATCGAGGAGACGCTGGTCGATACTATCCAAGCGAGGCGCTTCATTAGCCATAAATACCACTTTACCTTCTATTATTAGGAGAAAACGCATTCATGCGGTCTACATATTATAGAAACTGGTATCAAAAGGCAATAATCTCCGACACCTCAAAGGAGACAGGATGCAGAACGATATAAGCAGAGGCACGGCCGAGATGACGGCGGCCATGGTGATTTCCGGGACGATCGGCTGGTTTGTCGTCATGTCCGGCCAGCCGGTCAGCAGTGTCGTATTCTGGCGTTGCCTGTTCGGCGCGGCGAGCCTGCTTGTCATCTGCGGCGCTCTGGGATTTCTGAAACCGGGCATTCTCTCGCCGAAAGCCTTTGGCATCGCCAGTCCTCGGCGGGATCGCCATCGTGCTGAACTGGCTACTGCTTTTTGCCTCCTATTCCCACGCCTCCATCTCGATCGCGACGACCGTCTACAACACGCAGCCTTTCATGCTGCTGGCGCTTGGCGCTGCATTTCTTGGCGAGAGAATAACGGCGAGGCCAAACTGTTCTGGCTGGCGCTCGCCTTTGCCGGGATGTTGGCGATTGTCGAGGCCAAGCCTGAGGCCGGAGGAGTTTCAGGCAGCTATGGACTGGGTATTGCACTGGCACTCGGAGCGGCCTTCTTCTACGCGCTCGCTGCAATCGCCGCAAAGTGGCTGAAGGGGACGCCGCCGCACCTGATCGCACTCGTTCAGGTATCGACCGGCATTCTCATGCTGGCACCGGTGACCGACTTTTCGAACCTGCCTGCGACGGCCGGATCCTGGTCCATTCTGGCGGCGATGGGCGTCGTCCACACCGGTCTCATGTATGTGCTGCTCTACGGCGCGATCCAGAAGCTGCCGACGCATACCTTCATTTATCCGATTGTCGCGATCGCGGTGGACGCACTGGCTTTTGGCCACGCGTTGCAGCCGTTCAGATCCTGGGCGCCGCAATCATTCTTCTTGCGGCGGCGGGCATGAATCTCGGTTGGACGCCCTGGCGTCGGCTGCGGGCGCGGACAAGCTGACGCTCTCAGCAGCGAGCGCGGCTACTTCGCCTGTCGCGTCGTTTCGAACAGGAACCACGTGCGGCGCTCGGCCTCGTCGATCCACACTTCCAACAGGCTCGTGGTCGCAAAGTCATTATGCTCGGAGCAGACATTGTGGGTTTCACGCAGCAGCGATACCAGCTGCTTGTTGTCGTCGCGTAACTCCGCTAGCATGTCTTCCGGGGTGACATACTCGGCATCATTGTCATTGATACGCTGCAGGCGGCCGATATGGCCGATGGAGCGCAGCGTCGTGCCGCCGATCTTGCGGGCGCGCTCGGCAATCGCGTCGGTCGTCGCGAAGATCTGTTCCGCCTGCTCGTCCAGCAACAGGTGATAGTCCCGAAAATGCGGCCCCGACATGTGCCAGTGGAAATTCTTCGTCTTGATGTAAAGCGCAAAGACATCTGCAAGCAGGGCGGCCAAGGCAGCCGAAATGTCCTGAATGGCATTGCTTTTCAGGTCCGTGGGGGTAGCGAGCGGGGCGAGTTTGCGCTTTTCGGCTGCTGTGGGGCTCATAGGGTGTCTCCTTTGGCGAGCGGCGGGTCGGGCAACGGCGGGTGGTGGTTGATGCGGTGCCGGTTCCACTGCAGTCAGCCACCGCGTTGGAGCTAGAACCGCAACAGCCAGCGTCAATGGCGGCAGGTTACCGCAGCACGATGCCTGGAGGTCAGGTGCTTGATACCACAATGGCGCAGGCGTAGAAGGCGATCGCAGCAGGAGCTCATATCATGTCGTTCACCGCCCTTTTTGCCTACGCAGCGGCGCTCTTCATCGCGGCAGCCATTCCCGGCCCCGGCATTACGGCGATCGTTGCACGTGCGCTGGGTTCGAACTTTCGCGAGACCTTCTTCATGGGTCTCGGCCTCGTGCTCGGTGACATCACATATCTGACTGCGGTCATCCTCGGCCTTGCCTTCGTTGCGCAAACCTTCACCGGGATTTTCCTCGTCATTAAATTCGCCGGCGTGCTTTATCTCTGCTACATCGCCTACAAGCTCTGGACGGCCGGGCTTCTGGCCCAAGACGTTGCCGCAAAAAAGGCAAGCAATGTCGGCACAAGTTTCCTGTCCGGCCTGCTGGTGACCCTCGGCAACCCCAAGACGATGCTCTTCTATGTCGCGCTGGTACCCACGCTGATCGACATCAAGAGCATCGGGCTTCGCGAATACGGCATCCTCCTTGCAACGACCTTCGTCGTGTTGCTGGTTGTTCTTGTGCCCTATATGCTCCTTGCCTCACGCGCGCGGATGATGCTCAGGAAACCGCGTGCGCTGCAGGCGCTGAACAAGACGGCCGCCGGCATTCTGGCCGGCACTGCCGCCTTCATCGCCACCCGCGCGGCCTGAAAAATTCATTCGGCAAAGTTCGGTTTTTAAAGTTTTTTTCTCTCAAGTTCGCTTGGGGTGGGTGAAGCCAGACTGGTCTCCATCCACCTTTGACCCTATTCTCTCCCCAACCGATCATTAAGGAGCGCATTCATGTCGAAGAAACCGGGCCGCGGCCGCATCTATTCGTCGATCACCGAGACGATCGGCGATACTCCGATCGTCCGCCTCGACAAGCTGGCAGCGGAAAAGGGCGTCAAGGCAAACTTGCTCGCCAAGCTCGAGTTCTTCAATCCGATTGCTTCCGTGAAGGACCGTATCGGCGTCGCCATGATCGAAAGCCTCGAAACACAGGGCAAGATTTCGCCCGGCAAGACGACGCTCATCGAGCCGACCTCGGGCAATACCGGCATCGCGCTCGCCTTCGCCGCTGCGGCCAAGGGCTACAAGCTGATCCTCACCATGCCGGAAACCATGTCGATCGAGCGCCGCAAGATGCTGGCGCTGCTCGGCGCCGAGCTCGTGCTGACGGAAGGTCCGAAGGGGATGAAGGGCGCGATCGCCAAGGCGGAAGAACTTGCCGCGACGCTTCCCGACGCCATCATCCCGCAGCAGTTCGAGAATCCGGCAAACCCGGAAATCCACCGCAAGACAACGGCCGAGGAAATCTGGAACGATACGGAGGGCACCGTTGATATTCTCGTTTCCGGCATCGGCACGGGCGGCACAATCACCGGCGCCGGTCAGGTTCTGAAGTCGAAGAAGCCGGAAATCAAGGTCATCGCCGTCGAGCCGGAAGAATCCCCTGTTCTCTCAGGCGGGCAGCCGGGCCCGCACAAGATCCAGGGCATCGGCGCCGGCTTTGCCCCGGCCATCCTCGATACCAAGATTTATGACGAGATCGTCACCGTCAACAGTGCCCAGGCGATGGAAATGGCCCGCCTGGTCGCCAAGCTCGAAGGTGTTCCCGTCGGCATTTCCTCGGGCGCGGCGCTGGCGGCTGCCATCAAGATCGGCATCCGCGAGGAGAATGCAGGCAAGAATATCGTCGTTATCATTCCGTCCTTCGCCGAGCGCTATCTTTCGACCGCGCTCTTTGAGGGTCTTGGAAACTGAAGCTTCCTTCTCCAGGGCGGACTGAGGGCGCTTCGGCGCCCCTTTTCTTTTCACGCAGCCGCCGTCAATCGCTCGCCGGCAATCCGGTAGGAAATGGCTTCCGCGAGATGAATACGCCCGACAGTGGGCTTGCCGTCGAGATCGGCAAGTGTCCGCGCCACCTTGAGTACGCGGTGATAACCGCGCGCCGAAAACCGCATCTTCTCGGCGGCGTCGCGCAACAGCTGCAGGCCGCCAGAATCCGGCTCGGCATATTTTTCGATCGCTGCCGTCGAGCAGCGGGCATTCGTGGCGATCCCATTAAGACCCGCCGCGATGAAGCGATCCTGCTGGATCTCCCGGGCACGGGCGACGCGGGCCGCCACGGCGGCGCTTGTTTCCGCTGCCATCGGGCGAATAAGGTCGGCGGCAGACACCGCAGGAACATCGATGCGGATATCGATGCGGTCCATCAAGGGGCCGGAGATGCGTGCCTGGTAATCCGATTGGCAGCGCGGGCCGCGAGCGCAGCTGTGCCCCGGTTCGCCCGCCATGCCGCAGCGGCAAGGGTTCATGGCCGCGACGAGCTGAATGTTCGCCGGATAGGAAACCCGGTGATTGGCGCGAGCGATGATGCATTCGCCGGTTTCAAGCGGCTGGCGCAGTGCATCCAGCGCCTGCGGCGAGAATTCGGGGAACTCGTCCAGGAAAAGAACGCCGTGATGCGCCAGCGAGGCTTCGCCGGGACGCGCCCGCAGACCACCGCCGACCAGGGCTGCCATGGTCGCGGAATGATGCGGCGTGCGGAACGGCCGGCGATCGGAGAGCTTGCCGCCGGAAAGCTGGCCGGCGATGGAATGGATCATCGAAACTTCGAGAAGCTCGGCCGCCGAAAGCGGCGGCAGGATCGAAGGCAGCCGCGCGGCAAGCATCGACTTGCCGGAGCCCGGTGGACCAACCATCAGCAGATTGTGCCCGCCGGCGGCAGCCACTTCGAGTGCGCGCTTGGCGCTCTCCTGACCCTTGATGTCGGCAAGATCCGGCAGGTTGGCCGCATTGGCGCGGATCGACGGCTCCGGTCGCGAAAGCACCTGCGTTCCACGGAAATGATTGGCGAGTGCGATCAGGCTTCGTGGTGCGAGGATGTCGAGATCGGCACCTGCCCATGCAGCTTCCGCGCCGCTTTCAGCCGGGCATATCAGCCCTTTTCCGATCGCATTCGCGCCGATCGCCGCCGGGAGCGCGCCGGAAACCGGCGCGATCGTGCCGTCGAGATTGAGTTCGCCGAGCACGACGAAATCGGAAAGCGCATCCGCCGGTATGGCGCCAAGCGCCGCCATCAGGCCGAGCGCGATCGGCAAGTCGAAGTGGCTGCCTTCCTTCGGTAGATCGGCAGGCGCGAGATTGACCGTTACCCTCTTTGCCGGCAGCGCGAGGCCGGAAGCATGGAGTGCTGCCTGCACGCGCTCGCGGCTTTCCGCCACGGCCTTGTCGGGCAGCCCGACGATCTGCATTCCCACTTTGCCGGGAGCGACCATGACCTGGACCTCCACGGGCACGCCTTCAATGCCCTGAAATGCAACCGTGCTGACGCGCGCGACCATGCCCTACCCCCTGTCCCGCAACCTTTTACGCCCCGTCTTGCGACCATTCATCGACGCCAATTGCAATCTGGCATAGAAAAAAGAATAAAACAAGAACAATAAAAGAACAGATTCAGCCGCTCGCTGCATTCAGGTTGCAGCGAGTTGTAGAGCGTGAACGAAGGAGAACGGAAGCCAGAACGGCTAGGCGCGCTTGCGCTCTATCGCATCCCAGAGGAGGCTTGCGATATCGGCACCGCCGAACTTGCGGACCTCGCGGAGTGCCCGTCGGAGAGGTGACGTTAATCTCGGTCATATAATCGCCAATGACATCAATCCCGACGAGCAGGAAGCCGCGTTCCCTCAGCGCCGGGCCGATGCGCCTGCAGATTTCCTTTTCGCGGGCCGTCAGTTCGGTCGCCTCCGGCGCGACCGCCGACATGCATGTTGGAGCGGCTGTCATGCTCGGCCGGAACGCGGTTGATCGCGCCCACCGGCTCGCCGTCGACGAGGATGATGCGCTTGTCGCCCTTGCGGACGTCCGGCAGATATTGCTGGGCGATAAAGGGCTCGCGGAAGAGCTGGCCGAACATTTCGAGCAGCGAGGAAAGGTTGCGGTCGTCCCTGGTCGAATGGAAGACGCCGGCACCGCCATTGCCGTAAAGCGGCTTCAGAATGATGTCGCCCATCTCGTCGCGGAAGCGGCGGATTTCGTCCGCATCCTTGGTGATCAGCGTCTTCGGCATGAGATCGGCAAATTCGGTAACGAAAATCTTCTCCGGCGAATTGCGCACCCAGGCAGGATCGTTGACGACGAGCGTCTTCGGGATGGATGCGCTCCAGGAGATGCGTGGAGGTGATGTAGGCCATGTCGAAGGGTGGGTCCTGGCGGAGCAGCACGACATCCATGGTCGAAAGATCGACACGCTCGGGCGCGCCGAGTTCGAAATGATCGCCCTTCACGTCGCGCAGCAGCATCGGCTCGACGGAGGCGTAGAGTTTGCCGTCGCGGAAGCTCAGCCGCTCGGGCGTATAGTGAAAAAGCTTGTAGCCACGCGCCTGCGCCTCAAGGCTCATGGCGAAGGTGGAATCGCCTGCGATATTGATGCCCGCGACATGGTCCATCTGGACCGCTACGTTCTTGATCTTGGCCATTTCCGTCCCTCATTGAATGCCGGACAGATGTAGGTCGCGAGCAGGACAAACGCAACGGCCAATCAATGAGTTCCGGCCGCTGGCGTCAAGGATTCGTCAGGCCGCGAGACCCTGCTGTCCGCTGTTTCGCAGGAGGTTGCGAAGGCGGTAAAGGATCGCAACGGGCTTCGGGAACGGCTTGCGCAGGAACGCGACCTTGCGGACGTAATTGTCCACCCGCCAGCTCGCCCATGTGCCGCCTGCGAAGAAGGCGACGTCGCCGGCGCGCAGCATGCGCTCCGTTCCGTCTTCGGCGGTGATGTGCACCTCGCCTTCGAGGATCATCACCGTCTCGTCCCAGCCGAAGAACCAGCGGAATTCGCCAGCCGTGCAATCCCAGATCGCCGTCAGCGATGCGTCGTCATGGCCGCGGGAATGTTCCGCGGTGCGCGCCTGCGGGTTGCCGTTGACGATCCAGTCCGGGTTGATCGGCGTCGATTTCATCGGCAGATGGTCGCTGGAATGCGCGACGAAGGATTTCTGCCGCGCGCTGGCGCAACGACATACGGCACCGAACGCGCCGCCATTGCGACCGCGCTTGCGAGCATGAGCTTCCAGGCCATGAACCACCCCCAATTGCTACCCCAGTCGATTGCGGGATAGCAGAGAGTCGTAACGGAGGCGTTCAAGCGGCTGCTAAAATTTTAACGATCCGTTCAAACTTACGCACGACAGCGAGCCGCGGCCGGATGATTGGCGCGCCGCAACAGCGCCCGCACCGATGCGCTTGCCCGTGTCATGCGCGAAGAAATGCAGCTTCTCCGGCGCGATCGTAAAGCGCAGTTCCGGTGCCAGCGCCGTTTCCGGGGAGACGACTGCCGTCAGCGGCTGGTCGCCCAGAAGACCGTGGACGAGGCGCTGCGAGCCGAGCTCTTCGACATATTCCACCGCAAGCGGCATCGCATGTTCGTGTGGGCCTGCAAGGCGCAGATCCTCGGCCCGAATCCCGATGGTCACGGGGCCGGAGGCCGGCGCGTTGCCGGCGAGATCGATCAGGCTCGGGCCGAGCGCCAGTTTGTCGCCATGCAGCTCGCCCTTCAGGAGATTCATGGCGGGAGAGCCAATGAAGCTCGCGACGAAAGTGGAGGCGGGCGTGTGATAGACGTCGAGCGGCGCGCCGATCTGCTCGATCTTGCCGCCGTTCAGCACCACGAGGCGGTCGGCGAGCGTCATCGCCTCGAGCTGGTCGTGGGTGACGTAGATCGAGGTGGTGCCGAGACGGCGCTGCAGGCGCTTGATCTCGCCGCGCATCGACACGCGCAGCTTGGCGTCGAGGTTCGACAGCGGCTCGTCGAAGAGGAAGACGGCCGGCTTGCGGACGATGGCGCGGCCCATGGCGACGCGCTGGCGCTGGCCGCCGGAAAGCGCCTTCGGCTTGCGCTCGCAGATAGGGTTCGATCTGCAGCATGCGGGCGGCTTCCGCGACGCGCGCGTCGATCTCGTCCTTCGGCGTGCCGCGGTTTCTCAGGCCATAGGCGAGATTGTCGTAGACCGACATGTGCGGATAGAGCGCATAGTTCTGGAAGACCATGGCGATGTCGCGATCGGCCGGCTCGATATTGTTGACGACGCGGCCGCCGATCTTCACCTGGCCTTCGGAAATGCTTTCAAGACCGGCGATCATGCGCAGCAGCGTGGATTTGCCGCAGCCCGAGGGACCGACAAGCACGATGAATTCGCCGTCCGCTGATGTTGATGCCGACATCGGAAACAGCCTTGACGCCACCGTGATAGATCTTGCCGACGTTTTCGACCTCGATGGAAGCCATTGTCATTTCTCCGTTTCGACCAGGCCTTTGACGAAGAGGCGCTGCATGACGATGATGACGAGAACCGGCGGCAGGGCGGCAAGGATGACGCCCGCCATCACCAGGTTCCATTGCGTATCGCCGTCGAGCACCGCGGCGAGGCGCTTGATGCCCATGACGACGGTGTAATATTGCGGATCGGTGGTGATCAGCATCGGCCAGAGATACTGGTTCCAGCCGTAGATGAAGAGGATGATGAACAGCGCCGCGATATTGGTGCGCGACAGCGGCAGCAGGATATCGCGGAAGAATTTCATCGGCTCCGGCACCATCGACGCGCGCCGCCTCCATCAATTCCTCGGGAATCGTCAGGAAGAACTGACGGAAGAGGAAGGTCGCGGTCGCCGAAGCGATCAGCGGAATGACGAGGCCGGGATAGGAGTTGAGCATGCCGAGATCGGCAACGACCTTGTAGGTCGGCAGGATGCGCACTTCGACCGGCAGCATCAGCGTCATGAAGATGATCCAGAAGGCCAGCCATGCGCAGCGGAAAGCGGAAATAGACGATCGCGAAGGCCGAAATGATCGAGATCGCGATCTTGCCGACGGCAATCGATCATCGCCATCAGCAGGCTGTTTGCGAGCATCATCGCGAAGGGCGGGGCGCCTGCGACCGAATTGCCTGCGCTCAGCAACTGGCTGAAATTCGAAACGAGCTGATCGCCTGGCAGCATCGGCATGAGGCCGGACATGAAGTCGGTCGGACCATGCGTCGAGGCGATGAAGGCGAGATAGACCGGGAACACCACGATCGCTACGCCGATGATGAGGACGAGGTGCGTCAGGAAATTCAGAAAGGGACGATTTTCGACCATCGGATCAGCCTCAATACTGCACTTTGTTGTTCGATCCAGCGGAACTGGATGACAGTGAGCGCGACGACGATCAGCATCAGCACGACCGACTGGGCGGCGGAAGAGCCGAGATTGAGCCCGATGAAACCGTCGGCATAGACCTTGTAGACCAGCGTGTTGGTCGATTGCGAAGGGCCGCCGGAGGTGGTCGCAGTCGACAATCGGCGAAGGTGTCGAACATGCGCATAGGTGATGTTGATCGACGACCAGGAAGAACGTCGTCGGCGAGAGCAGCGGGAAGACCATGGTCCAGAAGCGCTTGAACGGACCGGCGCCATCGATCGCGGCGGCTTCCGATCAGCGATTGCGGCACCGATTGCAGGCCGGCGACGAAGAACAGGAAATTGTAGGAAATCTGCTTCCAGGCCGCGGCGATGACGATCAGCACCATGGCGTCGCCGCTCATGCAGGCGATGGTTCCAGTCGTAGCCGAAATAACGCAGCAGCATAGGGCAGGATGCCGATACGTGGGGTTGAACATGAACCACCAGAGCAGGCCGGCGGCGGCCGGCGCCACGGCGTAGGGCCAGACCAGCAGCGTCGTATAGAGACGGCCGCTTCGCAGCACGCGGTTGACGCAGACGGCAAGGAGCAGCGACAGGCCCATCGACAGCACGGTCACGCGACACCGCGAAGATCAGCGTCACCCACAGCGCATTGCAGATAGTCGGCGCTGGCGAAGAGCTTGGTGTAGTTGCTCGAACCAGACGAAAGTGGTCTTCATGCCGAAGGGATCTTCGCGCAGGAACGACTGCCGGAAAGCCTGGAACGCAGGCCAGAGGAAGAAGATGAGGGTAATCGCGAGCTGCGGCGCCAGAAGGAAGTATGGCAGGACGCGGTTCGGAAAGATGGTGCGCTTTGTCTGCATGGCTCGCGCCGAATTGAAGCGCCCTCGCCCGGAGCGGGGACGGGCCAAGAGTTTCACAAGACGTGAGCCTTAGTTCGAGTTTGCGGCTTCGAACTCGCGCAGGATGGCGTTGCCTTCCTTGACGGCTTCGTCGAGAGCCTGCTTGCCGGTCTGCTTGCCGGAAAGCACGGTTTCGAACTGCTGGTCGATGATGTCGCGGATCTGCGTCAGGTTGCCGAAGCGGACACCCTTGGAGTTGTCGGTCGGCGTGCCGCGGGTGATCTGCTTGATGCCGACGTCGGAGCCCGGGTTCTTGTCGTAGTAACCCTGCGTCTTGCCGAGATCGTAAGCGGCGTTGGTGATCGGCAGGTAGCCGGAGAACTGGTGCCAGTCGGCCTGAACTTCCGGCTGGCTGAGGTAGGTGAAGAACTTGGCGACACCCTTGTAGACTTCCGGCTTCTGGCCGTTCAGCGTCCAGAGCGTTGCGCCGCCGATGATCGAGTTCTTCGGATCCTTGGTGACGTCGTCGTAGTAGGGCAGCGGCGCGAAGCCGACCTGGAAGTTCTTGGCGTTGGCGATGACGCCGGCGCGCGAACGCCGAGGAGCCCATGTAGATGGCGCATTCCTGCGAGTAGAACTTCGGCGCAGCGTCAGGACCGCCGCCCGGGCCGCCGTACTGGAAGTAGCCGGCATCCTGCCACTTCTTCAGGTCGTCCCAGAGACGGGCCTGGTCCGGACCGTTGAAGCGTGAGCTCGGCGTCGAGTGCCGCCGAAGCCGTTCTGCAGCGTGCCGTAGGGCAGGTCGTGGATGGCCGAGAAGTTTTCGAGGCCGAGCCAGGTTGCAGCGTAGGTGATGGTGAAGCCGCACTTGGCAGCGCCGGAATCGACGATCTTCTTGCGAGAAGTCTGCGAGTTCGTCCCAGGTCTTGGGCGCGACTTCCGGATCAAGGCCGGCCTTCTCGAAGACGTCCTTGTTGTAGTAGAGGATCGGCGTCGAGGAGTTGAACGGGAACGACAGGATGTTGCCTTCCGGGTCGGAATAGTAGCCGACGACCGGAGCGAGGAAGCTTCGACGGATCCCACGGCTCGCCTTCATCGGCCATCAGCTGGTAGACCGGGTAGACGGCGCCCTTGGCAGCCATCATCGTGCCGGTGCCGACTTCGAAGACCTGAACGATCGCCGGCTGCTGGCCGGCGCGGAAAGCGGCGATAGCGGCCGTCAGCGTTTCCGGATAGGTGCCCTTGAAGACCGGCGTGACGTGATAGTCGGACTGGCTGTCGTTGAATTTCTGAGCGATCTGCTCGAGTTTCGTGCCGAGCTCGCCGCCCATGGCGTGCCACCAGGTGATCTCGGTCGCAGCAAAGGACGTGGATGCAGACAATGCGACCGCGGCGGCGGCCAAAGAAAGCTTTTTGAACATGGATATAACCCTCTCCACCATTTGTTGTGGTGAGCACACGCAATAGAGGCCTTTTGTGACGCCTCCTTAACAGTTTGATGACAGGAAGGTTACAAATCCGGCGTGTTTTGCACGCCTATGCAAAACTGTTAAAAAGCATCTGGAAAGTGCCGCGGCAGACGGCCGGGCATTACTGCTACAATATCATACCGTTGAGACAAGCGGCTGTAATCCGGCTGACGCGAAAGCCAGAGATCGCTGGCGTCCCGGATACGTTTTTGGGCGGAGTACGAAACCGCGTCTATGGCGCCCATTTCGTCGCGCCGGGCCTTCACCTCGACGAAGACCGCGAGATCGCGCTTTCGGGCGATGATATCGATCTCGCCGAGCTTGGTGCGGTGGCGGAGCGCTACGATGCGGTAGCCCTTCAGCATCAAAACGAGCGGCCGCGATATATTCCGAGACATGGCCCCGGCGCTGCGCCCTTCTCCGGCTAAGGGTCACCTCGCTATCGCCCATTCTTGACCTTCATATCGAGCAGGCGCTGGTAGAGTTCCTTGCGCGGCAGGCCGGTGAGGCGCGCGGCTTCGGCGGCCGCCTTTGCCGTCGGCATCGAAGTTGCGAGATCGGCGAGAATGGCACCGACATCCGCTTCGTCCGCCGGTCTCTCTTCCGGAGGGCCGACGACGAGCACGATCTCGCCCTTCACGTTGTCGTTTTCAGCATAATGCGCAGCAAGCTCTGCGAGCGTACCGCGGCGGAACTCCTCATAGGTCTTCGTCAGCTCCCGGCAGACGGATGCCTTGCGCGTGGCTCCGAGCACATCGGCAGCGGCAGCCAGCGTCGCGCCGATGCGGTGCGGCGATTCAAAGAAGAGGAGCGTTGCCGGCGCGGCGGCAAAATCCGCCAGCCGGTCGCGCCGCGCCTTGTCCTTCGCCGGAAGGAATCCTGCAAACAAAAAGGCGTCGTTCGGCAGGCCCGAGCCGACAAGCGCGGCGAGCGGCGCGGATGCCCCTGGAATGGGAATGACACGGTAGCCTGCCTCGATCGCCGCCTGCGCGAGGCGATAGCCGGGATCGGACACGAGCGGCGTTCCGGCGTCGGAGACAAGTGCAACGGACTTGCCCGCCTCCAGCGCCTGCAACAATCGCGGACCTGCCTCATCGGCATTGTGCTCATGATAGGCAAACGGCCGGTTGTGGATGCCGTATCGATCCAGCAGAACGCGCGTCACGCGCGTGTCCTCGCAGGCAAGCACGTCGGCGCCCGCCAGCGTTTCCAGCGCCCGCAACGTGATATCGCCGAGATTGCCAATCGGCGTGGCGACGAGATAAAGCGCCGGTTCCAGCGGGCGGGCCGGAATGGCGACGTTGTGCAAGCGATAGCTGCGCTGCCCGCCGCCCTCGCTCGTCGTTTCCTCATTATTCAAGTTCAAGGCCCCTTTTACTCTTCTTCTTTATGCGCGAGGGCGTGGCCGGCGGCAAGTGTTGGGATTTCTGTGAGCATCATCCCGGAAAACGGCAATTGGAGGCCTGCTGCGCCTCACACCCCTTGCATTCGCCTGCAAAGTTCTGCCATTTTGCCTGTCCACTCCTCCGGCCTGGAGCCGGAAAGCATCTTCTGGCGCGCCTTTGCACGCCGGGACAGTAACGGTCGAAAGCGGTAGCATCCCATGCGTATTACTATTGAGCGGTCAAACCTGTTGAAGTCGCTGAACCACGTTCACCGCGTGGTCGAACGTCGCAATACGATCCCGATCCTGTCCAATATTCTGCTGCGCGCCGATGGCCAGAGCCTCGACATGAAGGCGACGGACCTCGATCTCGAAGTGACCGAAGCCACGCCCGCCAATGTCGAGCAGGCCAGGCGCCACAACCGTGCCGGCCCATCTCCTTTACGACATCGTGCGCAAGCTGCCGGACGGCTCGGAAGTTCTGCTTGCGACATCGACGGATGGCGGCACGATGACGGTGCAGTCCGGCCGCTCGAAATTTTCGCTGCAGTGCCTGCCGGAATCCGACTTTCCGGATCTGACCGCGGGCACGTTCACGCACTCGTTCAAGCTGAAGGCGGCCGATCTCAAGATGCTGATCGATCGCACGCAGTTTGCGATCTCGACCGAAGAGACTCGCTATTATCTGAACGGCATCTTCTTCCACACGATCGAAAGCGGCGGCGACCTGAAACTGCGCGCGGTCGCGACCGACGGCCATCGCCTCGCGCGCGCCGATGTGAAGGCGCCCTCCGGTTCCGAGGGCATGCCGGGCATCATCATTCCCCGCAAGACGGTCGGCGAACTGCAGAAACTGGTCGACAATCCCGATGCGGTGGTCACCGTCGAGGTCTCGGATGCCAAAATCCGCCTCAGCATCGGCTCGATCGTCATGACCTCGAAGCTGATCGACGGCACCTTCCCGGATTACCAGCGCGTGATCCCCACGGGCAACGACAAGGAGATGCGTGTCGATTGCACGACATTTGCCCAGGCGGTCGATCGCGTTTCGACTATTTCTTCCGAGCGCGGCCGCGCCGTGAAGCTGGCGCTCTCCGACGGCCAACTGCTGCTTACCGTCAACAATCCGGATTCTGGCAGCGCGACGGAAGAAGTCGCCGTGGACTACGACACGGATCCCATGGAAATCGGCTTCAACGCCAAATATCTGCTCGACATCACGGCCCAGCTTTCCGGCGATCAGGCGATTTTCCTGCTTGCCGATGCCGGCTCGCCGACGCTCATTCGCGACACCGCCGGCGACGATGCGCTCTACGTTCTGATGCCGATGCGCGTCTAAACCAGCGTCGCATTTGCCGTGCGAAGTTTGCCAATTGCGACATTTGGTCTTGTTTTCGCACCCGAGGACTGCAAATAGATAACTAGCAGTTTGTTTGCATAATCGTGGAGAACGGCATGGCGTTGCGGCTGAAAGAACGGCTCGGCAAGAAGTTCGATGAGGAGATCCGCTTCTTCAAGGGCATGATGCAGGGGCCGAAGACGGTCGGCTCCATCGTTCCCACCTCCTCGATCACTGCCCGCAAGATGGCAAGCGTCATCAACGTGAACTCCGGTCTCCCGGTTCTCGAACTCGGTCCCGGCACAGGCGCCATCACCAAGGCCATCCTCAGCCGCGGCGTGAAGCCGGAGAACCTCGTCGCCATCGAATATTCGACGGATTTCTACGAGCATCTCGTCCGCCTCTATCCGCGGGTCCGCTTCATCAACGGCGACGCATTCGATCTCGACACGGCGCTCGGCGAGCTGAAGGATCAGGTGTTCGACTCCGTCGTTTCGGCGGTCCCGCTGCTGAACTTCCCGATGCAGGCGCGGATCGCGCTTCTTGAAAGCCTCCTCGACCGTATCCCGGCAGGCAGGCCGGTCGTACAGATTTCCTATGGTCCCGTGTCGCCGATCATCGCCCGGCCGGAGCGTTACCATATCCAGCATTTCGATTTCATCGTCCGCAATATCCCGCCCGCCCAGCTTTGGATCTACCGCCGCAGCTGAGATGCACGGGCTTTACATCACCCACCCGCAGGTGAAGATCGATCCGAATGTTCCGGTGCCCAAATGGGGTTTATCGGAGATCGGTGAGGCTC
The DNA here is from genome assembly GCA_963838565.1 of uncultured Alphaproteobacteria bacterium. GTDB lineage: Bacteria > Pseudomonadota > Alphaproteobacteria > Rhizobiales > Rhizobiaceae > Rhizobium. The sequence goes on from CAWIRO010000015.1 coordinate 231,111, forward strand.
GCACCCGCAGCGCCGCCGCAGAGCGACTGGGTGAGACAACTGCGCCGCATTGTTTCCAGCGACGAGACAAAAGCCATCGAGACCGCGGAAATCCTGGCGGCAGCGGCGGGCGTGACGATCGAAATCGTCCACGGCATGCACGAGAACGACCGTTCGGCGACCGGCTTCCTGCCGCCGCCGGAATTCGAGAAGGCCGCCGACTGGTTCTTCGCGCATCCGGAAGAAAGCTTCAGAGGTTGGGAGCCAGCCATCGACGCGCAGAGCAGGATCGTTGCGGCGGTGGAGCGCATTCTCGAAGCCCACGATCCTCGCCAGCCAATCGCCTTCGTCGGCCACGGCGGTGTCGGCACGCTGCTGAAATGCCATCTCGAGCGCCGTCCCATCGCGCGCGATGGCGACCAGCCGGGCGGCGGCGGCAATCTCTACTGTTTCAGCCTTGCGGAGCGGCGCCTATCGTGCGACTGGACACCCATCGAAGACTGGCAGGGATGGATGTGATATGCACGCACGCGAGCGGCTGATCGTCGGGCTGGATGTTCCGGCACTTGGCGAGGCGGAAAAGATCGTTTCAACGCTCGGCGACGACATTCTCTTCTACAAGATCGGCTATCAGCTCGTCTTTGCCGGCGGCCTGGAATTCGCACGCGAACTCGCACAGAGCGGCAAGAAGATCTTCCTCGACATGAAGCTGCTCGATATCGACAACACGGTCGCTTCCGGCGTCGAGAACATCGTGAAGATGGGCATGTCGATGCTGACGCTGCATGCCTATCCGAAGGCGATGAAAGCTGCCGTCGAGGCAGCCAAGGGTTCCGACCTCTGCCTGCTCGGCGTCACGGTTCTGACCTCCATGGACGAGCAGGACCTTATCGCCGCGGGCTATGAATACGACCCGCACACGCTGGTGCTTCGCCGCGCTGAACAGGCGCATCTTGCCGGCATGGGCGGCGTGGTGTGCTCGGCGGAAGAATCGGCAGCCGTGCGCAAGATCATCGGCTCCGATATGGCGATCGTCACGCCCGGCATCCGCCCTGCAGGCAGCGAGAAGGGCGACCAGAAGCGCGTCATGACGCCGGCCGATGCGCTGAAGGCCGGTTCGAGCCACCTCGTCGTCGCCCGGCCGATCGTCAAAGCGCCCGATCCGCGGGAGGCGGCGCGCGCAATTCTTGCTGAGATGGAAACGGCTCTCTGACGAGTGGCGGTTGTTGACGATGAGCATCGACTGCCCGCCAGCCTATTCGCCGAGGTCCAGTTATTTCAACCGATTGCGGGCGACCAAGGATGCGGCGCGTATTGACCCATCCGGCAATTTGGATGAAGACAAGGACGACCGTCAACAGGAGGAAAGACCATGGCAAAGGGATACTGGATTGCGCGCGTCGATGTTCGCGACCCCGAGCGCTACAAGGATTACGTCGCGGCAGCCAAGCCAGCCTTTGAAAAGTATGGCGCAAACTTCCTCGCCCGCGGCGGCGCGATCACCGAACTTGAAGGCAAGTCGCGCGCCCGAAACGTCGTCATCGAATTCCCCTCGATGCAGCATGCGGTCGACTGCTATAATTCGCCGGAATACCAGATCGCCGCCAAGATCCGCCAAGAGGCCGCCGACGCGGAAATGATCGTCGTCGAAGGCATCTGATCCCCACTGCGCATCTGCGAAACTCAGGCGCGATGTGGACCTTTCCGCCGCGCCCGGATTCGGTTAATACGGTGCCGATCAAAGCGTCCCATCCAAGCCTTTCGAGGAGCCTGCCATGACCCTTGCCGACCTGCCGCCGCTCGTGACCGTGTTCGGAGGTTCCGGCTTTATTGGCAGGCATGTGGTGGGCGCGCTGGCAAAACGCGGCTATCGCATCCGCGTCGCTGTACGCCGCCCCGATCTTGCAGGTTTTCTGCAGCCGCTCGGGAATGTCGGCCAGATTTCTTTTGTTCAGGCGAATCTGCGCTACCGCAACTCGGTCGATCGCGCCGTCGAGGGTGCCGACTTCGTCATCAACTGCGTCGGCGTTCTTTTCGAGACCGGCCGCAACACCTTCGAGGCAGTGCAGGAATTTGGCGCACGCGCGGTGGCGGAAGCTGCGCGCGCGAGTAGGCGCGAAGCTCATCCATATTTCGGCGATCGGCGCCGATGCGAATTCCGATTCCAGCTACGCCCGCACCAAAGGTCGCGCGGAGGCGGCAATCCTTTCGATCATGAGAGACGCGGTGATCTTCCGCCCGTCGATCGTTTTCGGTCCGGAAGACGGCTTCTTCAACAAGTTCGCCGAAATGGCTCGCCTTTCGCCGGTTCTTCCGCTCATCGGTGGCGGCAAGACGAGGCTTCAGCCGGTTTATGTCGAGGATGTCGCGGAAGCCGTCGCACGCGCTGTCGACGGCAAGGCTACGCCGGCGGCACGATCTATGAACTCGGCGGTCCGGAAGTTCTCACCTTCCGCGAGTGTCTGGAGATCATGCTGAAGGTCACCATGCGCAAGAACCCGCTGGTCTCCATCCCGTTCAGCATCGCCTCGCTCATCGGCAGCGTTGCGTCGCTCATTCCTCTTATCACGCCGCCCATTACGGTCGACCAGGTTCGCCTGCTGAAACGCGACAATGTCGTTTCGGAGGCAGCCGAAACGGAAGGCCGTACGCTGAAGGCCCTTGGCATTGCGCCGACGCTGCTGATCTCGGTGCTGCCGTCCTATCTCGTGCATTATCGCCCGCATGGCCAGTACACGGGCACGGGCAAAGCCGCCTAAACAATCCTCTTCAGCCGTTCGAACGCCGCTTGTGCTTGTCCACAGGCGGCGCTTTTCATTCGTGTGCTGCAGGAAAGCCTGACGCACGTTTCGCGTGTTTTCTTCAGCCGCGTCAGGATATGACGTTGCATAAAAGACGCATTAAAAATTTAGTGAAATTAACGACACATTTAGCGGGAACATTTATTGCTATTTCCCATTCCACTGACTACACACCCCGCGCGTCCTCGAGATGGACTCAGCGCCTTTGTGCGGCGCGCTATCTTGATTTGAAAGGCTTTATCAAATGGGCAAGTCAATCGCGCTTCTTTTTGCGTGTGCGGCACTGGTTATCCTTGCAGGCTCTTTCATTGCGCCCGGTTCGGTCGCAGCAGTGAAGGGCGGTTGCGCGCCGGCCTATGGCGTCGATCCTTGCTCGACGGCCTCGATCAGCCACTAACGGAAGACCGGCGCTTCGCAGGCTTCGGCCCACGATCTTAGACGCCTAAAAAATCAGCCGAACAGCGTCAAGGCACATCAGGCCCGACCGCGCCAATGAAGATTCGCCAGCCACGCGAAGCCGAGCAGCATAACGCCGAGAATGATGCGGTAGATGCGAACATCGTAAATCGGTTGCTGCGGATATAAGCAAGCAGCCATTTGACGGCGACGAAAGCGACGATCGTCGAAACGACGAAGGCGATCCCGAGAGCATGTCCAGTCTTCGATGGTCGGCTCCGCCGTCCTTGAAGAGTCTTCAGCAATTCGAAGGCGCTCGCCGCATACATGGTTGGAATGCCGACGAGGAAGGCGAATTCGGTCGCCGCGGCGCGATTGTCGGTACCCGCCAGCATGGCGACGAAAATCGTGGCGCCCGAGCGGGATGTTCCTGGGAAGACACCGGCAACGCACCTGGGCAATGCCGACCAGTGCATCGGCAAGGAAAACTCCGTCAGTCATGATAGCTTCGGCTGCGCAGCGGCCCATTCGACGGCAAAGATCATCCAGATACCGCCAATGATGAGCGCCCAGGCGATCGGCGTCGCGTTCTCGGGCAATTCGAAGCCGAGTTTCTTGACGATAAGTCGCGCAGGATCGCCGGTGATGAGAAAGGCGACGATCAGCTTGGACGGCATAGGACGCGGTTCCGGGATCCGCGCCAGCCGAGCACCAGATCCACCAGGCGACGCCAGTAGATGATGGTGACGGCGAGGATGGCGCCCGCCTGAATGACGATGTTGAACATATCCGACCGGCGACCGAGCCATTGCTCCGCAATGATGAGATGGCCTGTGCTGGAGATCGGTAGAAATTCGGTAATGCCTTCTATAATGCCTAGAATGATCGCGCTTATGTAGTCCATATATTGTCTCCGGTTTAGAGTCGGTCGGACCCGATTGCGCTTGTCGATTGAGGGCGGCATCCAGTCTTCCTTAGTCAGCTGTCAGATGGCCGAATCGAGTGCTGATGGCTAGGCGCGCTATAGCTTCAACTAATGAGTGCTGACTAGGGCGCTATAACGGCGCGCTGACTGCAACATCAACAAATTCGAGTATCGATGCCCACGCTTTATCATCATCCCATGTCATCCGCTTCACGCTTCGTCCGGCTGATCCTGAGCGAGTACGGCTATCAGGCGGATCTCATCGAGGAGCAGACCTGGGAGAAGCGCCGCGACTTTCTGGCGCTCAATCCGGCCGGCACCTTGCCCGTCTACGTCGACGACAGCATGCGAGCGCTTTGCGGCGCGCACGTCATTTCGGAGTATCTCGACGAGACGCATGGCGTGCTCGAAGCGCGACCGGCGGCTGCTTGCCGAAGACCCTTTCCAGCGAGCGGAAATCCGCCGGCTCGTCGAGTGGTTCATGCAGAAGATGGAGACGGATGTAACGAGGCCGCTGGCGCGCGAGCGTGTCTACAAGCTGCAGATGACCGCCGATCAGGGCGGCGGCGCACCGGATTCGAAGATCCTGCGCACGGCACGCGCCAATATCCGCCAGCACATGAAATATCTGACCTGGCTTGCCGGTTCGCGCCAGTGGCTGGCAGGCGATCGCATGAGCTATGCCGACCTTGCCGCGGCCGCTTCGATATCGATCCTCGATTATCTCGGCGAGATCGACTGGACGGAATCGCCGATCGTCAAGGATTGGTACCAGCGCCTGAAATCGCGGCCGTCCTTCCGCCCGCTGCTGACCGAGCGGGTGCGTGGACTGACACCGGTCTCGCACTACGCCGACCTGGATTTCTGACGAGGGCTTTCGATGCCCGAACCGATAGCAGACGATAAAGAGCGCAAGCGCCGCGACAATTTGACCGCCTTCGTTCGGGCGGAAGCGGCAGCGCTCGGCTTCGATCTCTGTCGCATCACCCGGCCGGATGCCATACCGGAAGCGAAAGAGCGGCTCGGCGAGTTCATCGATGCCGGGCGCCACGGCACGATGGAATGGATGGCGGAGACGCGGGACCGGCGCGGCGATCCCCGCACGCTCTGGAGCGATGTGAAATCCGTCGTCGTCTTCGGCCTGAATTACGGCCCGGACGAAGATCCGCGCGACATCCTCGAAAAGCCGGACAAGGCGGCGATCTCGGTCTATGCGCGCAATCGCGATTATCACGACGTCATCAAGGGACGGCTGAAGGAGATCGCGACGCGCTTTGCGGCGCGGGCCGGCGCCGACGTCAAGGTCTTCGTCGACACCGCGCCGGTGATGGAAAAGCCGCTGGCGGCGGCGGCCGGCCTCGGCTGGCAGGGCAAACATACCAATCTCGTCAGCCGCATGCCACGGCTCCTGGCTGTTCCTCGGCTCGATGTTCACGACAGCCGATCTCAATATCGATGACGCGGAGCCGATCATTGCGGCTCTTGCCGCGCCTGTCTCGACGTCTGTCCGACCGCCGCATTTCCGGCGCCCTATCAGATCGATGCGCGGCGCTGCATCTCCTATCTGACCATCGAGCACAAAGGTCCGATCGACCCGGAATTCCGGCCGCTGATCGGCAATCGCATCTATGGCTGCGACGACTGTCTTGCCGTCTGTCCGTGGAACAAGTTCGCCGCTTCGGCGTCCGAAATGAAGCTGCAGGCGCGTGACGACTTGAAAGAGCCGTCGATCGCCTTTCTGCTGACGCTGGACGACGCCGCCTTCCGGACCTTCTTCAGCGGCTCGCCGGTCAAACGGATCGGCCGCGATCGCTTTATCCGCAACGTTCTGATCGCCGCCGGCAATTCCGGCGAGCGGCGATCTTGTCGATCAATGCCGGCGACTCGCGGCTGACGCTTCGCCTGCGGTGCGCGGCATGGCAGTGTGGGCGCTTTCGCGACTGATGGCGTCTGGCGAATTCGCAGCCTTTGCGGCACAAAGGCCGGATGAGCCGGATGCCGACGTGCTTGACGGAATGGCGACTGGCGGGAGTGGCGTGATGCATGTGATGATTTTTGGCTGCGGTTATTCCGGCACGGCGATCGCCAAAGCTTTTGCCGCGCGAAGGCGTCCGCGTTTCCGGCACGACACGATCGGCCGACAAGGCTGAGACGCTCCGCAGCCAAGGCATCGAGGCCTTCATCTTCGACGGCGAGGCGATCGAGCGGCGAGTTGCTGAGGCCATGCAAAGCGTCGACGCATCTCGTGCAGTCGATCGCGCCGAGAGAGGCCGGGGACTCCGCTAATCAGTCTTGCAGTTGAGAGCTGGACGAAATGATGCCGAGGCTCGGAGTGGATCGGCTATCTCTCGACGGTCGGCGTCTACGGCGACCATAAAGGCCAGTGGGTCACACGAGGAAACGCCCTGCGTTCCGGTTTCCGGGCGATCGAAGGAACGGCTGGAAGCCGAGGAGGCATGGGTGGCGATGGGCAAGCGTCTCGCGATACCCGCGGCCGTATTGCGCCTTTCCGGCATCTACGGTCCGGGACGCAATGCTTTCTGCAATCTGGAACGAGGCACTGCGCGCCGGCTGATCAAGAAGGATCAGGTTTTCAACCGCATTCGCGTCGAGGATATCGGTGCGTCGACGCGCTATCTCGCGGATCGCTCTTTCGGCGGCATATTTAATGTGACGGACGACCTGCCCGGCCCGCCGCAGGATGTCATCGTCGAGGCAGCGCGCCTCATGGGCGTCGAACCGCCTCCGGAGCAGCCCTTCGAAACCGCTGAACTGACGCCGATGGCGCGGTCCTTCTACGGCGAGAACAAGCGCGTTTCGAACGCGAAATTGAAAGCCGCCGGCTTCGACTTTCGCCTTCCCGAATTACCCGATGTCGCTCGCGCAGCTGTGGCAAAGTGGCACCTGGCGGGGTTAGCCTGACGTGGATAATTTTGAATCACCACGAAAGAGTAGGAAATTTCCTACTTTCGAATTTTAGCGATCAAATTTTCGCTTCCCGCTATGGTTAACGGCCTCTAAATTTGCCCAAATGAGGCAGCAAATGAGGCAAAGCCGCAAATTTATTTTTGTTATCGCGACAACATCATGCGGCACTGTGCGGCACGAAGAAATTTCGTTCGAATTTTAACTGATTTTCTTATCTTTTTTCTACTTTTGCATCAGCCTGACTATTTTTGGGCTATCTGCAAGCAAATACACAAATGTTACAGACTGTAACATTCCGTGATTATGCGAGGCACTTTTTCGCCACTTTTCCACGGATTTAAGCCCCCACCGCCTGCAAAGGCGTAAGTTCAATAGTTGAGGGATAATCCGTTTTGAAGAAAATCACGTCGTTCTATTATTCGCCGCCGCAACTATTGCAGCCTACTTCTTCCATGCTTCCGGCGGAAGGTTTTGCTGCAAATGGCTGTGGCGGTGCTTCGTGGTACGCACTTCACTCCAAAACTGCTTCTGGGGAACGTATGAATCCTGCCACTTTAACTGCCGCACATCGTTCGCTTCGCATTCGGTACCAAGCTTAAAGTTACCAACCGCAACAATGGCCGCAGTGTCGTCGTTCGCGTCAATGATCGCGGTCCGTTCATTCGAGGCCGCGTGCTCGACCTGTCCCGCGCCGCTGCCCAGAACATCGGCATGGTAAGCTCGCGGTACTGCGAAGGTCTGCTACGAAGTCATCGCCAGCGCTGGCTAAGGCGTCATAGCTGGCACACCGGACCAGCGCTTGCTCTTGCCGTCAATCGCGTTTACCACGCGGTTGAGACTTGTGAACAATCCGCTGCGTCTGTCACGCTTCCCGCGGATCGTTCACAAGCCCATGGCAACAGGAGACTTGTGAATGCGTCTGGGCGGCCGCCTCGAAGGGGCGATTTCGGTTCTTGCTGATATCGATGCCCGCAAGACGACCTGTCGCCGACGCGCTGAAGGACTGGGGCCTTGCGCATCGTTTCGCCGGCTCCGGCGATCGCGCCGCAATCGGCAACATCGTCTACGACGCGCTGCGCATGCGGCTTTCCCATGCCTGGCTGATGGACGATGACAGCGCGCTGGCGGTCGCCTACGCCGTCATGTTCCGCCAATGGGGCTTCACGCCGGAAAGCGCTTGCCGCAGAACTCGCAGACGACAAGTTTGCACCGCCTGCCCTTTCGGCCGACGCGTCGCTTGCCGCCTTCCGAGAGCCGCGCTCTCGCCGATCGCTCCTTCGCATATTCAGGGTGACATTCCCGAATGGGTCCAACCCTCCTTCGAACTGCCTTCGGCGACAACTGGCTTGCCGAGGCACAGGCGCTTGCCGCGCGCCCGACGCTCGATCTGCGCGCCAACATATCTGAAGGCCACCCGCGAAAAGGCCGTCAAGGCGCTCGAAAGAGCCGGCGCGCATGCGGCGAGGATCGCACGATACGGTATCCGGATTCCCGCCGGCGAAGGCGCATCGCGTCTTCCGAACGTCACAGCCGAGCTTTCGTTCCAGAAAGGCTGGTTCGAAGTTCAGGACGAGGGATCGCAGATCGTTGCGGACCTCGTGCTTGCCGAAGGATGGCGAGCAGGTGCTCGATTACTGCGCCGGCGGCGGCGGCAAGACGCTCGCCATGGCGGCGGCGATGCACAATAAGGGCCAGGTCCACGCTTATGACGCCGACCGCAAACGGCTTGCGCCGATCATCGAGCGGCTGAAGCGCGCCGGCACGCGCAATGTCCAGGTGCATGACGACGCCAAGGCGCTTTCGAGCCTTGCGCGAGCGCTGCGACAAGGTGCTGGTCGATGCGCCCTGCACCGGCACCGGCACCTGGCGCCGCCGCCCGGATACGAAGTGGCGGCTGACGGCAAAGAACCTCGACGAGCGCACCGCTCAGCAACAGGACGCGCTTGAAGCAGGCGAGCGGCTTCGTACGTCCCGGCGGCGAGCTGATCTACGTCACCTGCTCGGTGCTGCCGCAGGAAAACGAGGAACAGGTGCGCCGCTTCACGGCGGAAAATCCGGAGTTTTCAGATCGTCAGCGCCCTGCCCGCCTGGGACAGCCTGTTCGGCAAGGATGCGCCGCGTCCACGCTCTTCCGACGGCCAGACGGTCACGCTGACGCCGGCCTCGACCGATACGGACGGCTTCTTCTTCTGCCGGATGCAGCGAAAGGCTTAGCGTCCTGACTTAGGGCGCCTCGGGCGCCCGCAGCGGATATTGATGCCGCGGCGGTATGAAGTGGTGCAGGACGGCGATCGCCACCAGCAGGACGCCGCCGAGAAAGACGACGAGGAAAAGCGTCAGGCCGCCGAGATGCGAGCCGAAGGCGACCAGCGGTACGGCGCCGGCGGGCGGATGCGTGATCCGAAGCGCCAGCATTCCCGCGATCGCCAGGCCGACCGCAATCGCCGCCACCCACCAGAGGCCCGGGAAGAAGAACGCGGCGACGCCGCCGATCAACAGCCGCCAGCAGATAACCGCCGATGACATTGGCCGGCTGCGCGAGCGGGCTCTTCGGCTGGCCGAAAATCAGCACGGCCGTCGCGCCGAACGGCGCAATCAGCAGCGGAATGCCGGTTGCGACGGTAAGCGCACCCACCGCGAGTCATGCCGATAACAGCTCCGATGCCGGATTTCAGATGCCATGGCAACGTCTGACCCTTCGGCTCATGGCGATGAAAAAAATGCCTGAGATGGCGGCGCATGCAGGCAAGGTCCAGATGCAAAGATTATGCAATTGGCACATCAATAGCCGCCGTACCGCCTCTTTCCAAGCAAAGTGCATTTCAAGCAGCTCGCAGCTTTTCCGCAAATTCCATTCTTAAAACTAAAACCGTTCCAAACTAGAGTGTTTGACACCAGTTTGCTTTTGCGCGAAGAGACTGAGCCCAATTCAGACGGAAGATCCGTCACAGGAGAGGATCATGAAGCTCAACAGCAATTTCCGCGCAGCCGTGCTAGCGATTGCCCCCGCCGCGCTGCTCGCCCTTCCCGCCTATGCCGAGACCGATGCAGCGGCAGTCGTGAAGCACTATGCCGAGGTTGCGCATGCCAAGTACGAGGACTCGCTGATCACGGCGAAGACGCTCGACGCGGCCATCGACGCCTTTCTGAAGACGCCGAACGACACGACGCTGCAGGCCGCCAAGGATGCCTGGATCAAGGCGCGCGTTCCTTACCAGCAGACGGAAGTCTATCGTTTCGGCAATCCGATCGTCGATGACTGGGAAGGCAAGGTCAACGCCTGGCCGCTCGACGAAGGACTGATCGACTATGTCGACGCTTCCTACGGCACGGAAAGCGATGAGAACTCACTCTATGTCGCAAACGTCATCGCCAACAAGACGATCAAGATCGACGGCAAGGATGTCGATGCTTCCAAGCTGACGCCGGAATTCCTCTCGGGCACGCTTGCACGAAGCCGGCGGCGTCGAAGCCAACGTCGCGACCGGCTACCACGCCATCGAATTCCTGCTCTGGGGCCAGGATCTGAACGGCACCGGACCGGGCGCCGGCGAACGCCCGGCAACGCGACTACGATCTCAAGAATTGCACGCACGGCAATTGCGACCGCCGCGCCGAATATCTGAAGTCCGCCTCCACGCTGCTCGTTTCCGATCTTCAGGAAATGACCGACAACTGGGCGCCGGAGGGCGCAAGCGACGAAGCACGTCGAAGCCGATCCGAAGGCCGGCCTCGTCGCCATCCTGACGGGCATGGGTTCGCTCTCCTACGGTGAACTGGCCGGCGAACGCATGAAGCTCGGCCTTCTGCTGCACGATCCGGAAGAAGAGCATGATTGCTTCTCGGACAACACCTACAATTCGCATCTCAACGACGCGATCGGCATCGCTGCCGCCTATACCGGCGAATATACCCGCGTCGACGGCACCAAGATGACCGGCCCGTCGCTGCACGATCTCGTCGCCGCCAAGGACAAGGCGCTCGACACGGAGATGGACCGGCAAGCTCAACACGACGCTCGATGCGATGCACGCCATGGCAAAGCGCGGCGAGACGGTCGAGAAGTACGACCAGATGATCGCCGAGGGCAACAAGGAAGGCAACGCCGTCGTCCAGGCGGCCATCGACGGCCTGATCGACCAGACGAAGTCGATCCAGCGCGTTATTGCCGCACTCGACCTCGGTACGGTCCAGCTTGAAGGTTCCGACAGCCTGGATAATCCTAACGCTGTCTTCCAATAAGCAAAAGGCGGGCCGCTTCGAAGCAGGGCGGCCCGAACCCTGAAATGTCGCATGCCCCGGCCCGCCGATTGATCGCCAGCGCAGCGCTCTGCGCCACGCTTGCCGGTTTTTCCGCTGCCCTTGCCGCCGGTTTCGATCTTCCGACCAAACGCACCGACCTTTCCGACGCCGACCTGAAACGCGTCGACGACCGTCACGCGGCCGACCAACGGATTTTTCCAAGGCCGAGCAATATGAGGCGATGCAGGCGGGCGCTACGACCTCGATCGATCCTGTCACGCAGGACAGCTTTTCGCATATTTCGGCCAATATCCCCTTCGAGGAAGAACAGAACTTCAAGCTCGGCAACGCGCTCTTCAAGCAAGCTCTGGGTTTCCGCGCCCTCATCGACGCAGGCTTCCGATGGGCTCGGACCGCTCTTCAACGCTCGCTCCTGCATGAGCTGCCACGTCAATGACGGCCGCGGCAAACCGCCGGAGGGCGGCGCCAGCGCGACCTCGATGTTTCTCCGGCTGGCGCGGCCGCCGAAGACGGCCGAGGAAGAAAGAGCCGATCGCCGATGCCGATGTCGTGAACTTCCCCGACCCGGTCTATGGTCACCAGCTGCAGGATCTCGCCGTTCCCGGCCTTGCCGCCGAAGGCAGGATGGCGATCCGCTATACCGAAGAAGACGGTGACGCTTGCGGGTGGCGAGACGGTCTCTCTGCGCGCGGCCAAGCTATGCAGTCAAAGATCTTGCCTATGGTCCGCTCGATCCGGCGACGACGATTTCGCCGCGCGTCGCGCCGCCGATGATCGGCCTTGGCCTCATCGAGGCGATTCCCGATGCCGACATCCTGGCGCATGCCGATCCCGACGATCGCGATGGCGACGGTATCTCCGGCAAGGCGGCGATCGTCCGCGACCACCGCACCGGCGAGATTGCGCTCGGCCGCTTCGGCTGGAAGGCGCAGAACGCCACGGTGCGCGATCAAACGCGCCGATGCCTTTTCGAACGACATCGGCATCTCGACACCCGACCGGCCAGACGCCCATGGCGATTGCACCGCAAGGCGGAGGCCAAATGCCGCCAGATGCCGACCGGCGTGCAGAAACGGCTTGGCAACGAGGAGGCTCCCGGCCCGATCCTCGACCTCGTCACCTTCTATTCCGCCAACCTTGCCGTTCCTGCCCGGCGAAAGGCAAGCTTCCCGGAGACACTGCAGAGGCAAGGAACTCTTCTATCGAGTCCGGCTGCATTTCCTGCCATGTGCCGAAATTCGTCACGCGCCGGGACACGGCCGAAAAAGCCCAGTCCTTCCAGCTGATCTGGCCCTATTCGGATTTCCTGCTGCACGACATGGGCGACGGTCTTGCCGATGGACAGCAAGTCGGCGTTGCAAGCGGACGTGAATGGCGCACGCCGCCGCTATGGGGTATAGGACTGACCCGGACTGTCAGCGGACACAGCTTTTTCCTTCATGACGGCCGCGCCAGAAATCTCACCGAGGCGATCCTCTGGCATGGCGGCGAAGCCGAAAAGGCCCGCAACGCATTCTCCTCTCTGCCGAAAGACGATAGAGAGGCTCTGATCACATTCCTGGAGTCACTGTGATGCGCCTTTGGCAACCTCTGCCTGCTTTCGCTTTGATCGGTCTCGCGACATCGGCAGCCGCCCAGACCGCAGCGCCGCCGGCAGGGCTTGAACGAGGATGCCGGTCCCAAGCCGTCATGGCAGCGCGCCGTCGACGAGGTGATCCGTCCCGGCTACCGCAACATGCAGCAATCGGCGGCCCGCCTGACGACGGCGATGAAGGACCTCTGCGACAGCGGTACGCAGCAGACGCTGGACAAGGCGAAATCCGCCTTCGACGATACGATTCGCTATTGGTCGATCATCGAGATCGTGCAGACCGGCCCCGTCATCCAGGACAATCTTTTCGAGCACATCCTGTTTTATCCCGACCGCAAGGGCGTCGGCCTCAAGCAGGTGCAGGCGCTGATCGCCAAGGCCGATCCAAAGGATGCAACGGTCGATGCGATCGCCGGCAAGAGTGTTGCCGTGCAGGGTCTGACGGCGCTTGAATACGTCCTTTACGGCAACGGCTCCGACGATCTCATCAAGCAAAAGAACGGCTTCCGCTGCCTCTATGGCGCGGCGGTCGCGGGCAATATCCAGCGAGAGGCCGGCGAAGTCGTCGCGGCCTGGGAAAAGCCCGACGGCGTGCAGGCGAGCTGGAAGCATCCCGGCCCGCAAAGCGACGATTTCATGGACAACAAGGAAGCGGTGACCGCGCTGCTCGGCATTCTCGTCCATGGCGCGGAGACCGTCCGCGACCAGCGGCTGGAGCAGTTCTACAAGGGCAAGGACACCGCGCCGCGCCCGCGCATGGCGATTTACTGGCGCTCCAAAAACACCTGGAAGTCCATGGCCGCCAACCTCGAGGGCATACGCACGCTCTGGCAGAAGGCCGGAATGGCCGAGCTTCTGCCGGCAGACAAGAAGCCCGATTGCCGATGCCATCGACGCGAATTTCAAGACGCTGCTCGACACCGTGCCGAAGCTCAATCCCGACATCGAAGTCGCAACCAGCGATCCCGAGAGGGCCAAGCTCGATGCGCTGCTCGCGACAAGCCGCGACCTGATCACGCTCGATCAGCGACCAGTATGGCGGCGCGATCGGCCTTTCGGCCGGCTTCTCGTTCTCGGACGGAGACTGAGGGATGTGGCGGAGCGCCGCGATCGACCGGCGCGCTTTCGTCAAGGCGGCCGGGCTTGGCTTTCTCGCCGCGTTGCAGCCGCGCGCGCTTCTGGCGCTTGAGCGCGCCGATGCGGTCTATGCCTCAGGCATCCGCGCAGCGGACGGCTCTTTTGCGGTCGCCACCGTGACCGAGCGCGGCGAGATCGTCGATCAGCTTGCGCTTCCCGCCCGCGCCCACGGCATGGCATTCAGCGCCTGTCACCGGCAAGACGGTCGCATTCGCGCGCCGCCCCGGCACTTTTGCGATGATCTTCGATCCCCGGAACAAGGCCGAGCCGATCGTCATCACCTCGGTCGAAGGCCGTCACTTCTACGGACACGGCACCTTTTCGCCGGACGGCCGGATGCTCTACGCCAGCGAGAACGATTTCGACGGCAATCGCGGCATGATCGGTCTTTATGATGCGACCAACCGTTTCGCTCGGCATCGGCGAGTTCGAGACTTATGGCATCGGCCCGCACGATATGACGGTCTCCGATGACGGGCGCTCGCTCATCGTCGCCAATGGCGGTATCGAGACCCATCCGGATTTCGGCCGTACAAAGCTCAATCTCGGCAATATGCAGCCGTCGCTGACGCTGATCGATGCTGCGACCGGCGCGCTGATCGAAAAACACGTGCTGCCTGCACAATGGTCGGCGCTCTCGACCCGCCATGTCGATATCGATGCCGGCGGCCGCGTCTGGTTCGCATGCCAGTACGAAGGTCATCGCAACGACCTGCCGCCGCTTGTCGGCCATTTCGCCAAAGGCGAAGAACTGACCTTCATCGACCTGCCGGAAGAAACGACCCGCCGGCTTGGCAACTACGTCGGGGCGATCGCGGTCAATCGAAAGGATGGCCTCGTCGGCGTGACCTCGCCGAAGGGCGCCTCCGTGACGATCGACGCCCGTTCCGGTAGGGTACTGGCCGAGGAAATCATCTCCGACGCTGCGGGCATCGCGCCGCGCGCAGCATGGATTTGCGGTTTCCTCCTACGATGGGAACTTCCTTGCGACGCAGTAGCGACGTCGCCTGGGATCAACACATCGTCAGGATTGCGCGCAGAGGCCTGATCGCTCGTGAAGCCGCCCATTTGCATCCGACTGCACTGGATTTCCCTGCGCATTCTTGTCGAATCCGGCGCGGCATGCCACTTTCGCCGTCGCAAGGAGGCCGGTGCATGAGCATTAGGGACAGCGGCGATTTCCGCGAGCGGATCCGTCAGAACTTTGCCCGCCAGGCGGCGATGGAAACGATCGGTGCCGAGCTGACGCGGGTCGAGCACGGCATGGTGGAAATCGAGCTGCCTTTCGACGTCAAGCTCACACAGCAGCACGGCATTCTTCATGCCGGCATCATTTCAGCGGCGCTCGACAGTGCCTGCGGCTTTGCCGCCTACAGCGTCATCGACCCCGATGCGTCGATCCTGACCATCGAATTCAAGGTCAACCTGATGTCGCCCGGTCGCGGCGAGCGCTTCCTGTTTCGCGGCGAAATCACCAAACCCGGCTCCACCATCATCGTCGCCGACGGACGCGGCTACGCAATCGGCGACGGCCCGGCAAAGCTGATCGCGTCCATGACCGGGACGATGATGGTCGTCCGCGGCAGAGAGGGAATTACAGGATGAAATTCGAATTGAAGTCGGTCGCCGGCAAGTCGATCCTCTTCGTCATGGCGGCGGAAGCCGAATACGGTCCCTTCCTGCGCTCCCGCTTCGAACCGCTGATGACCGGCGTCGGTCCGGTCGAGGCAGCGGTCGCGATGACGAAGACGCTTGGCCGGCTCGATGCTGCCGACGACCTGCCGCAGCTTGTCGTCTCGCTCGGCTCGGCAGGTTCCGCGACGCTGGAACAGACGGAAATCTATCAGGTTTCCTCCGTTTCCTACCGCGACATGGATGCGTCGCCGCTCGGCTTCGAGAAGGGCCGCACGCCCTTCCTTGACCTTCCGGCGGTCATCGATCTGCCGCTGCGCATTCCCGGCATTCCGGAGGCCAGCCTTTCGACCGGCGGCAACGTCATCTCGGGGGCCGCCTACAACGAGTATCGCCGCCGACATGGTGGACATGGAGACCTTCGCGATTCTGCGCGCCTGCCAAGGCTACAAGCTGCCGCTGATCGGGCTTCGCGGAATTTCCGACGGCGTCGAGGAACTGCAGCATATTTCCGGCTGGACGGAATATCTGCATGTCGTCGACCGCAAGCTCTCCTATGCCGTCGACAGCCTGTTCACGGCGCTGGAGGACGGTGTCTTCTGGTTCTGAAATCCCCTCAAAACTGGGACAATCAGGACAATAAAATCCAGGCTGCAGCCGATTTCCCGCATTGCAAGAACGGGTGCTTTTCATTAAAGGCTCGCCATGACCCAGACAGCACATCCCGACAGTGTTCTCATCGTCGATTTCGGCAGCCAGGTAACCCAGCTGATCGCACGCCGCGTGCGCGAAGCGGGCGTCTATTGCGAGATCGTTCCCTTCCAGTCCGCCGAAGAGGGCTTCAAGCGCCTTCAGCCGAAAGCCGTGATCCTGTCCGGCAGCCCGGCTTCGACGGTCGACGAAGGCTCGCCGCGCGCGCCGCAGATCATCTTCGACAGCGGCCTGCCGGTGTTCGGCATCTGCTACGGCCAGCAGACGATGTGCATGCAGCTCGGCGGCAAGGTCGAGAGCGGCCATCACCGCGAATTCGGCCGCGCCTTCCTCGACGTCGACAAGGATTGCCAGCTGTTCGAGGGCCTCTGGTCCTCCGGCTCGCGCCATCAGGTCTGGATGAGCCACGGCGACCGCGTCACGGCGCTGCCCGAGGGTTTCGAGGTCGTCGCGACCTCCTCCAACGCTCCCTATGCCTTCATCGCCGACGAGAAGCGCAAGTATTACGGCGTGCAGTTCCACCCGGAGGTCGTGCACACGCCGGACGGCGCCAAGCTGATCGCGCAACTTCATTCACAACATCGCCGGCATCAAGGGCGACTGGTCGATGTCGGCCTACCGCCAGAAGGCGGTCGAGGAAATCCGCAGGCAGGTCGGCGACAAGCGCGTCATCTGCGCCCTTTCCGGCGGCGTCGACAGCTCGGTCGCTGCGCTGCTGATCCATGAAGCGGTCGGCGACCAGCTGACCTGCATTCTCGTCGACCACGGCCTGATGCGGAAGGATGAGGCGGCCAACGTCGTCGCCATGTTCCGCGAGCACTACAACCTGCATCTCCTGCACGTCGACGCTTCGGACAGCTTCATCGGCGAACTCGAGGGCGTCAGCGATCCGGAAACCAAGCGCAAGATCATCGGCCGCCTGTTCATCGAGACCTTCGAGGAGGAGGCCAAGAAGCTCGGCGGCGCCGATTTCCTCGGCCAGGGCACGCTCTATCCGGACGTGATCGAGAGCGTTTCCTTCACCGGCGGCCCGTCGGTCACCATCAAGTCGCACCACAATGTCGGCGGCCTGCCGGAGCGCATGAAGATGCAGCTTGTCGAGCCGCTGCGCGAGCTCTTCAAGGACGAAGTGCGCGTGCTCGGCAAGGAACTCGGCCTGCCGGACAGCTTCATCGGCCGCCATCCCTTCCCCGGTCCGGGCCTCGCGATCCGCTGCCCGGGCGGCATCACCCGCGAAAAGCTCGACATCCTGCGCGAAGCCGACGCCATCTATCTCGACGAAATCCGCAAGGCCGGGCTCTACGACGCCATCTGGCAGGCTTTCGCCGTACTGCTGCCGGTGCAGACCGTCGGCGTCATGGGCGACGGCCGCACCTACGAATTCGTCTGCGCGCTGCGCGCCGTCACCTCCGTCGACGGCATGACGGCGGATTTCTATCACTACGACATGGAATTCCTCGGCCGCGCCGCGACCCGCATCATCAACGAAGTCCGCGGCATCAACCGCGTCGTCTATGACGTGACGTCGAAGCCACCGGGCACGATCGAGTGGGAGTAATCGTCACGTCCACCTAAAGCCCAAGGATTGCTGCGCCGGCTCCGGAGGCGCGAGATGGACGCCTTCCAGTTCGAGCATCCTGAGCTTTCGAATTGGAGCCGCCTGGTGCCGAAAAGCCGCCGATCTTGCCGCCTGCGGCAAGCACTCGGTGGCACGGGATGATGAGCGCAACCGGATTCTTCGCCATTGCCTGGCCGACATCCTTGGCCGCTTCCGGTCCGGCGCCAAGTTCCTTCGCCAGCGCACCGTAGGTGGTCGTCCGACCCCATCCGACCTGGCGGACTGCAGCATAGATGTCCCTGAAGAACGCGTCCTGATCTTCGAGATCGAGCTTCACGCCTGAAAAATCAATCTCTTCGCCGTCAAAGTAGCGTTTTACCGCAGCGACTGCCTCGGCGATCTCCGGCGTCGGTGTGCCCGGCTCGGCTGCCGGAAGCCGCCGCCGCAATAGCCGCTCCGTCGCCTCCGCGGCTTTCGTCGGCAGCTGGAAACGGGTGATGCCGATATCGTTCCAGGCGATCCCGCAGAAACCGCCTGCCGTTTCGAAGATCAGATACTGGTGCACTTTCTCAGCCATGACATCGCCTCCGTGCTTTACCTCCAGTGAAAATCATACGGCCAGGTCGCGAATTCAACCCGATTCTTGCACCAGCCTGCCAATTAAACACCCGTGAATTCGCTCTCCTCCATGGCGTTGGATGCGCGATGCCAAACTTCGGTTTCGACGCCAACAGAAAACCTCTGCCGCCTTGCGCACCCCCGCTGGACTCGCATAAAGCTCGATTGAGCAGATTTGCGGAGTGAAGCAGCGTGGATATTTCCGAAATCATCATCCCCGGTGATACGCCGGGCATCGAGTGGCGCTTGCCGGTGTTGCGGTTCAAGGGCAGCGAGCCGAAAGCGCCGAAGACCTATATCCAGGCGGCTCTTCATGCGAACGAATTGCCGGGCACTGCGCTTTTGCATTTCCTCTGCGACAGATTGGGCGCGGCAGAAAGTGCGGGCCGCATCGCGGGCGACATCACGATCGTGCCGCAGGCCAATCCGATCGGCGCGGCCCAGTCGCATTTCGGCGAACTGCAGGGCCGTTTCGATTTGGGCTCGCGAGCCAATTTCAACCGTGATTTCCCGCTGATTTCGCTGAGGGACAGGGATGACCTGATTGAGGACCTCGATCGTTATCCGGCGACGGATCGGCTGAAGCGGCAGTTGATGCATATGGCGCTCGGCGCCGACCTCGTGCTCGATCTGCACTGCGACGACGAATCCCTGCAGTACGCCTATATCGACGAGGCGTTCTGGCCGGAGGCGAGCGACCTTGCCACCGCTCTGGCAATGGACGCCGTGCTGCTTTCCGATGGCGAGAGCTCGGCCTTCGAGGAGGCAATCGGCTTTGCCTGGAAATACGAAGTACCGGGGGAGAAGCGGTCGCGCCTTCCCGGCAAGCTGTCCGTCACGGTGGAGCTTCGCGGCAGACGCGATGTCTATCCGGAGATGGCCAGGATGGATGCAGAGGGTCTTTGGCGGTTCCTCGCTGCACGTGGGATCGTCAGAGACGATGAGGTTTCTCTGAGCGCGTTCTCCGGCCCTGCAGTGCCGCTGGACAATGTCGAGATGATCCGCTCGCCGGAATCCGGCACGGTTCTGTTTCACCGCAATATCGGCGAAAGAGTTGCCGAGGGCGATCTGCTGGCAACGATCGTCACGCGGCCCGGCATGGCGGATGGCAGCATCGAAATTCGCGCGCCGCAAGCCGGCCTCGTCGTCACACGTGTTTCCGATCGTCTGGTACGCCGGCGTGCAGACCTGATGAAGATCGCCTGCGACCAGCCCAGCAAGGCATTGCGCAAGGCCGGAACGCTCGAGGATTAAGATGACTGCCACCATTTACGGTATCAAGAACTGCGACACGATGAAGAAGGCGCGCGGCTGGCTGGAAGAGCATGGCGTCGCCTATGATTTTCACGATTACAAGGCCGTGGGCATCGACCGCGCCCATCTGGAGCAATGGGTCGAGAAAGCCGGATGGGAGACGGTTCTCAACCGCGCCGGAACGACTTTCCGCAAACTGCCGGAGGCCGACCGCGAAAACCTCACAAAGGAAAAGGCAATCGCCCTGATGCTCGACCAGCCCTCGATGATCAAGCGGCCGGTTCTGGAAGCAGACGGCAAGCTGCTGATCGGCTTCAAGCCTGAAAACTACGCGGCGGAA
Organism: uncultured Alphaproteobacteria bacterium; assembly: GCA_963838565.1. Classification (GTDB taxonomy): domain Bacteria; phylum Pseudomonadota; class Alphaproteobacteria; order Rhizobiales; family Rhizobiaceae; genus Rhizobium. Next base: position 251,244 of record CAWIRO010000015.1, read on the forward strand.
TTCGGGAAATAGGAATGTCCAAGACGACGCGCGCTACGCAGGTCCTTGCCAAAGCCGGCGTCAGCTTCACGGTCCATAGCTACGACTATGATCCGAATGCGGAGCGCGTCGGCCTCCAGGCCGCCGAGGCGCTCGGCGAAGCGCCGCATCGGGTGCTGAAGACGCTGATGGCGGAAGTGGACGGCAAGCCGGTCTGCGTCGTCGTGCCTTCCGATCACGAAGTCAGCATGAAGAAGCTTGCCGGCGCCTTCGGCGGCAAGTCGGCAAACATGATGAAGCCTGCCGACGCCGAGCGGCTGACCGGATACCATGTCGGCGGCATCAGTCCTTTCGGACAGAAAAGCTGGTTCCAACGGCGATCGAGGAGGCAGCACTCGCCGAGCCTGTGGTTTACATCAACGGCGGTCAGCGCGGACTACAGGTGCGCCTTGCGCCGCGCGATGCCCTGAAGGCGTTGAACGCCAAGGCAGCGCCGCTCATTGCCTAGGCAAATCGATCGCCCCAGCTTCATTTCCGCCGCAAAGGGGTCTAAGTCTGGCATCTTGAGAGTGATTTCAGGAGATAGCCGACCATGACATTCATGCCCCAGAGCCAGAATTCCGTCGATCCCTTCAAGCTGGAGAAACTCGCGGAAGTCGCCGTCAAGGTCGGCCTCAATCTTCAGAAGGGCCAGGATCTGGTGTTGACTGCCCCGGTTGTCGCAATGCCGCTGGTTCGTCTCATCACCAAGCATGCCTATATGGCGGGCGCGGGTCTCGTCACGACCTTTTATTCCGACGAAGAGACGACGCTCGCCCGCTACCGGTACGGCGACGACGAAAGCTTCGATCGTGCGTCCGGCTGGCTATATGAAGGAATGGCGAAAGCCTATGCGAATGGGGCGGCACGCCTGGCAATTGCCGGCGACAACCCAATGCTGCTTTCCGAGCAGGATCCAGACAAGGTCGGTCGCGCGAACAGGGCGAATTCCGCTGCCTACAAACCGGCGCTCGAAAAGATCTCCAACTTCGACATCAACTGGAACATCGTTTCCTACCCGAACCCCTCCTGGGCAAAGGTCGTGTTTCCCAACGATCCGGAACCGATAGCGGTTGCCAAGCTCGCAAAGGCGATCTTCGCCGCGTCGCGCGTCGATCTCGGCGATCCGATCTCGGCCTGGAACGAGCACAATGCCAACCTTGCCAAACGCTCATCCTGGCTGAATGACCAGCGCTTCGCCTCCTTGCATTTCAGAGGACCCGGCACGGACCTGACCGTTGGCCTTGCCGATGGCCACGAATGGCATGGCGGCTCTTCCGTCGCCAAGAATGGCGTCACCTGCAACCCGAACATCCCGACAGAGGAGGTCTTCACCACGCCCCATGCGCTGCGCGTCGAGGGCCATGTCTCAAGCACCAAGCCGCTGTCGCATCAGGGCACGCTGATCGACAATATCCAGGTCCGTTTCGAAGGTGGTCGTATTATCGAGGCCAAGGCTTCGCGGGGTGCGGAGGTTTTGAACAAGGTGCTGGATACGGATGAAGGCGCGCGGCGTCTTGGCGAAGTGGCGCTCGTGCCGCATTCGTCGCCGATCTCGGCAAGCGGTATTCTGTTCTACAATACCCTCTTTGACGAAAACGCCTCGTGCCATATCGCGCTCGGCCAGTGCTATTCGAAGTGCTTCCTCGAAGGCGCAACCCTCAGCCAGGAGCAGATCAAGGCGCAGGGCGGTAATTCCAGCCTTATCCACATCGACTGGATGATCGGCTCCGACAAGGTGGATATCGATGGCATCGGGCAGGATGGCTCGCGGGTTCCGGTGATGCGCCAGGGAGAATGGGCCTGACGCTACGCCGGGCCCGCTACGGGTTTCCCTAGAAAAGGCTGCCCTGTTTCGGCGGCACAGCCGCCGCTTCCGCTTTCGCAGGACGCTTCCTCGGAGGCGCGCCGCCTTCGGTCGTGACGGCGCCGACGCGGCCGTCGGCGAACTCGATCGAAACGGCGGCACCCGGCGAAAGAGCTGCGGCCTGGGATACCGGCCGGTTTTCATCATCCCGGATGACGGCGTAGCCGCGCTTCAGGACATTCTTGTAGGATAGCGACTGCAGCACGCGATCCTGTGCCGAAAGCTCGCCCCGCGCCCGTACCAGCTGATGACGGACAGCGGTGTCAGCGTGACGGGAAAGGTTTGCAAGATGGTCGCGCATCCGCCCCGTCTGCGTCCGCAAACGCGACGGCAACGAAACAAAGACGGCATCCGCACGGCCGACACGGGACTTGGAGCGATCGATCAGCCTCTCGACCATGCGCTCGGCTCGCGTCATCCGCTCGGCAAGCATCTGGCGGCGTTCGACGATGCGGTTCGAAAGAACGTCCGGCCTCAGATGCGATCCGATCCGCTCGAAGCTCCGGCGCTTGTTGATGGTGTTGAGTTCCAGCCCTCGGCCAAGGCTTGCGGCCGCCTCATCAAAGCGTCGGCGCGGCAGCGCAAGCAGCTGGTCGAGCGACGGCAGCGCCCGCATCAAGGCGCGAACGGACTGCCGCCGGTGATCCATCTGCCGGCTCACGCAGCCTTGCAGACGAGCCGAAAGCGCCGAAACCTGCGCTTCGAGTTCGGCTTTGACGGGAACGGCCATTTCCGCTGCCCCCGTCGGCGTCGGCGCCCGCACATCGGCGGCGTAATCGATCAGCGTCCAGTCCGTTTCATGGCCGACGGCGGAGATGAGCGGGATCTCGCTTTCTGCCGCCGCACGTACGACGATCTCGTCGTTGAAGCACCACAGGTCTTCAAGACTGCCGCCGCCCCGGGCAACGATCAACACGTCGGGCCTCGGCATCTCGCCACCAGGCTCGAAGGCATTGAAGCCGCGGATGGCATTCGCTACTTCTTCGCCAGAACCGTCGCCCTGCACCTTGACAGGCCAGACGATGACATGGACCGGGAATCGGTCGGAGATGCGATGCAGGATATCGCGGATGACGGCGCCTGTCGGCGAGGTCACGACGCCGATGAGCTTCGGCATGAATGGCAGCCGCTTCTTGCGCGCCGCGTCGAAAAGGCCCTCGGCGCCAAGCTTGCGCTTGCGCTCCTCGATCAGCGCCATCAGTGCGCCGGCACCCGCAGGCTCCAGCGTTTCGATGACGATCTGATACTTCGATGAGCCCGGGAAGGTCGTGACCTTGCCGGTGGCAATCACTTCCATGCCTTCCTCCGGACGGAACCTCAGCCGCGAGAAAGTGCCCTTCCAGACAACGGCATCGATGCGCGCGCGGTCGTCCTTCAGCGAAAAATACGCGTGACCGGACGAGTGCGGCCCGCGGTAACCGGAGATTTCGCCGCGCACCCGCACCTGATCGAAGGCAGTTTCAACCGTGCGCTTGATCGATCCCGAAAGTTCGGAGACCGAGTATTCGGTCAGGTTGGTGGGCGAATCGGTGTCAAAGACATTGCTCATCCCTTCTTTCTAGCGAAAGCGGAGGAAAAGATCAGCACAGCATCGGATTGCAGCTCAATTTTCCGGTTTAAAAAGGAAGAACTGAACACCGGCGCCCACCGCCTTGGGGAGCGGCTGGAGGTAGGATGGCACATTGCCCTTTGCCAATTGCGAATAAAGGCCTTCCGGCTTCAGTTTCGCAAACTGCATCGTCGGAATATCGTTCGGGCAGAATGCCAATACATTGACGCCCGCCCCTCTCAGGAAGGCCTCTGCATCCTTCGGCTCCGAGAGGCCGATATGCATCTCGGTCAGCATGCCTTGCGGATTGCGATGGTAAGGGGCGGTCAGAACATGCTGGCCAGTGAAGCGAAGAATCGACACGCCGAGTTCAGATGAAGCCGCCACCATGCCGACAGGCATTGCATTGAGCGGCGCAAGAGCCTGCCTCGATGTGCATGAAGGCTTATCTTCGTCCTCTTTCGCTTCTTTCTTGGCCTCTTCCGTTTGCCTCTGCATTTCAATGAGGGCACCCGCCAACGGCCCAGACCGCCGGCACGCTCGCGAGTACCAGCATGATGTAGCAAAATGCGACCACGACGTTTTCGCGATCGTTGTTCGAAATGCGGCGGATATCGATGATGAGCAGCGCGAGCGGCAGAATCGCGATCAGGTTTGCAAAGGGGACGCCACGCACCTGCGCAAGGCCGATGGCCCAGCATATGACGAGCAGGAAAAGCAGAATGGCGTGGATCCGTACCCTGTCGCGATAGAGGATGCGGAACGTGCAAACAGCAATGCCCAAAAGGCCGACCGCGTAAAAGGCACCGACGCCAAACGGCTCAGCCCGGATCATGGCAAGTACGGAGCGCGCTTCGGAGATATTGTTCAGCCACAACTCGATAAGCATCGGGTCAAGATCATCAAGCGGATTATGCAGGCACTGCGGCGCAATCACGACCGCAGAGGCTGCGACGGCGATGCCGATACCGCCGAGCGCAACGAAACGCGTTATTCTCGATGCCCGGCTTGCCAAAGTCGCAGCCAACGGCGAGCAGGCAGCCGCCGATTGCAGCCAGGCTATAGAAGCCAAGCGAAAAATTGTCGCAAGTCACGGTCGAGTATAGAGCGAGGCGGTATCGTTGAAAAGAACAGGACGCTGATGGCCAGCGCGAGCGTCAGCCCGAATGCCTTGGCAGCGTTCCGAAAGGCTTCGCCCTCCAGGGCCCAATGAAGGGCAACGACGATGCAGACCGCAGCGACGAACGGCGTTGTCTCCGCCCCGATGGCGATCGCCAGTGCCGCCATGAGGCCTGCAACAACATAACTCCAGGCACGATGCTCCTCATCGAGAAGCATCGCCGTCATCATCGCAACAAGCCCGATCTGCGCGTTGTGATGATCGATCGCGCCCGGCATGAAACGGCCGCTGGTCCAGACTCCCAACGCCGTCATCGCCAGCGACATGTGCATCGCTGGCGTACCGCCAATCCGGCGACCGGCAATTGCCATCGCGAGCATGAGCGGGATGATGAGCGACACGGGCCAGATCGCAAGCGCCACGGCTTCCGCCTGCTCGCCAGCCAGGAACAACCCGAAGAATTTGATGAGTGCCGCGATCGGCAGATCAATGAGCCGCGACCAGTGCATCAGCGTCCCGTCAACGCCAAGGCGGTATTGCATCAAATCAAACCAGCCTTGGCCGGCAAGAAAATCCCGCACTTCGACGAGCCGCATGCCGTCGTCATTATCCGGGCCGACATAGTCCTTCGCGCCGATCAGCTTGACCAGCAAAATACTCGCGATCAGACACTGCGCTGTAGATCAACACTGACGGCCACAGACGAGTGAGCAGCATGACGTATGCCGGCAAGCGACCCGACGGAGGCTGACGTTTTGGAAGTTGAATTGCCGGTTAATCCTGCGACGTTCGCCATTCCTGCTCGTCCCGTCCTAAGCTCCGCCGAAAACTAACTTCTGCAGATCAAGAAAGTGTAAAGCGCGCGGTCGGCAGCCGAATTCTTGCTGGATCATGGGGTCTTTATTAACGCTGTGTGTTTTAGACTATGCGCCGACCAAGACTGGCGAGCAGGACCATGACGCGACCGCAGACCCTGAATATTGCCGTACTGCTGCCTTGCTACAACGAAGCAGCGACGATCGGCGCGGTCGTTCGCGGTTTCAAGACAGCACTGCCGCATGCGCAGATCCACGTCTACGACAACAATTCGACCGACGGGACCGCGCTCCACGCCATGCTGGCCGGCGCTTCCGTCGTGCGTGAACGGCGGCAGGGGAAGGGTCACGTCGTGCGGCGCATGTTCGCCGATATCGACGCAGACATCTATGTCATGGCAGATGGCGACGGCACCTATGCGCCGGAGGACGGCGAAGAACTGATCCGAACCCTGCTGACCGAACGCGCCGACATGGTTATCGGAACGCGGCGCGGCGTTCACTCGGATGCAGGACGCAACGGACATGCCTTCGGCAACCGCATCTTCAACATCCTCTACCGCACGATCTTCGGCCCGGACTTCACCGATATTTTCTCAGGCTACCGGGCCTTCTCGCGCCGTTTCGTCAAAAGCTTCCCGGCCGTTTCCGGCGGTTTCGAGATCGAGACCGAAATGTCCGTGCATGCATCACGGCTCAAACTGCCGGTCGCTGAACTGGAACTCGACTACGGCCGCCGTCCGGAAGGTTCGCACTCGAAACTCTCGACCTTCAAGGACGGCGGCAAGATCCTCTGGATGTTTGCCATGCTGATGAAGGAAACACGGCCCTTTGCCTTCTTCGGCCTTATCAGCGCCTTCTTCATGCTGTCGAGCGTGGGCTTCATGGCACCGGTGCTGACCGAGTACTTCGAAACCGGCCTTGTCAACCGGATGCCGACATGGGTTCTTTCGATGGCATTGATGATGATCTCGTTCATGGTCTTCACGGCAGGCCTGATCCTCGATTCCGTCGCGCGCTCGCGCGCCGAGCAGCTGCGCATCCATTACCTCAACATCGCTGCCCCGAACCGACGCGCGCAACGCCGGCAAAGCGCGCTGACACCGCACCGAAACAGCCAGACTACCGCGCTTCGCATGATCGCTTCCGCTTAAGGTGACGTCCATTTCAATGAACAGAGAAACCACCAACCGCATTCGTTTCGTGCTGGAGGACGTCCTGCCGCCGTTTGTGCGCGATTCCGGCGCTTTCCGCTGGGCTGCGCAGCGCATCTGGGGCGACCACATCAAGCATCTGGCAAAGTTTCGCGAACGTGCGCCGTTCCTTTCGGCGGAGGAGTATGCCGAGCTTTACCGCAATCATCCTCGCGTGCACGAAGGCACCGACAATTCGGCGGCCTGCATCAGCCGCATCCTCGGAGTCGATCAAGGGAGAGAGCGTCTGCGATATCGGCTGCGGCACCGGCGCGCTGCTCAGCCGCATCCAGTCGGCGCATCCGAAACTCAACCGCCTCACGGGCGTCGATTTCGTCATCGACGACGCGTCACGCCTTGCCGGCATCGAGTATGTCGCGGCCAAGGTCGAAACTCTCCCCTTTGCCGACGGCGGAGTTCGACACGGTCATCTGCACGCATGTGATCGAGCATATTCTCGACTATCGGCAGGCGATCGCGGAACTGCGCCGGATCGCAAAACGCCGCCTCATCATCGTCGTGCCGCGGGAACGCGAGTACCGCTACACGTTCAATCCGCATTTCAACTTCTTCCCCTATACGCATTCGTTCCTGAGAGCGGTTCACCCCGTGCCGCCAGCCTACGTCTGCGAGGATATCGGCCGAGACATCTTCTATTCGGAAGACAGGGACACAGCAGATTGAAGGACGGTTCGATGCTTTCCACATTTTCGGCGGGCACCTGGATCGGGCTGGTCGGCACGCCGCTGCTGATCGCTTCAGGTCAGGTACTGTTCAAGCTGACGAGCGCGATCTGCAGGTGAACTCAGCGCACGCAATATCTCTCGCGCTGCTTCTCAATCCCGTGCTGCTCGCGGCTCTGGTCCTTTACGGGCTCGGCACAGTTATCTGGATCTATGTTCTGAAGGCCGTCCCTCTGACGATCGCCTATTCCTTCATGGGATTGACATTCTGCTTCGTGCCTCTGCTGGCGCAGGTCTTTCTCGGGGAAGCCCTCACTGTGCGTTACGTCATTGGCGCGGCTTTCATCATGGCCGGCATGCTGGCGATCAATGGCTGAGATCTCTCCCGACCGAAGCGTATCGTATTGCTGCGCTTTGCCGCATTGTTGCTGCTCGGACCGGCGGCAGATGCGCGTATTCTTCCATTTGCTGCTGAATGCTGCGCTCGGACCCGCTTCTCGGCGCGGACAGCTGAGCCTTCTTGCGGCTCTCGGAATTATGCTCGCGTTGCTGCAACGCCTTGATCTCACGTCGACGGCAACCCGCTGTCGATCGGACGCCGCCGGCATCCTCGCGATCCTGCTGATTGCGGCGCTCGTGAACTATGGCCTCTATGCGGCGCTATAGCGGCGCTGCCGACCCTGCAGCCGCTGGCGGCGATGGTTCTTGCCACCGCCGCTTCGATGTGTCTTCAGCTTTTTCGGCTATTCGCGCTTCGTCTTTCGCGCGAATAATCAGACCGGCTCCCAGCCGTCCTTCTCGCTGGCGCGGTAGATCGCGTCGATCACCTTCTGGTTCAGCTTCGAGCTTTCCAGCGTCACGACCTCTTCCTTCTCGCCCTTCGCCGCGCGGGCGAAGGCTTCGGCCTCGCAGCTTGTACTGGCGGCTGTCCTGGAAGCGGAAGATGCTGCGATTCGAGTGGCTGCGGTTGGTGAGTTCGAGCTCTTCCGGCGCCCTAGCGATCGGCGTTGAAGGGCGACTTGACCTCGATGATAACCCTCGGTGCCGTGGAAGACCATGACCTGGCGGGCGGCCATCTGGGTCGAGATGTAGAAGCTCAGCTCGAAATCGCCGAAATCGGCCTTGCACGCTCGAATAGATGTCGGTGCCGAATTCCGGGTCGCGTTCGGTGATCGCCTGGATGCGCAGCGGCTCCTTGCCGGTGACAAAGCGCGTGCTGATCGTCGGGATAGACGCCGATATCCGGCAGACCGCCGCCGCCGAGTTCGGGAATGTTGCGCATGTTGCCGGGATCGCGGTTGAAATAGGTGAAGGCGCCCTGAACATGGCGAAGCTTGCCGATCGCGCCCTCGTCGATCAGCGAGCGGACCTTCCGCCAGACCGGCGCGTAGGTCACCATATAGGCTTCGGTGATCAGGACCTTGTTGCGGTCGCGCGCAGCGATCAGGCCGTCGATCTCGCCGGCCTTGAGCGCGATCGGCTTTTCGCAGAGCACGTGCTTGCCGGCATCGGCCGCCTTGATCGTCCATTCGACATGCTGCGAGGTCGGCAGCGGAATATAGACGGCGTCGATCGATGTCGGAAGCCAGCATCTCCTCGTAGGAGCCGAAGGCGTGCGGCACGGAAAAGCGGTCGGCCATCTCCCGCGCCTTGGTGAGATCGCGGCTGGCGATCGCGGTGACGACACAGTTTTCCGCATCCTGAATGGCCGGAACGACGAGTTCGCGGCCGATCTTCGCCGTCGACATGATACCGAAACGTAGCATGATCTGAGCCTCCCTGAGCTGATTTGGGCGCACCTTATTCAGGCACGCGGCTTCACGCAATGGCGCTGGCGCAAATCACGGAAGTTTGGTTTCGCTCGCGTTCGGATCCGCGCTAGGTTACTCAGGGCGGCGTTCTGCCGTGTCCAGCAATTTCAGTCAAATCAGCAATTTTGGAGCGCGCCATGGAAATGCGCCGGCTTGGAAAAACAGGTCTTTCGATCGCGCCGATCGTCTTCGGCGGCAATGTCTTCGGCTGGACGGCCGACGAGAAGACGTCCTTCGATATTCTCGATGCCTTCTTCGACGCGGGCCTCAATACCATCGATACGGCCGACGTCTATTCCCGCTGGGTGCCCGGCAACAAGGGCGGCGATTCCGAGGAGATCATCGGCAAGTGGCTGAAGCGGGCAAAGGTCTCCCGCGACAAGGCGATCATCGTCACCAAGGTCGGCTCCGACATGGGCCAGGGCAGGACACTGAAGGAGCAATATATTCTGAAGGCCGTCGAGGATTCGCTGCGCCGCCTGCAGACCGATTATATCGACCTCTATCTCTCCCACTGGCCGGACGAGACACGCCCTACGAAGAAACGCTCGGCGCCTATGCCAAGCTGAAGCAGCAGGGCAAGATCCGCGCGATCGGCTGCTCCAATCTCGATGCGAGCCAGCTTCAGGCCTCCTTCGATGCCGCCGAAAAGGCTGGCCTGCCGCGCTACGACGTGCTGCAGCCGGAATACAATCTCTATGAGCGCTCGAGCTTCGAGGGTCCGCTTGCCGATCTCTGCGTCAAGGAGGACATCGGCGTCATCACCTATTTCAGCCTCGCAGCCGGATTCCTCTCCGGCAAATATCGCAGCAAGGCCGATACGGAAGGCAAGGCGCGCGAAGGCCGCGTCGCGCAATATCTCGACGACAAGGGCCTGCGCATTCTGGCCGCGCTCGACAAGGTCTCCGCCGAGACCGGCGCCAAGCCTGCCGAAATCTCGCTTGCCTGGCTGCTGCGCAAGAAGGGCGTGACGGCGCCGATCGCCAGCGCTACCAGCCTTTCGCAGCTTGAAAGCCTGGTGAAGTCGGCAACCCTCAAGCTTTCCGAGGAAGCGATGAGCGCTGCTCGACAAAGCGGGAGCCTGAGGAAGTGACGCGATGACCGTGACGATCCGTGATGCGAGCGCCAGACGATGAAGCGCGCTGGCGCGAACTCTGGGCAGGATTACCTCGCGTTCTACGAAGTCACGGTCGACGCCGACTATCACCGATTCAACATGGCGCCGGGTCTTCGATCCGGCGTCGGCAATCTCCATGCGCGTCGCGGAAGTCGACGGCAAGGTGGTGGGCTTCACGCTTGTCGCTGACGCATGAAGGCACATGGATTGACGGCAAGGACTGCTATCTCGAAGACCTGTTCGTCGATTCCGCTGCCCGCGGCAAAGGGGTCGGGCCGGGCGTTGATGGACGATCTCGTCTCGCTTTCCAAGACGAACGGCTGGTCGCGGCTTTACTGGCACACCGAGCGAAGAGAACAAGACAGCGCGCGCGCTCTACGACAGCTACGTCGAGAACGACGGCCATATCCGCTATCGCATCAACTTCTGAGCTGCGGAAAGCCCTCGTAGAATTTCGCATGATCGCCTTCCCAGTTCGCCATGCCCGGCTTGGTCAGGATGCCTCGCGGCTGGATGTAGCTTTGGATCACACGCTTCGGCCGCTCGTGCCACTGGATGTTGAAGGCCCATAGCTTCGGAAAGAAACAGAGCGCGGCATAGGGCAGATGGTCGTGGATCCACCACGCAAGCTTCTGCCAGTCCTCCTCATTGCTGTAGTGATCGACCATCCATGGCACGACGACGCAAGCTGTCGCGCCCATGCAGCCGTCGAAGTCGCGCATGTCCCAGATATGGTCCGCAGCGGTCGCGGCATTTGTCGAGCAGTTGAGCTTGTTTCTGTTGCCGAACTCGTTGACGGCGGCAGAGCGGTAGCCGGAGCGGATATGCAGCCGCCGAAGGTCGCCTGCAACGGCTCCAGCAGCTCCTCGCACAGCCGCCTGCCTGCCTCGACGCGAGATCCGGATCGTCGGGAATATTCGGAATGCGATAGAAATCGGCGATCTCCGAATGCAGGAAATCGCGGAGGAAGAAATTCTTCGAAAGCCGCACCGGCCCATATCCTCGAGAGCTTTCATCGATCCCGGCTTCTTCATCCACCTCTCCTCATCTGCCGGCACGAGCCTACCTCGCCATCCGGCCGGTGCCACCCGGAAATTGCGAGCTCGCGGAACAATTTCCAAGCAGACAGCTTCTCTTCTAAGGGTTCACGGCTGCGTGACCTCAATCCCACACAACAAGGATGGAAGAAATGGCCAAGGAAAAAACACTCGCAGATCTCTTTCACGATACCCTGAAGGACATCTACTATGCCGAGCGGCAGATCCTGCGCGCCTTGCCGAAGATGGCGCGTGCCGCCCAATCCGCCGAGTTGAAGGCTGGCTTTGAAAAGCACAAGGAGGAAACCGAGGGGCACGTCGAGCGCCTGCAGCAGGTTTTCGAGATGGCCGGCAAGCGTGCCCAGGGCAAGACCTGCGAGGCGATCCAGGGCATCATCGCCGAAGGCGAAGAGATCATGGAAGAATTCAAGGGGACGGCCGCCGTCGATGCGGGCCTCATCTCTGCGGCACAGGCCGTCGAGCACTACGAGATCGCCCGCTACGGCACGCTGAAGACCTGGGCGCAGACCCTCGGCTACAAGGACGCCGTCGCCCTGCTCGACCAGACGCTGCAGGAAGAAACGGCAACCGACAAGACACTCACGAAACTCGCCGTCACCGCCGCGAACCAGAAGGCCACCCGCGCGGCCTGATGGAAATTAAAGAGTAATTTCCCTTTTCGGAGGGAGCGTCAAACGCAAAAAGCCGGCGATCGCCGGCTTTTCTTTTCGGTGGAAGGAATTCAGCTTCGCAGCACGCCGCCGGTGAATTTCGTGACGTTCGCCACGATCTTCTGCGTCAGCGCCTCGAAATCCTCGTCCGTCAGCGTCCGCTCGACCGGCTGGATCTGCACTTCGATCGCGACCGACTTCTTGCCTTCGCCGATCGACGCGCCTTCGAAGATATCGAAGACATTAACACCGGTGATCAACTTGCGGTCGGCGCCGCTCGCGGCCTTGACGATGGAACCGGCTTCCACCGACTTGTCGACGACGAAGGCGAAGTCGCGCTTGACCGCCTGGAAGGGCGAAAGCTCCAGCGCCGGCTTGGTGCGGGTCGCCTTCCTCTTCGGCTCGGGCATCGCATCGACATAGACTTCGAAGCCGCAGAGAGCGCCGGACACATCGAGCGCTTCCAGAGTGGAGGGGTGGAACTCGCCGAAATAGCCGAGGATGACCTTCGGACCCATCTTGATCGTGCCGGAGCGTCCGGGGTGATACCATTCCGGGCCACCCTGCTCGATCTGGATGTTGCCCATCGGCAGGCCGCAGGCTTCGATCACCGCCAGCGCATCTGCCTTGGCGTCGAAGACGTCGACGGGCTTGCCGCCGCCCTTGGCATTGTTCGACCACATGCGGCCGGCGCCGGCAAGCGAGGCCGTCCCACGGCGAACACCGCCGGCGACGCGGCGCTGGCCTTCCGGCCTGTCGTTCTCATAAATGCCGGAGACTTCGAAAATCGCGACGTCGCCATAGCCCTTGTCGGCGTTGCGCTGTGCTGCCGTCAGCAGACCCGGCAGCAGCGACGGGCGCATGTCGGACATTTCAGCCGCAATCGGGTTCGCCAGCTTCAGCGCCGGCGAACCGCCGCCGAAGAGCTTCGCCTGCTCTTCGGAAATGAAGGACCAGGTGACGGCCTCCAGCATGCCGCGCGCAGCGAGCGCGCGCTTGGCGGTGCGGGTGCGGATCTGCAGCGTCGTCAGGATCTTGCCGTTGACGGCCGCATGGCTTTCCAGCGGCGCAGGCTTGATGTTGTCGACGCCGTGGATGCGCATGATTTCCTCGACGAGGTCGGCCTTGCCGTCCACATCCGGACGCCAGGAAGGAACGGCGACGGAGACACGGTCGCCCGAGCCCGATACCGTGAAGCCGAGGCGGGTCAGGATGTCCCTGCTCTCCTCCGTCGAGACTTCGAGGCCGGTCAGGCGCTTGACTTCCGAATAGGGGAAATCGACGATCTTCGGCTGATAGCCCTTGTAGCCGACGACTTCGGCCTTCGCAGGCTGTGCCGCCGCAAAGCTCCAGCACCAGTTCCGTCGTGCGCTCCAGACCGGGCATCATGTATTCCGGATCGACGCCGCGCTCGAAGCGATAGCGGGCATCGGTGATGATCCCGAGACCGCGGCCGGACTTGGCGATGTTCATCGGATCCCAGAGCGCGGACTCGATCAGCACGTCCGTTGTGTTCTCGTCGCAGCCCGAATGCTCGCCGCCCATGACGCCGCCGATCGACTCGATGCCATCAGCATCGGCGATCACGACATTGTTCGGTCCAAGCTTGTATTCGCGCTGGTCGAGCGCGAGCACGGTCTCGCCTTCCTTGGCGCGGCGGACGGTCAGATTGCCGTTGACCTTGGCGGCGTCGAAGACGTGCATCGGCCGGCCCTGATCGAAGGTCATGTAGTTGGTGATATCGACCAGCGCGTTGATCGGGCGCAGACCAATCGCAAGCAGCCGCTGCTGCATCCAGCGCGGGCTCGGGCCATTCTTGACGCCGCGCACGAGGCGGAGCGCAAAGCCCGGGCAGAGCTTTTCGTCATCGAGATCGAGCTTGACCTTGACCGGCGTCTCGCCTTCGACGGCAAAGGACGGCGCGGGCCGTGTCTTCAGCTTGCCGAGACCGGAAGCGGCCAGATCGCGCGCGATGCCGTGGATGCTCGTGCAGTCCGGACGGTTCGGCGTCAGGTTGATTTCGATGACCGGGTCGTCGAGATGGGCGTATGCGGCGTAGCTTGTGCCGACCGGCGCATCTTCAGGCAGATCGATGATGCCGTCGTGATTGTCGGAGATCATCAGCTCCTTCTCGGAGCACATCATGCCGTGGCTTTCGACACCGCGGATATTGCCGACGGAAAGCGTCACATCGATGCCGGGAACGTAGGTTCCGGGTGCCGCAAACGCGCCGACGAGCCCTGCGCGCGCATTCGGCGCACCGCAGACGACCTGGATCGGCGCACCCTTGCCGGTATCGACCGACAGCACCTTCAGGCGATCGGCCTGCGGATGCTTTTCCGCCGACAGGACCCTTGCGATGACGAAGGGCTTGAAGGCCGCCTTGTCGTCGACGTCCTCGACCTCGAGCCCGATTGCCGTGAGGCGCGCGCAGATTTCATCGAGGGTGGCATCCGTTTCCAGATGATCCTTCAGCCAGGAGAGCGTGAATTTCATGACTCCCAATTCCCTCCCTTAAGCGCTCAGGCCGCCGAACAGCGTCGGCATGTCGAGCGGGCGGAAGCCGTAATGGGTCATCCAGCGGACATCGGCGTTGAAGAAGTCGCGCAGGTCGGGCATGCCGTATTTCAGCATGGCGATGCGGTCGAGGCCCATGCCCCAGGCAAAGCCCTGATATTCGTCCGGATCGAGACCGCCGTAGCGCAGCACGTTCGGGTGGACCATGCCGCAGCCGAGGATCTCCATCCAGTCGGTGCCTTCGCCGAACTTGACGATCGGGCCGGAGCGGTCGCACTGGATATCGACCTCGAAGGACGGCTCGGTGAACGGGAAGAAGGACGGACGGAAGCGCATCGTCACGCTGTCGACCTCGAAGAAGGCCTTGCAGAATTCCTCGAGCACCCAGCGCATGTTGGCGACATTCGCCTTCCTGTCGATCACCAGGCCCTCGACCTGGTGGAACATCGGCGAATGCGTCGCATCCGAATCCTGGCGGTAGGTCTTGCCCGGAATGATGATGCGGATCGGCGGCTTCTGCGCCTCCATCGTTCGCACCTGCACTGGCGAGGTATGCGTGCGCAGCACCTTGCGCTCACCGTTCTCATCCGGATTGAAGAAGAAGGTGTCGTGCATCTCGCGGGCCGGGTGGCCTTCCGGGAAATTCAGCGCCGTGAAATTGTAGTAGTCGGTCTCGATGTCCGGGCCTTCGGCAATCGAGAAGCCCATATCGCCGAAGATTGCGGTGATCTCGTCCACGATCTGGCTGATCGGGTGAATGCGTCCGCGCTCGGCGGGCGAGGAACGGACCGGCAGGCTGATGTCCACGGTCTCGGCCTTCAGGCGGGCATTGACCGCCGCTTCCTTGAGCGTCGCCTTGCGGGCGGCGATCGCATCCGTCACCTCGTTCTTGAGGATGTTGATCGCAACGCCCTTGGTCTGGCGCTCTTCTGGCGTCATCGCGCCGAGCGTCTTCAGGAGCTCGGAGACGGAGCCCTTCTTGCCAAGGGCGGCAACGCGCACGGCTTCGAGCGCCGCTTCGTCATTGGCGGCAGCAATTTCCGCAAGCAGCGATGATTTGAGCTGGTCGATATCTGACATCGTCAATTCTTTCCGTCCAGGATCAGGCGGGCAATCGGAGGCTGGCGGAAGCCGGCCGGGGCAAGGAGTACAGAGAAAGAAAAACCCGCGCCAGCCCAAACCAGCGCGGGTTTCCCAAAATCATTGAAGCATAAAGCCTGGGAAGCGCTGGTTACTTGACCGCGCCTTCAAACTCGTTCTTCGTGCCGGCTTCCTTGAGGTACTCGAGAGCCTTCTTGGAGGCTGCAACGAGCGCGCCGAATGCTTCCGGCTCATGGATTGCCATGTCGGAGAGAACCTTGCGGTCGACTTCGATGCCAGCCTTGTTCAGACCGTCGATGAAGCGGCCGTAGGTCAGGCCGAATTCGCGGACGGCAGCGTTGATGCGCTGGATCCAGAGCGCACGGAAGTTGCGCTTGTTGACCTTGCGGTCGCGGTACGCGTACTGCTTGGCGCGATCGACGGCAGCCTTTGCAGTGCGGATGGTGTTCTTGCGGCGGCCGTAAAAGCCCTTAGCGGCCTTCAGAACCTTCTTGTGCTTGGCGTGAGAGGTTACGCCTCTTTTTACACGTGCCATTTCATGATCTCCTTAATCTAAAGCGTTCGCGGAATAGTCTCAGAGACCGTTCGGCAGGTAGTTCTTCACGACCTTGCGGCCATCGGGTTCTGCGAGAACCATCGTGCCACGTGCGTCGCGAATGAACTTGTTGGTACGCTTGATCATGCCATGGCGCTTGCCAGCAGCGGCGGCCTTGACCTTGCCGGTCGCGGTGATCTTGAACCGCTTCTTGGCAGAGGACTTCGTCTTCATCTTGGGCATTTTGCTACTCCGTTTCTGTCCTCCCTGCGCGCTTCTTCAAAGAAGCCCTCCTGCGATGTCCGGTCATCCGGCCGTCGCAACAAGGTGCGGGAGCGTTTGTTGTTGATCTGCGGGTATGGCGACGAAACCGCCCCGCAAGCATTCGAAACTGCCACGGCATGCCCTGCCGGTCAGTTCGGACGCGCGCTTATACCCGTAGCGTCATGAAAGTGCAACGGGGCAGGAAAGGAATCTTCAGCCGTACTGAAAACACAAAAGCCGCCCTTGCGGACGGCTTTGATGCATCGATGCGGGCCGCGCTCACTTCGGCGCGAGCACCATCATCATCTGGCGGCCTTCGAGCTTCGGTTCGGCCTCGACCTTCGCAAATTCCAGCGTATCGGCCTTGACCTGCTGCAAAAGCTTCATGCCGAGTTCCTGGTGGGCCATTTCACGGCCGCGGAACTTCAGGGTCACCTTGACCTTGTCGCCTTCCTCGAAGAAGCGGCCCATCGCCTTCATCTTCACCTCATAATCATGGGTGTCGATGTTCGGACGCATCTTGATTTCTTTGACTTCGACGATCTTCTGCTTCTTGCGCGCCTCGGCGGCCTTCTTCTGGTTGGCGTATTTCAGCTTGCCCAGATCGAGGATCTTGCACACCGGCGGTTCGGCGTTGGGAGAAATTTCCACGAGGTCCAGGCCGGCTTCTTCAGCCATTCTCAGGGCCTGATCGGTGGGCACCACGCCCAAATTCTGTCCTTCAGCATCAATCAACTGAACCTTGGGAATACGGATTTCCCGGTTCGAACGCGGCCCTTCCTTCACGGGCGCGTCGGTTTTAAAAGGTCTGCGAATGGTCGTACTCTCCTCGAGTTGTTTCGGATCGCTGCAGCTTCGCACCCCGTTGGGGAGGCACAAACAGGTCTCGTTATCGCTGCAACGGAGTCAATAACACGCTTTAGCGGAAAAATCACCTGCTGTCAGCCTGTCAAGAATCTGTTTTATAGGCGCAAACAACAGGAGTTTCCGCATATGTCCGAAGCAAGTGCCGCAACCGAGCCGCAGTTCCTGACCGTGGGCGAAGGCGATGCGGAGCGGAGGATTGCCTTTATCATCCGTGAAGCCACGTCGAAGGATCGGAGCACAACCTTCGTCTGGCTCTCCGGCTACCGATCGGACATGAGTGGAACGAAGGCGATCGAGCTTGATCGGCTGGCCGGCGAACTTGGACTTGCCTGCATTCGTCTCGACTATTCGGGCCACGGACTTTCCGGCGGAAAATTCATCGACGGAACGATCTCCCGCTGGCTGGAAGAGGCACTCGCCGTCGTCCTCCACGCAAAGCCGGAGAGCATCATCGTCGTCGGCTCCTCCATGGGCGGCTGGATCGCACTGCGGCTGGCGCAGGAACTCGCAAAATTCGAGAATGCGCCGAAGCTTGAGGGCATGGTGCTGATTGCGCCGGCGCCTGATTTCACCTCTGAACTTATAGAGCCGCACCTCAAAAAGAAGGACCGCGCATCGCTCGCCGAACGCGGCTATTTCGAAGAAAAGTCCGAGTACAGCCCGGAACCGAACGTCTATACCCGTGCACTGATCGAGGACGGGCGTGAGAACCGGGTCCTGACCGGCATCATCGAAACAGGCTGCCCGGTTCATATCTTGCAGGGCATGAAAGACGCGGACGTCCCCTACTCCCACGCCATGAAGCTGGCCGAACATCTGCCTGCGGACGATGTCGTGCTGACCTTCGTTCGCGACGGCGACCATCGGCTTTCCCGGCCGCAGGATATCGAGCGGATGCTGTCCGCCGTCAAAGGCCTCATTCGTTAATCAAAAGATAGGCATCTGCCGCTTCAACGAGCACTTCGAAGTGGAGTATCTGCCACAAAACCCGGTTTGCTGTGGCATTTTAACCATGTCAATCAGTCGCACGATCCTAACAGGAAGTAAGGATTGACTTCCTCAAGCCCCCGTCCGTTAACTCTTTGTTAAGAAATACAAGGGCGATGCAAGGAAGCGGGCGTGCGGATCAAGGGTTACCTGGTGGCCATGATGGCCATCTTTGCGATGTCTTCGGCCGCCTTGCCGGCCCCAACGAAAAACCTCTCGATGGTCACCGGCGGCGCCACCTCGCAGCCAATCGGCCATTATGATTTCTGCCAGCTTCACCGCGCTGAATGCGGTGCCGACCGCAATGCCGCGCCGGTGGAGATGAATGACGACAAGTGGGCTCTCGTCCGCTCGGTCAACTCCACCGTCAACAGCACCATCACGCCGATGACGGACAAGGAAATCTACGGCAAGGACGAAGTCTGGGCCTATCCGACAACGGCTGGCGACTGCGAAGACTTCGCGCTCTTGAAGCGCCGCATCCTGATCCAGCGCGGCTTTGAGCCGGCGAACCTTCTGATGACCGTGGTGCGCAAGCCGGATGGCGAGGGCCACGCCGTGCTGACGCTGCGCACGGCCGAAGGCGACTTCATTCTCGACAACCTCGCCTCCAACGTGAAGCCCTGGTTCGATACGCCCTATTCCTTCATCAAGCGCCAGTCGAGCTACAATGCCGGCCGCTGGGTAACCATCGAAAATGGTCGCGACGTTCTGGTCGGCGCTCTGAAATAAGAAATCTCCTAAATCGGAATGGAAAGGCGGCTCGGCCTTGGTTCAGACCGCCGGCCCTTGTTCGGTTCGGGTGATCATGGATCGATTGCCCGGCTTCGCCCGGCCGCCCTCACCCTCACCCATTGCCGATCAGGATGCCGGCAGCGAGCACCAGCCCGCCGCCAACCACCACCTGGAAGGCAGCGCGCAGGAAGGGCGTTTCCATATATCTGTTCTGGATGAACGCGATCGCCCAGAGTTCGAAAAAGACGATGACGGCAGCCGTGATCGTCGCGGTCCAGAATTGCGGAATGAGATAGGGCAGCGCATGGCCGAGACCCCCAAGCGTCGTCATGATGCCGCAGGCGAGACCGCGCTTGATCGGCGAGCCGCGCCCGGAAATCTTGCCGTCGTCATGTGCGGCTTCCGTAAAGCCCATCGAAATGCCCGCGCCTACGGA
Source organism: uncultured Alphaproteobacteria bacterium (assembly GCA_963838565.1). Taxonomy (GTDB): domain Bacteria; phylum Pseudomonadota; class Alphaproteobacteria; order Rhizobiales; family Rhizobiaceae; genus Rhizobium. The sequence goes on from CAWIRO010000015.1 coordinate 270,567, forward strand.
GGCTGAGAGACCAACGAGGAAGGTCTGCCATGTGTCCTGCGTCGCAAAGGCAGCCGCGAAGATCGGAGCCAGCGTCGAGACGGAACCATCCATCAGCCCCGCAAGACCAGGCTGCACATAGGTCAGCACGAATTGCCGCCGCGCCGTTTCGTCTTCCGCGTGCTTGACGTCCTCCGGCGTATGTTTGTCGCCGAGCATTCTGGCAATGTCTTCATGGCCCTGCTCGGCAAGCGCCAGATCGCCAAGCAGCTGGCGTGTCGAGGCGTCCGAGGTCTGCTTTGCCGCCTCGACATAGAAGCGATGGGCCTGCTCCTCCATCGCCTCGGTTTCCTGCCGCATCGCTTCCAGCGACAGGTTCTTGCGCAGCCAATCCGGTTTGCGCTCGTAGAAGCCGTCGACATGCTCGCGACGGATCAACGGAATGCGCTCGCCAAAGCGCTGCCGATGGATTTCAATCAGCGACTTGCGGTGCGTATCTTCCACCTCCGCCATATCCTCGAAAACTTGAGCCGAGGCGGGATACGCAGCCTTCAGCTTGTCGGCGTAGGCGAGATAGATGCGTGCGTCGTCCTCTTCGGATGCGATTGCGAGTGCCAGGATTTCCTGCTCCGACAATGACTTGAATGAACGTTTGGACGACCTGAAAAACCGCGGCAGCATGACGAAACTCCATTTTAGAATAATTCTAAATCTAGACAGTGCGCTGCAAAGCGTCAAGCATCTGGCAGCCGATGCAACAGATTGCCGCAAGACGAATTGCCCCTTTGGCCCGAAGCAGCGGATGCCTATATGAGGCTTGCCGCAAGAGGCGGCTATGCCGGGGTTTGATATGGATCATGAACTACAAGGCCGCGCGGCGCATGTCGCCGCAATCCGCGAGCGCGCGGAAGCGGAAATGAAAGCCATGGGGATCGACCACGCCCTCATCGACAGGCTTGTCGAAACCTTCTACGGGCGCGTGCTTGCGCATCCGGAGCTCGGTCCGGTTTTCGACGCCAGGCTTTCCGGCCGCTGGCCGGAGCACATGGCAAAGATGAAGAGCTTCTGGTCGTCCGTCGCCTTCCGCAGCGGCGCCTACGGCGGCAAGCCAGTCCAAGCGCATCTCGGCGTTGCCGACATCAGGCCGGCACTCTTTCCGCAATGGCTGGAGCTCTTCGCCGCAACCCTCGACGATATTGCCCCGAATGCCGAGGCAAAGGCCTGGTTCATGGCAACGGCGGAACGCATCGCCAAAAGCTTGACGCTGTCGCTGTTCTACAACCCTGCACTCGACGATCCGGCGCGCAAGCCCATCTAAATTCAAGCTTTTTTCGCCGAGAAGGTCGCACCCGCGCTTGCTGCAACCACCAGTGCGGTCCCGAGCATCTGCAGCAGCGTCATGGGCTGTGCAAGGATGAGGAAGCCCGCGAGCGCGCCGATTGCCGGTTCCAGGCTCATAAGGATGCCGAACGAGGCCGTCGTCATCCGCCTTAGCGCAATCATTTCCAAGGTGTAGGGCAAGAGCGGAACCAGGATCGCCAGACCTGCCATCTCGACGAGACCGTAACCATCGAGGTTCGTGATGGCACCGGCAAAGCCGAAAGGCGTCGCCACCACCGCTGCAACGATCAGCGACATGGAGAGGCCTTCGAGCCCCTCGAACACCGCTCCGACTTTCTTCGTCAAAAGAATATAGCAGGCCCAGCCCGCGCCGGCGCCGAAAGCGAAGAGCACGCCAGGCAGATTGCCGATCCACTCCTCGCCATCATAGGCAAGGAAGAGGACACCGGCGGCGGCGATCACCGGCCAGATCAGGCGGCGGGTGAGACCATAGCCGAAGGTCGCGACGGAAAGCGGACCAAGGAAATCGATCGCTACTGCGAGCCCCAGAGGGATTCGCTCGATCGCGGCGAAGAAGGACATGGTCATCAGCGCTGTCGTCGTGCCGAGGACCAGTGCGCCGATCCACTGCTCGCGGCTGTAGCGCAGCAGCGGCGGACGGACGACGATCGCAAGGATGACGGCCGCAAAAGCAAGCCGCAGCCAGGACGCACCGGCAGATCCATAGGCCGCGATTGCGCCAGAGGAAAATGCCGCGCCGAACTGAATGGACGACATCGACAGCAGGCACATCAACGCGCCGGCGGCAATACCGCCGGAAAATACGGGCCTTGCTGCAGCTAGCACGGCGGCACTTCCGTTCGCCGCCGCTTCGCTTGTCTTCTGGTCCATTTGCCCGCTCCTGAAATCTGCGCCATTGATACGGGCGCAACGGCAAGGCGACAAATGCAAACTTCTGATCCGAACATAAGCGGGCTTGATGGACGGAGAGCGCTAAAGCGCCCGCCTGTTATCGAGCACCTCTTCGGCTTCGTCGAGCGCTCATGGCAAAGACCCTTTTGCCGATCTCGAAGCTGAATCCATTGCGGGCGAAGGCTGAAAGCTCCTTGGCCTTTCGCTTCTCATCGAGTTCGCCGCGCCGGAACGGGCCAAAGGCGCGCTTGCGGGCGAAGACGACGGCGGCGAACAGATCGTCGGCATGCTCGAGCGCAGTCTCGACGATATCGCTTGCCACCCCCTTGAAGGAGAGCTTCTGCGCGATGATCCGTTTCGACTTGCCGCCCCGCACGGCAGAGCGCGTGCTCACCGCCGCATAAGCCACATCGTCGAGAGCCTTCTGATCATAGGCGAATTTGACCGCCGAGTCGGCAAGCGCCTTCAGTTGCGCCTGGCTGATGTCTTCGAACTTCTGCTTGGCCTTTCGCGTAATCGCATCGAAGAGCTGCTTTTCCGTCATCATGCGACGCTCGAGACGATAGATCGTCGAGTTGCGTGCCCAGGAGAGCATGCGCGGCGTCGGAATGTCCGATTGCTGGATTTCGTCTTCCACTGTGCAGAGCGAGCCTTTAAGCCTCTAGCCCCTTCAGCACATTGGCGACATTGAGGCCGATTTCCGGTACGCCGTAGCCGCCCTCCATGCAGGTCAGAACCGGGAGACCCGCCTTGGCGATCATCGCGCCCATGCGGGTGAAGTCGTCGGAATTCAGCCTGAAGAAGGAGATCGGATCGCGCTCGAACGTATCGACGCCGAGCGACACGACGATCGCTTCGGCGCCGAATGCCTTGATGCGCGCCAGCGAATCCGCAAGCGCTGCCGACCAGGCGGCCCAGGCCGTGCCGCGCGGCAAAGGGTAGTTCGCATTGGCGTTCTCGCCTTCGCCCTCGCCGGTTTCGTCGGCATAGCCCCAGAAATAGGGAAAGGCATCGGCGGGTTCGCCGTGCAGCGACGCGAAGAAGATATCGCCGCGGCGATAGGTGATGTCCTGCGTGCCGTTGCCGTGATGGAAATCGACGTCGAGGATCGCGACTTTCTTTGCGCCCAGATCCAGCAGGCGCTGCGCCGCGACGGCGGCGTTGTTGATGAAGCAATAGCCGCCGAAAAGATCGATGCCGGCGTGGTGGCCGGGCGGACGGCAAAGCGAGAAGGCGAAGCGATTGCCACCGTTCAGCCAGTCGGCGCCGGTGACCGCGCATTGCATCGAGGCGATGGCTGCTTCATAGGTGCCATCGGTGATCGAGGTCTCGGTGGCATTGGCATAGTAGCCGAGCAGTGCCGTCGATATCGTTCGGCACCCGCTGCGTCGACGCGGCGCACCGGCAAGGAGGTCGGGATCGCCTCGCCTTCGGCGCCACTTGCCTTCCACAGCGTCCCAGGCTTTCGACAGGAAATCGAGATAGCCGGCATCATGCACTTTCAGAGCCGTTTCCAGCCCATGCCGCTCCGGCGCCACCACATCCGAAAAGCCGGCTTCCTTGACCGCTTCCAAGATCCACTCGGCGCGGAACGGGCCCTCGAACGGCGTCACCAGCAGGCCGCCATGCAGCTCGGTCTTGGCATCGCGCAGCTTGTGGTCTTCGGAATAGATGACGCGCATCCGGTTCTCCCTGATTTGTCTTTCGGATAAGGCGTGGCGGACCTCCGCCTTGTCAATGGCTTAAGCAGCGATGCGCTTGTAGAACAGCGTGGTCGCGCAATAGCCACCCTCCGGCCACATCGCATAGTCCGGGATGACGCCGACGCGCTCCCAGCCGAGGCGCGGATAGATCGCCTCCGCGTCGCTCCCGGTCGCCGTGTCGAGCACCAGCAGCGTGCTTGCCGTGTCTTGCCGGCTTCGCGTTCGACCGCCTCCATCAGCAGCCGCGCCAGGCCTTTGCCGCGCGCCGAACGATGCACGAGCAGTTTCTTCAGGTCGCCGCGATGCGGCTGGTTCGGCATCGAGGCCAAGCCGACCTGGACCGTGCCGACGATCTTGCCGTCGACTTCCGCCACCGACCAGCAGATTGACGCCCGCCTCGACCGCTTCGGCGACGCCTCGCCAGTAAGGCTCGGCATCGGCCGGCGTGTAAGGCTGCATGAAGCCAACCGACGCGCCGCCCTCGACGCAGTCGGCGAGTATCTCGCATAGGTCGGGAATGGCCGCGCGGGCCTCGTTGTGCGTCGAGAAACGAATGACGGTCATGATCTGCTCCTGAAATGAATTCAGCGGGTGCTGCGGTTGAGCACGACGCAATAGCGGGCGGGCTTGGTGGTGCGGATTATGGAAGACATGCCCCTCGCCGACCGGCATGAACAGGCAATCGCCGGGAACGAGACGGTGCACCGTTTCGCCGGTGGTCATCTCCATCTCGCCCTCGAACACCCAGACATGCTGCGTCATGCCGTGGCTTGCCGCATGCGGCGGAAAGCTGACGCGGGCGCCGGCCGGAAACTCGACCTCGACGATATCGACCGTCGGACGACGTGCCGGGCGGCGACACGGAGCGGCGCACATAACCGGTTTCCGGATCGCGCCAGACCTGCTGCTCGTGGCGTCTGGCGAGCGGGGAGACTTCCTGCTCCTCATCGGCAAAGAAGGCCGAAAGCGACAGCCCGAGCGCCGCACAGACCCTTGCGAGCAGCGAGCGCCGTCGGGCTCGCCTCGCCCGTTCGATGCGCGATATCATTGCCCGGCTGACGCCGGAGGCGTTGGCAAGGTCATCCAGCGTCAGGCCCTTTTCGATCCTGAGCTTGCGAATGCGGATTCCGATCGCCGCTTCGAGTTCCTGTTCCATCGTTCGTCCACAATTCTCACTATAAGAGAAATGCATGATCTGATGATGGAATCAAGTGATTTTGCAAGCTCGCCTTGGCACAGCGCCTTATCGTGAACAAAGTCCTGCTTTTCCGCTTTGCGGCAGGGGAAGGCGCTGCTATATGGCGGCGCATGAGCACAACAATTCGACGACGCCCCTGTCGCATATCCGCAATTTCTCGATCGTGGCCCATATCGACCACGGCAAGTCGACGCTGGCCGACCGCCTGATCCAGACGACCGGCGGCCTTGCCGAGCGCGAGATGTCCGAGCAGGTGCTCGACAACATGGATATCGAGAAGGAGCGCGGCATCACCATCAAGGCGCAGACCGTGCGCCTGCACTACAAGGCCAACAACGGCGAGACCTATGTCCTCAACCTGATCGACACGCCCGGCCATGTCGACTTCGCCTATGAAGTCTCGCGCTCGCTGTCGGCCTGCGAGGGCTCGCTGCTGGTGGTCGATGCGTCAGCCAGGGCGTCGAAGCCCAGACGCTCGCCAACGTCTATCAGGCGATCGACAACAACCACGAGATCGTCACCGTCCTCAACAAGATCGACCTGCCGGCCGCCGAGCCCGACCGCATCAGGGAGCAGATCGAGGAAGTCATCGGCATCGACGCCTCGCGAGGCCGTGCTGATTTCGGCCAAGACCGGCCTCGGCATTCCCGATGTGCTGGAAGCGATCGTCCACCAGCTGCCGGCGCCGAAGAGCCCGGGCGGCGAAAAGGCGCCGCTGAAGGCGCTGCTCGTCGACAGCTGGTACGACACCTATCTCGGCGTCATCGTTCTCGTGCGCGTCATCGACGGCGTGCTGAAGAAGGGCCAGACCATCCGCATGATGGGCACGGACGCCAAGTACCAGGTGGAGCGCGTCGGCGTCATGACGCCGAAGATGGTCAATGTCGATGCGCTCGGCCCCGGCGAGATCGGCTTCATCACCGCCTCGATCAAGGAAGTGGCCGATACCCGCGTCGGCGATACGATCACCGAGGACAAGCGCCCGACGGCGCAAGCGCTGCCGGGCTTCAAGCCGGCCCAGCCGGTGGTCTTCTGCGGCCTCTTCCCGGTCGATGCCGCCGATTTCGAGGATCTGCGCGCCGCCATGGGCAAGCTGCGCCTCAACGACGCCTCCTTCTCCTTCGAAATGGAATCCTCGGCCGCGCTCGGCTTCGGCTTCCGCTGCGGCTTCCTCGGCCTGCTGCATCTCGAAATCATCCAGGAACGGCTCGAGCGCGAGTTCGATCTCGACCTGATCGCGACGGCGCCTTCGGTCGTCTACAAGCTGTTCATGACCGACGGCACGGAGCGCGAGCTGCACAATCCGGCCGACATGCCGGATGTCGTCAAGATCTCCGAAATCCACGAGCCGTGGATCCGCGCGACGATCCTGACGCCGGACGATTATCTCGGCGGCATCCTGAAGCTCTGCCAGGACCGGCGCGGCATCCAGGTCGAACTCACCTATGTCGGCACGCGCGCGATGCTGACCTACGACCTGCCGCTCAACGAAGTCGTCTTCGATTTCTACGACCGGCTGAAGTCGATCTCGAAGGGCTATGCCTCCTTCGACTATCACGATCACCGACCACCGCGAAGGCCACCTGGTGAAGATGTCGATCCTCGTCAACGGCGAGCCGGTCGATGCGCTGTCGATGATGGTCCACCGCATGGCGGCCGAAAAGCGCGGCCGCGACATGTGCGAGAAGCTCAAGGAGCTGATCCCGAAGCACATGTTCAAGATCCCGATCCAGGCCGCCATCGGCGGCAACGTGATCGCCCGCGAAACCATCTCGGCGCTGCGCAAGGACGTGACCGCCAAGTGCTACGGCGGCGACGCCACCCGCAAGCGCAAGCTGCTCGACAAGCAGAAGGCCGGCAAGAAGCGCATGCGCCAGTTCGGCAAGGTGGAAATCCCGCAGGAAGCGTTCATCGCGGCGCTGAAGATGGGCGACGAGTGAGGCTTTTCTTCCCCAGCTTATGCGCATATAATATGCGCATAAGCTGGAGATCGTCATGTCTCAGCCTGCCGCGCAAGCCCGCCAATCTGTCTCTCGACGCGACCTCGTTTCTTCCGCGCGCGAACTGAAGATCAATCTCTCGCGCGCGGCCGAGGATGGCATCGCGCGCGCTATCAAGGCCGAGCGCGAACGCCTGTGGCGGATGGAAAATGCCGAGGCGATCGCTGAGAAAACGAATATGTCGAGAAGCATGGACTGCCGTTCGCCAAATATCGTCAATTTTGATGGCACGCTTTCATGTCTATCGGTTGAAATCGGAATGCTCTTGCATCGATTTCAAGCCAATCTACTGGACGATCTGCATCACGGATATGGCGCCGCTCATCCGCAGGAATGGCTGGTCAATCTGCGGCTCAATCCGCTTTCGAATCGACGGCGATCCTACGCATGGCAACGCAGCGCATGGCAGCGGTGCCGATCGCGAACTCGGCCAGCGTGCGGACCTACTCGCCAAGCGACGCAATCACTGCGCGTGGATTTCCTCTTCCAGGGCTTCTAAGCCTTACGCCTGCTCCATATACTCCTTCACCAGTCCCTCATAGGCCTTCCATTTCCGGCAGCGTTTCGTAGCTATAGACGGCGCCTGTTTCCGCAAACGGCAGCTTCTCCCTCGTCCAGGTCTCGATGAAGGGCGTGAACCAGCTTGCATCATCCAGCATGGTCGGACGCAGGTTGACGAACCAGTCCATGCCTTCGGGCCGCGTGAACATCCAGCTCATGCAGTGCGGGCAGAAATAGTGTCTTGTTAGGCCGTGCAGGCCGCCGATGACGGGATCGCCTCGCGTCACCTCGAAGCCTTCGGCGGGAATGGCGGCGCTCAGCGAATAGGCGCTGGACGACATTTTCTGGCAGCCGGTGCAATGGCAGGCCATGGTCAGCAGCGGCTTTGCGCTGATCTTCAGCCTGACCCGGCCGCAACGGCAGCCGCCTTCCCATGGCAGGTTATTCTTGCTCATCGGTTTCTCCTCCGTGTTCGCCCTTGATCTAGAGCCATCTGGCTTCAATCAAGACCGGAGGAACGCCATGAAATTCGTCAGCACTCCGGCTTTCGGCTGTCCGTGTGAGCCGCACGTTGCGAAGCCGCATGGAAGGCCCTAGATCAACGCTTGCGAAAGGGAGCCCGCCGATGACCGAAAAAGCCCGCGTGACGATCCTCTACTGCACCCAATGCAACTGGCTGCTGCGCGCCGGCTGGATGGCGCAGGAGCTGTTGCAGACCTTTGCCGACAGTCTCGGCGAAGTAGCGCTCGTTCCCGGCACCGGCGGCAATTTCGAGATCCGCGTCAACGGCGAGCTCGTCTGGGAGCGCAAGCGCGACGGCGGTTTCCCGGGCCCGAAGGAGCTCAAGAAGCGCGTGCGCGACATCATCGAACCCGGCCGCGATCTCGGCCATGCCGACCGGGTCTCGCTGGAAAGCTGACGCTTAGTCAAAGGGCGAATTGCAGGTCTTGTACCAGCCCTCGTAAGTCACGAAGCGATCGGTCTTCGGATTGTACGTCCGGTACTGATTGCGGCACCATTGAACATGCTTGCTTGGATCTGCCGCGGGGCGTATCTGGCGGATCGGCGGCTGATCGTAGGTAAGCCGTGGCTGGGGCTGGGCGCGCGGCTGGTAGTAAGTCGGCCCTCTTGCTTGCGGCGGACGGTAATTCGGCTGAATATAGGCGGGACGGTGCCACTGCTGAGGCCCGAAGCCGAAGCAGCCGCGGTAATCGCAATAGGTCGATTGCACATTGATGATCGCCGGATTGCGCTGCTGCAACGGCGCGATCGACGGTGCGGCGCTGGCCGGAAGGGGGAGGAAGCCAATGACAAGGCCGGAAATGATCGTTCGACGAGTGGACATCGCTGATTCCTTTCTGATCCTTCCGATATAGGATTGCGCGCGCCGCAGAGCATACACCACACGGCGCAAACTTGTTCAGTTCCGCGTGATCATGCCGACCGGGCGCTCAGTACGGGATATCTGCTCTTTTTCGCAGCCTGCCAGGAAAACTTCAAAATGCCAGTTGACAGCAAAGAGCCACCCCCTTACATGGCTCTCCGTCGCCCAGATGGCGGAATTGGTAGACGCGCCAGCTTCAGGTGCTGGTACCCGAAAGGGTGTGGAGGTTCGAGTCCTCTTCTGGGCACCATTTCCTTTTGATCTCATTGAGATCATTCAATTAGCTGTTATTGCTGATCTTTTGGCTCGCCCCTTCCTACGCGCGGGTCAGGCAAACTCGCAGGTGTGTCTCCCACGACGTATTACCAACAGCGGCAGGCGGAATGCCGCCGCTTCAACGGTTGCGCAGCAATAGCCTCAGGCCAGGCTTAGGCGTGAGCTTGGGGGTGGTGAACGTCCCAGACCGCCCACAGCGATACGGCGGCGATGAGCACTCCCATAACCACGCTAGTCCACATCGCGTTCGCATTGGCCGCAAAACCGAGCAGCCAGGGAGACACGATCAGCCAGAGACCGAGCACCATGTTTGCCCATTCCTCCCATTCGGCGAAAACCGAAAGCGCTGCAATCGCCAAGGCCCCGAGCGCGATACCGACGATCCATGCATTCCAAGTCGGCACGGTATCAGCCGCAAAGCCGATGACCCAGGGTGAGACGAACAAGCATACGGCCAGGACCAGATTGGCCCAATCCTGCTTCCTTTTTCCTTCCATCAGAGTGTATGGCATGACAACCTCCCAGCATGAAGCTTAACCGAACCATGATCTCGCGTGCACCACACGCTTAGCAATATAAGTAATTTCTTATAAAAATCGTTCAAGAGGCTTCCCCGACGGTGCCCCAGCTTGGCTGGCTGGACTACCGCACCGTCGAAAGAGGTCAGCCCGCCAAGATCATTTGTTCTTGAAGCGGGCTGCTTCTTCGGACCCGCCCGTTACATCGCCAGCGCTATAGGAATGTGCGCCAGCACCTGCGAGCCTTCCTCCATCGACGATCAGGTATTCCTCACGAATGGGCCGTCCTTCGAACCAGCATTCAAGAATCTCCCGTATTCCGGCCGCGTACCGCGCCTGCGCGGACAAGGATGTTCCGGAAATGTGCGGCGTCATCCCGTGATGGGGCATGGTCCGCCACGGATGGTCTTTCGGCGGTGGTTGCGGAAACCAGACATCTCCCGCATAGCCGGCCAGCTGACCGCTTTCCAATGCTCTGGCGACGGCGTTGCGGTCGCAGATCTTGCCGCGGGCGGTGTTCACCAGATAGGCGCCGCGTTTCATCTTCGAGAGCATTTCTTCGTTGAACAGGTTCTCCGTCTCCGGGTGAAGCGGACAGTTGATGGTCACGACATCACAAACCTTGATCATGTCCTCGACGGTGTCGTGCCACATGACATTGAGTTCTTTTTCGACAGTTTCCGGAAGCCGGTGCCGATCATGATAGTGAAGGTGCACATCGAACGGTTTGAGACGGCGCAGCACAGCGAGACCGATGCGCCCGGCAGCGACCGTGCCGACATGCATTCCCTCCACGTCATAAGAGCGGGCGGCGCAATCGGCGATGTTCCAGCCGCCGTTGACCACCCATTGATAGGAAGGAATGTAGTTGCGCACCAACGCCAGGATCATCATGACGACGTGTTCCGAGACACTGATGGAATTGCAATAGGTGACTTCCGCAACGGTCATGCCGCGGTCCATCGCAGCCTGAAGATCGACATGGTCCGATCCGATTCCCGCCGTGAGCGCCAATTTGAGCTTCGGCGCCCTGGCGATGCGTTCGGCAGTCAAATATGCGGGCCAAAATGGTTGCGAGATCACAATGTCAGCGTCCGGCAGCTCCTTTTCGAAGACGGAGTCAGGGCCATCCTTGTCGGACGTGACGATCAGAGTATGGCCAAGCGATTCGACGTATTTGTCGTAGACCCAGTTCACCCGAAACGCTTCCCAGCAACGTTCCAGGCTGAAAGTCTATCGCCTTGGGTGAGGGCAGCGTCTGGCCGCCGGGATAGCGGTCTATCTGTAGGAAGACCGTCGCGTGCATATGATTTCGGATATCCGTCGACCGGATCGTCGTAGAGAACACACACTATTTTGGCCATGGTCGTCTCCCTTCCGAAGCTGACAACGGAGCCGAAGCCAAGCCAGCGACAGGGATCGTCATAAGATGAGCGGGAGGTTCTCCGGTCGAGCCCGAAAGACTCCGGCTCCTCGTGTGCCAAGACGCCCTGCTTCGCGAGGCTTGCCTTGCAGAATATTAGAATTTTCTCACGATATCTGGATGTGTTCAAATCAAAGATTTGGAATGAGAATGCGCCGCCCAAAATCGGCATCGCGCGCTCCACATGCCGGGGCCTCGCCCACCGCACTCTTGTGACCGCGGCTTTCTCCCTACCACTTCAGATATCGCGACCCGATCAGCGCGCCGAGGGCAGTGACGGCAGCGATGGCCGTCGTATACCAAGCAGCGAGAAAAAGAGGGCTATCGTCCGGGCAGTGCCAAGCATAGAGCGCCGCGGCGACCCCGCCGGCGGCAAGTCCCGCTACCGCGCCAGCAAGACCTGGGCGTTCGGGGGCGCCATTTTTCAACGCCCAAAGGAAGCCCGCAAGCGGCGCGAGCGACAAGACCGGAATGAAGAACAGGCAGAAGCGTGCATTTCTTCCGAGCATGGCCGTTTCCCAAGCATCTGGCGCAATAGCGGTCAATTCAATCGCAGTGCCTGCTGCAAGCAAGGCGAGCGGCACGAGCAACGCCAGGCTGGAAAGCCTCAGCGGCGCCCCCGGGCGGCCGATGCGAAAAACAAGCCCGCAGGCGGTGACGGCGAGCGTGAGAGTGACGAATATCTTGAAGAGTACGCGCGCGGTTTCGATAGCACTCGCCATATCGGGGCGGATGCCGACCGTCGACAGCAGCAAGGCTTCGGAAACCACGACGCCGATCAGCAGCGCAGCCACCAGCACTGGGCCAAGCCGCGTGCGGACGGGCGCATCTTGTGCCAGGAGGCTGATCAGGTCATCGGTCTTCACGCGTCTCACTCCGGTATAGGGTCGCCAGCGTCTTCAGCGCACGATGCAGCGCGACGCGCACCGCACCTTCGCTCATTTTCAGCCTTTCGGCCGTTTCGCGCACACCTGCTCCCTCGATCGAAATCGAGCGCACGATGTCGCGCTGCGGATCCTTCAGGCGATTCAACATATGTTCGGCATCAAGCCGATCCAAATTGTTTACCTGTTCTTCCGCTTCCAGCGTTGCCATCACGTCGTCGATCGGCACGTCGACATGACGGCCCCGGCGGCGCAGGCTGTCGATCAGCTTATTGCGCACGATCGTCGACAGCCAGGGGCCGATCGGGCGCGCCGGGTCCCAGGTTCCGCGCTTCAGGTGGACAGCAAGCAGCACCTCCTGCACGACGTCCTCCGCCTCGCCCGCCGGCGCGCCGAACTGATCGCAGCGCCTGCGAGCCATGGCACGTAGATGGGGTGTGACCGCGGTGAGAAAGCGGTGATAGGCCAATGTGTCGCCACTGATGGCGCTTCGCATCCAGCCTGCCCATTCCTCTTCTCGCGCCGAATACTTCACCCGACATCATCCTCTACGAACGGGCACACGTTTTTGTTACCGACAGTTCGAAATTATTTCCGTCGCACCCGCAGAGCCTTTGTTTTCAGGCGTTTTCCTCCGCAATCGCATAAACGGCAAGCCGGGCCGGCGAAAAAAATCGCGAAAGGCGCTGTAACATTCCGTCCAATCTCTTCGTAGCCCGCAATGAGCCACCCATGGCTCGCCATTCTACGGAGATGAACAATGAAAAACAGCATCGTCACCCTGGCTCTCGCAGGCTCGCTCGCTTCGGCACTTGCAACCGTCGCCGCTCCTGCCGCTTCCGCCGCGGACAACAAGGAAAAGTGCTACGGCGTCGCGCTCAAGGGCCAGAACGACTGCGCGGCCGGCAAGCATGACTGCGCCGGAAAGTCGACCATGAACTACGACAAGATGTCCTTCAAGCTCGTGCCCGCCGGCACCTGTGTCTCCATGAAGACCCCCAAGGGACACGGCTCGCTGACGCCGGCCTGATCGGCCGCACGCCCCAGAGAATATTTCAATACCGGAGGTAACATGACCAACGTTCCATCAGCCATCTTTGCCGCGTCGGTTGCCACAGCAATCTCTCTGATCGGCAGCGTCCCTACGGCATCCGCTCAGGATGCGCCCAAGGAGAAGTGCTACGGCATCGCGCTCAAGGGCCAGAACGATTGTGCGGCCGGACCGGGAACCACCTGCGCCGGCACCTCGAAGGTCAACTACCAGCAGAACGCCTGGAAGCTCGTTCCGGCCGGAACATGCGAGGCGATGAAGACGCCAAACGGTCACGGCTCGCTGACGCAGGGCCCGGCCCCGGCCTGAGTTACGCTCGTAAAACATCCGAAAAGACTGGCGGCGCAGAATATCAGCGCCGCCATCCACCCGTCAGGAGAGATGACATGAAAGCCTCAGGACTTCCTCGTCGCGCCGGTGTCGGCTTCAAACCGGAGCATTTCGCCAGCATCACCGCTGCCCGTCAGCCGATCGGCTTCTTCGAAGTGCATGCCGAGAACTACATGGGTGCCGGCGGCCCACCGCATGCCCAGCTAGGCAAGCTTCGTGAAGACTACGCGCTGTCGATCCACGGCGTTGGGCTTTCGATTGGTTCGATGCAGCCGCTCGACAAGGAACATCTTGCCCGTCTGAAGACCGTCTGCGACCGCTATGAGCCGGAGAGCTTTTCCGAGCATCTCGCCTGGTCGACGCATGACACGGTCTTCCTGAACGACCTTCTGCCCCTGCCTTACACCGAAGCGACACTTTCGCGCGTCGCCGAGCATATCGATGAGGTGCAAAACACGCTGAAGCGGCAGATGCTGCTCGAAAATCCGGCGACCTATCTGCTCTTCGAGGAAAGCACGATCGAGGAGACCGATTTTCTCGCCGAGCTCGTCAGGCGGACCGGCTGCGGCCTGCTCCTCGATGTGAACAATGTCTTCGTCGCCTCCACCAACCATCGTATGGACCCGCGCGACTATCTCGCCCGCTTCCCGGTTGCGTGGGTGCGCGAAATTCACCTGAGCGGCCATTCGGAAACGGTGGACGATGCCGGGGCACCGCTTTTGATCGACTCGCACGACACGCCTGTGAAAGATCCCGTCTGGGCGCTGTACGAGGAGTTGATCGCACGAACCGGACCAGTCGCCAGCCTCGTGGAATGGGATAACGACGTGCCGGAATGGCCGGTGTTGCGCAGCGAGGCAGAGGCCGCCGATGCGATCCTCAGGACTGATGCCGCGCGCCGGGCCGCGTGAGGTCCATGATGTCGATCCTTTCGCAAAGCAACTTCGCAGCAGCACTCACGGACATCGCCAAACCGGTGCCTGAAGGGTTGACCGCCTGGACTGGCCAGCGCCCGGAGCGCCGGTTCGGCGTCTATCGCAACAATGTGGCGAGCGGATTGATGGGTGCGCTCGCATCGCGGTTTCCGGTCGCGGAGAAGATTGTCGGCACAGAATTCTTCGCCGCGATGTCGTATGAATTCATCCGCCTCCATCCCCCGCGCTCGCCGCTGCTTCTGGCTTACGGCGAGGACTTTGCAGACTTCGTCGAGCGCTTCGAGCCCGCCAAGGAGGTTGAATATCTTCCGGACATCATCCGACTGGAGGCCGCACGCGGGCGGGCCTATCACGCCGCGGACGCGGCTCCGTTCCAGGCCGAGCGACTGGCCTCGGTCGATCCGGATCATCTTGCCGAGCTGACGTTCGTCGCGCACCCGTCTTTGTCGGTCCTGACGTCCACTCACCCAATGGTCACCATCTGGGCAATGAACGCCGGCGACATGGAGCTTCGGCCTATCGAAGACTGGTGCGGCGAGGACGCGTTGGTCGTCAGGCCAATGATGAATGTCGAGGTGCATCGCCTGCCGGCAGGCGGGGCGGCCTTTCTCTCGGCACTTGCAAGGGGTGAAGCATTGGCTGCCGCCGTAGAGCTCGCAACGCAGGCAGCACCCGATTTCGATCTTTCGTCCAACCTGGCCGGTGCGTTGCGGGCCGGCGCTTTCACCGACGTGCGCTAGAGCAGCGCGGGAGATATCCATGAACGAAGACATGACGCTGAGAACGATGGAAGCTCGCAGTCTTCCGGAAAAGTTCGGCAGCCTGCTCCGCCTCCTCGACTACATGCCGCACGATCTGATCGCTCTCATTTCGCGCATCTCGATCGCCGCAGTATTCTGGCAATCCGGGCAAACAAAAGTCGACGGATGGCACGTCACCGAGAACGCCGTTTATCTCTTCCAGACGGAGTACAAGCTGCCATTCATCGACCCCTGGCTTGCCGCGCATCTTGCGGCTTTCGCCGAGCACTTCTTCCCTGCTCTTCTCGTCATCGGATTTGCAAGCCGCCTCTCGGCGCTCGCGCTTCTCGGCATGACGCTGGTGATCGAAATCTTTGTCTATCCAGACGCGTGGCCAACGCACGGAACCTGGGCCGTCTGCTTTCTGGTCATCATCGCGGGCGGACCCGGGCGCATTTCGATCGACCACTTCATCGCGCGGCATTTTTTGCGCCGGGCATGAAGGTTAGCGCACAGGCTGATAGTGCCCTCTCGCGGGCACCCGCGTGCCCTGGCTTACGTTGCCGTCGCGATCGCACACATAAACGATGGTCGGCATGCCGCCGGACCGGAAAATCCAGTCTCCGTCGCGGCGGATGCCGCGCGTTTCCGTGTGGCAGGCATATTGCTCCTCGTCCTTCTTGTCGGGCTGAGACTTGACGCCGGGAAGATCGACATAGGGATAGAGCGGTTGGACATCGGCTTTGCCCGCACGCTTCCAATCCGTTGCGAAAGACGGATCGGCGATCAGCCCGCCGGCAACCGCAAGCGCCGCGAACAAAATCTGCAGGGATCGCATATCGTTGCCTTTCATCGCCGGACGGCACCAATGGCCTTCGTTCTCAGATTTAGGAAGCGGCCAGGCAAGCATCAAGCAGCTGACGGGGGCGAGCCACGGCAAAGTGATTATTCAAGCCTTTTTCGGCTGGGCCTCTCGGCGGAAGTACCCCCGGATCACCGGATGAACAAAGAGGCTTGCGAGGATCGCAAAGCCCGCGCCTGCCGCAAAGCCGGCAAAGAGCCCGCCGATGACACCCGCAATCAGCAGAATCTTCTTGCCCGGACCATCCGGTTTCGTTGGCGGCTCTGCTTCCGAAATGATGCGGATGTTGCTCTGGGGAAGGTTCTGTTCCTCCGTGGTCTGGCTGGAGCGCTTCAGAACGGTCTCGTAGATGTCGCGAGCAGCCGTTGCCTTGCGCTGCAGCTCGTTGAGTTCGACCTGCTTGTCGGATGTGGTTGCCTGCAGCGCCTTTTGAACGTTCAGTTCCTTGGCGATCGCGTCCTCGGCTTTCTTCGCCTGGTCGTAATCGGCACGCGCCGAGGTCACCATCCGCTGCAGTTCACCCTTTATCTCGCCGGAGATGCTCTGCAGCGACGAGCGGGCAGCCTGCAATCGCGGATGGCGAGCGCCCATCTGGCTCTCGAGGCTGCCGACGATTGCTGCCTGCGTAGCATATTGCTGGCGAAGGCTGGCGAGTGAAGAGTTCACCGTATTGCCATCCGTCTGGCTGTTGGCGACAACGTCCTCGAAGCTCATGTTCGCGGCCGCATCCGCGCGGGCCTTGGCCTGGATCGACTTTTCCTGCGCAGTCAGCAAAAGCGTGTTCAACGAGACGAGACGCTGGTCGGAGATCAGATTGCCTTCTGTCGCGGCCATGTCGTTATCGGCGCGGAAGGTTTCGACCGCCTGCTCGGCCTCCTGCACCTTCTGGCGCAGATCAGTCAGGCGAAGGTCGAGCGTCGCAGTGGTGTTTTCGTAGAGCCCCGTCGATGCGCTGCTTTCCTCCTGCATGAACGACGTCACGACCTGGTTGGCGAGCTTGGCGGATTTCTCCGGGTTGTTTGTCACGGCAGTCAAGCGACACGACATAGGTGCTGCTCTGGCGGGTAATCGTGAGTGCCTTTTGCAGGGCACCGACGACGGCTGCGTCGTCGCTCCGGCCGCCGTTGAATTCCGGATCCTGCGCGAGTTTCATGGTGTCGGCAACCCGGCGCAGCACATTGCCGGACATCAGGATCTGCACCTGGCTGTCGATCAGCGACGAAATCATTTCCGGCGAGATCGTCGATGATTGCGTCGTGGGGTCCGCAAGGCCGATCTGGCGCGGATCGAAATAGAGGCTGGTGGTCGCCGTGAATTTCTGCGGCAGCAGCGGCAATACGGCTCCGCCTGCCAGAGCGCCGAGCGCGGCCAGACCGAGAACGATCAGCCGCCTGTTCCAGATCGCAAAAATGATCGATCGGGTATCGAGGAGCGGCGATGACGGATCGGGTGCCGGGGGCACGACGGAGCGCTCCGGCTGCGGCGGTGGAGGCGGCGTCGGATCAGCGGTGGTCTCTCGCGGAGGCACGGGCGCGGCTTCCGGCTCTGACACAGGCTTCGCAAAATCACTGGGCCTCAGGACGGGCGTGCGCGCGCCGGAACTTTCCTGCGCTGTTTGCGCAGGCTCGTAGCTTCGCCAGCTGGGCAGCCGACTGACTCTGTTCCTGTCGAATTGACTCATAGACACACTCGTGACCCGCCGACGCGGACTTTTGGCGCGAGGCATGCCCGACTTTAGAAATCCTTAGCTAACGGAGCGTTAAGATGTGAGCGATTTCGAGCGTTATGCGAGTGGCCGCGACTGCGATGGAGACCGATGAAAGACGACATTTCACCTGCGCGACGACTGCTCGGCCTGCGCGGCATTGCTTGCCTGTGCCGCCGGCCTTCGCTGCCGAGGCTGCGGTCCCTGCTATCGCGGCATCAATCTTTCCGGTGCCGAATACGGCGATCCGGCGGCGGATCTTACGGCACCAATTACATCTATCCGACCGAAGAGACGATCAGTTACTTCGCCGGCAAGGGCATGACGATCATTCGCTTGCCGTTCCGCTGGGAACGGCTTCAGCCGGAGCTCGGCAGGCGCTCAACGACGACGAACTCCAGCGCCTCAAGGACACGCGTGGTGCTTCTGATCCGCAAACACAAGATGGCCGTTCTGCTCGATCCGCATAATTTCGGCTATTACGAGCAAGACGCAGCTCGGCACGCCGCCGGCGACCGACGCGCGCCTTCGCCGATTTCTGGGCACGGCTTGCCGTCGAATTCGCCAATCAGGACGACGTTATTCTTCGGCCTGATGAACGAGCCGCACGATATCAAGGCGACAGACTGGCTGGAATCGCGCCAATGCGGCGATCCGCAGCATTCGGGCGGTCGGCGCCGAGCAACCTCATTCTGGTGCCGGGCACCGCACTGGACGGGCGCTGCAACCTGGGAAAAGGACGTGATCGGCGGGCCGAACGGCACCGTGATGCTCGGCGTCAAGGATCCGCGCGACAACTATGCCTATGAGGTTCACCAGTATCTCGACAGCGATTCGTCCGGCACCCATGCTGACCTGCGACGGGCTCAGCAGGCGATCGACGCTATCGTCCGACGTCGCGGCCTGGCTGAAGGCAGAACCTAAGCGCGGTTTGCTCGGCGAATTCGGCGTCTCGCCCGAGCCGGACTGCATGCAGCGGATCTGACGACGATGCTGAAGTCACCATGCAGCGAGAACAGCGACGTCTGGCTCGGCTGGTCCTATTGGGCGGCGGGCGAATGGTGGCCGCCAGACGAGCCCCTCAACGTCCAGCCGCACAGGACGGAAAGGACAAGCCGCAGATGAGCTGCTGGCTGCCGCCGGCAAGGGCGGACCGGGCCAAGCGCCTGCCGATCCTGAAGCAGCGGAGGAGACGTGCAGGCGATGGCCGTCGATCTCGACGGAACACGCAATGGCGCTGCGGCGAGCGGCGGCGCCAACGGCAGCGACTCGACTATCGCGATCCTGCTGCTCGCGATGCTTCTCGGTCGCTCTACAATGGCATGCTCGCCTTCATCAACCACAACATCATGCCGCTTTCGATGACGCATGTCGCCGCCTGCGAAGGCCTCATCATGGCGACCTCCATACTCTATATCCTGCGACAGGGGAATCTACGAGGCGGATCTTCCGGCCTTCCTCTTCCTGCGTGTTCACGATTATCGTCACCGCTTTACGTAAAGCGCGCTCAACAGGCTGCTGTTCATCGACCACTTCCGCAACGTGCTGATCATCTTCTGCTTTACGGCCTCGGGGGCTGGTGCAACGAGCGAACGCTGAAGCTCGCTTCCGTCTGACTGCATTGCCGTGCTGGCCTTCCTGATCTGCGAGATCGTCGCCGTGCAGGCTCTATGTGAGCATCGTTTCATCCGTCGGACTATTTCGAAAACACGCGCGGCGTAATGCCGCTGCGCCACCAACAGCGACCGGGCTTTTCCAGAATGCGCTCGGCTTTCCCGAGCGCTTCTCCTTCGGCATTATCGACCACCGCTCCTCCTCGATCTTCCTCGAGCAGGTGTCGCTCGCCAATTTCTGCGGCGTGATCGCGATCTATCTCATTTCGATGTGGACAAGCGCTCTGACATGGTTGGAACCGGCTTGCTCTTCGTTGGCGACCGCGTGTTGATCCTGCTGACGAACGATACGCGCACCATGCTGATCTTCTGCGTCGGCCTGCCTCGGCGGCTACTTCGTCTTCCCGAAGATCCCGAAGATATTTCAATCTACTGCTGATGCCGGCGATCGTTGCCGCGGGCTTCGTCGTCTACTTCCTGAAACCCGATGCGGACAGACGACAATTTCATCGGCCGCATCAGCTGACGGTCAAGAAACATCATCGATCTCGACCCTCTCGGCGATCGCTCGGGCTTTCGGTCGACAGGGTCGACCGAGTTCGTCGACAGCGGCTATGTCTACCTGATCTACGGCGCGACGATCTTCGGCCTTATTGCCTTCTGGCTCTTCGTCTGCCTTTTTCCCGGCAGGCGAGACGCGCGGACGCAGCGGCGCTGTGCCCATTCACTTTCTCTTTTCATTTTTCTGAATATGATGATCGGCGGAACCGCGATCTTCTCGATGAAGATCGCCGGGCTTCTGTGGCTCCTCGTCGGATATATGCGCTTTTCCAGCGACAGTCCGCGATTACCGGCAGGGTCGTCCGGAATATGTACTGCGTTGACCGCAGCGGCGTCTGTCCGCGCGAGCCCTAGAACAGGATGATTTTAGGCCGGATCGGCCTAAAATCTGAATCCTGTTCTAAATCAAAGAAAAGAGCATGATGTCGTGCGAAATACCGCTCACACTTTTCGGCATCATGCTCTACGGAGCAAGGCGCTCGATGCTTGTCCAGCTTCAGTATCTGCGCGCCATCGCGGCGCTGATGGTCGTCTATTTCCATGCGATATTGCAGCTTGCCGAAGGTCAATCCCGCAGTCGAGCGCCGAACGGCTTCATCTATGGCGAAACCGGCGTCGACATCTTCTTCGTGCTCAGCGGTTTCGTGATGTGGCTGACGACGAGCGGACGCGAGATGACGCCCGGTCGATTTCTGCCCGTCGGCGCATCAAGCGGATCGTGCCGCTCTACTGGCTGGCGACGCTGTTTTCGGCGAGCGGTGGCGCTGCGTGGCGCCGTCGATCGCTGAAATCGACGGTGTTCGACCTGCCGCATCTCATCGCCTCGCTGTTCTTCCTGCCATGGGCCAATCCGGCCGATCCCAGCGACGATCACTCCGGTCGTCGTTCCAGGCTGGACGCTGAACTACGAGATGTTCTTCTACTTCGATCTTCGCGGCTTCTGCTGCCGCTGCCAGGAAGTTCGACCGCATCCAGACGATGTTTGCCGTCTTCGCCGTCATTCTCGATCGCCTGCCGGCTGCTGCCGGAAACGACGGCGACCCGGTTCTACGGCGAGCCGATCATGCTGGAGTTTCTGGCCGGCGTCGTGCTCGGCTGGCTCTATGGACAGAAGATCCTGCTGCCGAACCGCTGGGCTTGGGCGGCGCTTGGCATGGGCTTCGCGTTCCTTTGATCAACGAGGCGCTGATGCCGCCGGAAAGCCGCTTCTACGCCTGGGGTACTCCGGCGATCTTCATCGTCTACGGCGCCGTCTCCATCGATTTTTCGAGGCTGCCGGTCATCGGATGGCTGAACTATCTCGGCGACTGCTCCTACAGCCATCTACATCACGCACGCCTTCACGCTGGCTTTCCTGCAGGGTCGTCGCCGATCGTCTGCCGATCGGCATCCTGCAGCATCCGGTTCTCTTCGTGATCCTCTGCGCTGGTGCTCTCGTCGATCGGCGGCGCGATCATTCACGAGATCACCACGCCGCGCCGAGGAAGTCGCGGTGGCGAGCCGGCCTCCGGCCTGATTCCGGTCGCGACGGCGGGGATACGCATTCGCGGACGGCGCAGGCGGGACGGTTTTTCGCCGCGGCTTCCGTAAGCTGATGACGGCCATGCAATGCAAAAACTCGCAGAAGCGTGATGGTTCGCGCTCGCAAATTGTTGCACGAATGAAAGCGTGCCTACCTGTTCGCGGGCGAGCTTTGATCTAAGCAGGCGGCGGCCATTGGCAGAGGGAAGAGGGAGAGACATGACGAACTATGTATTGACGGTATCGTGCAAATCGACGCGCGGGATCGTGGCCGCGATTGCGGGTTATCTCGCCGATCAGGGCTGCAACATTGTTGACAGTTCGCAGTTCGACGACCTCGACACCGGCAAGTTCTTTACCCGCGTCAGCTTCATTTCCGAGGAAGGCGTCTCGCTTCCCGCGCTGAAGGAAGGGTTCAAGCCGATCGCCGAGAAGTTCGGCATGGACGCCGAAATCCACGACGGCGACAGCCGCATGAAAGTGCTGCTGATGGTCTCGCGCTTCGGCCATTGTTTGAACGACCTGCTCTACCGCTGGAAGATCGGCGCGCTGCCGATCGATATCGTCGGCGTCGTCTCCAACCACTTCGACTACCAGAAGGTCGTGGTGAACCACGACATTCCCTTCCATCACATCAAGGTGACCAAGGAAAACAAGCCGCAGGCTGAAGCCCAGCTCCTCGACCTCGTCGACCAGACCGGTACCGAGCTCATCGTGCTTGCCCGCTACATGCAGGTCCTCTCGGATGCGATGTGCCGCAAGATGTCCGGCCGGATCATCAATATCCATCATTCCTTCCTGCCGAGCTTCAAGGGCGCAAATCCCTACAAGCAGGCTTATGAGCGCGGCGTGAAGCTGATCGGCGCCACCGCGCATTACGTCACGGCCGACCTCGATGAAGGTCCGATCATCGAGCAGGACACGGCGCGCATCACCCATGCGCAGAGCGCCGACGACTACGTCTCGATCGGCCGCGACGTCGAAAGCCAGGTGCTGGCACGCGCCATCCATGCGCATATCCATCGCCGCGTCTTCCTGAACGGCAATCGGACGATCGTCTTCCCGGCGAGCCCCGGCAGCTACGCCTCCGAACGTATGGGTTGATCCCTTACCTGAACGGGCAGGAGCGGCGCGCTTGCCGCATGACACGCATGCGATTATCTGCTTAATGTGGAAATCGAATC
The DNA here is from genome assembly GCA_963838565.1 of uncultured Alphaproteobacteria bacterium. Lineage (GTDB taxonomy): Bacteria > Pseudomonadota > Alphaproteobacteria > Rhizobiales > Rhizobiaceae > Rhizobium. The sequence continues at coordinate 293,188 of CAWIRO010000015.1, forward strand.
ATGCTTGGGGGATGCCATGACCGATGATGCGCGTGCCGATCGTATGGAACTGCCGCGCCCGGATGTCACGCCGGCGGAAGCGGAAAACATCCTGCAATCCCGCTACGGCCTCCAAGGCACGGTCACCGAACTCGGCAGCCAGCAGGACCGCAATTACCGGATCGATACCGGTATCGGCCGCTACGTGCTGAAGATCTGCCACATGGCATACGACACGCTTGAGCTCGAGGCGCAGAATGCGGCAATCCGGTCATCTGACCAACAAGGAGGGAGCGCCGCGCGTTCCCAAGGTCATGACCTCGACGGATGGCCAGGAGATCATTGCGGTCACGATTCGCGACCAGACTATCAAGGTGCGCCTGCTCGAATATCTCGAAGGCGAAGGGCTGACGCACCGCAAATATCTGCCGAAAGCCTCCGTTGCCGCCCTTGGCGCCCTCAGCGCCCGGCTGGCACAGGCGCTCGCCGATTTCGATCATCCGGGTCTCGACCGCAGCTTGCAATGGGATCTGCGCCGCGCAGGCCCCGTTGCCGTGCAGCTTCTCTCGGCGATTACCGACAGCGCTGCGCGCGATCGGATCGCCAAGACCATGGTGCTCGCCGTACGGCGCATCCAGCCGCTCGCGCCGTCGCTGCGGTCGCAGCCCGTGCATCATGACGTAACCGGCGACAACGTCGTTTGCGAGAGTGATGCGAATGGGCGCCCGATACCCACCGGCGTCATCGACTTCGGCGACATCATTCGCGGCTGGCTCGTCGGCGATCTTGCCGTCACCTGCGCCTCGCTGCTGCACCAGGCCGATGGCGATCCCTTTTACATCCTGCCCGCCGTCAAGGCCTATCACGAGATTTATCCGCTGATCGGACGAGGAGCTGAAGGCGCTCTGGCCGCTGATCGTGGCCCGCGCCGTCATTCTCGTCGCGAGCAGCGAACAGCAGATTTCGATCGATCCCGACAATGACTATGTCCGCGGCAATCTCGAGCTTGAACGGCGAATCTTCGACACGGCCATGTCCGTTCCCTTCGAATTGATGGAGGCGGCGATCCTCGATGCTGCCGGCGCCGCGAGGATCGCCGCCGATATGTCCCGCTGGCATGCGCTGCTGCCGGAGATCGATCCTGCGAACATCGCCTATGTCGACCTGGGGGTTCAAAGCCCGCATTTTGCGGCCGGCAACTGGCTGAATGCGGAAATGGATTGGCGGCTTCTGGCACGCGCCGCCGAATGAAGCCGGCATAGCCGCGACCCGCTACGGCGAATACCGGCTTTCACGCGCCAACCTTCGAAGCGCCAAACAGCCGTCGACCTTTGCGCTGCATATCGATATCTGCCTGCCCGGCAGGAAGCACCGTCGCTGCCCCCTTTGCAGGACGCATCGACTGCAAGAACCATCATCTCGTCCTGATCGGCGAGGGTATCAATCTGCATCTCGACGGTCTGGACCTCTCCGTCGAGGACGGCGCTGAGGTGGAGCACGGACAGACCATCGGGACAGTCTCCGGCGAGGCATCTTCGCTCGGTGGCTTGCGTGTCCAGCTCTGCACGGTGCCCGGGCTCGAGCCGCCGCTCTTTGCCGCGCCATCGCAGGCAGCCGCTTGGTCGGCGCTTTGCCCTTCGCCTGCCGAGCCTGCTCGGGCCAGGCGCCGATGCGCCCAAGCCGGAGACGGACGAGCTGCTCGCCAGACGCCAGGCGCATCTCGCAAAGCCGCAGAAGAATTACTACGAGACGCCGCCGCAGATCGAGCGCGGCTGGAAGGAGCACCTGTTCGATGTCGAGGGCCGCGCCTATCTCGACATGGTCAACAATGTCACGATCCTCGGCCATGGCCATCCGCGCTTTGCGGAGGCGATCGGCGAGCAATGGTTGAGGCTGAACACCAATTCGCGCTTCCACTATGCCGCCGTCAGCGGAGTTTTCCGAGCGACTGGCCGCGCTTGCGCCGGAGGGACTCGACCGGTCTTCCTCGTCAATAGCGGCTCGGAGGCGAACGATCTGGCGCATCAGGCTCGCCTGGGCGCATACCGGCGCGCGCAACATGCTCTGCCTGCTCGAGGCCTATCACGGCTGGTCGGTGGCGAGCGACGCCGTCTCCACCTCGATCGCCGACAATCCGCAGGCGCTGACGACCCGGCCCGACTGGGTGCACCCCGTCGTTTCACCGAATACCTATCGCGGCGAATTCCGCGGGCCGGACTCCGCGCGCGATTATCTCGACGCAGTAGCGCCGGTGCTGCAGAAGATCGACGCCAGCGGACAGGGGCTTGCAGGCTTCATCGCGGAATCGGTCTACGGCAATGCCGGCGGCATTTCCTTGCCGGACGGCTATCTGACGGAAATCTATGCGCAGGTTCGCGCGCGCGGCGGGGTCTGCATCGCCGATGAGGTGCAGGTCGGCTATGGCAGGCTCGGCCATCACTTCTGGGGCTTCGAGCAGCAAGGCGTGGTGCCCGATATCATCACCATCGCCAAGGGCATGGGCAACGGCCATCCGCTTGGCGCCGTCATCACGACACAGGCAGATCGCCGACACTCTGGAGAAGGAAGGCTATTTCTTTTCCTCGTCCGGCGGCAGCCCGGTCAGCTGCGTGGCCGGCATGACGGTGCTTGACATCATGGCCGACGAAAAGCTGCAGGATAATGCGCGGGACGGTCGGCGACCATCTGAAGGGCGCGGCTTGCCGCGCTGATCGACAAGCATCCGATTGCCGGCGCCGTTCATGGCATGGGGCTCTATCTCGGGCTTGAATTCGTGCGCGACAGAACGACGCTGGAGCCGGCCACGCAGGAGACGGCGGCCATCTGCGATCGTCTTCTCGAACTCGGCGTCATCATGCAGCCGACCGGCGATCACCTGAATGTGTTGAAGATCAAGCCGCCGCTTTGCCTGACCATCGAAAGCGCCGATTTCTTCGCGAACATGCTGGATAAGGTGCTTTCCGAGGGCTGGTGATCGCTGCTCCGGCATTAATCAGTTCGGCCATTTTGAGCCTTTCGATTTTTAATCAAAAGCCCCATTGTCGGAATCGAAGCGCCCTCCTATCTGTTCTTCGGTGATCAAGATCGAGGCGTTCCGCCGTCACGTAATTTGCACAAAGACTTGATACTGTCTTTTCGGTAATTACGAGATAATATCGGAATGATTTTGTTTGAATCGCCGATATTTTGACACGTTTCGGAATATGGTTCTGACTGGCTATCGGTTATTCTCTACAAATAGAGTAGATTATAGAAGATAGCAGTCGCCATCGGGAACTGTTCGAGACCCCTAAGAGTGCAACGCCAACACAAGGAACGAGACATGATTGATATCGATATTCTCGCCGACTCTCCTTGGGCGATCTGTGCTTGGCAATGACCGTCCGGGCGCCCTCTCCCGCCCGAACTGTCGAATGTGACCTTCGTCCTCCCTTTCAACGGTATCAGACAAGTCAATTCGTCATCGCCTGCGCAATCCGCGCGGCAGGAGTTCTACGCATGAAAAAGCAAGTTATCGAATATGCAGGCGTTCCCGTCGGGATCGTCATTCCGGATGAAGACCGGCTGAAGTTCATCGCCGTGAAATTTCACGTGCACGACCTCGACGAGCAGCGTTTCAGCTCGCCGGACGAGGTGAGGCTCGCGATCCACGACCTGATGACCCGGCGCCATCCGAAACCAATCCATGCCTGATAACAGGCTAAGGTTTCCGCGCTTCATCGCTTTCCAGGATTTGTGACCGGTCCCGCCAAACGGGACCGGTCTTGTTTTTTCGTCCCGCTTGCGATCCTATTCCGCGTCAACAAGGACGGCGCATTTGCTCAATCTCATGACCGATATCGATGGCGTTTCCATCGGCCACGCCACGGATCTGCAGCTCGGTTCCGGCGTCACCGTGATCGTCTTCGACGAACCGGCGACGGCTTCGGCCACCGTTCTCGGCGGCGCGCCCGGCGGGCGGGACACAGCTTTGCTTGATCCTCGATGACCATCGAGAAGCCGTCGATGCCTTCGTTCTTTCCGGCGGCTCGGCCTTCGGGCTGGATGCCGCAGGCGGCGTCCAGGCTGGCTTGCGGGAAGCAGGCCGCGGTTTTCAGGTCGGCGCAGCGCGTGTGCCGATCGTACCGCAGGCGATCCTGTTCGATCTGCTTGAACGGCGGCGACAAGGATTGGGGCCTGCATTCGCCTTACCGGGACATGGGCTATGCGGCGTTCATGGCGGCGGCGAAGGGCGAATTTCCGCTCGGGACCGTGGGTGCCGGAACGGGTGCGACGACGGCAACATTCAAGGGCGGCCTCGGTTCGGCAAGCGCGGTCAGCAGCGCGGGGCATCGGATCGCGGCGATCGTCGCGGTCAATGCGCTCGGCTCGGCGACGATCGGCGACGGGCCGCACTTCTGGGCAGCACCCTTCGAGCGCGACGGCGAATTCGGCGGCCTCGGAATGCCGGCTGCGATCGACCATCGTCTGCGGCTCAAGGGCATGACAGTCCCCGCAACGACGATCGGTGCGGTCGTCACCGATGCGGCACTGACGAAGGCCGAGGCGCACCGGCTTTCGATAGGCGCCCATGACGGGTTTGCCAGGGCACTGCTGCCCGCGCACCTGCCGCTCGACGGCGATACCGTTTTTGCCGCCTCGACCGGCGCGCGTCTACTTGCGGACATGGCGAGCTGATGGAGCTTTGCCATCTCGCGGGGATCGTCATGGCGCGGGCCATCGCGCGCGGCGTTTATGAAGCGACTGCGCTCCCGGTACGAGGGCGCTCAAAGCGCCTGGCGCGACCGCTATCCGAACGGGCGCTGATCGCCTAGATAGAGTACAGCAAGCCCAAGCGGCGGAGAGAGAGAATGCAGATCCGGGCCCTGATGTATTTCGACGAGCTGGTCAGGACCAATTCCATGCGCCAGGCAGCCGAGAACCTGGACGTCGCGCCGACGGCCGTCAGCCGCCAGATCGAGAATCTCGAATAGCATTTCGGCACGACGCTTGTCGAACGCAGCGCTCGCGGCGTCACGCTGACGGCCGCAGGCGAGCTGCTTGCAGCGCGCGCCGGACGCACACTTCGCGAACTCGAGCATGTGCAGCAGCTGATCGAGGACCTGAAGGGTCTCGAGCGCGGGCGGGTGACCATTTACGCCAATGGCGCGATCGTCACGAAGCTTGCTTGCACCCGCACTTTCGGAATTCAGCCGCCGCTATCCCAACATCCGTTTCGAAGTGACGATCACCAGCGCGCGGCAGGCTGTCGAAGCGGTGAACGCGGCGCAGGCCGATATGGCGCTGACGCTCTTTGCGCCGCCGATGTCCGATGCACAAGGTCGTGACGCGCTTCGAAATCGCATACGACCTTATCGTTTCGGCACGGCATGCCGCGGCGGCTCGCAAGGAGATCACGCTTCGCGGAACTTGCCCGCTATACGCTTGGCGTTGCCGGAAAAATCCTTCGGCTTCCGCCAAAGCTTCGACGCGCTCGTTGAACGGCAGGGGCTGACAATCGAGCCGGTTTTCACGGCAAGTGCACTGGAGATGCTCAAGGAGCTCGTGCTCAGCGACACTGCGATCACGCTGCTGCCGGCGCTTTCCGTTCGCCGCGAAGTCGAGGCGGGCCTGCTGGTTGCCATTCCGCTTGCCAGCGAAAGCTCTATCCGCACCCATGCCGATCTTTCGATCGCACCGGACCGGCAGCTCTCCTTCGCGGCGGGAAAGTTTATCGAGTTCATCGAAAATTTCATGCGAACCAAACTGAAGAGCCGCTAGAGCCAGCTCCCCTGAAGAGGCGGCTTGCATTCCGATCGCTTTTCGTGTGTAGCTTTTTTCCATACACGCCGAACACAAAATGTGTGCATCGCATCCCAACGCCTTTTCGCGACCGATAGGACTATGATGACCAGCCTTTTGCCTGCGCCTTCCGTGCGCCTTGCCCGCCGCCTTTCCCTTGGTGCTGCTCTTTCGGTTGCGTTGATGGCGAGCGCCGATTGCGCCGGCCTACGCGGCCAAGACAGTGCTCAATCTCGGCATGAGCGTGGAGCCGACAGGGCTCGATCCGACGATCGCGGCACCGGTCGCGATCGGTCAGGTGACCTGGCAGAACGTCTTTGAAGGGCTGGTTTCGATCGACGAGAGCGGCAAGGTCCAGCCGCAGCTTGCCAAGAGCTGGGAAATTTCGCCGGATGGCCTGACCTATACGTTCAAGCTGCAGACCGGCGTCAAGTTCCATGACGGCGAGGCCTTCGATTCTGCTGCAGCCAAGTTCACGCTCGACCGGGCCCGCGGCAAAGATTCCGTCAATCCGCAGAAGCGCTTCTTCGCCTCGATCGCCTCGATCGATACGCCCGGATCCGGAAACGCTTGTGCTGCATCTCTCCGCAGCCGACCGGAAGCCTGCTCTACTGGCTCGGCTGGCCGGCCTCGGTCATGGTCGGCCCGAAGTCGGCGGCCGAACGACAAGACGAAGCCGGTCGGCACCGGCCCGTTCAAATTCGTCAACTGGGCAAAGGGCGACAAGGTCGAGCTTGCGAGGAACGAAGCCTACTGGAACAGCCGGACCTCCGTGAAGCTCGACAAGGTGACCTTCCGCTTCATCGCCGACCCGCAGGCGCAGGCGGCCGCACTGAAGGCAGGCGACGTCGACGCCATTCCGGAATTCGCGGCACCCGAGCTGATGAGCTCGTTCGACGGCGATCCGCGGCTCGTGACGAAGATCGGCAATACCGAGCTCAAGGTCGTTGCAGGCATGAACAACGCCAAAAAGCCTTTCGACGACAAGCGGGTGCGCCAGGCCCTGATGATGGCGATCGACCGCAGACGGTGATCGATGGCGCCTGGTCCGGCCTCGGCACGCCGATCGGCAGCCACTATACGCCGAACGATCCGGGCTATCAGGACATGACCGGCGTGCTGCCCTACGATCCCGAAAAAGCGAAGGCGCTGCTTGCGGAAGCCGGCTACCCAAACGGCTTCACCTTCACGATCAAATCGCCCCAGATGGCCTATGCGCCGCGCAGCGCACAGGTGATGCAGGCGATGTTTGCCGAGATCGGCGTGACGATGAACATCGAGCCGACGGAATTTCCGGCAAAATGGGTTCAGGACGTCATGAAGGACCGCGACTACGAGATGACGATCGTGGCGCATGCCGAGCCGATGGATATCGACATCTATTCGCGCGATCCCTATTACTTCAACTACAAGAACCCGGCTTTCAACGCTCTGATGAGGAAGGTGCAGGAGACGGCCGATCCCGCCGCGCAGAACGAGATCTACGGCGAGGCGCAGAAAATCCTCGCCGAGGACGTGCCGGCACTCTATCTGTTCGTCATGCCGAAGCTCGGCGTCTGGGACAAAAAGCTGAAGGGCCTGTGGGAAAACGAGCCGATCCCGTCGAACGTTCTGACGAATGTTTCCTGGGAGGAGTGATTTCCGCATGGCGGACTGATAGGGCGTCAACGGCAATGGACGAGACATGATCGCGCTTCTTGGCCGCCGCTTCGCCGGGCTCATCCTGACACTTGTCGTCGTCTCGTTCCTGATCTTCGCCGTCATGGATCTTCTGCCCGGCGATCCCGCCTCGATCATGCTCGGCACCTCGGCAACGCCGGAGACGCTGGCGGCGCTTCGCCATGAGCTCGGCCTCGATCAGCCGCTGCTGTTTCGCTACGGGCAATGGGTAGCCGGGGTGTTTTCCGGCGATCTCGGGCAGTCGTATACCTATGGAGTTCCGGTCGCCGGGCTGATCCTCGAGCGGCTGGCGGTGACGCTGCCGTTGGCACTGATCGCGATCCTTCTTTCCGTGTGCGATCGCCGCTGCCGCTCGGCATCCTCGCGGCCGCGCGGCGAAACGGCATCTTCGATATCATCGCGACGCTCTTTTCGCAGATCAGCATTGCCGTTCCGGCTTTCTGGGTGGCACTGCTGCTGATCATCCTGTTCTCGACGACGCTTGGCCTCGATGCCGGCCGGCGGCTTTCCGGGCTGGAATGCCGGGTTTTGGCCGGCGCTGCAGGCGCTATTGATGCCGGCCGTGGCCTTGGCGCTGCCGCAGGCGGGTGTGCTGACGCGCGTGACGCGCTCGGCGGTCCTGGAAACGCTGCATGAGGATTTCACGCGGACCGCGCGCGCCAAGGGGCTTTCGGCGCGCGCGGTCTTGTGGCGGCATGCGGTGCCGAATGCGCTGGTGCCGATCCTGACGATCCTCGGACTGCAGTTCACCTTTCTCGTCGCAGGCGCGGTGCTGGTCGAAAACGTCTTCAACCTGCCGGGTCTCGGACGGCTGGCCTTTCAGGCGTTGTCGCAACGCGACATCATCGTCATGCAGGACGTCGTGCTGTTCTTTGCCGCGCTCGTCATCGTCATGAATTTCCTCGTCGATCTGTCCTATCTCGCGATCGACCCGCGACTGCGAAAGGACGTGTGACGATGACGCCGATCGCATCCGCTGCCGCCAACCGGCGCCGCTCATTTACCATTAGCCGGCAAATGAAGCTTGTGTCGTGGCGCAACCATCGTCGGCCTGCTTGTGGCAGTCGCGCTTCTGTCGCTCGTCTGGACGCCGCTGCCGCCTGCAAAGATGCAGATCATTCATAAATTGCAGCCGCCCTTGCCTTCGGCGTGCTCGGCACCGATCAGTTCGGCCGCGATGTTCTTTCAATGCTGATGGCGGGATGCTGGAATTCACTGTCGATCGCCATCACCGCGGTTGCCATCGGCGGCACGCTCGGCTCGATCGCCGGCATTTCGGCCGCGGCGATCCGCGGTCCTCTTCGAGACGCTGCTGATGCGGGTCTGCGACGTCGTCTTTGCGCTGCCGCCGATCCTCTCCGCAATGGTGCTCGGCGCTTTTCTCGGGCCCGGCAGGTTGACGGCGATCACCGCGATTGCCGTCTTCATGATCCCGGTCTTCGCACGCGTGACGCTTGCGACCGCGCTGCAGGCCTGGAGCCGCGACTATGTGACTGGCGGCGCGCGCGATCGGCAATAGCCGCTTCACGATCTCGGTACGCCATGTGCTGCCGAACATCATGAACCAGATCATTGTGCAGGCGACGATCCAGCTCGGGCTGGCGATCCTCACCGAAGCGGGTCTCAGTTTCCTTGGCCTCGGGATGGCGCCGCCGGCGCCGACCTGGGGCCGGATGCTTGCCGATGCGCAAACCTATCTCGCACTGGCGCCGTGGCTGGCGATCCTGCCCGGCCTTGCCATCGCGCTTACCGTTTTCGGCTTCAACATGCTGGGCGATGGATTGCGCGATTCCTCGATCCACGGCGGATCTGAATCAGACGGGGCGGCGGTAGCCGGTCGGCTGCTCGTAGAGCCAGCCGATGCGCTCGACGGCGGCCTCGAAATTCTCGCGCGCCACGGTCATCGTGTGGCCGTTGGCGTGGATGATGGTTTCCGGATCTTCCATGATCGCGACATGACCCTTCCAGAAGACGAGATCGCCGCGGCGCAGTTCGGAACGGTCGATCGAGCTCGCCAAGGCCTGCTGCCTGCATGTCGGTGTCGCGCGGCGCGCCTCTGCCGGTCATCAGCATGGCAAGCTGCACGAGGCCGGAGCAATCGATGCCGAGGCCCGAACGGCCGCCCCACAGATAGGGCGTTTTCAGGAAACGCGATGCGATCTCGACATAGTCATCATCCCTGCCCGCGCCGATCGGCTGAACGTGCTTGGCGAAGATCGCAGTGCCGTCTTCCAGCACGACGTAGTGATTGCCGCGCGCTTCCGCTTCGCCGACGACGCGCACGCGGCTGCCCATCGAAAGCACGGATTTATGGGGCTTGCGCAGTTCCGGCTCCGGATAGACGAAGGTGCGCTGCACGGTGACGATATGCGTCGGCTCCGCTTGGCCCTCAGACAGCATTTCCTCCGGAAGATAGCCGACATAGCCGTCGGAACCGGCCTTTACCCAGCACCAGCCGTCAGCGCGATCGAAGACCACCACATCCTCGCCGAAGAGCAGCTCCGTATCGATGCCCCTCGAAAGATCAGGCTGCGGGCGAAGCGGTGCAACGGGAACGGCGATCCGCGCCGGCGTGCCGGAAACAAAGCGCAAGGCCTCGACCTTGCCTTCAAGGCTCGCTTCCGCGAGGTCCGGCCGATAGGCATGCAGGCGGCGGTCGAGCATCGTCATTTCCACTCCGTTCACACCGGCAGGCGGCGTCCCTGGTCACGCACGAGATCGCCGAGCTTCTCCAGATAGAGCGCGCCGCCGACAGTGCGCTTGATGATCACGTTCCGCCGGTCGCTTTCGTCGCGCGCCCGGTCGACCAGACCCATTTCGCCCATCGTGTCGAGGGCGCGGGTGATGACCGGCTTCGTAACGTTCAGCGTCGCGGCAAGCCCCCGCACGGTATGAGGCGGCGGCACCAGATAGATATGCAGCAGGATCGCCATCTGGCGCAACGTCAAATCGCGTTCGTCATGGCGCACCTGATCAAGCGTAACGCCGTGCCAAAGCCCCAGCGCCTGCGAGGCGGTCAGTTCGATCGGCAAGGCCCCTCCGGAAAATCGTTACGCTAGCGGTCTATTTTCCGGGAGCCGGTGCCGGCATGCAAGAGGCGGCAGAATCTGCCGCCTCGCAAGGTGAATAAAATTTTAACGATCGGGTTTAGAGCGCGGTGCGGATGTGGTGGTAAAGCGCACGGATCGCCTGCGCCTCGCCGCCGCCCGGCGAGTGGGCGCGCTCGGCCGGTGCCCAGCCGTAGATATCGAAATGCGCCCAGCTCTTCGCCTTGCTGACGAAGCGCTTCAGGAAGAGGGCCGCCGTGATCGCGCCTGCCATGCCGCCGGCCGGAGCATTGGTGATGTCGGCGATCTTGGCGCGGATGTCCTTGTCGTAGCCCATGTAGAGCGGAAGCCGCCATAGCGGATCATCGGTCTCCAGACTTGCTTCGGCGAGATCGTGCGCAAGATTCTCGTCGTCCGTGAAGAAGGGCGGCAGATCCGGGCCGAGCGCCACGCGGGCCGCGCCCGTCAACGTCGCCATGTCGATCAGGAGATCCGGCTCTTCCTCGTCGGCATAGGCGAGCGCATCGGCGAGGATCAGGCGGCCTTCCGCATCGGTGTTGTCGATCTGGACGGTGAGGCCCTTGCGGCTCTTGTAGATGTCTCCGGGCCGGAACGCATTGGCCGAGATCGAATTTTCGACGACCGGGATGATGACGCGGAGGTCGACCTTCAGCTTCGCGTCCATGATCATCAGCGCAAGGCCCATGACATTCGCTGCGCCGCCCATGTCCTTCTTCATCAGCAGCATGGAGGAGGCCGGCTTGATGTCGAGACCGCCGGTATCGAAGCAGACGCCCTTGCCGACGAGCGTCACCTTGCGATGGCCCTTCTTGCCCCAACGCAGCTCCAGAAGACGCGGCGCGTCGGCGCTGGCGCGGCCGACAGTGTGGACCAGCGGGAAGTTTTCCTTCAGCAGATCGTCGCCGATGATGACCGACATCTCCGCCTTGTAGTGCTCGGCGAGGCCGCGGAAGGCGGCTTCGAGCTGTTCCGGACCCATGTCGTTGGTCGGCGTGTTGATGAGATCGCGGGCGAGGAAGACGCCGGCAAGCTGACGCTTGATGTCGGCGCCGTCGGCATCGCGCGGGATCATCAGCGTCGCGGCTGTCGTCTTTTCGGAGCGGTAGCGGTCGAAACGATAGCTGCCGAGACCGAAGCCGAGCGACAGGCGGTTGGCCGTGAGCGGTGCGGTTTCGATGTGCCAGTCGCCGGCGGGCAGCGAGCGGGCCAGCTTGCCGGTGATGTAGGGCTGCTCCGATGGATTGGTGCCGAGACCGAAAAGCGCGCCGCCGAGATGGCCGTCGGCCGTCGGAATAAGCAGCAGCGAACCGCTTTCGGCCTTGTAACCCGCCTTCTTCGCCCAATCGAGCGCGATCGGATCGATCGTTCCGGTCTCGATATGGCCGGGCGTGACGGCGAAGATCGGCAGTGTCGAGCCGCCCTTCGTGTTGAACGGCGTCGGTCTCTCGATGAACTGATAGGGGGCCATGTTTTTCCTTCGGCGGTGTCCGGGAATCGTTTCTTAACGGTCTGTTAGGGTTAACAGACTATTGCTGGAGCGAAGATTGCGTCAAACCTTTCCCTGTTCCGTTTCGAGGCCAGGCGCCAGTTTCGGAATTCAGGAAAGCGCAATGCCCCTCCCGGCCACCAATCCGTTCAAGAATCGTATTCTGCAGTGCGCCACGGCGTCGCTGGTGGTCGCCGCGCTCGCCGGTTGCTCGACCACCAAGGACCAGATGACGACGGGTTCGGTGCCGAAGCTGACCAAGCCGGTCGAAGCGATGGATGCGAACGAGCTTCGCTCGGCGACCGAACGGGTCGGCCAGGCCTACGAGAAAAATCCCGCGCGATCCGGTCAACGGCGTCAACTACGCCAATCTGCTGCGCATGACGGGCGCGATACGCAGGCGCTTGCCGTCATGCAGCAGGTCGCGATTTCCAATCCCGACGACCGCAATGTTCTTGCCGCCTACGGCAAAGCCCAGGCAGCCGCCGGACAGCTCCAACAGGCGCTCGATACGATCGGCCGCGCGCAGACGCCGGATCGGCCGGACTGGAAGCTGATTTCCGCCCAGGGCGCGATCCTCGACCAGTTGGGCAAGCCGGCCGATGCCCGGGCGCGGTATCGCGATGCGCTCGACATCATGCCGAACGAGCCGTCGATCCTTTCCAACCTCGGCATGTCCTACTCCTGACGGGCGATCTGCAGGACAGCCGAAACCTATCTGCGCGCAGGCAGCGAGCCAGCCCGGCGCCGACAGCCGGGTCAGGCAGAACCTCGCTCTCGTCGTCGGCCTGCAGGGACGTTTCCCCGAAGCCGAGGAGATCGCCCGGCGCGAGCTTTCGCCGCAGCAGGCCGATGCCAATGTCGCCTATCTGCGTTCGATGCTTTCGCAGCAGAATTCCTGGCAGAAGCTTGCGGCCAAGGACAACGCGCCCACGAGCAACACGAACTGATCCTGAAGCTAGCGAAGGGCACGACGCCGGAGACAATCAGACGCAGACCGAGCCCGCCCATGACGAGCCCGGCAGCGCGGTCGATCCAGCGCTTGGCGGCAAGATAGACCTGCCGCGGACGGCGGGCCGAAAAGGCCAGCGCCACGATCGCGTACCATCCGGCCTCGATCGCGAAGATGCCGATCGGCAGGCCGATCATGAGGCCGCGCGGCACCGTCTTCGGCAGGAAGGCGGCAAAGATGCTTGCATAGACGATAATGGTCTTCGGGTTGCTGAGCTGGGTCAGCAGCGCTGCCGAGAAGCTGCGGCCAAGCGACGCCCTCCCTTCAACCGTGCCGGAAACCTCAAGCGGCTCCTTCGCCCCCTGCCAGATGTGGAATGCGATATAGACGAGATAGGCGCCGCCAGCGAGCTTCAGCACCAGGTAGAGCCATTCGAATTGCGTCAGCAGCGCCGTGAGGCCGGCAAGCGCAAGAACGCCAAAAACGACGCCGCCGATACCCATTCCGAACGCCGCCGCCAGACCATCAAGCCGCGACCGGGAAATGGCGATGCGGGAGACGACGACAAAGCTCGGACCGGGGCTCATCGCGCCGACGATCAGTGCTGCGAAAATGCTGGTGAGAATGGCTGCAGAGGACATGAGGGCTCCCGGATCTCAAAGGTGCCCAGGCGAGCGGCGGTCATATCCGCGCTTCCCGATGGTTTTCCATCTCATTCGCCGGTCACGCGGAAGCTATGGGTAGCTGGTTTCCGCATCGCCTGCAAGCGACCTCAGAACTTGTCGGCGACCTGAATGCCGGCCGGGCCGAGGATGACGGCGATCAGCACCGGCAGGAAGAACAGGATCATCGGAACGGTCAGCTTCGGCGGCAGGGCGGCCGCTTTCTTTTCTGCCTCGTTCATGCGCTCGTCGCGGCCTTCCTGGGCGAGAACGCGCAGCGCCTGCGCGATCGGCGTGCCGTAGCGGTCGGCCTGGATCAGCGCCTGCGTGACCGACCGCACCAGATCGATCTGCGTGCGCGTGCCGAGGTTTTCGAGCGCCACGCGACGGTCCGGCAGGAAGGAAAGTTCGGCTGTCGTCAGTACCATTTCCTCGGCAAGCGCCGGCGACTGCTCGCCGAGTTCTTCCGACACGCGGCGCATCGCTGCTTCGATCGAGATGCCGGATTCGACGCAGATCAGCATCAGGTCGAGCGCATCCGGCCAGGCGCGCTTGATCGATTGCTGGCGCTTGCGCCATGCGGTTGGAGATGAAGATATTCGGCGCATAGAAGCCGAGATAGCCCGATGCCGATCATCGCCAAGCAGGCGGATGGGAAGCGGCTTGGTCGGCGAGGTTGCCGAGGCCGAAAATCCAGAAGGCAGCGACCGCCAGGAAGAGGAACGGCAGCAGGAAGCGAGCGACGAGGAAGGTGTTCAGCGCATTCTCCGAGCGGATAACCGGCCGCGCGCAGCTTGTTGATCGTGTTCTCGTCGACCAGCGCCTCGCGAAGGTTGAAGCGCTCGACGATCTGGCGGACGGAGCGGTTGTTCTGGCGCCGCAGCGAAGCCTTGCTTCGCCGCCGACTTCGGAGTTCATGCGGGCGCGTTCGCGCGCCCGGATCTGATCGCGCTCGGTCGAAACGGCCTTCATGCGCTTGTTGAGATCGCCGCGTTCGAAGAAAGGAACGGCGATCGTGTAGAAGGTCGCAAAGACGGCGATCGCGACGAGGACCGCGACCAGCATGGCCGGATCGGTCAGTGTCGCTGCAAGATCCGATGACATGGCGCGTCCCTTCCGGTTAGATGTCGAAATTGACCATGTTGCGCATGACGAAGATGCCGATCGACATCCAGACCGCCGAAGCAGCCCATGATGAGATGGCCGCGCGGATCGGTGAACAGGATCATCATGTATTGCGGCGACGTCAGGTAGACGAGCGTGGCGACGATGAAGGGCAGGGCGCCGATGATGACGGCCGAAGCCTTGGCTTCCATCGACAGCGCCTTGACCTTGGCCTTCATCTTCTTGCGGTCGCGCAGGACCTTCGAGAGATTGCCGATCGCTTCGGAGAGGTTGCCGCCGGCCTGCGACTGGATGGCGATGACGATGGCGAAGAAGTTGACTTCCTGCAGCGGCATGTAGTTGGTCATGCGGGCGCAGGCATCGGGAATGCTGAGGCCCACCTGCTGCGATTCCACGACGCGGCGGAATTCGCGTCTTCACCGGCTCCGTGCCCTCGTTTGCGATCAGCCTGATGGCATCGTTGAGCGGCAGGCCGGATTTGATCGAGCGCACGATGACGTCGAGCGCGTTCGGAAATTCATCGAGGAACTTGTTCTGGCGGCGCTTGATCAGGAAACCGACGACCCAGCGCGGCAGGCCGAGACCGGCGACGACGGCAATGCCGAGAACGACCAGCATGGGTGCGCCGGCGAGCAAGGCGATGAGCATGCAGCAACGAGGCCGAAGCGGCGCTGAAGATGTAGAATTTGGCGACCGTGATCGTCAGGCCCGCCTGCATCAGCCGGGATTTCAGCGACAGGCTTCCGCTTGGTATTTTCCTGCTGCCTCTTCTCGAGATCCTTCAGATTGTCCTGCACCGATTTGCGGCGCTTCGACATTTCCTGCACGCGGTCGCGCGCAGCCTTGACCTTGACCCGGTCGGTCTCGGCCGACTTGACGCGGCTGACGCGGCTTGGCGGTCTTCTTGTCGGTCTCGATCCGGGAGAACAGCAGGCCATAGCAAACCGCGCCCGCGGCGACGGCGACAAGCACGATGATGGCCAGCACGATCGGATCGAGACCGAACATCACTTATTCCTTCGACTTCGCTTCCATCTCGTCGAGCGCCGCGGCGAGCCGCTTTTCTTCGTTGAAGTAGCGCGCGCGATCCCAGAAATGCGGCTTGCCGATGCCGGTCGACATGTGCCGGCCGATGATCCGGCCGTTGGCGTCTTCGCCTTCGATCTCGTAGCGCATCAGGTCCTGGGTGATGATGACGTCGCCTTCCATGCCGATCACCTCGGTGATGTGGGTGATGCGGCGCGAACCGTCGCGCAGGCGGGCTGCCTGGATGATGACGTCGATCGAGCCGGCGATGATTTCGCGCACGGTCTTTGCCGGCAGCGTGAAGCCGCCCATGGCGATCATCGATTCGATACGGCTCAGGCATTCGCGCGGCGTAGTTGGAGTGGATCGTGCCCATCGAGCCGTCGTGACCGGTGTTCATCGCCTGCAGAAGGTCGAAGACCTCCGGTCCGCGCACTTCGCCGACGATGATGCGTTCGGGACGCATACGCAGGCAGTTCTTGACGAGATCGCGCATGGTGATCTCGCCCTCGCCTTCGATGTTCGGCGGGCGGGTTTCGAGGCGCACGACATGCGGCTGCTGCAGCTGCAGTTCGGCCGTATCCTCGCAGGTGATGACGCGCTCGTCCCTGTCGATATAGTTCGGTCAGGCAGTTCAGCAGCGTCGTCTTGCCCGAGCCGGTACCGCCGGAGATGACGACGTTGCAGCGGACGCGGCCGATGATCTGCAGCAGCGTCGCGCCTTCCGGCGTGATCGCGCCGAAGCGGACGAGCTGATCGAGCGTCAGCTTGTCCTTCTTGAACTTGCGGATGGTGAGCGCCGGGCCATCGATGGCGAGCGGCGGCGCGATGACGTTGACACGCGAGCCGTCGGGAAGGCGGGCGTCGCAGATCGGGCTCGATTCATCGACGCGGCGGCCGACCTGGCTGACGATGCGCTGGCAGATCGACAGAAGCTGGCGCGTTGTCGCGGAAGCGGATTTCGGATTCGATCGTCTTGCCGCCGACTTCGATGAAGGTCTGGCCGGCGCCGTTGACCATGATGTCGGCGATGTCGTCGCGCGCCAGCAGCGGCTCCAGCGGACCGTAGCCGAGAACGTCGTTGCAGATGTCCTCGAGCAGTTCTTCCTGCTCGGAGATCGACATCGCGAAGTTCTTGATGGTGATGATGTCGTTGACGATATCGCGGATTTCCTCGCGCGCGCTCTCGGTGTCGAGCTTGGCGAGCTGCGAGAGATCGATCGTATCGATCAGCGCCGAGAAGACCTGCGCCTTGGTGTCGTAATAGTCCTCGGTGCGGGCCGGTCTCTTGCGCTGCGGCGTCTGCATCGGCGGCGGCGTCACCTGGTAGCGGCCCGGGCTCGCTTGCGACGGCTCGACCAGCACGGCGGGTGGCAGAGGCCGCGGAGCGGCCGGGCGCGGCCGGCAGTGGCGGCGCGCTTGTGGCGCCACCCTTTCCGAAGCCTTCGTTTCCACGTTTTCCAAACATGCGCACAATCCAATCTACTCGTTTTACGTCACTTACTTGCGCCGCGCATTCCAGCAGCCCCACAGGCCGCCCTTCTTCGGCTTTCTTGACCGTCACCCGGCCGGTGACGATGTGCGCGAGCTGCGAGAAGGTCTCGGCCGTCGGCGATTTCGGATCGATCTCGGCGATCATGCGGCCGCTATTGGCGGCATTGCCGAAGAGCACGATGTCGAAGGGAATGATCGCGATCGGCTCGATCTCCAGCGGCTCGCAGAAATCGTACGGCGCAATTTCCGGCCGCTTCGGCATGCCGACCTGGTTGAGGACGAGATGCGGCGTCTTGTCGTTCGGCCGAAGCTTCCGCAGCGCATCGAACATGTTCTTGGCGTTGCGCAGGTTGGCGAGATCGGGAACGGCGCAGATCACGACCTCGTCCGCCGATCGCCAGCACCGAGCGCGTCCATTCCGACCAGGCATGCGGAACGTCGAGCACCGCGACCGGCGCACTGCGCTGCAGGACTTCGAGCACCGGCTGGAACGCCTGACCATCGAAATCATAGGCGCGATCGAGCAGCGATGGTGCGGCCAGCAGCGACAGGTGTTCGGAGCATTTCGTCAGCAGGCGGTCGAGAAAGACCTCGTCGAGCCGCTCCGGCGCAAAGACGGCTTCGGCGATGCCCTGCGCCGGATCCTGGTCGAAATCGATGTTGGCGGTGCCGTAGGGCAGATCGAGATCGGCAAGGATCGTCTCGGTCGAGAAGAGATTGGAAATGCCGAAGGCGCAATTGTGCGCGATCGTCGAGGAACCGACGCCACCCTTGGCGCCGATGAAGGCGATGCTGCGGCCGAGCGGTTCGGCATCCGGATCGACGAAGATCGCGGCGATCGCCATCATGATGTCGGGCATGGCGACGGGCTGAACCATGTATTCGGAGATGCCGTTGCGGATCAGCTCGCGATAGAGCGGGATATCGTTGTAGCGGCCGATGACGATGACCTTGGTGCTCGGATCGCAGACGGCGGCGAGCGGCGCCAGTTCCGCATGAGCAGGCTTGCCGCATTCGCCTTGGTCTCGAGGATGATCAGGTTGGGCGTCGGGGCGCTGGAAAACATGTTGGCGGCAGCCGCGATCGCCGCCACTGGTGATCCGCAGGCTGACCTTCGCCATGCGCCGGTCTTGCCGCAGCGCTCCATCACCCGCTGCAAGCGCCTCGCTTTCGCAGAAGGCATGCACGGAGATGCGCGGCAGCGGCCGCATGTTCTCGAGCTCGCCCATGCGCACGCGTCTTCGGCGTGCTGAAGCTCCGCGGTGTTCTTGATCTCGTATTCGATCGCGCTCATCGTCCGTCTTCCGTCAGAACGCCGGAATTTCCGCCGACCTGTTCGATGGTCGTTGTGGTTGTCCGGTACTCTTCGATCGCATTGTTGCGGCGCGGCTGCATCGATCGGCGTCATGCCGCGCGGCGCGATGAGGTCTTCCGGATTGGCGATCTGCGCGGCGAGATTGTTCTGGGTGGCGCAACCGAAATTGTAGTAGTTCTGGTTGTCGAAGTCGCCGCCGATGTCCTTCGGCCATTGGCCGCATTGCGCGGTAATGGCAGTCATGCCGGCGAAACTGAGCCGGATCGGTGCCGCATCGCCGGGAACTGTCGCCGGATAGCTCGCGTTGACGATCTTCGAGCTCGGGATCCCTCTGTGGGAGAGCTCAGCCCGGACCTGGTTTCGCAACTGGCTCGCGGCCGCCGAATTTGCCGAGCCTTGCGGCGTCAGGACATAAACCGGGCCGGACGCCCGGGACATATAGTTGGCCGCAAAGCCGCGGATCAGGTCGCGCTGGGCGATGGTCAGGCGCCGATCGGTCGAGGCGACCGGAATATCAACCGTCTGTTCGGCCTCGGCCACCACGATCGGATGGCGGGCTGACGGTAGTCGTCGGGAATGCCGCCGGTCGTCAGACTGTCGCGCGGGCCGGCGCAGCCGGAAAGCATTGCCGCCGCAAGCACGGCGGCCGCGGCAAGCATGGCGCCGTCGGACTCGTGGCGGTGTCGTCGCATTCGATGGGCCATCGCCTGATTCTCTGTGTCTGTTGCCATCGTTGCCGATCCCGCCCCGTTCACTTGTAGATGAATCCGATGGAGCCGTGGAACTGCGCGTCGGCGACCGGTGCCTCGCGCCGTCCGTAGACCTTGTTCACGCGGTTCAGGAAGAAGGCCTGCAGCGTCGTTTTCCGGACTGAAATTGTCGTCCGGCCGGTTGAGTTCGTTGCGCGCGACAGGACGGACCAGATAGGGCGTCGCGATGATGACGAGTTCGGTCTCGTCGCGCTCCACCGTCCTGCTGGCGGAACAGCGTGCCGAGAAGCGGAATCTTGTAGACGCCCGGCGTGCCGTTCGATCGTCTGCGAAACGTTGTCCCGGATCAGGCCGGCAAGCACGATCGAGCCGCCGGAGGGAAGCTCGACGGAGGTCTCGGCCGAGCGGCGCTGGTAGGTCGGCTGCGTTCCCGAGACGGACGGCTGCCGGCTCGGACACGTTGGTCTTGATTTCAAGGCTGATGCGGCCCGAGGACAGAACGACCGGCTTGAAGGCCAGATTGATACCGTAGTTATAGGGCACGATCGGTCACGTTGCCGTCGTTGTCGGTCGTCGAATAGAGAACCTGGCCGCCGGAATTGAAGGTCGCCGCCTGGCCGGAAATCGCCGTCAGGGTCGGCTCGGCGAGCGTCTTGACGACCTTCGCCTGCTCCAGCGCGTTCAGATAGGTCGAAATGTCGTATTTGCCGATCGAGCTCTTGAACAGAGCGCAAGGCCACCGCCGAGCGTCGCACGTGGCGCCATCGCCGACAGGCGATGCCGAGCTGCGCAACGGTCATGCCCGAAGAATTGGAAACGAGATTGTCGAAGCCGAGCTGCTTCAGGATCTCGCGGCGGACTTCGGCGATCGTCACCTTGAGCGTGACCTGGTCTTCGCCCTCGAATCTGCAGCAGGTTGACGACCTGCGATGGCTGGCGGTCTTCGGCAAAGATCGCGACATCGCCCTGTTGCCGCCGGTGCCGGTGGCCGTCTCGGTTCGGGTCGTCGCCTCACCGCCCTTCAGGAAGGCCTGGGCCAGGTCTGCGGCCTGCGTGGCATCCTGCGGCGTGCGGACCGTGCCGGTCAGCACGATGTTGTCGGAGACGATTTCGACGTTGATGTTGGAATCGGGAATGAAGCGGCTGCAGATTGGCTTCGAGGCCGGAGACGTCGCGCTCGATTTCGATATCGAGGCTGACGATCTCCTCGCCATCGCGTCCGAAGATGAAGATGTTCGTCTGGCCGACCTTCTTGCCGAACAGATAGATGCGGCGCGACGTGCGGGTCACGGCGTCGGCCATCGACGGATCGGAGACGAGAATATCATGCGCGTCCTCCGGCAGATCGACGACGAGCGCCTTGTTGAGGCCGAGCTTGAGGCGGCGGTGAGCACCGGGGCCGGTCTGCGAGATCCGGATGACGCCTTCGGATTCGGCATGCGCAATTCCCGCGCCGACGAGCGGCGCGAAGGCGGGTGGCGTCAGGCCGGAAACAGCCGATCGTCAGCGAGAGGCGGCCGAGAGGAGAAGTCTAGCGCGCCGCATTGTATTGCACCATTGCACTTCCCCTTACTCGGCCTTCGGCGCGGCACTGGTCGTCCGTAACGATCGAGCCGGACTTGATGACCTGGACGCAGGGCGCTGCCATTGTCGCCGCTCAGCAGATAGTCGGCGGCACTCGTATCCTGCTCCTGCGCATCGGCGACGGAGCGCAGCGCGAGCGACAGCCTGTCGGCCATCTGCTGGGCGACGGCCAGGACCTTGGTCTGATCGGGCGTCAGTTCGAGCGTCGCGGTCGTGCCGACGACCGACTTGGAGCCATCGTCCTTTTCCTGGATCTGCTGGTCGATGGCGAGAACGCGGACATTGCTCAGCACGGTCTCGGTCAGGAACTTGTCGGTTCCCTGCGCCTTGCGGACCATGATGACATCGACGCGGTCGTTCGGCAGGATGAAGCCGCCGGCGCCGGTCGCGACCGAGATTTCGGTCGCGACGGCGCGTTTGCCGGCTGGCAGCAGCGAGGACAGGATGCGGCTGTTGGAATCGGCGATTTTTTCCGGCCGGATCGGTTCGCCTTCGAAGATCGGCAGGCGCACGACGGCGCCCTGCATGATCCTTGATCGCGTCCGGCTTGTCGGCTTCGGTGATGAAGCCCTGAACGACGCCGTCCCGCGGCCAGGGCATCCAGTGAACCGCCTTGTCGTCAAGCCGGGCGCCGACGGGCAGATTGGCGCTGGAGACCAGCACGTTGACCGTCGGTTCCTTCTCGACGACCGATTGGACCTGCGTGACGACGCCGCCCCGCCCAGCCAGCTTCATCGCCAGGAAACCGGCGAGGCCAGCGGCAACGACAGCGACTGCAAGAATGATAAGCGGGCGGGTTTCATTCGATCAGTCCTCGGGAGCGCGAGCATGCTCACCCCGCAGAATGATCAGGAATTGGTGTAATTATAGTTAACGGAACACTTACATTTTAAGTTAACGGACGTTTAAGATCGCCGTTATTTCAGCGTTTCCAGCGCCGCGATCAACAGCGGCGAAGGACGGAAAGGCCATGAAGCCGCCAATGGCGATCGCGATGCCGTAGGGGATCTTCTTCGCAAGCAGGAGCGAATTCGGCACCGGCAGGCCGATGGCCAGGATCGTGTTGGATTGCGACGCGCATCATCAGAATGGCAAAGGTCAGCAAGCCGCCGATCACGCCGACGCAGCCAATGAACAGGATCAGCGATTGATTGAAGCCGAACCAGAGCGCAGCGGCGCGTCAGAAGCTTCGCATCGCCGCCGCCCATCACATTAAGCGCAAAAAGCGCGAAACAGACGCAGAAGACGATGCGAGCCCTGCGGCAAGATGCATGCCGATCATGCCGGAAGCGCCAGCCCGGCAGAGCGGCGCGATGACGAGGAACGAAACGACCAGGATCAGCGAAACGCGGTTCGGGATCGTCATCGTGAACAGATCGGAGAACGCCGCAATCGCGAGGCAGAGCGGAAAAATCACAAAGATTGCAGCTGCGATCATTCTGTACCCGATCCTAACGAAGCAAAAAGGCTCACAGCCGATAAGCCTGTGAGCCTGCTCGATGGCAGCATCGTCTGCGCCTGCTTCGACACATGATGACAGGCTGATCGGTAGCCGTCGTGCGCTGCGCTGGTCGTAGCGCTATCCATCTTCGTGCGACAGGTTCGTGAACGTGGTGTTCAGCTTGCCGCCGAGGCTCGTTGCGCCGGCGATGAGCGCTACGGAAATGAGCGCTGCGATCAGGCCGTATTCGATTGCGGTCGCGCCGGATTCGTCCTTCAGAAAACGGCTAAAAAGCTTGGTCATGGTTACTCCTAACTCCAGTTGAGGTTCAGCACGTCCGCCAACTGTTGCCGTTGATCGGATGGCCACAACCTAGCGAGGGCGCCGTTTCGATCGGCTTAAGGAAAAGGGTTACCAGATCGTAAATGCTAAAGTAACAAACCCGGATGGTAAGTATTGCGTTACTCGATTATATTCAATTTTACCTGATATCGCGAGAGCTTATAAATCGCCGTGGCCCAGGATGCGCCAGAAATGGTACACGAACTGTTCCACTTGAAATCATCGCAGCCGAGAGGACGATTCTCACCCGGCTCATTTCGGATAAATGCGTGTTGCTATCGGTCACATTGAGTGCGTTCTTAAAGCTTCGTTCACCATTTTTTTCCATTCTGTTCGGCATATTGCGGATTCAATCCTGTTCAAAATTCTGCCGAATTCGTGAAGAGAGCGAAATGCCATCGAGCGGCAAGACCATTCCATTGCTTTCAGCCGGCGATCCTCGCCGCTTTGCGGGCTTCGGGACTCCGCTGCGCGCCGAGGATGACATGCTGCGCGTCTACATGGATCACGCGCGCGTATTGAAGCTCGACCGGCCAGTCAGCAAGGTGATCGTCGGCAATGCCAAGGTCGCCGATGCGACGGTCGCCGACGCCAAGACGATCGTGCTGACCGGCCGCAGCTTCGGCACAACCAATCTCGTCCTGCTCGATGCCGACGGCAATGCGATCCTCGACGAGACGCATCCTCGTCTCGATCGACGAAGGCAACACGGTTCGCGTCTACCGCCAGACCGAGCGCTCCGTCCTTTCCTGCACGCCGAACTGCGAACAGCACACGCAGCAGAGCAACACGGCAGATGCAGCCGCCGGCGGCTGACCGGCACAGCTGCTTGGGACTATCGATCATTCGTTAAATTGTCGTCCCAGCCTGAAACGGAAAATCAACGAACGCGACTCTACGAGTCGCCGCATGAACGTCGTTCCGGATGGCGCAATGACGGCAATTGATCACCAGGCAGACGGAGTCTGCGCGCAGCCGGGCAAGTCGGAGCCGGCTTGGCGCTCATTCGCGCGTTCGCGCGACGGGTCAGCCGCGATCGAATTCGCGCTGCTCGCCATTCCCTATTTCATGGTGATCTTCGCGATCCTCGAGACCTTTGTCGCCTTTGCCGCCGAGCAACTGGTATCCAATGCCGTCGACACGATGAGCCGCAAGATGCGGACCGGACAGATTACCAACGTCGTCGGCAGCCGACCTATATGGACCAGACGGCATTCCGGCAGGAATTCTGCGACGAGATCTCGATCCTGATCCAGTGTTCGCGAAGCCGAAGTCACGACGCCGAGCAAGCTCTAGCTCGATGTGCAGCACGTTCAGCACCTTTGCCGACCATTCCGACGACGATTCCGAAGAATTCGACTGGCCTATGCCGACATCAACACGGCGGCCTTCAAGTATTCGCCGGGCGGCGCCGGCACGATCAACATGGTGCGCGCCTACTACCGCTGGCAGGTCATCACCGATCTCATCCGGCCGTACATCACCCCGATACCGAACGTCCGACCGGCGCAAGGCTGGACGACTACCTCATCGTCGCGACAGCGGCCTTCCAGAACGAGCAGTATCTGATGGCCGCGAAGCGCAATCCTGATCAGCGGACTGAAAGCGACAGCTCGTCCACCTCGGCGCGTGACCGCAAGCGGCGTTGGCGCGATCGAATTCGCGATCCTCTTTCCCATCCTGGTGATGCTCTATATCGGCGCCTTCGAGATCACGATCGGACTCAGCGTCAGCAAGCGCGCCAGTCGCGCGGCCGGCTCGATCGCCGACCTCGTCACGCAGCAGCAGGATCGTCACCAGAAGTTCGCTGACGGATATGCTGTCGGTTGCCGACGCGATCTTCACGCCCTACGACACGACCGGCATGCAGATCAAAGATCACCGGGATAGACCATCGATGCCGGCGCCAATGCGAAGGTGCTTTGGTCCTGGGCGAACGACGCGACGACTGCGCCGTATGCCAGCAAATTCCGCCGTTACCGGAATCCCGGCCGACATGAAGAAGGCAGACAGCTTTCTCGTGCGCACCGAGCTCAGCATTCCCTACGAGCTGTTCGCTGTTTGGCCCGAGCTTTCTTCCCGGAGACCTGCGCACGATCACCATCCGCCGCACCTATTATCTACCGCCAGCGGCAAGGCGACAACGATCCCCTGCGGCGATTGCTGATCGCGCATCCTTCACGCTTCTCGAAATTTGCCAAGCCGGCGATCGCAGCTTATATGGCTGGGCACCGTGACGACTGCGGCATCTCGGTGGCCGGCGATTAGCTTGATCGGGTGCAAGATGGCGCGTGCCTTTCTCTTCGTTCTGGATTCCTTCGGCGTCGGCGGCGCGCCGGATGCGGCCGCCTATGGCGACGAAGGCGCCGATACGCTCGGCCATATCGCCGAGTTCTGCGCAGCCGGCGCCGCTGACCGAGCCGGCTTGCGCTCCGGGCCGCTTTCTCTGCCCAATATGTCGGCGCTCGGCCTGATGCATATCGCGCAAGACCGCCACCGGCCGCTTTCCGGCCGGCATGCCGGTTCCGGAGAAGGTCTACGGCATCTATGGCGCCGCCAACGAAGTCTCCCGCGGCAAGGATACGCCGTCGGGCCATTGGGAGATCGCCGGAACGCCTGTGACTTTCGATTGGGGTTATTTCCCGACAGAGGGCGACGCCTTTCCGCCGGAGTTTATCGAGGCGCTCTGCGGCGCGGCGGAGGTGCCCGGCATTCTCGGCAACTGCCATGCCTCGGGCACGGAGATCATCGCCCGTCTCGGCGAGGAGCATATCCGCACCGGCAAGCCGATCTGCTACACGTCGTCGGACTCCGTCTTCCAGGTCGCGGCGCACGAGACACATTTCGGCCTCGACCGGCTGCTCGACTTCTGCCGGATCGCCCGCGGCGCTGCTCGATCCCTACAATATCGGCCGGGTCATCGCCCGCCCCTTCGTCGGCGAAACCGCCTCGACCTTCGAGCGCACCGGCAATCGCCGCGACTTCTCCGTGCCGCCGCCGGAGCCGACGCTGCTCGACCGGCTTGTCAAGCGAGGGCCGCAAGGTTCACGCCGTCGGCAAGATCGGCGATATCTTCGCGCATCAGGGCATTTCCAGGGTCATCAAGGCGAACGGCAACGACGGCGCTGATGGATGCGTCGCTCTGCGGCGATGGACGAGGCGGAGGACGGCGATCTCGTCTTCACCAATTTCGTCGATTTCGACATGGTCTACGGCCATCGCCGCGACGTGCCGGGTTATGCCGCAGCACTCGAAGCCTTCGATGCGCGCCTGCCGGACGTCCACCGCAAGCTGAAGCCCGGCGATCTCGTCGTGCTCACCGCCGACCATGGCTGCGATCCGACCTGGCGCGGCACGGACCATACGCGCGAGCGCGTGCCGGTCATCGCCTATGGCCCCGGCATCCGAGTCGCGTTCGAATCGGCATGCGCCGCACCTATGCCGATATCGGCGAGACATCGCGCGGCATCTCGGCATTGCCGCCGGGCCGCATGGAAGGAGTTTTCTGTGACATCGCATTTGAAGAAGGTCGAGCTGCACTGCCATCTCGAGGGTGCGGCACCCCCTGCGCTGACCGAGGCGCAGGCGCGCAAATACGGTGTCGACATCAGCGCCTATCTTCGCGGACGGCGCCTATGTCTGGCATGATTTCGCAAGCTTCCTCGAATGCTACGACAAGGTTTCCGAGGTCTACAAGACCGAGGAGGACTATGCGCTGCTGACCGAAACCTATCTGCAGGAGCTTGCGGAGCATCGGCACGATCTACAGCGAGCTCATCGTTTCGCCGGACCACGGCAAGCGCATCGGGCTCGGCGCGGACGCCTATATCTCCGGTGTCTGCGAAGGCATCCGCCGGGCCAAGGCAAAGAGCGGCATCGAGGCGCGGCTGATCGTCACCGGCGAGCGGCATTTCGGTCCGGAGAGCGTGATCGGTGCTGCGGAATACGCGGCAAAGGCCGACAACCCGCTGATCACCGGCTTCAACCTGGCCGGCGAGGAGCGCATGGGCCGCGTGGCCGACTATGCCCGCGCCTTCGATATCGCCCGCGATGCCGGGCTCGGCCTGACCATCCACGCCGGTGAGGTCTGCGGCGCCTTCAGCGTTTCCGACGCGCTCGACGCCGTGCGCCCGTCGCGCATCGGCCATGGCGTGCGCGCCATCGAGGATGCCGATCTCGTGAAGCGGCTTGCCGACCTCGGCACCGTGCTCGAGGTCTGCCCGGGCTCGAATATCGCGCTCGAGCGTCTTTCCCGATTTCGCTTCGCATCCGCTGCGCAGGCTCAAGGAAGCCGGTGTGCGGGTGACGATCAGTTCCGACGATCCGCCCTTCTTCCATACTTCGCTGAAGCGGGAATACGAGCTTGCCTCCGGTGCTTTCGGCTTCAGCGACAGCGAGATCAACGAGCATGACGCGGACCGCCATCGAGGCGGCCTTCGTCGACGAAGAAACGCGGAAGGCGCTGCTCGCCCGGCTTTGAGGCCGCCCGAGACTGGGGATCGATGACGTGCAAAATCGCCTCCACTCTTGCAGTCGAGGCGCTTTCCATGAAAGAAACATCCGATAAGAACAATTAATGAGAAGGCTTCGGCCATGGACGGCGTCACAGTCATCGATCATCCGCTTGTGCAGCACAAACTCACCATCATGCGGCGCAAGGAGACATCGACGGGCAGCTTCCGGCGGCTGCTGCGCGAAATCTCGACGCTGCTCTGCTACGAGGTGACGCGCGATCTCGAACTGACGATGGAAACGATCGAGACGCCGCTGCAGACGATGGAATCGCCGATCCTCGAGGGCAAGAAGCTGGTCTTCGCCTCGATCCTGCGCGCCGGCAACGGGCTGCTCGAAGGCATGCTCGATCTCGTGCCTTCGGCCCGCGTCTCCCATATCGGCGTCTATCGCGATCACGAAACGCTGCAGCCGGTCGAATATTACTTCAAGGCGCCGGAGGATGTTGCCGAGCGCCTGATCATCGTCGTCGATCCGATGCTGGCGACCGGCAATTCCTCGATCGCGGCGATCGACAAGCTCAAGGAACGCGGCGCCCACAATATCCGCTTCCTCTGCCTGCTTGCCGCCCCCGAAGGCATCAGGAATTTCCGCGCGGCGCATCCTGATGTTCCGGTCTTCACCGCCTCGATCGACAGCCATCTCAACGAGAAGGGCTATATCATGCCCGGCCTCGGCGATGCCGGCGACCGCATGTACGGCACCAAGTAATTTCAGCTTTCCTTTACCAAATCCGACAGACTTTCAGGCCCGGGGCTCAATTCCGGGCCTTTTTATTGTCGCTGTTAGCAACTTGTCAGCACTTGCGGCGTAGCAGCTTGAAGCATGAGGCCCCACATGAAGCGGGGTTTATACAGGAAGGATTTCTGTTTCATGCTCATGCGTACCGTCATATTCGCCAGCATCGCCGCGGTGCTCGCCACACAGGTGCCTTCCCTTCTTCGGAAGCGCCGACCAGCCGCCCGCCGATAGCGCTTCCGCCAACTACGTCTCGACCGAAAGCGCAGCGAGCCTGGTTGCACCGGCGCCGTCTACGGCAGCGGCACGATGCCGCCTGCAGGCGGATGCCCAGGGCCACTATACCGGCAACTTCAAGATCAACGGCAAGCCGGTGCAGGGCCTGATCGATACCGGCGCGACCTATGTCGCGCTGAACGAAACGCCTCGCCCGCCGTCTCGGCTACGGCGGCCAACCAGCTCGATTTCCGCTACGCGGTCAATACGGCGAACGGCCAGACCAAGGCCGCGCATGTGACGCTCGATCGCGTCGAGATCGGCGGCATCCGCGTGCGAAGCGTCGAGGCCTTCGTGCTGAAGGACGAGGCGCTTTCGACGACGCTGGTCGGCATGAGCTTCCTGAAGAAGCTCGCCTCCTACTCCGTCGCCGACGGCTCGCTCAACCTGAAGCAGTAACGCATCAGATCCGGCCGGAAATGACCGGGGTCAGGTCCGGCTCGTCGCCGGAGATGCGGTAGTTGCGCGGCAAGTGCAGCCTGCCGCCCTTTCCGCCGCCGCCTCGTCCGCGGCATGAACGATGGCGATCGGATCACCCTTCTCGACGCGGGTGCCGAGCGGCAGCAGCGCGGAGAAGCCGACCCGATGATCGATCTTGTCCGCCGGATGGCGCCGCCCGCCGCCGAGATCGATGACGGCTGACGCCGAGGTCGCGCGCATCGCAGGCTGAAAGCCAGCCGCTCTCGTGTCGCCAGGACCGGCTTTTCGATCGGCGCCTTCGCCAGATAGTCTGTCGGGCTTCTCGACGAAATCCGCCGGACCGCCCAGCATGTGCACCATGCGGCGCAAAGACCTCCGCCGCCTTGCCGGACGACAGTGCCGTGCGGGCCTTCCCTTCGCCTTCTTCCAGAGACGCGGCAATACCGGAGCTCACCAGCATCTCGGCGGCGAAGGCCAGAACGACGGCTTCGAGCCGCGTGTCCGGCTTTCCTGCCCGCCAGGAAGTCGAGGCAGTTGCGCATTTCCACGGCATTGCCGGCGCATCGGCCAGCGGCTGGTTCATGTCGGTGATCAGGGCGGAGGTCTTCACCCCTGCGCCATTGGCCACGTCGACCAGCGACTGCGCCAGGAGCTTCGCCTGCTCATGGTCGGCCATGAAGGCGCCGTTGCCGGTCTTGACGTCGAGCACCAGCGTCTGCGAGACCGGCAGCAAGCTTCTTGGACAGGATGGAGGCCGTGATCAGCGGAATGGAATCGACGGTGGCGGTGACATCGCGCACGGCGTAGAGCTTGCCGTCGGCAGGCGCCAACGCGCCGGTCTGGCCGATGATGGCGCAGCCTGCCTCCTTGACGACCTTGCGGAACAGCGCCGCATCCGGCGTGATTCGTATAGCCGGGAATGGATTCCAGCTTGTCGAGCGTGCCGCCGGTATGGCCGAGGCCGCGGCCGGAGATCATCGGCACGGCAAGGCCGCAGGCAGCCGCGATCGGCGCCAGCATCAGCGAGACGTTGTCGCCGACGCCGCCGGTCGAATGTTTGTCGGCGATCGGGCGATCGATATCCGGCCCATGTGCAGCATGTCGCCGGAGCGCGCCATCGCGAGCGTCAGCGCAACGGTCTCGTCGCGCGACATGCCCTTGAACCAGACGGCCATGGCGAAGGCGCCGATCTGTCCTTCGGACAGCTGGCCGGCGGCAAGGGCCTCGATGAAGGACTGATCTCGTCCGCGGCAAGTACGCCGCCGTTGCGCTTCTGCCGGATGATCTCCTGCGGGATCATGCTCAATAGCTCGAGGCCTTGGCGGGCGCCGATTGCGCTGCCGCCAAGGACCGCGAGGATATCGTCGAGCAGGCCGGAGGCACCGAAACGGAAGGTCGACGGCATCGGCCAGTCCGGCGTCATGATCGTTTCGCGCAAGGCTGAGATAAAGCGCGGCATCCGCGACCGAGCCGATGCCGCCGGCCGGCTTGAAGCCGACCTTGCGGCCGCTCTCGCGGATCGCGCGGATCATGATGTCGGCAGCCTCAAGCGTCGCATTGACGGCGACCTTGCCGGTGGAGGTCTTGATGAAATCGGCGCCGGCATCGATTGCAAGTTCGGATGCGCGGCGGATGAGGCTCGGCGTCCTTGATCTCGCCGGTCTCCAGGATGACCTTCAGCAGCACGGCGCCGGTGCATTCCGCGCGCACGGCCGTCGACCATGTCGGTCACGGCCTTTTCGTTGCCGTCGAGGAATTTGCGGTAGGGGATGACCAGGTCGATTTCATCGGCGCCGTCGGCGATCGCCTCGCGCGTTTCGGCGGCAACATCGGCCACTTCCATATCGCCGGAGGGAAAGTTGACAACCGTTGCAATGCGGACCGGATGACCTTTGCCGAGAACCGTGCGGGCCTGCGCGACGAAGCGCGGCCAGATGCAGATCGCGGCACTATTGCCGTAGGGCGTCTGCGCGCGGGCGCAGAGCGCATCGATCTGCGCTTCGGTGCAATCGTCCTTCAGATTGGTGAGGTCAAGAAGCGACAGCGCGACAGCCGCCGTCTCCTTCTGGGAGTAAGCTGCTCATCAATGCTTCCCTTCACCCGCAATCATTTCCTTCAAAATTGCGGCGAGACTCGCGCCGCCAACGGGCGCCATGTCCTTGGTTTCTTCGTGGCTGAGTTCGGAACCGGTCATGCCTGCCCCATAGTTGGTGATAACGGACGCTGCCGCAACCCTCAGACCCAGCATTCGTGCGATGATGACCTCCGGCACGGTCGACATGCCGACGGCATCCGCACCGAGAATTCGCGCCATGCGGATCTCGGCGGGCGTTTCGAAGCTCGGACCGGAGAACCACATGTAGACGCCGTGGAAGAGCTTGATGCCCGAGCTTTTCGGCCGCCTTGCGCATCGATGCGGAAAGCTCGCCGTCATAGGCATTGGTCATGCCGACGAAGCGATGGTCGCTTTCCTCGCCGATCAGCGGATTCATGCCGGAATAGTTGATATGGTCGGTGATCTGCATCACCGAGCCGGGCGGCATTTCCTCGCGCAGAGACCCTGCCGAATTGGTCAGAATCAGCGATTGCGACACCGAGGCCCTTGAGCACCTCGATCGGCAGGCGCATCGCATTCGCATCGCCTTTTTCGTAGAAATGCACGCGGCCCGACAGCATGATGACCGGTACGCCGCCAAGACGGCCGGCGACGACCTCGCCGGCATGTCCGGAGACTGCGCTGACCGGAAAGCCCGGCAGGTCCTCGATAGGGAATTCGCACGGCATTCGTCAGCTCGCCCACCAGCGAGCCGAGACCGGAGCCGAGAACGATACCGTGACGCGGAACGAGCCCGCCGAGCTTGCCGACGAGCAGATCGATGGCGGCGTTCATCCGAGTTCGGTCTCGAAGCTGAAGGGAAGAAGCTCTTCCATCGTCATGGTCTTCTTCACGCCGGCCTCATCGCAGAGATAGATCTTCGTGTCCTTGGATGCGAATTCGGAGATCTTCTGCCGGCAGCCGCCGCAGGGCGGGCAAAGCGGCAGCTTCTCGGCAATCACCGCCATTTCGACGATCTTCTTCGCTCCGCCCATGATCATGGCGCCGATGGCCGTCGGTTCGGCGCACCAGCCCTGCGGGAAGGAGAGGTTTTCGATATTGGCACCGGTATAGACCTTGCCGTCTTCAGCGCGGATCGCGGCGCCGACCGGGAACTTCGAATAGGGCGCATGGGCAAAGGCCATGGCGCCGCGGGCGGCTTCGAAAAGGTCGTGTGACATGGATCAGCGCTCCTTGGTATAGGGGACCCCGCCGGCCTTCGGCGGCGTTGCGACGCCGATGAAGCCGGCAAGCAGGATGCATGTGAGAATATAAGGCAGGGCCTGGAATATCTGCACCGGCACTTCACCGATCAGCGGCACCTCCTTGCCCTGCATGAAGTTCGCCAATGCATCGAGGAAACCGAACAGCAGGCAGGCGAACATGACGGGCACCGGCTTCCACTTGGCGAAAACCAGCGCGGCAAGCGCGATATAGCCCTTGCCCGCCGACATATCCTTGATGAACGCTGCCGATTGGGCAATCGCAAGATAGGTGCCCGAGAAGCCGCAGAGGATGCCGGCGCACATCACGGCACGATAGCGCAGCCAACTGACCGAGATGCCGGCCGTATCGACGGCCCCGGGATTTTCGCCGACGGCGCGAAGGCGCAAGCCGAAGCGCGTGCGGTAGAGGATCCACCAGGAAAGCGGGACTGCCAGAAATGCGAGGTAGGTCAGAATGTTGTTGCCCGAGATCACGTTCGAATAGAGCGGACCGATGATCGGTACCTCCCGCATCGCATCCGCACCCGGAAGCGTGATCGGCGCGAAGCGGCTTTCCGGAGAAAGCTGCGGCGTACGGCCGCCCTGGCCGAACCACGCCTGCCCCAGGACAATCGTAATGCCGGCGACGAAGAAGTTGATGGCCACGCCGGAGATGATCTGGTTGCCGCGATTGGTGATCGACGCAAAACCATGCACCAGGCTCAGAGCGACGGAGCAGAGGATGCCGGCGACGAGGCCGAGCCAAGCCGAATCGGTGATATATGCGACGCAGGCGGCGGCAAAGGCCGCACCGAGCATCTTGCCTTCAAGGCCGATGTCGAAGATGCCGGCGCGTTCGGAGAAGAGGCCGGCAAGGGCGGTGAAGATCAGCGGGATCGAGAGCCGGATCGTGGAGCTCAGAACGCTGATCAGGATGTCGTAATAATCCATCAAACGC
The DNA here is from genome assembly GCA_963838565.1 of uncultured Alphaproteobacteria bacterium. Classification (GTDB taxonomy): domain Bacteria; phylum Pseudomonadota; class Alphaproteobacteria; order Rhizobiales; family Rhizobiaceae; genus Rhizobium. The sequence goes on from CAWIRO010000015.1 coordinate 326,037, forward strand.
TCCCCCGCTTGCCCTTGAACTGTTGATAGATGCGAACCAGCGCCGGACGGAACATATATTCCAGCGCCCCCGCGAACAGGATGACGAGACCTTGGATCACGAGGATCATTTCGCGGGTGATGTTCGGCATTTCAAAGGAGATCCAGTCGCCGCCCTGATAGAGGATGCCGAAGAGGATCGCCGAGAGGATGATGCCGATCGGGTGATTACGGCCCATCAGCGAGACGGCGATACCGACAAAGCCGGCACCGCCGACGAACTCGACCTGCAGGCGGGCGGAGGACGCCCATGACCGGGTTCAGCGCCATCATGCCAGCCAGCGCGCCGGAGATCAGCATGGCGATCATAACCGTACGGGCATAGGGAATACCGGCGTAGGCGGCGGCGGTCGGGCTGACGCCGAGCGTGCGCATCTCGAAGCCGAGCTTGGTGCGCCAAATGAGCAGCCAGACGCAATAGGCGGCGACAAGGGCGATGATGAAGGAAACATTGAACGGCGCCGCACCGAGCTTTGCACCGAAGAGATTCATCAGCCATCCGAGCTTCGGCAGCTGGCCGCCTTCGAGGAAGGTGCGCGTTTCCGGCGCCATCTTGCCCGGCACGATCAGCACATGCACCAGCAGGTAAACCATCAGCGCCGCGCCGATGTAGTTGAACATGATGGTGGTGATGACGATATGGCTGCCGCGCTTTGCCTGGAGGAAGGCCGGAATGAACGCCCAGGCGGCACCGAAGAGGCCGGCGCCGACGACTGCCACCGGCATGGTCACATACCAGGGCACGTAACGATCAAGCGCCAGCGCCACCAATGCGCAGCCGAGGCCGCCGAGATAGGCCTGGCCTTCGGAGCCGATGTTGAAGAGGCCGGCGTGGATCGCGACGGCGACCGAAAGGCCGGTGAAGATGAAGCTCGTGGCGTAATACAGCGTGAAGCCGATGCCTTCGCCGCTGCCGAGCGCGCCTTCGATCAGCAGCGACAGGGCAGCAAGCGGGCTTTCGCCGATCAGCCAGACGACGAAGCCTGAGATCAGGAAGGCAACGACCAGGTTCAGAAGCGGGATAAGGCCGTAGGTGATCCAATTTGGAAGAGGAACGGAAGCAGTGCTCATAAAGGCCTCACGCGGCAATGCCGGCCATCATCAGGCCGAGGGTCTGTTCACCGGCATCGGGCGTCTTCTCGCCGACCACGTGGCCGGCAAACATGACAAGGATACGGTCTGAAAGGGCGCGGATTTCATCGAGTTCGACGGAGACGAGCAGGATCGCCTTGCCCGCGTCGCGCATCTCGATGATCCGGCGGTGGATGAATTCGATGGCGCCGATATCGACGCCGCGCGTCGGCTGGCCGATGATGAGCGCCGTCGGATCGCGCTCGATTTCGCGGGCGACGACGATCTTCTGCTGGTTACCGCCGGAGAAATTCGCGGTCTTCAGACGCGGGTTCGGCGGGCGGATGTCGTATTTCTCGATCTTCTCCATCGCGTCCTTGCGGATCGCCTCGAGATCGAGCAGCGGGCCTTTGCTGTAGGCAGGCTTGCGATGATAGCCGAGGACGGAATTCTCGTATTCCTCGAACTTCAGCACGAGGCCCATATGGTGGCGGTCCTCGGGGATATGGGCGAGGCCGAGTTCGCGCAACCGCGCCGCATCGGCCTTGTCGATCGGCTGACCGTCGAGGAAAATCTCGCCGGAATGCGGTTTGCGGATGCCGGCTATCGCCTCCAGAAGCTCGGACTGACCGTTGCCGGCCACTCCGGCAATGCCGACGATCTCGCCGGCACGCACATCGAAGGAAACGTTGTCGACCATCGTGACGCCGCGATTGTCCTTGACCGTGAGGTTGCGCACGGAAAGCACGACGTCGCCTGGCGTCGCCTGGCCCTTTTGAACGCGCAGCAGCACGCGGCGGCCGACCATAAGTTCGGCGAGCTCTTCGACCGTGGTTTCCGCGGTTTTGCGGGTTGCGACCATTTCGCCCCGGCGCATGACCGAGACGGTGTCGGTGATCGCCATGATCTCGCGCAGCTTGTGGGTGATCAGAATGATCGTCTTGCCCTGATCGCGCAGCACCTTGAGGATGCGAAACAGGTGGTCGGCCTCAGCCGGCGTCAAGACGCCCGTCGGCTCGTCCAGGATCAGGATCTCGGCGCCGCGATACATCGCTTTCAAAATTTCGACGCGCTGCTGCAGGCCGACCGGGAGCTGCTCGATCAGCGCATCCGGGTTGACTTCCAGGCCGTATTCCGTCTCCAGCCGCTTCAACTCGGCGCGCGCAGACGCAACGCCCTTCGCCAGCAGCGCGCCGCCTTCGGCGCCAAGCATGATGTTTTCCAGCACCGTGAAATTGTCGACCAGCATGAAATGCTGGTGGACCATGCCGATACCGGCTGCGATCGCGGCCTGGCTGTCGCGGATGGTCACGGGCGTGCCGTTGACACGGATTTCGCCGGCGTCGGCGTGATAAAAACCATAGATGATCGACATCAACGTCGATTTACCGGCGCCGTTTTCCCCGATGATGCCGTGGATCGTGCCTTTGGCGACGGTGAGGTTGATGTCCTTGTTTGCGTGAACGGCACCGAATTTCTTGTCGATGCCCACAAGTTCGATAGCGGGCGTGTCTGTCACTGCAGGCTCCAATGCGAAAAGGGCGTATGGCGGAAAAACCGGCCGCCATACGCCCATCTCAGTGGCGGATCACTTCGGGCAGGAATTGTCCGTCGTGTAATCGTGAACCTTGATGGTTCCTGCGATGATGTCAGCCTTCGCCTTGTCGACGGCAGCCTGCATTTCCGGCGTGATCAGCGGCTTGTTGTTTTCGTCGATCGCAGCGGCAACGCCGTCTTCCTTGACACCGAGAGCCTGCACGCCGCCGGTGAACTTGTCGTTCTTGGCGTCGGTGTAGGCGTTGTAGACAGCGAGATCGACGCGCTTGACCATCGAGGTCAGCACGGAGCCCGGATGCAGATAGTTCTGGTTGGAATCGACGCCGATCGAGAGCTTCTTGTTGTCGGCAGCCGTCTGGAGCACGCCGAGACCGGTTGCACCTGCTGCCGCGTAAACGACGTCAGCGCCCTGGTCGATCTGGTTCTTGGTCAGCTCGCCGCCGCGAACCGGGTCGTTCCAGGCTGCACCGGTCGTGCCGGTCATGTTCTGGAAGACTTCGATGTCGGCCTTGACGGAGCGCGCGCCCTGCTCGTAGCCGCATTCGAACTTGCGGATGAGCGGAATGTCCATGCCGCCGACGAAGCCGACCTTGCCGGTCTTCGAGGCCATGCCGGCGAGAACGCCGACGAGGAAGGAACCTTCTTCTTCCTTGTAAACGACCGAGCGGACGTTCGGCTTGTCAACGACGGCATCAACGATGATGAACTTGGTATCCGGGAATTCGGCAGCGACCTTTTCGACTGCCGAGGTCCATGCGAAGGACACGGCGACGACCGGGTTGAAGCCGCGGCTTGCGAAGTTGCGGATGGCCTGTTCGCCCTGCGTGTCGCCGGTCGGCTCGAAGTCGCGATATGCAATGCCGGTTTCCGCCTTGAACTTCTCGGCACCGTTATAGGCAGCTTCGTTGAAGGACTTGTCGAACTTTCCGCCGGTGCCGTAAACGAGTGCCGGCTTGATGTCGGCGGCCAGCGCCGTCGTGGACATCGCAGCCACAGACAGGAGCGAAAGAAGGGTTTTTTTCATAATGCAGCCCTATTGTTGCTATTTGTTTGGGTCCTCCCGCAAGCCCGTTGCAGGCATGTCTGCGGAACCACCGGCCTCCCCCGAGGCCTGGCTGCGCGCATCCTTGCATGTGCTCACGAAAAAATTCACGAGAAATTTTTCGGCTGGTAAAAATTCCCCGTAGATGCTGAAAATCAGCCCGAAAGGGCTGATTTCTGTGCAAAACCGCCGCTAAAATGCGACTTTACTGACCAATTGGGCAACTCACGCCGGTTCCGCGAAGGCCGCAATAGCCGTTCGGATTCTTTGCCAAATACTGCTGATGGTAGTCCTCGGCATAGTAGAACTCACCGGCCGGAGCGATCTCCGTGGTGATCTTCGAGCGTGCGGCCGGCGTCCTTAAGCGCAGACTGGAACGTATCGCGTACGCGCTCTGCGGTCGCAAGCTGTTCAGGTGTCGTCGTGTAGACGGCGGAACGGTAGGTCGTTCCGATGTCGTTGCCCTGGCGCATCCCTTGTGTCGGATCATGCTCTTCGAAGAAGGTCTTCAGCAGGCTTTCCAGCGACACCGTCTTCGGATCGTATACGACCTTCACGACTTCCGTGTGGCCGGTCAGTCCCGTCGTGGTTTCCTGATAGGTCGGGTTCTTCGTGAAACCGCCGGAATATCCGGCCGCCGTCACATAGACGCCCGGGATGTTCCAGAGGAGGCGCTCCGCACCCCAGAAGCAGCCCATGCCGAGATAGATAGTCTCCATACCTTCGGGATACGGCCCTTTCAGGGGACGCCCGCTCACGAAATGTTCGGAGGCGGTCGGGATCGGCTGCTCGCGGCCTGGAAGCGCCGTGTCAGCGCCGGGCATCGTGGTCTTCTTGTTGAACATATCGATTACGTACATCATGGCCTCCTGGCACCAGGCCCGAAGCGGGCCTCAAAGCGAATACGTCAGGGCCGCCCGTCCTGTTAGGCGCTAAAGCGACCCGCCACCGGCGGCTTCTTGTAGCCGATCATCCACAGCAAGAGGGCGATCACCAGGAAGATGGCGAAGGCCGGCTGGAGCATCAGCCACCCGAACACGAAAGCATAGAAGCGCGGGTGCACATAGTAGGAAACGGACGACTGCAGGGCCGACAGCGACGAAGGGCTCAAGTTCTGCCAGGCATCGCCCATGGGTGTCATCACGACAGCGGACGCCGCAACGGACTGAATTGAATCGATCGTTCCCGCGATAACGGCCGCAGCAAGCGCCACAAGGCTAGCCAAACGCAACAAGAAACGCATCGATCCCTCCGACGCCTCACCGCCGGATCTTCCGGTGCAGCCGCGCCATTCCCTAACCGAGCCAATAGATAATTATCGCGATGCGGAAGCGCAATGGACAGCTCGGCCGGAGTTTTGTCGGAAGAAGTCAAAAAACTGTTAGATTTAGGTTGATCGCCGAAAATTCATCGGTATATATCGCGCCGTTCCGACGATTTGCTCCTCTCCGGGTGCGAAACGCAAATGGACAGGTGGCCGAGTGGTTGAAGGCGCACGCCTGGAACGCGTGTGTACGTGAAAGCGTACCGAGGGTTCGAATCCCTCTCTGTCCGCCATTTGCTTTCTTGCCCATACCGAAGACATAGGTAACCGAACGCACCTAAGAGAGGCGAGGCCTGGTCGGTGACCGTCAGTGGGTAACAGTATTGGCCGTTGCCGAGCTTGAACTCGCCTTCGTCGCCTGCAAGTACAAAACGTCACCTATCTCTCGGGCCGGGCATTCCCAGTCTCTCTTTTGCACAGCCGTCAATCCTTGCCTTCCCAGCCGAAGACGCTTCTGCCGCCCCAGTCGGGTGAATTGCGGAACTCGCCGGCGACGATTTCCTTGAGGTCGGGGCCGGTGACATATCGCTCGAGCTGGCGGGATTGGTCGTCGAGGCGCTTCAGCGCCTGCAATTCCTCTTCGCGGCCGAGCCTGCCTTTTTGAACCGCCGATTTCATCACCTTGATCGTCTCGTCATAGACCTTCAGCGGGACAGGAAAAGGATGCCGGTCCTTGCCGCCATGGGCGAGCGAGAAGCGCGCGGGATCGGAGAAGCGGCACGGCGCGCCGTGAACCACCTCGGCAACCATTGCCAGCGCCTGCACCGTTCGGGCTCCGACGCCGGGCACAAGCAGAAGCTCTTCGAAATCTTCCGGTCCGCGATCGGCAGCGGCTGCGAGATTGCCGTGCAGGCGCCTCATGTTGACGTCCTTTTCGCGAACGTCGTGATGGGCGGGCATGATGAGGTGGGGCAGAAGCGGCTGTTCCGGCAGCGGCGCGGGTTTCGAGATATCGAGCGCCAGAGCTGCCGCTTCGCGCACGATGCGGTCCGGGCCGAGCGTCGCCAGAAGATCAAGCTGCCCGCTGCGCGAGCGCTCGGCACGCCTGTCGGCCAGATTGATGATGTTGCCCTGACTGCGGCCTTCGATGGCGGCATGCGGCGAATCGACGAAACTTTCGAGACCTTCCGACAGCCAGTGATAGCGCCGCGCCTGGCGCTTGTCGCCGTTCATTCCCTGCTGGACAACGACCCATTTGCCGTCGTCGGTGACAATGAAGCCATGGAGATAGAGATCAAAGCCATCCTGAACGGCGGCGCTGTCGACTTTGGCGACGAGCCTGCTCGCGGTCGCAAGCGAACCACCGTCGAAACCGACGCGATCGCCGATTGCGACCAGCTCGTCCGGGGTCTTGCGGGAATGCGAACCGCGGCCGCCGCAGACATGCAGGCCAAGCTCGCCCGAAAGCGGCGTCAGCCCGCGCTTGAGCGCGCCGAGCACACTGGTGGTTATGCCGGAGGAATGCCAGTCCATGCCCATGACAGCGCCAAAGGACTGGAACCAGAAGGGATGGGCAAGGCGCCGAAGCAGTTCGTCGCGGCCGTAGTGATGGACGACCGCTTCGGTGATCACGGCGCCGAGCTTCGTCATCCGCTCACCGAGCCATCTCGGAACTCTGCCGCCGTGCAAGGGAAGATCAGCGCTGCCTGCTCGTTGTGCCATGCGCTCACCATAACCGGTTTCGACGATCGAAGGAATCTTTTCCTCCGGCAAACCTCCGGTATGCTAGTCCGCGAGCTCGATCCAGACCGGTGCATGATCGCTTGCATGCTCCCAGCCGCGGACCTGCTTGTCGACCTCGCCGCTTGTCAATCGTTCCGCGAGAGCGGGGCTGAGAAGGAAATGATCGAGCCGAAGCCCGGCATTCCGGCTCCAGGCATTCCTGAAGTAGTCCCAGAAGGTGAATATCTGTTCGTCCGGATGCAGCTTGCGGATCGCATCCGTCCAGCCTTGCTGCACGAGCGCATGAAACGCCTCGCGGACCTCGGGGCGGAAAAGCGCGTCGTCCAGCCAGCGCTCCGGTTTGTAGACATCGAGTTCCGTCGGCATGACGTTGTAATCGCCGACGAGCGCGACGGGCACATCGAGGGCGAGCAATTCGGCTGCATATTCATTCAGGCGATCGAACCAGCGAAGCTTGTAGTCCCATTTCGGCCCCGGTGCGGGGTTGCCGTTCGGCAGATACAGGCAGCCGATCAGGACGCCGTTCACCGCGGCCTCGATATAGCGGCTGTGGCTGTCGTCAGGATCATAGGGCAATCCGCGCCTCGTCAGCACCGGCATCGCGCCGCGCGCCAATATCGCCACGCCATTCCAGCTCTTCTGGCCATGCCAGACTGCGCCATAGCCGGCGGCTTGCAGCTCCTTGCGCGGGAACCTGTCGTCCGGCGCCTTGAGTTCCTGCAGGCAGACGATGTCAGGCTTTGCGATCTTCAGCCAACGGAGCAGCACGGAAAGGCGGCCATTGATGCCGTTGACGTTATAGGTGGCGATCTTCATGCCGCGAAAACCTGCGGCTGGGATCGTGATGAATTCGCGTCTGGCTCATCGGGCTTCCTCCAGCATGGAAACGCATGGCGAAGCAGGAAGATGCGCGAAACCAGAAGCTTGCTGAAACAAAAACGCCGGCTGCAAGGCAGCCGGCGCCCTTGGGAGGAAAGCCCGAGGCTTAAGGCTGCAGCCGAAGCGAAGCCGGAGGTCGGAACTTCCGAGATCGTCTTCAGGACCTGCGAAGCGATCTGGTAGGGGTCGCCCTGCGAGTTCGGGCGGCGATCTTCCAGATAGCCCTTGTAGTCGTTCTTCACGAAGGAGTGCGGAACGCGGATCGAAGCGCCGCGGTCGGCAACGCCGTAGCTGAACTTGTTCCACGGTGCCGTTTCGTGCTTGCCGGTCAGACGCAGGTGGTTGTCCGGGCCGTAGACGTCGATGTGCGCCTGCAGGTTCTTGTCGAACTGAGCCATGAGTGCTTCGAAGTAGGCCTTGCCGCCAACTTCACGCATGAACTTGGTCGAGAAGTTGCAGTGCATGCCCGAGCCGTTCCAGTCGGTGTCGCCGAGCGGCTTGCAGTGGAACTCGATGTCGATGCCGTACTTTTCGCAGAGGCGCAGAAGCAGGTAGCGAGCCATCCAGATCTGGTCGGCGGCGCGCTTGGAGCCCTTGCCGAAAATCTGGAATTCCCACTGGCCCTTCGCCACTTCGGCGTTGATGCCTTCGTGGTTGATGCCGGCAGCGAGGCAAAGGTCGAGGTGCTCTTCGACGATCTCGCGAGCGACAGCGCCGACGTTCTTGTAGCCGACGCCGGTGTAGTACGGACCCTGCGGCGCCGGGTAGCCCTGTTCCGGGAAGCCGAGCGGACGGCCGTCCTCGTAGAAGAAGTATTCCTGCTCGAAGCCGAACCAGGCATCTTCGTCGTCGAGGATCGTCGCGCGGCTGTTCGACGCATGCGGCGTGACGCCATCCGGCATCATGACTTCGCACATGACGAGAACGCCATTCGTGCGGGCCGGATCCGGATAAAGCGCGACCGGCTTCAGCACGCAATCCGAGCTGCGACCCTCGGCCTGCATCGTGGAGGAACCATCGAAACCCCACAGCGGGAGCTGCTCGAGAGTCGGAAACGCGTCAAATTCCTTGATCTGCGTTTTGCCGCGCAGGTTCGGCGTGGGTGTGTACCCGTCGAGCCAGATGTACTCGAGCTTATACTTTGTCATTGGCCAGTCTCTCAAACATAAGGGTGTGAGCAAATCCCGAAAGCGACCGCTAAGCGCGTGCTTGATCACCACCGGATGGCTTCTAACAAGCATGCGCCGTGCCAGTTCGGAGAAAGCGGCAGAGGCTGCGGCAAAACGCGCATCAGGCACCTCGATCCCTGCGATCGTCGACTTGCAAGAAAATCGAGAGGTTAAGGGGCGGAACTCGCCCGGGCGCCGGACGTTTTTTCTGACGAATGCCGAACGCCCTAAAAAGATGCAAACACCGGCGGATATTTGCGCGATTTATCAAGTGCTTATAAATCTTACAGCCATTGGCGCATTTTTAGGCGATTTGCGCAAATGATGGGCAATTGTTATCATAATTTCCCGAAAGCAGACATGCGCAGATGATGGAAGGCAATTCGATGCCAGCAAATCTTCACCGCGAATCCGCGAAGATCTATCAGTTCCCCGTGAAATTCCGCAGGCCAGGCGAACGCCTTGGGGCTCGTCAGCCGCTCGATATCGATCCGGATATCTGTGATGCTGCGTTTGATAGCTGGTATCATGAAGACGCGATCCGCGAAGCGGAAGAAAAGCGGAAGCCGCAAGCCTGAATGCCCTGACGACACGCGCCGGCGGAGCGAGCGTCCGCGCGTTTGTCTCCCATGAAAAGGAAGGCATCATCCGTATTGGAGTATCCGGCTGCACCTACCGCACTGGCCGGCCCCATGATCCCCGTCAGACGAGAACCGCCTGTTCGGTGCGGTCTTCCGCGCCGAAGAATTTGAGGTAGCGCTCGACCTCCGCCGGATCGCCGGTCGCCTTCTGCGGATTGTCGGAGAGCTTGACCGCCGGGCGGCCGTTCGCGTCGCTGACCTTGCAGACGATCGAGATCGGGTTGAGGCCGGAAATTTCGGTCGGCGCGCAGCCCGCAAAATCGTTGGTCAGGTTGGTACCCCAGCCGAAGCTCATGCGCACGCGGCCTTCGAAATGCTTGTAGGTGTCGATGATCGCATCGACATCGAGGCCGTCCGAAAAGATCAGCAGTTTCTGGCGCGGATCGCGGCCCATCTTCTTCCACCAGTCGATGATCTTCTCGCCGCCTTCGATCGGCGGCGCGCTGTCGGGACGGAAGCCGGTCCAGTCCGCCACCCATTCCGGCGCATCGCGAAGGAAGGCGGCAGTGCCGAAGGAATCCGGCAGGACGATCAAGAGGTTGCCGCCGTAGAGCTTGTTCCAGTCGCGCAGCACCTTGTAGGGCGCATTGCGCAGCTCCTCGTCGGTCTTCGCAAGTGCTGCCGCGACCATCGGCAGCTCGTGCGCATTGGTGCCGACCGCTTCGAGATCGGAGTCCATCGCGAGCAGGACGTTGCTGGTGCCGGTGAAGGCCGGGCCAATGCCTTCCTTCAGCGCTTCGACACACCAGCGCTGCCAAAGAAAGCTGTGGCGGCGGCGCGTGCCGAAGTCGGAGATGCGCAGACCGGGCAGTTCGCGCAGCCGCTCGACCTTCGACCACATCTTGGCCTTGGCGCGGGCATAGAGCACATCGAGCGTGAAGGGACCGAGCGCCTTCATCGCCGAGCGCGAACGCAGCTCGTTGATGATCGCCAGCGCCGGGATTTCCCACATCGTCGTTTCCTTCCACGAGCCATGGAAATCGAGCACGTACTGACCGTCCTTTTTCGACAGCTCGTATTCCGGCAACTGGAAATGTGGAGAGCCAGGCGAGGAACTCCGGCTCGAAGATCTGGGCGCGGCCATAGAAGCTGTTACCGGCAAGCCAGATCATCTCCTTCTTGGAAAGGCGCAGGGTGCGCGCGTGATCGAGCTGCTCGCGCAGTTCGCCCTCGTCGATCTCTTCGGCAAGACGGACGCGCTTGGTGCGGTTGATCAGAGTGAAGGTGGCGTCGACATCCGGATAGAGCTTCCAGATCATCTGCAGCATCAAAAGCTTGTAGAAGTCCGTATCGATCAGGCTGCGGATGATCGGATCGAGCTTCCAGGCGTGATTGTAGACGCGCCTTGCGATATCGGTCCTGGCCATGCTTCACCCCTGCCGATCCGGTCGGGTGCGCCATAACAGACCGGCACACACGACGACCGGCTCGTGCGCCTTCTTATCGAAAAATCAGCGGGTAAAGTCCAGCGAAAATAACCCGCCGCCGCAAGCGGCGGGGCTCTCCGATGATCGTCGAATTCCAAGCCTTATTGCGCCGGCTGAGACGGCGCGGGTGTTGCAGGCTGGACGTTCGGGGCCGCTGGCGCATTCGGCGTTTCAGTCGGAACCGAATTGCCGTTCTGCGCGGACGGCGATGCTGCCGGAGCCGGCTGCTGAGACTGCATTTCCTGGCCGGGCTGCTGTGGCGCGACTTCTTCCGCTTCGCGACTGGCCCCAGATTTCGACCGGGATCCAGACGACGAAAGCAAGAATCGAGCGCAGCAAGCAGAACCATCAGGATGCGGTAACCGGTGCGCCCCTGCTTTGCCTTCACCGGGGCGAATTCCTCTTCCACATGCAGCTTGCCATCGGACTTTTCCCAGCGTGTTTCCATCTGATGAGCCATCCTTGTCTCCTTCCGATGTCTTGCGAACCGGATCGGCCGCTTCGGAGAATTCAGTAAGGACAACGAATCATGGCCCCATGGTTCCGGCCGGTGCTCAGTAGCCCGCCTGCCGGTCGACGACGAATTGCAGCGGCTCGCCGCGCTCAAGCGGGCGATCTGTGTCTCGACATGCCGGAAGAGCGCGGTCTCTTCAGAGATTGCGGCGTCATGCGGGGTGATGAAGACGTTCTCCAAGTCCCAGAGCGGATCGTCCGCGGGAAGCGGCTCGACCTCGAACACATCGAGCGAGGCGCCGCCGAGCACGCCGCTTTCGATCGCGGCAACGATATCGGCGTTGCACCTGGCTCTTGCCACGGCCGGCATTGATGAAGACCGGCTCTCCAAGCGCGCCGCCGCGGCGGAGCTTCGCAAACAGCTCGCGTTGTAGAAGCCCGTCGTCTCCGGCGTCAGCGGCAGCAGACCGACGAGGAAATCGGTCTTTGACAGGAACGCATCGAGTTCGCTCGCATCGAAGGTTTCGACACCATCGAGTCTGCTTGCGGCTGCGCGACCAGCCGATGACGTTGAAGCCCATGACCTTCAGCTTGCGGACGGCATCCTGCCCGAGCACGCCGAGGCCCATGACGCCGACGGTGATTTCGGCCGCTTCCGGCGGGCTCAGCCTTGCCCCAGATGCGATGCGCGCTGGTGCCGGTCATGCTCGCGTTGCTGGCGCAGATGCATCAGGCACTGCATGACCACCCATTCGCTCATGCGCGTCGTCAGGCTGCGGTCGACGAAGCGGACGATCGGCACGTCCGGCAGGCCCGGAAGCGTCAGGATGCTGTCGACGCCGGCGCCGCCGGAGAAGACCACCTTGAGGTTCGGCGCGCGATCGAAAAGATCGGCATCCGGCTTCCAGAGGAGCGCATATTCGATGCCGCGTGAGATCGCGACCCTGATTGGACCGGATCGGCGAGATTGATGCTGCCGCGATCCGGAAAGGCGGTCTTCAGAATGCGAGCGACTGCCTTCGGAATTGAACTTCAGATCGACGAGAACGGGAGCTCTTGCGGGCATGATCTTCTTTTACTGCTGGACGGCAGGCGTCGGCACCGCCTCGATGTTGAAGGCGGCGGCCATCAGCGCCTTGGTATAATCTTCCTTCGGCGCGCGGAAGATTTCCGCCGACGGCCCCTGCTCCACCACCTTGCCGAAGCGCATGACGATGATGTCGTTGGCGAGCGCCTGACGACCTTCAGGTCATGGCTGATGAAGAGATAGGCGAGATCGTGCTTCTTCTGCAGGTCGCGCAGCAGATCGACCACCTGCGCCTGCACGCTCATGTCGAGCGCCGAGGTCGGCTCGTCGAGCATGACGAAGCGCGGCTTCAGCACCATGGCGCGGGCAATGGCGATGCGCTGGCGCTGGCCGCCGGAGAATTCATGCGGATAGCGCCAGCGGGTCAGCGGATCGAGGCCGACTTCCTCCAGCGCCCAGCAGACGCGCTGGTCGCGTTCTTCTGCGACAGCGACCGCTCATGCACCTTCAGACCCTTCGGCGATGATATCGCCGACCGACATGCGGGGGCTGAGCGAGCCGTAGGGATCCTGGAAGACGATCTGCAGCTGGTTGCGCAGCGGCCGCATCTCAGTGAACGAATAAGCCGGCTATGTCCTTGCCGACGAAGCTGATGCGTCCCTTGGAGGAAATCAGCCGGGTCAGCGCCAGGCCGAGCGTCGTCTTGCCGGAGCCGGATTCGCCGACGACGCCGAGCGTCTGGCCGGCGCGCAGCGAAAGATCGATGCCGTCGACCGCCTTCACATGATCGACGACCCTGCGCAGGAAACCGGCCTTGATCGGGAACCAGACGCGCATGTCCGAGCCTTCCATCACCACCGGCTTCGACGGATCGGCAAGCGGCGGCTCGCCGCGCGGCTCGGAGGCGAGCAGATGGCGGGTATAGTCGTGCTGCGGATTGGCGAAGACTTCTTCGACCGTGCCCGGTTTCGACGATCTTGCCCTTGGTCATGACGCAGACGCGATCGGCGAATTTGCGGACGATGCCGAGGTCATGGGTGATGAACAGCATCGACATGCCGTGCTCGTCCTTCAATCGGCGCAGCAGTTCGAGGATCTGCGCCTGCACGGTCACGTCGAGCGCCGTCGTCGGCTCGTCGGCGATCAGCAGTTCCGGCCGGTTGGCGAGCGCCATGGCGATCATGACGCGCTGGCGCTGGCCGCCGGAGAGTTCGTGCGGATAGGCGTTCAGCCGCTTTTCCGGCTCGCGGATGCCGACCTGATTGAGCAGTTCCAGCACGCGCTTGCGCGCCGCCTGACCGGTCATGCCCTGATGCAGATCGAGGATTTCGGCGATCTGCTGCTCGATCGTATGCAGCGGATTGAGCGAGGTCATCGGCTCCTGGAAGATCATCGTGATGTCGTTGCCGCGCACCTCGCGCAGCGCCTGTCCGATGCCTTCAGCAGGTCCTTGCCCTTGAAAAGGATCTCGCCGGTCGGATGGCTGGCCGCCGGATAGGGCAGCAGCTTCAGGATCGAATTGGCCGAGACCGACTTGCCGGAGCCGGATTCGCCGACCAGCGCCACGACCTCGCCCTTGCTTGATGTCGAAGGAGATGCGATCGACGGCCAGCGATGTCTCGCCGCCCTGGTGGAAGGCGACCGAGAGATCGCGGACGGAGAGAAGAGGTTCGGTCATCTGGCTCATGCGAAGGTCTTTCTCGGATCAAAGGCATCGCGCACGGCCTCGCCGATGAAGATCAGCAGCGACAGCATGATCGACATGGTGAAGAAGGCAGTCAGCCCGAGCCAGGGCGCCTGCAGGTTGGACTTGCCCTGGGCGATCAGTTCGCCGAGCGACGGCGAGCCGGGCGGCATGCCGAAGCCGAGGAAATCGAGCGAGGTCAGCGTCGTGATCGAGCCGGACAGGATGAACGGCAGGAAGGTCAGCGTCGCCACCATGGCATTCGGCAGCAGATGGCGCCACATGATCGTGCGGTTGTTGACGCCGAGCGCGCGGGCGGCGCGGACATATTCGAAATTGCGGGCGCGCAGGAACTCGGCCCGCACGATGCCGACGAAACCGACCCAGGAGAACAGCAGCATGATGCCGAGCAGCACGAAGAAGCCCGGCGGCAGGATCGCGGCGATGATCAGCAGGATGTAGAGCACCGGCATCGACGACCAGATCTCGATGAAGCGCTGCAGAAGCAGGTCGGTCCAGCCGCCGAAATAGCCCTGCACGGCACCGGCGGTGACGCCGACGATGGCCGAGCAGATGGTCAGCGCCAGGCCGAAGAGCACGGAAATGCGGAAACCGTAGATCATGCGCGCCAGCACGTCGCGCGCCTGGTCGTCGGTGCCGAGCCAGTTGAGATTGCCGAAGTTGCAGTTGGGATCGTTGTCGCCCTGCGGATAGCCGGAGCAGCGCTCCTCCTTGTCCATCAGCCAGAAGGGCGGCGTCGGCGCCGAATGCGGAATGTTGGAATTGACCGTCTGGTAGGAATAGCGGATCGGCGGCCAGATCATCCAGCCATTGGCGTTGATCTCGTCGGCGATACATCGCGAGCGATAGTCGGTTTCGGCCAGGAAGCCGCCGAACTTTTCCTCCGGATAGTCGACCAGGACCGGAAACAGGATCTCGCCCTTGTAGGACGCGATGATCGGCTTGTCGTTGGCGATGAATTCGGCAAAGAGGCTGAGGACGAACAGGACCAGGAAGATCCAGAACGACCAGAAGCCGCGCCGGTTGGCCTTGAAATTCTGCCAGCGGCGGCGGTTGATCGGGGACAGCAGGCCCTGCGCGGCGGCTTGACCGGCGTGACGGCGTCGGATTGGCGGCCGATGTCCATCAGACATCCCTCCGCTCGAAATCGATGCGCGGATCGACCCAGGTATAGATCAGGTCCGAGAGCAGGCTGACGAACAGGCCCATCAGCGAGAAGATGTAGAGCGTGGCAAAGACGATCGGATAGTCGCGCTTGACGACGGCGTGATAGCCGAGACGGCCGAGGCCATCGAGCGAGAAGATATTCTCGATCAGCAGCGAGCCGGTGAAGAAGGCGGAGATGAAGGCGCCGGGAAAGCCGGCGATGATGATCAGCATGGCATTGCGGAAGACGTGGCCGTAGAGCACCTGGCGCTCGTTCAGCCCCTTGGCGCGCGCGGTCGTCGACATACTGCTTCTTGATCTCGTCGATGAAGGAATTCTTGGTCAGCAGCGTCGTCGTCGCGAAGGCGGCAAGCGAGAGCGTGATCAGCGGCAGCGTCATGTGCCAGAAATAGTCGAGGATCTTCTGCCACCAGGTCAGCTGGTCGAAATTGTCCGAGACGAGACCGCGCAGCGGAAACCAGTCGAAGAACGAGCCGCCGGCGAACAGCACGATCAGCAGGATGCCGAACAGGAAGCTCGGCACGGCATAGCCGACGATGATGACGCCGGACGTCCAGACATCGAAGGTCGAGCCATCCGAGACCGCCTTGCTGATGCCGAGCGGAATGGAGATGGCGTAGGAAAAGATCAGGATCCAGAGGCCGAGCGAGATCGAGACCGGCATCTTGTCGAGGATGAGGTCGATCACCGAGGTATTGCGGAAGAAGCTCTCGCCGAAATCGAAGCGGATGTAGTTCCACATCATCTCGCGAAAGCGCGTCAGCGGCGGCTTGTCGAAGCCGAACTGCTTTTCCAGCTTGGCGATGAATTCCGGATCGAGCCCCTGCGCGCCGCGGTATCTGGAGCCGCTGTCGTCGAAGCGGCTGACCGAGCAGGTCGCCCGCCGCCGGAAAGGCGCTGGTCGCCACCCTCGGCCTGGCCGGTCAGATCGGCGATCACCTGTTCGACAGGCCCGCCGGGCGCAAACTGGATGACGGCGAAGGAAATCGCCATGATGCCGACGATCGTCGGGATCATCAGAAGCAGGCGCCGCAGGATATAGGCACCCATCAGCGCGTCGGCCTTCCAGGTCTCGAACTTCGTCCGTCGTGCGCGTCCATCAGATGTCGTTCAATCCGCAAGTCTTCTCACGCCGGTCCGCCGCCGGCTTGTTCCGACTGATTCGCATCGTCCATTTGGAGCCACAGCGCGCCGGCCAATGCAAGCCCGCTCATTTCGCCGTCGCTTCGACCACCAGACGTCCGGGAAGCCAAGCCGAATAGTTCGGCAGCTCGGCCGGACGAGTGATCGTGTTCCAGTAGGCGATCCGCGCTAGCTGTTGCCGTAGAAGAGCGGAACGACATAGTGATGGGCAAGCAGCACGCGGTCGAGCGCCTTGGTGGCGGCGACCAGTTCGTCGCGGTTCGGCGCGAAGATGATCATGCTGATCAGCGCATCGATGGCCGGATCGGCTGATGCCGGCATAGTTCTGCGAGCCCTGCTGGTTGACCGCCTGCGAGCCCCAATAGTCGGCCTGCTCGTTGCCGGGATTCAGCGTCTCGGCCCAGACATTCCAGATCATGTCGTAGTCGAAGCTGCGCTCGCGGTTGGTATATTGCGAGGCATCGACCGTGCGCACGCGCGCATCGATGCCGATCTTCTTCAGGTTCTGCGCATAAGGCAACGGCCCAGCGCTCAAGAGACGGGCTGTTCAGCAAGGATCTCGAAGCCGAACGGCTCGCCGGTCTTCGCATTGACCATCCGGTTGCCCTTCAGCTCGTAGCCGGCCTCCTTGAACAGCGCGATCGCCTTGCGCAGGTTGTCGCGGCTCTTCTGCGGATCGCCGCCGACCGGATTGGTGTAGGGCGTGGTGAAGACCTCGGGCGGCACCTTGTCCTTCAGCCCTTGCAGGATTTCCAGCTCGCGGCCCTGCGGCAGGCCGGAGGAGGCAAGTTCGGTACCCCAGAAGTAGCTGTCGATGCGCTTGTAGGCGTTGAAGACGATCGTGCGGTTCAGCTCCTCGAAGTCGAAGGCATAGTTCAGCGCCTCGCGCACCCGCTGATCCTTGAACTTGTCGCGGCGCAGATTGGGCACGAGCGCCTGCATGATGCCGGTGGCGCGTAGCGGGTTTTGCAGCTCTTCGCGCTTGACGCGGCCATCCTTGACGGCAGGAAAATCATAGGCCGTCGCCCAGCGGCTCGCCTGGTTCTCCCGCCAGTAATCGACATTGCCGGCGCGGAACGCCTCGAACTCCACGTCGCGGTCGCCAAAGTAGGTGTAGGTGATCGTGCGGAAATTGTTCTGGCCGACATTCACGTTGAGGTCCTTGCCCCAATAGTCGTCGCGCAGTTCGTAGCGGATCGTCGAACGCCGGCGTGAAAGACGGCGATCTTGTAGGGACCGGAACCCATGACCGGCTCGAGCGTCGTCTTCGAGATGTCGCGCGGCTTGCCGTCCGGGCCCTTGCCTTCCCACCAGTGCTTCGGCACGATCAGCAACTGGCCGAGGATGTTCGGCAGTTCCGTTGTTCTTCTCGTCGAAGGTGAAGGTGACGTCGCGCTCGCCGGTCTTTTCGGCCTTGACGACATGCTGGTAGTAGTTCGACGAGAAGCGGATTGAGCTCCTTCGTCTTGTCGAAGCTGAAGATCACGTCTTCCGGCGTCACCGGCTGGCCGTCCGCCCATTTCGCTTCCGCGCGCAGCCGGAAGGTCGCGCTGGAAAAGTCGTCGGGATAGGAGACGCCTTCGGCCAGCAGCCCGTAGGAGGCGAGCATTTCGTCGTCGGCCGACTTCATCAGCGTGTCGAAGACGCAGCGTCGAGCCCGTCGCCGCTTCGCCCTTTGCCAGGAGCGGATTGAACGTGTCGAAGGTGCCGCTTGTCGGAGAGCCTGCAGGTCGCCACCCTTCGGCGCATCCGGATTGACATAGTCGAAATGCGCGAAGCCGGGCTTGTATTTCAGTTCGCCGATCGATCGAGCGTGCCGATCCTGAAATTCTGCTCCTGAGCCGAGGCTGCCGGCGGCAAGGCGATCAGAGCGCCACGCAGAGCGACGAAGCACACTCCATTTTCGACCACGACAACCGCCATTCACCAATCCCCTTGTTATTCGCTTCGCCGAGAATAGGCGAAATAGCGGGCGAAAAACAGGAGAGTTTGAGTTTTTGCCGGGCTCGCAGAAATTTTGACCGTATCGGCAGTCGTGTCAGGCGTGGCTTCCTCAAGCGCCTTCGCAGCATGCGGCGATTCCGCCGACCGCCGCTCCGCGCCATCGCGCCAAAACATCGATTCACCAAAATTGCTTTTCACGGTAGATTCGATCGCAAATCACTTCGGCAGATGTTCAGGAAACGGCATGGCTTTCCGCTTCGCTCCGCCTTTGAAGACCATCGGCAAGCTGCGCTTGGCCGGGCGATTCGGCGCAAGCCTTGTCGCCGGCGACGTCGGCGCGCAGCAGAAGCAACCGAGCCCGGGCAGCGCCAAGGCGATCTTCGGCTCGGTCGCGCTGCCGACGCAGGGACCGGCGCAGCCGATCGGCTTTTATGCCAAGGGCTGCATGGCGGGCGCCGTGGCGATCCCGACCGACGGGCCGACCTGGCAGGCGATGCGGCTGTCGCGCAACCGCCGCTGGGGCAATCCGGCGATGATCGCGCTGCTCGAACAGTTCTCGCAGGATGCGCGGTCAAATAGGATCGGCTGGCCGGGTCTTCTGATCGGCGATATCTCCCAGCCGCGCGGCGGGCCGATGCTCAACGGCCACGCCTCGCACCAGATCGGGCTCGATGCCGATATCTGGTTCACGCCGATGCCCGCGCACCCGATGACGGCGCAGGAGCGCGAGGACCTGCCGTTCACCTCGATGCTGCACAAGGACAAGTTCCTGACCGTCGATCCCAAGCGCTGGACGCACGACGCACGCGCGAGCTGCTGATGCAGGCGGCAAGCTACCCGCAGGTGGAGCGCGTTTTCGTCAATCCGGCGATCAAGAAGAAGCTGTGCGACACCTGGACCGGCGACCGCACCCTTCTCGGCAAGCTGCGGCCCGACTACGGCCACGACTCGCATTTCCACATCCGCATGAAGTGCCCGCCGGGCGCTGCCGGCTGCAAGCCGCAGGCGCCGGTCGCAGCCGGCGACGGCTGCGACAAGTCGCTCGCCTGGTGGTTCACCAAGGAACCTTGGGCGCCGCCGAAACCGCCGAAGCCCGGCGCCAAGCCGGCGAAGCCGCCGCGCGAGGTGATGGTCTCCGATCTGCCGAAGGCCTGCGCCGCCGTGCTGGCCGCCCCGGCTGTCGGCCTCGGTGCAGTGCCGCGACCTATGGCGGCGCCTCGGCTGCGCAAGCGCACTCACGGCCGCTCCGGCGGCAGAGCCTGCGGCCGATACCGACGGGCATTGCCTGCCGTCGGCCCGGTTCCCGCCCGACAAGCCCTGCGATGCAATGAGCGCCGTCAACGACTCTGTGCTTTCAAATCGCAAGCGCTTGGTATAGAAGCGGTCAAATCGATTGAATTGTTCGGGACGGAGGTCTTCTTCATGGCCAGCGGCAAATGCCTCGCATTGATTGCGCATGACCAGAAGAAGGACGACATGGCGGACTTCGCCCGCGCGCAACAGAGACCTGTCTTGCCAACTGGAAGATCGTCGCCACCGGCACGACCGGCGGCCGCGTGCAGGACGCCGTTCCCGACCTCGACGTCACGCGCCTGAAGAGCGGCCCGCTCGGCGGCGACCAGCAGATCGGCGCGATGATCGCCACCGGCGAAGTCGACGCGCTGATCTTCTTCGTCGACCCGTTGACGCCGATGCCGCATGACGTCGACGTCAAGGCGCTGATGCGGCTCGCGATCGTCTACGATATTCCGATGGCGCTCAACCAGGCGACCGCGAAAAACTTCATCCGACACTCGAGCCTGACGCCTCAGGCGCATCACGGAACCGGCCATGCCCACACTCGAACAACAGCGAAAGCTCCCTGCCCTTTCCGATCCTGATCGGCGATATCGGCGGAACCAATGCCCGCTTCTCCATCCTGACCGGACGCCTATGCCGAGCCGAAGCAGTTTCCGATCGTCGCGCACGGCGGATTTCGCGACGATCGACGAAGCGATCCAGCAACGGCGTGCTCGACAAGACCTCGGTGCAGCCGCGCTCGGCGATCCTCGCCGTCGCCGGTCCGATCAAGGGCGACGAGATTCCGCTGACCAATTGCGACTGGGTGGTCCGGCCGAAGACGATGATCGACGATCTCGGCCTCGAGGACGTGCTCGTCATCAACGATTTCGAGGCGCAGGCGCTGGCGATCGCCTCGCTCGGCGATGAAGACCGCGAACAGATCGGCCACGCGCATCGGGGAGATGGTCGCCTCCCGCGTCGTGCTCGGTCCCGGCACCGGCCTCGGCGTCGGCGGGCTCGTCCATGCCCAGCACGCCTGGATTCCGGTTCCCGGCGAAGGCGGCCATGTCGATCTCGGGCCGCGCACCAAGCGCGATCTGCGAGATCTTCCCGCATCTCGAGCCGATCGAGGGCCGCATTTCGGCCGAACAAATCCTCTGCGGCCGCGGCATCGTCAACCTCTACCGCGCCATCTGCAAGGTCGACGGCATCGAGCCGACGATACCGCGATCCGGCCGACATCACCTCGCATGCGCTTGCCGGCAGCGACGAGGCGGCCGTCGAGACCATCTCGCTGTTTTCCACCTATCTCGGCCGCGTCGCCGGCGACATGGCGATGATCTTCATGGCGCGCGGCGGCGTCTATCTCTCCGGCGGCATTTCGCAGAAGATCCTGCCGGCGTTGAGGAAGCCGGAATTCCGCGCCGCCTTCGAGGACAAGGCGCCGCATTCGGCGCTGCTGCAAAGCCATCCCGACCTATGTCGTCACCCATCCGCTGGCAGCGCTTGCCGGCCTTTCCTCCTATGCGCGCACGCCGTCGCGTTTCGGCGTGTCGACCGAAGGACGCCGCTGGCGCCGCTAACGCCGGTCTCGCCAAACGGGCGCCAACTCTTTATAGAGCCGCCGCAAGCACGCGCGCCTTTGCGGCGCGCATGGTCCGAGACAGGAAGACCATTTTTGGAATCATCCGCAAGCACAAAGCAGCAGCTGTCAGCAGCGAGACCGTCACCGGCATCCTGAAGCGCATCATCGCCGAAAACGGCCGCGATCATCTCGGGGCTATGTCTTTGCCATCGCCTGCCTCGTCGTCGTCGCGCTTACGACGGCGTTCACCGCCTGGATCATGAAAGCGATCATCGACGAGGCCTTCGCCAACCGGCGCGCCGATGTCGTCTGGATCATCTGTCTTTCGATCTTCATCGCCTTCGTGCTGCGCGGCTTTGCGAGCTACGGCCAGGCCGTGGCGCTTTCGAAGATCGGCAACAATATCGTCGCCCGCTACCAGCGCCGGCTCTATGCGCACCTGATGACGCTTTCCGTCGGCTTCTTCAGCGAAGCCCGCTCGGCCCACATCGCCGCGCAGGTCAGCCAGAACGTCAGCGGCATCCGCGATGTGCTGAACCTGACGGTCACGTCGACTGCGCGCGACTTGCTGACCTTCGTGTCGCTGATCGGCGTGATGATCATCCAGGACCCGTTGCTCAGCCTCGCCGTCTTCATCCTGGCGCCGCCGCTGCTGTATGGCCTGCGCTATCTGTCCAAGCGCCTGCGCTCAGGCGACCACGCGAAGCCGATCGATCTGAACAGCCACGTCCTCGGCGCCATGCAGGAAACGATCCAGGGCATCACCATCGTCAAGGCCTTCACGATGGAAGACGAGCTGGAGCGCAAGGTCAACAAGCTCATCGCAGCGTGCCGAAAACCGCGCAAACCGGATCGCCCGCCTTTCCGAACGCACCGCGCCGATGACGGAAACCTTCGCCGGCTTTGCCGTTGCCAGCGTGCTTGCCTATGCCGCCTACCGGTCGATCTACCACAACGTGCCGCCGGGCGCCTTCTTCTCCTTCGTCACGGCGCTGCTGCTCGCCTACGATCCGGCCCGACGCCTTGCAAGACTGCAGGTCCAGCTGGAGCGCGCCGTCGTCAATGCGCGGATGATCTACGAACTGCTCGATATGGAGCCGCATCAGCGCGACCTGCCGGATGCCAAGCCTCTGGCGGTGACGAATGCCCGCATCGAATTCCGCAACGTCTCTTTCGCCTACGGCAGGCGACGCGATCCTCAACGGCGTGAGCTTCGTTGCCGAAGGCGGCAAGACGACTGCGCTCGTCGGCCCATCCGGCGCCGGCAAATCGACGGTCATCAGCCTCATTCCGCGCTTCTACGATCCCAAGCGCCGGGCGAGATCCTGATCGACGGGCAGGACATCGCCCACGTCACCAAGCAGTCGCTGCGCCAGCAGCTCGCCTATGTCTCGCAGCAGCCATACCTGTTCGAAGGCACGATCCGCGACAATATCCGCTACGGCCGCCCGGAGGCGACCGATGCCGAGGTGGAGGAAGCCGCGCGGCTCGCCTATGCGCATGATTTCATCCTGTGCGCAGCCGCAGGGCTACGACACGCCGGTCGGCGAAAACGGCGTGACGCTTTCAGGCGGCCAGCGCCAGCGTCTGTCGATCGCCCGCGCGCTGGTGCGCAACGCGCCGATCCTGCTTCTCGACGAGGCGACATCGGCGCTCGACACGGAATCGGAAGCAGCCGTGCAGAAGGCGCTCGATGACGCGATGAGCGGCCGCACCGTCGTCGTCATCGCCCACCGGCTGTCGACCGTCGTCCGCGCCGACAAGATCGTCGTCATGCAGCAGGGCCGTGTCGTCGAGGAAGGCAATCACGAGACGCTTGCGAAGCGCAGCGACGGTCTTTACGCTCGCCTCAACAATCTTCAGAGGCCTGCCGCCTCGGATTCATACTTTGATACGGATAGTGAGACAGACATGAGCGATGCTGCGATGAAACTGGTGGTGGTTGGCGCGGCAGGGCGCATGGGGCAGACGCTGATCCGCCTCATCCATTCCATGCGAGGGCGTGACGCTGCATGCCGCCATCGAGCGCGCCGGGCTCGCCTTCATCGGCAAGGATGCCGGCGAAATTGCCGGCCTCGGCCCGAATGGCGTCGATCATCGGCGACGATCCGCTCGAGGCCTTTCGTCCAGGCCGAAGGCGTGCTCGATTTCACCTCGCCTGCGGCCACGGTGGAATTCGCCGGCCTCGCTGCGCAGGCGCGCATCGTCCATGTCATCGGCACGACCGGTTGCTCGGACGCGACGATAATGCGAAGATCACGGCGGCGGCGCGTCATGCGCGCATCGTCAAGTCCGGCAATATGAGCCTCGGCGTCAATCTTCTCGGCGTTCTCGTGGAGCAGGCCGCGCGCGCGCTCGAGCCCGGCCGATTGGGACATCGAAATCCTGGAAATGCACCACAAGCACAAGGTCGATGCGCCGTCGGGCACCGCGCTGCTTCTCGGCGAGGCTGCCGCCAAGGGCCGCGATATCGATCTGGCCGCACATTCCGTGCGCGTGCGCGACGGCCATACCGGCGCACGCGAAGCCGGCACGATCGGCTTTGCGACGCTGCGCGGCGGCTCGGTGATCGGCGAGCATTCGGTTCTCTTCGCCGGCGAAGGCGAGCTCGTGACGCTGTCGCACAGTGCCGCCGACCGTTCGATCTTCGCGCGCGGCGCCATCAAGGCGGCGCTCTGGGCGCGCGACAAGAAACCTGGTTTCTATTCCATGCTCGACGTGCTCGGGCTCTCCCAACACTGACTTTATACGGAGGCATATTTCATGAGCGGCACCCTCGTCCTCGTTCGCCACGGCCAGAGCGACTGGAACCTGAAGAACCTCTTCACCGGCTGGAAGGATCCTGACCTGACCGAACTCGGCATCGAGGAAGCCAATGCCGGCGGCAAGGCGCTTGCCGACTACGGCATCAAGTTCGACATCGCCTTCACGTCGGTGCTGATGCGCGCCCAGAACACGCTGAAGATCATTCTCGACGAAGGTCGGCCAGCCCGATCTTGAGACGATCCGCGACCAGGCGCTGAACGAGCGCGACTACGGCGATCTCTCCGGCCTCAACAAGGACGATGCCCGCGCCAAGTGGGGCGAGGAGCAGGTGCATATCTGGCGCCGTTCCTACGACGTGCCGCCGCCGGGCGGCGAAAGCCTGCGCGACACCGGCGCCCGCGTCTGGCCTTATTACCTGACCGAAATCCTGCCGCGCGTGCTGCGTGGCGAAAAGGTGCTGGTTGCCGCCCACGGCAATTCGCTGCGCTCGCTGGTGATGGTGCTCGACCGGCTGACCAAGGAACAGATCCTGGCGCTCAACCTCGCGACCGGCGTGCCGATGGTCTACAAGCTGAATGCCGACTCCACCGTCGCTTCGAAGGAAGTGCTCGGCGATATGTCCGGCGCGCACTAAGCGTTCGACATTCTCATTGAATAAGCCGGGCCCGCTGCCCGGCTTTTTCAATTCTCTATCGTGAACTGCACCCTGTCGGCCGCAAAGCGGGTGATCGAATATTGCACCGGCACGCCTTCGAGATCGGTATTCATCGCCTTGGCGATGAGCAGGATGGCCCCTGGCGTCAGTTCCAGAGTGGCGATGTCGCGGGAATCGGCATGAGCGGCCGTGATCTCGGTCGTTGCACGCACATAATCCGGCAGGCCGAGTTCGGCGAAGGCCTTGGTGATCGATTCCGTCTTGCGATAGACTTCGTCGATGCCGGCAAACCGATCCGCCGGAAACCACGCTGTCGCGCAGGATACCGGCCGCCCGTCGGCCGTGCGTAAAGTTTCCAGGCGGATGACCGCAGTCCCTGGCTGGCGACCAAGCCAGCGGGCAACTTCCGCATCCGCCGCCTCTTCCGCATGATCGAGCAACAGGCCGCGCATCTCGCGCGCCTGGGCGCCGATGCCGGCCGTGAAGCGCGTGCGCCGGGTGATCGGGAAATTCAGCCGTTCCTTGCGCTCGATCAGGGTACCGCGACCTTGTACCGCACGCACGATGCCTTCCTGCGCCAGAGCGGCAAGAGCGCTTCGTACGGTATGGCGATTGACGCCGAATTGCAGCGCCAGAACCGTTTCCGGCGGCACCATGCCGGTCTCGTCGTAGGCACCGGTACTGATTGCGTCGCGAATCCGGTCCGCAATCTGGCGCCAGAGCGCCACGCCCGTCTGTCTCTGTACCTGGTTCAATCCAGCCATTTCTCCCCCTCGCACTTTCACTAGAGTGATGTCACACGCTTGTCACGTCCTCACTTTAAGGCTAAATGTATCTTGTATGGTTGTCTATATCAATAGACATTTTAGGGAAACGGCGATGACATCAGCGGAACAGAAGAACGCTGCGCCTCAGACGGTGATCGGGCGCAAGCGCGTTGCCGATCTGCTCGCGCGCGCGGAACGAAACGAACTCGTCGAGGCGTTTGAGGCACTCGCGGAAAAGCCGGCAGTCCAGACGGTGCGCGGACCGGAAACCGGTCTCGTCATGGTGCGCGGCCGCATCGGCGGCGGCGGCGCCCCCTTCAATCTCGGCGAAGTCACGGTGACGCGCGCGACGATCCGGCTCGGCTCCGGCGCCGTCGGCCATGCGCAGGCGCTCGGCACGGACCGCGAGCGGGCACGGCTTGCCGCGATCTTCGACGCGCTCTGGCAGGACGACGCAACGAAGGACTTCGTCGAGAAGACGCTGCTTTCGCCGATCGCGGCGCGGATTGCAGAGGCCGATCGCCGCAAGGCGGACGAGACGGCAGCGACGCGGGTCGATTTCTTCACCATGGTGCGGGGAGACAACTGATGAGCCTCAAGACAGAAGCGCTGACCGGCGGCTTTGCCGAGCCGGTCTTCCACGCTCAGAGCGTCTTCAAGATCGCTGATGGACGGCATGGCGCGCCCCGGCACGATCCAGACCGTTGCGCCCGAAGTCGCGCCGCCTGCGCCGCTCGGCATTGCTGCTGGCGCAATTGCGCTGACGCTGTGCGATCACGATACGCCGGTCTGGCTTTCCGCCGGGCTCGCAAAATCCGCAATGCCTGAATGGCTCGGCTTTCACACCGGTGCACCGGTCGTGCAGGAAAAGGCCGAAGCCCGCTTCGCCTTCATCGAAGGCGGCGTGACGCTTTCCTCCTGCGGGCTGTTTGCCGCTGGCACGCAGGAATATCCCGATCGCTCGACGACGCTCGTCATCGAACTTGCCGGACTGGAGGGCGGCCGCCGACTGGCGCTGACGGGTCCCGGCATTCAGAGCGTCGCGGAAATTGCGCCTGTCGGACTGCCCGAGACCTTCCTGCGCCTCTGGGCCGACAACCGCGCCCTCTTCCCGCGCGGCATCGACCTCGTGCTGACCGCGGGCAGCCGTTTCCTATGCCTGCCGCGTACCACCAAGATTATCGCAACGGAGATGTGACCCCATGTATGTTGCCGTCAAAGGGGGCGAGGCCGCCATTGAAAACGCCCACCGCCTGCTTGCCGACCGCCGCCGCGGCGACCGCTCGCTGCCGGCGATCGGGATCGACCAGATCGTCGCGCAACTGGCACTCGCCGTCGACCGGGTCATGGCCGAAGCCTCTCTCTACGACCGTACCCTCGCAGCACTCGCTGTCCGCCAGTCGCGAGGCGACATGATCGAGGCGATCTTCCTGCTGCGCGCCTACCGCACGACGCTGCCGCGCTTCGGCTATTCGAAGCCGCTCGACACGGCCGCAATGAAGATCGAGCGCCGCGTGTCGGCGACCTACAAGGATCTGCCGGGAGGGCAGCTTCTCGGCCCGACGTTCGACTATACCCACCGCCTGCTCGATCCTTCGCTGCTGTCCGACGAGACCGTCGAAGAGCCCGCTGCAGCGTACCGCCGAAACCGGTCGCGTCATCCGCGTTTCGGAAATCCTTGGCCAGGAAGGCCTGATCGAAGGCGATGGCGATATGCCGGAGGATCACGAGATCGGCGATCTCACCCGCGAACCGATGGAATTCCCGATGAGCCGCGACCTGCGCCTGCAGGCACTTGCCCGCGGCGACGAGGGTTTCCTTCTGGCGCTCGGCTATTCCACGCAGCGCGGCTACGGCCGCAACCATCCCTTCACCGGCGAAATCCGCATCGGTGAAGTCGAGGTCGAGTTCGATGTTCCGGAACTTGGCTTTGCCGTCTCGCTCGGCGCGATCCAGGTAACGGAATGCCAGATGGTCAACCAGTTCAAGGGCTCGGCCAAGGCACCGCCGCAGTTCACCCGCGGCTACGGCCTCGTCTTCGGCCAGAGCGAGCGCAAGGCGATGTCGATGTCGCTGGTCGACCGCGCGCTTCGCGCCGAAGAGCTCGGCGAAGACATCACCGCGCCGGCACAGGACGAGGAATTCGTCATTTCTCACTCCGACAACGTCCAGGCGACCGGCTTCGTCGAGCATCTGAAACTGCCGCATTATGTGGACTTCCAAGCCGAGCTCGATCTTGTCCGCCGCATGCGCCGCGAATTCGAAGCCGCCCGCAATGGTGGCGATGACATCAAGGAAGCCGCCGAATGACCGATCTCGCCAGCTACAACTTCGCCTATCTCGACGAACAGACCAAGCGGATGATCCGCCGCGCCATCCTGAAGGCGATCGCGATCCCCGGTTACCAGGTGCCCTTCGCCTCTCGCGAAATGCCCATGCCCTACGGCTGGGGTACCGGCGGCGTGCAGGTGACGGCTTCGATCATCGGACCGGACGACGTTCTCAAGGTCATCGACCAAGGGCGCCGACGACACGACGAACGCCGTCTCGATCCGCGCCTTCTTCCAGAAGGTCGCCAACGTCGCGGTGACGACGCATACCAAGGATGCGACGATCATCCAGACGCGCCACCGCATTCCGGAAGAAAAGCTCGGAGCCAACCAGGTGCTGGTCTACCAGGTGCCGATCCCGGAGCCGCTCCGCTTCCTCGAGCCGCGCGAGACCGAAACGCGCAAGATGCATGCACTGGAAGAATACGGCCTGATGCATGTGAAGCTTTACGAGGACATCGCCCATAACGGCCGCATCTCCAAGACCTATGCCTATCCGGTCAAGGTTGCCGGCCGCTACGTCATGGATCCGTCGCCGACGCCGAAATTCGACAATCCGAAAATGCATATGTCGGATGCACTGCAGCTCTTCGGCGCCGGCCGCGAGAAGCGCATCTATGCCGTGCCGCCCTATACCGAAGTCGTCAGCCTCGATTTCGAAGACTACCCCTTCGACATCCAGCGCTTCGGCAAGCCCTGCGCGCTTTGCGGCGCGGAGGATGTCTATCTCGACGAAGTGATCCTCGACGACAAGGGCGGACGCATGTTCGTCTGCTCCGATACCGACCATTGCGAAGACCGCCGCGAGCATGGACATGCCGGTGAGATGCTTGCGCCGAAGGAGGCTGCGGAATGAGTGACACCCCTCTCCTCAAGGTCAACGACGTTTCGAAGTTCTATGGCAACCGTATCGGCTGCCGGAATGTCTCCTTCGAACTCTGGCCGGGCGAGGTGCTCGCCATCGTCGGCGAATCCGGTTCCGGCAAGACGACGCTGCTCAACTGCATCTCGACCCGCCTGATGCCGACGACCGGCAGCGTCGAATATCACATGCGCGACGGAGACTATCGCGATCTCTACCGCATGAGCGAGGCCGAGCGGCGCTTCCTGATGCGCACCGATTGGGGCTTCGTGCATCAGAATCCGGCCGATGGCCTGCGCATGACGGTGTCGGCCGGTGCCAATGTCGGCGAACGGTTGATGGCGATCGGCGACCGGCATTACGGCAAGATCCGCTCGACGGCGGTCGACTGGCTGGAGCGTGTCGAAATCGATGCCGGACGCATCGACGACCAGCCCCGCGCCTTCTCCGGCGGCATGCGCCAGCGCCTGCAGATCGCCCGCAATCTCGTCACCGGCCCGCGTCTCGTCTTCATGGACGAACCGACCGGCGGCCTCGACGTCTCGGTTCAGGCGCGGCTGCTCGATCTCGTCCGCGGCCTCGTCAACGATCTCGGCCTCTCGGCAATCATCGTCACGCATGACCTCGCCGTCGCGCGTCTCCTCTCCCACCGGATGATGGTGATGAAGGACGGCTACGTGATCGAGCAGGGTCTTACCGACCGCGTGCTTGACGATCCGCGCGAGCCCTACACCCAGCTTCTCGTTTCTTCGATCCTTCAGGTCTGAAAGGCAACAATCATGGCAACGCCCCTCGTCGTTTCCGAAGTCTCGAAGAGCTTCACCATGCATCTGCGCGACGGCATCAAGCTGCCGGTCGTTTCCGATGTCGCCTTCTCCGTCGCCTCTGGCGAATGCGTCGTTCTCGGCGGACCCTCGGGCATCGGCAAGAGCTCGCTGCTCAAGATGATTTACGGCAATTACGCCGTGGACACCGGCCAGATCCTCGTCAGCCACAAGGGCCGTATCGTTGATCTCGCTGCCGCCGATCCACGCACGGTCATCGATGTCCGCCGCGATACGCTCGGCTATGTCAGCCAGTTCCTGCGCACCGTGCCGCGGGTTGCGGCGATCGATGTCGTTGCCGAACCGCTGCTTGCCCGCGGAGAGACTGCGGCAACGGCTCGCGAAAAGGCGGCAGCACTGCTTGCCAAGCTGAACCTTCCCGAAGCGCTATGGCAACTGCCGCCTGCGACCTTCTCGGGCGGCGAACAGCAGCGCGTCAATATCGCCCGCGGCTTCATCACCGATCATACGATCCTGCTACTCGATGAGCCCACCGCTTCTCTCGACGCGAAAAATCGCGCCGTCGTCGTCGGCATGATCGAGGAGAAGAAAAAGGCGGGCGTTGCCCTTCTCGGC
Source organism: uncultured Alphaproteobacteria bacterium (assembly GCA_963838565.1). Lineage (GTDB taxonomy): Bacteria > Pseudomonadota > Alphaproteobacteria > Rhizobiales > Rhizobiaceae > Rhizobium. The sequence continues at coordinate 355,953 of CAWIRO010000015.1, forward strand.
ATCTTCCATGACGAGGAAGTGCGCGAGGCCGTCGCCGACCGCATTCTCGATGTCCAGCAGTTCTCACCGCGAAAGGCGATTGCAGCATGAGCCGGAAGCTTGGCGAAAAGCCCTATATTCATGAGACGGCATCCGTCAGCGATGCCACGCTGGGCCGCTACACGGAGATCTCCGAACGTTGCCGGATCAGCGAAGTCGAATTCGGCGATTATTCCTACATCATGCAGGACGGCTCGATCTGGTGCGCGACGATCGGCAAGTTCGTGAACATTGCCGCCGCAGTTCGCATCAATGCCACCAATCATCCGACCTGGCGTGCGACGCTGCACCATTTCACCTATCGCGCTGCCGACTACTGGCCGGACGGCGACATGGAGACGGATTTCTTCGCGTGGCGGCGCTCGAACCGCGTGGTCATCGGCCATGACGTCTGGATCGGCCATGGGGCCACCATCCTGCCCGGCGTCACCGTCGGCAACGGCGCGGTGATCGGCGCGGGCGCCGTCGTCTCGAAGGATGTTGCGCCCTACTCGATCGTCGGCGGCGTTCCGGCAAAGCTCATCCGCGAGCGCTTTCCCAAGGAAATCGGCGAGCGGATGGACAAGCTTGCCTGGTGGGATTGGGAGCATTCGACGGCTGCGCGCAGGCGCTCGAGGATTTCCGCGCACTTTCCGCCGAGGATTTCCTTAGCCGGCATAGCGGCTGAGCCTTCTGATAGGGCGCAATTGTGACAGCACTTACACAAAACTGACATCGGAGCTTCATCAAGCCGGACTAATGCATCCTGACGCAAGGTCGTGGAAAATGCAAGGAAGAGCATGATGTTCGAGCTGAAGAATGTCACCCGCCGTTTTGGCAATAAGACTGCCGTCGACTCCGTGACACTGGCTATTCCTCAGGGCCAGATGGTCGGCATCATCGGCCGCTCGGGCGCCGGCAAATCCACGCTGCTGCGCATGATCAACCGCCTGCAGCAGCCGACTTCCGGCTCCATTCATTTCGCCGGCGTTGAAGTTTCCGCTCTTCGCGGGCAGGCTCTGCGCCACTGGCAGCGCGACTGCGCGATGATCTTCCAGCAGTTCAATCTGGTTCCGCGCCTCGACGTTCTCACCAATGTCATGCTCGGCCGTCTCAACCATCGCCCGACGATGCTGAGCCTCTTGAACATCTTCAGCCGCGAGGAGCGCATTCACGCGATTGCCGCTCTGGAGCGCCTCGGCATCGAGCAGACCGCGCTGCAGGCGGCCGGGACGCTTTCCGGCGGCCAGCAGCAGCGCGTGGCGATCGCCCGCGCCTTGATGCAGAACCCGAAGATGGTGCTCGCCGACGAGCCGATCGCCTCGCTCGATCCGCTGAACGCCAAGATCGTCATGGACGCGCTGCGCGACATCAACGAGCGCGAAGGCATCACCGTCATCACCAACCTGCATACGCTGGATACGGCGCGCAACTATTGCGAACGCATCGTCGGCATGGCCAGCAGGCCGCGTCGTCTTCGACGGCAAGCCTTCGGAGCTGACGGCGGATGCAGTCAAGGAAATCTACGGCACCGACAAGGACGGCGCCGGCATCGACGAGACCATGACCTCGACGTCGATCAATATTCCCGCGCCTGCCGCGGCTCATGCATCCGCCGGCCTGCAACCGCTGGCGCTGGCCGGTCTCTGAGAGGGACGGCCGCGATCGAGCGCCCGCGTCAAGGGCACACTTCTTCGTAACAGCAAGACGACCGGGACACCGGTCAATCAGGAGAGAACCAATGTTGAAGAAAGCACTCTTTGCCGCGACGGCGCTTCTCGCGCTGGCCGGCGTCTGCCGCTGCTGCGGACCTCAAGGAATTCCGCATCGGCATTATGGGCGGCGAAAACGAAACCGACCGTCTGCGCAACTATGCATGCCTTGCCGACCACCTGAAGCAGGAATTCGGCTTCGAGAAGGTTTCGCTGTTCCCGGCCGCCGACTATGACGGCGTTATCCAGGGCCTGCTCGGCGGCACGCTCGACTTCGCCGAACTCGGCGCTTCCGGCTATGCAGCCGTCTACCTCAAGGATCCGAAGGCTGTTACGCCGATCCTGACGACGCAGCAGACGGACGGCTCGACCGGCTACTACTCGATCGGTCTCGCTCTGAAGTCCTCCGGCATCAAGACCATCAAGGACGCCAAGGGCAAGAAGCTCGGCTACGCCGATCCGGACTCCACCTCGGGCTACCTCGTTCCGCTGACGCAGATCCCGAAGGACACTGGCATGCCGAACGACAAGTTCTTCGCTTCCACGCAGTTCAACGGCGGCCACGAGAACAACCTTCTCGCTGCCTATGACGGCAAGGTCGACGTTGCTGTCGACGACTCCTCGGGCCTCGGCGACTTCAAGGACGGCTACACCTCCGGTACCTTCCGCAAGGAAGTCGACAAGGGCGCCGTCGACCCGAACAAGCTCGTCGAAGTCTGGCGTTCGCCGCTGATCCCGAACGGCCCGCTCGTCGTTCGCAACGAACTCGGCGCCGAATGGCAGGCCAAGCTCACCGACTTCTTCATGGCTCTGCCGGCCAAGGACGCCAAGTGCTTCGCAGCTGTCGAAGGCGGCGATTACAAGGGCTATTCCAAGGTAACTCCGGACTTCTACAACGCCGTTATCGACGTTCGTAAGGCTGCCATCGGCGGCTGATCGGCCAATATGAATGCGGGGCGGCCAGTCGATGGCCGCCCTTTTTCTTGCGAGCGAGCGGAAGCGCCATGACCTTTGCCGATCCCCAATCCGACATGCGAAGCGCTCAACCGAGCGCCAAGGACATCGGCGACGCCTGGAGCAAGATGATCGCCCGCCGCCGCCTCTATACAGGTCTCGGCCTGCTGATCCTGTTCGCCGCCTTCGTCGCCTCCGTCCGCTTTGCCGACGAGAGCAATGCCGGGCATTTCTTCGAGCGCCTGCCGCATCTCTTCGACTTCCTGAGCTGGCTTATCCCGAAGGACTGGAACGACGTCTGGCGCGCGCTCTTCGATATTGCGAGCCCCAACGACAAGGGCGGCGAGGAATTCAACTTCGCCAAGGGTCGTGTCTATGTCTGGGGCGATTTCTATATTCCCGAATATTTCGAGCTGATGATCATCACGATCAATGTCGCGCTCATTTCGACGCTCATCGGCTTCATCTTCGCAACGCCGCTGAGCTTCATCGCCGCGCGGAACCTGACGCCCTCCTGGCTCCCGCGCGTCGTAACCAAGCGCGTCATGGAATTCCTGCGCGCTTTTCCGGAGATCGTCATCGCCGGCCTTTTCTCCGCGATCCTTTCGATCGGGCCGGTTGCAGCAATCATTGCCATCAGCTCTGCACACGATCGGCGCGCTCGGAAAACTCTTCTATGAGGTCGCCGAGAATATCGACATGAAGCCGGATGAAGGCATGAAGGCGGTCGGCGCCAACTGGTTCGAGCGTGTGCGCTTCGGTGCCATGCCCCAGGTCATGCCGAACTTCGCGTCCTATGCGCTGCTGCGCCTTGAGATCAACGTGCGCGCCTCGACGATTATCGGCGCCGTCGGTGGCGGCGGTATCGGCGAGGAGCTGAAGCTTTCGATCTCGCGCGGTTTCGGCGCAAAGACCGTTGCTCTCGTTCTGCTGCTCTTCGTGACCATCGTCGCCGTCGACCAGTTCTCCGCCTGGCTCCGCCGCCGTCTCGTCGGCGAGCATGCTTTCCTTCTGCAACATTGAGGCCGCCATGACGGTGATCGACGCAAACCGCATGCACGAAATCGAAACGCGCTACCCGGAGTATCTCCATCGCTCCTTCCGGCAGCGCTTCGGCGGCTTGATGCTCGTAATCGGAGCGCTGCTTTACGGCATCTACGCCGTCTGGTTCTTCGATCTGCCGAAGCTGATCGCCGAGGCGCATTGGGAGCGTGTCGGGATCTACCTCAGCCAATGGGTGAGCTACGATGTTCAGCCGGAATTCCGTATTTCCGGCGATACGATCACCGTCAAATACCCGCGCTTCTCGCCGCTTGGCGACGATCCGCATCCCGATTGGGTCGTGAACAATCCGGACGGCAGCGTTACGGTCTCCGTCAGCGGCACGAGCCGCACGGTCACGGTCTCCAAGACCCAGACGATCATCACGGCGCACGGCGTCACCGTACCGGTCGACTTTACCGGCGATGCTCCGAAGGTCGAAGGGACCGGTCCCGTCATGGATGACGGTCTATGATGACAACGTGCTTGCAGACCTGGGCTTTGCCGGTGATGTCAGCATCTCGGCCGACCGCGTGAAGGTCCGCAAGCGCTTCCTCGGCTGGGCGAACTTCGTCTTCGACACGCAATCGCCCTTCTTCGACAAGCCGGCCGGCGAGGTCGATCGAGCCTGATCGTTTCCGGTCCGCGGATCGATCCCGACCAGTCGAATCTCTCGCTCGCCTTCGACAATATCTGGAACAACAGCGCGTGGCAGCACGGCGACGTCTGGACAAAGCTTTTCCAGACCATCGTCATGGCCTTTCTCGGCACGCTGCTCGGCTCTGTCGCAGCCTTCCCGCTTGCCTTTCTCGCGGCGCGCAACATCACGCCGAACCGGATGCTCAACCAGGTGCTGAAGCGCTTCTTCGACTTCCTGCGCTCGGTCGACATGCTGATCTGGGCGCTCTTCCTGACCCGCGCCTTTGGTCCCGGGCCGCTCGCCGGCAGCGGCGCGATCTTCCTCACGGAGACCGGCACGCTCGGCAAGCTCTATTCCGAAGGCCTCGAGAACATCGACAACAAGCCGCGCGAAGGCGTGCGTTCGACCGGTGCCTCCACCGTGCTCGAGCACCGCTACGGCGTTATCCCGCAGATCATTCCCGTCATCGTCAGCCAGACGCTCTACCAGTGGGAATCGAACGTGCGTGGCGCGACGATCATCGGCGCAGTCGGCGCCGGCGGCATCGGTCTCAAGCTGTGGGAAGCGATGCGCACCAATGCCAACTGGGAAAACGTCGCCTACATGGTCATCCTGATCCTGGTCGTCGTCTTCCTCTTCGACATGGCCTCGAATGCGCTCCGCCACCGGCTGATGGGCACGAAGACGCACTTAAAAAAGATGATGGCGCCGCCGCGCCATCATCATTCTGTCACGGAAATCTTTTAGCCGGGAGCCTGCTTGCGGTCCGCCGCCAAATCGCCGACATTGCGGCTCCCTGCTTGGACATATTTTCAGGACAAAAACTTTGCGCTACGCACTCTATTTCACGCCGCCGAAGGATGATCCCCTGACCGGCGCGGCCTCGATCTGGCTCGGGCGCGATGCTTTTACCGGCGAAACTTATCCGGCTCCCGAAGACGAGGGGATGTCCGCGGCAGAACAGTTCGAGCTGACGGCCGACCCGCGCCGCTACGGCTTTCATGCGACGATCAAGGCGCCCTTCGCGCTTGCCTCCTCGGTGACCGAAAAGGACTTGATGGCTGTGGTCGAAGATTTCGCCGCGCGCACGCCGGCATTCGAAATCCCCGAACTCGTGCTCGGCCAGATCGGCCGGTTCTTTGCGCTCGTTCCGGGCTCTCTGCATGCGCCGCTTCAGGATTTCGCCGCAAGCGTGGTAAAGTCGTTCGAGCCGTTTCGTGCGGCGCTTTCCGAAGCCGACATTGCGAGGCGCAAGCCCGAGAAGTTGACGCGAAAGCCAGCGCGCCAATCTCATGCGGTGGGGTTATCCCTATGTGATGGACGACTTCGGCTTTCACATGACGCTGACCGGCCAGGTGCCGGAAGAGCGCGTCGAGACTGATGAGAGCGATCCTGGAACGAGCGTTTTGCCGCCTTCACCGGCCGGCCGCTTTGCATTTCCGGCCTTGCGGTCTTCACCGAAGAAGAGCGCGGCGCGCCGTTTAAAATTCATTCCTGGCTGCCGCTTGCCGGCGCCAAACGTTGAAAGATCGACGATATGACCAAAGAGACCGTCCTTTCCAACGCCCGCATCGTCCTTGAGGACGAGATCGTCGAGGGCTCCATCTTGATCCGCGACGGCAAGATCGCCGATATCTCCGAAGGCAATTCGGCAGTCGGCGAGGATTTCGAAGGCGATTACCTGATCCCCGGCCTTGTCGAGCTGCATACCGACCATCTGGAAGGCCATTATTCGCCGCGTCCCGGCGTCCGCTGGAACAAGACGGCGGCGATCCAGGCGCATGACGCGCAGATCGTCACCTCCGGCATCACCACCGTCTTCGACTGCCTGCGCATGGGCGCGGACGAGGACGGCGGCTTCGAGCACGGCGAGATGCGCGAGATGGCCGACGCCATCCAGACGGCCGAGCAGGAAGGCCGGCTGCGCGCCGAGCATCTGCATCCACCTGCGCTGCGAGGTTTCGGCCGACAACGTGCTGGAACATTTCGCCGACTTCGAGAACGACCCCTATGTCCGTCTCGTCTCGCTGATGGACCATGCGCCGGGCCAGCGCCAGTTCCAGACGATGGACCAGTACATCTTCTACTACCAGAAGAAGCGCGGCCTTTCGCGACGAGGACTTCGCGCGCTTCGTCGACAAGCGCCTCGGCAGAATCCGCACGCAATTCGACGCCGCACCGCATCGCGATTGCCAAGGTCTGCAACGAGCGCGGCATCACCGTTGCCAGCCACGACGACGCGACGCTTGCCCATGTCGACGAGGCGATCGAAAACGGCGTACGCCTTGCGGAATTCCCGACGAGCTTCGATGCCGCCGAGGCGTCGCACGAGCATGGCATGAGCGTGCTGATGGGCGCGCCGAACATCGTGCGCGGCAAGTCGCATTCCGGCAATATCGCCGCCCGCGATCTCGCCGAGCACGGGCGTGCTCGACGTGCTCTCCTCCGACTACGTGCCGCTCAGCCTGCTGCATGCGCCCTTCATTCTCGCCGACGAGGTCGAGAGCGATCATCGCTGCCGAAGGCGATCGCCATGGTCACGGCAACGCCGGCCCGCACCGTCAGCCTCAACGATCGCGGCCGGATCGAGACCGGCCTGCGCGCCGATCTCGTCCGCGTTCATCCGCGATCGAAGGCGTGCCGGTGACCCGTTCCGTCTGGCGCGAAGGGCGCCGGGTCGCATGATGCCGTCGCACGAACCCCACGCAGTACCCGGCACCGAACGCGGCATCATGGTCGTCGTCGTCGGACCGAGCGGCGCCGGCAAGGACACGCTGATGGCGCTGGCGGCCAAGCATTTCTCCGGTCGCGCCGACGTCCACTTCGTCCGCCGGGTCATTACGCGAGATGGCGACGCCGGCGGCGAGGATCATCTCTCCGTTTCCGATGCTGGCTTCGTCTCGATGGAGCAGTCCGGCAGCTTTGCCGTCTGGTGGGAAGCCCACGGCCTGAAATACGGCATTCCGGCAGAGGTTTCCGTTGCGCTCGCCAAGGGCCACCTGGTCGATCGCCAACGGCTCCCGCTCGGCGCTCCACCACTTCCAGGCCGCTTTCCCGCGGCTTAAGGTCATCAACGTGACGGCCCGTCCGGAGGTTCTGGCCGGCCGTCTGGAGGCTCGCGGCCGCGAGACGCATGAGGACATCATGGCCCGCCTCGCCCGTGGCCCGCTGACGGTGCGCGGCGATTACGATGTGACCGAACTCGACAACAGCGGCTCGCTTGAAGAGGCCGAGCGCAAGATGCTTGATCTGCTCAACGGCTTCCTGAAGGAAGTCGCTTAGCCGGCTGAGTGCGAATGACATGGCCATCGTCGTCGTTCCCTACGATCCGGAATGGCCTCTCTCTTTGCTCGAGATCGTCGGGGAGCTGGAGCTCGCTCGCTTTCCGATCTCTCGCCGTCTTTCATCATGTCGGCAGCACATCCGTGCCCGGACTGGCGGCCAAGCCGAAGATCGACCTGCATGCCGCTTGCGAAGGCGGATGTGCTTCCCGCGGCGATCGACGTGTGCGACGCTCGACTTACGCCTTCCACGGCGACAATAGCAGAGCAGACCTGGACCTTCACCAGCGGCAAAGGCTCCATGGGCACGGCTCTATCTTTGCACGCCGACAATGCCGTGCTGCGGGACCGGCATCGCTTTCGCGACTATCTCGAATGCATCCGGAAAGAGCGAGGCCTATGCCGCCCTCAAGCTCCGGCTGATGGGCGAGGCCGACGGCGATTGGGACTATTACACCGGCGGCAAGGCGAATTCGTCAGGAGACGCGGCTGCGTCTCTGGCCTGACAGACGCGCTGCGCCGGCGATTATTCGCTATCACCCCGCCCCGAAACGATCTCGCGCTTGCCGACATGGTTTGCAGGGCCGACGAGACCTTCCTTCTCCATGCGCTCGACAAGCGATGCGGCGCGGTTGTAGCCGATGCCGAGCCGGCGCTGGATGTAGGAGGTCGAGCACTTCTTGTCGCGCAGCACGACCTTGACGGCCTGATCGTAGAGCTCGTTGCCGTCCTCGGATGCCATTGCGCTCTTGTCGAACACGGCGCCGTCTTCCGGCCTCGGCGTCTTCCTCTTCGTCGGCGGTGACCGTGTCGAGATATTCAGGACGGCCCTGCGTCTTCAGATGCGCGACGACCTTTTCGACTTCGAGGTCGGAGACGAACGGCCCATGGACGCGGGAAATCCTGCCGCCGCCCTGCATGTGCAGCATGTCGCCCTGGCCGAGCAGCTGCTCGGCGCCCTGTTCGCCGAGGATCGTGCGGCTGTCGATCTTCGAGGTCACCTGGAAGGAGATGCGGGTCGGGAAGTTGGCCTTGATCGTGCCGGTGATGACATCGACGGACGGACGCTGCGTCGCCATGATCAGGTGAATGCCGGCAGCGCGCGCCATCTGAGCCAGCCGCTGGATCGCGCCTTCGATTTCCTTGCCGGCGACCATCATCAGGTCGGCCATCTCGTCGACGATGACGACGATGTAGGGCATCGGCGTCAGGTCCATTTCCTGCTGTTCTTCGATCGGCGCGCCGGTGCTTCTGTCGAAGCCGGTCTGGACCATGATGTGGATCGTCTCGCCCTTTTCGCGGGCCTGCGCGACGCGGCCGTTATAGCCGTCGATGTTGCGCACGCCGAGACGGGACATCTTGCGGTACCGCTCCTCCATCTCGCGGACCGCCCATTTCAATGCCATCACGGCCTTCTTCGGATCGGTGACGACCGGCGTCAGCAGGTGCGGAATGCCGTCGTAGACGGAGAGCTCCAGCATCTTCGGATCGACCATGATCAGGCGGCACTGTTCCGGCGACATGCGGTAGAGCAGCGACAGGATCATCGTGTTGATGGCGACGGATTTGCCGGAGCCGGTGGTACCGGCGACCAGCAGATGCGGCATCTTCGCAAGCTCTGCGATCACCGGCTCGCCGCCGATCGTCTTACCGAGGCCAAGGGCCAGCTTGTAGCCGCTCTTCTCGAAATCCTGGCTTTCGATCATCTCGCGGAAATAGACCGTTTCGCGCATCGCGTTCGGCAGTTCGATGCCGATGACGTTGCGGCCGGGCACGACGGCAACACGGGCCGAGAGCGCCGACATGGAGCGGGCGATGTCGTCGGCAAGGCCGATGACGCGCGATGATTTCACGCCCGGCGCCGGTTCGAATTCGTAGAGCGTGACGACCGGGCCGGGGCGAACATGGATGATCTCGCCCTTGACGCCGAAGTCCTCCAGCACGCTTTCCAGCAGCCCTGCATTCTGCTCCAGCGTTTCCTGCGACATGATCTCGCCGAAACGCTCGGGCGGCTCCTGCAGCAGCGAACGCGGCGGGAATTCATAGCCGGACGGATCGACGTTCGCCGGGATGACTTTCTGCGTCACAGCGCGCGCGGCAGGGGCCAGTGGCGCGGCCGCCTGCACGCGTGCCGGCAGCCGCGCGATCGGCTGGATTTTCGGGCTCTCCGGTGCGGCAGCCGGGCGATCCACGACCGGAGCTTCGCGCGAGACGGACTTTACGGGCATCGGAGCAGCCGGCGCCGCGACGGGCGCAAATATAGGCTCTCGCGATTGCCTTCCGGGACGCCATTCCATTACGCGGAAGTGCGAAATGATCGATTCCGGCGAGACCTCGATCTTCCGCACGGCAACGGCCGGAACGACAACAGGGGCGGCAGCCGCTTCCTCGAAGGCCATGACTTCCCAGAAGGCGAAGTCGGAGATGGCCGAAAGCTCGGAAGATGCACGGAATTCCGGGTCAGCCGGATCTTCGGCGACCTCTTCCGCATGAACGATTTCTGAAACGGATGGCTCGGCTTCCGGCAAGTAGATATCGAACGGCACATCGACCGTAATCGGCACGCGTGGCTCGGCATGAATAGCCTGCTGTTCGACGACGGCTTCCTCGCGAATCGGCTGTGCCAATTCGTTCGGCGTGCGGCGTTTGCTGATCAGGTTTTCGGGCGTGCGGGTAAAGCGCACGTTCGGCGCAAGCGAAAAATTGCTCTGCCACGATCGGAGCGACCGGCGGAACATTCGTTTCGTCGCTCGCATGCTCTACGTCTATCTCCGAAGAAAAGTCCCCGGCATCCGTCAAGTTCGTTCTGGGAAAACGCATGCGACCGCTACCTACTCACTCAATTTCTGACCCGTCCGGATTAGAAAATGAAGGTTAATAAGTTCCTTCCAGCCGCATCAAAATGACACGCCCTTGGAACTCAATACCAAGCGTTTCCAAGGTGTTACGTCCTGAAGAAAAATCTTTGAGGCGGAAGAACGAAGCGCTTAGTGCGCTTCGTCCCAATTGGTCGCGGCGCGTGCGTCGACCTTCAGCGGCACGCGCATTTCAAGCGCCGGCATGGCGGCGTTTTCCATGACGGAAACGATGATCGGCATCGCTTTTTCGATGTCGCTATCCTCGACTTCGAAAATCAGTTCGTCGTGCACCTGCAAGAGCATACGCACCCGGTCGGCAAGGCCTGCTTCGGCAAGCGCAGGTTCCATCTTGATCATTGCCCGGCGGATAACATCGGCTGCCGAGCCCTGGATCGGCGCATTGATTGCGGCGCGCTCGTTGAAGGCACGCACTGAAGGATTGGATGAGCGGATTTCCGGATAGTTGATTCGCCGCCCGAAGATGGTTTCGACATAGCCCTTGTCGCGCGCCATCTGCTTCCGGCTGTCCATGTAGTCGCGGATACCCGGGAACCGTTCGAAATATTTCTTGATGTAGTCGCCCGCCTCCGAGCGCTCGATCGAGAGCTGGTTGGCGAGACCGAAGGCGGAAATGCCGTAGATGATGCCGAAGTTGATCGCCTTGGCGCGGCGGCGCACCTCGGACGGCATGCCTGCGACCGGGATGCCGAACATTTCGGACGCCGTCATCGCATGAATATCGATACCGTCAGCGAAAGCCTGTGTCAGCTGCGGGATTTCAGCGACGTGGGCGAGCACGCGCAGTTCGATCTGGCTGTAGTCGGCCGAGATCAGCTTGTGCCCCGGCGTGGAGATGAAGGCCGTGCGGATCTTCCTGCCTTCCACCGTTCGCACCGGAATGTTCTGCAGATTCGGCTCCGAGGAGGAGAGGCGGCCGGTTGTCGTGGAGGCCAGCGAATAGGAGGTATGGACGCGCTTCGTCTGCGGATGCACGTAGCCCGGCAACGCGTCGGTATAGGTGGATTTCAGCTTGGTCAGCTGGCGCCAATCGACGATCTTGCGCGGCAGCTCGAAACCGGCGGCGGCAAGATCTTCCAGAACACTTGCCGAGGTCGACCACTGTCCGGTCTTCGTCTTGCTGCCGCCTGCAAGGCCCATCTTGCCGAAGAGAATATCGCCAAGCTGCTTCGGGGAGCCGATCGTGAACTTCTCGCCCGCCAGCGTGTAGATTTCGTCCTCCAGACGGGCGGCGCCTTGCGCCAGCTCGCCGGAAAGGCGGGACAGAATCTGGCGGTCGACGGTGATGCCGCGCTCCTCCATACGCGCCAGAACCGGCAGCAGCGGCCGCTCCAGGCGCTCGTAGACGGCTGTCAGTCTGGCTGCTGCAAGGCGCGGTTTCAGCACCATCCAAAGCCTGAGCGTGACGTCTGCGTCTTCGGCGGCATAATGCGTCGCGCGATCGATATCGACGAGATCGAACGTGACGTTCGCCTTGCCGCTGCCCGCCACGTCCTTGTAGGCGATCGGCTTGTGGCCGAGGAATTTCTCGGCAAGCGAGTCCATGCCATGCGCTCCGGTTCCGGCATCGAGCACATAGGACATCAGCATCGTATCGTCGAAGCTCTTCGTTTCGACGCCGTAACGCTTCATCAGCAGATAGTCGTATTTCAGGTTGTGCGCGACCTTGAGAACGGATTCATCCTCAAGCAGCGCCTTCAGCCGTGGCAACGCATCCCGCATCGGGATCTGATTGTCCGCGAGCCCGCCGCCGAGGAGATCGCCGACGCCATTCCTGTGCCCGAGCGGAACATAGGCTGCCCGGATCTTTGCGCCCGCCGGGTCCTTCTCGTTGTCGGCAATCGCCATCGCGAAGCCGACCAACTCGGCCTGCATCGCATCAAGAGACGTGGTCTCCGTCTCGAAAGCCACGAGACCTGTGTCCCGGGCATCGGCAATCCATTTCTCGAGCGTCGCGAGATCGCGGATCGTCACATAGGCGGAGTGATCGAACGGCAGGGCCGCAAAAGCTTCGGCGCGGGCCTTGGCAAGGTCGGCCGGTCTGAAGCCGCGTTCCGCCGGCGTCGCCCTGGCTGGAATCGGCACGGAAGCACCCTCGACATCCGGAATGCCGCCTGCGACCGGTTCCGGCTCGGCGGCACTCGAGATCAGGTCCGTGCGCGGCAGCACCCCACTCGACCTTTACATCTGCCGCCTCGATGGCGCTCGCATCGCAATCGCAAGCCTCCGCCACGCGGCGCGTCAGCGAGTTGAATTGCATCGCCTTGAGGAAGCCGATCAGCTTCGGGCCGTTCTGCACTTCGAGAACGAGGTCGTCCAGGCCAAGCTCCAGCGGCACATCGGTGCGCAGCCTGACCAGTTCGCGCGAAAGCCTCGCCTTGTCGGCATTTTCCAGAATCGTCTGCCGCCGCTTTTCCTGCTTGATCTCGTGCGCACGGTCCAGAAGCGTGTCGAGATCGCCGTATTCTTGAAGAAGCTGTGCTGCAGTCTTCGGACCGATGCCGGGAATACCGGGGACATTGTCGACCGAATCGCCGGTCATCGCCTGCAGGTCGATCATCTTTTCGGGCAGCACGCCCCATTTCTCGATCACGTCCGGAATGCCGATCTGCTTGTCCTTCATGCTGTCGTACATGTGGACGTTCGGCGTGACGAGCTGCATCAGATCCTTGTCCGAGGAGACGATCGTGACGTCAGCGCCGATCGCTTCCGCCTGCCGGGCATAGGTGGCGATGATATCGTCAGCCTCGAAGCCCTCCGTCTCGATGCAGGGCAGGTTGAAGGCGCGCGTCGCCTGGCGGATCAGGCCGAACTGGGGTATCAGCTCATCGGGCGGCGTGGAGCGGTTCGCCTTGTAGGCATCGAACATATCCTTGCGGAAGGTCTTCGCGGAATAATCGAAGATAACCGCGAGATGCGTCGGCGTGACCCCGACCGACGTATCGCGCGCATCGGTCAACAGCTTCCACAGCATGTTGCAGAAGCCGGAGACGGCGCCGACCGGCAGGCCGTCGGATTTGCGCGTCAGGGGCGGCAGGGCATGAAACGCCCGGAAGATGAATCCCGAGCCGTCAACAAGGAAAAGATGATCGCCTTTTTTCATGGTTGCATGGATAGCGTGGCAGCCCGGCGAAATCCATATAAAGTTCGGCGCGCACGCGAATTCATGGCCTCACCGAACTGTTACCAATTTGTAATTGGCGGTTCAGCCGGCTTCCCTTGAAAAACCACATTCCCGGTCACAAATCAGATGTACCGGCGTTTGATCGCGCCGAGGGTCTGATCACCGGCTTGTCCCCCGCCGCATCAGACTTGGACAAAGGCCTTATCCCCCTCTCCGGGCCTTTGTCCCCATTTAAAGCCGCCATGGCCCACCTCCAGGCCATGGCGGCTTTTGTTTTCGCCAAAATGTGCATTTAAGGAGCTAAAGGCAAATTTTGATCCATCGCATACGATTTGTTGCATTGTTTCGGATGCGTTTTTAAGCCTAACTACAATCATGGGATTTAAAGGGATGGACTCGGGAGCCTACCTTGCCAGCCAGCTGGCCAAGGGCTTTGCCCGCTCGCTGCAGCAGCGCGCGGCGGGGCTCGGCTTTTCTCCCGGTCAATTCCCGATCCTTCTCGAACTTTGGGCCGAAGACGGGCTGACGCAGAAGCAATTGCTCGAACGCGTCGATATCGAACAGGCGACAATGGCCAATACGCTTGCACGCATGGCACGCGACGGCCTTATCGAGCGCAGGCCGCATCCTTCCGACAAGCGGGCGCAATTGATCTTCCTGACGCCCAACGCACGAGCGATGGAGGATGAAGCGGTAAAGATAGCGCGCGATGCGGACCTGGCGCTTTTCGACGGTTTCAGAACCTTCGAGCGCGAGCTGATGCTGGAATACATCCGACGCCTTCTCGAAAACGCGAAGAAAATCTGATCGCTATTTGGGCGGCCAAAATGCGAGCTGCGTGTTTGCATTCTTTACGCATCACCGCTTATCGTTGCGCGGGGGAAACGTGCGGTTCACGCTTTCCAAAATTCCGATTTTTCCTCCTCGAAACGAGCCAGCCTTTGGTCTATCGTCCGGCCAATTTCGAAAGGAGTCGATAATGACAGACATAACCCCGGTACTTTCGCGGGCGGATCAGAATCTCAGTTCAAGCCTCGACAATCTGTTTGAGTTGCTGCGCATCAAGTCGATCTCGACCGATCCGGCCTACAAAGCCGATTGCCGCAAGGCAGCCGAATGGCTGGTCGCCTATTTGAAGACGCTGGGTTTCGAAGCATCCACCCGCGACACCCCCGGTCACCCGATGGTGGTCGCGCATCATGCCGGCGCCAGCGCCGATGCGCCGCATGTGCTGTTCTACGGCCACTACGACGTTCAGCCGGTCGATCCGATCGAGCTCTGGGAGAACGATCCCTTCGACCCCGCCATCAAGGAAATGGAAAACGGCCGTAAAATCCTGACCGGCCGCGGCACCGCCGACGACAAGGGTCAGCTGATGACCTTCGTCGAGGCTTGCCGAGCCTATAAGGAGGTCAACGGCTCGCTTCCATGCCGCATCACGATCCTCTTCGAGGGGGAGGAGGAATCCGGTTCGCCGTCGCTCAAGCCCTTCCTCGAGGCGAATGCCGCCGAGCTGAAGGCTGACTATGCGCTTGTCTGCGACACCAGCATGTGGGACCGCGATACCCCGGCCATTGCTGCGGCGCTCCGCGGCCTTGTCGGCGAAGAAGTCGTGGTGACGGCTGCCGACCGCGACCTGCATTCCGGCCTTTTCGGCGGTGCGGCAGCGAACCCTATCCATGTCCTGACAGCAGTTCTCGCCGGCCTTCATGACGAAACCGGCCGCATTACGCTCGAGAATTTCTATGACGGCGTCGAGGAAACCCCGGCGAACATCAAGGCCTCGTGGGAGAAGCTCGGCCAGACCGCAGAGAGCTTCCTTGGCCAGGTCGGTCTGTCGGTGCCCTCGGGCGAAAAGGGCCGCTCGGTTCTGGAACTCACCTGGGCGCGTCCGACGGCCGAAGTCAACGGCATAACGGGTGGCTATACCGGGGAAGGTTTCAAGACGGTGATTGCCGCCAAGGCATCCGCCAAGGTTTCCTTCCGCCTCGTCGGCAAGCAGGATCCGCAAAAGATTCGTGAGACTTTCCGAACCTATGTCCGCTCGAAGGTTCCGGCCGACTGCTCGGTCGAGTTCCATCCCCATGGCGGCTCGCCGGCAATTCATCTCTCCTATGATTCTCCGGTGATCACCAAGGCGAAGAACGCGCTTTCCGACGAATGGCCGAAACCCGCCGTCGTCATCGGCATGGGCGGTTCTATCCCGATCGTCGGTGATTTCCAGAGGATGCTCGGCATGGAGTCCCTGCTCGTCGGCTTCGGTCTTTCCGACGATAGAATCCATTCGCCGAACGAGAAATACGAGCTTGCCTCCTACCACAAGGGCATCCGCTCCTGGGTGCGCATCCTCGAAGCGCTGGCGGCCTGAAGCAAAAAAGCGTGCCTCGTGATTTACAGGGGCACGCCGTCACAGACAAACAAAAAGGCCGGATAAAACCGGCCTTTCGTCATCCGCTCGCTTCGATGCCAGTACATCCGTGGTCAAGGAGAAAGCGGACACTGCAGCCAGAGCGATCCCGAAGGATTAGGACAGCTCGCGATCGGAATCGGAGGCTACGCTTGAAGCGCGCACAGCTTCCGAGGGCTGCTATCTGTTGAACTCTATATCGGAAGCCGTTCCGGCAATTCAAGACCTTTCAGCGTCTTCCGTTCAAGCTGGGTTCATGCGCGACTTGCTATAAATCATTGAAAGACAAGGCGAATGATTGCCGCTGATAAAGCGGCAGACGCTCTAGCTATGTCTCGAACCGGCACAAAGCCGGAACAAGAACAAAAGCAGGTGGCATGCGCCACCCACCTTGGGAGTTGAGAACGTGAAAACCACCCTTTTGAAGATTGTCGCGACAGGCATGCTGTTGCTTGCTCCGGCGATCGCTCAGGCGGCAGAAGGCTTCGCAACGGCGAACGTCAATATGCGGGCCGGTCCAAGCACCGCCTATCCGGCGGTCACCGTGATCCCGGCCGGCGAATCCGTCGAAATTTACGGCTGCCTTGCTGACGTGCCCTGGTGCGACGTGGAGTTCTATGGCGGCCGCGGCTGGGTGCACGGCCGCTATGTCCAGGTGCTCTATCAACAGCGCCGCGTTTACGTCGGACCCGAATATTATCGCCCGCTCGGAATTCCGGTCGTCGTCTTCAGCTTCGGCAATTACTGGGATCGCTACTACCGCGACCGCGACTTCTACCGCGACCGCGACCGCTGGCGCCGGGGGCCAAACGTCTATCGCGGTGCTGATCGCCGCCCGGACTATACCCGCGGTACCGATCGCAGACCTGATTTCGAGCCCGATCGGCGATCGGATTTGGACCGGGTACCGGATCGCAGGCGCGATTTTGACCGCGGCCCCGACAGGCGCCCGGATTTCGGTGGCCGTTCCGATCGCCGACCGGATTTCGATCGTGGTCCCGACCGCAGGCGCGATATCGATAGAAGCCCAGACAGGGATCGCCGGCGGGATTTGGATCGTGGTCCCGACCGCAGACCCGATGTCGATGAGGCGCGATCAGACAGGGATCGCCGACAGGATTTCGATCGCGATCGCCGCAATTTCGAACGTCGGGATAATGGCGACAACCGCCGCATTCGCCGCGGCGATGACGACCGGCCAAGGCGTCCCGTTTGCCCAGGCGATCCGGCCTGCCGCGACTGACAAACCTGGGCGGCAGAGATGCCGCCTCTGCAACGTGCCGAACAGAAAAAGCCCGGTGCTCCAAAAGAGCGACCGGGCCTGATTTCGATCGGCACGCCTTGAGGGGAAACGGCCGATCCTTCGCGGGACTTGAGGGCTGTCCCGCTCTGGAAGAAACTGGCAAGCAGCCTAAAGGTTCCAAGTTACCGACGGGAGCTGCTCGATTTGCCGCCTGCTTACGAGTTCGCGCATCTCGCAAGCGGGCCATACAGCATTTTCAGGCGGCTTTCTTCCATCTTGCTCAGTCGGGACTGCCGGGCAAATTCATGGGTGCTCCAGATTTCGCGGAGCCGGGTTTCTTCAACTTTTTCAGGATAAATGTTCATGATGATGCCTAGCTATTGCGCTTATTGCTTATTTCTTCGGCGCAAGATGGCGCGGTATATGTCAGTTTTGTGACGATCGCAACGAATAGCAGCTATGCGAAAATCCCCGGGCTGAAGCCGGGGCTGAGGTCGCTCGTTCGTAGTCTTAACCACCCCTTAAATCGCCGTATTTACACTCCAACCGGATGATTGCGCGCAGGGGCGTGCGTTTGCGACATATGGGGTGCGACCGTCCGCAATGGCAGGCAAAGGCAGATCACGCGATAGAATCGAACCGTCCTTCAGCGACCGCCGCAGGTCCGAAGACGACGATTTTTCGCTGGATGATGACGACCGAGTTGCGGGAGGGCGCGGAACCAAACCCTCATCCTCAAAAGCCCCGCGGGCTCGCACCTCAGACAGGAAGCGGCGCAGCGCCCGCGAAGCGTCGGACCGCCGGCGCGGCGGCTTGTTCAGCTTCATCCGCCGTGTGATTTACTGGGGCGTCGTGCTCGGCATCTGGGCCGGCATCGGCGTAGGCGGACTGGTTTTCTACTACGGCTCTCGCATGCCGAGCGCCAGCACCTGGGCGATCCCCGCCCGGCCGCCAAACGTCAAGATCACATCGGTTGACGGCAGTGTGATCGCAAACCGTGGTGCTACCGGCGGCGAGGCGCTGTCTCTGGATCAGATGTCGCCCTATATCCCCGAAGCGATCGTCGCAATTGAAGACAGGCGCTTCTATTCGCATTTCGGCGTCGATCCGATGGGGCTCGGCTCGCGCCTTCATCAACAACTTGACTGGCCAACCTAGTGCAGGGCGGCTCGACGCTGACGCAGCAGCTCGCGAAAAACCTGTTCCTCTCGCCGGACCGCACGCTTGAGCGCAAGGTGCAGGAAGTGCTGCTCGCCCTCTGGCTTGAGCAGAAATATACCAAGGATCAGATCCTTGCGATGTATCTCAACCGGGTCTTCTTCGGTTCGAATGCCTACGGCGTCGAGGCCGCCGCGCGCCGTTACTTCAACAAATCTGCGCGTGACGTAAACCTCGGCGAAGCGGCTTTGCTCGCCGGTCTCGTCAAGGCGCCTTCGCGTCTGTCGCCGGCGCGCGATCCGGATGCCGCAAATGCTCGTGCTCAGGTCGTGCTGCGGGCGATGCGGGACCAGGGCTACATTACCGATGATGCGGTGAAGACGGCGATGACGCAGACACCCTCCAGAGCGAAGAGCTACTGGTCCGGCGCCGGCCAGTATGTGGCCGATATGGTCATGGACGAACTTCCCGGGCTGATCGGCGACGTGAAGGAAGACCTCATCGTCGATACGACAATCGACAAGGGGCTGGAGAAGAAGGCCGATCAGTCGCTGAACGATACTGCTTCGGAAGGACGGCGGAAAGCTCGACGCCTCTCAAGCGGCTCTCGTCTCAATCGACGGGACGGGCGCGATCCGGGCGCTCGTCGGCGGCAGGGACTATGCCGAAAGCCAGTTCAACCGCGCCGTCAAGGCAAAGCGCCAGCCGGGCTCCTCGTTCAAGCCTTTCGTTTATGCCGCAGCACTTGAAAAGGGTTTGACCCCCTTTTCGGTCTTCAATGATGCGCCGATCCGTATCGGCAACTGGACGCCTGAGAACTACGAAAAGAAATACAATGGCGAGGTGACGCTCGCGACGGCGCTTGCGAAGTCGCTGAATACCGTCGCCGCGCAGCTGGTGATGTATGACGGGCCGGAGCAGGTCATCAAGCTCGCCCACCGTCTCGGCATCGAGACCGAGCTGCAGCCGAATGCCTCAATCGCGCTTGGCACATCGGAAGTGTCGCTCATGGAACTGACCGCCTCCTATGCCGCCTTCATGAACGGCGGCTACAAGGCAACGCCGCATGTGATCCGGCGGGTGACGACAGCCGAAGGCAAGGTTCTCTACGAGAACACCTATGACAACCCGCCCCGCGTTCTTTCAGAAACCATCGCCGCCAACATGAATGCCATGATGATGGGCACGATCGAGACCGGAACAGGCAAAGCCGCCAAGATTCCCGGCTGGCAGGCGGCTGGCAAGACGGGGACAACGCAGAATTCCCGCGATGCGCTCTTTGTCGGCTTCACCAGCAATCTGACGACTGGCGTCTGGTTCGGCAATGACGATGGCACGCCGATGAAGCGGGTCACCGGCGGCGGTTTGCCGGCGAAGGCATGGCAGGAATTCATGATTGCCGCGCACAAGGGTCTTTCTCCGGCTCCGCTATTCGGCAACGGCCAATTCATCGGGGACCCGAATGGCCTCGGTAACCAACCGATGGCACAGGGAGAGTCCCAGCCGATGCAGCGAGCACGCCGACGACGATCGGCGGCATCATTTCCGGCGTTTTCGGCGGCGGGAACAGCGCAGACGCGCAGAGGCGGTTCCCCCCGCCACCTGGTCGGCAGCAACAACAGGCTGTCGCTGCGCCCGGAGGACCGGTTCCGCCCGGCGATATCGGGCCCGATGGCGGTTATGGAAATGCTTTGCCGCCAGGAGAGGTCGGCAGTCCTGCATCCACGTCTTCCGTTCAGCCGCGCCGGACCACGCTGCTTGATCTCATTATGGGGCAATAGCCAGCGCTTTGCTGCCCGGCACAGGCACGTTGGGATAAAACCGCAGACGCACGAACGGGCCCGACGACTTTGATCCACTGTAGAAAGTGAATGCAGCACGTTCGCTTTGCTGGATTTCGGGCTATTTCTCGCCTTGCAGTCCAGAAAACCGCTCCTTATATACGCCGCATCACCGCAATCACGATTGCGTTAATTCCGAAGACCCACATCCCGTAAGGGGCTGTCAGGGAAATGCCTTTTCGGGGTTCCGACAGCTTGCTTCAAGGAGTAAATGACATGGCAAAAGTAATTGGTATCGACCTCGGAACGACAAATTCCTGCGTCGCTGTCATGGACGGCAAGGACGCGAAGGTCATTGAGAATGCGGAAGGCGCGCGCACGACCCCTTCCATGGTGGCATTTACCGACGACGGCGAACGCCTTGTCGGCCAGCCGGCAAAGCGCCAGGCCGTCACCAATCCAACGAACACGCTCTTCGCCGTCAAGCGCCTGATCGGCCGCCGTTACGAAGATCCGACCGTTGAGAAGGACAAGAGCCTTGTTCCCTTCAACATCGTCAAGGGCGATAATGGCGACGCCTGGGTCGAAGCCAACGGCAAGGGCTACTCGCCCGCGCAGGTTTCCGCAATGATCCTTCAGAAGATGAAGGAAACGGCCGAATCCTATCTCGGTGAAAAGGTCGAGAAGGCCGTTATCACCGTTCCGGCATACTTCAACGACGCGCAGCGCCAGGCGACGAAGGATGCGGGCAGGATTGCGGGTCTCGAAGTGCTCCGCATCATCAACGAGCCGACCGCAGCGGCACTCGCCTACGGCCTCGACAAGAAGGAAGGCAAGACGATCGCCGTTTACGACCTTGGCGGCGGCACCTTCGATATCTCGATCCTCGAAATCGGCGACGGCGTCTTCGAAGTGAAGTCCACCAACGGCGACACCTTCCTCGGCGGTGAAGACTTCGACATGCGTCTCGTCGAATATCTCGTTGCCGAGTTCAAGAAGGACAACGGCATCGACCTCAAGAACGACAAGCTCGCTCTGCAGCGCCTCAAGGAAGCTGCCGAAAAGGCGAAGATCGAACTCTCGTCCTCGCAGCAGACCGAAATCAACCTGCCGTTCATCACGGCTGACGCTTCCGGTCCGAAGCACCTGACGCTGAAGCTGACCCGCGCCAAGCTCGAAAGCCTGGTCGACGACCTCGTTCAGCGCACGATCGCACCCTGCAAGGCAGCTCTCAAGGATGCCGGCGTCACGCCTGCCGACATTGACGAAGTCGTTCTCGTGGGCGGCATGAGCCGCATGCCGAAGGTTCAGGAAGTCGTCAAGCAGCTGTTCGGCAAGGAGCCGCATAAGGGTGTCAACCCGGATGAAGTCGTTGCTCTTGGCGCAGCTATCCAGGCTGGCGTTCTGCAGGGCGACGTCAAGGACGTCCTGCTCCTCGACGTAACTCCGCTGTCTCTCGGCATCGAAACTCTCGGCGGCGTCTTCACCCGTCTGATCGAGCGTAACACCACGATCCCGACGAAGAAGTCGCAGACCTTCTCGACCGCCGACGACAACCAGCAGGCCGTTACCATCCGCGTTTCGCAGGGCGAGCGCGAGATGGCTGCCGACAACAAGCTGCTCGGCCAGTTCGACCTCGTCGGCCTGCCGCCGGCGCCGCGCGGCGTTCCGCAGATCGAAGTCACCTTCGACATCGACGCCAACGGCATCGTCCAGGTTTCGGCCAAGGACAAGGGCACCGGCAAGGAGCAGCAGATCCGCATCCAGGCGTCCGGCGGCCTTTCCGACGCCGACATCGAAAAGATGGTCAAGGATGCGGAATCGCATGCCGCCGAAGACAAGAAGCGCCGCGAAACCGTGGAGGCCAAGAACCAGGCAGAAAGCCTGATCCACTCCACGGAAAAGTCGCTGAAGGATTATGGTGACAAGGTCTCCGAGGCCGACCGTACCGCGATCTCCGACGCGATTGCCGCTCTGAAGTCTGCTTCCGAAGCAACCGATCCGGATGCCGAGGACATCAAGGCGAAGACGCAGACCCTCATGGAAGTTTCCATGAAGCTCGGCCAGGCGATCTACGAAGCCCAGCAGGCTGAAGCCGGCACGGCCGATGCCTCCGCGCGAAGGCGACGACAATGTCGTCGATGCCGACTACGAGGAAGTCAAGGACGACGACCGCAAAAAGTCCGCGTAATCCGCGGAAGAGTGGTTATGCTAAATACTGCTATCCGGCTGCCTCAGGGCAGCCGGAAATCCATTTCCGGGGTGTAAATTGGCAAAAGCGGACTTTTACGAAACGCTCGGTGTCGCTAGGTCGGCAGACGAAAAAGAGCTGAAAAGCGCTTTCCGCAAGCTGGCGATGAAATTTCATCCGGACAAGAACCCGGATGACAAGACCGCCGAACAGAAGTTCAAGGAAATCAACGAGGCTTACGAAACCCTCAAGGATCCGCAGAAGCGGGCCGCCTATGATCGCTACGGTCACGCGGCCTTCGAACACGGCGGCATGGGCGCCGGCGGGTTCGGTGGCGGTGCGGGCTTTGCCGGCGGTGGCGGCTTCTCGGACATCTTCGAAGATATCTTCGGGGAAATGATGGGCGGCGGGCGCCAGCGCCAGCGCTCCTCCGGGGGACGGGAACGCGGTGCCGACCTTCGCTACAATATGGAAATCTCGCTGGAAGAGGCCTTCTCCGGCAAGACGGCGCAAATCCGCGTTCCGACATCGATCACCTGCGATGTCTGCTCCGGTTCGGGTGCCAGGCCCGGCACTCAGCCGAAAACCTGCGGCACCTGCCAGGGTTCCGGCCGTGTTCGAGCGGCGCAGGGCTTTTTCTCGATCGAACGCACCTGTCCGACCTGCCACGGCCGCGGCCAGATCATTCCCGATCCGTGCCCGAAGTGCCATGGCCAGGGACGCGTGACGGAAGAGCGTTCGCTCTCCGTCAATATCCCAGCCGGTATCGAAGACGGCACGCGAATCCGCCTGCAGGGCGAAGGCGAAGCCGGGACGCGTGGCGGGCCGGCGGGCGATCTCTATATCTTCCTGTCGGTGAAGCCGCATGAATTTTATCAGCGCGATGGTGCGGACCTCTATTGCGCCGTTCCGATCTCGATGACGACGGCAGCGCTCGGCGGCACCTTCGATGTGGCTACGCTAGACGGCACAAAGTCGCGCGTCACCGTTCCGGAAGGTACTCAGGCCGGCAAGCAGTTCCGCCTCAAGGGCAAGGGCATGCCGGTGCTGCGCTCCAGTCAGACGGGCGACCTCTATATCCAGATCCAGATCGAGACGCCGCAGAAGCTCTCGAAGCGCCAGCGCGAGCTGCTGCAGGAATTCGAGCAGCTTTCATCGAGGGAGAACAATCCGGAATCAACGGGCTTCTTTGCCCGGATGAAGGAATTCTTCGAAGGCTGAGGTCAGCGCCAGCATTGCAATTGAAGGCCGGGAGACTTCCTCCCGGCTTTTTTGCCGTGTGGCGAGTTGGACGAAGCGAAAAGCTGCGCTGCTCTGGACTTCGATTGCTCGAACGACGCTTGAACGCGAGCGGATCGCTGAGGCGACTTGGCGCGAAGCAATCCAGTTATGTTTCGATTTGAAACACGAGGCGCAGGCAATATGGCCTGCGTTAACGCAGCCTATGGATGTTGCTTGCAACTTGCTGAAATAGCACCACTGTTACCGCGAAATACTGGGGAACAATCAATAAGGGTCACTTCCATGACGGCAGCAGCTTCACTGTCCTTTCAGCCGGACGACGTCGACGTTCTTGCCGGTGCGCTTTATACTTGGTGCGCCGAGCGCAATATCAAGCTTCGCAGCCAGCAAGGGCTATCGATTGCCAGCGTCGCGATCGATCTTTACCACGCCGGGCACCACACGCAGGACGAACTTCTCGTCGCGCTGCACGAGCGCGAGCTTCACTAGAAGTCACTCGTTTGCGCGGCGTAATTGCGCAACCGCGCGTCAGGCAGCCTTGTCCGCGCTCATCAGCGTTAGGATTGTTTTGACTGCCTCCTTGCCCGCCGGCGAGTGAAGCTTGTCGTAGTTGATGGCCAATTCGTAAGCTTCCGGGCTCAGCTCGACTTTTGTCGGAGAATGCGAACAGCCCGCCCCTTCGAAAAGCGCGGAAATTTCAACATCAAGAAAAACTGCGATCTGGTGCAATTTGCTGGCAGAGACGCGGTTGGTCCCTTTTTCGTATTTCTGAATCTGCTGGAACGTTAGGCCGAGAGCTTCACCCAGCTCGAGTTGCGAGACACGGCGACGGGCGCGAAGCTGTCTGACGTTGCGGCCGACGAGAATATCTACGGGATCTGGCACCTGGGCGTTCCCTCATACACTAAGAAATTGCTGGTGGTACTATGCCGGTTACAAAAATAACTCAATCCATCAATTGCAAAATTAAAACGACTTTTTCAGGCGTTATGTCGCACTGGAAGAGCAAGCGTCACTTTTAGATCGACGCATGTTTACGGTTGCGAGGGCCAGTCATTTCGGCAGTAGCAGCTGCCTTGCAGACGTGGCGCGTCTGTCATTCCCGTTAACTTCGAATCGGATAGGATGCCGCTGTTCTTGATGTGAGGAGCGATCGTTGTTTCTGTTCTCAAAGCTAGTCTGGATCTTCGGCCAGCCGCTTTCGCTGGCGTTCTTCCTTACTCTCTTTGCATTTCTCGTCATCGTTTTTGGTTACAGGAAGCTCGGCGCACTTTTTTCAGCGCTGGCTGCACTCCTGCTCTTCCTCATCCTTTTCACCACCGCGGGCAATTATCTCCTCCAGGGCCTTGAAACACGCTTTCCAAAACCGGATCGCGATCCGGATAGCTTGCAATGCATGATCGTTCTCGGCGGCGCGTTCGAAAACGAGGTCAACACGGCCAAACACGGAATCGAGTTCAATGCTGCCGCGGACCGCTTTGTCGAGACGCTGCGGCTGGCGCAGAAATACCCGCAGTCGCGCATCCTGATCTCCGGCGGCGATGGCTCGATGTCCGGGGGCTATGAGGGCGACGCGGCAGCCTCGGCGCGCTTCTTTCCTGCTCTTTGGAATTCCACGCGAGCGGCTTGTCGAAGAGACGACATCCCGCACGACTTTCGAAAACGCGCTAAATACCAAGAAACTGCTTGCAAGCCAGGGATTGTCGAACTGCCTGCTGATCACATCCGGGTATCACATGCCGCGTTCGGTCGGCATTTTCCGCAAGCAGGGCATCGATGTCGTGCCATGGCCGACGGATTACCGGACAGACGGCAAGGTGACGCTCGGGCATCGATTTCACGCAGCCGAGCCTGAACGCGCAGAACATGGCAACTGCCGTGCGCGAATGGCTATTA
Source organism: uncultured Alphaproteobacteria bacterium (assembly GCA_963838565.1). Taxonomy (GTDB): domain Bacteria; phylum Pseudomonadota; class Alphaproteobacteria; order Rhizobiales; family Rhizobiaceae; genus Rhizobium. Next base: position 381,517 of record CAWIRO010000015.1, read on the forward strand.
TCGCCGGCCTCGTCGGAACTTATCCGCAATAGCAATTGCAGGAAACGTGCAAGCTTTTTCCCAGGCAAAGCGCGAAGCGCTTTTGCCGGGAATTGCGTCAAATAATAGCGCCGCGCTAGGACGGACGGCCTAGATCTATTTCTTCGAGATGGTGACGAACTTCGTGCCCCGCACGCGCGCCGTTACGATGCAGGGTTCGCCGTCGGTGCGATCGCAGAAGCGCGGGTGCATCTTCATCGCCAGCACCATGTTGCCGAAGCGCTTGACGAAATCGTAGCCGTAGATTTGCGCCGTCGCGATCATGAAGTAACCGCCCTCGGCAACCTGCAGGTAGAAGTTATAGGTGCAGCCGTCGTCGTTGCACTGCGGCCCCTTTTGTCCGTCGCAGGTCAATTCGCCCTCGTTGACCACGGCGTCGATAAGCCCATCATTGTTGATGTCCTGGCGCGTCACGAAGCCGTCGGCGAATTCGGCCTTTGTGCACTGCTCGGTGAAATGTTTCTTCTCGTAGATTTCCGGATCGGAGATCAGCGATTGCTGGCCAAGGCGGCAGTCGGCACGACAAGCAGAGCGACGAGGTTCAGAACGATTAGAAGCGTTTTCACGGCTTTCCTCTTTTGAGCGGATAGGGACGCTGACAGACGGCGCATTCTGGCCGCTCCGCCTTGCGCCGCCCTTGCCGCCGTGATTCAGTTTCGTCATCGTCTGCCGGCTTTCGGGGCCACTCATGTCTCTGCTCGTCTATCTCGATTATGCCGGCGTCGCGCTCTTTGCCGCAACCGGCGCACTCGCCGCCTCGCGCAAGCAGCTCGACCTGATCGGCTTCCTGTTTCTTCGCGATGGTGACGGGAACGGGCGGCGGCACCGTGCGCGATATCGTGCTCGGCCGCGTGCCGGTCTTCTGGGTGCTGAACCCCGCCTATATCGTCGTCTGCTGCGTCGATGGGCATCGTGGTCTTCTTCACCGCCCATCTGTTGGAATCGCGCTATCGCCTGCTGATCTGGCTCGATGCGGTCGGCCTTTCCGCCTATTGCGTGCATCGGCGCGGCCAAGGGCCTTGCGGCGACGGGCTCGCCGACGATCGCGATCGTGACCGGCACACTGACGGCGACCTTCGGCGGCATCCTGCGCGATCTGATGGCCAACGAACCCTCGGTGCTGCTGAGGCCCGAAATCTACATTACGGCGGCACTTGTCGGTGCCGGCGTCTTTACCGGCGCGACATGAACTCGGCCTGCCGCTCTACGTGGCTTCGGCCTTCGGCGTTGTCGCCGCCTTTGCCGTGCGCGGCGGGGCACTGTGGTTCGGCTGGACGTTCCCGACCTACAAGCATAAGCCCGGCCGTCACCCTGACGATGTCATGTGAAGCGGACGATCAGCCGCTTCGGCCGCAGGCGGATCACCACGTCGACATGGGCGATTTCCATGCCCTCAGGCGGCTCCGGCAGATTGTCGATCGTCAGGTTGCTGACGGGAATATCGAGCACCTCGTTGTCGCCTTCGATAAAGAAATGGTGGTGATCGGAGACGTTGGTGTCGAAATAGGTCTTGGCGCTCTCGACGGCGAGAACGCGGATCATACCGGCTTCGGTAAACTGGTGCAGCGTGTTGTAGACCGTCGCCAAGGAAACCGGCACGCCTGCAGCCACTGCTTCCTCGTGCAGTTCCTCAACCGTCAGATGCCGGTCGCCCTTTGCAAAGAGAAGGTCGCCGAGCGCAACGCGCTGGCGCGTGGGCCGCAAGCCCGCGCAGCGCAATCTGGCTTCAATAGCGATCGGCGCTTCAGCCGTCATCAGAGAGGAACTCCGGTTATTCTAGCGTCAATCAATCATGTTTATTTAAGCCATATAACTTTTACGCCGAAGCGTTTCAATAGCTTCAATGGGGACAATGGACCCTGAAAACGCCGGAAAATCGGGCTTCTCACGCAATTGGGTCTGGCAGCAGCCCTAGCCTTCCTGTATGCGACCACCAAATAAGGCAACAGGTTAGTTCCGGACAGCGGGGTGAAGCCAGTCATGCTTATGCTTCATTTTCCTCTGAACTTGGACTAAACACTCACATCCATCGGCATCTTGCGGGGGAAACAGAATTTTCATGACAACGAAACAATCCAGCTTCACCTATGAGGAAATCCTGACTTGCGGCCGTGGCGAAATGTTCGGTCCGGGCAATGCGCAGCTGCCGCTGCCGCCCATGCTGATGGTTCAACCGCATCACGCAGATTTCCGAAGACGGGTGGACCCATGACAAGGGTTATCGTACGCGCCGAGTTCGACATCACGCCGGACACGTGGTTCTTTCCCTGCCACTTCGAGGGCGATCCCGATCATGCCTGGCTGCCTCGGCCTCGATGGCATGTGGCAGCTGACGGGCTTCTTCCTCGGCTGGCTCGGCGAGCCCGGCAGCGGCATGGCGCTCTCGACCGGCGAAGTGAAGTTCACGGGCATGGTGACGCCGAAGACCAAGCTGGTCGAATATGGGATCGACTTCAAGCGCGTCATGCGCGGCCGCCTCGTGCTCGGCACGCCGATGGCTGGCTGAAGGCGGACGGCGAAGACAATCTACCAGGCGACCGATCTGCGCGTCGGTCTTTTCCAGAGACAAAGACGCCTGATCGCGCCGGGCGGAACAGCCCGGCTCCTTCACGAATAAAACAACGAAAAGGTTGAACACGATGAGACGGGTAGTTGTCACGGGTCTGGGTGTCGTGTCCTCGATCGGCAACGATGCTGCCGAAGTCACCGCCTCGCTGCGCGAGGCCAAGTCGGGTATTTCCTTCTCCAACGATTTCGCCGAGCATGGCTTCAAGTGCCAGGTCTGGGGCCGTCCGAGCCTCGATCCCGACGCGATCTCGTCGACCGCCGCGCCATGCGCTTCCTGTCGCAGGGCGGCGCCTGGAACCATGTCGCCATGAAGCAGGCGATCGCCGATTCCGGTCTCGAGGAGCAAGGACATCAGCGACAACGAGCGCACCGGCATCATCATGGGTTCCGGCGGGCCGTCCACCCGCACCCTCATCGAGGCCGCCGAGATCACCGTCAAGAACAACAGCCCGAAGCGCATCGGCCCGTTCGCCGTGCCGAAGGCGATGTCGTCGACCGCATCGGCAACGCTTGCCACCTGGTTCAAGATCCACGGCGTCAACTACTCGATCTCGTCGGCCTGCTCGACTTCTGCGCATTGCATCGGCAATGCCGCCGAGATGATCCAGTGGGGCAAGCAGGACGTGATGTTCGCCGGCGGCCACGAAGATCTCGACTGGACGATGTCCAACCTCTTCGACGCCATGGGCGCGATGTCCTCCAAGTACAACGACACGCCGGAAACCGCTTCGCGCGCCTACGACGTCAGCCGTGACGGCTTCGTCATCGCCGGCGGCGCAGGCGTTCTCGTGCTCGAAGAACTGGAGCATGCCAAGGCGCGCGGCGCCAAGATCTACGCCGAGATCGTCGGCTACGGCGCGACCTCGGACGGTTACGACATGGTCGCCCCGTCGGGCGAAGGCGCCGTGCGCTGCATGCGCCAGGCGCTTTCCACGGTCAAAGGCGACGTCGACTACGTCAACACCCACGGCACTTCGACGCCGGTGGGCGACAGCAAGGAAATCGGCGCGATCCGCGAAGTCTTCGGCGATCAAGATCCGCACATCCAGTCGACCAAGTCGCTGACCGGCCATTCGCTGGGTGCTGCCGGCGTGCAGGAATCGATCTACTCGCTTCTGATGATGCAGGAAGGCTTCATCGGCGAAAGCGCCCATATCACCGAACTCGATCCGGAATTCGAAGGCGTGCCGATCGTGCGCAAGCGCATCGACAATGCCAAGATCGATATTGCTCTCTCCAACTCCTTCGGCTTCGGCGGCACCAACGCCACGCTCGTCTTCCAGCGCTACAACGGATAATAACATGACAGGAATCATGCAGGGTAAGCGCGGCCTCATCATGGGCGTCGCAAACAACCATTCTATCGCCTGGGGCATTTCGAAGGCGCTGGCCGCGCAGGGCGCGGAACTCGCCTTCACCTACCAGGGCGATGCGCTTGGCAAGCGCGTCAAGCCGCTTGCGGCCGAAGTCGGCTCGGATTTCGTCCTGCCCTGCGATGTCGAGGATATCGCCTCGGTCGATACCGTCATCGACGCGATCAAGGAGCGCTGGGGCAAGCTGGATTTCATCGTCCATGCCATCGGCTTTTCCGACAAGAACGAGCTGAAGGGTCTCTACGCCGACACGACGCGCGAAAATTTCAGCCGCACGATGGTGATTTCCTGTTTCTCCTTCACCGAGATCGCCAAGCGCTGCGCTCCGCTGATGAACGACGGCGGCACGATGCTGACGCTGACCTATAACGGCTCGACGCGCGTCATCCCGAACTACAACGTCATGGGCGTCGCCAAGGCCGCGCTCGAGGCTTCGGTTCGCTATCTCGCCGCCGATTACGGCCCGCGCGGCATCCGCGTCAACGCGATCTCCGCCGGCCCGATCCGCACGCTCGCAGGCGCCGGTATTTCGGATGCGCGCGCGATCCTCTCCTGGAACCAGCGCAATGCGCCGCTGCGCAAGACCGTCACCATCGATCAGGTCGGCAGTTCGGCTCTCTACCTGCTCTCGGATCTCTCCGCGGGCGTCACCGGCGAAATCCACTTCGTCGACGCCGGCTACAACATCACCTCGATGCCGACGCTGGAAACGCTGCGCAAGGCGGACGTCGAATAAGACACACTCTAACCCCGCAAGACCGTGCGCATTATAATGCGCACGGCCTTGCTGTTTTTGCGATATCGGCTATATTGACGAAGGGAGTCGGGCGATCGTGGAACGAAACAGTCAGAAAATCATTTCGCGTCTCAAGCGAGAAGGATTTGAACTCGTTTCGATAAAGGGTCTCACCACAAGCTTCGAAGGGCAAGCGAACAATCATCGTTCCGCATCCGAAGAAAGATCTGCCGGTCGGCACGGCTCTGGCGATTGCGAAACAGGCCGGATGGGCATGAGGATCAAACATGAAATATTTCATCGCTCTCGTGCACAAAGATCAAGACAGCGCCTTCGGAATCAGTTTTCCAGATCTGCCGTCGGTCTTTTCCGCTGCCGACGAGGAAGATGACCTAACAGCCAACGCGATCGAGGCGCTACGGCTGTGGGCGGAAGACGAAACCCTGCCGACACCGTCCTCATTCGAGGAGATCAGCTCCGGCCAGATGTTCGCGAGCAACTGGCTGCAGGTGCTTTCTGACGCGCGTTCCGTTCATCGAAGATACGACGCGCACCGTTCGCGCCAATGTAACCTTCGATAAAGGCATGCTGGATGCGATCGACGCGGCTGCGAAAGAACGAGGCCTGACCCGCTCGGCGTTCCTGGCAAGTGCTGCCCGCAAGGAAATGAAGCCGCGTAGCGCTTATTTCTTCGCCCAGAGCACCTTGAAGCGGGCGTTGCGGCAGGTTTCGCCGCTTTCCTTGAAGTTTGCGGCAAGCACCGGCTCGTAGGGCAGGCCGCGATTGGCGACGAGCATCAGGCGGCCGCCGCCGCGCAGCGCCGAGGCGGCCGTCTTGATCATCGCCTGACCGAGCGACGGCTCGGCAGCATGGCCCTCGTGGAAGGGCGGGTTCATGATGATCAGGTCGTATTTGTCCTTGACCGGCTCGCCCGCCAGATCGTGCCAGAAGAAGCGCGCAGGCACGTTCGGGCAGTTCTCCGCCAGATTGCCCTTCGCGGCCTCCAGGGCCGCATGATCGGCCTCGTAGAGGTCAAGACGCGCTCAGTCCGGGCGACTTCTGCGCCAGCTCGACGGAGAGATAGCCCCAGCCGGCGCCGAAATCGGCAACGTCGCCGGTGAAATCCGTCGGCAGGCGCGAGGCCAGCAGCTCCGAGCCGGCATCGATGCGGTCATGCGAGAACATGCCGGCGGACGCATGGAAACGGCCGTCGACGCGCACCGGCGGCTTGGCCAACTTGGCGACGATCTCGCTCGGCATCCTCCGGCCGGCCGAACCAGAAGGCGACGCCGTGATATTTCGGCATATGCTCGACCGCGAGGCCGAAGCCTTCCATGCGCTTGCGCAGCGGCTGGATGCCGTCTTCCTTGCCGCCGGCAACGACGATCAGGCCGCCGACCTTCACGCGGGCGAGCGCTGCGGCGATATTGGCCTCGTTCTCGCCCTTGTGCTTGGTGCAGAGCACCAGAGCCGCGTCATAATCCTCGCCTTCGATCTCAGGCGTCGCTTCGATACGCTGCGCCAGCAGCTGCCGGTAGAGCGGCCGGAAGCCCTGTACGGCGCTCAGCGAGGCGGCAAACCCCTCCGGCAGCGCAAAGCCTGCCTCGGCGCCGAGGAACAGCACACGCTCGCCCTCGCCGGGCGCATCGACTGGTGCGGCTCACAAAGGGATGGAACAGGGTCTTCAGCGTCTCGCGGCTCATGGTCTCGTCTCGTCTTCGAATACAAAAAGGGCGCGGAAGACTTCCCGCGCCCATGAACGATTGGAAGGGCGCGGCTTATTCGGCCGCTTCTTCCTTCTTCTTTTCGGCGCCGGGATTTCCTGGCCGGTCGCCTGGTCGACGACCTTCATCGACAGGCGAACCTTGCCGCGCTCGTCGAAGCCGAGCAGCTTGACCCAGACCTTGTGGCCTTCCTTGACGACGTCGCTGCGTCTTGGCAACGCGCTCGGAAGCGAGCTGCGAGATGTGGACGAGGCCGTCGCGGGCGCCGAAGAAGTTGACGAAGGCGCCGAAGTCGGCGGTCTTGACGACCGTGCCTTCGTAGATCTGGCCGATTTCCGGCTCGGCGACGATCGAGTGGATCCACTTGCGGGCCGCTTCGATTTCCTTGCCGGAGGACGAAGCGATCTTGACGGTGCCGTCGTCTTCGATGTTGATCTTGGCGCCGGTCTTTTCGACGATTTCGCGGATGACCTTGCCGCCGGAGCCGATGACTTCACGGATCTTGTCGACCGGGATGTTCATGACTTCGATGCGCGGAGCGAATTCGCCGAGCTGGCCGCGGCTTTCGGAGATGGCCTTGGCCATTTCGCCGAGGATGTGCAGGCGGCCGCCCTGGGCCTGGCTCGAGCGCGACCTTCATGATCTCTTCGGTGATACCGTCGATCTTGATGTCCATCTGCAGCGAGGTGATGCCGTCGGCGGTACCGGCAACCTTGAAGTCCATGTCGCCGAGGTGGTCTTCGTCACCGAGGATGTCGGAGAGAACGGCGAAGCGATCGTCTTCCATGATCAGACCCATGGCGATACCGGCAACCGGCTTTGCGAGCGGAACGCCTGCGTCCATCAGTGCCAGCGAGGTGCCGCAGACGGTTGCCATCGAGGACGAGCCGTTGGACTCGGTGATCTCGGAGACGACGCGCAGCGTGTAGGGGAACTGCTCGGCCGTCGGCAGCATCGGACGGATGGCGCGCCATGCGAGCTTGCCGTGGCCGATTTCGCGGCGGCCCGGAGAACCCATGCGGCCGGTTTCACCGACCGAGTAGGGCGGGAAGTTGTAGTGCAGCAGGAAGTTTTCCTTGTACATGCCCGTCAGGCTGTCGACATACTGCTCGTCTTCGCCGGTGCCGAGCGTGGCAACGACGATCGCCTGCGTTTCACCGCGGGTGAAGAGCGCCGAACCGTGCGTGCGCGGCAGGAGGCCGACTTCCGAGACGATCGGGCGAACGGTCTCGAGATCGCGGCCGTCGATGCGGCTCTTGGTGTCGAGGATGTTCCAGCGAACGATCTTTGCCTGCAGATGCTTGAAGATCGCGCCGATTTCTTCAGCCGTGTACTTGGCTTCGCCTTCCTCGGGGAGGAAGTGCGCCTTCACCTTTGCCTTGACGGCGTCGACGGCTGCGTAGCGATCAGCCTTCTGGGTGATCTTGTAGGCGTCGCGAAGTTCGGCTTCGGCAATGCTTCAGCATTTCGCCTTCGAGTTCGGAATAGTCTTCCGGCTGGAAGTCGCGCGGCTCCTTGGCGGCCACTTCGGCGAGCTTGATGATCGCGTCGAGAACCGGCTGGAAGCCCTTGTGGCCGAACATGACGGCGCCGAGCATGACGTCTTCGTTGAGTTCCTTGGCTTCGGATTCGACCATCAGGACGGCGTCGTGCGTGCCGGCGACGACGAGGTCGAGGGTCGATTCGTCCATCTCGTCGAGATGCGGGTTGAGAACGTATTCGCCGTTGATGTAGCCGACGCGTGCACCGCCGACCGGGCCCATGAAGGGAACGCCGGAAAGCGTCAGCGCAGCCGAGGTCGCGACCATCGACAGGATGTCCGGATCGTTTTCCAGGTCGTGCTGGATAACGGTGACGACGACCTGCGTGTCGTTCTTGTAGCCTTCCGGGAAGAGCGGGCGGATCGGACGGTCGATCAGGCGGGAAACCAGGGTTTCCTTTTCGGTCGGACGGCCTTCGCGCTTGAAGTAGCCGCCGGGGATCTTGCCGGCTGCGTAGGTCTTTTCCTGGTAGTTGACGGTCAGCGGGAAGAAGTCCTGGCCGGGCTTCGGCGCCTTGGCGGAAACGACGGTGGCGAGAACGACGGTTTCGCCGTAGGTGGCGAGAACGGCGCCGTCAGCCTGACGGGCGATCTTGCCGGTTTCGAGCTTCAGCGGGCGGCCTGCCCACTCGATTTCCACGGTATGGGTATCGAACATATGTCTTGTCCTTCAATGCGGGAGCCGCGCCGTCGCCATGAAGCGCAGCGCACAGTCGACCGCAATTAATGTGACACATCACGGGCAAGACAACGGGAGGCTTTTCATCCTCGGCTTCCTGAGAAACCGGACCAAAGCCTCCTTGAAAGACTTTGGTCGAAAGCATCCGGCAATCCTGCCCCATGACAGGTCAACGGTTGGTTTGGCAGAACCGGCCCATCCGGGTCTGCCGCTGTTTCCTCCGCGCGAAGATAGGGCGCGGCGGCAGAATTTCACGGGGTTCTCGACCCCGCAAAAGCATCCGGCGGGCGTCTCGAAGAGCGCCCGCCGGAAAATCGTTAGCGGCGAATACCCAGGCTGGTGATCAGCTTGGTGTAACGGCCTTCGTCCTTCTTCTTGAGATAGTCAAGAAGCGAACGGCGGCTGGAAACCATCGTCAGCAGGCCACGGCGGGAATGGTTATCCTTCTTGTGGCCCTTGAAGTGTTCGGTCAGGTTGTTGATCCGCTCGGTCAGGATCGCAACCTGGACTTCCGGAGAACCGGTGTCGCCTTCGAACGGTTGCGTATTCCTTGATAAGCGCAGTCTTGCGCTCAGCAGTAATCGACATCGGATGTTCCTTTCTATGAGAGGAGATAAAGTCGCCAAAAGCCGGGATGTCGTCCAGCTTCGGCCGTGAATGCAATCAGGCGCTGCCTGATGCTGGCGCTGCCTATAAACTATTCAGACAGCAAAGGGAAGAGGCATGCCGGGCAGGCCTCTTCCGGGCTAAGTTGGAACTCAGCACGAAGACACGCTTCGGGCGGAATTCGCCCTGGCCGATCTCGCCGATCGCGATCAGCTTGCCGCGCGCAGTCGCATAGGCTTCGCTTTCGGCAACCGGCGCATCGCGGCCGCGGACAAGGATCGGATTGCCCATCTTCAGGCGATGCGCCTGATCGTCGTTGACGACGAGATGCGGCAGCGAGGACAAGGCTTCGCTGGTGTCGATCAGCAGGGCGTCGAGCGCGGCAAGACGCTCGTCCATGTCCTCGATCTCTTCGAGCGCGATCAAGTTCGCGAGCGGCACCATGCTGTCTTCGGCAAAGGGCGCAACGAAGGTCCGGCGCAGCCCCGAGACATGGCCGTAGCAGCCAAGGTCGCGGCCGAAATCGCGAGCGAGCGCGCGCACATAGGTGCCCTTGCCGCATTCGACTTCGAAATGCGCGGTGTTTTCATCCGGGCAGGCAAGCAGCGTCAGGCGGAAAATCTCCACTTCACGCGAGGGAATTTCGACGGCCTCGCCATCACGCGCCAGATCGTATGCGCGCTCGCCGGCGATCTTGATCGCCGAGAACTGCGGCGGAACCTGACTGATGACGCCGGTATATTTCGGGCAGAAGGTCGCGGATCTGTTGCTCCGTCGGGCGGTTATCCGAGCTCTGCGTCACGTCGCCCTCGAGATCGTCGGTCGCGCGCTCTTCGCCCCAGGTCACGGTGAATTCGTAGATCTTGCGGCCGTCCATGACATAGGGAACCGTCTTCGTCGCGTCGCCGAGCGCGATCGGCAGCATGCCCGAAGCAAGCGGATCGAGCGTGCCGGCATGGCCGCATTTCTGCGCCTTGAAGAGCCACTTGATCTTGGAGACGGCTTCCGTCGAGCCGAAATCCACCGGCTTGTCGAGGATCAGCCAGCCGGAAATCGGACGGCCTTTGGGTTTGCGTGGTTTGGACATTCGTCTCTTCTGCTATTGCTCTTCAGTGTCGCCGTCGAGGTCGCGCTGGACCTCGGGCGAACGCAGCAGTTCGTCGATCTTCTTGTAGTTGTCGAAGCTGGTGTCGTCGCGGAAGCGCACTTCCGGCATGTACTTCATCTGCCGAAGCTGCGGTCCGAGCCGGCCGCGGATGAACTTCGCATTGCGGTTCAGCGCATCGATAACCGTGCCGTGGTCGGTAACCCCAAGCGGCGTCACGTAGGCGGTTGCGATCTTGAGGTCGGGCGACATGCGTACTTCGGAAATCGAAATCACGGTCTTTTCGATCAGGTCGTCGCGCACTTCACCGCGCTGGAGAACCTGCGTGATCGCCGCGCGGACCTGTTCGCCGACGCGCAGCATGCGCTGCGACGGTGCGGAGGTTGTGGGTCTTGTTGCCATTGTTCTTATGTCCCAAAAGGTTCGGGCGCCGGCCTCTCATGATCCGGCGCCCGTCCAAAGTTCTAATCTCGTACGATCAAAGCGTGCGGGTGATATGCTCGACGCGGAAGCATTCGATCGTGTCGCCGGCGCGGATGTCTTCGTAGTTCTCGAAGGCCATACCGCATTCCTGGCCGGAATGCACTTCCGAGACTTCGTCCTTGAAGCGCTTGAGCGTCTTGAGCTTGCCTTCGTGGATGACGACGTTGTCGCGGATGAGGCGGACGCCGACACCACGCTCGACCTTGCCTTCGGTAACGCGGCAACCCGCGACCTTGCCGACCTTCGTGATGTTGAAGACCTCGAGGATCTCGGCATTGCCGAGGAAGGTTTCGCGCCGCTCCGGAGAGAGCAGGCCGGACATCGCTGCCTTAACGTCATCCACCAGATCGTAGATGATGTTGTAGTAGCGGATCTCGATGCCCTGACGCTCGGCCAAGGTGCGGGCCTGTGCATTCGCACGGACGTTGAAGCCGATGATGGCAGCGTCCGGACGCTTCTGCGAGAGAAATATCCGACTCGGTGATACCGCCAGCCGCGGAATGCACGATGCGGGCGCGAACTTCGTCCGTTCCCAGCTTATCAAGCGCGCCGGCAATCGCTTCGATCGAGCCCTGCACGTCGCCCTTGACGACCAGCGGGAATTCCTTGACGCCGGCGGTCTGAAGCTGGCGTCATCATCTGCTCCAGCGAACCGCGCTGGCCCGAACTGCGGGCAGCAGCCTTGTCGCGGGCGAGGCGCTGACGGTACTCGGAAATTTCGCGGGCTCGAGCTCTCGTTTTCGACAACGGCGAACTTGTCGCCCGCCTGCGGCGTACCGGAAAGACCCAGAACCTCGACCGGAGTGGCCGGGCCTGCTTCCTTCACGTGATCGCCCTTGTCGGTGACGAGAGCACGGACGCGGCCCCAGACGTCGCCGGCGACGATGATCTGACCCGGACGCAGCGTGCCGTTCTGAACGAGAACGGTCGCGACCGAACCGCGGCCGCGGTCGAGCTGGGCTTCGATGACCGTCCCTTCAGCCGTGCGGTTCGGGTTGGCCTTCAGGTCGAGAATTTCGGCCTGGAGCAGGATGGCTTCGAGAAGCTTGTCCAGATTATGCCCGGTCTTGGCCGAAACCTCGACGTCGAGCACTTCACCGCCCATGGATTCGACGAAGACTTCGTGCTGCAGAAGCTGCGTGCGGACCTTCTGCGGATCGGCGCTCGGCTTGTCGACCTTGTTGATCGCGACGATGATCGGAACACCGGCCGCCTTGGCATGGTTGATCGATTCAATCGTCTGCGGCATGACGCTGTCGTCAGCTGCGACGACGAGGATGGCGATGTCGGTTGCCTGTGCACCACGGGCACGCATGGCCGTGAAGGCGGCGTGGCCGGGGGTGTCGATGAAGGTGATCTTCTGACCGTTCTGCTCGACCTGGTAGGCACCGATATGCTGCGTGATGCCACCGGCTTCGCCGGCAACAACGTTGGCATGGCGGATGGCGTCGAGCAGCGAGGTCTTGCCGTGGTCGACGTGACCCATGATCGTGACGACCGGCGGACGCGAAACGCGGTCACCGTCCTCGTCGACAACGTTGAAGATGCCGAGTTCGACGTCGGATTCGGATACGCGCTTGACGGTATGGCCGAATTCGCCGGCGATGAGTTCGGCAAGGTCGGCGTCGATGACGTCGCCCGGCTTCATCATCTGGCCTTCCTTCATCAGGTACTTGATGACGTCGACGGCGCGTTCGGACATGCGCTGCGACAGTTCCTGAATCGTGATGGTTTCCGGCAGAATGACTTCGCGGACAACCTTCTCGCGGGTTTCCTGCATCTGGCTGCGGCGGAACTTCTCCTGGCGGCGGCGCATGGCGGACAGCGAACGGCCGCGCGCATTGCCGTCGTCGTCGACGTTTGCGGTGGTGATCGTCAGCTTGCCGCGGCGGCGCTCTTCTTCGGTCTTCGGACGCGTCGTTACCGGCTTTGCCGGTTCCGGACGAACAACCCTGCCGCGGGCAGGAGCGCCACGGGGGGCTGCGCGCTCCTCCTCCTCACCCTCTGCACGGCGGCCACGGCCTGCCGGTGCGGCTGCAGCCGGAGCGGGACGTGCGGGAGCAGGTGCTGGAGTTGCCTCCGGACGGCGGGCGACCGGAGCCGGGCGCGGCGTCTCTGCCTGAACTTCAGCTGTTGCCGGCGCAGGAGCAACCTCGGCCGGCGCCGGCGGCGCGGGCGGCCTCTTCGGCTGCGCGGCGTGCCGCTTCGGCTGCTTCCGCTTCAAGGCGGACGGCTTCCTCGGCTGCGCGGCGCTTTTCTTCCTCAGCGCGGCGGGCCGCATCTTCTGCGTCGCGGACCTGGGCAAGCGCAAGCGCACGGCGGCGGGCATCCATCTCTTCAGGCGAAAGATGGTTCAGCACCACCGGACGCGGACGGTCCTGCTGGCGGGTAGCCTGCGAAGACGGCTGCTGCTGCGGACGCGGCGGCTGGCCGCCGCGGCTGGATGGATACGCGGCGCAGGCGCCTGCTTTGCCGCCGGCGCGGATTCTGCCGCGCGGGGCGCAGGTGCCGGTGCGGCCGGCGTGATCGGACGATTCGTCTTCAGGGCGCATCGGGCGCCGCTTGCGAGTCTCGACAACGACCGCCTTGGTGCGACCGCGACCCATATCCTGGCGCACGGTGCCCTGGCTCATCCCCGATGGCTTCAGGGTAAGCGTCTTCTTTGCTCCGCCAAGTGTCTTGTCGTCATTGCTATCGGTCATTCGTTCCCGTTCCTTCGGACAGGGAGCGATGACGTCATCAGACCCTGTCGTTCAAATACTGTTCGATCAATGAGTGGGCCGGCCGGTGCCGGTCGACCGCATCATTGTTTTTGCCGGCCAGCGCCGCCCGCTGCCCGGGACTGACCGCCGCTGCGGTACTTTTCGAGCATCTTTGCGCGCTTCACTACACCCTCACCCGCCTGCCCTGCAAGCACTGCGGCATGGATAAAAGCATTCTGGCCCATCAGCGCCTTCCATTTCGCTCTCCGAGAAGAGACGGAAGGAAGGTATTTCCTCCTCGGTTTCCATTCCGAGGTGCCAGGCCTTGCGAGCCTGGTCGATTTTTCTCACACCGTCGTCCGCAGCATCCGTCGAATGGAACACGGCCAGCGCCGCTCCGCTCCGGACTGCGGCGTCCACTTTCGAGGAGCCGCTGACGAACTGGCCCGCTTTGCGCGCCATGTTCATCATCTGCATCAACTGCTGCGCGAGCAGCCGGTCGACGGTTTCGCCGAGATCGTCCGCTGCCTTCACGTCCGCTTTCAGGGCGCGGGCGAAGAGATTTCTTCGCCACCGCCTTGTCGACCAGCGTGCGATCGAGCTTGACCCAGCAACCGCGTCCCGGAAGCTGGCGCTTCAGGTCGGCGATCACCGTTCCATCGGGAGCTGCCACGAAGCGGATCAGCTCGTCCGGCGATCCGCTTTCGCGCGTCACGATGCACATGCGGCCGTTCACGTCATAACCTGCAAGATCATCATCCTCAGGAGAAGCGTGCGGCTCCGCGATCATTATGCGTCCTGTTCGGAAGCATCGGCTTCGACAGGCTCAGCCTCCTTTGCAAGATCTTCCTCGGTGATCCAGCCGACCGCAAGACGGGCCTGAACGACCATCTGTTCGGCCTCGACGCGCGAAACGTCGAACTTCGAGAACAGGCCTTCGAACTTCTTGGTCTCGCCGTTCTTGCGTTCGGTCCAGCCGACGAGATCGTCTGCCGCGCAGCCCGCGAAGTCTTCCATCGTCTTGATGCCGTCTTCGCCGAGCGCGACCATCATCTGGCCGGTCATGCCGTCGATCTGGCGCAGTTCGTCGGAGACGCCGAGCGCCTTGCGCTTCTCGTCCATCTCGGCTTCGAGCCGCTCGAGATATTCGCGGGCGCGCTGCTGGATTTCCTGCGCCGTCTCTTCGTCGAAGCCGTCGATCGACGAAATTTCGTCGAGATCGACATAGGCGAGTTCTTCAACGGCAGCAAAGCCTTCCGAGGCCAGAACCTGGCCGACCATTTCGTCGACGTCGAGCGAATCCATGAAGAGGTTGGTGCGCTCGTTGAATTCCTTCTGACGGCGCTCGGATTCTTCGGCTTCCGTCATGATGTCGATATCCCAGCCGGTCAGCTGCGAAGCGAGGCGGACGTTCTGGCCGCGGCGGCCGATCGCGAGCGACAGCTGCTCGTCCGGAACCACGACTTCGATGCGCTCTGCGTCCTCGTCGAGAACGACCTTGGCGACTTCAGCCGGCTGCAGGGCGTTGACGACGAAGGTCGCCGGATCCTGCGACCACGGAATGATGTCGATCTTTTCGCCCTGAAGCTCGCCGACGACGGCCTGGACGCGCGAACCGCGCATACCGACGCAGGCACCGACCGGATCGATCGAGCGAATCGTTCGAGATGACGGCGATCTTGGCGCGCGAGCCCGGATCGCGGGCGACCGAGCGGACCTGGATGATGCCGTCGTAGATTTCCGGCACTTCCATGGTGAAGAGCTTCACCATGAACTGCGGATGCGTGCGCGACAGGAAGATCTGCGGGCCGCGCTGTTCGCGGCGGACGTCATAGACGTATGCGCGAACGCGATCGCCATAGCGGACGTTTTCGCGCGGGATCATTTCGTCGCGGCGGATGATGCCTTCGCCACGGCCGAGATCGACGATGACGTTGCCGTATTCGACACGCTTGACGGTGCCGTTGACGATTTCGCCGACACGATCCTTGAACTCGTCGAACTGGCGGTCACGCTCGGCTTCGCGCACCTTCTGCACGATGACCTGCTTGGCCGACTGGGCGGCGATGCGGCCGAAATCCATCGGCGGCAGCGGATCGGCGATGAAGTCGCCGAGGGCGGCGTCCGGGTTGCGGTCGCGGGCCAGCTCCAGCGGGATCTGCGTCGAATAGTCTTCCGCCTTGTCGACGACTTCGAGCAGGCGCTGCAGGCGGATTTCGCCGGTCTTCGGATTGATGTCGGCGCGGATGTTCGATTCCGTGCCGTAGCGGGAGCGCGCCGCCTTCTGGATCGCGTCGGCCATTGCGGCAAGCACGATTTCGCGGTCGATGACCTTTTCGCGCGCCACTGCATCTGCGATCTGCAGAAGTTCGAGCCGGTTCGCACTGACTGCCATTGTCTTATCTCTCCGTCCTGGCTTTCCGGGTTCCCGTCCCTGGAGCCGTCAGTTGATCGGTTATTCTTCGTCTTCCGCATCGTTCTGGTTCGCGGCTTGCGCCTTCGCCTTCTTGTCGGCGCGCAGCGCGTCGCGGATCAGATCGTCGGTCAGAATGAGCTTCGCATCGCTGAGCGCGGTGAACGGAATGGTGACCTTCTGCTCTTCGCCATAGGCGACCTGGTCGCGCTCGAGCGTGAAACCATCCTCGTCCGCTTCGATGATCTTGCCGCGGAAGCGCTTGCGGTTGTCGATCATGATCGACGTTTCGCACTTCACAAGGTGTCCGTGCCAACGGGTAAAATCGGACTTGCGCACCATCGGACGGTCGATGCCCGGCGAAGACACTTCCAGATGATACTCCCGATCGATCGGATCTTCCACATCAAGGACCGGAGAAATGGCCGTCGAGACCTCTTCGCAGTCTTCGACGGTCATCGTGCCGTCGTTGCGCTCGGCCATGATCTGCAGCGTTGCGCCGTTCTGGTTGAGCATGCGGACGCGGATCAGCCGGAAGCCCATGCCGACGAGCACGGGTTCGATGATGTCGGCAAGGCGCTGGTCAAGCCCGGTCTCGGTAATCAGCCGCGGCTCAAGTTCGTTCTCTACGTTTGTCTGATCCGACAAGCGGTGCGCTCCTCGCAAATTTCATGCATTGGATGATCGCGCTAATAAAAAAGAGCGGGTCCTTGCGGCCCACTCTTCATCGACACGATCAAGAATTTGAGTGGCATATAGGCCTGTTTTTCCGAAATTGCAAGCTCTCGGCTGCAAATGCGTCCGGGGCCGAGCAATCGCGCCTAGCCAGCGTAAAGCTTCGTCATATATTGGAGCCGAGGGAGAATAACAACAAGCCGGGAGGAAATCGTGCTGTCCAATTCATCAACGCTGGCACCATTGAAGCACGAGACCTACCGCACGATCTGGTTGGCAAGCCTCGCCTCGAATTTCGGCGGCCTGATCCAGGCGGTCGGAGCCGCCTGGATGATGACGACGATTACCGCTTCCGAGGACATGGTGGCGCTGGTCCAGACCTCGACGGCGCTGCCGATCATGCTGTTTTCGCTCATTTCAGGTGCGCTCGCCGACAATTTCGACCGGCGGCAGGTCATGCTGATCGCCCAGTGTTCTGATGCTCGCCGTCTCGGCCATCCTGACCGCCTGCGCCTCTCTCGGCTGGATCACGCCCTGGCTGCTTCTGTTCTTCACCTTCCTGATCGGCTGCGGCACGGCGCTCAACAATCCCTCCTGGCAGGCCTCCGTCGGCGATATGGTGCCGCGCGACGATCTGCCGGACGCGGTGACGCTGAACAGCATGGGCTTCAACCTCACCCGCAGCGTCGGCCCGGCGATCGGCGGCGTCATCGTCGCCACGGCAGGTGCCGCCGCTGCCTTCGCGGTGAATACGCTCAGTTATTTCGCGATGATCTTCGCGCTTATCCGCTGGAGCCGCCAGTGCCTGCTTCGCTCCCTGCCGCGGGAAATCTCGGACAGCGCGATCTCTGCCGGCCTTCGATATGTCTCGATGTCGCCGAACCTCGAAAAGGTGCTGGTCCGCGGCTTGATCTTCGGCATCGGCGCCAGCTCGATCCTCGCGCTCCTGCCGATCGTCGCGCATCGATCTTGTCGCCGGCGGACCGCTGACCTACGGCTTCATGCTCGGCTCCTTCGGCATCGGCGCAATCGGCGGCGGCGCTGCTCAATGCGCGGCTGCGCGAGATGCTTAGCAGCGAAAGCGATCGTCCGCTCGCCTTTACCGGCTTTGCGCTCAGCATGGTGATCGCGGCCTCAGCCCCTATGCACTGCGCTCACCTCAGCCGGCGCTGCTCATCTGCCGGCGCGTGCTGGGTGCTGGCGCTTTCGCTGTTCAATACGCATCGTGCAGCTTTCGACGCCGCGCTGGGTGGTCGGACGGGCGCTGTCGCTCTACCAGACGGTCACCTTCGGCGGCATTGCCGGCGGCAGCTGGCTCTGGGGCGTGCTCGCCGATCGCTTCGGCGTCTCGAATGCGCTCTATGGCTCCGCCGCGGTCATGCTGATCGGCATCGTCATCGGCCTTCGCTTCTCGATGCCGGCCTTTGCCATCGCTCAATCTCGACCCGCTCAACCGCTTCATCGAGCCCGCGCTCGGTCTCGACATCACGCCCCGCAGCGGCCCGATCGTCATTCAGGTCGACTATCAGATCGCCGATGACGACCTGCCGGAATTCCTGAAGCTGATGGGGGAGCGGCGGCGCATCCGCATCCGCGACGGAGCCGCAACTGGGCGCTGATGCGCGACCTCGAAAATCCCGGCATCTGGACCGAGACCTATCACACGCCGACCTGGGTCGAGTACATCCGCCACAATCAGCGCCGCACGCAGGCCGATGCGGAAAACTTCGATCGCCTGCGCGCCCTTCACCGCGGCGCGGCAGCGCCGCATGTTCACCGCATGATCGAACGGCAGACCATCCCGCCATCCGACGATGTCTTCCACAAGGCACCGATCGATCTTCACCACTGAGGCAGCGCGATGGTCCACTCGTTCCGAAAAGCCCCGCGGGACCGACCTTGGCGATATCGTCCGGCTGCTAGTCCACTCGGCTATGCCGCGAGCCATGAAGGGCTAAGCGCAGTTTCTAGAGGCGGTCACTTCAGCTTGCCCTTCATCGAAGCGTCGGGAAAACAGGTCGGTTTCAGTGCCGTTCTTTTCCTGCCACTGGCCGATCGAGCGGCGGGTCTTGTAGCCCGGCAAGCCATCCGAGCCGCCGACATCGTAGCCTTGGCGTTCCAGCGCCTTCTGCATTGCCGCGACATCGGAGCGCAGCATCTTGCCGACATCGCCCCAGGCGCCCTGAAAGGCGCCGCAACCATAGGCGATCCGGTCGGCGAGGTTGCCGATGAAGAGGGCGTAGAGATCGGAGTTGTTGTATTCCTTGATGATGTAGAAATTCGGCGTGACGATGAATTCCGGTCCGTCGCGCCCGGCCGGCACCAGCATCATGCCCTCGGCTTTCGTCTCATCTGACGGAAAGCGCCTTGCCGGAGATGCGATCGATGCCGAGCGAGGCCCAGTGCGAGATCGGCTTGGCGAGATCCGGCCCTTCCTGCGCGCAGGAGACCGCTCGCGGGATCGTCACCTCGAAACCCCAGTCGCGATCGCGCTGCCAGCCCTTTTTCACAAGATAGTTGGCGATCGAGCCAGCGTGTCCGGCACCGACGTCCAGATGTTGCGGTGCCCGTCGCCGTCGAAATCGACGGCATATTTCAGATAGCTGCGTCGGCATGAACTGCGGCTGGCCGAGCGCGCCCGCCCAGGAGCCCTTGAAGTCGGCAGGGGTCACGTCGCCGCCGTCGAGAATATGAAGTGCGGCGATCAGTTCGGTGCGGAACATATCCTTGCGCGTCGACATGAAGGCCTTGGTCGCCAGCACCTCGATCGCCGAATTCGGGATCTTCGCCGCGCCGAAGCCGGTTTCGCGGCCCCAGATCGCCAGCACGATCGAACCCGGCACGCCATAGGTCTTCTCGATCCGCTTCAGCGTCGAGGCATATTGCGTGGCAAAGCCGCGCCCGGTTGCCGCAAGCCTCTTCAGCCGGTCTTCGTTGAAATAGGGACCGGGCGAGGAAAACTCGGCCTGCGTCTGCTTCTGCTCCTTCGGCGGCGGGAAACCGGGAGGCGCGAGATCGGGAAGGTCCCAGTTGAGCTCGACGCCGGCAAAGGCCGCCTGGAAGGTCCTTGCCGAAATGCCGTTCTTCTCCGCTTCCGGGCGCAAGATCGGTCTGCACCCATTGCCGGAATTGCGCCTCGACGTCGGCCTTGGAGGCGGCAGCGCGCGGAGGGGAAGAATGCGACAACGCAAATGGACGCCGAGCGAAGCCGCAAGCACCTCGTTCGCCCCAGCGGCGAGAAGAGCGCGCAATGGGCAATTCCGTCGCATGTTCACCTCCCCTAAATCACCGTCCGCGCTCGAAGCGCCGCCGCCAGCGTTCCCTCGTCGAGGTAGTCGAGTTCGCCGCCGACCGGCACGCCATGCGCCAGCCGCGTGATCTTCACGTCCAGCCCGTCCAGCTGGTCGGTTATGTAGTGCGCTGTCGTTTGGCCCTCGACGGTGGCGTTGACCGCGATGATCAGTTCGCGAATGCCGCCCTTCGCCGACGCGGTCGATCAGCCCGCGAATGTTGAGATCGTCCGGCCCGACGCCATCGAGCGGCGAAAGCGTGCCGCCGAGAACGTGATAGGCGGCATTCATCGCGCCTGCGCGCTCCAGCGCCCAGAGATCGGAGACGTCCTCGACGACGATGATGACGGAGTGGTCGCGGCGCTCGTCGGTGCAGACCGATGCAGGGATCGATCGTATCGACATTGCCGCAGCGCGAGCAGACCTTCACCTTGTCGTAGGCCTCGCCCATCGCGTTCGACAGCGGTCCGAGCAGCTGGTCCTTCTTCTTGATCAGATGCAGCGCCGCGCGCCGCGCCGAGCGCGGCCCGAGACCCGGCACCTTCGCCAGAAGCTGGATGAGTTTTTCGATTTCGGGGCCGGTGACTCGCTTTGCCATGCGCCGTTCTTAGCCCATATGTTGTCGAAAACGGAATCGCGGAAGGATCGGCCCCGTCATGAAAATACTCGCCGTCTGCACCGGCAGCCCCGAAAGGCTGCCCGGCAAGAAATACAAGACCGGCATCTACAAACATGCCGTCAATGGGGCCGTGATCATCGACGGCGAAGGTCTTGTCGGCGACGCCATCTGCAACCGCGAGCATCATGGCGGCGTCGATCAGGCTGTCTATCTCGAAGGATCGCTCGACGCTCGACTGGTGGGCCGAAGAACTCGGACGTCCGATCGAGCCCGGAACCTTCGGCGAAAACCTTGTCATCGATGGCCTCGACAATCGCGACGTCTCAGTCGGCGACCGATTCATAGCCGGCGATCTCGTGCTTGAGGTCACCTCTGCGCGGATTCCCTGCTCCACATTCGCCGCCAAGATGGGCGACCCGAAATTCGTCAAGCGCTATACCAAGGCTGCTCGCCCTGGGATCTACTGCCGCGTCATCAAGAACGGAGTGGCCGAGGCCGGAACGCCCGTCGAATACGTGCCTTTCGATGGACCCAAGGTGACAATGCCGGAACTGATCGCAACCTTCGGCCGCCGCCTTTCACCTGAGGACCGTGCCCGCTATCTCGCGGCACCCATCCACTACAAGCTGAGGGCGCGGCTTGAGGCAGAGCGCTAGGATCAGCGCACCGCGATTGCGACGGCGGCGCCTGCCATCGTTCCGGCACTGGCGCGGTTGGCGATCCGCACTGCACGGCGGCTTTTCAGGAAGCCGCGGGCTTTTGCGGCAAGCAGTGCCCATGTGACATCGATCAGGATCAGCACGACGAACATTGTCGCGACGAGCTCTGCCCAGCCGGCGACCGTCACCGAACCGATGTCGATGATCGACGGCAGCAGGGCGACGTAGAACATCATGATCTTCGGATTGCCGAGCGTCACTGTCACGCCGGCAAAGAAGAGCTTTGCGGCGGATTGCGTCTCCGGCAGCTTCTCCCCGCTCGCATCCGGCGAGGCAAACCACATCTTCCAGGCGAGATAGAGCAGGTAGCAGACGCCGAGCCACTTGATGGCGACGAAGGCCCAATGGAAGGTTTCGGCGACCGCGGCAAGGCCTGCCACGGCGCAGGTCAGCCAGATCGCCTCGCCGATCCACATGGCGGCAAGAAAGGGCAGGACATCGCGAGCGCCCTTCGACAGCACGCGTGCGACAAGCGCCGCAATACTCGGCCCGGGCGAACCGGCGGCCATGAAGAGAGCGCCGGCAAACACAAGCAGACTGGTCAGCGTCATCGCCGCTCTCCCCCGTGAAATCGCTGCGAAAGCTTAGAACGGCATCTTGAAGCCGGGCGGGATCGGCAGGCCGGCGGTCAGCGCCTTGGTCTTTTCGGCGGCTGATGGCTTCCGCCTTGTCCTTGGCGTCCTTGTGGGCGGCAACGATCAGGTCTTCGAGGATTTCGACATCGTCTTCCTTGAACAGCGACGGGTCGATCTTCAGGCTCTTCAGCTCGCCCTTGCCGCTCATGACGACGGTCACGAGACCGCCGCCCGCCTTGCCTTCGGCCGTCGAGCTCGGCGATTTCCGCCTGCATCTGCTCCATCTTGGCCTGCATTTCCTTGACTTTGCCCATCATGCCCATGATGTCGCGCATCGTCTTCTCCTTCTTGATAACTTCAGAATTCTATGTCGTCGCCGGGCAGGATGTCGCCCTCTTCGGATTCGGCGGCGGCAGGCGGCTTGGCCTCGCCTTCCTCTTCCGGCTCGGCGCCCTCACCCGCACGTCGATGATCTTGGCGCCCGGAAACTGGGCGAGGATCGCCGCCACATCCGGATCCTGGCGGGCGTCGCTGACGCTGCTGCTCCTGGGCCTTGGCTTCGGCCTCGACCAGCGTCGGCTCGCCCGCCTCGCGGCTGAGGCTGACGATCCAGTGGATGCCGGTCCATTCCTTCAGCTTGACGGCAAGTTCGTTGAGCAGCGTCGTCGGCGCACCCTCGGTGAGGTTGACGTCGAGCCGGCCCGGCTCGATCTTCACCGGCCGCACGAAATTGCGCACCAGCGCCTTCAGCTTCAGGTCGCGCTTCTCGGCGGCGAGATTGACGATATCGGCGATCGAATTGACCGGAACGAGCGGCTTTGGTGCTTCCGCCGGCTTCATCTCGATCCGGCCTGCCTGCAGCGGCTGCGGATCGGGATTGGGCACGGCGCGCAGCATGGTCGCCGTCGGCCCGGACGGCTGCGGACGCGGCATGTTCTCCGGCGCACGCGCGGCTGACAGCCGACTGATAGGGAACGTGCGTTCCGCTCGCCGCCATTGTCCCGATAGCGCAGGCAGAGGGACGCGGGCCGCCGCCACCGTTTCGGAGAGTTCGGCAAGCCGGCGCGCCGCATCTTCCGGCGCCGGCAGATGCGCGGCATGCGCCAGCCGGATCAGCACCATTTCGGCGGCACCGGCCGGTGCGCGAGGAGCTTTCCGTTTCCGGAATGCCCTTCAGCAGCATCTGCCAGATGCGCGACAGCGTCGTCACCGCAACGCCCTTGCGCGAATTCGGCAGCCTTGGTGCGCTCGACCTCGCTGAGCGACGGGTCGTTCGCGGCATCCGGCACATATTTCAGCCGGGTGACGAGATGGGTGAAATCGGCAAGGTCGGTCAGCACGACGACAGGATTGGCGCCGGCCTCGTATTGCGCCTCGAATTCGTCGAGCGCCGCCGCGACATCGCCTTTGACGACATGCTGGAACAGATCGACGATACGGGCGCGGTCGGCAAGGCCGAGCATGCCGCGCACGGCTTCCGCCTGGACCGCGCCGCCGCCATGGGCGATCGCCTGGTCGAGCAGCGACAGGCCGTCGCGCGCCGAGCCTTCGGCGGCGCGCGCGATCATCGCCAGCGCATCCGGCTCGGCATCGATGCCTTCCTTCGCCGCAATCGTGGTGAACAGGCCGACGAGATCCGATGCGCCGATGCGGCGCAGGTCGAAGCGCTGGCAGCGCGACAGCACGGTGATCGGAACCTTGCGGATTTCGGTGGTGGCGAAGATGAACTTCACATGCTCCGGCGGCTCTTCGAGCGTCTTCAGCAGGCCGTTGAAGGCCTGCGTCGAGAGCATGTGCACTTCGTCGATGATATAGACCTTGTAGCGCGCCGAAACCGGGCGGTAGCGCACCTGCTCGATGATCTCGCGGATATCGTCGATGCCGGTATGCGAGGCAGCGTCCATCTCGATCACGTCGACATGGCGGCCTTCCATGATCGCCTGGCAATGTTCGCCGGGCACGCGGAGGTCGATCGTCGGCTTGTCGATCTCGGGCGTCTTGTAGTTCAGCGCGCGCGCGAGAATACGGGCCGTCGTCGTCTTGCCGACGCCGCGAACGCCGGTCAGCATATAGGCCTGCGCGATGCGGCCGGTCTCGAAGGCGTTGGTGAGCGTGCGGACCATCGGCTCCTGGCCGACCATGAGGTCCGTGAAATCCTTGGGGCGGTATTTGCGTGCCAGCACCCGGTATCCGGTGCCCGTCGAGGCGGCATCTTGTGACTGTCGCTCGGTGTCGCTCATCGCCCTGCTTGTCGCCCGCAACGCCGGGCATTTTGGAAGAGAGAAGGGTGGGAGGCTGGCACGATGACCCGTGCCGGGCTCGTTAGGGCTGCTTCCTTCCGGACCTGACCCGGTTGGCGAGTGGCTCGTCCACCACCAACCTCCCGGATGCACATATCGGCAATATCGTCATCAAAAGCAAGCCAAGCTCAAAAAAAACTGCTAATCATAGGAAAAGTATGGAGGAATGCCCTTTGACGGATTTCGTGCTCGACCCCCGGCTCGAGAATGACAGCACAAGTATCATGCTGACCGGCCTCTGCGACCTGCAGATTGTCGAAGGACGCCCGCTGGCCCTGGCTGATCCTCGTACCCCGCCGCGCCGGCATCACCGAAATCTTCGAACTGACGCCGCTCGACCAGGTGCTGCTGACATTCGAGATCGAGATGGTCGCGAGTGCGCTGAAAAAGGTGACCGGGGCCACAAAAATCAACGTCGGGGCGCTTGGCAATATCGTCCGCCAGCTTCATGTTCATGTCATCGCCCGCTTCGAAGGCGACGCCAACTGGCCGGGCCCGGTCTGGGGCTTCGGCAAGGCCGAAGCCTACGACGACAGAAAGCGGGATGAATTCATAGCGACATTGCGGGAAGCCCTTTCATCATGAGTCATTCGACTTTTCGATACGGATGTGCCCGCATCCGGAGCCCAGCAATCTGACGGCTTTCGCCGCAAACGACCTGAACCGCGATTCCGAACATCGCGACGAGCAGTCGCGTCGATAAGGCGCTGGCGAAGGACGGCACGCATATCTTCGCCTTCACCAGGGACAAGCTCGTGCTGAAGCATGACGGCCAGGTGCTCGATCCGCTCTTTGCCCGCTACGAACTGCAGGAGCTGCAGCCGGATTGGGACGAAACGATCCTGCTCGGCTACCGCAAGACCGGCGAGCCGCGGCTTGCCGTTCCTGTCGGCATTCCGAGCCGAGGATCTCAAAAGCCATTACAAGCCTGCCGACGGCCGCACGCTTTATCGCGACCAATGCTGATCGACGAAGTGCTGCTCGGCGAATTCGCGCAGGCCGCAAGCCTCATCCGCTGGAACTGCGACAACCGCTTCTGCGGCCGATGCGGCTCGGCGATGGAAATGCGCATCGGCGGCTACAAGCGCGTCTGCACCGCCTGCGAGCACATGATCTTTCCGCGCACCGATCCCGGTCGTCATCATGCTGACGATCGATGAGGAGCGCGACCTCTGCCTGCTCGGCCGCAGCCCGCATTTCGCGCCGGGCATGTATTCCTGCCTCGCGGGCTTCGTCGAGCCCGGGCGAGACGATCGAAAATGCCGTGCGCCGCGAAACGCTGGAGGAATCCGGCATCCGCATCGGCCGCGTCCGCTATCATGCGTCGCAACCCTGGCCGATGCCGCATACGCTGATGATCGGCTGTTATGCCGAGGCGAAATCCACGGAGATCCATCGCGACGAGACGGAACTGGAGGATTGCCGCTGGTTCACGCGCGAGGAAACGATCGAAATGCTGGAGCGTCCCGGCGCCAACGGGCCAGGCGTCGCCGCCCGAAGGGCGCCATTGCCCACCGCCTGATGCGCGACTGGGTGGAGTGGAAGCGATAGGTTGATGCGATGGCGCGCTCGGAACGCCTGCTGGCACTGCTTCAGACACTGCGGCGCTACCGCCGTCCAGTGAGCGGCGCCATCCTTGCGGCTGAAACAGGCGTCAGCATCCGTACGCTCTACCGCGATATTGCCAGCCTGCAGGCGCAGGGCGCGCTGATCGACGGCGAGCCGGCGTCGGCTATATCCTGAAGCCCGGCTTCATGCTGCCGCCGATGATGTTTTCGCAGGACGAGATCGAAGCGCTGGTCCTTGGATCCCGCTGGGTGGCGCGCGCCGCCGATCCGCGCCTTGCCGCCGCCGGCGCCGATGCGCTGGCCAAGATCGCCGATGTCCTGCCGCGCGAGATGCGCGATGAACTCGAAACCTCGACGCTTCTTGTCAATTTCCGTCCGCGCTTCGAGGACAAGGCCGATCTCGGCATCATCCGCAAGGCGATCCGCACCGAGCGTATGCTCAAATTGACCTATAGCGACGAAAGCGGTGCGCGTCACCGTCCGCCGCGTCTGGCCTTTCGCGATCAGCTTTTTCGAGCAGGTCCGTGTCATGGTGGCATGGTGCGAGCTGCGGCAGGATTATCGCCACTTCCGCACCGATCGCATCATCGAACATGATACCTGACGACACGCGTTATCCGCGCCGGCGTGCTGTTCTTCTCAAGGAGTGGAGCGAACAGCAGAACGTTCCCGCCGAACCTGAAGGATACTGCCATAAACTGTCAGTAGGTGGAGTTATTATCGGTTCCAATCCAAGCAGGAGGACCGATGATGACGAGCCTGAACCTCACCCGATCGACGTGCGTAAATCGACCTGTCGAGGACACACCCACGCATGCGAGATACCCGCAATCTCTGATGCTGCGAATGATGCTGAACGCATCGCGCAGGCATGGTGCGAAGCCGCTATCCCCGGCTCGATCTCGACGCGATGCCGGACCACATGAAACGCGATCTCGGGTTCATGGATTGGAGCCGGCTCGCAGCACGGCGACGATTCAATTCAATAGGCCCGCATTAACGGCACGGTGCCGCGAGTCAGCCTCACCGAGCGCTGAAGCCTGCTGCCATCAGATTGGCAGCAGGCTTCGATACTGTGGGCACTATTCCACACCAACGAGGAAGAGCGATATGTCCAGCCCCAATCTCATCATTCTCTACGTCAAGGATCCCGGCTGAAAGCGCCACCTTCTACAAGGATCTGCTCGGCCGCGAACCCGGTGTCGCCGCACCGAATTTCGTCGCATTTCCGCTCGATGGCGGCTTCACGCTTGGCCTGTGGCGGCGCAGCACGGTCGAGCCGCAGCCTTCTGCCATCGGCAACCGGGGCGAAGTCGCCTTCATGGTGTCGGGCGAGAATGCCGTTGCCAATCACTACGAGGATTGGCGAAAACGCGGCCTGCCGATCGCCCAGGAACTGACCGACATGGATTTCGGTCCGACCTTTGTCGCACTCGATCCGGACGGCCATCGGCTGCGCGTCTGCGAGCCGGACAAGTGAGAGGAAAGCGCCACGGCGGCGCCACTGGCGCCCTTCCGTCACTTGTGCAGTTGACCGCGCATCGGGTGACCCTTGTAGACTCCGAGAATGCGGACCTTCTCGGAAAAGAACCGCAGCTCCTCCAGCGCCCGGCGCACATTGGCATCGTTCGGATGGCCTTCGATATCGGCGTAGAACTGCGTCGCAACGAACTTGCCGCCGAGCTGGTAGCTTTCGAGCTTGGTCATGTTGATGCCATTGGTGGCAAACCCGCCAAGCGCCTTGTAGAGCGCAGCCGGTATGTTGCGGACGTTGAAGACGAAGGTGGTGACGATCTTTTCTTCGTCGGAACTGCGGTTTGCCCATTCTTCGTCGCGGGAGAGCACGACGAAGCGGGTGACGTTGTTTTCCGCATCCTCGACATTTTCGGCGACGATATCGAGGCCGTAGAGATCGGCGGCAAGGCGCGGCGCAAGGGCCGCCATCGTCCGGTCGCCGGTTTCCTTGACGAGCTTGGCAGCACCTGCCGTGTCGCCGGCGATCACCGGCTTCCAGCCGTTGGCGCGCACGATCTTGCGGCACTGGCCGAGCGCATGGATGTGGCTGTGAACGGTGCGGATTTCGTCCGTCGAAACGCCGGGCAGCACCATCAGCTGGAATCGGATCGGCATGAAATATTCGCCGATGATGTGCAGCCGGGACTCGGGCAGCAGATGATGGATATCGGCGACGCGGCCGGCGATGCGTGTTCTCGATCGGGATCATCGCAATATCGGCCTCGCCATTGTCGACCGCCGTGAACGCATCCTCGAAGGTCTGGCAGGGCAGCGGCTCCATGGTCGGGAACATGTCGCGGCAGGCCATGTCGGAATTGGCGCCGAAGTCGCCCTGGAAGGCGATTCGTTGGTCTTGATGTTCATGGCGATGTCCGTCACGCCTTCTTTGCCGAAAGGATGCGCCGAGCCTTTTCGAGGTCGGCCGGAGTATCGACACCGAGCGGAACGGTGTCAACGATCTCCACGTCGATGCGCATGCCGGCTTCGAGCGCGCGGAGCTGCTCCAGCGATTCGCGCTTTTCGAGCGCCGAGGGACCAAGCGAAACGAAGCGTTCGAGCGCCGCGCGGCGATAGGCATAGAGGCCGATATGGTGATAGAGCGGCCCCTTGCCATGCGGCGCCGTCGCGCGGGTGAAATAGAGCGCCCGCAGCCGGCTCTCGGAGAGCGGCGAGCCGACGACCTTGACGACGTTGGGATTGGTCTTCTCTTCCTCGTCGGTGATCTCGACCGTCAGCGTCGCGATATCGACGGCCTGCGTTTTCCAGCGGCCGCAGCGCGGCGCGGATCGTTTCCGGATCGATGGTCGGCAGGTCGCCCTGAACGTTGACGACGATCTTGGCGCTGCCTTCCGGATCAACCTTCGTCAGCGCTTCGAAGATCCGATCGGAACCGGATTGATGATCCTTGCTGGTCATGACGACCTCGAAGCCGGCTGCGACAACGGCGTCGAAGACCTGCTCGTCATCGACCGCGACGACGACCCGGCCGATCGCCGCTTCCCTGGCGCGCAAGGCCACCTGAACGATCATCGGCAGGCCGCAAATATCGGCGAGCGGCTTGCCCGGAAGGCGGGTGGACGCCATGCGGGCGGGGATCAGAATCAGCACGCCATCTAAATTTGAACCGGTCACTGTTCGGGCCTTCTATTCCGAGCCGGAAAGTGTCAAAAAGTCTCACGTACAAGACCATTTAGACAGTTGCAAGGAACAGCCAAAAGACATAGGTTCCGCGCGATTTCAAGATGGTGCCGGTTTCATGGTCTGCCGGTTGCGAGGGGAGCATTGCAGATGAATTCTATGTCAATATGGCCGTTGGTGCGCTGCTCGGGACGATTTTCGTTCTGATGTCGGTGTCGATCGCGTCCGAAGGAATCTTCCATTCCGAAGCACCGGAGAAGGAGGGTTTCGCCATCGTTGCCGAAGAGGCGCCCGCTGCCGGCGGTGGTGAAGCTGCGCCTGCAGCTGCGGTTCCGATCGCCAAGCTTCTTGCCACCGCCGATGCCAAGGCCGGTGAAACGGTCTTCAAGAAGTGTCAGGCCTGTCATGACGCGCACCAAGGGGGGACCGAACAAAGTCGGACCGAACCTCTATGGTGTCGTCGATCGCCCGATCGCTTCGCATGAGGGCTTTGCCTATTCCTCCGCCATGAAGGATTTCTCCAAGGGCGGCAGCGAAAAGTGGACCTTCGATCACCTGAACCACTTCCTGTTGGCACCGAAGAAGCAGGTTCCCGGCACGGCAATGGGCTTTGCCGGCCTGCCGAAGGAAACCGGACCGCGCCAACGTGATCCTCTACCTGCACACGCTGGCCGATTCGCCGGTTCCGCTGCCGGATCCGAACGCGCCGGACACAGTGACGCAGTGATATTGCACGGATTGCGATGAAAGTCGAGGCCCGGCCGAACGCCGGGCTTTTTCGTTTGCAGGACTCAGGCGCCGAGCAGATAGGCCCAGAGCGAAACGGAGATGGCGCCGAGCGCCGTCGTCACCGTGATCGTCGAGGCCGCAAGGCTGTGGCCGACGCCGAAGCGGTTGGCGATCAGCCAGGCGTTGACGCCGGTCGGAACGGACGAAATCAGCACCAGCGCGGCCGTCCATTCGGCCGGTCAGGCCGACCAGATGACTTGCCGACCCAGACGCAGCCGGGCAGCAGCAGCAGCTTGAAGGCGGAGGTGACGCTGGCGATGCCGACATTGCCGGAGACACCGTATTTCTGAAGCGCCATGCCCAGCGATACCAGCGCCACCGGTCCGGCGACGCCGGCGAGTCTGTCGACGATCGATTCCACCGGTCGCCGGCATGGTGAAGACCCGCAAGGTGCATTGCCGACGCCAGCCGCAAGGCCGATCACCAGCGGATTGCGGATGAGGTTGAGACCGATCTGGCGTAAGCACCTTCACAATGCTGCGCTCGGCTTTGCCCGCGATCTTCCGCTCCGCCCGTTCCATCAGGATTGTGCCGACGATCATCATGACCGGCAGATGCACCGCAATCAGGATCGACAGCGGCACAAGACCCTCGTCTCCGATGGTGCGCTGAACGAGCGGCAGGCCGATGAAGATGTTGTTGGCGAAAGCCGACGAGACGCCGGCAAGCACGCCGATGCGCTCGTCGCGGCCGAAAAAACGAGTGGCAGCGATATGACCGGCGGTCCAGGTAATCGCAACGCCGGAGAAATAGGCGATCCAGAGCCGAAACGGCGAAGCGCCGTGAAAATCTGCTTCGGCGATCGTGCGGAACAGAAGCAGCGGAACGGCAATCTTGAAGACGAAGTCGCTCAAGCGCATCGCCGACATCCGCCTTCATAAGTCCGGCTTTCGACAATCAGCCAGCCGATCAGGATCAGGATGAAGATGGGAAGGACGTCGAAGATAATGGCTATCATGCGGGGAGATGCCTTGCGCGGGATGCCCAAGCTCTAGCAGCAAAGCTTCTTCGTTGACAATGGGCGCGCCCAAAACGGGCAGAGGAACGAAAAAAGCGGGCACTGCCCGCTTTTCCGCATCCGGCTTTGCCGGACACCCGGTTCCGGCACTGCCAGTTCATCCGTGGTCAGCGTCGCTCCGGTGCAGTCGAAGGGCATCATTCCCTTCTCATCCCGGCTACAACGCGAAAACTGCTCATGCCGGTCTGCTTGCGAGCTATATGTAAAAGCTCAAAGTGACAGCGGCGTGACGCCTTGGCGGCATTTTTGCGAAGAAATAGATGGACCGACCTTTTCTTCCAAAGCCGCGGAAATTCGGCTAAGACCAACCCCCGGCTATCAATCAACCCGGATCTATCCCTTTCATGACCAAATTCGATGTTCTGACTGTCGGCAACGCCATCGTGGATATCATCGCGCGTTGCGACGACCAGTTCCTCATTGACAACGAGATCACCAAGGCAGCGATGAACCTCATCGATGCCGAACGCGCCGAACTTCTCTATTCGCGCATGGGACCGGCACTTGAAGCCTCCGGCGGCAGCGCCGGCAATACGGCAGCGGGCGTTGCGAGCCTCGGCGGCAAGGCCGCCTATTTCGGCAAGGTCGCGGAAGATCAGCTTGGGCGAGATCTTCGCGCACGACATCCGGGCACAGGGCGTGCATTACCAGACGCAAGCCGAAGGGCACATTCCCGCCGACGGCGCGCTCGATGATCTTCGTCACCGACGACGGCGAGCGCTCGATGAACACCTATCTCGGCGCCTGCGTCGAGCTCGGCCCGGAAGACGTCGAGCCCGACGTCGTGGCGCAGGCCAAGGTCACCTATTTCGAAGGTTATCTCTGGGATCCGCCGCGCGCCAAGGAAGCGATCCGCGAATGCGCCCGCATCGCCCATGAGAACGGCCGCGAAGTGTCGATGACGCTTTCCGACAGCTTCTGCGTCGATCGCTACCGCGCGGAATTCCTCGACCTGATGCGCTCCGGCACGGTCGACATCGTTTTTGCCAACCGGCAGGAAGTGCTCTCGCTCTACGAGACCGAGGATTTCGAGGAAGCGCTGAACAAGATCGCCAAGGATTGCAAGATCGCAGCCGTGACGATGAGCGAAGACGGCGCCGTCATCCTGAAGGGCAACGAGCGCTGGTACGTCGATGCGATCAGGATCGAGGAAGTGGTCGATACGACGGGCGCCGGCGATCTCTTCGCCTCCGGTTTCCTTTATGGCTACACGCAGGGGCGGACGCTGGAAGATTGCGGCAAGCTCGGTTGCCTTGCGGCCGGCATCGTCATCCAGCAGATCGGGCCACGGCCCGATGAAGTCGCTTTCCGAGGCCGCCCGCGAAGCAGGCGAGGCTTATTTGAAGGCCTCGCCCGGATAGGCGCCCCAGATTTCCGACTGCGCCACCCAGCCTACGGCGCCGTCGGTGTCGGCATGGCACCAGTCGCCGTTGCATTCGCCGATATTGATCATCACGCCCGGCTCCAGCTTGGCGACGATCGACGCCGAGGCCTGCGGCTCACGGCGCATGTTGACGTAGACGGCTTTGCCCTTGCCCTTCATCCACGGGGCGGCGATCGCCGCACGCTGACCCGATAGCAGCGACTGGTTGACCCAGCCTTCGGTGCCGTCGGCATCCCGGATGCGGCGCCAGTTGTCGTATTCCTGGATGATTTCGACCGGCAGGCCGGCCTTCAGATACATCCAGGAGACGGCGTAATCCGTGCCGGGGCCGATGCGAAGATTGACGCGCTTCGACTTCAGCGTGACGAAACGCGGAAGCGGCAGACCGCTCGGGCCCTTTGCCGCCTGCGCATACGCAAATTCGACGGCTCCCGCCGCAAGCATCAGACCGATCGCAAGGACGAGGCAGAACTTCAGATACTTTGCTACGCATTGGAAGCTTCCGTTCGCTCAAATTCGCAAGCAGGTCCAGCCTGCTCACCGCCGGGCTTTGACATTCGCCTACCGCCTCCGCGAGTTTTGTTTGTCTTCGCGTGCGGGTCTGGTAGAAATTGCCCGGAACGAGAAAATTATCCCCCGTCTTGGTTAAAGACCTCTGAACAAGGCAGTGGCCGGCCGCGATGACATCGAAGAAAAAACCGAAGGTCTACATCACCCGCAAGCTGCCGGATGTCGTCGAAACCCGGATGCGGGAACTCTTCGACGCCGAGCTCAACATCGACGATACGCCGCGCTCCGTTCCCCAGCTCATCGAGGCCGTAAGGACGGCCGACGTGCTGGTGCCGACCGTGACGGATCGCATCGATGCGGCGCTGATCGAGCAGGCCGGACCGCAGATGAAGCTGATCGCGAGCTTTTCGAACGGCACGGACCATATCGATGTCGAGGCCGCAGCCCGCAAGGGCATCACCGTCACCAACACGCCGAATGTGCTGACCGAAGACACGGCCGACATGACCATGGCGCTCATTCTTGCGGTGCCGCGGCGGCTCGGCGAAGGTGCGCGGGTTCTGACCGACAAGCCGGGCGAATGGGCCGGCTGGTCTCCCACCTGGATGCTCGGCCGGCGCATTCACGGCAAGCGCATCGGCATTGTCGGCATGGGCCGGATCGGCACGGCAGTGGCCCGCCGCGCCAAGGCGTTCGGCCTGTCGATCCACTATCACAACCGCAAGCGCGTGAATCCGGCGACGGAGGACGAGCTGGAGGCGACCTATTGGGAAAGCCTCGACCAGATGCTGGCGCGCGTCGATATCGTTTCGATCAATTGCCCGTCGACGCCGGCGACCTTCCACCTGATTTCGGCACGCCGCCTCGCGCTGCTGCAGCCGACAGCCTACATCGTCAACACGGCGCGCGGCGACGTCGTCGACGAAGCCGCGCTGATCAAGTGCCTGAGGGAGGGGCGGATTGCCGGCGCCGGACTCGACGTTTTCGAAAACGAGCCCGCCGTCAATCCGAAGCTCGTCAAGCTCGCGAACGAGGGCAAGGTCGTGCTGCTGCCGCATATGAGTTCGGCGACGATCGAAGGCCGGATCGACATGGGCGACAAGGTGATCATCAATATCCGCACCTTCATCGACGGCCACCGGCCGCCGAACCGCGTGCTGCCCGGCCGTTAAGCCGCCAGAACCTTGCGCATTTCGATATAGGTAACGCGGTCAAAGCCCGGATGGGATTTCTCGGCGGTCCTGGCAAAACCCCAGGCAGCAAAGACCGAGTGGTTTTCGGTCAGTTCGATACGCGTTTCGAGCCGAAGGGCAGGCAGCCCACGTGCTCTCGCAACGTCCCTCGGCGACTTGAAGCAGCTGCTTGCCGAGGCCCCTGCCCTGCGCCTTCGGCAGGACGGCGAGTTTGCCGACATAGAGGCATTCCGCGCTCCGGTCGCAGGAACATGCAGCCAAGCAGGTCTTCGCCGTCAAGCGCGACATAGCCGATTTCGTTGCCGGCCTTTTCGGCCAGCGATTGCGGCGTCAGACTGAGCGCCGAAGACGGCGGATCGATGCGGCCGTTCATGTAGGCGAAGGACGAGAGGATCAGCTGCAGCAGCTCGTTCCAGCGGGCGAAAGTCTGATCGATCCGGACGATCTTCATCCAGGCTGTCTCTGTCTTGCGCGGCGTCGCTTGTAGCGGACGGTGTCGAAGCGGGCCGCAAGCGCGTCGTAGAGCAGCAGGCGGCCGACCAGCGGTTCGCCGGTGCCGGTGACGAGCTTGATCGCCTCCATCGCCATCAGCGTGCCGATGACGCCGGTGAGCGCGCCGATGATGCCGGCTTCGGCGCAGGCGGGAATGAGGCCCTCCGGCGGGATTTCCGGAAAGAGATCGCGATAGGTGGGGTTGAGCGTCCCGTCCTCGGCCTGCTCGTAAGGCTTCAGCACCGTCAGCGAACCGTCGAAGCGGCCGACAGCGCCGGTCACCAGCGGAATGCGCGCCGCCTCGGCGGCATCGGCTGCGGCATAGCGCGTCTCGAAATTGTCGGAGCCGTCGATCAGCAGATCGAAGCCGGAGAGATGGCGCCGGGCCGACTCTGCCGAAAAGCGCTCCTCGAAGCGGATGACATTCACATGCGGGTTCAGCCGGGCGATGGCAAAGGCGGCACTCTCCGTCTTCAGTTCGCCGATCGTGCCGGAATCATGGATCACCTGCCGCTGCAGGTTCGACAGCGACACGCGGTCGTCGTCGACGATGCCGAGCGTGCCGACGCCGGCGGCGGCCAGATACTGCAGGACCGGCGCGCCGAGACCGCCGGCGCCGATCACCAGCACGCGGGCGGCCTTCAGCTTCTGCTGGCCCGCGCCGCCGATCTCGGGCAGCAGGATATGGCGCTGATATCGCGCGATTTCTTCCGGGCTCAAAGGTTCCATGAGCGCGATGCTAGCATGGCCCGAAGGGGTCGGGAAAAGCGACATCCGTCATTCGAAGACCCTGCCATCGGCGACGGTGAAGAACTGCGCCCGCTCGCCGAGGGCCGAAAACATCGAGCGATCCGTTCCGGTCATGAAGGCCTGGCCGCCGAGCGCATCGATGAGGTCGAAGAGCGCGGCACGGCGGCCCTCGTCGAGATGCGCGGCGATCTCATCGAGAAGCAGAATCGGCGCATGGCCGGTGAGATTGGCGACGAGCCGCGCATGGGCGAGGATGAGGCCGACCAGCAGCGCCTTCTGCTCGCCGGTCGAGCAGCGCTCCGCCTCCATCTCCTTTTCGCGGTGGCGCACGAGCAGATCGGCCCGGTGCGGTCCGTCGAGCGTGCGTCCGGCGCCGGCGTCGCGGTAGCGGCTTTCGGCAAGCATCGCCGCATATTCGTCTTCGAGATCGACGGAAGGGCGCGAGAACTGGCCGTCCATGAAGCCGGAAAGCTCGAGCGAGGCCGAAGGGAAGGGCGAGGTTTCGCGCGTTTCCTCGATCAGGCGGGTAAGCAGGCCGAGCATTTCCTGCCGGGCCAGCGCCATGGCGATGCCGAGGCTTGCCATCTGCTCCTCGATGCCGGAAAGCCAGGAGGGATCGAACCGGCCCTCGTCCAGCAGCTTGTTGCGGCTGCGCATGGCGCGCTCGAAATCGCTGGCGCGGCGGCCATGGGCCGGATCGAGCGACAGCACCAGCCGGTCGAGAAAGCGGCGGCGATCGGAAGAGCCGCCGGTAAAGAGGCCGTCCATCGCCGGCGTCAGCCAGAGAACGCGCAGATGGTCGGTCAGTTCGTCGGCGGTCTTTGCCGGCGTGCCGTTGATGCGCAGCCTGCGGCCGGTGGTCTCGTCGGTGGTATCGACGCCGGTGCCGATCTCGACCTCGCCCTCCATGCCGTCGAGCGCGGCGAAGATCGAAAAGCCGCCCGCCGCGCCGACGCGGGTGACATCGGCATAGGTCGCGCGGCGCAGGCCGCGGCCGGGCGAAAGAAAGGAGACCGCCTCCATCAGATTGGTCTTGCCGGCGCCATTGTCCCCCGTCAGCACCACATGCCGCCCGTCGAGCGTCAGCGAAGCCGCCGCATAGTTGCGGAAGTCGGTCAGCTTCAGACGCGAAAGGGAAACCTTGTGCGGCATCGATTATCCGGATTCGTGGTGTCGGGGCAGAGCTATGCCGAAGCAGGGTGGATGGCAAGGGTTGGGGTGAGTAGCGCATGGGAGACCGCGTTAGGTCGGAACTTGCCATAGGCTTCTCCAGCCCGGCAATGCTGCAGAAATCGTGCACAGCCGCCTCAAACCAAGCTGGGGCCGTTGGCGCGATCCTTATTTCCTTTATCAGTCGCTCAAGATCGCACCGGAACGTCTTCCAGCCGGTGGGTTCGATAGCATCGTGATCAGCGTGCGATTTTGCCGTCCTCATTACCCGGGGTTGACCATTCCAGAGCATCAAGACTTGCTCGTCTCCGATTGAGGTGTCCCAGTGTAATAGGCGTACCTCTCGTTCGTGAGCGAAACTAAGCCGCTTCGCCAGCGCTGGGGTGAATGCATCGGAGAGGTTCCAAGGTCTCTCGGTCATAGTCAATGTAGTCGACCATCCCGCAGAGGATGCTTTCTCCGTTTGGCAGACAGCGCGGCTGTGATGCGCTCTAAGTCACTGACGATGAGCTATGCCGTAACTGTCTTCCGCATAGAGCTTCCACATCGCCGCTGACTCGGTCTCAGCGCCGTGCCAGCAGTTTATGAAATACTCCTTAGTTGATCGAAGGACGTGCCGGATTGTCTCATCCTCGGCGTTGAATCAATTGCTTAAGCTTCTCGTCGAGCGATACCTCGCGCTGTCCACTAAAGCGCCCCAGTTCCAGCCGCCTTCGCACTTCTGCGGGAAGGGCAGTCCATGACCCAGTCACGGTGTGCGAAATTACCCACACGGCAACGCGCCTTCGAATGGGTCGTCACAGCCTAAATGATACATGTTGGAGAACCAGAGCGCATTCGTCGTCACCAGTGAGACGAACTTCGCGAGGTTGGTATATCTCCAGAGCGGCATTGCGGGGGGTGGGGCTCTGAAAATTGGGTGTTGCTCTATGGGCAAATCAGTCTCCGTAGGCTGTCAGATGGGCGAACTCTCAGCCTTCGCGATCATGATTTCAAGAGAGCCGGCCCCGGCTTGTGGCCGCGGAAGTGCTACGAGCGGCCCAGGTCGAACCTCTATCGTGGAGCTGATTTGTAGGTGATCGGGTCGTCCTTCGAACGACTGGATTACATTGGTCAGAATGAAAATCAATGACCATTGCAAAGCATTGATTAGTAAAGTGAATTTCGCTAAGAAAGGATTTGGTGGAGCTAAGCGGGATCGAACCGCTGACCTCTTGCATGCCATGCAAGCGCTCTCCCAGCTGAGCTATAGCCCCATCAGGGGTCCGGCTTTGCCGGTTCCGGGAAGTCCGTCCGGACATTGCCCGGCGGGTGGCGGCTTCATTACTTCTGCTTTTCGCAGATGGCAAGCCGAAAAAAACAGCCGGCGAGATTTTTTATCATCCGAGCCCGGACTGCGTTCGCGTGAGTGAAACCCCGCGCGGACGCCAATTGCGTGAATTCTGAGAGGTTCAGACTTCGTCGTCGTCGCCGGTGACGCCGATGAGGTCGGACAGGTCGTCGTCGTCATCTTCGTCGGCTTCGAGGAAGGTGTCGTCGTCATCGCCTTCGATCTCGACGTCGTCGTCGCCCATATCCGGAAGATCGTCGCCGCCGGCTGCCGCTCGTCGGCGTCTTCCAGCGATACGAGTTCGACTTCGGTGTTCTCGGTATCGACTTCCTGGACCTCGTCTTCTTCGGTCGCCTTTTCAGCACGCGGCAGCCGAGGTCTCCTCGAAGAAGGACAACGGGTAGGACTTGCCGGTATAGGGAGAAACGATCGGGTCCCGGTTCAGGTCGTAGAACTTACTTGCCGGTTTCCGGATCGATGCGCTTGGTTCCAAGTTCCGCTTTCGCCACGTCAAAGCCTCGTGAGAATGGCCGGATTATCGGCAAATGCCGTTCAAACCGGCGTTCTATCGGAATTTATTAGCCGGTCCCCATAATCGTTGATGCTTCGCATGTCAAAGCCAAACTTTATGGCGGCAGCACCTGCATTTGCAATCACTGTAGGATGACCGGCTTTCGACTTTGTGTTAACCAGCCGTGAATGCCGCAGAACCAGCCGGGAACTGATGCCGGGCAAGACAATTCTGCGGGAATTTGTACTGCTTCTGCAAGGAATTTCTCCGTGTCGCATGGATCCGCGCCGAGACCTGCAACCGCGCGAAAATCCGCCGGCCTGACCGGCACTGTCCGCATGCCGGGCGACAAGTCGATTTCGCACCGCGCCTTCATGTTCGGCGGCCTGGCTTCCGGCGAGACGCGCATCACCGGCCTTCTGGAAGGCGAAGACGTCATCAATACCGGCAAGGCGATGCAGGCCATGGGCGCCAAAATCCGCAAGGAAGGCGAGACCTGGATCATCAACGGCACCGGCAACGGGGCCCTGCTCGCGCCGGAGACACCGCTCGATTTCGGCAATGCCGGCACCGGCTGCCGCCTGACGATGGGTCTGGTCGGCGTCTATGATTTCGCACGCACGTTCATCGGCGACGCTTCGCTTACCAAGCGGCCGATGGGCCGCGTCCTCAACCCGTTGCGGGAGATGGGCGTGCAGGTGACGTCGGCCGATGGCGACAGGCTGCCGGTGACGCTGCACGGGCCGAGACGCCGAGCCCGATCACCTACCGCGTGCCGATGGCGTCCGCGCAGGTGAAGTCGGCCGTGCTGCTCGCCGGCCTCAATACGCCGGGCATCACCACCGTTATCGAGCCGGTGATGACACGCGACCACACGGAGAAGATGCTGCAGGGCTTCGGCGCCAACCTTTCCGTCGATACGGACAAGGCGCGGCGTTCGCACGATCCGGCTCGAAGGCCGCGGCAGGCTGACCGCCCAGGTGATCGACGTGCCGGGCGATCCGTCGTCGACGGCCTTCCCGCTGGTGGCGGCGCTGCTCGTGCCGGGATCGGACATCACCATTCTCAACGTGCTGATGAACCCGACGCGCACCGGCCTGATCCTGACCTTGCAGGAAATGGGCGCCGATATCGAAGTGCTGAATGCGCGGCTTGCAGGCGGCGAGGATGTCGCCGATCTGCGCGTCCGCTACTCCGAACTCAAGGGCGTTACGGTGCCGGAAGACCGCGCTCCGTCGATGATCGATGAATATCCGGTCCTCGCCGTTGCCGCCTGCTTTGCGGAAGGTACGACCGTGATGAAGGGACTCGAGGAACTGCGCGTCAAGGAATCCGACCGCCTTTCGGCCGTCGCCGATGGACTGAAGCTCAATGGCGCCGATTGCGACGAAGGCAGAGACTTCCTCGTCGTGCGCGGCAAACCGGGCGGCAAGGGCCTCGGCAGTGCATCCGGCGGGCAGGTGAAAACTCATCTCGACCACCGCATCGCCATGAGCTTCCTGGTCATGGGCCTTGCTTCCGAGCATCCTGTGACCGTTGACGACGCGACGATGATCGCGACGAGCTTTCCGGAATTCATGGGCCTGATGACGGGTCTCGGAGCGAAGATCGAAAGGAATAAGGTCGTGTACCAGCCGCCGCATTTCCGTGAAGACGATCTTGGCGTCCAGCATGAGCTGATCCGCGCCCATCCACTCGGCTTGCTGATCACGGCAGGCGGTTCGGGGCTAATGGCCAATCCGGTGCCGTTCCATCCTCGATGCGGACGGCATCCGAGAAGGGAACGCTGCGGCTGCACCTTGCCAAAGCGAATGGAGCAGTGGCGCGATATTCAGGACGGTGCGCCGGTGCTTGCCGTCTTTCAGGGCGCGAACTCCTACGTGACGCCTTCCTGGTATCGGACCAAACAGGAGACCGGCAAAGTCGTGCCGACGTGGAACTACGCGATCGTGCAGGTGCGCGGTCACGGCGCGGGTCATCGACGATGCCGACTGGCTGCTGCGGCAGATCAACGCCCTCACCGCGCCAGCATGAAGGCAATCGCGAAAAGCCATGGGCGGTCGCATGATGCGCCGGAGGATTTTATCCGTGCGCAGCTGAAAGGCATCATCGGCGTCGAGATCGAGATCGCGGCGATCGACGGCAAATGGAAGGTCAGCCAGAACCGGCCGGTCGCAGACCGCGAAGGGGTGGCATCACGGTTTGAACCAGGTGGAAGGCCGAGGCGGAGATGGCTGGAGCTGGTAAAGCGCTGACGGCGGAGCTGGGAAGGTAATCATCGCAGCGATGACCTCCTCACGTCATCGCCATCGACGGGCCGGCCGCCGCCGGCAAGGGCACGCTCTCGCGCCGGATCGCCGAGGTCTATGGCTTCCATCATCTCGACACCGGCCTCACCTATCGCGCGGCCGCCAAGGCGCTGCTCGATGCCGGCCTGCCGCTCGATGACGAGGCGGTGGCGGAGAAGTGGCCCGCGAGGTCGATCTCGCCGGGCTCGATCGCGCGGTGCTTTCGGCACACGAGATCGGCGAGGCGGCCTCGAAGATCGCCGTCATGCCGGATGGTGCGCCGGGCGCTGGTCGAGGCGCAGCGCGGCTTTCGCGAAGGGCGCCCGGCACCGTGCTCGACGGCCGCGATATCGGCACCGTCGTCTGCCCGGATGCGCCGGTGAAGCTCTACGTGACCGCGTCGCCGGAAGTGCGCGCCAGCCGCCGCTACGACGAGATCATCGGCAAGGGCGGAGCGGCCGATTTCGATGCGATTTTCGAGGACATGA
The DNA here is from genome assembly GCA_963838565.1 of uncultured Alphaproteobacteria bacterium. Taxonomy (GTDB): domain Bacteria; phylum Pseudomonadota; class Alphaproteobacteria; order Rhizobiales; family Rhizobiaceae; genus Rhizobium. Next base: position 422,307 of record CAWIRO010000015.1, read on the forward strand.
AGCGACGCGACGAACGCGACATGGGACGCGCCGACAGCCCGTTGAAGACCGGCCGAAGATGCGCACTTGCTTGATACGTCGGAAATGAGTATAGAGGCCGCGTTTCAAGCGGCGAAGATCGATCATCGACGCGGCCTTGAGCCGAAATAACTGAATTCGAGCGATTGTCCCGTGCTTATGCCGGGGGCGCTTTTGAAAAGCCTGAAATTCCGTCCAGCGCCGGATTGCTTCCTGACAGGGAGGCGGACTGGGTTCAGGCCCGTTCAACACAACCCACCGGCGCATACGTGAGCCTCAGATCGAGGCCACGCAGGAGATTTAATGTCAGTAGCTACTCCCTCTCGCGAGGATTTCGCGGCCCTTCTCGAAGAGTCCTTTGCCAAGAACGATCTCGCCGAAGGCTATGTCACCAAGGGCATCGTCACCGGCATCGAAAAGGATGTCGCCGTTGTCGACGTCGGCCTCAAGGTCGAAGGCCGCATCGCGCTGAAGGAATTCGGCGCCAAGGCCAAGGACGGCTCGCTGAAGGTCGGCGACGAAGTCGAAGTCTATGTCGAGCGCATCGAAAACGCGCTCGGCGAAGCAGTTCTGTCGCGCGAGAAGGCTCGCCGCGAAGAGAGCTGGATCAAGCTCGAAGTCAAGTTCGAAGCTGGCGAGCGCGTCGAAGGCGTCATCTTCAACCAGGTCAAGGGCGGCTTCACGGTCGATCTCGACGGTGCCGATCGCCTTCCTGCCGCGTTCGCAGGTCGACATCCGCCCGATCCGCGACGTCTCCCCGCTGATGCACAACCCGCAGCCCTTCGAAATCCTCAAGATGGACAAGCGCCGCGGCAACATCGTGGTTTCGCGCCGTACGGTTCTGGAAGAATCCCGCGCCGAGCAGCGTTCTGAAATCGTTCAGAACCTCGAAGAAGGCCAGGTTGTTGACGGCGTCGTCAAGAACATCACCGATTACGGTGCGTTCGTTGACCTCGGCGGCATCGACGGCCTGCTGCACGTCACCGACATGGCATGGCGCCGTGTGAACCATCCGTCGGAAATCCTGAACATCGGCCAGCAGGTCAAGGTTCAGATCATCCGCATCAACCAGGAAACCCACCGCATCTCGCTCGGCATGAAGCAGCTCGAGTCGGATCCGTGGGATGGCATCCAGGCCAAGTATCCGGAAGGCAAGAAGATCTCCGGTACCGTCACGAACATCACCGACTACGGTGCGTTCGTCGAGCTGGAGCCGGGCATCGAAGGCCTGATCCACATCTCGGAAATGTCCTGGACCAAGAAGAACGTACACCCCGGCAAGATCCTGTCCACGAGCCAGGAAGTCGAAGTCGTCGTTCTCGAAGTCGATCCGTCCAAGCGCCGTATTTCGCTCGGCCTCAAGCAGACGCTGGAAAATCCGTGGGCAGGCATTCGCCCGCAACCATCCGGCCGGCACTGAAGTCGAAGGCGAAGTCAAGAACAAGACCGAATTCGGCCTGTTCATCGGCCTCGACGGCGACGTCGACGGCATGGTGCACCTCTCCGACCTCGACTGGAACCGTCCGGGCGAGCAGGTCATCGAGGAGTTCAACAAGGGCGACGTCGTCAAGGCTGTCGTTCTCGATGTCGACGTCGAGAAGGAGCGCATCTCGCTCGGCATCAAGCAGCTCGGCAAGGATGCAGTCGGCGAAGCCGCCGCTTCCGGCGACCTGCGCAAGAATGCAGTCGTTTCCTGCGAAGTCATCGCAGTCAACGATGGCGGCATCGAAGTGAAGCTCGTCGACCACGAAGACATCACCTCGTTCATCCGCCGTGCAGACCTTTCGCGCGATCGCGACGAGCAGCGTCCGGAACGCTTCTCGGTCGGCCAGGTTGTTGACGCCCGCGTCACCAACTTCTCCAAGAAGGACCGCAAGATCATGCTGTCCATCAAGGCTCTGGAAATCGCAGAAGAGAAGGAAGCCGTCGCTCAGTTCGGTTCGTCCGACTAGCGGCGCTTCGCTCGGCGACATCCTTGGCGCGGCTCTGAAGAACCGCGGCGAGTAATCGCTAGACGCCTTTGAATAAGGAAACCCGCCGGAGCGATCCGGCGGGTTTTTTGTTTGCTTGAATGTTTTCCGATTATTCCCAGCCGGCCATGCGCTGGTACAGTGCGTAGACCGGATCGGCGACGGTGTCCGTTGCTGGCGCTGCATCCAAGTCAGGCAGATCCGGTAAGACGCCCTCGGGGCCGGCTTCGTCTGCTTCGGCATCCTGCCGCTGTTCGCCTGATTGCGCGTGCTGGTTCTGAAAACCGCTGCCTTCATGATCGCGGCGGTGCATTTCACCGTCCTTGCGTTCGCTTGAATGCTTGGCGAACTGGTAAGGGTGCTGCGCATAGGCGAAGCCCTCGGCGGGTTTCACAAGACCGGCCTTCTGGGCCGCTTCCGTGAACTCGGCTGGCGCAAGCGGGGGCTGCGCTGCGATCTCCTTCGGCTCGCGCGCCATTGCGGCAGCGTCGGCACTGGGCGGGCGTACAACCGCTTCCATCTGCTGCGCATTCCTCGCTTGAGCGGCTTCGGCTTCGACTGGCGAAGCGGGCGTTTCCTCTGCAGCGGCCTCTTGAAGCACAGGGGCAATAGCTTCGTGCTCAGCCGCGAGATCTTGCACGAGAACGCTGGCGTTGCGCTCTCCGATAATGGCAACGATCAGTTCGGACACCTTCTCGGTCATGGATGGCGAGGATGCCGTTCCAGGCTTTCGGGATGGCGGGATCGGATTTCGCAAATTCCTTCGATCTCAAGAGGTGCTGCCTGCGCTTCTCGAACAGTCGTGTTCGGCTCGTCCGGTACGGCCTGCTCTTTGAGATCGTCGATCGGCAATTCGTCCGGCACTGCGTTCTCCGCCATGACAGGCTTCTCGAAGGCGGTCTCCAAGCCTTCCCCGACAATCGCGTTCGGCTCTTCCGGCGGGGATTGCTCCTCGATGTCCTGGATCTGCGGTTTGACCTCTGTACTTTCTGCAGCTGCTGGCTCTGTGAGGACGGCCTCGATGGTTTCGACGGGTTGTTCCTCCAGTTCGGCAAACTGCCGTGCGTGATTGATCTCGGCTGGAGACGCGTTCGTGGCCGTCGCGGTCTGCCCCTTCGGTGAAGGCCGCAGGCAGGCTTTCCCCTTGCAGACGCATCTTCGGGCGCTGCTCGCCGGGAAGCGGCGAAGCATCGTTCTGGCGATAGGAGTAAACGACAGCACGCGCGGCGAGATCGCGGTCTTTGTATGGGATGGTTTCCAGATAGGCGATGATGCGAGCGGCTTCCGGTCCTGCCGGATTTTTCAACGCCTCAGCGATGACACGCAGCGGCAGGTTCTGGCCCTGTGCAGTCAGCTGGCGTTCGATCTCGTTGATTTTCGCCGGGGGCAGTTTCTGGATCGCATCCGCGAGACGCGAGGCAAAGTCCAGATCCGTTTCGTCCTTCTGGCGCGGCAGCGGCAGGGTACGCGAGGCAGCATTGATCGCTTCGAAGAGGGCGTCGAACATCTGTTGCTTGGCGGCAATCAACAACAGATTGAGCTTGCCGGCGATTGCCGAATTCAGGTCGGAGGCCTCGACAGCCCGGACCGGTACGACGACTGATCTTACTAGACCGCTTGCCGCGGGCGCCGCTGTCTGACCGTTTGAGGAAAAGCTTGCATTTGACGCTGCACGAACCGGAGTCAGCATGGCATGCTCCTTCTTTCGCAAAGTGACGATGGAAGCAGATTCACAAGAGGACCGCGCTCATCCGGCCCCTCGCATTCTTCCGCGGATCTTAGAGGTCCGCATGACGCATCATGGCGCCGCCGAATGCATAAAGATTGATGAAAATCTTATCGAGGAGCACTTAATGAAATGCTAACGGCCGGCGGGGATGAACCCCGTCCGGCCGCTGCAAATATGTCTTTGGTCTTGAAGACTTCAGCTGTGAGCGAAGATATCCGCTTCTTCCCAGCCGAGCAGGTCGAGCTTCGCGCGGGTCGGCAGGAACTCGAAGCAGGCGGTTGCGTGATCGATGCGGCCGTCGCGGATCAGGCGTTCGGTCAGCTTGTCACGCAGGGCGTGCAGGTAAAGCACATCGGAGGCGGCATATTCGAGCTGCGCCGGCGAAAGCGTTGCCGCTGCCCAATCCGAGGACTGCTGCGCCTTGGAGACGTCGACGTCGAGCATCTCCTTCAGATTGTCCTTCAGGCCGTGGCGGTCCGTATAGGTGCGCGACAGGCGGGATGCGATCTTGGTGCAGAAGACCGGCGTGGTGGTCACGCCGAAGGTGTGGAACAGCACGGCGATATCGAAACGGCCGTAATGGAAGATCTTCTGGCGGGTCGGATCGGCAAGCATGGCGACGAGGTTCGGCGCTTCCTTCTGGCCGGCGGCGATACGGATGACATCGGCCGTGCCGTCGCCCGGCGAAAGCTGCACGACGCAGAGCCGATCGCGGCGCGGCACGAGGCCAAGCGTCTCGGTGTCGATCGCGATTGCGCCGGTGTAGCGGGCGGCATCCTCCGCGGAAATATCGCCTTCGTGGTATCGGATGGTGGCGGCCATGACTATCTCTATCGTTTCAATGTCTCTCGTGGCGCTATAGCGCAAAGGCAGGCGGCGCGATACCGCTTTTCGGCCTTGCCGGCGATCAGAATGTCGGCGGAGTGTTGATCCACAGAAGCACGGTTTCGCCATCGTGGCGATTGCGCCAGGAATGATAGCGGCGGCTTTCAAAATAGAGCGAGTCGCCGGGACCGAGATCGAAGAACTGGTCGGAATCGAGAACGAGTTCGAGGCGGCCGGAAAGGACGTGCATGAATTCCTCGCCTTCATGACTGTAGGCGCCTTCGCTCGTGGCACCCGGTGCCAGCACAAAGCGGTGGCAATCCATCATCCTTCGGCCTTCGGCAAGCAGCTGCACCGTAACGCCCGGCGTGGTCTGCGGCCAGGTGCGCCATTCACCGGAACGGACTATCTCGGCTCCCTGTTCGCTCTCCTCGCCGGAAAGGCGCGAAACCGTCGTGCCGTAATACTCCGCGAGATCGTGCAGTGTCTTGAAGCTGACGCCCTGCGACGTACGCTCGAGCGTCGAGAGCGTGGAAGACGTGATGCCGATATCGCCGGCGACCTGATCGAGCGTCTTTCCTGCGGCATGGCGAAGCCTGCGGAGCCTGCGGCCGACATCGGAGACGGCGCCGTTCTCCACACCTTCGCCCGATGGCTCCTCGTTTTCCAGCGCTTCACGGATCGCTGCGGGATTGAGGCCGCGCTCGAGGCGGTACCACGATATCCGCTTCAGCCGGGCGACGTCTTCCGCGCTATATTGCCGGTGGCCCGTTTCGGAGCGTTCCGGAACGAGCAGTCCCTGGCTTTCCCAAAGGCGGACCGTGGAGGCCGAAATGCCTGCCAGCCTTGCCGCTTCGGCCACCTTGTAGCGTACCGGGCCGTTATTGTTCATCAACCATCAAACCCCTGATTGCCTTCGGCTCTAAACGCCCTCGCTATCAGAATCTTCCGGCCCGAGCATCCATCAAAAACCTTGATGTTTGAAGCCGTAAATCCCGCTTGATTTCTTGCAGGAAAAATGTAGGAATTTTCTACATATCTTGCAGAAGTTATGCAAGGTAATTTCCCCTCTTTTGAGCGCAGGAGCGCAACGATGGACGCGATCACCCTTACGGACCGGAAGAACGCTGCGATTTCGCGCGGCGTCGGCATGACCACGCAGATCTACGCTGACCGCGCCGAGAATGCCGAGATCTGGGATAAGGAGGGGCGGCGCTATATCGATTTCGCCGCCGGCATCGCGGTGCTCAACACGGGTCACCGTCATCCGCGCGTGATCGCAGCGGTCAAGGAGCAGCTCGATCGCTTCACCCACACCTGCCATCAGGTCGTGCCCTACGAAAACTATGTGCATCTCGCCGAACGGCTGAACCAGCTGACGCCCGGCGACTTTGCCAAGAAGACGATCTTCGTGACGACGGGAGCCGAGGCTGTCGAAAACGCCGTGAAGATCGCGCGTGCTGCGACCGGCCGCTCGGCCGTCATCGCCTTTGGCGGCGGCTTCCACGGCCGCACATTCATGGGCATGGCACTGACCGGCAAGGTCGTGCCGTACAAGGTCGGCTTCGGCGCGATGCCCGGCGACGTCTTCCATGTGCCCTTCCCTGTCGAACTGCATGGCGTAACCGCCGAGCAGTCGCTTGCGGCGCTAAAGAAGCTCTTTGCCGCCGATGTCGATCCCCAGCGCGTTGCGGCCATCATCATCGAGCCTGTCCAGGGCGAAGGCGGCTTCTATCCGGCTCCCACCGCCTTCATGAAAGCGCTTCGCGAGCTTTGCGACCAGCACGGCATTCTGTTGATCGCCGACGAGGTGCAGACGGGCTTTGCGCGCACCGGCAAGCTGTTTGCGATGGACCATCATGAGGTCGCTCCCGACCTGATCACCATGGCGAAGAGCCTCGCCGGCGGTTTCCCGCTGGCAGCCGTCACGGGCCGGGCAGAGATCATGGATGCACCGGGACCGGGTGGCCTTGGCGGCACCTATGGCGGCAACCCGCTCGGCATCGCCGCCGCCCATGCCGTTCTCGACGTGATCAAGGACGAGGACCTCTGCAACCGCGCAAATCAGCTCGGCAGCCGCCTGAAGCAGCGGCTGGAATCGCTGCGCGACAAGGCGCCCTGAGATCGCGGACATTCGCGGTCCGGGCTTCATGAACGCCGTCGAGTTCAACGACAGGACCACCAAGCTGCCGAGCGCCGAGTTTGCCAACAAGGTGCGCCTGATCGCGCTGGAGAAAGGCCTCATCCTTTTGACCTGCGGCGTGCACGGAAACGTCATCCGCTTCCTTGCCCCGATCACCATCCAGGACGATATCTTCGGGGAAGCGCTCGACATTCTCGAAGCCTCCATCCTTGAAGCAAGCGCGGGCAAGTAACCGCCCTTCGGAGTAAACGACATGGCATTCACGACTGCACTGACCAAGCACGTTCCGTTTTCCTCGCCGTTCCTGCGCGACGCCGGCTACATCAACGGCGAATGGACGAAGGGCGAAGCGACGAAAACCTTCGATGTTCTGAACCCGGCGACCGGCGAAGTGCTCGCTTCGCTGCCGGATATGGGCGCGGCTGAAACGCGCGTGGCGATCGACGCCGCCTACGCCGCCCAGCCTGCCTGGGCAGCACGCCCGGCAAAGGAGCGCAGCGCGATCCTGCGCAAGTGGTTCGACCTGATGGTTGCCAATGCAGACGAGCTGGCAGCGATCCTGACGGCCGAGATGGGCAAGCCATTACCGGAAGCCCGGGGCGAGATCCTGTACGCGGCCGCCTATATCGAATGGTATGGCGAGGAAGCCAAGCGTATCTACGGCGAAACCATTCCGGCGCCGTCGAACGACAAGCGCATGCTCGTCATCAAGCAGCCCGTCGGCGTCGTCGGTACGATCACGCCCTGGAACTTCCCGGCCGCGATGATCACCCGCAAGGTCGCGCCTGCACTCGCCGTCGGCTGCACGGTCGTTTCCAAGCCCGCCGAGCAGACGCCGCTTTCGGCGATCGCGCTTGCGGTTCTCGCCGAGCAGGCCGGCGTTCCGGCTGGCGTCTTCAATGTCATCGTCGGCGAAGACGGCCCGGCGATCGGCAAGGAGCTCTGCAGCAACGAAAAGGTCCGAAAGATCAGCTTCACCGGCTCGACGGAAGTCGGCCGCATCCTGATGCGCCAATGCGCGGACCAGATAAAAAAGGTGAGCCTCGAACTCGGCGGCAACGCGCCCTTCATCGTCTTCGATGACGCCGATCTCGATGCTGCCGTCGAAGGTGCGATCGTCTCGAAGTACCGCAATGCGGGGCAGACCTGCGTCTGCGCCAACCGGCTCTACGTGCAGTCGGGCATCTACGACGCATTCGCGGCCAAGCTGGCAGCCAAGGTTGAAACCATGTCGGTCGGCGACGGCTTCACGGCCGGCGTCACGATCGGCCCGCTGATCGACCAGCAGGGCCTTGCCAAGGTCGAAGACCACGTCAGCGATGCGCTTTCCAAGGGCGCCAAGGTGCTGACCGGCGGCAAGCGTATCGAGGGTGCGGGCACCTTCTTTGCGCCCACCGTGCTGACCGGTGTCGCCCGCGGCATGAAGGTGGCGCGCGAGGAAACATTCGGTCCCGTTGCCCCGCTCTTCCGCTTCGATACTGTCGACGAGGTGATCAGCCAAGCGAACGATACCGAATTCGGCCTTGCCGCCTACTTCTTTGCCGGCGATCTGAAGAAGGTCTGGAAGGTTGCCGAAGCGCTGGAATACGGCATGGTCGGCATCAATACCGGGCTGATATCAAGCGAGACAGCGCCGTTCGGCGGCATCAAGCAATCCGGCCTTGGCCGCGAGGGTTCGCGTCACGGCGCAGAAGACTACCTCGAAATGAAATATCTCTGCATCGGCAATCTCTGAGCCGAAACGAAGGGCGCCCCTCGGCGCCCTTTTCCCGGCGATCAATAATGCGGCGGGCGCGTGATCGGCGGGGCTTCGAGCGATTGCTCCTCGAGAGATAGAAAGCGTTCCGTCAGCCGGTCGAGCTTGGCGCGCATCTGCTCGACAACCTTCCACTGTTCGGCAAGCTGATCGGAAAGCTCGTCGATTGTCTTTGCCTGATGCGCAACCATCTCCTCGAGCTTGGTGATGCGGCTTGTCTCTTCGGCCATCGATTTCTCTCCCGGCAACAGCTGGCCTTCCAAAGCGGAAATAGGCCTTCGGGTCAATGCTTTCGAGGCACGTGAGAAACGAATTCCGAAAGTGAACCGTTTAGTTACTAATAGGGCTTGTCGTCCTCCCGCATGTGAGGTAGGCCCTACTCTATCAGGGAGGAAATCTGATGGATGTAGGGAACGGCTTTCTTCATCCGGACCGGCTCTTTCCGGCCGATCCGGCGACACGGACCATCGCACGCGACCTCTACGAGACGGTTCGCAATCTTCCGATCGTCAGCCCGCATGGGCACACTGAACCCGCCTGGTTCGCCGATGACAAGCCTTTCGAGGACGCGGCTTCGCTGCTTGTCATTCCCGATCACTATCTCTTCCGTATGCTGCACAGCACAGGCACCATGCTGGACGATCTCGGCGTGCCGCGGCTCGATGGCAAGCCGGTAGCGCAGGGCCGGGCGATCTGGCGCGCTTTTGCCGCGCAATATCACCTTTTCCGCGGCACGCCTTCGAGCCTGTGGGTCGACCATGCGATGTCCGCCGTGCTCGGCTGCACAGAACCGCTGACGCCTGATAATGCCGATCGGCTCTACGACCACATCAACGAGCAGCTGGCTAGGCCAGAATTCCGCCCGCGTGCGCTGCATACGCGTTTCGGCATCGAAACGATCGCCACGACGGAAGGCGCGCTCGATCCGCTGACGCACCACCAGAAGATGGCGGCGGACGGCTGGATCGGTCGCGTGCGCACCACCTACCGGCCGGACAGCGTGACCGATCCGGATGCCGTCGGCTTCCGCGCCAATCTCCTGCAATTCGGCGAGATCACCGGCACCGATGTGACACGGTGGGACGGCATGATCGACGCGCACCGCCAGCGCCGCGCCTATTTCCGCCAGTTCGGCGCGACGGCGACGGACCACGGCGTGCCGACGGCCTTTACCGCCGATCTTCCGCTTGCCGACAAGCAGACGCTGCTCGACAAGGCCCTGAAGGGACCGCTCACAGCAGCCGAGGCCGAACTTTTCCGCGGCCTGATGATGACGGAGATGGCCGGGCTTTCGGCCGAAGACGGCATGGTCATGCAGATCCATGCCGGCTCCCGCCGCAACACCGACGGCACCCTTTTCCAGACGCGCGGCCCGAACATGGGTGCGGACATTCCCACCCGCACGGATTGGGTCGGCGGGCTGAACGCACTGCTTTCGAAGTATGGCCACGCGCCCGGTCTCCGGGTCCTGCTCTTCACGCTCGACGAGACCACCTACGCCCGGGAACTCGCTCCTATGGCCGGGCACTGGGAATGCCTGATGATCGGCCCGCCCTGGTGGTTCTATGACAGCCCGAACGGCATCCGCCGCTATCTCGACCAAGTCGTGGAGACGGCGGGCTTCGTCAACCTCGCGGGCTTCAACGACGATACGCGCGCGCTGCTTTCGATCCCCGCCCGCCACGACGTCTGGCGCCGCGAGGTCTGCCGCTTCCTGGCGCAGCTTGCAGCCGAGCACCGGATTTCAAAGACGGACGCCGAAATCGCCGCCCGCGAACTTTCCTATGACAATGCCAAGAAGGCGTACAAGCTGTGACGGAGCGACTGCAAAACCTGACCGGTCTCGCCCCGACGGCAAAGCTTCCGGCCTATGACCGAAGCCAGCTGAAAAGCGGCATTCTGCATCTCGGACCCGGCGCATTCTTTCGTGCGCATTTCGCGCCGTTCACCGATGCGGCGCTCGCGGCAGCCGACGGCGATTGGGGTATCGAGGTCGCAAGCCTTCGCACCGCCGATGTTGCGGATCACCTGAACGAGCAGAACGGCCTCTATACGATGCTGATCCGCGATACATCGGGAACGACGGCGCAGGTGGTCGGCCCGATCCTGAAGGCGCATGTTGCGACGCGTGATCCGGCGGGACTGCTGGAACGCCTCGAAGACCCGGCGATCCGCATCGTCAGCCTGACGGTGACGGAAAAGGCCTATGGCCTGGATCCGCACAGCGGCGGCCTCGATCTCAACCATGCCGACGTCGCTGCCGATCTTGCTAACCGGCATGACGCCGCGCGGCGTCGTCGGCTATCTTGTCGAGGGGCTCGCCCGGCGGCGGGAAAAAGGCGTTGCGCCCTTTACGCCGCTCAGCTGCGACAACCTGCCGAGCAACGGCGCGGTCCTGAAGCGCCTCGTTCTCGAATTCGCGAGCCGCATCGATCCCGACTGCACGACTGGATAGAGGAGAACGTGCCTTTTCCTTCGACCATGGTCGATCGCATCACGCCGGCCAGTACCGACGCCACCTATGCCGATGCCGAACGCCTGACCGGGCGGCGGGATCTCGCGGCGATCGAGACCGAGCCCTTCACCCAATGGGTGATCGAGGACCATTTCGCGAATGGCCGCCCGGCGTGGGAGAAGGCTGGTGTGCTGATGGTCGAGGAGGTTTCGGCCTATGAAAAGATGAAGCTCCGAATGCTGAACGGGGCGCATTCTCTGCTTGCCTATCTCGGATATATAGGCGGCTATGAGTATATTCGTGATGTCATGGACGATGCCGGATTGGCAGCACTCGCGCGGCGGCAGATGAATGCGGCGGCAGCAACGCTCGACCCTGTTCCCGGGATCGATCTTGACCACTATGCAGACGAACTCATAGCACGCTTTGCAAACAAGGCGATCGCCCACCGCACCTATCAGATCGCCATGGATGGCACGCAGAAGCTGCCGCAGCGCCTGCTCGAACCGGCGACGGAAGCACTCGCCCACGGCAGCAAGGCCGAAACCTACGCCATCGCGGTTGCCGCGTGGATGCGCTATGCGCTGGGCGTCGACCGGAACGGCCAGAGCTACGAATTGCGCGATCCGCGATCGGCCGAGATTGCAGCTATCCTTGACGATGTGCCGCGCAATGGCCCAGCCGTTTCGACGGCGCTTTTCGGCTTGCCTGGACTTTTCCCGGCGGCGCTGACCAAGAACGCGGCCTGGACCGAAGACGTCGCGAACAAGCTGGAAATTCTGATCCAGGACAACAAGTTGCCGTTGATTTGATTGATGGAGCGTCTGTCATGACGTGAAGCGCCCTGATTCCTGTGACAAGCACAGGAATGAGGGAGTTTGTGGGCACCGCATCAAAAGCGCGGCCGGGTAGGACAGCGGCGCGCCATGCGTCCTATGCCTTGATCCGTTTCATCTCCGGATCATAAAGCGGCTTCAGCGACACCGTGCATGGGACGCGCGCTCCGCGCGACGTCCAGTTCATAGCTTCCCGAGAGCACGAAATCCTCCGTCACACCATCGGGATTGCGGATGTAGCCGTAGCCGATCGGCTTGCCGATGGTGTAGCCGAAACCGCCGCTGGAGAGCCAGCCGACACGTTTGCCATCACGATAGATGGTTTCGCGCCCGAGAAGGACGATCTCCGGATCGTCCGGCACGAGACAGGCGAGCATCTTCTTCACGCCGCCGGAAAGCTGGCGCTCGATTGCTTCGCGGCCACGAAAGGCAATGTTCTTTTTCGTTTTGACGGCCCAGGCGAGACCCGCCTCGACCGGCGTGTGGTCGGGGCCGATATCCGAGCCCCAGGCACGATAGCCCTTTTCCAACCGGCAGCTCTCGATGGCACGATAGCCGGCATTGACGAGGCCGAGACTGCTGCCGGCCGCCATCAAGGCATCATAGACCGTGGTCGCATACTCAACCGGAACATGGAGTTCATAGCCGAGTTCGCCGACATAGGTGATCCTGAGCGCCCTGACGGGGCAGCCAGCGATGCCGACGGTCTTTGTCCGGCCAAAGGGGAAGGCGGCATTGGAGACGTCGCTGGTGGTGACCTTTTCCAAGGACGGCGCGGGAATTCGGACCCATCAGGGAAAGAACGGAATAGGCCGATGTGACATCGACGAGTTCGGCCTGCATGTCCGGCGGAATGTTGCGGGCGATCCAATCGAAGTCGTGGGTCGCAAAGCCGGTGCCGGTGACGATGTAGTATTCATTCTCGGCGATGCGGGCGACGGTCAGGTCGCATTCGATGCCGCCCTTGTCGTTCAGCATCTGCGTATAAACGAGCGATCCCACCGGCCTTGCGACGTCGTTGGAGGCGATCCAGGAAAGAGCGGCCTCCGCATCCCTGCCCTTCAGCACGAACTTCGCAAACGACGTCTGGTCGAAGATCACGGCCGCTTCCCGCACGGCCTTGTGCTCGCGGCCGACGGCATCGAACCAGTTCTGACGGCCGTAGGTATAGATATCCTTCGGCTCTTCATTGGCGAAGAGATCGGCGAACCAGTTCGGCCGTTCCCAGCCCAGCTTTTCCCCGAAGCAGGCGCCCTGCGCTTTCAGCCGATCGTAAAGCGGCGACTTGCGGCAGGGGCGGCCGCTCGAATGCTCCTCGAAGGGCCATGCCATCGTGTAATGCTTGCCATAGGCTTCGAGCGTGCGGGTGCGCACCCAATCCGTATCGAAATGCGGGCGGCCGAAGCGGCGGATATCGACGGGCCAGAGATCGTAGGGAGGCTCGCCCTTTGACGACCCATTCGGCAAGCGCCATCCCGGCACCGCCACCGGAAGCTATGCCGAAAGCGTTGAACCCTGCGCCGACGAAGAAATTCTTCAGTTCCGGTGCTTCGCCCAAGATGAAATTGCCATCCGGCGTGAAGCTCTCAGGGCCGTTCAGCAACTGCTTGACGCCGGCGTTCTGCAGGCCCGGAACGCGCTCCAGCGCCTGCTCCATGATCTGCTCGAAATGATCGAAATTGCTGTCGAGCAGCGTATAGTGGAAGCCTTCCGGAATGCCGTTCACCGCCCAGGGGATCGGGTTCGGCTCATAGCCACCCATGACGAGGCCGCCGACTTCTTCCTTGTAGTAAGTCAGGCGATCCGGATCGCGCAGCGTCGGCAGGTTCGAGGGGACGCCGAAGGATTCGGTGATGATGTACTGATGCTCGACGGAAACGAGCGGCACATTGACGCCGAACCGGGCAGCAAACGGCCGCGTCCACTGTCCGGCGCAGACGACGACGCGTTCGCATTCGATGCGGCCTTGCGAAGTGACGACGGCGCGAATCCTGCCTTTGTCGATTTCGAGATCGAGGACCTCCGTATCCTCGAAGATCGAAACGCCCGGCCATGCGGGCGCCCTTGGCGAGCGCCTGCGTGATGTCGGAAGGATTGGCCTGACCGTCGGTCGGCAGATAAGCGGCGCCAACCAGATCATCGATCGTCATCAGCGGCCAGAGATCGAAGGCCTCCTGCGGGGTGAGCAGCTGCATGTCGAGGCCGAAGGACTGGGCGGTTGTCGCCTGCCGCTTCACCTCCGTCCAGCGTTCCTCGTTGCAGGCAAGGCGCAGGCCGCCGTTCATCTTCCAACCCGTGCCGAGACCGGTTTCGGCCTCCAGCTTCTTGTAGAGATCGACGGAATAGCCGAGGAGCTGCGTGATGTTGGCGCTGGTGCGCAACTGGCCGACCAGGCCAGCGGCATGGAAGGTGGTGCCGGAGGTGAGCTTCTTGCGTTCAAGCAGTATTGTATCCGTCCAGCCGAGCTTGCCGAGGTGATAGGCCGTGGAGCACCCGATGATACCGCCGCCGATAACCACGGCCTTCGCCGTCTTCGGTAGTTCCTTCGTCATTTTATCGATCCTGTTCAAATGCCTTGTAGGCGCGCTCGAAGCGCGCGAGGTTTTCGGCGGTATAGGCGGGGTAATCGAAATCAATGGTGGAGTGGATTTCCGAAACCATGCTCCATAGCGTCTCGCGGAGCAGCGAGGCGCATTTCATCGCGCTGTAGCGGCGCCGGAGATCCGGCGTCAGTGGCCGCTCGAAATAGGTTTCCAGCATTTGCCGCTCCGCATCTTTCGACAGTTCGTTGTTCGAGGCGAGACCGCCGAGATCGAAAAGCGGGGTATTGAAACCGGCGTAGTCCCAATCGATCAGCCAGAGACGCTTTCCGTCGTCAAGGAAGTTTGCGGCGAGAAGGTCGTTGTGGCCAAAGGCGATGTCGAAGGGTCCGGCAGCTTGCTCCAGTGTCTCGGCCTTTTCAATGAGAGCCGGCAGCATGGGCGCATATATGCTCCCGGCAGCTTTCAGATTGGCGGCGTAATCGCGGATGACATGGAAGACCCAGAAGATCATCGCCTGACCGCGGAAATGGCGGGCAATATCGTGATGGCAGGCGCGGACAAGGGGGATGACGCGCGCAAGCACTTCCGCCATCCTGCATGTCCGCCGCAGTCAATGCCCGCCCCTCGATGAAATCGAGGACAAGTACACCGGGCGCATGGTGGACGACGGCAGGCGAAAGTCCGGCGGCGTGCGCAGCCTGGCTGGCAGCGAGCTCGTTCTGGCGGCTGATATGATGGATCGGGATATCGGCGCCAAGGCGGACGACACGGCGCGAGGCACGATCGGTTACCAGATAATTCCGGTTGGTGATGCCGCCGGTGATCGGTGCGATTTCGATCGAGCCCTGCCAGATGCCGAGTGCATGAATCCTATCTTCAGGCGTCACGCTTCCCCCCTCGCGGCCCAACCATCTGAAATGATGGGCCAGAGCAGGATCGGCTGTCAAGCAGGCCTTATATCGTGGCGCCCGACGCGTCGAAGACGTGACAACGGGCGGGGTCGAAGGAGGCCGTCACGCTCCTGCCGCGCTCGATCTTCTGCTGGCCATCCAGAGCGACCGTCAATTGCTGGCCATCCGGCGTCGTCGCATAGAGCATGGTCGCGCCACCGAGGTTTTCGACCAGGTCGACATTGACGGTCGCAAGCGCAATACCGCCATCGGCGACGGAGAGATGTTCCGGACGAATGCCGAAAGTGACCTCTTGACCCGACGAACCTTTCAGGCGGCGCGGCAGGCGGATGGAGTTGCCGCAGACATTGATCATGCTAGCGCCGTCGCTCACCTGTTCGATCCTGGCCTTCAGGAAGTTCATCTTGGGACTGCCGATGAAGCCTGCCACGAACCGATTTGCGGGATTATTGTAAAGATCGAGCGGCGCGCCGACCTGCTCGATGCGGCCCGAATTCAGCACCACAATCTTGTCCGCCATGGTCATGGCTTCCACCTGGTCGTGCGTCACGTAGATCATCGTGTTGCCGAGACTGCGGTGAAGCCGGGAGATCTCGACACGCATCTGCACGCGCAGTTCTGCGTCGAGGTTCGACAAGGGTTCGTCGAAAAGGAAGATGCGCGGTTCGCGTACGATGGCACGACCGATCGCAACGCGCTGGCGCTGACCGCCGGACAAGGCCTTCGGCTTGCGTTCGAGCAGCTTCTCGATTTGCAGGATTTCGGCGGCGCGGCGCACCTTCGGCTCGATCTCGGTCTTCTTGTAACCGGCAGTTTCGAGGCCAAAGGCGAGATTTTTGTAGACCGACATATGCGGATAAAGTGCGTAGGACTGGAAGACCATGGCGATGCCGCGTTTGGCGGGCGCCACTTCGTTCATGCGCTCGTTGTCGAGCAGCAGCCCACCGCCGGAAATCTCTTCGAGACCGGCGATCATCCGCAGCAGCGTGGACTTGCCGCAGCCGGAAGGACCGACGAAAACCACGAACTCGCCGGGATCGATCGTAAGGTCGATGCCGTGGATGACATCCAGCGATCCGTAACGCTTCTCGACCTTCTGAAGAACGACACTCGTTGCCATCGTCTAAAAACCCTCCCCTTGGTCCGTTATCGCGTTATTGCACGCCAATCGGCGTATTTAGGGCTTTCAGGGCCGATGGGCAGAGCGACATCAGCACCGCTATCGGACGATTGATAGATCGCCGTGACCAGTTCCAGCGCACGGCGCGCATCGGCGCTCGTGACCGGCAGCGGACCCTTTCCGCTCAAATAGTCATGGAAGCGTGCCATCTGCGTGTTGAAGCGCGGTGCGACCGGAACGCCAGTCGCCGAGCGCCGTATCGATCCTTGCCTGCACATCGTCATTGGCGGCAATGATCTGCCAAGGGTCTTTGCCCGGCGAATAGGGCTCGTGGTTGCTTTCGAAAGTGACGTTTTCGAAATGCAGCCTCAGCCGGCTGATCTCCTGTTGCGAACCCAGCGTGCAGGAGAGCGAAACGAATGCGCCGTTCTGCATCAGAAGGCTGACTGAGGCGCAATCTTCAACCTCGATGTCGTTGACGCGGGTGGCGACGCGGCCGAAGACCCGGGCGGCGGGACCGGCGAGGTAAAAGAGCATGTCGTGCAAGTGCAGGGCATGCGTGACAAGCACGCCGCCGAGCTCGGTCGCCCATTTTCCGCGCCATGGAACGGCATAGTACTCGGGCTTGCGCAGCCAGAAAGTCTCGACAGAGCCCATATAGAACTTGCCGGCGATGCCTGCGTCGATGATACGCTTCGCCTTCTCAATGCCGTCGCCGTAACGATACTGGAAGATCGGCATAAGGGTGCCCCTGGCGCCCTTTTCCGCCTTCATGATCTCGTCGACACCGGCAAGCGATCCCGTCAGCGGTTTTTCGCAGACGACGTGCTTGCCGGCGCCAAGGGCTGCCACCACCTGCTCAAGATGGATGCCGGGCGGCGTGCAGATATCGATGATGTCGATGCTGTCGTCGGCCAGAAGCTCGGCGAAGGACGTCGTGCGGCGCTCGATGCCGAACTCGTCGCCGACGGTTTTCAGGCGTTCCTCGTTCAGGTCGCAGATCGCCGCGACCTTGAACTTATCCGGGTGCGGCAGGTAGCCCTCGACGATGTGAGAACGCCCGATACCGCAGCCGATAATGGCGACAGTCTTGATACTCATGCAACTTTCCTTATCAGCATCAGCGCTTCATGCCGGTCGTGGCGATACCTTCAATCAGCAGGCGCTGGAAGAAGAGGAAGAAGAAGAACACGGGCACGAGCGAAAGTGTCGACATGGCGAACAGCCCGCCCCAATCCGATGCACTGGTCGAATCGACGAAAGTGCGAAGGCCAAGCTGGATCGTGTAGGTGTTCATGTCGTTCAGGTAGATCAACGGGCCGAAGAAATCGTCCCAGGTCCAGATGAAGGAGAAGATCGCGGCCGTCGCCAGAACCGGCAGCGATAGCGGCAGCATGATCTTCCAATAGATGCGCCATGCGCTGCAGCCGTCCATCATCGCGGCCTCATCGAGTTCGCGCGGGATGCCGCGGAAGAACTGCACCATGAGGAAGATGAAGAAGGCATCGCTTGCCAGGAACTTCGGCACGACCAGCGGCAGGATGGTGTTGACCCAGCCGAGATTGAGGAAGAGCACGTATTGCGGGATCAGCGTCACGTGATAGGGGATCATCAACGTGCCGAGCATGATCGCGAACCAGAAGTTCCGGCCGGCAAAGCGCAGACGCGCGAAGGCGAAAGCTGCCAGCGAGCAGGCAACGACATTGCCGATGACCGTCAGAACCGAAATCACCAGCGAGTTCCAGAAGAACCTGCCGAAGCTGATATCGAGGCCGACCCAGCCGCGAACATAGGATGAGAAATCGATGGACGAGGGGATAATCGACGTCGAAGAGAAGATTTCATTTTCCGGCCGCACCGAAGCGGAGACCATCCACAGCAGCGGATAGAGCATCAGGAGCGAGGCGCCGATCAGCAAGGCATGAACCAGGATCGAACCCTGCAGGCTGCGCTTGTTGACGTCGGAGGGCGGCCGTGGGGCGGTGACGATAGCGGTCATCTCAGTCATCGTAGTGCACCCAATAACGTGAGGTCAGGAACGAGAAGGCGGTGAAGATCGCAATGATGATCACCAGGATCCAGGCGAGCGCCGAGGCATAGCCCATGCGGAAGTTGCCGAAGGCTTCCTGATAGAGATAGAGCGTGTAGAACAGCGTCGAATTGATCGGGCCGCCGGTGCCGCCGGAGATGATGAAGGCGGGCGTGAAGGCCTTGAAGGCATCGATCGTCTGCACGACGGCATTGAAGAAAATGACCGGCGTCAGAAGCGGCAGCGTGATCTTGTAGAACTGCCGGAACTTCGAGGCGCCATCGAGGCTCGCGGCCTCATACATATCCTGCGGGATCTGGCGCAGGCCGGCGAGGAAGATGATCATCGGCGAACCGAACTGCCAGACGCTGAGCGCCACCAGCGTGTAGATCGAATAGCTCGGATGCGAGATCCAGCTCGGTCCCTGAATGCCGAATTGCGCAAGTGCGGCGTTGACCAGCCCATCGCCGGCGAAAAGCTGGCGCCAAAGAACGGCAATCGCGACGCTGCCGCCAAGCAGCGACGGGAGATAGAAAATGGCGCGGTAGATCGGCAAGCCGCGTACGCCACGGTTCAGCGCCATTGCGACCAGAAGCGCGAAGGTCAGCTTGAAGGGTACGGAAAGCACGACATAGGTCAGTGTAACCGTCATCGCGGCAGCGAATTTCGGATCAGCGGTCGCGATGCGCACGTAGTTCGCAGTGCCAACCCAGCCTGGCGACCTCAACATGTCGAAGTCGGTGAAGGACAGGTAGAGCGAAATCAGGGCAGGTCCGAGCGTCAGCCCGAGGAAGCCCAGAAGCCAAGGCAGCAGGAAGAGATATCCCGGTGCGTTTGCGTTCCACAGCCGTTTGAAGCGACTGTCGGCAACCGCACCTTGATACCGTTCCACCGTGACTGCCCCTGCGGGTGTCGTGCGCATCGCGTTGCTCATATGGATCAGCCCCGTGCGAGAAGGCGCGTGATTTCGTCCACGAGCTGCTTGCCGCCATCGGCCGGCGTCAGCTGACCGAATGCCACCTGCTCAGCGATCGTACGCTGCACGACCTGCCCCTCGCCGGCGCCCGACGGCGGCGGCGGCGGCAGCGGGCCGGCGAGATCGCCGAGATCGGAAACATACTCGAGCGGGATTTTGCCGATCGCGTCGAGTTTCGTGGCGACGATGTCGCGCATCGCCTTGGATTCCGGAATGCCGCGTTCGACGTCGAGCACCACTGCTGCGTCCGGGTCCTTGACGAAGAAGTTGACGTACTCGACGGCCTGATCGAGCACCTTCGATTGCGCCGAGACCGAGAAGAACATCGACGGCTTGCGGTAATGCCCGCCCTTCGATTCCGGCGTGATGCGCATGTAGTTGCTCAGCGTCAGCTTGTCCTTGTTGGTCGCCTGATAGCCGACGAACTGGTTGCTGTGCGCGTAGTCGGCGGCAGCCTTTCCGATCGTGACCGGGCTGGTGTCGATCGTATCCTTGTAGAGCGCCTGAATGTCCGGCGTGACGCAGGAGCCTGCTTCGCGGAACTTGGCCCACATATCGAACCATTCGGAAGCTTCCTCCGGACCGAAGGCGATCTTCGAATCCGCGGTGTAGAGAGCTTTCCCCCGCTGGCGCAGATAGTTTTCGAGCAGCGGCTCGTTGCCGCTGCCGTCGGCAAAGCCGAAGAAGCCTTTGCGCTTGCCGGCCTTCGTGATTTCTGCGCCGATCCTGCCGAACTCTTCCCAAGTCGTCGTTTTCGTCGGCAAATCGACGCCGGCCTCCTGAAAAGCCGTCGTGTTCAATACCGTCGCTGCCGAGTTGGCCCCCAGGCTGACGCCATAGAGGTGGCCGTCGACGCTGCCGCCCTCGATCTGCGTCTTGTCGAAATCATCGAGATTGAGCTTCGACGGCATGTAGGATTCGAGCGGAGCAAGGGCACCGCGGCGCGCGTATTCAACGATATAACGGTAATCCATTTGGATCACGTCGGGAGCGTTCCGACCAGCGACCTGCGTCGCGAGACGTGGCCAGTAGTCGCTCCAACCGAGGAACTCGCCGGTGATCGATGTGCCCGGATGCTTCGCTTTGTAGAGATCCGATACCTTGTTGGTGCGGTCAGCGCGCGGCTGGGATCCCCACCAGATCAAACGCAGGCGAGCATCCTGCGCAAAGGCACTGGGACCCAGTGCCGCAAGCGAGAGAAGCGTTGCTCCGCCCGCCATGAAGTTACGTCTGCTTACGCGTAAGTGTCATCTGTTCCTCCTCCTTGGGGAGCGCCTCCACACGCTCCTTGCTGGTTTCTCTTGCAACAAATAACTAACTGGTTACAAGCTATGGACAAGCATCGGGGCCTGTCAAGCGATGATAATTTCGTGAGGTTCACCTCCCAGGTTTCCGCTTTTACAATTTTGCACCGAAGCTTTATGAGCGCAACAGAGCGTCTGGGGAGATAAGCCGATGGACAGTACCGGCGAGAGTGGGGGAAAGAAAAAAATCAAGCGCGCCGCCAGCGAGCGTGTGCTGCAGCGCGACCCGGAGCGCACCCGCAGCGCAATTCTGGAAGCGGCTACGCGCGAATTTGCCGAAAACGGCATGGGTGGGGCGCGCGTCGACGCCATTGCCGAACGGGCCGGCACCAACAAGCGCATGCTCTATCACTATTTCGGCGACAAGGAGCAGCTCTACCTGCACGTGCTGGAGGAGGCCTATGTCCGGATCCGCACGGCAGAACGCGCGCTGCATATCGGTGACCGCAGCCCGGAAGAAGGGATTGGCGAACTCGCCCTCTTCACCTGGCGCTATTTCCTCAAGCATCCGGAATTCCTCAGCCTGCTCGGCACGGAAAACCTGCACCGCGCCCGCTGGCTTCGCCAGTCCGTTCGTCTCAAGGAGCTCCATTCGCATCTGATCGGTGAACTCTCGCAGGTTCTCGAGCGCGGCAAGAGGGAGGGCGTCTTCATCGAGAATGCCGATCCCCTTCACGTCTATCTGACCATTGCCTCGCTTGGCTATTTCTATCTTTCGAACCAATACACGCTTTCGACGATCTTCGGCCGCGACCTGATCGAGCCTGCCCAGCTCGACAGCTGGGAAAAGCATATCGTCCACGTGACGCTTTCCTCCATCAAGCGCTGAAAAGCCAAAGCGGAGATTTGCTATTGACAGCCCCGCTCCCGATCTGTCATCAAGTAACTGTTTAGTTACCGGCTTGGGAGGGCCGGGCGACGCCCGCTCCCGCCGCTCGAAAAACTGACAGGGAGGAACAAGATGGCGCGTCTCGGGATCATTTTGCACGGCGTTACGGGCCGTATGGGCTACAATCAGCATCTGGTGCGATCGATCCTCGAGATCCGCGACCAGGGCGGCCTGTTCCTGAAATCCGGCGAACGGCTGGAGATCGATCCGATCATCGTCGGCCGCAACCGCGACAAGATGGAAGAGCTGGCGAAGAAGCACAACATCAAGCGCTGGTCGACCGATCTGGAAGCGGCGCTCGCCAATCCGGACGACCAGATCTTTTTCGACGCCGGCACGACGCTGATGCGCGCCGAGCTGCTTTCCAAGGCGCTCGACGCCGGCAAGCACGTCTATTGCGAAAAGCCGATTTCCGACGATCTGCAGGTCGCTGTCGATCTTGCGAGGAAAGCGCGTGCCTCCGGCCTCAAGCACGGGGTCGTGCAGGACAAGCTCTTCCTGCCCGGCCTTCGCAAGCTGGCGCTGCTGCGCGATTCCGGTTTCTTCGGCAAGATCCTCTCGGTGCGCGGCGAGTTCGGCTATTGGGTCTTCGAAGGCGACTGGGGCGTTCCGGCGCAGCGCCCGTCCTGGAATTATCGCAAGGGCGATGGCGGCGGCATCATCCTCGATATGCTCTGCCATTGGCGCTATGTGCTCGACAATCTCTTCGGCGAAGTCAAAGCCGTCTCCTGCCTCGGCGCGACGCATATCGCCCGCCGTGTCGACGAGCAGGGCAAGACCTATGACTGCGATACGGACGATGCGGCCTATGCGACCTTCGAGCTCGAAGGCGGCGTGATCGCTCAAATCAATTCGTCCTGGGCGGTGCGCGTGCGCCGCGACGATCTCGTGACTTTCCAGGTCGACGGCACGCATGGTTCTGCCGTCGCCGGCCTGACGAAATGCTGGACGCAGCACCGGGTCAACACGCCGAAGCCGGTGTGGAATCCTGACCAGCCGCAGACGATCGACTTCTACAAAACCTGGGACGAGGTGCCGGATACGCAGGTATTCGACAATGGCTTCAAGGCGCAGTGGGAAATGTTCCTGCGCCATGTCGCCGAGGACGCACCATGGCCTTACGGCTTGGAGGCAGGCGCCAAAGGCGTGCAGCTTGCGGAGCTGGGTCTGAAATCCTGGGCCGAGCGTCGCTGGCTCGACGTCCCGGCATTGGAGTTCTGATCCATGAAAACCATCAATCTTCCCCTCGACGGCAAGATCGCTCCCTATACGCTGACCGGCACGCCGATCGAGCTCAAGAAGCGTGACGCCAAAGACTTTCCGCGCGTGGTCTTTGCCGCGGCCCATGTGGTCGCGGACCCGCTGGCGGACAACGATCCATGGCTGACGCCGGCGATCGACTGGGAGCGTACGCTTGCCTTTCGCCACCGGCTCTGGGATCTCGGCCTCGGCGTTGCCGAAGCGATGGACACGGCACAGCGCGGCATGGGCCTTGGCTGGCCGGAAGCCCGCGATCTCATCCGCCGTGCGCTGGCCGAGGCGCGTACCCGCAAGGATGCGCTGATTGCTTGCGGGGCGGGAACGGATCATCTGACACCCGGCCCTGATGTCACGATCGATACGATCATCAAGGCTTACGAAGAACAGATCGAAGCCGTCGAAGCCGAGGGCGGGCGCATCATCCTGATGGCAAGCCGTGCGCTTGCGGCTGCCGCCAAGGGGCCGGACGACTATATCCGCGTCTACGACCGCATCTTGCGGCAGGTAAAGGAGCCGGTGGTCATCCATTGGCTCGGCGAAATGTTCGACCCGGCGCTCGAAGGCTACTGGGGCAATCCGGACCACATCAAGGCGATGTCGACCTGCCTGCAGGTGATCGAGGCCAATGCCGCGAAGGTGGACGGCATCAAGGTGTCGCTCCTTTCCAAGGAAAAGGAAGTGACGATGCGCCGCCAGCTGCCGAAGGGCGTGCGCATGTATACCGGCGACGACTTCAACTATGCGGAATTGATCGCAGGCGACGAACAGGGCCATTCCGATGCGCTGCTCGGCATCTTCGACGCGATCGCTCCCGCTGCCTCCGCCGCCATGGAAGCGCTCGGCCGCAAGAGCAACCGCGAATTCTTCGACCTGCTCGATCCGACCGTTCCGCTTTCGCGCCACATCTTCAAGGCGCCGACGCGCTTCTACAAGACCGGCGTCGTGTTCCTCGCCTATCTCAACGGCCTGCAGGACCATTTCACGATGATCGGCGGGCAGCAGAGCACGCGCTCGCTGCCACATCTCGCCGAGCTTTTCCGGCTGGCGGACAAGGCCCGCGTTCTTGCCGATCCCGATATGGCGGTCAGCCGCATGAAGCAGGTGCTCGCCGTTCACGGCGTTCACTGACGCCGAGCGGGAGGAATTGACATGCAGGTCGAAGGACTTTCGATCAATCTTGCGACGATCCGTGAACAGTGCGGATTTGCCGAGGCCGTGGACATCTGCCTGAAGCACGGGATCACCCGGATTGCGCCCTGGCGCGATCAGGTCGCGAAAGCGGGGCTCGACGAGGCCGTGCGCATCGTCAGGTCGAACGGGTTGAAACTCACCGGGCTTTGCCGCGGCGGCTTCTTTCCGGCGGCCGACGAGACCGGATGGCAAAAAAACCTCGACGACAACAGGCGGGCAATCGATGAAGCGGCAGCACTCGGCGCCGATTGCCTCGTTCTCGTCGTCGGCGGACTGCCGGGCAGCTCCAAGGATATTGCCGCAGCACGGCAGATGGTGTCCGACGGCATTGCTGCGGTACAGCCGCATGCAAAGGCAGCGGGCGTGCCGCTGGCAATCGAGCCGCTGCACCCGATGTATGCCGCAGACCGTGCCTGCGTGAACACGCTCGGCCAGGCACTCGATATCTGCGAGCAGCTCGGCGAAGACGTGGGCGTTGCGATCGACGTCTATCACGTCTGGTGGGATCCGGACCTCGCTCAGCAGATCGCTCGCGCCGGACGCATGAAACGCATTTTTGCCCATCACATCTGCGACTGGCTGGTCCCGACCAAGGACATGCTGACGGACCGCGGCATGATGGGCGACGGCGTCATCGATCTCAAAGGCATCCGCCAGATGGTCGAGAAAGCCGGCTTCCTCGGCGCCCAGGAAGTTGAAATTTTTTCGGCAGAGAACTGGTGGAAGCGACCGGCGGACGAGGTTATCGCAACCTGCGTCGAACGGTACCGGAGCTGCTGCCAAGCATAATTCGATATATTCGTTTCAGCACGCTTGAGGAGGATCCTTCGATGGAGAAACGTCGTTTTGCACTGATCGGGACCGGGAATCGCGGGACCACTATGTGGGGCAAGGAACTGCTCGCCGGTTGGCGCGAGCACGTCGATCTCGTCGCGATCGTCGAGAAGAATTCCCTCCGCGGCGAGCGCGCCCGCACGATGATCGGCAGCAACGCGCCGATTTACGAGGATATCGATGCGATGCTGGCCGAGGTGAAACCCGACCTTGTTATCGTCTGCACGCCGGATCATACGCATGACGCGATCGTCGTGCGTGCGCTGGAGGCGGGCATCGATGTCATCACCGAGAAACCGATGACCACGGCGGTCGACAAGATCCGCCGGATCATCGATGCCGAGAAGCGCACCGGAAAGCGCGTCGACGTATCCTTCAACTACCGCTACGCACCGACTGCAGCCAGAATCAAGGAACTGCTCAATTCCGGCGAGATCGGCCGCGTCACCTCGGTCGATTTCCACTGGTACCTGAACACGAAACACGGCGCCGACTACTTCCGCCGCTGGCACGCCTATACCGAGAAGTCCGGCAGCCTCTTCGTTCACAAGGCCACCCATCATTTCGATCTGCTGAACTGGTACCTCGACAGCGATCCGGAGGCCGTGACGTCGTTTGCCGATCTGCAGAATTACGGCCGCAAGGGCCCGTTCCGCGGCCCGCGCTGCAAGCTCTGTCCGCACAAGGACGAATGCGACTATTATCTCGATCTGGAAGCCGATCCCTTCCTGGATACGCTCTACGAGGAGCCATCGAAGATCGACGGGTATTTCCGCGACGGCTGCGTCTTCCGTGAGGATATCGACATTCCGGACACGATGGTCGTCAGCATCCGCTACCGCAACAACGTCCATGTCTCCTATTCGCTGAACACATTTCAGCCGATCGAGGGGCACCATCTGGCGTTCAACGGCACAAAGGGACGTATCGAACTTCGCCAGTACGAAGCGCAGCCGTGGGAGATGCCCGAGGAGGACGAAATCCTGCTCATCCGCAATTTCCCGAACGGTAAGGAAGCGGTCGAGCGAATCCATCGTGCCGTATTCCTCCGGCGGCCACTTCGGCGGCGACGACCGCATGCGCAATATGATCTTCAAGCCGGACATGCAGGACAGGCTCCAACAGCGCGCGGGAACGCGTGCCGGTGCCATGTCGGTGCTTTGCGGTATTGCAGCGCTGCAGAGCTCGCGCACCGGCAAGGTCGTCAATCTTGCCGATCTTATGCCGGAGCTCGCCAATGACGGCTCGCCGAATTCGCGGAAAGCCGAATAGGTTCAGGCGATCTTTTCGAGGTCCGTGAGGGTGACGCCGTAAAGAAGCGGCTCGCCCTTCAGGAAGCGTTCGATCTCGTCGACCGCCATTTCGCCGAGCCGCGCGCGCTCCAGCCCGACGGCGCCGGCGATATGCGGTGTCAGGAAGACATTCGGCAGATCGTAGAACGCCGATGACGATTCGGGGATTTCCGGGTCCGTTACGTCGATGATGGCATCGATTCGGCCGGTCGAGAGGGTTGCCAGGAGCGCGGCTTCATCGATGATTGCGCCCCGCGCTGTGTTGATGAGGGTTGCACCATCCTTCATCAAAGCGAGCTTGTTCGCATCGATCATATGCCGGGTGGAAGGCAGAGATGGCGCGTGAAGCGAAACGATGTCCGAAACCTTCATGAGCGTGTCGAGATCGACCTTCTCGGTTCCAAGCTCCATGGCTTCAGCGGCACTGACAGTAGGGTCGAAAAGGACAAGCTTGTAGTCGAACGGCTTCAGCAACTCGATGACGCGGCGGCCGATGCGCGATGCGCCGATGATGCCGACCGTGCGCCGGTAGTTACCAATTGGCAGGCGCTGCATGCGATAAGTGCGATCACGGTTGCGGTCCGCGACATAAAGATCGCGGAAGCTGGAAAACCCGTTTGCCGGCAAAGAGAATAGCCGCGAGTGTAAACTCCGCGACCGGCACGGCATTGGCCTCCGCCGCATGGCTGACGGCGCTTCCGGCCCTGAAAATCTCCTCGCCAATGATGCCTTTAACGGTGCCGGCAGCATGAGCGACGATCTTCAAGCCCCTCGCCACGGCAAGAACCTCACTGCCCACATATGGCGCGCCCCAGCCGGTGATCAGGATTTCCGTCTCCGGCAGCACGCGACGGGCACGCTCGTCCGTAAAATTCTGCAGGGGCTCGCGGTCGAGCACGCGGCCCAGGCGTTCCAAGCGTTGAAGCAATTCCTCGGGAAGCACGTGTTCTGTGCGCGCCGGATGCATGGCAAGTGCGATGCCGGGGCGGCTCATGGCATCTGCCCCGGTGCTTCGATGGCGCTAACGGTGACGCCGTCCTTTCTCACCTGCTCCTCCAGGGCGGCGATGTCCGGCGCGGCAGGCCGTCTCGCCCAGACGCCGGAAACGGCGTGCGGATCATCAAGTGCGAGCACCGCCGTGACCAGCATCGTTTCGCCAGCCGGGATTTCGCCGCGCAGCTGGGGCACCAATGTCTTCGCAACGATAAGGTTGGTATTCGGCAGGGGTTTCTGCGCGAAGCCCATGCGCTTCACGGTCGAGCCGAGATCGGCGATGCCGGAAAAATCGGTCTCGCCGATGACATGGGCCGTACCTGCCTCCGCCGACAGCGTATCGAGATCGAAGTCCCGCTTGGCGATCGCGAAGCCGCCTTCGGCCGTCTGCAGCGGCCGCGGCGTATTGATCCTGTGTACACGGATATGCCAGGGCGCTGCTGGCACGAGCCAGGTCTCGACCGTGACATCCTTGAATGGCGACCACTTTGCATAGAGCACATCGCCTGCAAGCTTGGCTGCCGTATTTGTCTCGCGAACCCGGTAGTGCAATCCGTCGTCGCTAAAGGCCAGCGCCGAATCGAAGGCGCCGCCAGCGAAATTGCGCTCGTCGGCTTCGACGCTGAAGCCGTAGCGCGCCGAATATGCGAATTTTGCGTATTTCTCCGTGCCAAAACGCATCTGAAGATTTTCCTGTCCGGAGGAAAGCGCCACGACATCGCTGCCAGCCCGCATCATGACCATGCCCGGATGACGCTGCGGAGCGACGATTGGGCCTGCTTCCGGCACCTTTTCCTTGGCCGTCCAGAATGGGTGCTCGGCAGGGATCGCCAGCGGCAGGAAGGCCTTGAAAGCCCAATATGGCGAGCCGGCTGAATTATAACTCTCCGACATCAGCAGATTGGGATAGCCGAAACCGATCGACAGGATGCCATCGCGGTTCGTCAATCGGGCTTGTCCCTCCACCAGCGCAGGTGTTGAAGGCAAAGGTGCTTGACCTCGCCCCAAGGCAGAGCTTCGAGATCGGCGAAAGCAAGCGCCGACCAGAAACCGGCGCACGCAAAACGGTATGTCAGGCTGCGTCCGAAGGGAATTGTCGCACCATCGGCTGCAAACCAGTTTTTGAAATCCCTTGCGAAGAGAACGGCGCGTTCGCGGTAGCGCTTGGCATATTCGTCATCGACAAGCTTGGAATAGATCAGCCCGTAGAAGTGCATCGCGAAAGGAATGTAGTGATCAATGCGGCGGACATTGCCGTCGCGATACCAGCCATCGCCGATATAGAAGCCTTCCAGCTCTTCCAGATACTGCTTGGTCAGGCTGCGATCGAAATCCGCGCCCAATCGGTCGAGCGCGATATCGACAAAGATGCGAAAGAACTTCCAATTGTTGTCAGCATAGTCGAACTGACGCGCATGTTTGAGATAAGCGATAACGTTGTTCCGGGCACGGGCATCAAGAGGCTCCCAGATTTTTTCCGGAACGAGCGCAAGCGCAAAACCGAGCGCGGCAAGCTCCACCATACGCTGGTCGCGGCCATTGACGGTGCCCCAATATTCGGGATGGTCGGGATCGGTGCCGTTGGCGAGACCTTCGGCGAAACGGCTCCAATGCTCGAACCGACCGTTTCCCGCACCAAGGGGGGCAAGGCCCCACAAAGGGCGGGCGAAGCCTTCCAAATCGGCCGCGGCGCGATCGAAATGCGCGGCTGCGCCGTCGAGCCGGACGCGGGCATTGCCCTTTGAAAAATAGGGTAGCAGCGGATTGAAGAGGTCGAGGAGCGCTCGGCCCATATCGTCGCGCGTTTCAAGCGGATTGCCTGCAAGCGGATTGGCGCTGGCCGGATCATAGGTCATCTGAATCACTCACTCATGGGGTTGCGGCTTCAGGCACGGTGCCCCCGGCAACGGGGATCACCGCATGGCATATGTGACGGGCGGGTGCCGCCCGGTCACGGAAACGGGACATCATCAGGCCGACCGCCTCCCGGCCAAGCGCCGCACGATCGACGCGCATGGTGGAAAGCGGAGGATTGGTCATCAATGCACAGGGCAGATCGTCAAAACCGACGATCGCGAAGTCTTCCGGCACGCGAAGGCCGGCTTCTGTGACTGCTTCCAGCACGCCGACGGCGATAAAGTCATTCATGCAGAAGGCAGCAGTAAAGCCGGCATCCTCCGCGAGGATCGCCGCCGTCAGCTCATGCGCCTCGCGGCTGGCGCTGCCATGAAATGTCATCGGTACAAGCCGGCCTTCGGCGCCCTGGACCGAAGCCACTGCCGCCTCGAAACCGCGGACACGCTCCCGGATCGTATGGCGATGGGAGCCGGTGAGATGCAGGATGCGCCGGTGGCCGGCCTTGAGCAACCGCTCGGCAGCCTGGAAGGCACCAAAAAAATTCGAAGGTGAAACGCCGTCGAGGCGCAGCCTTGGATCGGTGCCGTTAACGAGAACAGCCGGAACCTTCTCTTCCTCTATCCAGCCACGCAAGGCGTCGCTCGGATCGATGCCGACCAGAAAGAGCCCCTCGGCGCGCGCCGACTTCAAATACTCGCCAATGACCTCGGGCGTCGCCCGGTCTTCCCGGACGAGGCGAACCTCGAAAAGCATTCCGTTCTCGGCGGCCCCCGCCCGCAGACCCTCGACGATGGACTCGTAAAAAACACTGAGCCCGCCCGTGACGCCGTCGCTGGCGATCAACGCAAGGCCGCCCGGAATCGGCTCCGAGGCTGATTTTACCTGATATCCGTGCTCAGCCGCCACTCGCAGAATATGCTCGCGCACGCTCTCGCTTATACCCGGCTCGTTGGCAAGCACGCGCGAGACCGTCGAGACGGAGACGCCGGCTGAAGGCTGCAATGTCGGCCTGGCGCGGCCGGCTAGGTCGGATTTTGTTCATACGCTAAACTTATGCAAATCATGCAAATTTGCAAGAAAAAAGATATTTTGTTGCAAACAGAATTTTTTTGCGTACTCTATCGCATGACATGTCCGAGGATCGTTGGAGGACGGCACGGGCAGGCGACAAAGGAGGAGCATCATGCAGATCAATCGACGTTCATTTCTGATGGGGTCGGCCGGAGCGGCTGCGGGCCTCGCCTTCGGCGCCGGCGGCGCTATCCCGGCTTTTGCCGAAGATGCGCAACTGCGAGCAATGTGGTGGGGTTCGAACGATCGCGCCAAGCGCACGCTTGAGGTCGCAAAGCTTTATCAATCAAAGACGCCGGGCGTGACTATCGTCGGCGAGTCGCTCAGCGGCGATGGCTACTGGACGAAGCTCGCGACACAGATGGCTGGCCGCGCGATCGCCGATGTGTTCCAGCTCGAGCCGAACACGATCTCCGATTACTCAAAACGCGGCGCATGCCTGCCCCTTGATGAGTTCATACCCTCGACACTCAAGGTCGATGCCTTCGGCAAAGACATGCTGAAGCTGACGACTGTCGATGACAAGCTCTATGGCGTCGGCCTGGGCCTGAACTCTTTTGCGCTCTTTTTCGATCAGTCGGTCTTTGAAAAAGCAGGGATTGCGCTGCCGACGCCGGACCTCACCTGGGACGAGTATGCCAAGCTTGCCGTCGAACTTACAAAGGCTGGCGGCAAGGACAATTACTGGGGCGGCCCCTACGGCGCCCGCTATACTTATGTCTTCGATGCGTGGCTGCGCCAGCGCGGCAAAAGCCTTTATGCCAACGGCAGCCTCGGCTTCGATGTCGAGGACGCCAAGGAGTGGTTCAGCTTCTGGGAAGACCTGCGCAAGAAGGGCGGCACAGTCGCGGCCGACGTTCAGACACTCGACCAGAACACCATCGACACAAACTGCCTGGCGCTTGGCAAATCAGCCATGGGCATGGCCTATTCAAACCAACTGGTCGGGTATCAGTTGATCTCGAAGAACAAGCTGGCGATCACCACGCTGCCGCGCGAAAGGAAGGGCGGCCCCTCCGGCCACTACTATCGTCCTGCGCTCATCTGGAGCGTCGGCGCGACGACGAAGAACGGCGAAGCGGCCGCGAAATTCATCGACTTCTTCGTCAACGACGTCGAAGCCGGCAAGATCCTCGGCGTGGAACGTGGCGTGCCGATGTCTCCAACCGTCCGCGAGGCGATCCTGCCCAACCTGAACCCGACCGAGCGGGCCACCGTCGAGTATGTCAACCTGCTCAAGGATCAGGTCGGCGATTACCCGGCGCCCGCCCCGCTCGGCTCGACGGAGTTCGACCAGCGCGTCCTTCGCCCGATCGCCGATGAACTCGCTTTCGAACGCACGACGCCCGCCGATGCCGCCGCCCGCCTTCTGGAGGAAGGCAAGGCAACGATCCGGAGCTGAACCGGATTTTTCCTTCCGGAAGGTGGGCGGTTTGCGCTAGCTGGAATTGGCACGCCTTTGCTTGGAACCGGCAACTTGATCGGGCTCATATGCCCGGTCATCCTCTGGCGGCGCTGCAGCGGATTGCGGCCGCGAGCCGCCAGCAAGCTTATGCGCCCGTTCCCGGAGCCATTGAAAAACCACATAGAGCGCCGGGATAATGAAGATGCCGACGAGTGCGGCCACAAGCATGCCGCCCGCAACACCTGTGCCGACCGCCCGGCGGCTGAGCATGCCAGCCCCCTGCGCCACGACCAGCGGGATCAGTCCGACGATGAAGGCGAAGCTGGTCATCATCACCGCCCGGAAGCGGGTACGCGCGCCCTGAATGGCCGCATCGACGATGCCCACGCCCTTCTCCCGCTGGAATTTGGCAAATTCGACGATCAGGATCGCGTTCTTGGAGGCCAGCGCAATCAAGACCACCAGCCCGATCTGCGCATAGATGTCGAATGAGAGACCGGCAATCAACACCGAGAGAAGAGCGCCTGCGACACCGACCGCCACCGAAAGCAGGACCGGGATCGGAATCGTCCAGCTTTCATAGAGAGCCACCAGGAAGAGGTAGGCGAAGAGGACGGCAAGTGCCAGGATCACGGTGGTCTGGCCAGCGGCCTCGAGCTCCTGAAGCGCCGTTCCGGTCCACTCGAAGCTGTAGCCTGCCGGGAGCGTCGCCGCGGAAAGCGCTTCCATCGCCGCAAGCGCTTGGCCGGAGGATACACCAGCGGCCGGCTGGCCATTCAGCGTGACGGAGCGGTAGTTGTTGTAACGCACGATCGATTGCGGGCCGACGATGTAGTCCACGCGCGCCACGGATGCGACGGGAACCATTTCGCCGGAGGCATTGCGGACATGCAGGCGTGGAATGTCGTTGACGGAATCGCGATCTGTCTCGGCAGCCTGCAAATTGACCTTCCAGCTGCGGCCGAAGAGGTTGAAGTCATTGACGTAATACGATCCGAGCGTTCCCTGCAAGGTGGCGAACAGGTCGCTGACCGATACCCCAAGCGCCTGCAGGCGGTCGCGATCCAGATAGAGATAGAGTTGCGGAGAGCTTGCCGAATAGGTGCTGAACGTCGGCCCGAGCAGCGGATCCTGGTTCGCCGCCACGATCAGCCCGCCGGCCGTCGCGGCAAGTTCCGTGGGTGGGCGTCCCTGCAGGTCGAGCAGTTGGTATTCGAACCCGGAGCCGGTACCCAGACCGAGGATCGGCGGCAGGTTGAAGGCGAAGACCCGAGCGCCCCTGATCACCGCGCCCTTGGCCATGGTTGCCGCTATCGCGGAATCGACAGAGGCGGATGCGCTCTCGCGCTCGGCGAAGGGCTTCATGGTCACCACCGCAAAGCCGCTGTTTGATTTCGCCAGGCCATCCAGAAAGCTGTAGCCCGTGACGGTGATGACATTCGCGACGCCTTCGAGGCCGCCCAGCAATGTTTCGACCTGGCGCACAACCGTGTCGGTCCTGTTGTAGGATGCGCCATCCGGCAGGCGGATTTCCACAAAGAAGCCCCCGTTTCGGTCCGTGGTGCGGCTTGAGGAGGATCGAGCACAATGCCGGGCTGAGCGTCAGGGCATTGATGGCCGAAATCACCATCGACACAGAGACCGCCACGGCAAACTGCTGGAAGAGCTGGCCGCTGAGACCCGGAATGAAGGCGACCGGTACGAAAACCGAAAGCAGGACGAGAGTGATCGCGACGATCGCGCCGGTGATTTCGCCCATGGCAAGGCGGGCTGCCTCCGGCGCGCGCATGCCGGGATTCTCCTCCATCACTCGCTCGACATTTTCGACGACGACGACGTCGCGATAGCAAGCACCAGTGCCAGCAGTGACACCGTATTCAGCGAAAAGCCCATCGCCAGTATGACCGCAAAGGTGCCGATCAGGGCTACCGGAACGGCGACTAGCGGTATCAGCGTCGCACGAACGCTGCCCAGGAAGAGGAATACGACGACGATGACGAGTACGAATGCCTCGATCAGCGTATGCGCGACGTTCTCCACGCTCGCCTCGACGAATTCGGAGGTGTCATATGAAATCTTGTACGTGAGACCGTCCGGAAAGGCGCCGGAGAGGCGCTCCATTGCCGCCCTGACACCCTCTGCCGCAGCGAGCGCATTTGCGCCGGGAGCCTGATACGTCCCGATCATCGCGACCGGCCTGCCGTTAAAGCGCGCGGCGAAGTTCGACCTTGGAATCCGCATCGACGACCATCACGAAGGCGCCTTGCTGATCGCGTTGTATAGCCTCCTGTGGTATGGCCAGCACATCCTGCCTGTCCAACTGTTCGAGCGTGACGCTGACGAGCGTGCCATCGAGCAGGAGTTTATCACGATTGGCGAACTCGGCGCGCACCAGGATCGTATCGGTTCCCTGCGCCACGTCGCTGGAGACGAAATTGATCGCGCCTTTCAACGGATATATTGTTCCGTTCGGCAGAGTGATCCCGACATTGCCGCCCGGAGGGGCCTCTCCCTTCAGCGCGCGCTGGCGATAGCTGAGAAAAAGCGAGGTCGCGACCGGGAAATTGACATAGATAGGATCCAGCCGCGTCAAAGTAGCGAGCGAACCGGAATCCGGACCAACGAGAGCCCCGACATCTGCGGCGCTCAGCCCGATGATCCCGTCGAACGGCGCGACGATCTTCGTGTTCTCCTGAGCGATATGTTGGTGCTGTTTCGAATTTTCCCGCGGTAGACTATACACTAAAGCGAGCAGTCAAAAAGCAACGAATTGAAGATAAAATTTATCGCGACGGAGTTTTGCTTGGTGCGCGGACAATATCGCCAAGTCAGTTCGGTCGCGTGAGGTAGTTTATGCCGGAGAGATACGCCGAATGAGGTTAGGCTGCCGCAGTGGTCACGGTCCCAAAAACAAGATAAATTGGATACGATCCATCGGTGACATTCAACGGCAATTGACGACAATCGAATTCAAACACGCCCCGAGCAATTCCGAACTGCTTCCCGGTTGCCGGTTCGAGTCGGAAGTGGAATTATGCGCGCGTCTGGGTTGAACAAGCAAGGCCCCGCTCTAGGAGGAGGAGTCGATGCGGGCTATCGCTTATCAAGAAGCCACGGCGCTCATTCGCCCATGCCTGGCCGGTCGCCGCAATTCTCGCCGAAGCGCGATCTCACTTGGTCGTCGAGCCACGCATCGCGCCGCCGGGGAGACGGGGCTCATGCCGCAGATCTTCACCCCACAGCCCCCTTATGGACGTTTGGTTTTGGTGCTGCCCGACGACCTAAGAGGCGTTTGCCTACCCGCAACTCTCTGAGCTCGCCAAAGGGATGCCATGGACACGCAACAAATTCCCCTCAAGGTAACCGCCGCTCGCTTCGTGCGAGCGGTCAGGCTCTTTATGAGCTCCGAGGTCGGCAGGAAAGCTGGAATGATGTTTGCCGGGCTCGTGGCGCTCTTGCTAGCGCTCAGCGGTCTTAACGTCGTCAACAGCTACGTAGGCCGTAACTTCATGACCGCGATCGCCGATCGCGAAACGGCTGAGTTCATCCGGCAAGCAATATTTTACATCGGGGTCTTTGCGGCATTCACCATCGTTGCGGTCTTCGCCCGGTTCATCGAAGAGCGCCTTGCGCTGCTCTGGCGGGAATTCCTTACCCGGCGGGCCATCAATCTCTATCTCGCCGATGGAACCTACTATCATCTGGACGTCTCGGGACAGCTCACCCATCCCGACCAGCGGATCGCTGAGGACATGCGTGCGTTCACGGTCACCACGCTGTCTTTCATCCTTATGGTGCTTAACAGCGGTCTCACGATCGTCGCCTTTTCCGGTGTGTTGTGGTCGATAAGTCCCTTGCTGTTTGTCGTCGCAATTGTGTATGCGGCTTGCGGTTCGTACCTGACGATTGCGCTTGGGCGCCCGCTCATCAAGCTGAACTACGACCAGCTCGACAAGGAGGCCAGCTTCCGCTCCGGCCTCATTCAAGTTCGAGAAAACGCCGAATCCATTATGCTGGCGCGCTACGAAGAACAGCAGACCTTTCGTCTGTCGCAGCGACTGGAGGAAGCGGTCGCCAATTTTCGCAAAATCACCGCCATCAATCGCAACGTGGGATTCTTCACCACGGGCTACAACTGGCTGATCCAAATCATTCCTGCCTTGATCATTGCTCCTGCCTACATGAGAGGGGACATCGACTTCGGCGTCATCACCCAGTCCGGCGCAGCCTTCGCCATGCTTGTGGGTGCATTCTCGCTGATTATAACCCAGTTCCAGTCCCTCTCGACCTTCGCGGCGGTCGTCGCGCGGCTCAGCTCCCTGATGGAGGCTATCGAACAGGCACAAAGATCCGTTGGGTCAGGTATCGAGATCGTCGAGGAAAAAGGGCGTCTGGCGTACGAGCAGTTGACCCTGCTGTCATCGGCAAACGGTCACCCTGTCGTGAAGGACTTGTCGGTATCGATCCCCGTCGGAACGCGCGTCCTGATCACGGGGCCGGCTGAGGCCGCACGCGTCGCGCTGTTCAGAGCGACGGCCGGCGTTTCCTTCACGGGGTCCGGACGCATCATTCGCCCAGGTCCCGGCGACATACTCTTTCTGCCTCAGCGGCCCTATCTGCCGACAAGCACGCTGCGCCAGATTCTCGTACGCAACGAGCGCGCAGGCGAAATCTCGGATGAGCGCATCATCCAGCTTCTGCGCGAGCTTAATCTCGAACAGGTCGTGGAACAGGCGGGCGGACTACATGTCGAGAAAGACTGGGAAATGTTGCTTTCGCTGGAGGAGCAGCAACTCCTGGCACTCGCCAATATTCTTCTCGCGGCGCCGCGGTTCGCCTTCCTGGATCGAATCGACACGACGCTGGGTCTCGAGCAACTCCGCAAGATCATGCAGATGCTTTCCGAAAGTTCGATCACGGTCATCAACAACGCGGAAACCGATGCCTTGCGGGATTGCCACGACGCGGTCCTGGAATGCGATGAGGATGGCGGGTGGACGTGGACGGTGAACCAGGCTTGACGCCTTGCCGCGGCAAAATCGGCGAATTGGTTGTCGAAAGCCCGCAACAGGTTTACGTTGTCGGCTCCTCGGTGCCCATAGGGGGAAGGTGGTGCGGAGATGCTGGCCAAAGATGTGATGATCACGAAGGTTGTCGGAGTTTCGCCGGACAACAGCGTCAGGCGGGCTGCGGAGGTCATGCTCACCAATCAAGTTAGTGGTGTTCCAGTTATTGACGATGCGGGTCGCCTCGTCGGGATCATCAGCGAGGGCGATCTGTTGCGGAGAACGGAGTTGGGGCGTGGAGCCATTGCCGAGCTTGGGGGTCCGGCTTTTTCCGCCGAGGACAGAGCCAAGGCTTACGTTAAGAGCAACGCGTGGAGGGTGGCTGACGTCATGAGCCGCAACCCTGTGGTCGTGGAAGAGGACGCGTCTCTGGCGCACGTCTCTGGGTTGATGCAGGAGCATGGCATCAAGCGCATTCCTGTCATGAAAGAGGGCGCGCTGGTCGGCATCGTCAGTCGTGCGGACCTTCTGAAAGCAATTGTTACAGCCCACCAGGATGAAACAGCGCCGGGTGACGAGGCCATCCGTCGCAGCATTGCGATCCGCCTCAGCGAAAATACGGGCCTCGAAGGAAAAGACATGACCGTGACCGTCACCGGCGGTGTGGTTCACCTATGGGGAAACGTTGGTACAGCAGAGTGCAGGAGGGCGGCGCGCGTTGCTGCCGAAAGTGTCCGCGGCGTGAGAGGCGTGGTTGAGCACTTCCCAGAGGATCGCCCGTGAGGGGCAGGACGGGAGCTCGCGACGCCGTTTCTTTCACTACCTTGTGTGCTCGGCAGAGCTTCGCGCCGTCGATTTTAATTGTGCTTTGGATGTTTTTTGTGCAAATGTTATGGCGCTCGCATACTCGTAGCTTGGCCTGAAGCCGTTCCTGACGGCAGGGCGATACAGATACAGATATACATAATTTGAATCAGAAGCGTGGATGATGGATCACCGCCGTGAATGCGAGCGGGCCAGCGTCTCAAGTGCCGGGCGAAGCTCGGTTTAGTCGCGAGCAGCAAGCAAATTCGACAATTCTCACCTTGGAAGATCTTACCGTAGCAATCTGGGCTCAGAGGAGGAGGCACCCATGGTTTCGCTTAAGACGGCAGGAGATGCAACGGTCGCCATAAACGAGAACATGGCAACGGGCGGCCCCCTTTCGGCGGAAGAATTGCAGTCGATAGACGCCTATTGGCGCGCATCGAACTATCTGTCCGTCGGGCAGATCTATCTTCTCGACAATCCACTGCTGAAAGAACCGCTAAGACGGGAGCACATCAAGCCACGGCTGCTCGGTCACTGGGGCACGTCGCCGGGTTTGAACATGCTCTACGTCCACCTCAATCGCGCTATCAAGCGCGATGATCTCAATATGATCTACGTCATCGGACCCGGACATGGCGGACCGTCGCTGGTCGCGCACGCCTATCTCGAAGGCACCTACAGCGAAGTTTATCCCAACATTGGCCAGGACGCGGAGGGCATGAAGCGGCTGTTCAAACAGTTCAGCTTCCCCGGCGGCATCCCCAGCCACGTTGCTCCGGAAACACCCGGCAGCATCCACGAGGGCGGCGAACTAGGCTACGCCCTCAGCCATGCCTACGGGGCGGCGTTCGACAACCCGGATCTGATTGTCGCCTGCGTTGTCGGCGACGGGGAAGCCGAAACGGGGCCGCTTGCGACAGGCTGGCAAAGCAACAAGTTCCTGAATCCTGCTCGCGACGGCTGCGTGCTGCCTATCCTGCACCTGAACGGCTACAAGATCGCCAATCCCGTGCTTCCTAGCCCGCATTCCCCGCGACGAGCTGAGGAAATTTTTCGAAGGCATGGGCTACACGCCGTATTTCGTCGAGGGTGATGACCCCGCGAGCGTGCACCAGCAACTGGCGGGCGCACTCGATACCGCAATGGCGGATATCCAGGAAATCTGGGCAGATGCCCGCACCAGAGGCAACGTGAAACGTCCCATGTGGCCGATGATCGTTTTCCGCACACCCAAGGGCTGGACCTGCCCGCCTGAGATAGATGGCAAGAAGTCCGAGGGCTACTGGCGGTCGCACCAGGTGCCGATGGGCGACATGGACAAGCCGGAACACATCCGTATTCTCGAAGGATGGATGAAGAGCTACCGCCCCGAGGAACTGTTTGACGACGGCGGCCGGTTCAAACCGGAGCTGGCAGCGCTTGCCCCCGCAGGGCATCGTCGAATGAGCGACAACCCGCATGCCAACGGCGGCTTGCTGCTGCGGGACCTGAAGATGCCCGACTTCCGGGACTACGCGGTATCCGTGCCGAGCCCTGGGGCCACCATCGCCGAGTCGGCGCGGATGATGGGCGCGTTTCTTCGTGATATCATGAAGATGAACATGGAGAGCAAGAACTTCCGCCTGTTCAGCCCCGATGAAAACAACTCGAACCGCTGGCAGGATGTGCTGGAAGTCACCAACCGCTGCTACATGGCGGATATCTATCCGGAGGATGATCATCTGGCGCCGGACGGCCGGGTGATGGAGGTGCTCAGCGAGCATCAATGCCAGGGCTGGCTGGAAGGCTATCTGCTAACCGGCCGGCATGGCTTCTTTTCCTGCTATGAAGCTTTCATCCACATCATCGACTCGATGTTCAACCAGCACGCCAAATGGCTGAAGGTGTGCAACGACATTCCATGGCGGCGACCGGTCGCCTCGCTTAACTACTTCCTGAGCTCGCACGTCTGGCGGCAGGACCATAATGGTTTCAGCCATCAAGACCCAGGGTTCATCGATCATGTGGTCAACAAGAAGGCAGACGTCGTCCGGATATATCTGCCGCCGGACGCCAACACACTTCTCTCGGTGACCGATCACTGCCTGCGCAGCCGCAACTACGTCAACGTCGTTGTCGCCGGCAAGCAGCCTGCCCCGCAGTGGCTGACGATGGATCAGGCCATCAAGCATTGCAGTGAAGGCCTTGGCATCTGGGAATGGGCAAGCAACGACAAGGGCACCGAGCCTGACGTCGTGATGGCATGCTGCGGCGACGTTCCAACGCTCGAGACGCTCGCGGCAGTCGAACTGATCCGGGAGCACCTGCCGGAGCTGAAAGTCCGCGTCATCAACGTCGTGAACCTGATGAAGCTCCAACCGTCGTCCGAGCATCCGCACGGTCTGTCGGATCGCGATTTTGATGCGCTGTTCACCAAGAACAAGCCGATCATCTTCGCCTTCCATGGCTATCCATGGCTCATCCACCGGCTCACCTACCGCCGCACCAACCACGGCAATCTGCACGTCCGCGGCTACAAGGAAGAGGGAACGACGACGACGCCGTTCGACATGGTGGTGCTGAATGAAATGGATCGCTTCCATCTGGTCGAGGACGTGATCGACCGGCTGCCGCAACTCGGCGCTCGCGCTGCCTATTTCAAACAGGCAATTCACGAGAAGCTGGTCGAGCATAGGCAATACATCGAGAAATACGGCGACGACATGCCCGCGATAAGCGGCTGGAAATGGGGCTCGAAAGGCCAGGCAGGCGCGCCCCATAGAACCTCGACCGAAGGGGACAATGCTTGAGCGACGGCACAGTCCAATCGAACGGAGGTTCCAGTGGCAACGAGCACGTCCGAGGCAGCACGACAAAATAGCGTCGCGGAGTTGGCGAATCCGAGCTCCGCGGTCGCGTTGCTTTCCAACGACCGGTACAGTGTCCTGGTCACAGCAGCCGGGGCCGGTTACGGAACGTGGCAAGGCCTCGACATTACCCGGTGGCGCGAGGACAGCACCCGCGATTGCTGGGGCCAATTTTGTTACGTTCGGGATCTGACCGACAACGACCTCTGGTCCATCGGAAAGCAGCCATTATTTCGGCCCTCAAATGTCTACGAGCACGCCTTTCACGGAGACAGGGCCGAATTCCGCTGTCATGCCGGTGACATCGAAATCTTCTGGAAAATCTGTGTCGCACCCGATGTGGACGCGGAAGTGCGTATGCTCACGGTCACGAACCATGGCACACGGGAGCGAACCCTCGAACTGACAAGCTATGCCGAAGTCTGCCTGAACAATCGTCGTGCGGACATGGCGCATCCGGGTTTTGCCAAGCTTTTTGTCGAGACACGGTTCGACGAGGCGACAGGCGCCTTGTTTGCGCGCCGCAGGCCACGTGCTGCCGGGGAGAAAGCCACTTGGGCAGTTCACGTTTCCTCATCGAA
Source organism: uncultured Alphaproteobacteria bacterium (assembly GCA_963838565.1). Lineage (GTDB taxonomy): Bacteria > Pseudomonadota > Alphaproteobacteria > Rhizobiales > Rhizobiaceae > Rhizobium. Next base: position 462,957 of record CAWIRO010000015.1, read on the forward strand.
CCTGCCGCCTTCCCAAGAGGTCCAATATGAAACTGATCGGCTGAGATTTCTTGGCCGAGGCCGGACAACAGCCAACCCCGTGGTATTCGACGCGGGTGCATCGCTCTCCGGAACGACCGGCCCCGTCCTCGACCCGGTTTTCTGTTTGCGACGGACGGTTCGTCTGGCTCCAGGCGCCGAAGCGCGCGTCGCCTTCGTTACAGGCGCTGCGGACGACCCGTCAGCCGTGCAGCTCATCGCCGAAAGATACGCCAAGATCGACGCGGCCGAGCGAGCGTTCTCCGAAGCATCGGAGAGATACAAAGCGAGCTTCGGACGTTGAGCCTTACGCCTGACGATGTCTCGCTGTTCAATCGGCTGGCCGGGAGTGTCGTATTTGCGAACCCGGCCATGCGGCAGGCGACGGCGCTCCAGAGAGATCGATTGGATCGGGCGGCTCTCTGGGCTCATGGTATCTCCGGCGACCTCCCGATCGTGCTGGTCCGCGCGGATGGCGAGAGAGATCACGCCTTCATTAGCCAGGTAACGATCGGCCATGATTTCGCTCGCCGGAGGGGTTTGAGATTTGACCTGGTGCTGCTTGACGAGGGCGGCGCAGCCAGCGCCAAGCGACAGACCGAAAAGCTGCAATCGGGCCCGCAAGCCGAAGTGATTGGCAAACCCGGCGGAATCTTTGTCCTTTCCGAGCCCGATACCGAAAGCGATCACCTGACGACCATCGCCGCGGCGGCGCGCATAGTCCTGCTGGGAAGCGGCGGCGAACTTGCCGATCAGCTCAACCGGCCCTCCCCCGCTCTGTCACCTCTTTCGCAGACGTTAGCCGCTCGGGTGAGCGAGCAACCTGCAGCCTCACCTGCTAACCCGGTCGAGGATTTGCAGCATTGGAACGAATTCGGAGGCTTCACGCCCGACGGACGCGAGTATGTCGTGCGCGTGGATGCCGTCAAACCACAATCGCCCGCCCTGCCGCCGGCGCCTTGGACCAACGTGATCGCAAACCCTCATTTTGGCTGCCTGACGACTGAAGCCGGTCTTGGCTACACCTGGTCGGAGAACAGCCAGATGAACCGGCTAACGCCGTGGTCGAACGACCCGGTTACGGATGCGCCGGGCGAGGTCCTTTATTTGCGAGATGAAGAAACCGGCGATGTTTGGACGCCGACGCCCCTACCGCTCGGTCCCGGCGCGGTCGTGACTGTTCGTCACGGCCAAGGTTACAGCCGGTATGCAAGTCACAGCCGTCAGCTTGAAGCAAGAGCTGACGGTATCGTTCCGCCTAACGATCCGGTCAAGATCATCCGTCTCAGGCTTAGCAACGACGACACGCGAGTTCGGCATGTGACCGCAACCTATTTCGCCGAGTGGGTGCTTGGAACCCAGCGCGAAGAGACAGCAACGCGGGTCGTCTGCGAGCGGGATGCCAGATCTGGTGCGATCGTGGCCAAGAACCCCTGGGCCGGCGACTTTGCGGAAAAGCTGGCTTTTGCAGCCGCCAGTCAGCCGGCAAGGTCGGCAACCTCCGACCGCACGGAGTTTCTGGGCCGATACGGTTCCGTGTTTCAGCCGGCGGCCTTGAAGCGAACCAATCTGGCAGAGCGTTTTGGCCCGTTGCTGGATCCCTGCGCCGCGCTGATGGTGGATATCTCGCTGCCCCCCGGCGAAAGCAGGGAGGTTGTCTTTGTCCTTGGAGAGGCTGCCGGCCTCGATGAGGTCAGCAGGCTAGTCCATGAGCATGCCGACCTCGAGCGCGCAGCCGCAAGCCTGTCGGCTGTCTCCCGCCAATGGGATGACATTCTGAACGCGATCCAGGTCTCGACGCCGGACGCCGGCATGAACTTGATGATGAATCGCTGGTTGTTGTACCAGGTCCTGGCATGCCGCGTATGGGCGCGCACGTCCAATTATCAGTCCGGCGGTGCTTACGGTTTCAGGGATCAGCTTCAGGACGTGATGGCGCTGGTCTATAGCACACCGAGCGAGACCCGCTCCCAGATCCTGCGATCGGCAGCACGCCAATTCGAGGAGGGGGACGTCCAGCACTGGTGGCATCCTCCATCCGGCATCGGCGTGCGTACCCGGATCACCGACGACTTGTATTTCCTGCCCCTTGTCGTTCACCACTACGTGTCCACGACAGGCGACGTGCAACTGCTTGACGAGATGGTGCCCTTCATCACGTCACCGGTGCTGAACGACGACCAGGAGGAAGACTTCAACCAGCCGGCGACCAGCGAGCAGTCCGGCACCGTCTACGAGCATTGCGTCCGTGCGCTGGAGCATGGCTACCGTTTGGGCAGCCACGGCCTTCCCCTGATGGGAACAGGCGACTGGAACGACGGCATGAACAAGGTCGGCGCCGAAGGCAAGGGAGAGAGCGTCTGGAACGGCTGGTTCTTTCTCACGGTGCTCAAATCATTTGCCACGATTTCAGCGTCACGCGGAGATCAAAGCCGTGCCGCCTGGTGCCGCGAACGGGCCGAGGCTTTGCGCATGGCCCTTGAGGCCAACGCCTGGGACGGTGGCTGGTATCGCCGGGCCTATTTTGACGATGGCACGCCGCTCGGGTCGTCCCTGAACGACGAATGCCAGATCGACGCCATCCCGCAAGCCTGGGCCGTCATCTCCGGCGAGGCCGATGCGGAACGCGCTTCGCAGGCAATGCGTGCGGTCCACGACCGGCTGGTACGCCAAGAGGACAAGCTGATCAAGCTCTTCGACCCGCCGTTTGACGACGGCTCGCTGCAGCCCGGCTACATCAAGGGCTACGTCCCTGGCATCCGTGAAAACGGCGGCCAATACACGCATGCAGCAACCTGGGTCGTCTGGGCGACAGCTTTGCAGGGCGACGGCGATCTCGCCTTGAAGCTTTGGAACCTGATCAATCCGATTTGTCATGGGGCGACGAGAGATCAAGTCGAACGCTATAAGGTGGAACCATATGTGGTCAGCGCCGATATCTACGGCGCGCCTCCGCACACGGGCCGCGGTGGATGGACCTGGTACACCGGATCGGCCAGCTGGTTCTATCGTGTGGCGCTCGAGGCGATCCTTGGCTTTCGCCAGCAAGGGCAGGATTTCTGCGGTTTGAACCGTGCGTTCCGCCAAGCTGGCCGGCCTATGAGATCGCATACCGATATGGATCGGCGACCTACCGAATCCGTTTCGACAATTCAAAGGGTATCGGCCGAGGCGTCCACTCCGTCACGCTGGACGGTGAACCTGTAGCGAACGAAAGCGTCCCGCTTGCGGAAGACGGACGCACGCACGATGTCCACGTCATAATTGGTTAGCGCTCATGCCCGAAACGCTCTCGACCGACGCCGATCTCGACCGCCTGCCAACGGAGCGGGATCTGGGTCGGCTGCAATTCACGACACTGTTGTACTATCTCCAATGCACGAATCCGGACAACGGCCTGGTGCGCGACAAGACAGAACCGAACGCCCCGGCAAGCATCGCGGCGATCGGCATGGCGTTGGCGACCATTCCCGTGGTTGTCGAACGCGGCGTCCTCATCCGCGAATTTGCGGCAAAGATCACCCGCAACCGCCTGAGATACCTGATGGCATGCCCGCAGGGCCCCGAGCCGGATTCATCAGGCTACAAAGGCTTTTTTTATCATTTTCTGGACATCGAAACGGGCCGCCGGGTTTGGCAATGCGAATTGTCGACGATCAACTCGGCTTTCCTGTTCGCAGGTGCCTTGACCGTAGCCACCTACTTTGATGGCGACACGGCCGATGAGGCGGAAATCCGCCAGCTCGCGATGGCGCTTTACGAGCGTGCAGACTGGGACTGGGCCCGCGATGGCGGCGCAACTTTAACGCATGGCTGGCGTCCGGAGAGTGGCTTCATCCCCTACAGGTGGCGTGGCTATGATGAAGGCCTGCTGCTCTACATTATTGGTTTGGGATCCCCAACTCACCCGTTGCCGCCTGAAATCTTATGCCGCCTACACCGAAACCTACGAATGGAGAAATATCTACGGCCGCGAGCTGCTGTATTCGGGACCGCTTTTTACCCATCAGCTGTCGCACATGTGGATAGACTTTCGAGGCATCCGCGACGAGTTCATGCGCGAGCACGATAGCGACTATTTCGAAAACAGCCGACATGCGACATACGTGCAGCAAGAATACGCAATCCGCAATCCGATGAACTTTGCAGGGTATGGCGAGCATTGTTGGGGGTTCACCGCTTCCGACGGACCTGGTTGGGGCAAGCGGACGATAGATGGTGTCGATCGGGAGTTCTTCGACTATATTGCCCGCGGGGCTCCCTTCGGACCCGACGATGGGACTGTCGCGCCATGGGTCGTTGTCGCCTCGCTGCCGTTCGCGCCGGAGATCGTTGTGCCGACAGTCCGCAACTTTGCGCGGATGAACCTCGGCATGACGCGGCTTTACGGTTTCAAACCGTCGTTCAACCAGACATTTGCCGTCGAAAATGGTTCTGCCGGTTGGTGGGTAAGTCCTTATCACTTCGGCATCGACCAAGGACCGGTGGTCCTGATGATCGAAAACTACCAGACCGGCTTGCTCTGGAACATCATGCGCCGATGCAAGCCCATCGTGACCGGATTGCGACGAGCAGGATTTTCAGGGGGCTGGCTTTAGATTGGATTGGCCGCTATCGCCTCACGCCCACAGAAGCTCGGTGCCGCCTTCGCTCATGCGGCCGCGAACCACTGAGACCGCCTGTGGTCTGAGTGCACCGTGCGCGGCCGCGCACCGGATCATAGTTTGAAGAAATCTGCCATCAGTTCGAGCTGATGCTCCAGCATCGGTTTCCCGAGATGGATGCGGCAGCCCTTTTCCTTTGCCGCGACAAGCAGAGGTGTCATCTCAGGTTCCATGATGACCTCGGCGACCACCATGGAAGACGAGAGGCGCTGTACATCGAGCGGCAGCGCGTCATCGGGCTTCATGCCGAGTGACGTGCCATTAACGACGATATCGTGCCCGGAGGGATCGTCGTCTCCGACCGACAACGAGACCTCAGGATGAGCGGCAGCGATCCTTTCGCGCAAAGCTTCCGCCTTGGCACGAGTCCTGTTGGCGAGCGTGAGATGAGCGACGCCGGCGGCCGCCATCGCAAAGGCGATCGCGCTTGCAGCGCCACCCGCACCCACCAGGTAGACCCGTCGGTTAGCCACCTCTATGCCGGCGGCGGCGAGACCCGAGAGAAAGCCTGCCCCGTCGAGCATGTCGCCAACGATGCGTCCATCCTCTTCGCGGCGAATGACGTTTACCGCGCCCATTGATCGAGCACGGTCGCTGATGGCATCGCAAAGGCCCGACATGGCGCCCTTGTGCGGTACGGTCACGATCGCGCCATCGAAACTCTTCAGAGCGCGAAGTCCGTCCAAAAAGAGGGAAAGCTTCTCGGGTGCGATCTGAAACGGCACCATGACGGCATCACGGCCGCGCTTCACCGCTATACCGTTGATGCCCGGAGGGGCTTTCACATGAGCGATCGGGTCGGCGAGAATACCAAGAACCCGCGTGCGGCCCGTGATGTCCGTGAGATTGCGCGTCGTCATATCTTCAGTTTTCCGTCGATACGTCTTGGCAGACCTTCCCCTCCGGTGCCCTGGAGCTCAGGCGGCAGGAGCACGTCCGGAATATCCTGATAGCTCACGGGGCGCAGGAAGCGGTTGATAGCGAGGCTTCCGACCGAAGTCGAACGTCCGTCCGCCGTCGACGGATATGGGCCGCCGTGAACCATGGCATGGGAGACTTCGACGCCGGTGCCGAAGCCGTTGACCAGGATGCGGCCAACCTTGCGCTCCAGGAGCGGCAGCAGGCCGCGCGCCGTTTCGTAATCGCCTTCGTCGATGTGAAGGGCGGCGGTAAGCTGGCCTTCCAGACTTTCGACGACACGCTTCAGCGTTGCGAGGTCAGGGCACCGCACGACGAGAGACGCCGCGCCGAAGACCTCGTCCTGCAATTCATGATGGGCAAGGAAATCTTCCGCCTCGGTCATGTAAAGAGCAGCACAGGCCTTCATGGCTTCGGCGTTCGCCGCCTTGGCGACGACCTTCGCCGTCGGATTCTTTTCCAGGGCATCCACGCCGCTGTTATAGGCCGAGAGGATACCGGGCGTCAGCATCGTTGCCGGAAGAGCCTCCGTTACCGCAGCACCAGCCGACTTCAGGAAGTCGTCGAGCCCGGGGCCGTCGACGGCAAGGATAAGGCCCGGGTTGGTGCAGAACTGACCCGCGCCCAGTGTGAGCGAGGCGACGAATGCCTTGCCGATTTCAGCGCCACGCGCCGCAAGTGCGGCCGGAAACAGCAGCACGGGGTTGATGCTGCTCATTTCGGCATAGACCGGAATGGGTTCCCGCCGTTCCGCGGCAATCCTCATGAAGGCAGTGCCGCCTCCGCGCGAGCCGGTAAAGCCGACAGCCTTGATGCGGGGATCGGCAACGAGGCCCTGCGCGATCTTACGGTCGTTGGCATGAAGAAGGGAAAACACGCCCTCAGCCAGCCCGCACTGCGCGACAGCCTTCTGAACGGCGAGGCCGACCAGTTCGGACGTGCCGGGATGGGCGGAATGGGCCTTGACGACGACCGGGCATCCCGCGGCCAGTGCCGATGCGGTATCGCCGCCGGCAACCGAGAAGGCCAGGGGAAAGTTGCTCGCGCCGAAAACGGCGACCGGACCGACCGGGACGTTGCGCAGACGCAGATCGACGCGCGGAAGCGGCTTGCGCTCCGGCTGGGCCGGGTCGATGCGCAATTCCAGGAAACCGCCGTCACGCACGACGCCCGCAAACATCCTCAGCTGGCCGACGGTACGGGCACGCTCGCCTTCGAGACGCGGGCGCGGAAGCCCCGTCTCCTGCATCGCGCGCTCGATCAGCTCATCGCCGATGTCGAGGATGTTTTGAGCTATCGTTTCGAGAAAAGCCGCCCGCTCTTCAAGCGGCAATGCGCGATAGCTGTCGAACGCTTTCTCGGCCAGCGCGCAAGCTTCATCAAGATCGGTTGCCGAGGCTCCGCCGAAGGCAGGGGAAAGCGCATTTCCCGTCGCAGCTTCCACGGCATGCAATTCGCCAAGGGTTCCGCGCCGTCTCGCGGCGCCAATCAAAAGATCGCCTGAAATCGTCATGTCTCTATCCTTTGTTCTACTTGCCCCATTCCAGAGCAAGAGGTTTCAACTCGCGAGCGATCTCCAACAGCCCTTCGCGGGTTGCCGGGTGCAGCGCTTCGAGAGGATGACGTACCGTATCAGAGGCAATGACACCACCTTCCGCCATCACGGTTTTGGCAGCCCGCAGCCCGCATTGCCGGTTTTCATAGTTGATCAGCGGCAGAATACGCGCATAGGCCTTCGCAGCCTCGTCTCGCCGTCCGGCCGCATGATGCTCGATCACCGGGCGAATAAGATCCGGCAGGAGCGCGCTCGACATGACGCCGGTGGCGCCGGCGTCCAGATCGGCCATCAGGGTAATGGCCTCTTCGCCGTCGAACGGGCCTTCGATCACGGCACCGCCGGCGGCAATCAGCGCCCGGAGCTTGGCGGCGGTGCCGGCGACCTCGATCTTGAAGTAACGGACGAGCGGCAGTTCAGTGGCGAGCCGAACCATGAAAGGCACAGACAGGTTGACGCCGCTGAGCGGCGCGTCCTGCACCATGATCGGAATGCCGGCGGCCTCCTGGACGCGGGCGAAATGGTCGAAGATCGTCTGCTCGTCGAGCCGGATGCCAGCGCCATGATAGGGAGGCATCAGCATGACGAGCTTGGCGCCGAGCTTCTCTGGCATGGGCTGCGCGGGCGGCCGCGATCTGCGTGCTGAAATGGCTGCAGGTCACCATGACGGGAACGCGCCCGGAGACATGCTCAAGACTGACTTCCGTCAGGATCCGCCGCTCCTCGTCGGTCAGCAGGAACTGTTCGGAATAGTTGGCCAGAATGCAGATTCCGTCGACGCCCTGGTCGATCATGCAGTCGAGCACGCGGCGCTGGCCTTCGATATCAATGTCGCCATTGGGCTTGAAGGGCGTCGGGGCGACGGGAAATAATCCGCGATACGGAGTATGGGCTTCGGAGGTCATGGCTGTTCCTGGCAAATGTCTAAGGAGGGGGCAGTGCGAAAAAAACCGGGCGGGCACTCATGCCCGCCCGGCGCGCCTTGGGAGGCGATTACTCTTCCGGAATGGTTGCCGGGAGAGACTGGTGGAAGTACTTTTCGTAGATCGCGTTGAGCTTGCCGTTCTTGAGGTTCGTAGCAACCCAGTCGTCGACCCAGGCCTTGAGCTCCGCGTCATCCTTGCGAAGACCGACCGCCATTGGATAGTCGGCCATGTTGAGCTTCACTTCCATGCCGAGACCCGGGTTCTGAGCGGCAACGTCGTTGGCTGTCGACAGTGCCGCAGCTAGGACGCTTTGCTGACCCGTGGCGACCGCGGTATTGGTCGTAGCTTCATCCTCGTAGCGGACAATGTTGGCGGCAACGCCGCTGTCCTTGACCAGGCGCGTCAGTTCGATGTCGGCGGTCGTACCGCGGGCAACGGCGACCGACTTGCCGGCCAGGTCAGCCGCAGCCTTGATCGCGTCGCCAGTCGGTGCCGAAACCACGACCGGGATGACGCCATACGGCTTGGAATAGGCAATGACCTTCTTACGCTCGGCCGTGATCGAGAACGACGCGATCACCATATCGACCTTGCGGGCCAGCAGCGAGGGCACGCGATTGGAGCCGGATACCGGCACGATTTCGACCGGAACGCCCATGTCTTCAGCCAGCAACTTCGCGGTCTCGACATCCGATCCGGTTTCCTTGGCCTGCGCGTCCAGCATCCCGTAAGGCGGATGGCCGACGTCGATGGCGATAAGGACCTTGCCGCGTTCCTTGATCGCGGCCGGAACATCGGCCGCCATCGCCGCGGACAAACCGAACGACGTGGCCTAGCGCCACCGTGGCAAGCGCGAGGGTTTTCTTCAAATTCAACATTGATACTCCTCCATTGAAAAAGGTAGGTGGTGGGGTTTGCAAACCGTGTTCAAAGCCCGTTGCCGACAAACTGTTGCAATTCGGCCGTCTGCGGATTGACGAGAATGTCTCCCCTTCCGCTCTCCCAGACTTTGCCCTGGTGCATGAATACGACGGTGTTTGCCACCGACCGGGCAAAGGCCATCTCGTGCGTGACCACCATCATGGTCATGCCGTTTGCGGCCAAGCCGTTCGATCGCCTTCAGCACCTCGCCCGTCAGTTCGGGGTCGAGCGCCGAGGTAACCTCGTCGAAAAGAATGAGCTTCGGCTTCATCGCCAGCGAACGCGCGATCGCGACGCGCTGCTGCTGGCCTCCGGAAAGCTGCTCGGGATAGGCGTTGATCTTGTCCGAAAGCCCGACCTGGGCGAGAACCTCGGCGGCCAGTTCGCGCGCCTCGGCCGCACCCATGCGACGGACCTTGCGCGGCGCGAGCGTGACGTTCTGCTCGACCGTCAGATGCGGAAAGAGGTTGTAGCTCTGGAACACGATACCCACATCCTGACGCAATTCACGCAGGTTCAGGTCCTTCGATCGGAGGTCGTAGCCGCAGACGTTGAGTTCTCCGCCATCGATCTTTTCCAGCCCGTTCACGCAGCGCAGCGCCGTGCTCTTTCCGGATCCGCTTCGTCCGACCAGTGCGACGACCTGGCCGGCGGAGACCTCCAGATCAATGCCCTTCAGCACTTCAATGGCACCGAAGTTCTTGCGCACATTCTGGAAATGCACCATCCGCGTCGAGGAACCCGGCATCGCGGCTTTCTCCGTCTTCGACTGGGGGTCAGCCTGCATGGGCAATGAAACGTTCATTGGTTTCCTCTCTCAAATCCGGTGAAGCTTCCGCTCGAACCGCCGCGCCAGGACCGACATCGGAAAACAGATCGCGAAGTAGATCAGCGCGGCGATCGTAAAGACGATGAACGGTTTGAAGGTCGAGTTGTTGATGACCTTGGCGGAATAGGTCAGATCGAAAAAGTTGATCACGACCGCATAGGAGGTGTTCTTGACGATCTGCACCAGGAATCCCACCGTCGGCGGGACGGCGATGCGCAGCGCCTGCGGGAGAATGATATAGACCAGGCGCTGGAAGGAGGTGAGCGCCAGACATTCGGCGGCTTCCCACTGCGTCTTCGGCACCGCCTGAATACAGCCCTTCCAGATCTCACCCAGATAGGCACTGGAATAGAGCGTCATGGCGACGCCCGCCGCGACGAGTGCTGGCACATCGTAGCCGCCGATGCTGATGCCGAAATAGACCACGAACATGATGACGGGCAGCGGTATGCCCTGGATGAGCTGGACCACTCGCGGCGGCGGCGGTGCTCGTAACCGAGTTCCTCGAGGCCCGAGCCAAGAGCCAGCGGCAGCCCCAGGATCGTGCCGCCGACGAAGCCGAACAATGACAGGACGATCGTCCAGCCGGCGCCGCGGAAGATGTAGGCGATTTGTTCGATAGTCAATCCCAACATGGACGGCTCCTTACAACGGGGTGCGCAGACGGCGGCGGCGGGGGAAGGAAACTTCCGCAACGCCGAGCAGGAAAAGCCGCAGAAGCGAGGCGAGCGCCAGATAGATGACGGCGATCACCAGATAGACTTCGAAGCCGCGGAAGGTGAAGGACTGGATCATATAGGCGACGCCGGTCAGTTCCTCCGCCGAAATCTGCGACATGATCGAGGTGGCGAGCATCATGAGCACGAACTGGCTGACCAGCGCGGGATAGACGCGTTCTACCGCCTGGGGAAGCTGGATCGACAGCAGCGACTGCACCGGCCCGAGCGCAAGACAGGAGGCTGCCTCGAGCTGGCCACGCGGAATGCTCTGGAAACCGGCGCGCATGATCTCGGCGGTATAGGCGCCGACATTGATGACGAGGGCGATCACGGCGGCGGGGAATGGGCCGATATGAACCTGAAGGGCGGACAGCCCGAAAAACAGCCAGAACACCTGAATGATCAGCGGCGTGTTGCGGATGCTCTCGACATAGACGGTGGCGACCCGCTTGCAGCCACGGAGCGCCATGAAGGCGGGCGACGGCGCAGGCGGTGCCCAGCAGGAAGCCAGGAATAATGGAGACCGCCGTCATGCCCAGCGTAAGCCAGACACCATGGATCAGGTCGGGCCCGTAGTCGTTCAGAAACGAGAAGTCAAACTCATACGACATGGCAGCAATTCTTCAAATTCGACTGAGGAGATGGCGGCGGTGGCGGCAGTAAAGCGCACGAATTTCAAAGAGTTGTTGAATTTGTGACTGTACATCGACGCCGGTTTCCTCCCTGTCGAATTTTTGCCAACAGCCCCGTTGACTTCTGGGTGCTTAACATGATTGATTTGTGCATGCAACAATCATTTTTTATGGATGAAGCCATCATGAAGTCGAAAACGATAGCTCCGGTGATCCAGCTCCACCCGACTGACAATGTCGCCGTGGCGCGGGAAAACATGTCCGCGGGCACCACGGCAAACGTCGGCGCCGATGAAGTTACGGCGCGGGCAGATATCCCGAGCGGTCACAAGATGGCGCTGCGGACCATCTCGCCCGGTGAGCCTGTGCTCAAATATGGCCAGGTCATCGGCGTTGCGACGACGGCAATTGCGGCGGGCGACCATGTCCATCTCCACAACCTGGCTATGCAGGAAAGCAGCGCCACTCACCATTTCGCCGAAGAAGCGCGACCGACACCCCTGTTGCCGGAAGGCGAGCGGCGCACATTCGAAGGCTATGTGCGCCCCAACGGTCTGGTCGGCACGCGGAACTTCATCGGCATCATCACGTCGGTAAACTGCTCCGCGACGGTGGCGCGCGCCATCGCCGACGGTTTCAATCGTGGTGGTCTCGCGGGATACGACAATGTCGACGGTGTGGTCGCGCTGACCCACGGCACCGGCTGCGCCATCAACATGAAGACCGAAGGCTATGCCTACCTTCAGCGGGTGCTGAGCGGCTACGCGAAAAACCCGAACTTTGGCGGCATCCTGATGATCGGGCTCGGCTGCGAAACGAACCAGATCGACCCGATCGTCAAGAAATTCGGGTTGGAGGAAGGCCCGTTCCTGCGCACGATGACGATCCAGAACCTGGGCGGCACGCGCAAGACGGTAGAGGTCGCCTCGGATATCATTCGCGAGATGCTGCCAACGGTGAACGCGGCAAAACGCACGACCGTCCCTCTGTCGGGACTGAAGGTCGCGCTGCAGTGCGGTGGCTCGGATGGCTATTCCGGCATTTCGGCCAATCCGGCGCTGGGCTATGCCGCCGATCTCGTCGTGCGCAACGGCGGTACGGCCGTCCTGAGCGAAACGCCGGAGATCTACGGCGCCGAGCACCTTCTCACGCGCCGGGCAGTGACGCCCCGTGTGGCTGAGCAGCTCATGGAGCGCATCGAGTGGTGGCGGCGCTATACCGAACGCAACGGGCCGAGCTGAACAACAACCCTTCGCACGGCAACAAGCTCGGCGGGCTTACGACCATTCTCGAAAAGTCCCTCGGCGCTGTGGCGAAGGGCGGTTCGATGCCACTTGAGGCCGTTTACGAATATGCCGAGATCATCGACCGGTCCGGCTTTGTCTTCATGGACACCCCCGGATACGACCCTGTTTCCGTAACCGGCCAGGTTGCCGGCGGATGCAACGTCATCGTGTTCACGACGGGTCGCGGCTCGGTTTCCGGCTTCAAGCCGGCTCCGTGCATCAAGGTTGCAACCAACACGGAAATGTACGAGCGTATGCAGGAGGATATGGATATCAACTGCGGCGATATCATCAACGGCGAGGACACGATCGAAGCGGCGGGGCAACGCATCTTCGAGAAGATCATTGCCGTCGCCTCCGGCGAACACACGCTGAGCGAAGACTATGGGTTTGGGGACAATGAATTCGTGCCATGGCAGATCGGAGCCGTAACCTGAGCGAAAAGAGGCTGGACAGCCAGAGTTCCGGCGGGACACCGGCTTATGCGGCGATCGCGGAACAGATTCGCCGGAGCATCGAGATCGGTTCGCTGCCGGAAGGCACTGTCTTGCTCGAAGGACCGCTGGCCGCGCTTTTCGGCTCCAGTCGGTCCCCGGTCAAGCAGGCTCTCTCCTCTCTGGAAAGCGCAGGCCTTCTCAGCCGGTTTGATGGGCGCGGCCTGCTCGTCGGCAAGACCGACGAGCCGCGACGCATCAAAATCACGCCGGGGATGCTCCAATTCGAGAACCAGGCGGGGCTCAACCCCAAGAGCTTCGCCTGGCAACCGCATTACTACGAATTTGAGCGTGAGATCATCCTGCGCTCGGTTTTCGGGCGGGCGCGCCTCAACGAGTTCGCTTTGGCGCGCCACCTCGACGTTGGACGCACTGTCGCCCACGATTTGCTCATCCATGCCCGCGAAGTCGGCATTGTCTCGAAGGACGAGCGGTCGCGATGGTGGGTCGTCCCCCTGGACGAGGCGCGCTTCCAAGATCTCTACGAACTGAGAATTCTGCTGGAGCCGGTGGCGCTGGAGGCCGCGATCGGCCGGATACCCGCTGCACAGCTGGATGAAATCGAGAGCCGACTGAAGGAAGCCGTCAGCGATTTTCCGCACGTCCCGACCGCCGATCTCGATATTCTCGAGGCCGATCTGCACATTGACTGCATCAGCTACAGCCAAAATCCGGAAATCGTGGAGGCGCTGAAGCGCACGCGCTGCATTCTCGTTGCCGGTAAGCACATCCAGAGTGCGTTAAATCGCGACATTTCGGTGGATCCCTTCATGGGGGAGCACCTCGAAATCGTCTCGGCCGTGCGCGCCCATGACGGCGCGGCGGCCAAAAGCGCCCTTGTCAATCATCTCGCGCTGTCGGCACAGAAAGCAGCCGAGCGACTGGCGGCATTTCGCGCCACCCAGAGCATGCCGGAGTTGCCTTACATCCATTAAAGCATGTCTGCCGAAAGCGGGAACCGTTTCGGGCTAAAGACAGGCGTGAAAACAGTGAATTGAAGCGCGCCAAGCGAATCTGAAGATCGCGACGCGCTTCAGTGCACACGATCGACAGCGGTCGATTGCCATCGATACAGCGCGCCCCGCGACCAGAACGTTTCACATGCGGCATGATGCCTGTCGGCGCCCATCCGCACCACTTTTGACGTTCGTCAAACTGGTGAATGCAAGAATACAGGCATCGAAGCGCTCTCTGCCTTTTTGGACAGATAGAGCCGTGCTGTGTCGAGAGCCTCGCGAATCGTCACATCCATATCGAGATAACGGTAAGTGCCAAGCCGTCCTACAAAGGTGACGGAGGTTTCCTGCTCGGCGCGTGAGACATATTCAGCAAGCTGCTCCTTGTCCTTAACCAAGCGAATTGGGTAGTAGGGGATGTCCTGGGGGCCGCAGGCGCGGGAGAACTCCCGATAGCAGACAGAACCGGTATGCTCCTCCCAGGGAGAAAAATGCTTGTGTTCAGTGACCCGCGTGTAGGGCACCGAGACATCGCCATAATTCATGACTGCGCAACCCTGGTAATCGCCCTCATGAGTAAAACGTTCGAAATCGAGCGTGCGATAGCCGAGCCGGCCGAATTCGTAGTCGAAATAGCTATCAAGCGGACCGGAATAAAAGACGTGCTTGAAGTCCATGCCTTGAGCACGATCGAAATGCGTTGCGAGCGTTACCTTAATGTTGGAGTGATCGAGAATACGCCCGATCATATCGGTGTAGCCGTTTTCAGGCATCCCTTGGTATTTATGGAAGAAATAGTTGTCATCGTAGTTGAAGCGGACTGGAAGCCGTTTCAGAATGGAAGCTGGCAGGTCACTTGGTGAGCAACCCCACTGCTTTTGCGTATATCCCTTGAAGAATGCCTCGTATAAGTCTTTCCCAACAAACCGCAGCGCTTGCTCTTCAAAGGTTTCCGGGTCGACTTATGGATCTGTCGGCCTGCTCTTCTATAAACCGCGAGCCTCGTCGGGCCTGAAACTCTTGCCGAAAAATTGATTGATCGTATGAAGATTGACCGGCAGGGAATAGACTTGACCGTTGCTCGTCGTTTTGACCCGGTTTTTGTATGGCAGGAACGTCTGAAAGCCGTTCACGTAGTTCCAGACCTCGGTGTCATCCGTGTGGAAAATGTGAGGGCCGTAGACATGGACCATGACCCCCGTCTCTTTGTCGCGTTCCGTATGGCAGTTGCCGGCAATGTGGTCGCGGGCATCGATGACCTCGATTTGATGACCCGCTTGTGCGAGTTCACGCGCGATGACCGCACCCGAAAGTCCAGCTCCCACGACAAGAATTTTTTCGTTCACGAGCATTGCAAACCTGTCCTATTTCCATGTTTCAGCGTGTTGAGTTACAGCGGTGGCATCAGTATTTCGGAGGGTTGCACTCGATCTCGAGATCGGACATCAGAGAATACGGCCTGTCGCCGCCTCCTGAGCTGAGAACCACCATCCCTCCAGGCGCTCAAAGATTCGTGGACTGATATCTATAATGAAAGTTTAGCGCGCATAAGCGCATCATATCCATCGATCAAGCGATCTAAATCCAGGCCTTGTTCTTGCGGCCCGAAACTTAAATGGCTCACAGTAAAATCCGCATAGATCGCGGTGGGTCGATCAAGGAAGGTCGGCAAACCGACCGTCAAAGCGTATTCGTCATCTCCTTTCGGCAGAGCCATGTGTATGAGGTCTTTTCCGAGCCAGGATATGAAATTGATCGATTGACGTTCGTTCCAATCGACTACCGCACTCGGCAAAGGCAGATGCTTGTCATCCTTCTTCAGGAAGAATTCGTGAAGCTGGGTAGCGCGCTCGGCGCTTTGCCACAAACTTCCTCCGAAACCGCCGGGTGGGCGCTCAAAATGGCCGAGGTCGTCAGGAAGCGAGCCCGCTGCTTGCTGCCAATAGGCGCACACGCCGTTGTTCACGACATTAGCAGAGACGACAAAGTAATTCGGATTGGCCCTTCTAAACTCGATGAAGCCGTTAAGCGCTTCCAAATCGAGGTAAACAATATCATCGTCGCACTTCAGAAATATTGTGCTGGAAAATTCCTGAAATCTTCTCGAATAATAATCATAGGCCTGCCAGTAAGGCAGATTTTCATTTGGATCTCCCACATAACGTTGGACGCGGGCGTTCACATCGCAAAGTTCGAGGTCGGCGCCCCATCCCCCGCGGACCATGACCGATGCTCCAGAACTCAAGTTCAGTTCCGGCCACCTGCCGATAGCGACATCATTGACATGAAGGGTGGGAATACCGGCTGAATCTACGGTGAGAACGACCTGATTTGCCAGGCTTGGCGACAGAACGCCGGGGGTCGGGCGGCTCCAAATGATGGCATCATTGCTGCGTTCGAAATTCCTCAACTCGCTACGGGGCGAGCTTGCGGACGACAGAATGCGTATTATTCCAGCCGCCGACAACTATCTCGTAATAGTTGTCAACATCGTCATTCGGAAGAATGGCAATGTGAAGGTCGTTGTCTATTTTTGCATTTGTGCGAAACGAGGAAACAGGTGTTACCGTTCCTTTCAGTTGGTAAGGCGCCTTGGACCCCATGTATCGAACAGGACCAAATTCACGCGTAACCCATTGGTGATCTTCAGGCGAACGGGTGAAATCCCATATGTGCCATTGGTCGATGATCCCGTCATCCATTGCCCTGCGGATGTATTGGGTCAGAATCTCCATTCGCTTTTGTCTGCCGGCGAATGTCACAAGTATAACTGGAGTCATTATATACACGTCGCTTTCAACTGATGCCGCAATTCAGTGTCTGACCAAAAACCGCGTTCATAACTCCTAAGCCGCCGGTTCTGTCCACAAGCGACAATCGCGCGCAAGCGGCTCATGATCGTGCCATTGGGCCAGCTTTTCGAGATACCGCCGCCGGTAGGCGCGATCATCCTCGAACTCGATATTCGCCAGAACAAGTTCGGTCCCGATCTCGTAGTAGACGTCAAGATTGCGCAGGTCGGGTACCGGCGTTTCGCCGCGCTCGGCTTCACCCTGCATCTGCCAGAACAACTCTTCGAGACGGCGCGCAAGAGCCGGAATATCGCGCAATACGCTGGTTTCACGCTTGGCCTGCAAGGACATCCTGATTGCTGCGAGGCTTTCGCGATCCTGCGCGAAGGCGATGGCCCGGCTGACGTATATCGTCCGGCGTCGCTGCAGATCAGTTCCGGAATGCCGGCGGCCGCAACGATGCTGTGGCAGAAACGTGCGGCGAAGCTCTTGCCGGGGAACGTCAGGACCGGCAATCCCATGGTGATCGCATCGGCCGCAGTCGAATGTGCACCATAGGGAAAGGTGTCAAGGAAGAGATCGGCGAGGCGCGATGCGCGCAAGATGCTGCGGCATTCGGCGCCTTGGGCGCGAAAATGAGGCGCTCGGGCGCGACGCCGCTTTGCGCGGCAGCCTGGCGCAGCCGCTGGTTGACATCATCGCCCCCCGCGAGCAGCCAAAGAACGCTGCCGGGCGTCGCCGAAAGGATCGTTCATCCAGCGCGCAAAGCACTCTGCGGTGATTTTCTGCATGCCGTTGAAGCAGGCGTAAGACGAAAGCGTCCTCCGGCAGTCCGGCCTCCGCCCGGGTCGGCCGCTCGGCAATCTCTCGCTTGCGGTCGATGGGCTGGTGCAGGGAATTCGCAGCACTTTTTCGGAATAATAGATTTCGTTCTCGGGCGGGACGATGCGCTCGTCCGCGATCATGTATTGATGGAACGGACTGCCCATGGAGCCGGGATAGCCGCAGAAATTGACGATGACCGGCGCCGGCCGATAGGCGAAGATCTTCGTTCGCGCATGCTTGGTGTAGCCGTTGACATCGACGAGAATGTCGATGTCGTCAGCGGCGATCTGCGCGGCCGCCTCGGCGTCGCTCGAGCGCGGCGATGTCGCGCCAGCAATCGACGGCATTTTTTATCCGCGTCTGCGTTGCGTCGTTCTGAGCCGGCTCGCCGCAATAATAAGCGAAGATTTCGACGCTGCTCTTGTCGTGCAGTTCCAGCACTTCGCTGAGCGCAAAACCGACCGCGTGATCGCGCAAGTCCGAGGAGACATAGCCGATGCGCAGTCGCTGGCCGGTTCCCGACTTCTGCCGCGGCGCCTTGCGCGGAAAGCCGCTCGTGTCGGGCCGCCCGACGAAGGATTTGTTGTAGCGATAGGCCTTGGCGAGCTGGAACAAGGGATCGTCGGCATAACAGGCGAGCGTCAGGGGAGACATGGCATCCAGCAATTGCCGGGCCGAGACATGGTCTCGACGGAACCAGAATCGGCCATTTGCACTGGCGTTGCCGCAGAGCACGTCCAATGCTGACCCGCCTCGGTCTTGTCGGGCCGCAGTTCGATTGCCTGCCACAAGGCTGTTTCTGCGTCTGTCCAGCAGGCCTGCATTTTCCATGACGCGGCCGATATGCTGGAGCGCCATCAGGCGATGGGCGAGGCGGTCGGCCGTGATCTCGGCGGTTACCTCGACGAAGCTCGCGCCATTGCTCGGATGGCCTGGTCGGTGCAGACCGCAGTCTTCGAGCGCGCGGCCGAGGTTGATGTGTGCCGGACCGAACGCGAATTGATCTTCAGGCAGGCACGCAACGCGTGGATCGAACCGGCGACGTCACCCATCGCGCTGCAACGCGACCGAATAATTGAAATAAGCGAGATGCAGCAGGGGATTGGCGTCGTTGAACGCGATCCAGGCCTTGTAAAGCTCGGCCGCCTGCCGCCTGTTGTCCGGCGCCCGCAAGCTTTCCGCCATCTGGAACAGCTCGCCTAGGGACAGCTGTTGATTTCGCGCCCGCTCCAATTGTGCGGCAAGTAGGGAACCTTGGTCGGAAGCAAATGGGTTAATAACGTTCATGGACATCCTACAACAAGGTGGCCTGACGGTCTGAAACGACGCGCGAATGCGTTAATCACCTTTGTTATTGGACGCAGCTTGCGTCGGGCTGGTGATTTTGGCGCGGAGATCAGTCTGCAACCGAGCATGATGCGAGGTCAAAGAAGCGGCGGCGCGC
Organism: uncultured Alphaproteobacteria bacterium; assembly: GCA_963838565.1. Taxonomy (GTDB): domain Bacteria; phylum Pseudomonadota; class Alphaproteobacteria; order Rhizobiales; family Rhizobiaceae; genus Rhizobium. Next base: position 481,936 of record CAWIRO010000015.1, read on the forward strand.
CCACTCGCGCACCGCCGAAAGTCTGTTGCTGCTCGACCGAAGCCGCGCAGCAAACTGTCGATTTAGAAGTGGTACGCCGCGAGGACAGCCTCGATTTGCCCCGAATTCATGCGCCCACCTGCGTCGCCGTTAGAGCGAACAATTGATCGCTGTCAGGTTGTCAATGTCGTTCGTGGACAGTCCCGACAGGGCCTTCGTGCTGATCGCCGCGATTTCATCGGTCGTGAACGTTGCGATGTCGTCCGAGCCCATGGCACCGATTGCAGCCGAAGTCAGGCGCGGCGATTCTGCGTGCTGGTCAGCGCCTCGATCTGACTGGTCGTCAGCGCCGCGATCTGCGTGCTTCTGCAGCGGCGCGCGAGCGTGCCCCGAGCTTCGAGAGCCGGCGAGTCGTCGGTGGAGAGCGCCGCGATGTCGTCGGTGGCCAGAGCCGCGACCTGGCTGCGAGCGGTCAAGGCGCCAATCTGGGTGCTGTTCAGGGCGGCGATACCTGTCGGTCGTCAGCGCCACGATCTGACTGCTGGTGAGCGCCGCGATCTGGCCGTCGTCAGAGCGGCGAGCTTGTCGCTGGAGAGCGCCGCGATGCTTGGCGGTGGAGAGCGCCGACAGGGTCTTCGTGCTGATCGCCGCGATTTCATCGGTCGTAAAGGTTGCAATGTCGTCGGTGACCATGGCACCGATTGCAGCCGAAGTCAGGGCGGCAATCTGGGTGCTGGTCAGGGCGGCGATCTTGTCGGTCGACAGCGCCGTCGATCTGACGTGCTCGTCAGCGCCGCGATCTGCGTCGCCTTCAGAGCGGCGATCTGGTCGGTGGAGAGCGCCGCGACGTCGTCGGTGGCCAGAGCCGCGACCTGCTTCGACGTCAGGGCGCCGATCTGGGTGCTGTTCAGGGCGGCGACCTACCGTCGGTCGTCAGCGCCACCGATCTGACTGCTGGTCAGCGCCGCGACCTGGCCGGTCGTCAGAGCGGCGAGCTTGTCGCTGGAGAGCGCCGCGATGCTGGCGGTGGAGAGCGCCGACAGGGTCTTCGTGCTGATCGCCGCGATTTCATCGGTCGTGAACGTTGCGATGTCGTCCGTGCCCATGGCACCGATCTGCAGCCGAAGTCAGGGCGGCAATCTGCGTGCTGGTCAGGGCGGCGATCTGGTCGGTCGACAGCGCCGCGATCTGACGTGCTGGTCAGCGCCGCGAGCTGGGTCGCCTTCAGAGCGGCGATCTGGTCGGTGGAGAGCGCCGCGACGTCGTCGGTGGCCAGAGCCCGCGACCTGCTTCGACGTCAAGGCGCCGATCTGGGTGCTGTCAGGGCGGCGACCTGGTCGGTCGTCAGCGCCACGATCTGACTGGCTGGTCAGCGCCGCGACCTGGCCGGTCGTCAGAGCGGCGAGCTTGTCGCTGGAGAGCGCCGCGATGTTGGCGGTGGAGAGCGCCGACAGGGTCTTCGTGCTGATCGCCGCGATTTCATCGGTCGTGAACGTTGCGATGTCGTCCGTGCGCCATGGCACCGATTGCAGCCGAAGTCAAGGCGGCGATCTGCGTGCTGGTCAGGGCGGCGATCTTGTCGGTCGACAGCGCCTCGATCTGACGTGCTGGTCAGCGCCGCGATCTGGCGTCGCCTTCAGAGCGGCGATCTGGTCGGTGGAGAGCGCGCGATGTCGTCGGTGGACAGCGCCGCGACCTGCTTCGACGTCAGGGCGCCGATCTGGGTGCATGTCAGGGCGGCGACCTGCGTCGGTCGTCAGCGCCGCGATCTGACTGGTGGTCAGCGCCGCGATCTGGCCGGTCGTCAGAGCAGCGAGCTTGTCGCGTGGAGAGCGCCGCGATGCTGGTCGGTGGACAAGCCCGACAGGGCCTTGCGTGCTGATCGCCGCGATTTCATCGGTCGTGAAGGTTGCGATGTCGTCCGGCGACATGGCGCCGATCTGCAGCCGACGTCAGGGCGGCGATCTGCGTGCTGGTCAGGGCGGCGATCTTGTCGGTTGACAGGGCGGCGATCTGGGTGCTGGTCAGCGCCGCGATCTGGCTCGCCTTCAGAGCGGCGATCTGGCCGGTGGAGAGCGCCGCGACGTCGTCGGTGGCCAGAGCCGCGACTTGCTGCGACAGTCAGGGCGCCGATCTGGGTGGTGCTCAGGGCGGCGACCTGCGTCGGTCGTCAGCGCCGCGATCTGACTGGTGGTCAGCGCCGCAACCTGGCCGGTCGTCAGAGCATGCGACCTTGTCGGTGGAGAGCGCCGCGATGCGTCGGTGGACAAGCCCGGCAGGGCCTGCGTGCTGATCGCCGCGATTTCATCGGTCGTGAACGTTGCGATGTCTTCCGGCGCCATGGCGCCGAGCTGCAGCCGACGTCAGCGCGGCGACTTGCGCGCTCGTCAGGGCGGCGACCTGATCGGTCGACAGGGCCGCGATCTGATTGCTTCCAGCGCGGCGATCAGGCTCGTCGACAGAACGGCGATCTGGCCGGTGGAGAGCGCCGCGACGTCCGGTGGCCCGCCGCGACTTGCTGCGACAGTCAGGGCGCCGATCTGCGCGGTGCTCAAGGCGCCGACCTGCGCGGCCGACAGCGCCGCGATCTGACTGGTCGTCAGCGCCGCAATCTGGCCGGTCGTCAGCGCATGCGACCTTGTCGGTGGAGAGCGCCGCGATGGCGTCGGTGGACAAGCCCGGCAGCGCCCGCGTGCTGATCGCCGCGATCTCGTCGGTCGTGAAGGTTGCGATATCTTCCGGCGACAGGCGCCGAGCTGACCGAAGTCAGCGCGGCGACTGCGTGCTCGTCAGGGCGGCGATCTGGTCGGTTGACAGGGCGGCGATCTGGTTGCTTCCGAGCGCTGCGATCAGGCCCGTCAAAGGACGGCGGTCTGGCTGGTGGAAAGCGCCGTCGACATCCAGTCCCGCCGCTTGCCGCGACGTCAGGGCGCCGATCTGCGCGGTGCTCAAGGCGCCGACCTGCGCGGCCGACAGCGCCGCGATCTGACCGGTCGTCAGCGCGGCAATCTGGCCCGTCGTCAGCGCATGCGACCTGGTCGCGTGGAGAGAGCCGCGACGGCGTCGGTGGACAAGCCCGGCAGCGCCCTGCGTGCTGATCGCCGCGATCTCGTCGGTCGTGAAGGTCGCGATGTTTTCCGGCGACAGGGCGCCAAGCTCCAGTCGACGTCAGCGCGGCGATTTGCGTGCTCGTCAGGGCGGCCGATCCTGATCGGTTGACAGCGCGGCGATCTGGTTGCTTTCGAGCGCTGCGATCAGGCTCGTCGAAAGGACGGCGGTCTGGCTGGTGGAAAGCGCGCGACGTCATCGGTGCCAGTCCCGCGGCTTGCCGCGATGTCAGGGCGCCGATCTGCGCGGTGCTCAAGGCGCCGACCTGCGCGGCTGACAGCGCCGCCATCTGGCCGGTCGTCAGCGCCGCAATCTGGCCGGTCGTCAGCGCATGGACCTGGCCGGTGGAGAGAGCCGCGACGGCGTCGGTGGACAAGCCCGACAGCGCCCGCGTGCTGATCGCCGCGATCTCGTCGGTCGTGAAGGTCGCGATATTTTCCGGCGACAGGGCGCGCGACTCGACCGACGTCAGCGCGGCGATCTTGCGCGCTCGTCAGGGCGGCCGCTTGATCGGCTGACAGGGCGGCGATCTGGTTGCTTTCGAGCGCTGCGATCAGGCTCGTCGAAAGGACGGCGGTCTGGCTGGTGGAGAGCGCCGTCGACATCCGGTGGCCAGCGCCGCGACTTGCCGCGACGTCAGGGCGCTGATCTGCGTGGTGCTCAAGGCGCCGACCTGGTCGGCCGACAGCGCCGCGATCTGAACGGTCGTCAGCGCCGCAACCTGGCCGGTCGTCAGCGCATGGACCTGGCCGGTGGAGAGCGCCGCGATGCGTCGGTGGACAAGCCCGGCAGCGGCCTGCGTGCTGATCGCCGCGATCTCGTCGGTCGTGAAGGTTGCGATGTCTTCCGGCGACAGGCGCGCGAGCTCGAGCCGAAGTCAGCACGGCGACTTGCGTGCTGGTCAGGGCGGCGATCTGGTCGGTTGACAGGGCGGCGATCTGGTTGCTTTCGAGCGCTGCGATCAGGCCCGTCGAAAGGGCGGCGGTCTGGCTGGTGGAAAGCGCCGTGACATCGTCGGTGGCCGCGCCGCACTTGCCGCGATGTCAGGGCGCTGATCTGCGTGGTGCTCAAGGCACCGACCTGGTCGGCCGACAGCGCCGCGATCTGAATGGTCGTCAGCGACGCAACCTGGCCCGTCGTCAGCGCAGTGGACCTGGTCGGTGGAGAGCGCCGCGATGGCGTCGGTGGACAAGCCCGGCAGCGACCGCGTGCTGATCGCCGCGATCTCGTCGGTCGTGAAGGTCGCGATGTCGTCCGGCGTGAGGGCGTGGATTCAGTTGAAACTGCAGGGCGGCGATCTGCGAGCTGGTGAAGGCAGCGACCTGGTCGCTGTCGAAGTGCGGTGATCTGGCTGGCGTAAAGTGCTGCAACCTGTCCCGTGGACAAGCCTCTGATCTGCTGCGCGGACAGAACCGCCAGCTGGTCGCCTGTCAAGCCGACGATGGCGCCCGCCGATACGGCGCTCATCTGTTGCGTGCTGAGCGTGTGGATATTGTCCGCCCCGATAACAGCGATCTGGGTGCAGTTGAGCGCTCTGATCTGATACGCGCTCAGGGCTGCCACATCCTCGGTGGTCCAGGCCGACGATTGGAAGCGTGGAAAGGACTTCGGATTTGGCTGATGGACAGCGTAGGAATGGTTGATGTCATGGACGCGTCCCGGGGTTCTTAACTGATCAAAAACGTCATTGCCTGCCGTCCGCCCGCGAGAGGAGCGGTAAGGCCCTCCCAGCGGCGGACCAGGCTAGCTCCGTGCCTGCTGGCGGCGTTACTGCAGATTGACGCCGCCGACCGGCATCGATCTTCGGGCGTCCTGCGGAGGAAAACGATTTTTGCAGAGAACATGGCTCGGACGAGCCTGCGCGTCGGAAGGGCATCATGCATCCAGAGCCACGCAACGGCCCTGATCCCCACGCCAGTGGACGCGACGTCTTGCCTTGCAACACGGTCTCGCCGAGATCTGTTTTCAACACATCGGCGAACCGCGTTCTTCAGCAGAACTCTCGCGATCAAAAATGCTTTTACCCAGTATTTATTACTTTTAAATTAACAGCCCGTCTTCGGCATTCGGTGACAAAGACCACCAACCGTGCGGCAATAGAATCGCGAGAGGGCGATGATCGGGATCCCTGCTGAGGTTTGCAAAGCTCGAGACGTACACATCCGTTCGAAGCTCGCCAGAAGGTAAGCTCCTCAAATATAGCCAGCAATTTCGGGTATTTGTACGAAATATGCTACGTCGACTATCCGATATCGCGATTGCGAGGCGGCGATAGGGCTCGAGCTGAAAGACCTCCGTCACCGGGTATGCCCCAGATCTCGCCTTCGAGGTCAACGCGGCCGGCGACGCCATTTTCCTTGAGAATTGTCTCCACTAGCAAAGCGTAGAACGCCACCTGTTTCTTCTGGAAAGCTCGAGCATTGCGCACCGCCTTAATGTCAATCACTTGGAATTGGGCCGCTAATCCGGAGAGATCTCGCCGCACGAGCTGCAAAACTCCTCCGGAGGATGAAAATAGGCCGTCGCCGAGGAGCAAGGGTTGTATTCGCGGCTTCAGCTTAACCCGCACAACGTACTCTGCCGTACTTTGCCCTGAAGAAATGCGGCAGCATGCTCGTTGAGCCCGTCCGTACCACCCTTCAAGACCACGGTCTCGCGAGCCAAACGCCGAATGATCCGATCCTCGAAGTCTACGCGACCTTCGGTTTTCATGTGATAACTCACTTGCGAAACGCAGCCGGTCCATACATCTGGGCCACGACCGGCGGTGGAGCCGATGGTCAGGATGGCAGATTCGGCTGCGGAAGGCCGCTTGGGGCCTAAGGCCGACGGCGGAAATGTTTTCCGCTTACCGAGCCCTCACCAGCCTTAGCCTTAGCCTTAGCCGATGAGTTCTACATTTCGCGCCTCGAATGTGAAGGTGCCAGGAACTAGGCCCGGCCGGGCCGGCTGAGCGCCGCGGAGCGGGTATCTGGGTTCAAGTTGTGGTGACCTTGCCCCGTTGAAATAATCCATTTTGAAGTAGGCTCTGGCCCATTGAGAGGACCAGAGAATGAAGCGCAACCGTTTCACAGACGAACAGATCATCGGCATTCTGCAGGAGCACGAGGCGGGCACGCCGGTCTCGGAGCTGTGCCGCAAGCACGGTGTCAGCGATGCCAGCATCTATAAGTGGAAAGCCAAGTACGGCGGCATGGACGTGTCGGAGGCCAAGCGGCTGAAGACGCTGGAGGACGAGAACACGAAGCTGAAGAAGCTTCTGGCGGACGCCATGCTCGACAATGCTGCCTTGAAAGACCTTTTGGGAAAGAATGTATGGTCCGCCTCGTCCGTGCAAGGGTTCGCGACATCGCAAATGACGATTCCAGTTGCATAAATGTATCCGGCCTCTCGCGAGTGGACTGCTGTTGCAGCCAGGCCATGATGAGATCCGCACACGCCGTTCCCAATAAATGGTTCGGGCACGAAGCCCGCTTTTTTGCACAGGGCTTACGGCATGTTGATCCACTGTTTCGTCATCACTATTCCCGAGCCTTGCAATCGAGCCAGAGAGCGTCAGGTGAATGCAGGATCTCTGCGTTCGTAGAGCGCTCCAGGCTTGGTCAGGACAACCCAGACAATCCGGGCCATCTTGGCGGCAAGTGCGACGACAGCTTTGTTCGGGTGCATCCGGGCTCTGAAGGCCGTCGAGCCAGCTTCCCAGTCGATCTCGTGTTCGATCGAGATGCCGAAAGCAGGATCGTGCGCCATGGACGAGCAGTTTGCGCACGTAGCGGTTTCCCCGCTTGCTGATGCCGAGAAGCTTTTGCTTGCCGCCGGTCGAGTGTTCCCGCGGGACAAGGCCCAGCCACGCAGCGAGATCGCGGGCCTTCTGGAATTGTCGACCGCTGCCAATGGCTGCAAGAAGTGCAGTGGCTCCCAGTGCTCCGATGCCAGGAATCGTCATGAGCCGACGAGCGACATCTTCGCGATCGGCGATCGCCTCGATCTCCCGTGTGACGTCGCCGATGCGTTGCTCCAACTGGCGCAGGTCCGCAAACAGGTCTCGCGAGCAGCTTACGCATCGCCGGCGAAAGGTCGTTCGATCGCATCGTCGAGAACCTGTGGCAGGTCGAGCTTGAACAGACCAGCTCCCTGTCGCAGCGCAATGCCGTATTCGAGGCAGAACGCTCGCATCTGATTGATCAGCCGGGTTCGCGTGCCGATCATCTGGTCGCGCACACGGTGCAGCGCCTGGAGATCGGCCTGTTCCTCGCTTTTGATTGCGGCGAACCGCATCGTCGGTCGCGTCGCGGCTTCAGCGATGGCCTCCGCGTCGATGATGTCGCTCTTGTTCGACTTGACGTAGGGCTTCACGAACTGCGCCGGGATCAGGCGCACCTTGTGTCCGAGCGCCTGTAGTCTTCCTGGCGATCCACTGAGAACCAGCGCACGATTCCATCCCGACGATCGCCGGCGCTGCGCGCTCGAAGAACTGCAGCAGCGTGTCGCGTCGGAAACGAACTCGCTGGACTGGCACTCCGTCGCTCCCAAGCCGACGACGTGGAAGATGTTCTTGCCGATATCAATCCCGTAGACAGCCGCAGGGCGCGGCACATTGCGTTGTGACATTGCAACCTCCTTTGGTTTGACCGCCTCATGATGCGGCAGGAGGACGAGGCGGACCATCCCATTAGTGGTGACGCCCGCAGCCAAGCGGAAAGCTGTCGCACATCTGATGAACCAGCATCGGATGAGCGAACGGCGGGCGTGTAAAGCCATCGGCTGTTGCCGCATGACGATCCGTTATGAGACCAGACGCAGCGACGACCTTGACCTTCGCGAGCGAATGAAGGCGCTGGCGCATGAACGCCGCCGCTTCGGCTATCGACGCCTTCATGTGCTGCTCAGACGCGAGGGACACCTGGTGAACCACAAGAAGCTCTTCCGGCTCTATCGGGAGGAGAAGCTGACGGTGCGCAAGCGCGGCGGCCGGAAGCGAGCGATCGGCACGCGGGCACCGATGTTGATCCCGATGGCGGCCAATGATCGTTGGTCGCTGGACTTCGTGTCGGATCAACTCACCGACGGCCGCAGGTTCCGGGTTCTGACGGTCGTCGACGACTGTACCCGGGAATGCCTGGGGCTCGTCGCCGATACCTCGCTGTCCGGCCTGCGGGTTGCCCGTGAGCGTGAGTGTCTGAAGTTCATCGCGCGGTTGCTGGAAGCAATATGGCGGCGCTGTGTCGAGAGTTCGATATCTCGCGCAAGACCGGCTACAAACTCGCCAAACGCTACAACGACATTGGCCTTGAGGGGCTTAGCGATCGCTCGCGCGAAGGCCATACCGCCAGGCCAACCAGCTTCCGTTTCAAATCGAGACGCTGATCGTGCGCCTGAAGCAGGACCGCCCGAGCTGGGGCGCGCCGAAGATCCGGGAAATGCTGGCGCGGCGCTATCCAGACATCTATGAGCCGGCGATCGCGACGGTGCATGCGGTTCTCGACCGCCGCGGACTGGTCAAGCGGTCAAGCACGCGGAAGGTGCGTCGCACCAGAGCGAAGGGAACCGCGCTCTCATCCATATGAGCTCAATGATCTGTGGTGCCGCTGACTATAAGGGCGAGTTCATGCTGGCGGACCGGCGCTACTGCTATTCACTGCCGATCACCGACTTTGCCAGCCGCTATCTCTTCGCCTGCGAAGCGCTCCATACGACAAAGAAAGCCTACACCTTCACCGTGGTCGAGAAGGCTTTCAAAGAGTTCGGCCTCACCGCGCCACTATAACGGCCTGCCCAATCTCGACTATCCGTTCCACGACAAGGCCGTCACCGTCACCACCTGCAGGCGCATCCGCTTCGAACGAAGGAAAAATCAAACTTAGCCAGGTCTCGCCGGCCAAACCGTCGGCATCAAACAGACCGACGACAGGATTTGGCTGGCCAGCTTCATGGATTATGATCTCCTATACTTCGACGACGAGACATGCCGACTGGAACCACTCGAAAACCCATTCGTCCCGAAACTGTTACCTATGTCGCTGGAATAAACACATAACCTATGTGTCCGGTATGTCCACGGGGACGTGTGGTTGCGGGGGCAGGATTTGAACCTGCGGCCTTCAGGTTATGAGCCTGACGAGCTACCGGGCTGCTCCACCCCGCGTTATGTTGAGCTGTCCGGTTTTTCCGGGCGTTTTGTTTTGCCGGACCCCGGTGGCGCTGGCGTCCTGGGGCTGGGCGGGGCTGCTCGGCCCCGGATGATTGTTTTCTTGCCTCAATGCAGAAAGGACCGCTTGTGCAGCGGCCCTTTTTTCCGGCTTGGGCCGTCGTTTCGTGGATCGAGAAGATTGTTATTTGCCTTTAGCAGACCTGGCAGCGACCTACTCTCCCGCGTCTTGAGACGAAGTACCATGGGCGCAGGGGCGTTTCACGGCCGTGTTCGGAAAGGGAACGGGTGCAGCCACCCCGCCATAACCACCAGGTCAGCTAAGGGCAATGTTCCGGCGTGTAAGGCCGGAGATTGTTGAGAAGCTGGATTTTCGGAACATTGCTTTGTTCTGTCCTGGCGCTGTCGCGGCTATCGCCGCGTCGCTGCGGACGGCCGGCCAAACGTGGCCGACGAACGGTCGTTCTGTATGGCTGCCCCGCTCTATGTCGAGTTTGGCAGTTTACAGAACGAAGCAATGGTCTTGTTGAACACGTCTTCGACGAACTTGCCTGCAGATGCTTGTGGCACCCATACAGGACGGTAGTCCGTCGCTTTAGCGCCCTCGCGGAGCACAGGACCGAAGGTCCGATGCGT
>CAWIRO010000016.1:0-114445 GCA_963838565.1 uncultured Alphaproteobacteria bacterium
CCGCAAGGCAAGAGTGGTAAAACCGGTGCTGGAGGCGGCGGAGTGACGAGTTCATTGTCTCCCTCATTCCTGTGCTCGTCACAGGAATCCAGCGCGCCCAAGTCTTTGGGCGCGAGAGACTTATTCTGGGACGAAAGATTTATTCACGGCGCCGACGCGCCGTGGCTGGATTCCTGTGACAAGCACAGGAATGAGGGGGAGAGAGCTTCGCGGCATCCTACAAGCGTCGGGTTTGTTCGCGCGACTTCTCGTTACCCTTTTTCTTCTCTTCGTTCCCTTCTCCGCCTTCGCCGTAAACCCTGACGAAGTGCTCGCCGATCCGGCGCTGGAAGTGCGCGCCAGGGCGCTTTCGGCCGAGTTGCGCTGCATGGTCTGCCAGAACCAGTCGATCGACGATTCCAATGCCGACCTCGCCAAGGACCTGCGGCTTCTGGTCCGCGAGCGCCTCACCGACGGCGACACGGACGAACAGGTCCTGAACTACATCGTCTCGCGCTATGGCGAATTCGTGCTTCTGAAGCCGCGGTTGAGGGTTCGGACGGTTCTGCTTTGGGGTGCCCCCATTATGCTGATCGTCGCCGGTGGCATCTCGCTGCTGGTTTTCGCCCGGCGGCGGGCCGGCAAGCCGACTGGAAGCCGGTTGACGGCGGAGGAACAGGCGCGGCTGGACGAGCTGCTGCGCACGGAATCCGATCGGCCATCCTGACAGAGTTTAAGCAAGTTACGACGATGCCGAGTTCGCTCAACCGGAAGCAGGCGCAATGGAACATTTACGCGCCATAGGACAAGGTGTACTCTTCCAGAAAACGTGCTGAGGTGACCGTTTCGGGAGTTCGAAGAGACCGAGGCTCCTCATTAGCCCCCCGCGGCGGGAGCGAAGGGTTCCGCAAGAGACTGGGTAGCTGCATCTGCTTTTGGACGAACGCTAATCCAACGGTGCCGGAGACCGGACGATGAGATTGACGCGCCGCCACATGCTGACGACCGGCACAATCGGGAGTGCAGCATGGGTGCTTGCCTTGTTGGGGCTCCGGCACGCGCGTGCCGGTGATGATGCCCTCGACTTCGTGGAGAAAATGACGGGGCGGAAGGCTATCGCCTCGAACCGGCTTCATCTGGTGATGCCCGCTGAATTTTCGACCGGTTATACCGTGCCCATGGATATCCAGGTGGACAGTGCCATGACAGAGACTGACCACGTAAAGTCGATCCGCGTCTTCGCGCCGGAGAACCCGTTCATCGAGGTAGCGCAGTTCCATTTCTCACCCCGGCGCTGCCTTGCCCGCGTTTCGACCCGGATTCGCCTTGCCGGGCCGCAGCGCGTCGTGGCGCTCGCCGAAATGAGTGACGGCAGTTTGCTGATGGCCAAGGCCTGGGTCAGCGTCGCCACAAATGGTTGCCGCTGACAGGATGGAAGGAGGCAAGCGTGATGACGCCGATACCCCGTGTAATGGTTCCCAGCGCCGCCGCCAAAGGCGAAGTCATTCCGGTCAAGACCATCATTCAGCACGAGATGGAAACGGGGCTGCGGACAGACGGCGAGGGCGAGGTGATCCCGCGCAAGATCGTCAATAAATTCATCTGTCGCTATGGTGGCGTTGAGGTGTTCAGCGTCGACCTCCACGAGGCGGTCTCGGCCAATCCTTTTTTTGAATTCTCGTTGCTCGCAACGGAAAGCGGGCGGATGGAATTCATCTGGGAGGAAGACGGCGGCGCTGTCTATTCGCTGTCGCACGACATGGTGGTCACCTGAAATGGTGCGCAGACCGTCGACCGCGGCACCGCGCCTTGCGAAGGCAATCGCTTTCGAAACCCGTTGTTTCCTGAGGTTGTTGCTTGTGATTGCGCCCCTTTTGCTTGCCGACCAGGCTGCTGCACAGGTCAGCGAGGGCGCTCAGATCGCCGCCACCTGCGCATCATGCCATGATCCGGACAAGCGAGGGCAGTCCATTCCCTCGATCACGGCGCTCGACGAACGGGCCATAATCAATGCCATGCTTGCCTTTCGGGCAAGCGCAAGCCCGAGCCACGTGATGCACGCCGTCGCCCTGTCGCTTAGCGACGGGGAACTGGCGGCCGTGGCGCGCTATCTTGCCGAAAAAGCGAAGGACGGGGGACAACAATGACAGACTGGACGCGGCGCCGGGTCTGCGCCCTGGCGGGAGGGGTTCTCATGGCCGCGGCTGCGCCGCATGTCGCGCGCGGCCAGCGCCGGCCAAGAGTTGTCGTGATCGGCGGCGGCATCGGTGGCGCGACGGTTGCCCGATACCTTGCCGACCTGAAGACGGTTGAGGTGACCCTGGTCGAACCGAAACCGAACCATATCACCTGCTTCTTCAGCAATCTTTACCTTGCCGGTCTTCGCTCGCTCGCCTCGCTGACCTTCGGCTTCGAGGCGTTGGCCGAGCGCCACGGCGTTACGGTGATCCAGAAGGCTGCAACTGCCATCGATCCCGCCAGCAGCACCGTCGAACTTCAGAGTGGCGAGAGGCTCACCTATGACCGGCTCGTGCTCGCTCCGGGGATCGCCTTCAATTTCGGCGAGATCGGCGGCTATGACGAGGCGGCAGCCAAGATCATGCCGCATGCCTGGAATGCCGGGCCTCAGAGCGAGGTGCTGCGCCGGCAACTCGAAAGCATGGAGGATGGTGGCGTGTTCGTTATCGCTGCGCCTGCAAATCCGTTCCGCTGCCCGCCGGCCCCCTATGAGCGGGCCTCGCTCGTGGCCTACTATTTCAAGCAGTTCAAACCGAAGTCGAAGATACTCATTCTCGACGCGAAGGACCAGTTTTCGGGTCAGGAACTGTTCCAGGACGCCTGGTCACGCCATTATCCGGGCATGATCGAATGGCTGCCGGCGCAGTTCATAGGGAGAACCAAAGCCGTGCATGCGGCGACGTGTTCTGTCGTGACGGAAAACCAGACGTTCAAGGCGGCCGTCGCCAACGTCATTCCGCCGCAGAAGGCCGGGCTTATCGCTGAAAGGGCGGGCCTTGACAGACAGCACCGGCTGGTGTCCGGTCGATCCGGCGACCTTCGAGTCGACGTTGCAACCCGGCATTCATGTCGTGGGCGATGCGATCGTTGGCGGCGACATGCCAAAATCCGCCTTCTCCGCCAATAGTCAGGCCAAGGCATGTGCCTTCGCTATCGCGGCTTCGCTTACGGGCTCGCCCCGCTTTCCTCCGCACCTTTTCAATTCGTGCTACACGTTCCTGGCACCAGACGATGCCTTCACCAACGCCATCACCTTCGCGCCCGAGGGTGGAAGCATAAAGACCGTCAAGATGTTCATCAGCAAGGTTGGCGAGAGTGCGGAGGTCCGACGCCGGATGGCGCATCAGGCCGTCGGCTGGTATTCGGCCTTCACCGCGGACGTGTTCGGCTGATCGGTGGGGTGAGGTTCCTGATCGTCCACGGGAATCCCCCGAAGGGAAAGATATGACGGATCGGGATCCGGCACACGTTGCAGCCTCAAGGAATTTATCACGACGAGAACACTCGAACCGGCCATGACTGCAGCTGCGAGGATCGGCTGTAGCAGCCCGAGCCCAGCCGCCGTCAGCGCGACGAGGTTGTAGCCGAAGGCCCAAAGGAGATTTGTAAGGATGGTCCGGCGGACCGCGCGCGCCATGTCGACGACCCATGGCAGCATCCACAGCCCGCCCTCTGGCAGAACAAGCGCCGATGTTTCGCGGGCGAGGTCGGTGGCGGAGCCGACCGCGATGCCGACGTCGGCGTCCGCCAGAACCGGACCGTCATTGAGGCCGTCGCCAACCATGGCCACTTTTCCGCGGTTGTGGCGGAGGCGGTTCAGGGCCTCCTGCTTGGCCTCCGGCGACAAACCGGCTTCGAGGTCGTCTATGCCGACTGTCGCGGCGATGCGTCGGGCGGGTTCCGCCAGATCACCGCTCAAGAGCGCGACATGGAGGCCACGGTTCCTCAATCCTTCGACAGTCGCGCGCGCTTCCGGGCGCGCCGTGTCGTCGAGCGCGAGCACTCCGCGGACGCGGCCATTCCAGCCAACATGGATCAACGAATGGCCACTCGCCTCGGACAGGCAGGCTCGCTGGCGCAACTCGGGCGAAAGCGGCCACCCGAGATCGTGCATCAGGGCTTCGTTGCCGGCAGCCACAGGCTCGCCGCCGACGGTACCGCGGATGCCGCGGCCGGGAACGGCGCGAATAGCCAGCGTCTCATTTGGCGGGACACCGAGCGCAGCGGCGGCGGTGGTGATGGCCTTTGCCAGCGCATGCTCGGAATACCGCTCCAGGCCGCTCGCGCGCGAAAGCACTTCGTCGGGCCGAACTTTGTCGGTGAAGATGCCGACCACATGCGGCCTGCCGGCAGTCAGCGTGCCGGTCTTGTCGAAAGCCACGCATCGCAGCGTTGCCAGCGCCTCCAAAATGCCGGGGTCGCGGACAAGGCAGCCGTAACGCGCCAGCCGTCCGATGCCGAGCGTGGTCGCAAGCGGTGCGGCAAGCCCGACCGCACACGGGCAGGCCACGACGAGAACCGCGAGCCCGATGAGCAACGCCCGGTCGAAAGGCTGCGATTGCGCCCAATAGGCAATCGTCAGGGCGCCCAAGGCGAGCACGAGCGGCACAGAAAGCGCAACGATACGGTCGGCGATGCGCTGGATCGGACTTCGGTGTGAAAGGGCATCGCGAACCGAGCGGCAGATGCGTCCCCACCGCGTATCGTTGCCCGCACCGCTGCATCGGATGAGCAAGGGCCCGTCGAAATTGATGCTGCCGGCGATCACCTGCATGCCGGCCGCTTTTGAAATGGGTCGGCTTTCGCCGGTAATCATCGCTTCGTCAACGACGGATTCTCCCTCGACGATTAGGCCGTCGACGGGGATGCGCTCTCCCGGCCGCACCCGCACCAGCATGCCGGCGAGGATCTCGCGCACCGGCCGCCGCGTCTCGACTCCTCCGGCGACGATTGTCGCTAGCTCGTTTTCTGCCGCGAGCAGTGGCTCGAGATCACGGGCCGCCTTGGCGCGGCTTGCAGCCTCGAGATAGCGGCCAAGCGTGAACAGCATCAGCACCATCGAAGCGGTGTCGAAATAGACATGGGCACTGCCTTCGAGGACTGCGAAGGCAGAATAAAGGTAGGCCGCCGCGACCCCGGTGACGATCAGCGCCGACGATGTCAGCCGCCCCTCCAAGGCGTGGTGCCAGGTCTCGTTCAGGAACGGCCCGCCGAGGATCAGCGACCGCTGGGGTGGCGAACAACCATAGCAGGGCGTGGATCCAGGGAAGCATGTAAGCGTCTGGGCCGGAGAAGGTGCCTGTGTAGACGAGCAGGCTGATGAGCATGATGTTCATGGAGAGAAAGGCACCGACGCCGAGGCGGACAAGGAGCCAGGCGGCTTCCGATTCCTCGCTCCGGCCGCGCGTCACCTGAAAGGCGATGCAGCAGCCATAGCAGCAAAAGGCGTGGACTTCACCGTCAAGCGTACGATGCATGCCCCGTCGCCCCACTGGCAGTAGGCAATGACTGCAGAATGCATCGCTCGGCGCGTTCATATGAAATGATCTCCATGGAGCAGGCCGGCGGGCAGGACACCGCGACCGAGCGTGACGAGCCCGAGCACGAGGATAAAGCTGCCGGCGAGCCAGACGCTGCGCTGCCGCCAAGTCAGGGAGAGGGACCGGCCGATGCCCCCCATCATCAGCATCGCCGGAAAGGTTCCGAGACCGAAGGCCGCCGTGGTGAGAAAGCCGGGGAGCGGACCGGCGGTGCTAGCGGCCTGGGCAACGAAGGCATAGACGAGCGGGCAGGGGAGAAAGCCGTTGAGGACGCCGAATGCGAGCGGAGCTGCTTTCCCGGGCGCCGCCAGCAATTGCCGCAGCGACACGACCAGCGCGCTGCCGCCCAAACCGACAGTCGCACGGCGAAGCCCCTGCAGGAGGCCGAAGAACTGCAGCGCCATGCTGATCATCAGGAGGCCTGCGACAGTCGCCAGGATACGCTGGGCAGGATCGAGGTAGCCTCCAAGGAGCGGAGCGGTCGACGGGCCCTCGTTCGAACAGATCGCTTGACCGAAAGCGCCTGCCAGCGCACCGAGGAAACAATAGGTGGTCAGCCGCCCGCCATTGTAGAGAAGGTGCCGCAGCACCGTCGCTCCTGGCCCATGCCGGTCACGTCCGAGTGCACAGGCAAAACCGCCGCACATGCCGATGCAATGAAAGCTACCGGCAAAACCCGCTGCAAAAAGCACCAGATACGGGGTCATCGCAACTTTCCTCCTGCCCCCGGTCCTGCCCATTGAACGGCAGAGATCTCGGCCGATCAGGGGCCGATCCTATTTCCAGGCGAGGTAAGCAACCCAGGCGAAGAAGCCGATATGGAAGACGGCGCCGCCGATGAAGGCGAGCGTCTGGTTGAAGCTCGCATCACCAAGGGAAAACACGGTATTCGCAAGCATCCCATCCTCCTTCAGTTCAGAAAGCTGCGATGACGTTGAACGCCAGTTCGCTGAACAGAAAGAGCAGGTTTAGTACCACGACGGCTATCATGATCCTCGGCGCCAACATCATCGGTCTCCTTCTTTCTCACAGCCGTTGGCGTCAGTACGATCCGACGGCGGACGCTACAGCGCCCTTACTCTCGAATGGACGCACAAGGACGCTCTAGCTCATTGAGCTATGCTAAAACCGACCGGGACCGAGCCCGCCCCAGTACTGGAAGGCATAGTACAACCCCCATGCGAAAAGCACGAAATAGACAATGAGGAGCCACACGGGAATATATCCGTGATGCGCTTCGATGTGGCCGCCGGCATATTCCTCCATCTCATGCTCTCTGTCCTCGGAGAGGTTCGGATCAAGGCTGCTGGCTGGTTTCGTGCTCGGTCCTTCTGTCATTTTCCATCTCCCTCTCGAAAAATTCTTTCGAGGCCCTGTCTGTGTCGCTAAGTGCTCCCGAAAGCACGCCCCATATGAAGAGGCAGAGCGCACCGAGGCTCATCAACATTGCGCCTACATAGGGACCGGCAATTCCAAAATCTGCCACGCGTCATTCTCCCTGAGCAATTTTCGCCGGAGCGTCGCCTGCGCCCTTGTCGCGCCGGCTGGTTGCCGCACCTGCGCCCGGAACGTAAGCCTTGTCCGGAGAAGGAGCCTGAAGGTTGAGCTCGTCGAGCGCCTTGCGGTCTGCGTCGGCTATGTTCAGCGGTTCGAGCGTCAGCGGATCCTTGTAGGCGGAAAGCGCTAGGACGAAATAGGCAAGCGCCCAGCGATCCTCGTCCGGGAACGCATCGCGGTAGGATGGCATTGGCGTGCCGCTCAGTCCCGTCGACATGGTCCGGAATATATCCTCGACCGTCGAGCCCGATTTAAACTGGCCGCTGGTGAGATCCGCAGGCACGCTGGTGAAGCCGGCATCGTCCTTCAGGCCGGCTGCCTTTTCGCCGTCGCCTTTCCCGCCTTGCCCATGGCATTCCCAGCATTTGGCCGCCTGCCATATCTCCCTGCCATGGGCCAGAACCTCCTCCGAAGGCTCCGGCGGTTTGCCGATCACCATGGGAGGGCCGGGGGGCTCTTCAGTAAAAAATTCGTAGGGCGCGGAGGGATCGGCACGATCGACCGCCAGCTCGAACTTGATGTACTGGATGACCGCGAGGCGGTCGTTGATGGGCAGTTCGTGCCATGCCGGCATCGCGGTGCCACGCACGCCGCGCGTGATCGTGCGCAACAGGTCGCCGTCGGTCGGCAGCGGCTCCTTCGTCAGGCGGAACTTGAAGACCGCCGTCGAAAAATTGCGCGGCCGTTGCTTGTACATGAAGGTCGCCGCCGGACCGTTGCCGTCACCCGTCACGCCGTGGCAGCCAAGGCAACGGCGCTCATAGACGTTCTTGCCGTGCTGAATCCATTCCTCAGACCGCGGCAAGGTTACGTCGACGACCTGCAACCGCTGCGGTTCAAAAACGTCGCGCCATTTGCCGCGGTTCATGCCTAGCTTCTGCAGATAGGCGACGAGCGCGTGCAACTCTTCGGTCTCAGCAGCGACCGTGACCGTCTCGCCCCTAAATTCCTCGTTCGGGATGAGAATAACCGGCTTCTTCTCCCGTGCCTCCATAGGCACGAACAGCAGACCCGTTGGCGTTCGGCGTCAGCGATATCAGATCCTGGCTGTCAAAGCGGAAGAACCGCTCGGTCACAGGCGTCCTTTCCAGCGTGCGGCCGCCGGCACCATCGTCGACGATCCTCACGGGCTCCTCCGGCTCATCGAAAAGACCGCGATAGGGCGCCATGATCGAATCCGGAACCAGCATGCGCGGATCCCAGAAATGGGCGAGATGCCATTCGTTGCCGTATTTTAGGCCGACGCGCGTGAGGTCCGGGCCGATGCGTCGGGTTCCGAACAGATGCGGCACGTCATAGGCGAATTCGCCCGACGTCCGAGACCGGGCCCCAGCGGCGGGTCTCGCCGGTCACTGGACGCACGAACTGCGAATGGCAATACCAGCAGCCTTCGCGCAAATAGACGGCCCGGCCATGTTTCTGCAGCGGGGTGTAATCGGTCGCATCGGTCACCATCCATTTCATCTGGCCGAAGCTGGTGCGGACCGCGGCCGTGACCTTTGTCGTGCGGGCCGACGGCTCGAAGAATGGAAGGATTCCCTGCGTGATGACCGCAAGGAAGAAGAAGCCGATGCCGGCCACCAGTGCGACGAACCGTGCGCTCATTGGGCAGGCCCGCCGACCGGTATGGTACCCGATCCGGGTACCGGCTCACGCTCCGTCACGGGTTCCCTGATCGCGGTCATCATCATGTTGAGGACGAGCAGCGACATGCCGATATCCATGCTGATGCCCGCGAGAGTGCGCATGAGCCAATAAGGCTTCATCTGAACGAGCGAATCGACCCATTCGACGCCGTTCATCCACTGAAAGCCCTGCTGAAGTCCGCCGGCAGTCAATCCCAGTCCCATGGTCGAGATGCCTGCTGTGATCAGCCAGAAGGACCAGTTGCCCATCCTGAATGACCACAGTTCGCGGCCCCACAGCCGTGGCCAAACGTAGACCAGCCCGCCCATTGCCCAGACAACAAAGGTTCCGAACACGGTCAGATGCGAGTGCGAGATGACGAAATCGGTGAAATGCGTCGGCTGCTGCAGGCTTCGCAGCGCCTCTGTCGAACCCTGGAAGCACCCAAAGAGATACATGATCGAGCCCATGATCAGGAATTTGGCCGGAAGGTTCCGGCCGAACTCATGCCATTTGCCCATCATGGTTCCGAAGAAGTTCACCAACACTGTCCAGACCGGGATGATCAGCAGCATCGATGTGACGATTGCGATCGTCTCGGCCCAGTCGGCGATCGGGCTGTAGAGATAGTGATGTATGCCGACGAAGGGATAGAAGAGCGCGAGCGACCAGAAGCCGACCAGCGAAAGCTTGTGGGAAAAGAGCGGATTGCGCGCGCTGACCGGCAGAAAGTAGTAGATCAGGACATAGCCCGCCGGCGTCAGCCACAGGCCGACGATGTAGTGGATGTAGAGGCCGTGGAAGGCCGCGCTGTTAATTCCGCTGATGGTGTAGGGAAGGATGAAGCTGCCGAGCACAAGGTTCATCGTCGTCCAGACGAACGCGCCGATCAGATACCACAGCGCGACGTAGAGAGGCGGCTCGAGACGCCGGGCGATGGTGATCAGGAATTGCGCAGTCACGGTCGCGACCACGGCGAAGATCGGAATTTCAGCGAATAGCGGAAGCTCGCCCGCTTCGAGCCCGTGATTTTCGCCGAGGGCCAGCGACAGGAGGGCGGCGGCCAAGACGATGTTCCACAGCCAGGCCATTGACACGCTGAGCCGCGGCCAAGGCACCCGCACGCCACAGAGACGCGGCACGAGATAATAGCATTCCCCGATGAAGAGCGCCGAGAAGGCGCCGAAGATGACGCCGTTGACGTGCACCGGCCGCAGGCGCCCGAAAGTGAGCGCCAGATTTTCGGTGCCGAGATAGTCCGGATAGTTGAACAGTCCCGAGATCGTCACGCCGACCGACGGCGTCACCATCAGCCAGAACATGCCCCAGTAGAGCCAGACGCGCACGACCGGACGGTCGACCAGTTCATCGAGGTCGACATTGGCGAACCTGCCCCGCAACACGATGTCTGTCTCGGCCACGACAACCTCCCTTGTCATGCCGGTTCCGGGTTGCCGCAAGAGCACCGGTCTCTTAAGTTCCGGCGATTGCTTTTCTACTGGTACCGGTCTCCGAAGCGACCTGATGCGTCAGAGTCATCTGCCACTCCGCGTGCGGTTCGGCACGCAAAAGGGCACGGCAACAGGTCGAATTCGTGCAAGACCCCGCAAGTCGATTCGGCTTGCGGGCCATTTTCTAAAACTTGCCCGGCTGCAGCACCGAACCGCCGTTCGACCAGGTAATGTATGCTTCGAGAGCCTTCATTGCGTCGGATTCCGGATCGATCTTCACACCTTGGTTCGGCTTTTCGATGCACCAGTTGATCATGTCGCGCAGGGTCGCGAACTTGGCCATCTGCGCCTGGAACTTCGGGAAGGATTGCGGGTGGGTGTCGGACGCCATCGGATGACACATCGCGCATGCCATGCCGGTTTTTGAGAGGTCGTCGGCAACGCCCATTGCCTCGGCGGTCGCCGTGTCGCCGTGGAAGAGGAGGTCGCCCTTCCTGACTTCTTCCATGAACACTTCCTGATATACCCTGAGTTGCGCCGGCGTCACCGGGTCCTTGTGGGCGCTGGTCGGCCCGGCGAGGACGGCGACGGCGATAACCCCTCCGGCAATGGCGGAGTACCGCAGAAAGCCGAGGAATGACGGTTTGGTTTTCATGACCATTCCTCCTTCAATAGGGCCACATATTGTCGGCGATCCGCGGCCGGATGATCTCCGAAACATTCTTGTCGAAGTCTTCGGCGGATTGCACGAAGACTTCCTTGCGGCCCCACATGACGTATTCTGTTTCGACATTGTCGCTGGCGCTGACGTCGATCTTGCTCCAGCCGACGCCGTCGAAGGGGTCACCGGGGTCGACACGGATCATCGGCTTGGTAAGCTTCGGCAAGCCTTCCGGCGCATAGGGCCACGGCCACGAGGTCGCCAGCATGCCGATCGACCGCATCGTTCCGATCTCGTTGTAGAGTACCTGATGCACGTGGCCGTGAATGTTGGTCACCTTCGTGTAGGGGTTCAGCACCTCATGGACTTCGCGCCAGTCACGCACCCAGAAATTCCACGGCGGATAATACTCGTACAGGGGGTTGTGGCTGAAGATGACGACGGGCATCGCCTTGTCCCAATCGGCCAGCGTCTTTTCCATCCAGTCGAGCTGATCGCGGCCAACACCGGCCCAGGGACCGGCGACCGTGCCGTCGAGCGTGGCCATGTGACCCATGCGTTCCTCGGGGGTCATGTTCTTGGCGGTCCAGTAGTCCGGTCCGCGGCTGACCGTGTCGAGCCCGATGAAGCGCACGCCCTTGTGATCGAAGGTCCAGTTGGGTTGGCCAAACAGCTCACCCCACTTCTTGCCCATGTCGAGGTACCAGTCGTGCTCGCCAGGGATGTAGTGTTTCGGGATATTGATCCCTTTCAGAAGATCGACGCCGAGTTCGAGCTCCTCGATCTTTCCGAGCTGGGCAAGATCGCCACCGAAGATCAGGAAATCTGCGGGTGGATCCATCGCCTGAACTTCCTGCGCCGCACGCACGACCTTGTCGACGAAGCGTGTGTTCAGGGATCTTGGATAGAGATGGGTGTCGGAGATCCAGGCAAATTTGAAGGGCGCTTCGGCTGCATGGGCGATGTCGAGCGTGTTGAGCAGCGGCCACCACGCGAAGGCCTCGCCGACAGTTGCTGCGCCGAATATCAACGAGCCGTGAATGAAGGTGCGGCGGGTAATTTTCAGTGAGTCGTCGGGCCGAACCCCTTCGGGTTGCAGTACGGAATGCATTTCGCGACGAATGCGATCCAGTTCGTCAGACATGACGGTTCCTCCTCTCGGGTCGAAAGAAGAACTCGGCCCCCACATAGGCAGACGTGGCGCGTTGGGCCACGTCAGTACTTTTCTTGTTCTTTTCTGTACTTTACTTCGTACTACTGTTTCTTAAGCTCGATATCGAGCTTCGTGGCTTTGCCACCCTCAACGCTGACGGACATTTCCATAGGCCCGGTGAAGGGCTGCACGGCCACGAGTTTGTAGTCGCCGGGCGGAACGTCGGTGATCGAGAACTTGCCATCGCTCCCGGTGACTGAGTAGTAGGGATTGTCGGCGACGTAAATCCAGCCTTCCATCCAGCCATGCGCGTCGCAGTCGATGCGTACCGTTCCGGGTCGGGGCAATTCGGTGGGAATGGTCTGGCCCTTGTTCGGCAAGGCAAGGTTGAACGCCGTGCGCTTGCCATAGTAGCCATGCGTATTATGCAACACGGGATCGGAGTTCAGGACATTCAGCGGGCCTGGCGGGATAACCTGCACTTCCGGTTCGAAGCGGCATTTTTCATTATCGAGTTCGGGGGTCTTGCCCGCCGTTGGCCATTCTTTGCCAGATGCCACGTCGACCAGATATACGACCGCGCTTTCAACGGTCTTGCCGTCGCCAAGCCGGATCAACGGTTCGTCGCGTGGAGTTCCACAGACCTGGACGTCTTTGGTGGGGATGATCTTTTTCATCGGGACGTTGCCGTTATAGACGACAACACCCTCGATCGAGCCTCCGCCTGTAACGGCGCTCACCTCGTAGGATTGCGCAGGCAGGGCGATCATTGTCGTTGCGGCGATTGCAAGACATCCGGAGAAGAATTGATGCGTTCGCACAGCATTCCTCCCTTCCTAAAAAGGAAAGGTTGCATTTTCGTTTAAGACGTTTCTAATATCAAGCTGAAAATGCGATTTTAGCGATATAGACCGAGTGTCGATACAAGCTCGCGGAAAAAACACCGCTGCCAAAGCTCACTCCAGTCGCCTGAGGCGCATCTTTCACAATGGCCGGCTCCGCCGGTATTGCTAAGCATCGTGTCCCATCGCTGCCGGCATGGCCCTCAGCGGCAACGTCGGCTCGCGATGAGGGAGGCACCACATGGCTCGGCGAAAAGCGTACCATCAAGCGGCAACTCTCCTGCGCCTTCTCTTCGCCGGGTTGATCCCTGCGGCCGCGCCGCTTCTGGGAGCTTTGCCTGCTCATGCCGCCACGCCGGCAACGGTCGGCGGGCCGTTCAGCCTTACTGCGCCGAATGGCACGATCGTCACCGATAAAAGCTTCCGCGGGAAGTGGATGCTGGTGTTCTTCGGCTACACCTTCTGTCCCGACACCTGTCCGACGACGCTGAGCCAGATTGCCGTGGCGCTCGATGTGCTCGGCCCCGAGGCGAAACGGGTGCAGCCGATCTTCATCACCGTCGATCCTGAGCGTGACACGCCAGCTGTGCTCGGACGATACACGGAAGCAATCGACCCGCGGATCATCGGACTGAGTGGAAGTCCCGAGCAGATCGCCGCTGTGTCTCAGGCGTATGGCGCTTACAGCGAGATGCACCGGACCGGAGCGGGCGCTGACGACTATGTCATCGACCACAGCACCTACATTTACGTGATGGACCCGCACGGCAAATTCGTGCGCGGGTCTGGAGGCAGGCACGCCCGGCAAAACCATCGCCGAGACTTTGCGCGGTTTGATGGTGCAATCGGGCGGGTAGCGCACGACGCCGCCCAAAGGGGAGGAAGCGGAGACAGGAAAGGTCATGCCCGGACGCTTGGCGCACCCCGAAGGGACCAGGACAGTGTGTTATGACGACTACTTCGCCGGTGCGATCGCACGGCTTCATGCCGAGCAGCGATACCGGGTATTCGCCGACCTCGAGCGGATCGCCGGCCGCTTTCCGCATGCCATTTGGCATGCGCGCGAGGGACCGAAGGAAGTCATCATCTGGTGTTCCAACGATTACCTCGCGATGGGGCAGCACCCGAAGGTGATCGATGCCATGGTCGAGACTGCGAGGCGTCTGGGAACGGGCGCGGGCGGCACACGCAATATTTCGGGAACCAATCATCCTCTGGTCGAACTGGAAATCGAGCTCGCCGATCTGCACGGCAAGCAGGCTGCCCTTGTCTTTACCTCCGGCTATATCTCGAACCAAACGGGCATCTCCACCCTAGCCAGACTGATCCCCGACTGCCTGATCCTGTCCGATGCGCTCAACCACAATTCTATGATCGAAGGCATCCGGCAATCCGGGGCGGAAAAGCGCATCTTCCGACACAATGACCTGGTTCATCTCGAAGAATTGCTGAGAACGGCCGGCAGGGAGCGGCCGAAGCTGATCGTGTTCGAGAGCCTCTATTCGATGGACGGGGACATCGCGCCGATCCAGCGTATCTGCGATCTTGCGGCCTATTATGGCGCCATGACCTATCTCGACGAGGTCCATGCCGTCGGCATGTACGGTCCTCGCGGCGGCGGCATCGCCGAGCGCGACTGCGCCATGCACCGCATCGACGTCATCGAAGGGACGCTTGCCAAGGCTTTCGGTTGCCTCGGCGGCTACATTGCGGGAAGCGCCACGCTTGTCGACGCGGTCCGTTCCTACGCGCCCGGTTTCATCTTCACCACAGCTCTGCCGCCGTCAATCTGCGCGGCCGCCACCGCCGCGATCCGTCACCTGAAGACCTCGCAGTCGGAGCGACAAAGTCACCAGGACCGCGTCCGGCGCGTCAAGGCGGAACTGATTTCGGCAAGGCTGCCGGTCATGCCAAGCGACAGCCACATCGTTCCCGTGCGGGTCGGCGATCCGGCAAAATGCAAGGCGGCAAGCGACATGTTGCTGGCCAAGTACGGCATCTACATCCAGCCGATCAACTATCCGACCGTCGCCAGGGGAACCGAGCGGCTGCGCATCACGCCGTCGCCATGCCACGACGACATCATGATCGGCCAGCTTGTGGCGGCGCTGGCCGGTGTCTGGAACCGGCTCGGGTTACCGTACGCCAATACTGCTCAGGCCGCGGAGTGAGGCGGCAACTCTTGGGAGGAAGGCCATGACGGCCAAAGACATCAAATTCGCCTTCGAGGCGCGAGACAGCATGTTAAATGGCGTGGATACGCTCGGACGGACCGTCGGCGTCACACTTGGGCCGCGGGGGCGGAACGTCGCCATCGACCGGTCTTTCGGTGCGAAAATCACCAAGGACGGCGTGACCGTTGCAAGGGAAGTCGAGCTTCAAGACAAATTTGAGGACATGGCCGTCCGGTTGCTCCGGCAAGTTGCCATCAGAACCTCCTATTTGGCCGGGGACGGCACGACGACTGCGGTCGTGCTCGCCGATGCGATCATCAGAGGCGGCGTGCGGGCAGTGGCGGCCGGCATGAATCCCATGGACGTGAAGCGCGGCATCGATCGCGCGGTCGAGGCCGTCGCGGCGGTGCTGAAGCAGAATGCAAGAGCCGTTGCCTCGAATGCGGAGATAGCCCAGATCGCCACGATCGCGGCAAACGGCGACACCGAAATCGGCCGCATCATTGCCGAAGCCATGGCGAAGGTCGGCAACAATGGCGTGATCACCGTCGAGGAAGGCAGGTCGCTCGAAACCGAGATCGAGATCGTCGCCGGCATCCAGTTCGACCGTAGTTACATCTCTCCGCATTTCGTCACCAACCGCGACCGGATGCGGGTGGAGTTCGAGGACGCCTATGTCCTGATCACCGAGAAGAAGCTGGCGAGCCTCGGCGAAGTGTTGCCGCTCCTGGAAAAGGTCGTGCAGACCGGCAAACCTCTTCTCATCATCGCCGAAGATGTCGAGGCCGAAGTCAGGGCGGCGCTCGTGATCAACAAGCTGCGCGGCAGTCTCAAGGTGGCGGCGGTCAAGGCGCCCGCCTACGGCGACCTCCGTAAGGCGATCCTGCAGGACATCGCACTGCTGACGGGCGGAACGGTGATCTCGGAGGATCTCGGCCTCAGGCTCGAGACCGTGCCGCTCGATGTTCTCGGCCGCGCGCGGAAGATTACGGTCGACAAGCAAAACACGACGATCGTGGCAGGGGGTGGACTGCCCGCGGATATTGACACGCGCATCGCCGCGATCAAGCTTCAGCTCGAACAATCCGCCTCCGACTATGATCGCGAGAAGCTCGAGGAACGGCTGGCGCGGCTTTCGAGTGGGATCGCCGTGGTCCGGGTCGGCGGAGCCAGCGAGATCGAGGTCAGGGAGAAGAAGGATCGCATCCGAAATGCCGTCCATGCTGCCCGCGCTGCCATCGAGGAAGGTATCTTGCCGGGCGGCGGCACCGCCCTTCTGCGGGCAGGCAAGGCACTCGGGGCGCTCAAGGTCGATCACGCTGACCAGCAGGCAGGCATCCGCGTCGTCACGGAGGCGATACGCTGGCCGGCACAGCAGATTGCGGCCAATGCCGGCGAGGACGGTTCGGTCGTTGCAGCGAGAATTCTCGAAGAGGATGATTTTGCCTACGGCTATGACGCCCAGAAGGGCGCGTTCGGCGACATGATGGCAGCGGGCATCATCGACCCCGTCAAGGCGGTGCGCGCGGCGCTTCAGGGTGCTGCGTCCGTGGCCGGTCTCATGATCATGACGGAGGCGATGGTGGCAGAGGTTCCGGGGCCACCGCCGCCCGAGCTTCCCGGCCATCACGATCACGAGGACAATCTCGACATCGAGTTCTAATCCGAGATAATTTTTTGGTTGCAACAATCCAAAATCATGAACGTGACCGGTCTACGATAGAGGGGGACACTAGCGGAAAACCGCACCGCGATTTTCCTCATTGACAAGGCTCCTGAGAAAGTAAGGGCTCGTGCCAAAGAGAACGCGAATGATCACCGACAAGTTCCGGCGCCCATGGGGCAGCAAAGCGACAGGTGATACCGGGCGTCGAACATCGGTCGCACGACCGTTATGGAAACCCGAGCGGATGCAGGGCTTCCGATCTCGAGGAGGGCTGCAACGCTTGGTCGCGATCTTCTCAGCCATCAGAAGTCTCTTCGTCCCACCCCCAAACGTTCAGCAAATGCCATCCACCTTCACCGCCTCAAGGCAGGGACACAGTGGAATGCTTTAACGGGCGCGGCTGCCTGAACACACCGCCGAGGCAAACGGTTCTGTTGCAAATTTGAGGCAGCAGCGATTTCTGCGTATGCTCAGAAGGCAGCAGCCAGGTTTTCGAGCTGTTCGGCGATTGACAGGCTGGCAATGCGAGCGTCTTGCAATTGGCGCTTGCGCAGCATGTGGCCGACGAGACCTATATCAAGGTTCGCGTCAATGGATGTATCTCTATCGTGCCATCGACAGCCGTGGGGTGACTATCCAAGGATCTGCCTGCGGATATCATCGGCCAGCGGATGCAATGCATCGGCTGGCAATGATCCCACGAGGCTGTACCCCATGCCGTTCGATGCCCAGCTCCAGCCGTCGACCTCGCCTTCCGAATGCTGCATCATCGTCCTGTTCTGATCGACCGTCATCGGCCTAGTCAGGACGACGAGTCGAGTACCATGGTCGTTGTCGTACATCAGCATGAGACCAGCACCATGGGGTGTCGAAACCACCCGTCCGCCCATCAGCCGGTACCCCGATTTCGATAGGTCGGGCAACACCGGCTTGCGGCCCATTCGCTCGCTCGCCCAGTCTACGAGCTGCACCATGTTGTCGGCGCGTAGCTCGACGGGTCTGACGGTGTCGGAGGCAAAGGTGGCAAAATTGTCCGATGCTTCCCTGGCGAGAGCGGCAACGCCTTCATCCGATGGAGCGAACCTGCCGTGCATGTACCAGCCTCCGGAACCACCGGCAGCCAGAAGCACGACGGCCGCGGCCGCGGCCCGCCACGGCGAAGGACGGACCCGACGGCGGGCATCGATCATATGTGGGAGGTTAAGCTTGGTCGGTATGGGCTCGCCGGCAACCGGATTGAGCGCGGATCGCAGTGTCTCGCGTTGGTCGGCATAGGATTCGAAACGGGCGGCGATGTCCCGATGTTTTTCAAGATAAGCCGACACCTCCGCCCGGCGTGCGTCGTCCAAAGCGCCGTCGACATAGGCGTGAAGATCATCCTCGGTAATCGGCTTGTCAGTCATTTCACTCTCCGAAGATAGGTTCCCGGCCGGCCCGCCGACCGGTCTGGGTTTTCCAGTATTTGTCGTAAACGCTCACGCGCACGCGAAAGCCGTGACATCACCGTGCCGATCGGAATGGAGAGAACATTTGCCACCTGGGCATAGGATAAATCCTCTACGGACACCAGTAGAAGCACGCTGCGCTGTTCTTCCGGCAGGAGCTTGACCGCCGCGAGGACGTCGCGTTGGGCCAGGACTTCTTCCTGCGGCGGCTTAAGCGCCAGTACGCTGTCATTTATGTCGTCGAAACTGAGGTGCTCTCCTCTGCGGGCTTTTTGCCGTAGCCTGTTGACCGCAAGGTTATGGAGGATGGTGAACACCCACGTCCTTGGATCGTCGTTGCGCCGGCGGTGCCAATGCGCGATCACGCGCTCAAGGCAATCCTGCACGAGATCGTCGGCTGCACCAGCATCATGGAGCAAGCCACGGGCGTAACGGCGTAGCGCCGGGATCATCGGTTCGACTTCCGAGAGCAGATCGTCCATGCAGCACCTTTCGTCAACGGATGAAGGGCCCGCCGCGTAGCGGACCCTCACTCTTATTCTGCCTGAACTTGCACCACATTGCCCGGCTTTCCTTCGACCGAGGCCGCGACGACAAGATAACGCTTCTCGTCTTTATGCTTCGCTTCAACGATCTGGCGGATCGGGCCGACTGCATTGACGATCGCCGAGCCGGCCGGGTTCGTCATGAAGCTAGAGAGAGCTTGGAGCTCACCGCTTCCGTCCGGCTTGTCGGAGAGTGCCAGCACATAGGGTTTCTTCGGATCGAGACCGCTGACTGCCGCCTGCAGGACCTGCGTGAGGCCCTGATCGAACAAGGTTACGCTCGTCGGTGCGGTGTTCTCCTTGCTGCCCTTGGCGGCAAGCTTCAGATGCGCGGCCTCGCCCGCCTCGCCGAGCGGCTGAGGTTCTGCATACCGTCGCCCTCGGGAACGGCGTTCGGAACGTAGGCCACGGCCTGCGGCGCCTGGCCGATCGGAATGTTGGCGATGACCTTGTTGGTCGAGCGTGTCGATGACCGCGAGCGCATCGGCGTTTTCGAGCCCGACATAGACGCGCGTGCCGTCACCCGACGGCCAGATGCCGTGCGGCAGATTGCCGACGGGGATGGTCGCGACCTGCTCGAAATTGTCGGTGCGGTAGACCTTGACCTCGTTCAGGCCGCCGACCGTCATATAGGCGAAGTTGCCGTTGGCGTTGATGACGATATTGACGTGGTTGGTGATCGGTCCGGTATCGAGGGTTTTGATCAGGTCGAAGGGCGGCTGCGCATTGAAGACCTGCGCCTTGCCGACATCCTTCAGCGTGAACCAGACTTGCTTGCCGTCGGCGTCAGCGGCGATGTTCGGACAGAACGGACTTGCCTGCTGCACGTGGCCGACGATCTGATGATCGGCGACGGATACGACCGCAGTGTCGGGATTGAAGGAGGAGCAGATGTAGCCGTACTTGCCGTCCGGCGAGAATATCTGCATGCCGGGACCGGGCGCGACCTTGATGCGGGTTTTCTCCTCGAACGTGTGGGCGTCGATGACGGAGATATAGTCCTCTCCGCGAACCGTCACCCAGACCTCGTTGCCATCCGGCGTGAAGAAGGCCTCATGCGGCGAACGGCCGATATAGGTGGTATGCTTGACCGTGTTCGTCGCCGTATCGATGAAGGTCACCGAATTGGAGCCGATCGAGACGACTGCCAGCGTCTTGTGATCGGGCGAGAAGCCCATGCCGTGGACGAGGACCTGGCCCTTGTAGAGCGGGCTCAGATTGCCCGGCTGCGGATCGCCGAGGCGGATGACGCCGAGAAGCTTGTTGTCGACCGGGATCGGTAGACCGAAACGGTGTTGGAGAACTGTTCGGCCGCATAAACGCGGTCCTTGTGGCTGATCGGAATATCCGGATCGGAGGCAGCACCCGGCGCCTGGCCGGCGAAGCTTGTGATCGGCGCCAGCATCGGTGCCGGCCAGAAGGCCAAGGGTGAGAAGGGTATGCTTCATGACGGGGTCCTTTCAGTTGCCCATTTTCATGTTCAGGCCGGAGCCGAGATGAGGCATTCCTGTCGGAGCTTGGGCGGTCGTGGCGCTGGAGGTGGCTTCGACCTGGGTCGGCACGGCGGTCGAAGGCGGCAGCGGATCACCGAGCGCCAGCCGCATCGCGGCGATTTCCTGCTGCTGGTCGACGATGATTTCCTGCGCGATACGCTTCAGCTGTTCGTTGCTGCCATAACGCAGGTAGGCCTGCGCCATATCGATCGCGCCCTGATGGTGCGGAATCATCATTTCGACGAAATCGCGATTGACATCGCCGGTCGGCTTGACGGCCATGTCATTCATCATCTTCGCCATCGCGGTATCGTTTTCCTGCAGAAACGGAGTTTCTTCCGATGCGGGAGCGGCTTCATGATGATGGGTAGCGGCCTCCTGAGCAAAGGCCGACGCTGAGCAGACTGCCAGGACCGACGTCATCACCAAAGCACGTGTGCTGCGCTGGAAAACGATCATGTTGAGCTCCTTGTTTCTTTCGAGCAGGTTCACGAGGGTAGACACCGCAGCCAAGCCCTTATTCCGCAGGCCGCAGATTTTTTTGCATTAGGCCGGATCTTGCGTTCCGAAGGCCGCCACGAGGGCGATTGCGGCGACGCCGAGACCGATCTCGAAGACGGCTCCACTTTCGAGCGCGCAAAGCCCGGCCGTTCCGCGCTTGCAGGCGGGGAACGAAAACGTAGCGATTGATGACCGCCAAGAGCGTCATTGCAATGACGAGTCCCATTTTGAGCAGGAGTTTTATCTGATAGGCGGAGTGCCAATCGGTGGGCAGATGGCCGACGATGAGGAAGGTGTTGGCAACGCCGCTCCCCAGTACGATTGAGACGGCAACATGTCCGAGGGTTGAAAACCGATGAAGGGCCGCGATAGCCGACTGCCGTTGCTCGGCAATGGCCGCCGCCCTCATGACATACAGGAACGGGACCAGTGCAACAATCCAGGCTCCCGCAGCGAGGACATGCACGATGTCATCAATGCGATGAAGGAGGCAACGGTCGCCTTTGTCCGGCGGCATCGCCTCTTTCAGATGCGCATGTGCCATTGCAGGGCCGGCAGCGATGATACAACCGAATCCAGCAAATGCGTAAAGCTTCGAAACAGGTGTCGTTCTCCCTGCTCCTTTGCGGCTAGAGCATCCTGCACTCAGGTGGACTCGCCTGGGTGCAGATAAGATGCTCTAGTTTCAAAGAGTTAGAGCGTCCTTTGTGCGTCCATTCGGACGCACGGCGCTCTAGGAGGGTTGGCATCGTCCGCGTGGACAATCGGCCAGATGGATTATTCCAAGACATCCATCATTTTTTCCGCAGAGCGTTTCGATCTGCATGGAGCGATCGCGATATTATGGCCAATTGAAACTGTTAACTGTATCAACGTCGGTCGCGCTCTCCGGCACCAGGCTGATCGCCAAGCAGCTGGCCCCGAACAGGCGCGTCATTTGCGCGGCTCATTCCTATCTGGAGATTCGCGGCCGTCTGCAGACGATGGAAGACCTCTTGCAGCATGACGTGATTGCCTTTTAGCGAGCCTCAAATGGTTACGGCGCAGCTCCAGTTCATGAACTGCGGTTCAAGGATCTGGCCGGCTCTGCCCGTGAAACGGTCTTGCGAGTGATCGGTCGAGGTCATCTTTGGCCCTCCTTCGCTGTTGGGTTTGGCGGCCAGACGAAGGCGGGCTTCAGCACCATGTTGGTCTGTTCGGTCTGGAAGCCCGGCCTCGGCGCTGCGGCGGCGATAGGCGAGCCATTGCTGGTCGGCATAAAGCGCGGCACGGCGACGTTCGCGGTCGGCGGCGTCCGCGAACTCCCAGAGATGGACGTAGGCGTTGACGTCGCCGGTTTCGACCGTGCCGTAGAGCGGGGCACCGAGATGGCGCCTCTGGACGGCAAAGCCGGTGTCGGCATAGGCGACAAGTTGGGCTGCGACCGTTCCGGGGCGGCAGCGATAGGTTCTCAGGTCGTAGAGCATAAAATTCTCCTGAGGGTCAGGGGGAGACCGCCTCGCGCCAGCCGAATTGCTTCGTGGCGCGGTCGACGAGGTCGCGGCCGATCGGTATTGCGGAAGTGGCGGCAGGCGAGGGGGCGTTGCAGACGTGGATGCTGCGGGCTGTCTCGCGGATGAGGAAGTCATGCACCAGCGTGCCATCGGCAAGTACCGCCTGCGCACGGATGCCGGGCCGGTAGGGCTCAAGATCGTCGAGCGTCAATTCCGGGCAATAGCGCTGGCAGAGTGCGAGATAGGCACGCTTGTTCAGCGAATTCCACATTTCCGATAGGCCGGATCGCAGATTGTTGCGGATGACACGGCGGAAACCGCGGTAGGCGATCATCTCGGAGAGGTCGCGCAGGCTTACATCGCCAAAGCGGTAGCCGTCGCGTGCGAAGGCGAGGACCGCATTGGGGCCGACGGTGACGTAATTGCCGATCATGCGCGTCGGGTGCACGCCGAGAAAGGAAGCGCCGGATCGGGAATGGGATAGATGAGGTGGCTGACTATATCGTTCTTGTCAGATCCGAGCCGGTAATATTCCTTCGCCATGGCGTCTGACTTTGCGATGGCGATCGCGTAGGTGGAGTCGGTGAAGATCACCACGCCGGCCATGCCGCCGGAATCGGCAACGGCAAAGGAAGCGGCTGCCTTCGCGACATCGAGCGGATCGGTAGCGATGTTGGTGAAGAGCTTGAACTCCTGCGACGGGCCGGGATTGGTGACGGCATGCCAGCCGACCACCCTGATGCCAGCATCGGCCGCCTGGTGCCAAGCACGATGCCGTCAGGCTTGAGCGCGATTGCCTGCTGCAGGGCCGAGGACCGGCCCGAAACCGTCCAGCCGATCGCCTTTCCGGCTTCCTCCACGCCCACGGCAACGCCGAGCGCACCGCCATTGCGCTGGTCGGCCGAGACGTAGACGATCGTCTTGCCCTTCTGTGCGGCAGGGCCCGACCTGGGGCCGGTCCAAGGCGGGTTCGGCTTGGTGACATCGCCGTCTCGAAACACAAGTTCAAGCAGGATCCCTGTCGGCGTCTCAACGAAGATCCGGCGCTCGCGGAGTTCGGGCAGGTTCATCAGCGAGCGGGGGACGCCGAGCGCTTCGACCTTACCGAGCATTCCCTCATAGTCGTCGAGACGGAATGCGGCCTGGTCGATCGTCTCTCCGGTCCACTCAACCCGGCCGCGATGGCCGGGAATGAGATGGACAAATGGCTTCGTCGGCGGCGTAGAGCCAATAGCCGGAGAAGGAGAAGTCGGGCCGATAGCCGGGCTTCAGATCAAGAAGCGCTTCGAAGAAAGCGCGCGTTCCTTCCAGATCATGGGTCCGCAAGGTGACGTGGTCGAGCAGAGGCGCCTTCATCATGCCGCTCCTGGCTGCGTTAGCGTCTGGAACCATTCCGCAAGCGACGGCCCCTTCGGCGACCAGCCGAGGCGGCGGGCATTGGCGGCTCTGACATAGCTGTTCGATGTGACGCCGAGGCGAGCACTTGCGCCGAACTGGCGTATGACCTCTGCGACCGGCACGCTTGCAGTCCGGCCCTCGAGGCCGGGCAGGCCGCCGATCATTTCGGCAATTTCCCGAAAGGAGTTGTGGCCATTCTCGGCGAAGAAAAACGACCCGCCCGGCCCCTTTTCCAGCACTAGCAGGTAAAGCGCCACGAGATCGTCGATATGGACCTTGGAATAGACGTTCAGCCCTTTCCCGAAACGCCGGCGCCGCTCTGCCGCGAAAGGCCGATGAGCTTGGGAATCTGATCGCGGTCGGGTTGCAGGCCGCGACCCATACCGTAGATCATACCAGGGCAGATCACGGCGGAACGAATGCCCTTGTCGATGGCCGACTGGCGAACGAAGCGATTCATGTCGACGCGGGGCCGCCGGTAGGGCACCGGCTGGAAATAGTCGTCCTCGCTCAGGGGCGTCCCGGCTGCATATTCGCCGTCGGCGTAATCGGTGACGATCATCGTCGATGCCGCCGTGAAGGCATTTCTGGACGCCGGCTATGCCGAAGCTTCCGTCAACCGGATCGCCGCCGATGCCGGCGTATCGATCAAGACGCTC
Organism: uncultured Alphaproteobacteria bacterium; assembly: GCA_963838565.1. Lineage (GTDB taxonomy): Bacteria > Pseudomonadota > Alphaproteobacteria > Rhizobiales > Rhizobiaceae > Rhizobium. The sequence continues at coordinate 24,202 of CAWIRO010000016.1, forward strand.
TATCGCCATTTTGAAAGCAAAGCCGATCTCTTCAGCACGGTCATGCAGGCTGCTTGCGAAACGCCACTCGACCCATCTGCGCCGACGCACGATACGACGCCCGCCTGGTATGACCTTCCCCCTGACAGGGCATTGCCGATGGCCGGCGAGGAGTATCTCCGCCACATCCTGTCACGCAATCAGCTGGCGCTCTATCGTGTGGTTGCCCGCGATGCAGACCGCTTTCCCGAATTGGGCCGGCGCTACCAAGAGCAGACGAACGGCAGCAGGGACGCTCGCTTTGCCCGCTACCTCGAGCTTTGGGCCGAATGTGAGGGATGGCGCGTAGACATCCGTTGATCGGTACGATTTATTACCGCAATGTGGGCAAACTACAAACGACGAGATCTGGCGTTTCAATGAATGAGCCCGGGAGTTACGTCGTGGCAAAGGCAAAAGTTCCATAACCCGTCTTATGTGATTGTTGCGTGTAGCCGGGTGGGCGACTTGCAATAGATAACAACGGTTTATCGCTTGCAAGGAACGAGAAGACATGAAACGCACCTACTCCCACATCGACATGGATGAACGCCGCAAGATCGCTCGATGGCGAACGGCTGGTATCGGTGTCGGTGTGATTGCCGAGAAGCTCGGCCGCCATCGCTCGACGATTTTCCGCGAGCTCCGACGCAATGTTTTCGAGGATCGGCAACATCCGGACCTGAGTGGCGGCGATCACCGAGAACAAGCGGCTTTCCGATGTGCTGGCCTACATCAAGGAGCGACAGGATCAGCTGTCAACGCCGAAGGTCAAGACCAACAGCGAGAAGAACGGTTACACGCCGCGGGGCCGCAAATCGGGGCGAAGGCGATCCGCTTTCTCGCTACAGCTTCTGGAAAGCAGCCTGTAGCTGGAAATGCGATGGACCCGCTTCTCTCGCCCTGTCGGAAGCGGGTCCATCGCGCAATATCGCGCAGGTAACGGAACCTTTGAAAGCCGCAGCCGTTGATTGGGTGCGCAGCGCATCGCGTCGAAATCAACGACGGGCAAGCGTAGCGATCACCCCGACCTCGAGCCCTGAATTGCAGGGCTCCTTCTCCCGACCCACCTGCCAGCGCAGCGTTACGCTCTTGCGAAGTGCACTCGCATCACGAGCCCGCCGCGCTCCAGCCCGCCGAGCAGCGGGGCTTTTCTCAACGGCGGCGGTGCCATGGGCGCGCGTCGTGGTGTCTCCGCTCATTCCTGCGCCCTGCCCTTTGCGGACCTGTACGAGTGGATAGTTTGCCTAGTGCGAAGGCATCACTTATCTCGAAGGTGCAACTATGCTCTTCTGCGGGTGCCTTCTCGAAGGCAATCGCACCGTCCACCCATCTATGGTGCAAGGGCTCGCTCACCCCCCAAGGCGAGCCCTTTTCGCTCTCGCCTAAGGTTGATCCCAATACGGCGGTTGGCCATAACGCTGCGACATGAAGGTGATGAAAGCCTTCACTTTCGGGGATACCACCTTCTCGAAAACATGCCCGGCTGGCTGCAGCCGGTCACGTTGATCAACCCGCTGCGCTACTTTCTGGTGATCGTAAAGGGCATCTTCCTCAAGGACATCCCGTTCATCGAGGTATGGCACCAAACATGGCCGCTCTGCTGATCGCGGTCGGAACCCTGAGCACAGCTTCCTGGCTGTTCCGCAGGAGACTGGAGTGACTGTTCGTGGTTCCACGGTCGATCGCTGTGCGCTGCAGCAACCTTCCCGCTTGCATTGTTTATAAAAAGGCATATTACTAAACACATTGCTAAACATGGATTGAGGAGTTCATGTGAGCATTCTGTGAAATGTGGGTGAACTTTGCGACGCCGGCGGGGAGCCGGCCTTTGGTTCTGGGAGGAACTTATGCAGAAGAAATCGAAAGCCCTACTTGGGCTCGCCTCGGCGCTCATGCTGTCGACGGCACTGCCCAATCTCGCAAAAGCCGATGAACTGACGCTCTGCTGGGCCGCCTGGGATCCGGCCAATGCGCTCGTGGAACTGTCGAAGGACTTCACCGCGAAAACCGGGACGCAGATGAAGTTCGAGTTCGTCCCCTGGACGAGCTATGCCGACCGCTTTCTCAATGAACTCAACTCCCAAGGCAAGCTCTGCGACCTGATCATCGGCGACAGCCAGTGGATCGGCGGATCGGCGGAAAACGGCCACTACGTCAAGCTGAACGACTTCTTCGAAAAGGAAGGCATCAAGATGGAGGACTTCGTGCCGGCGACGGTCGTCGGCTATTCCGAATGGCCGAAGAACTCGCCCAACTACTGGGCGCTTCCGGCCATGGGCGACGTGGTCGGCTGGACCTATCGCAAGGACTGGTTCGAGAAGCCGGAACTGAAGAAGGAATTCAAGGAAAAATACGGCTGGGATCTCGCCGCGCCCAAGACCTATGACCAGCTGAAGCAGATCGCCGAGTTCTTCCAGAAGCGCGAGATCGACGGAAAGACCGTCTACGGCGCCTCGATCTATACCGAGCGCGGTTCGGAAGGGATCACCATGGGCGTGACCAACGTCCTCTATGATTGGGGCTTCCAGTACGACAACCCGAAGAAGCCCTACGAGATGGAAGGCTTCGTCAACTCGGCCGACGCGGTCAAGGGCCTTGAATTCTACAAGGCGCTCTATGACTGCTGCACGCCGCCGGGCAGCTCCAACGTCTACATGGTCGAATCCGCCGATGCCTTCAAATCCGGCCAGGTCGCCATGCAGATGAACTTCGCCTTTACCTGGCCCGGTCTTTACAAGGACGAGAAGGTCGGCGGCGACCGCATCGGCTTCTTCCCAAATCCTGCCGAGAAGGCGCACTTCGCCCAGCTCGGCGGACAAGGCATCTCGGTTGTCTCCTATTCCGACAAGAAGGACGCCGCGCTGCAATACATCAAGTGGTTCGCGCAGCCTGACGTGCAGGCCAAGTGGTGGGAGCTCGGCGGCTTCTCCTGCCTGAATTCCGTCGTCAACGCGCCCGGCTTCGCCTCCAGCCAGCCCTACGCGCAGGCGTTCCTGGACTCGATGGCGATCGTCAAGGACTTCTGGGCCGAGCCGAGCTACGCCTCCCTTCTCCAGGCCATGCAGAAGCGGGTTCACAACTACGTGGTGGCCGGCAACGGCACCGCTCAGGAGGCGCTCGACGGCTTGGTGAAGGATTGGACCCAGGTGTTCGAGGACGACGGCAAGATCTAGTGTCCGGCTGGACACGCGGAATCCTTGTCTGGACGGCGGCCCGGATCGGCAAAGGAGCCGGGCCGCCTGATGTCTCACATACGCAAAGACCAGGTGACATCTTGAACATTTCCCATACCTCCATCGTCGAGAAGGCAGCGGATGCGACAGCAAGGGCAACGCCGGTATCGGTCGCCCGGCGCGTCCGCGGCCTGTCCGACAGGGCGATCGCCTGGGTGTTTATCGCTCCCGCCATCATCCTGCTGCTCGCGATCAACATCTTTCCGCTCATCTGGGCGATCTATCTCTCCTTCACGAATTATCGCGCCAACCGGCCGAATGCACCTGTCGAAGGCGTGGGCTTGAGAAATTACGAGCGCGTTCTGACCGATCCCGATATCTGGCAGGCCATGCAGACGACGGCGCATTTCGTCTTCTGGACGATCTGTCCTGCAGACCGTCATCGGCTTCACACTCGCCTATCTGATCGACCGCAAGTTTCGCGGCCATGCGTTCTGGACGACGATGATCCTGATCCCGATGATGCTGTCTCCGGCCGTTGTCGGCAATTTCTGGCGCTTTCTCTACGAGCCGCAGATCGGTCTCTTCGCTTACGCGGTTTCATGGCTCAGCGGCATTCCGACATCGCAGATCCGGATGCTCGGCGATGTCTCGCTGGCGCCTTGGGCGATCATCATCGTCGATACCTGGATGTGGACACCTTATGTGATGCTCATCTGCCTCGCCGGGCTGCGTTCGATCCCCGACTATATCTACGAGGCGGCGGAAGTGGACCGTGCTTCGGCATGGCGCCAGTTCTGGTCGATCACCGTGCCGATGGCGCTGCCTTTCATCATGCTCGCCGTTCTCTTCCGCGGCATCGAGAACTTCAAGATGTTCGACATGGTGACGCTGCTGACCGGCGGCGGACCCGGCTCGACCACGGAAGTCGCCTCGATTACGCTGAAGCGCGCGGCCTTCGAAAGCTGGGCGACCGGCCGCGCCTCCGCCTTCGCGATCATCCTCTTCGTCGCGGTGTTCGGCCTCGCCAACATCTACGTCAAGGCTCTCAACAAGGTGAAGCAACGATGAGCGCTGCGAACTCCGCCCATTCGGTCGTCGAGCCAAGCCTCACCAGCAAGCGCGTTGCCGGTGCGATTGTGATCCTCTATGCGCTGATCACGCTGATACCCCTGGTTTGGATCTTCCTGACCAGCATCAAGTCACCGCCGGACTCTATCAGCTATCCGCCGAAGATCGTCTTTACGCCGACGCCTCGAAGGCTACTGCAACCTTCTGACCACGAGAACGCGGCAGACGCCGGAATACATTGCTTCCTTGCCCGCGCCGATCGGCACCTGCGATGAGGTGACCCGCAAGCGCAACATGGTGATCGCCGGTCCTTCGAATTTTCTGCCGCGCTTCGTCAATTCGCTGGTGATCGCGTTCGGGTCCACCTTCCTCGCGGTTTTTCTCGGCACGATGGCCGCCTACGGCTTCTCGCGCTTCCGGGTGCCGCTCGCCGACGATCTTTTGTTCTTCATCCTGTCGACGCGCATGATGCCGCCGATCGCCGTCGCGATCCCGATCTACCTGATGTACCGGGAGCTTGGGCTGTCCGACACGGCGCTCGGCATGATCCTGCTTTACACCGCGGTCAACGTCTCGCTTGCCGTCTGGCTGCTCAAGGGCTTCATCGACGAAATTCCGCGCGAATACGAGGAAGCGGCGATGATCGACGGCTACACGCGGCTGCAGGCCTTCCGCAAGGTCGTGCTGCCGCAGGCGACGACGGGCATTGCCGCAACCGCCATCTTCTGCCTGATCTTCGCCTGGAACGAATATGCCTTCGCCGCACTTCTGACATCGGGCAGCGCGCAGACTGCACCCCCATTTATTCCGACGATCATCGGCGAAGGCGGGCAGGACTGGCCGGCGGTTGCGGCAGGGACGACGATCTTCCTGATCCCGATCCTCGTCTTCACCATTCTCCTGCGCAAGCATCTGTTGCGCGGCATCACCTTCGGAGCGGTCCGCAAATGACGCACCTGATCGAAACGCCCCGCCCTGCCCGTCCGAAGCGGCCGTTCTTCCTGCGGCGCGGCCCGATGGAGAACATTGCGACCGTGCTGATCGCGATCGGCTTCCTGATGCTGTTCCAGCCCTTCCTGCTGGTGCTCTACACCTACTCGCTGGTCACGCTGCTGGCGGGCACCGCGATGTTCATCATCGTCTCGAAATTTCCGGAGTGAACGATGGCAGAAATCAGGATCGAAAATCTCCGCAAGCAGTTCGGCAGCTTCGTCGCAGTCGAGGATTCGAGCTTCGTCGTCCATGACGGTGAATTCCTGGCGCTCCTCGGCCCGTCCGGCTGCGGCAAGACGACGACGCTTCGCATGATCGCCGGTCTTGAACTACCGACCAGCGGCAAGATCTACCTCGACGGCGAGGACGTCACATTCAATCGCGCCAGCGCCCGCGATATTGCCTTCGTCTTTCAACTCTTCGCGCTCTATCCGCATATGAATGTGCGCAAGAACATCGGCTTTCCGCTGCTGTCGCAGGGAATGCCGAAGGCGGAGATCCGCAAGCGCGTGGAGGAGACCGCACGCCTGCTGCAGATCGACCATATTCTCGACAGGTCCGTCTCCGGGCTGGCCGGCGGCGACCGCCAGCGCGTGGCGCTCGGCCGCGCCATCGTGCGGCGGCCGAAATGCTTCCTGATGGACGAACCGCTCGGCACGCTCGATGCGGAGTTCCGCGAGGTCATGGTTCACGAACTGCGCGAACTGCACAACCGCATCCATGCGACGACCGTCTACGTGACCCACGACCAGCACGAGGCGATGGCGATGGCCGACAAGATCGCCGTCATGAACCATGGCGTCATCGAGCAGTTCGGAACGCCGCAGGAGATCTACAGCAAGCCCGCGACCATGTATGTCGCCGATTTCATCGGCTCGCCGCCGATGAATTTCATGCGTTTCACCTCCGGTCTGCAGAAGGGCGCGCGCTCCGTCTCGCTCGACGGCGTCGATGTCGCCGTCCCCGAGATCCGGCAGGATATGGCCGAAGGCGAGCTGGCGCTCGGCGTTCGGCCGGAGCATATCCGCTTCAGCGACGCCTCGGCGCTGCGCGGCGCGGTCTATGGCAGCGAATATCTTGGCACCAACCAGATCGTCGCGGTCGAGACAACGAGCGGAATGATCAAGGCCCGGGTTCCGGCAAACCGCAATTTCCAGATCGGCGAAACGGTCGGCCTTGAATTCAACCCCGCCAATCTTGCGCTCTTCGACTGCAAGTCGGGCCGCGCGGTTGCATCATCGCTCTATTCGGAGGCCCAGCATGGCTGATGTCGTTCTCAAGGGCCTTAACAAGCGTTTCGGCGACACGCAGGCGCTGAGCGACCTCGATCTTGCGATCCGCGATGGCGAATTCGTCGTGCTGCTCGGGCCGACCGGCGCCGGCAAGACGACGACGCTGCGCCTGATCGCCGGCCTGGAGAGGCCCGATAGCGGCCGGATCGAGATCGGCGGCCGCAACGTTGCCGGCGAAGCACCCGCCGGGCGCGACGTGGCTTTCGTCTTCCAGCAATATTCGCTTTATCCGCACATGACCGTCTACGAAAACCTCGCCTTCCCGCTGAGAGCGCCGGTCCGGAAATTGAGCAACGAGGAGATCGATCGGCGTGTGCGCGAAGTCGCACGCATGGTCAGGATCGACCACAAGCTGGAAAACCGCTCGACGCGGCTTTCCGGCGGGCGAGATGCAGCGCGTCGCGATCGGCCGGGCGCTGGTGCGCAAACCGGCAATCTACCTGATGGACGAACCGCTGTCGTCTCTCGATGCCAAGCTGCGGGCCGAACTGCGGCTCGAGCTGAAGCGCATCCAGAAGGAACTGGGCTCGACCTTGCTCTACGTCACCCACGACCAGGTGGAGGCCATGACCATGGCGGACCGCATCGGCATTGTCGCCGAAGGCAGGCTGATGCAGGTTGGCACGCCGCGGGAGATCTACGGCAATCCCGCCAGCCTTCACGTCGCAGCCCGCCTCGGCCAGCCGCACATCAACCTCTTGCCGGCGGACCTGCTTCCGGGCGGCAATCCTCCGACGGGCACGAAGACGGTCGGCGCGCGCACCGAACATCTCGACATCGTCGTCGGCAAGGATGCAAATGCAGAGATCGACTGGATCGAGCATCTGGGCGACCAGAACCATCTGCACATCCGCGTTCGCGATCACAAGCTCGTCACACTTGCGGATCCATATCTCGCAATTCGGCCGGGCGACAGGATCAACCTGACGCTACGCGATCCACTCTATTTCGACGCAGGCGGACAGCGTCTCGCCTGAACCGCAGAAACTGAACAGACGATAGCATGCAAAAAACAGACGGGTCTCAATCAATGAAACACTTCTTCAATCGCCGGGAAAACATCGTCACCGAAGCCTTGGACGGCCTGCTTCTGACAAGCGGCCCGGGCCGTCTTGCCCGTCTGGACACATTCCCCGAGATCAAGGTGATCCTGCGCGCGGACTGGGACAAATCGAAAGTGGCAATCATTTCAGGCGGCGGTGCGGGACATGAGCCTTCGCATGCCGGTTTCGTCGGCAAAGGCATGCTGACGGCAGCGGTATCCGGCGAGATATTCGCCTCGCCAAGCGTCGACGCCGTCCTGACGGCGATCCGCGCCGTCACCGGCCCAAAGGGCGCCCTGCTGATCGTCAAGAATTATACCGGCGACCGGTTGAATTTCGGTCTCGCAGCCGAAAAGGCGCGCGCCGAAGGTTTCGATGTCGAGATGGTCATCGTCGCCGACGACATCGCCATTCCAGATATCAATCAGCCACGCGGCGTGGCCGGCACTTTGTTCGTTCACAAGATCGCCGGATATCATGCCGAGGCCGGCGAGGATCTGAAGACGGTCGCAGCCCACGCTGCCTCGGCGGCAGCCGATATCGTCTCGCTCGGCATGTCGCTTTCGACCTGCAGCGTGCCCGGCCAGTTGCACGAAGATCGCCTTGGCGCAAACGAGGGTGAACTCGGCCTCGGCATCCACGGGGAGCCAGGTGCCGAGCGCATCGCTCTCCAGCCCATCGCCGACATCGTCGCCACGATGACAGAACGGCTTGCCGCAAAGCTGCGAGGCGCCGAAAGCCACGCTCTGCTCATCAACAATCTCGGCGCCGTCCCGCCTCTCGAGATGGGCGTGGTCGCCAATGCCGTCCTCTCGTCGTCCCTCGCAAACAGCGTCAAATTGATCATCGGCCCCGCGCCGATGATGACGGCGCTCAACATGAACGGCTTCTCGCTCTCCCTGATCCAGCTGGACGCAGCTCGCGAGGCGGCACTGACAGCACCGGTCGAGCCGCATGCCTGGGTCCCGGCAGTCGAACGCCACGAGATCAAAGTCGTGGCTGCCCCCGCGACTGCATCAAAATCGAACGGTGCAGTCAGCGACGACGACCGGAGCCGCCGCCTGATAACCGCGCTCTGCGAACATCTGGTCAGTCTCGAAAGCGAGCTTAACCGTTTGGACGGTCGCGTCGGCGACGGCGATACGGGCTCCACGGTCGCAACCGGTGCCCGCAGCGTGCTTGCCCGTATCGACACGCTGCCGCTCAGGGAGCCCGCCGCCACCCTGGCCTCGGTCGGCGACATCTTGAGCACCAGCATGGGCGGTTCCAGCGGCGTCCTGCTGTCGATCTTCTTTACGGCCGCATCCAAGGCAATGGCGGAAAAACCGGATATCGCCGCAGCCCTTCTTGCCGGGCTCGACCGGATGACGTTCTATGGTGGAGCAGGCGTCGGCGATCGGACGATGATCGACGCGCTTGCTCCGGCCCTTGCCGCTCTCGCCTCAGGCACCGTCGCGGAGGCCGCGAAGGCGGCAATGGCCGGCGCCGAGTCGACGAAGACGATGAAGAAGGCGAAGGCCGGGCGGGCCTCCTATGTCGGCGAGAAGGATCTGGAAGGAGTGCCGGATCCCGGCGCCGTCGCGGTGGCAGGAGCATTTGAGGTCGCGGCAGCCATGGCATGAAGGAGCGCGACGTTGGGGAGGATGTAACGTGCAGGCAGAACCGGTGCTTGTTGCAGGATTGATCGAAGCTTGCCGCGCGACCATTGCGGCAAACACCGACCATCTTTGCGCGCTGGATTGCGCGATCGGCGATGGAGACCACGGCATCAACATGCGACGGGGATGCGAGGCGGTGAGCGCGGAAGGCGCCGCCCTTTCCGGCCTGCCCTTCCCCGACGCCGTGGAAAAGATCGGCATGACGCTGGTGATGAATGTCGGCGGCGCTGCCGGGTCCTCTCTATGGAACGCTGCTGATGGAAATCGGCCGGGAGCTGCGTGCGCGGGACGGTACTGACGACTTTCCGACAGCACTGAAACAGGCGATCGATGCGGTTGCACGGCGCGGTCGTTCCCACGCAGGGGACAAGACCCTGCTCGACGTTCTCTATCCGGTTCAGGATGCGCTTCAGAAATGTTCGCCGCTGGACGACATCGCCCGGCGGGCCGAACTCTCCGCCAGCATGACCGCCGCCATGAAGGCGATGCGGGGCCGCGCGTCATACCTCGGCGATCGTTCGATCGGCCATGTGGATCCCGGTGCGTCAAGCTGCGCGCTGCTGACCACGGCCATCTGCCGTTATCTCGGGGAGAACCATCCGCAATGAGTGGAAATACCGCAAATGTGGGGATCGTCATCGTCTCTCACTCGCCGCTTGTGGCGAGGGGGATCGCCGACATGGTGCGGCAGATGGTTGGCGATTGCGTGCCGCTGGCCTGGTCCGGAGGCAACATTCGCGGAGAGCTTGGCACCGATGCCGGCGGTATCCTGCGGGCGATCGAGGCTGCCTGGTCCGACGCAGGCGTCGCCGTCTTCGTCGATCTCGGCGGCGCCGAAACGAACAGCGAAATGGCGATCGAGATGCTTGGCCAGCCGCGCTCGGCGCTCGTATCGATCTGCAACGCTCCTCTGGTCGAAGGCGCGGTCATCGCTGCGGCCGAAGCATCTGGCGGCGCATCACTTGCGAAGGTCGTCGCGACCGCCGAGGAGCTTTCGCCCTGATGAGCCACGAATTGCGAATTGAAACAACGGAGGCGAAACCATTGCATGCCAACTGCCAGACGGACGTGGAGGTCAAGCATGGCGTCGGACTGCACGCGCGCCCCGCCGTGACGTTCACCCGGCTTGCAAAGTCGTTTCCGTGTTCGATCGAGGTTGCCGTCAACGGCAGCGATGTCTGGCTGAACGGCAAGAGCATCATCAAGATCATGGGCGCCAGAATCCGGAAAGGATCGGTTCTGCGCATAAGGGCCGACGGGATTCTCGCGGAAGAGGCAATCAAGGTATTGAAGGAACTCGTCGAACGCAATTTCGACGAGGACAAGAAACATGGCCGAAACGGATAGGCTGAAAGCAACGGGCGCCTCTCCCGGCATCGCTTACGGACAGGTCTATTTGGCGGAACTGCCTGACGCCGCGCCCTCGCCCCTACCGCAAGCCGCACTCGGATACGAAGCCCTTGCGGGCGCCATCGAGACCTCGATCGGCGAGCTTGAAAGCCTCGCCGGGAAATCCGACACCGAGAGCCGGGATATCATCGATTTCCAGATCGAAGTTCTTCGGGATCCGACCATTGCGGAGACGACCGAAGCGCGCATGAACGCCGGAGAAAACACCGTCTTTGCGTGGGTGAGTACTCTCGACGCCTATATCGGCGAGCTGGAAATGGCGGACGAGGAGCAGGTGCGGGCTCGCGCCGTCGATATCGTGGACATCAAGAACCGCGTGCTCAGCGCCTTGGCCGGTACGCCGGTCGCCGACTTTCCCGCCGGCTCAATCTTCGTCGGCAAGGACATGGAGCCGAGCCGCTTTCTGGCGCATGATTGGTCGGCAGGCGGAGGGATCGCACTCTTCAATGGCAGCGTCGCAGGCCATGTCGCGCTGCTCGCGCGAGCGAAATCGGTTCCGATGGTCGTCGGCGCAGGACGTTTCGCTGTCGCGGAGGGGGACCGTATTCAGGTCGACGCCGATGCCGGCGCAGTCGTCGTTCATACCGGCGATGCAGTCGCGGCGCCGTCCCTTCTCTCTCAATCGATTTCTGAGCCAGTCAAGCGCAAGCCATTGCGACAATGGCGAAATACGCGCGGCTGATGGAACGCAAATCCTCCTGTCCATCAACGTCAACGATCCCGCCGAGCTGGACGCTGTCGACCCAGCGACGACCGCGGGCATTGGATTGATGCGGTCGGAATTCGCGGTTTCGTCGGTCGCCGATGCAGCGAACGAAGACAAACAGCTTGCCATCTATTGCCGTGTCCTGAAATGGGCGGCAGGCAGACCCGTGACAATCCGCATGCTCGACATCGGCGGCGACAAGCCGCTGGCCGGGCTCGGCGATCCGCTTTCCGGATCCGACTTGCGCGGCATCCGTCTCTTGCTCGCCCAACCGGAAATCGCCCGCGTGCAGGCACGCTCGCTGTTGCGTGCCGCGGTTTACGGCGATCTTCGCGTCATGCTGCCGATGGTGACCTTTCCGTCCGAGGTCGACGAGATGCGGACGATATTTCGCGAGGAGGCCGCACATCTTGCCAGCCGCGGCATGCCCTACCTCATCCCGCCTATCGGCATGATGGTGGAGGTGCCGGCCGCCGCGCTGATGCTGGACACCTTCGAAACGGCGGATTTCTTCTCGTTCGGGACAAACGATCTTACGCAATATCTCGCCGCTTCCGCCCGTGACAGCGCGAGCTCGGAGACCTACCACCATGGAGCCACGCCGGCGGTGCTCCGTTTTCTCGAAGGAGCGATGCGGCTTGCGGCAAAGGCAAACAAGCCGGTCAGTATCTGCGGAGACATCGCAAGCGATCCGCGATGGCTTCCGGGGCTGCTTGCGGTCGGCTTGCGGCATTTTTCCGTGGCGCCCGAACAACTTCCCGCGATAAGATCGGCAATCATCGGATCTGAGAGCCGATGGGACAAAGGCAGCCGGAGAGTAGAATGGCGCGCGACGACACCGAAGACGCCATTATCGCCTACAAGTCCATCTTGGCGCAGATCATCGACAACCGGCCGTCTGGCACACGCCAGCGGCTTGCGACCGAACTCGGGAAGCATCGCAGCTTCGTAACGCAGATCACAAGCCCGACCTATGCTACTCCGCTGCCGGCCCGGCACCTGGCGACCATTTTCCGAGTCTGCCACTTCAGCGCCGCTGAGCAGGAGCGGTTTCTCGACGCCTATCAAACGGCGCATCCCGGAAAACTTCCGGAGCTTGGCAATGCCGAAAAGTTGCGGCAACTTTCAATCATGGTTCCGGATTTCGGCGACGAGCGGAAAAACCGCCTGCTCGAGGAGGCGATTTCCGACCTGGTGCAGAAGATCGTCGCCCTTTCCGGAGGAGCGGATTGATCGACGGCTGACGGATCGGTTGAGGGGACGCAAAACAGGCCGCCTTTAGGGAGGGGCTCGATGAAGAAGTTCATGAACACCGCGGAAACCATGGTCGCCGAAAGCCTGGAAGGTTTCGTGCGCGCCCATGAGAAGTTCGTCGTGTTCGGCGCCGAGCGGAAATGCATCCGCCGCCGCAACCTTACGCCGGGTAAGGTCGCCGTCATCTCCGGTGGCGGCGCCGGTCACGAACCGATGCATATCGGTTTCGTCGGCAAGGGAATGCTGGATGCTGCCTGCGTGGGGCATATTTTCACCTCGCCCACACCGGGCCAGATCATGAGTGCCATCGAGGAGACCGACACAGGCGCCGGCTGCCTGCTCATCGTCAAGAACTACGACGGCGATGTCATGAACTTCGAGATGGCGATGGAGATGGCCGCCGATCGGCACAGAATCGAAACTGTCATCGTCAGCGATGATATCGAGACGGCGAGGACTGGCGAAGGCCAGGGCCGCCGCGGCGTCGCGGGAACACTGATCGTCGAGAAAATCATTGGAGCGGCTGCGGAACGGAGCCTGCCGCTCGAGGAATTGAAGCGGATCGGCGATCGGCTGAATGGCCGTATCCGCACAATGGGTGTGGCTCTCAGCGGCGTAACGATACCGCAGATTCAGCGCACCACATTTTCACTGAGCTCTACCGAGATGGAAATGGGCGTCGGCATCCACGGAGAGCCGGGCCATTCGAGAGAGCGCTTCTCCACGGCCGACACCATAATCCGTCATCTCTGCGAGATAATCTCCAAAGACATCTCCATGCAGCCGGGTACGAAGGCCCTGCTCTTCGTCAACGGCCTTGGCGGCACGCCGCCAGCCGAACTCTACCTTGCCTACAACACCGCTCACCGTTTCATGGAAGAGCGGCAGATTCTTATCGAACGTGCTCTGGTTGGAACCTATGTAACCTCGCTCGATATGCAGGGTCTGTCGATCACCCTGGCTTTCCTGACCGACGAGGAGATATCCCTGTGGGATTCACCCGTGGCAACCGCGGCGCTGCAGTGGTCGGCGTGACGCCGCCCTCGTGCGCGGATCAGCTATCAGCTTTTGCGCTGTTGATCGCCATATCAAGGTAGCGGTGGCAAACCCTGCGCGCATCCGCCATCGTGAAACTCGCGGGATCAACGAACTGCCTTATCCAGAATCCATCGATCATGGCATAGAGCCCGAGATAGGTTTCCTCCACCCTGTCTGCCGGAAGCAATTCGCGAAGCGCATGCCGGATATTCGACCGGAAGCGCCTGTTGATCATCCTTTGCAGCGAAGCAAGGTAAGGATGATACGGGATCTGTGCCCAAAACGCCTGCCATGCCAGCCTGGCGCCCGGTCGAAGCTGTTGGCTTTCGAGGCAGCCGTCGATGATCGCTCCAAGCCGTTCGCGTCCCGTTGCGGAAGCGGGGACCCGGCGCTTTATGTCGATCGCCAGATCCTTGACCAGCCGTAAGAGTGTGGCCGCCAGCAGCTCTTCCTTGCCCTCGAAGTAGTGGCTGACCAGACCCGGCGAGACCCCCGCCTCTTCGGCTATCGTCGCCAGGGTGGTGTCAGGAAGGCCGTGATGGGCGATCGAGGCGATCGCTGCGTCGATCAGCTCCTTCCTCCTGAAATCCTTCACCTTCATCCGTGGCATTCTTCTCTCCTTGAGGCCTTCACATCCGAGGCGCACCCTTTGTCACGTCTTCGCAATTTTGTTCAACCATTTAATATTTTGGTTGACAAGCCAATTTTAAATTTTCAGTCTCCCGGCACGTCCCTTTAGACCATGGAGTCATACGGTGCCCTTTCTGAACTTGCCTGACGCGAGCTTGTGGTATGTCCAGCGGGGAGCTGGACCCGATATCGTCTGGATTCCAGGCGGAGACAACGTCGCGGAGGATTGGAACTTCCAGATCGAAAGTTTCGAGGGCAGTTTTCGCAACACCGCCTTTGACCCGCGCGGCGCCGGCCGCACCCGAAGCGAGCGCCAACCACCCTGGTCGATCGCGGACATGGCGCGTGACTGTGCGGAGCTGATCCGCGCGGTTTGCGAGCCTCCCGTCATCGTCGTCGGCCTTTCGATGGGTTCATTCGTGACGCTGCAACTCGCCATCGACTATCCGGAGCTTGTCCGCTGCGCCATTCCGATGGGAACGGCAGCGCAGGCGACGGGCTTCTGCCGGGATTGGATGATCGCCGAAGTCGAGTTCAGAAAGGCCGGTGGCCGGCTGTCGCCGGAATTTGCCGTGCACCATTATGGCGCCTTCATGTATCCGTCCGAGGTGCTTGGCGACGATGCCCTGTGGGGGAAGCTGCGGCCCTTCGTCGAACGCAGTTATGCCGAGCGCGATGGTTCAATGCTTGCCGCTCAGTGGCAGGCCTGCATCGACTTTGACGTGACTGCGTCGTTGCCGGACTGCAAGGTCCCGATCGACGTCATCGGCTTTTCGCAGGACATGCAGACGCCGCCGAGTTTAGGGCGCCGCGCCGCCGAGCTTGCTGGGAACGGCCGCTTTCACCTTTTGGAAGGCTTGTCGCACATCTCCCTTGCCGGCCATCGCCCGGAGGTCGTGAACGAACGCATCGGCTCCATTATTGCCAGCGTTGTCAGCGGTGAGAGATAGCGATGCCGCCACCACTGGCGTGCCTTTCACCTGATCGGTTGCCGCAAACGCTGCCGGTAGGCAGTGGTCATGCCGGCAAGCCAGATGCAGGCCATCACGATATGAGCAATGTTCGCGCCCATCGGCCCCAACCTCGGTACCAGTAAAATCAGCGTCAGATGAAAGAAAGCAATGGCGATGAAGATGCTGCGGAGCGCGGAGCTTTCCAAACTCATCGCCAGCAAGGCCGAGTAAAGAATGGTGGCATTCAGGATGAATATCACAGCCACCATCTGAACCATGACAAGCGGACCGGCGGCAACAAACTCCGGTCCCGCCGTGAGCTCTAGAACCTTATCGATCGCCGCAGCAATGATGATCAACGCGATCACACCGAAGCAGATCAACAATGACTGCGCTTGAGCGATCATCTTGCGAAAGGCGGCGAGATCATTCGAAGCCCAGGCCCTGGCGAGATCCGGGAAGAGCACTGCCTGCACCTGACCGCCTGCCTGCTGCGCAATACGGCCGATGCGTTTCGCTATGTGATAGAGGCCCGCGGAGGCTGGGTCGGTAAGATAGCCCACCAACAGGGTGTCCAGCTCGTTCGCGCTGGAGCGGATCGTCAGTGATAGGTTGGACGACACCGAGAACTTGAAGAGACCGGGAAAGCGCGTCGTGATCCCGCGCAGCGGAGCTGACATGACATTGGTGATGCCCCGTCGCCCGGAGTTCGATAAACGCAAGTATCGTCATATTCACTGAGCCGAGGATCTGGGTACCCGCCCAAAGCAGAAGAAATTCGGTCAGGCCCCAGTTTGCAGCCAGGCCAACGGCGCAGAGCAACGCTCGGATACAACCTCCCACTGACCTGGGCGTAAGCCAGCACCTGATATCTGTCGAAGAGCCGCAACGAAGCGATCGACATCCCGGTTATTTGAAACGGCAGAACCGTGCAGAACATAGATCACGAAGCGGCTCGTGTCCTGGGAAATGCCGACTTTAGGCCCAGCCACAAGGACGAGCAGTATCGCTATCGCCCAGGCAAGGAAGGCAGTCCCGATGTCGAGAAGCAGGCCGAATTTGAAGAGCGCCCTAAGCGCTTCCCAATCTTCGTCGTGCAAGGCCTCAGCGCCGTACTTGATAAGCGGCTGCCAGGAGCGGAAGGCGATAAGACGTTCCATGCCGCGCGCATATGCAAAACAGAGCGCAAGCACGCCGTATTGCGATGGTCCCAGTGCACGCGCTGTGAGAGCAAAGCCGATCAGGCCTATGAATGAACTGGCAAAATTTCCCGCAAGAAGATGGGCAATGTTTCGCAAGCGCTGAGCAAATCGCGCCTCATTTCTCCAGCCTTGCAAAAATCTCCCCATTTTGCGCCCGATGGCCCCTCAGACATTAGGCAAACCTCCTCATTCAGACGACAAAGATCGGAGGCCCCAGTTCTACAGTAGAATAAGCGCGTTTTAATTGAAAAAATATCGGATCAATACGCATTATATATAATACTTCATAGTTATGATCGCTGATCATTCGTTAACAAAAGGATTTTGTTATTATTATTCCTCGTGGAGCATGCTGTTTAACATTTGTTTACTTGACGAAAAAAGCAACAACAATCTTAAATTACAAGGGAATATAGTTTCGTCGCCTGCGCGGCTACCCGATGCGTCAAAGGGGGGACATGATGCCAGCTCATCGTTGGATGGAAGGCGGTTCGTTTTCCGGGGGGCGCAGTGTCTTGCGATGGGTGGCCTGCTTTGCCGCTGCGACGCTTCTTGCGGCTGCTGGCGTAGGGGCCGAGGCGTACCGTTTGCAGCCGGGAGACGTTATCTCCTTCGATTTTCTCGACGATGCAGAACTGCCGGTTTCCCTGACGGTCGACGGTGATGGCGACGCGCAATTTCCCTTGGTCGGCGGCGTTGAAATCAGAGGGCTTACAGTTGGTGAAGCGCTTGAAAAGTTGCGGGCTGAATACAAGGACCGGCAGATACTGGTCGATCCCAAAATCGCTTTGAACATTGCCACTTACAAGCCGGTCTTCGTGCTAGGCGAGGTAGAAAATCCGGGCTCCTTCCCCTATTATCCGGGCTTGACCGTTGATCAGGCTATTGGTCTTGCAGGTGGAACCTTGACGGCGGCATCGAGCGCGTCCGACAAGATCATGACACGCGCGCGATTGCGTGGAGAGATAGACGGCGCCGAAGTGGAGATCGTCCATGAAGCAATCTATGCGGCACGTCTGGCCGCCCAATTGCGCGGGGCCGAAACGATCGACCTGCAGGATGCACCGGAGAGTGCGCGGCCGTATCTCGAACGGGCATCTCTCAAGAGCGTGCTCGAAATCGAAGAGAAGATCCTGAAGACAGATCTCATCACGACCAAGGCCCAGGTCGAGATTCTCACACAGAGCATTGCCGAAACAGAAGCAGGCTTGAAGATCCTCGCTGAGCTCGAAGCCGAGCAAAAGGAAGTCGTGGCGATGAACGAGCGGGACCTTGAGCGCGTGACAGCCCTTCGCAAGCGCGAGCTGAACACAGAAACCGATCTCGCGCGCGTCAAGAACACGACCTCCAACGAGAAATCTCAGCTTCTGGAGATATACGCGGAAATCTCGCGTTCGAGGCTACAGCTGGGGAACCTCAAACTGGAGCTCGCCAAGTTGCAGGCAGATCGGCAGAACGACATATTGATGAAGCTGCAGGAGCGGGAAACGGCGATCAAGAAGCTTAAATCCACGCGCCAGTCCGCTGAAGAGCAGTTTTATCTCATTGCCTCCGTCGCGGCGGACGAAAGAAAGCGCGACCAGATCTCCTTCGCCTATGAGGTTCGCCGCCCCAAGAACGGCGTCAGTACGGTGATCAACGGCGCGCCCTTCACGGAGCTGCTTCCGGGGGATGTCGTCGCGGTCTCGATTGCGGGAATGTAACGCCCGAGGAGCGAGCGTGGACCTGAGCTCTCTACCCCTTCACAACTCCGGGACCGCTCAGTGTGGCGAAAGGCGATACGCCCATGTTGAGTGAGCTCTTCGGCAGGACACTCGTTATTGCGCCCCATGCGGACGACGAGGTTCTCGGGGCAGGCGGAACGGTGGCCCGGCTTGCATCGGAGGGAGCCGACGTGCGCATCGCGATCGTGACCGAAGGCAAGCCGCCGCATTTCCCCTTCGAGGCCGTGGCGCGCGTGAAGGAGGAGGCACGGAGGGCGCATGGGATCCTCGGCGTCGGCAAGACCTATTGGATGGGTTTTCCCGCCGCCGGTTTGGCAGAGACTGTCGTCGCCGATCTGAACGCCTCGCTGTTTGAACTCGTGTCGGAAAGTTCGCCGCAGACGCTTCTCATCCCGTTTGTCGGAGACATGCACATCGATCATCAGATCGTCTTTACCTCGTCTCTGGTGGCTGCCAGACCGCATCAGGCGCAATTTCCAAGATTGATCCTGGCATACGAGACACTCTCCGAGACAAATTGGAACGCGGCTTATGTGACGCCCAATTTCGCTCCGAACGTCTTCGTCGATATCGAGGATCATCTCGAGACCAAGTTGAAAGCGATGGCCGCTTTCAATCGCAGATCCGGCCGGCCCCGCACGAACGAGCCATCGAAACCTTGAAGGCGCTGGCAACGCTGCGCGGCGCGACCGTCTTCAAGCGCGCGGCTGAAGCCTTCGTGGTGGTTCGGCACGTTCTGTAGCGCAAGAACCTGCCTGTGAGATTGCGATCGCATCCAAATGCGGAGGAGGAAATGGCGCACTGGCCAGTGTTTGACGAGCAACAGATTGAGGCAGTCGCGTCCATGCTCCGGACCGGCCAGGTCAATGCCTGGACGGGGCCCTATGTCCGGCAATTCGAGGAAGCTTACGCAGCGTCACTTGGCGTAAAGCACGCCATCGCTGTCACGAATGGCACCGCTGCCCTCGAACTCGCGCTGTTCGCACTCGGCTTGAACCCCGGAGACGAAGTTATTGTAACTCCCCGCAGTTTCGTCGCGTCTGCAGCCTGCGTCCCGTTTTGCGGCGGCGTTCCGGTATTTGCGGATGTCGATCAAGACAGCCAGAACATCACAACGGCAACGATAGCAGACAAAGTCTCGCCGAGGACGAAAGGCATCATCGTCGTTCATCTTGCCGGCTGGCCGTGCGAGATGCCTGACATCATGGCCTTTGCGCGCGAGAGGAGTCTATGGGTCATTGAAGATTGCGCCCAGGCGCATGGGGCTGAAATCGACGGACGGCCGGTCGGCTCGTTCGGCGATATTGCCGCCTTCTCGTTCTGCCAGGACAAGATCATCACGACAGGCGGTGAAGGCGGCCTCATTGCGATGAACGACTCGTCGCTTTGGACGAAAGCCTGGAGCAGAAAGGATCACGGCAAGTCATATGAAGCCGTCCAGCGAAAGGCAGGCGGAAGCGGCTTTCGCTGGCTTCATGAATCCGTTGGTACGAACCTGCGCATGATGTCGTATCAGGCGGTCCTTGGTCTGTGCCAACTTGCCCGGCTTCAGGAATGGCAGGCAGCCAGGGAAAGAAATGCACGCATCCTTATCTCGGCGACAGCTGACCTCGACGCCCTTCGGACACCAGTACCGCGCGACGGCCTTCGCCATGCATACTACCGCTTCTACACGTTCGTGCGGCCGGATCGGCTGAAGGCAGGTTATGACCGTGAAAGAATTCTGGCAGCCCTCAACGAAAGCGGCGTCCCCTCTTTGTCGGCAGTTGCCCGGAGATCTACCTCGAAAGCGCATTCGCCAGCCTCGGACGCCCGGCGGAGAGATTGCCCGTCGCGCGGACGCTCGGCGAAACGAGCCTGGCCTTTCTCGTTGATCCCAGCTTGACGGAAGAGGCAATTCTTCAAAATGCGAGGCTTCTTCGGGAAACTGTTCTTGCCGCCACCCACACAGGCACAAGATCAGCTCAAAGACATCGATCCCCAGCAGCGCCAGGCGGCGCTTTCACCGCAAGAGCCTAGGGCCGCTGCTGCTTGGCCGATGGCCGGGGTGCGGCCGAGAGCGCTGAAACGACCAGTTCATCCCAGGCCAGCAG
The DNA here is from genome assembly GCA_963838565.1 of uncultured Alphaproteobacteria bacterium. Classification (GTDB taxonomy): domain Bacteria; phylum Pseudomonadota; class Alphaproteobacteria; order Rhizobiales; family Rhizobiaceae; genus Rhizobium. The sequence goes on from CAWIRO010000016.1 coordinate 44,463, forward strand.
CACGCGTTCCGGCGAATAGGATTTCGCGCTGCTGGCGGCATTCTTCGCCATCCTGTCTCTCAGGGCGCTATCGCGCAACACCAGATCAAGCGCATCCGCCAGCGCGTCGATATTCTCTGGTTCAACGAGAATTCCGTCGTGTTTGTCGGTCACCATTTCACGGGGCCCCCATTTGCATTCGAAACTCACGACAGGAATCCCCGCAGCCATGGCCTCCAGAAGAACGATGCCCCACCCCTCGTAGCGTGACGATAGAACGAAAGCGTCCGCGGTTTCGATCCACTGGCCTGGGCTCGACGTCACGCCCGGCATCTCCACTCGCTGCTTCAATCCAAGTGCAGCGCATAGCGCTTGAAGCCTGCCGCGTTCCTCGCCCTCACCCCAGATGACCAGTTTCCACTCCGGGTGCCGGTCCGCGATCTTGGAGAATGCCTGCAGGAGCAGATCGAAGCCTTTCTGATGCGTCAGCCTGCCGACCGCAGTCAACGTCCTGCCAGTCCTCCGGTCGACCCAATCGGCCGGGAGATCGACAGCGTTTGGAATGACGCGCGCCTTGCGTCTTATGTCATCCGGAAAATACTCGAGCGCGCCTTGTGTCATCGTCACCAGACAAAAAGCGCGTGGATAGAGCCAGGCTCGCAGCCACTTCCAGACAGCGCCGAAGGGTTGGGCATCGGGATTGTTGCGCTCCGAAACCGCAATCGGAACGCCGGAGCCCAGCATGGCCATCAGCGTCGTCACGTTGGTTCGCGTGAGGAAGCTAAGCACGAACGCCGGATCGGCTTGGCGGATCGCCGATCGCAGCCGCCAGATCCGCTGCCAGACCGCGATTGCCGATCCCACCCTGCCCGTCTTTCCGGGCGGAAGACCCAGGCGCGTGATGCGGACATCATTCCGGAACGCGTAGTAAGGTCTTGCCTCCGGCGCTTCAAAGGTGATGATCGTCACGGCGTAGCCTGAGGCTGCCCAATGGTTCGCGAGAAGGCTGACCACATGTTCCGTGCCGCCCGCCGATAGGCCGGGTATGACGATGGCAATCCTGTCACTCTGCCGTCCGCTGTGCGGTTCGGCAGAGGCGGTTTGCATGCCGCCCCTCGCCTGTGTCATTGTGGATACCGGCGCGCGATCCGTTCTTCCGAGAGCCATTCCATGAATGCGTCGAAATGCGAAGGACCGTCAGCTGTGCTCGTTGCCCACGCGTCGCTTACTCCGGATTTAGCGCCAAACTGCGCCTCGACGAAGTCGGCCATTCCATCCTGATCGGCATCTTTGTAGGGCGCCCCGCCTTGCATCGGCGGGATTTGCCCGGGCGCAGTCACCATTCGGCCTTTGCCGTTCTGGCCCTCCGGTCCCATGTCCTTTATCCAGGCTTGGTCGAGGCTGTCGCGTGGAAACGCGCCGGATCGTGTCCGAACGTCATCATACGCTTTTGCTGCCGGAGCGATCTCGCTCACGCTTAAGGGACAAGGCGGGCTGGAGACAAGAAACCGCTCCGTATCCGGCGCCACGGTCACTATTGTCTTGGAGGGCGGCGCCCAAGTGACATTGCCTTCTTGATAGATTTGCGGATCCGCAACCTTTGCGACATCGTGGGAGCGGATGGCATAGGTCAAATCATGCGTGCTCGGACCCGCCTTGAAATAATTCCCTGCATACGCAATCGGCGTTCCACCGGGATATTGAGAAAAGATCTCCGCCCACTCGGACTGTGCGTTGAAGAAAACGTTGTTCACGATCTCAATACATGACTGTCCGTAGTGATTGTTATCAGGATTCCGGTCCCTGTTCGACAGACAGAGATTCCTGAGGAATGTCAGGTTCTGGGGGGTTCGGGGATCGGCGCCGAGCAACGAGCATTTGCTGTGTTTGTTGAGCCCCTCCGCCAGGATCGAATTCGCGATCGTTACGTCAGTGGCGTTGGAGTAGGTGCTGATATTTTCATCCGTTGCCCAGGAAACCGAAACGTGATCGACGTACACCCTCTGGCTGTTTTCGATAACCAGCGCGTGGACGTTTTTGATTGTGTTCGGAAGGCGAGGCCGGATGCGGATATGGCGGACGACGACGTCATTCGCCCCGTTGAACGCCAGCGGCGTATTTCTTCCCTCTCTATGAGGTCGTTCGATCGTCAAGACGATGCCGTCGCCGGGGGCCGTCTGTCCGAGAATGGAGACAAAGCCGCGTTCGCTGCGAACCATGAGGGTCCGCTTGAGGTTGATGACGCCGGCTACCCGGAAAATGCAGTTTCGCGGCCCCGTCGCCTCGATGCACTCTCTAAGGCTTCCCGGTCCGCTATCCTGCAGATTGGTGACTGGGATGACAGCACCGCCCCTGCCGCCCTGCGCAGCCTTTCCATAGCCCTCGGCGCCAGGGAAGGCATCAGGCGCAGCGCTTGCCGCCTGCGTGTGGCCGATCAAGACCGAGCATGTGAAAACAAGTGCCGATAGGCATGCTACCTTGGTGAATGTTGGCGCGCGAGCCGCCGTCGACCGATGCAAACTACCTCTAGCGCCTGTGCCGTTCGCATCCAAAGCTAGAACCTCCGGACTCAACAACGCTGAACGAATGCGCTCTCGCGATCGTAGTTTGCCGATCAGTTGACTAGGATAAATGTAGTCCCGAAGCGCCCCGTCAAAATGCGCTGGTTTGTGAGTACAAGCAATAATGAATTCGGGTGACGCCCGAATATCGCTCCGAACGGCGATAATATTCAAATGCGCCTTGATCAGGAAAATGCTAATCTCTCGCATTCGAGCTTACGAGCTTTTGGGATGAATTCTATGGGTTCGAAACCATTAGTCGTAATCTATCCGTTCGTCGGAGATGAATTCGGCGGAAGCGACATTTCAGCCATCAAACTTGTTGAAGCGCTTCATCCATCTGAAGTGAACGCCGTGGTTGTTGTCCACAGTCCAAACGGCGATTTCGCCAGGTATTTGGACAGCCGGGACGTCCCTTATCTGACCGTAAATGAATTGCTTCTGAGGCCGCGCCATAGCCGCGTTACCGGCGGCGCGGCGGCAGCGCTCTATCCTCTTGCGGCTGCGCGTTTGGTGCGCTTCCTTAGACAGCACAAAGCCGATATCGTCCACACAAACAGCGGGCTGATCCACAGCACGTGGGCCGTTCCCACGGTCCTCGCCGGAGCGCGCTTACTATGGCACCACCGTGGGGATCCTGCCGCGAGAGGTGTGAACCTGCTGGCGCCGTTCATCGCCAGTCACATCGTTACCGTCTCCAACTATGCCAGGCCTTCGTCGCCTCTCATTCCCATTGGAGCGCGAACATCCGTGGTCCACAGTCCCTTCGACCATCCCGACGTCCTGCCGGACAGGGAGGAATGCCGCATGGACCTCGTTCGAGAGCTCGGGCTAGACGAAGACACCCGCCTCGTTGGATTTTTTGGCGCCCTCATCGACCGCAAGCGGCCCATCCGCTTTGTCGAAGCGATACACGCATTTCGCTCGCAGCATCCCGAGCTGAAGGTCGCGGGTCTGCTGTTTGGCTCGCCCGAGCAATATGGCAAGCGGCTCGACGATAAGGTGATGGAACGCGCGCGGGAACTGGGGATCGAAGACGGCATCCACGTCATGGGTTTCCGCTCGCCGATTAATCGCCTCATGTGCGCGATGGATATTCTGCTCGTTCCGGCCGTAAACGAACCATTCGGAAGAACGCTCATCGAAGCGATGCTGCTTGGCACGCCCGTTGTCGCGACCAACCACGGGGGAAATCCGGAAGCAATTATCCACGGCAAAACCGGGTATCTGGTCGAGCCCGAAGTCCCAAGCGCCTTTGTCATGCCGATGGCCAAGCTTTTGAAAGACCCCTCCGAATGGAGGCGCGTGAGCGAAAACGCACGATCCTCTGCTTTGAAAAGCTACGGAATTCGCCCGCATACGGAAGAGATAATGCGCATCTACCGGCAAATGACCGGCAGAGTGATTGATGCGCCGGCCAAACCCTGCAGAAGTGAGGAATAAGCATGCGTATCGACGACCTTGCCTTTCTTATCATCGGTGCAACGAAGAGCGCGACGACGTGGCTCCAGCGGTCGCTGCAGCAGGACCCAAATGTCTATATGCCCGATCCCGAACTGCATTACTTCAGCCGCCAGTTCAGCAGGGGGCAGGACTGGTATCTGTCGCAGTTTCGGGTGACAGAAAGCACTCGCGTGCTGGGTGAGAAATCGAACTCGTATCTGGAAGCACCGCAAGCCGCCCAGCGCATCAAGGACAGTGTGCCAAACGTCCTGCTGATCGCCCAATTGAGGAATCCGGTCGATCGCGCCTATTCCGACTACTGCATGCTGCTTCGCAGAGGTGATGTTACAAGAAACATCGAAGCCTATTTGGACCCGCGCAAAGGGGCGGAGGAACGCTTCCTTGCGGGCGGATTGTATTATCAGCAGCTGTCGCGCTATCTCGATTTGTTTCCGCGAGAGCGGCTGAACGTCTTGCTGTTCGAAAGTCTTGTCGAGGACCCTCAGACACATCTGGATACCGTGCGCGATTTCCTGAATCTCAGCCGCCGGCGATCGGTTTTGCCGCTGTCGACAAAGGTCAAGGATCGCAACGAGCCGGTTGTCGGCCCTACCTTGCGTCGGCTGGTTGGGCCGTTCAAACCGGCCCTGGCGCCGTTTCGCCATATTCCGCTGATGCGACGGCTGCGCTCGGTCGTTGCACGGCCAACGATCTACCCGCCATTGAAAAGCGATATCCGCGCGCGAATGATCGACTTCTACGCGAGTGACACCGAAAAGCTTGGCAGGCTGATGGAGCGTGACCTGTCCGGCTGGCTCGCGAATGCATCTGGCCCGGAGGAAACAGGCGGTCAGACGACGACTTCTTCATACGCAAGCGCGCCCGCGCCGGAGCGCCGGATTTAAGAGAAGGGCGGCAAACGATCTATCGAGCCGCCAACTGCTCCAAATAGTTTTCAATTTCCAGTGCGAGATCTTCAGGCTGCCGGCCGACCGTCCTCAGATGGATATCAGGGGAAGTCGGGGTCTCGTAAGGCGAGCTAACGCCCGTAAAGTTCTTAATCTCGCCGGCTAAAGCCTTACGATACAAGCCTTTTGGGTCGCGCCGCGCGCATTCCTCGATCGGCGTATCGACGAAGATCTCGATGAACTCGCCCGGATTGAAGAGATCGCGCGCCATCGACCGTTCCGACCGAAACGGGGAAATAAACGAGACGAGAACGATCAGACCGGCATCGGCCATGAGCTTGGCAACCTCAGCCGCTCGGCGGATATTCTCCACGCGGGCTTCCTGCGTGAACCCCAGATCGCGGTTCAAGCCATGCCGGATGTTGTCGCCATCAAGGATGTAGGTATGCCTGCCTTGCGCATGAAGCAGTTTCTCCAGCATATTGGCGATCGTTGACTTGCCGGATCCCGACAGCCCGGTAAACCACAGCACGCGGGGCTGCTGAAACTTGATCGCTGCACGCGCGCTTTTGTCGATATCCAGCACCTGCCAGTGAATGTTTTGCGAACGCGACAACGTATGATCAATCATACCTGCGCCGACGGTCGCATTCGAAAAGCGATCGATGAGCACGAAATTTCCGGTGTTGCGGTTGTCGCGGTAGCTGTCGAAGACAATCGGCGTTTGCGTTGACATGTTGCAGACGCCGATTTCATTCATCTGTAGTGAAGTGGCAGCATTGTGCGCCAAACTATTGATATCAATCCTGTATTTTAGAGAAGTTACAGTAGCGTTAGTTACGTCCGTCTCGGTTCTGCAAACATAACTGCGGCCCGGCAAAAGCGGCTGATGGTCGAACCAAACCACATGAGCCATGAACTGATCGGAGACGCAGGGTTGCGACTGCGGCGCCACCAGCATGTTTCCGCGCGAAACCTCCACACAATCATCCAGGACAATGGTCACGGCTTGCCCCTTGCGAGCCGTATCGACATAGTCGAACCCGTGAATGATCGACCGGACCTGCGCCGGTTCTCCCGACTTGGCGACCACCACCTTGTCGCCCACGGAAACACTCCCGCCGGCGATCTGGCCGCTTACGCCACGAAATTCCGAATTCGCCCGATTGACCATCTGGATCGGCAACCGGAACGGGCCATCGTCGCACTCCGCTTCGCACATCATGTTGTCCAGGTGCCCGAGAAGCGTCTCGCCGCCATACCACGGCATTTCGCGTCGATTGCACGACGACGTTGTCACCATGGAGAGCGGAAACCGGAATACAGTAAGAGGTCTCGAAACCGAGCGGCTTGGCGAAGGCTTCGAAAGCATCACAGATCGACCGAAATCTCTCCTCGTCGTAGCCTACGAGGTCCATCTTGTTGACCGCGAGCACGATGTGCCGAACGCCGAGCAGAGCATTGATGAAGGTATGACGCCGGGTTTGCGGCAGAAGCCCTTTCCTGGCGTCGATCAGAACAATTGCTACATCAGCATTGGATGCGCCCGGTTGCCATGTTGCGCGTGAATTCTTCGTGACCGGGAGCATCGATAAGGATGAACTTGCGTTTGCCGCTGGCAAAGAACCGGTAGGCAACATCGATCGTAATCCCCTGTTCGCGTTCAGCCTCCAAACCGTCCACCAGCAACGCGAAATCGAGCTTCCCTTCGCCAACCGTGCCATATCGGACACTGTCCTTTGTAAGGGTGGTGATCTGGTCGTCGGCGACAGAACTCGCGTCGAACAGAAGACGGCCAAGGAGAGTTGACTTTCCATCGTCGACGGACCCGCAGGTCAATACCCGAAGACAACAGCCGAGCGGAGTGGCGGCTTCGCTTGTCGTGCTTCGGCTTTCGACCTGGACCTCCATCAGAAGTAACCCTCCCGCTTCTTCTTCTCCATGGATGCGGACTCGTCGCAGTCGATGGCGCGGCCCTGACGCTCCGTCGTGCGGGCAACCAGGGTTTCAAAGATGATCTCGGGTATCGTGCGAGCACTGGATTCGATCGCACCGGTGAGAGGATAGCAGCCGAGCGTTCTGAATCGGACAAGCCGCTCTTCAATGATCTCGCCGGGAAGAAGCGGCAAGCGCTCGTCATCGACCATGATCAGCATGCCGTTTCGATGGACGGTGGGACGTCTATCGGCGAAATACAGCGATACGATTTCGATATTTTCTTTTAAAGTATACTGCCATACATCGAGTTCCGTCCAATTGGATAAGGGAAATACGCGCATCGATTCATTTTTGTTGACGCGTGTATTGTATGTCTTCCACATTTCGGGGCGCTGCTTCTTTGGGTCCCAGGAGTGGGAAGCATTTCTGAAAGAAAAAATCCGCTCCTTCGCGCGTGATATTTCTTCGTCGCGGCGAGCGCCTCCGAAGGCCGCATCAAAGCCATATTGGTCGAGCGCCTCGCGAAGAGGCAAAGTCTTCATGACATGCGTATAGGCGCTTGGGCTGTGGTCGAAAGGATTGATGCCGTCTCGCAACCCCGCTCTCGTTGCGATGTACGATGAGGTCCAGGCCGAGACGGCTTGCGGTCCTGTCGCGAAAGGCGATCATCTCCTTGAACTTCCAGGTCGTGTCGACATGCAGCAACGGAAAAGGGATCTTCGCCGGATAGAACGCCTTCATCGCCAAGTGCAGAAGCACTGACGAAGTCTTTACCGATCGAATAGAGCAGTACCGGGCGCGCGCACGTCGCGGCCACCTCCCGAAGGATATGGATGGATTCCGCTTCCAGTTGCTCCAGATATTCGGCGCTCATCATCTGATAGCCCTTCAAGCCGTTGCTCTGCGACCAAACCGCGTTTTCAGCCGCTTCCACAGCCCGGCCCCATGCAGGTCGGTCAACGGCGCCTTGCCGGCTTCGGGTGATGCCGCAAACTGATTTAGAACGCTTCCGAGTATGAAGGGCTGATTGACCGAGAGACGGTTCAGCGCGTCGACCAGCTTCCGCTCGGGCGTGCGCCCGGAGGCGACTATGACCACGACTGAATCGACATGGGCGGCGAGCCAAACGGGCCCCTCCTCGGTGTCCAAGCTGGGGGCATCGAAGATGACCAGGTCGTACATTTTGCGCAGATAGGAGCAAAGCGGTTCTGCATCGTCGGCTGTGAAGTTCGCGAAGACAACATCAAGCCTGGGATATGCCGGCGAAGCGGTACTTGAGACGCATATATCGTGCGGATCCGCGAGCTTCGGCACCAAACGCGGCACGGTCAATCCAAGAAGAGCTCCTGCGCCTTTCGCTGACGGGTCAAAATCGACCAGAACCGTGCGAAGATTGCTCGTTGTCGCCGCGGCAGCCATCCCGAGAGCAAGTGTAGTCTTACCCTCGCCTGTCGACGGCGAACAAAACATCACAATCTTCCCACCGCTCGGCCGTCCGATCGTTCGCCATGCGAGACATAAATTCCGCATGGCTTTTGCAAAGGGCGACGACGGATAGTCGAGAACATATTCGAATGAACTGGCCCCCTTGCCAAAGGGCCGCTTTACTCTCGGAACCGTGACCAAATTCGGTCGGCTCAGAATGTCTTCGACGTCAGTCCGCCGATACAAGCGATCATCGAGCGCATCGACAATGATCGTCGTCACCATCGCGAGGATAAGGGAGCCAATCGCCCCGGAGACTATGACGAGAGCCGGCTTCGGAAACGCAGGGCTCGTTGGGACTTCCGCATATGATGCGACGATGGCTGAGGCTTTGTGCTCGCCGCGCTCCGGATCCAGATCTCCCAGTCGAAGCACGACCTGATCATAGCGCTTCTGCTCAGCCAGCAAATCCCTCTCAAGCTCACGCCTGCGGATTTCCGCAAGACTCCGTGCCTGTATCTGCTTCTGAAGAGCCGCGACATCCGCGCTGAATTTGGCTGCTCGGACCGCCGCGACCTCGGCGCTATTTCCCAGTTCCTGAACAATTCGATCGGCTTCTTCCATCATCAGCCGTCGATTGGCTTCGAGTTCGGCGTCGGCATCAGCGACCAATGGATGATTCCTGGCGAACTTGGAGCTGAGCTGCGCCTTCAACCGTTCGAGACGTGATTGTTCGGTGCGAAGGCGATCCAGCGGCTCGGACGCTACAACACGTACGACGGCCGCTATGTTGCCGGACGCAAGCTGAGTCTTGGCCTCCAGATATTTCGACCGTGCGGCTGTCTCATCAGTGCTTGCGACCGTGAATTGCTCGTTCAGCAACTCCACCCGCGACTTTAGAACGTCATCCTTGGGATCGAAGGTCAGATCGCGATTGGCCGCAAACGCTGCTATCTCACGTTCCATCGCCGCTATGCGGCCGCCAAGTTCACTCGCCTGACCTCTCAGATAATCGATCGTGTTCTTCGTTGCTTCATCCGTGAGCTTGGCAGTCCAATCAACATAGTGCTGCGCAATGGCGTCGGCGATCGCCGCCGCCTTCAGCGGGCTGGTCTGCCGTACCTGGATTGTCATCGCGAGACTGTCACCTCTGCGGTCGACACTGAAAGAGCTTAGCAGCATCGTTATTGCGCGATCGCGTTGGACGCTCGCGGAGATCAGCCGGCTGCGGACCATCTCAGCGTCCTGTCTCAGGGCCAGGAATTTCGTCGCCGCAGAGACAAGAAGGCTGATGCCTCCTTCATTCTCGTCGTCACGTTGCGGAAGGTACGTGTTGTAGTCGGGGTCATTCATCAAATCGAGTGCGTCTACGACCGTTCCGACGAATACGCGCGATTTGATCACGTCCAATTCCGTTTCCATCACGGACTTGTCACGCTCCTGCTTCCGGAGTTCCTCGACGGCTTCGTATGGACGCGCATCGTTTCGGTCGAACACGATGGCAGATGACGCAACGTAAACCTTGGTCATCAGAAGCGCGGCCAAGACCGTCAGAATGAGCCCGGCCACCAGGACAGAGCCGAAGAACCATTTGTGCCGGCGCACCAGGTCCAGCAGATCGGCTAATCCATAGCCGGAGCGCGGTCGGGGAAGCCGCCGCTGAAAGGTTGCGCCATGATGGCCTCCAGCGGCAGGCGACGAACCGACCCCGGGTGCCGTTATCCTTACCCTCTCCAAGAGATGATCCTCCCCATCGCACTCAGCTGTTGGCGCGTGGTGCATGTCTGTGCCTGCGGCTGCCTGGAGGCGGGCACCGCGGGATTTTGGCTCGAGCGGTCACGAATTGAGAGACCCATCCGATCGAGAAGTATTTCGTTGATCAAGTGAACATCAAACCGGTCACAGGCGAGTTCGCGGGAACGGCGGCCCATTTCAGCGGCCAGTTCAAGGCGATCGGCTAGCGACGACATGGCGTTAAGAAGGCTGTCCACACTCCGCGGAACAACGAGATAGCCGTTGACACCCGGCTCGACAGTATCCCTGCAACCCGCCAGGTCCGTGGTGATAATTGGACGCCCGACAGCCATCGCTTCCAAAGCGCTGCGCGGTATTCCCTCCCGGTAATACGAGGGAAGGACGAATATATTGCACCGCGCAAGGAACGGACGAACGTCTTTTGTCTCGCCCAGGTAATCCATGATTCCTTCACGGGCCCATTGCTGAAGCTCCAGCGGCGATATTGCCGCCGGATTCGGGTCGAGAGGGCCAAGCAGCAGGAATTCTGCGTCAGGTCGACGTTGCTTCAGGCAGCGCGCCGCCTCGACATACTCAAAAACGCCTTTGTCCCTGATGAGACGAGCCATCATCAGGAAGACCGGCTTCTCCATGGGGGGAGGTACGAAGGCGTAGTGATCGACATCTACGCCCGAGCCATCAACGTGGTGAACAATCGAAACGTCTTCGACTAGCGAATTTTCAATGATGTCCGACCGATCGGCGTCGTTGTAAACAAACACGGCTTTCGCGCCCGCCAATGCCCGCCGATAAAGCCAGACGCTCAGTCGTTTGACCGATCGACCCTTCAAAGTCTTGAGGTTGGCGTCCGAAAAAACGTGTCCCAATCCCGTGACAAGGAAGCAGCGGCATGGCACGCCTGCTGCACGGGCGGCAATTCCACCATAGAGGATGGGTTTCATCGTATAGGGGACAATAACGTCCGGCTCGACCGTTTTGATGAGCCGCCGGAGACGGAGGAGCGTCGCGATATCTCTGCCCGGGCTCAAGCTTGCACGAGCCATGGGCGTGTGAGCGAACTCGACTCCAATCTTCGAGAGATCTGCCTTGACCTCCGGGTCGTCCTCGGGGCCTGCAGCCACCACAGTGTGGCCGGCGCGCACCATGGATTTTAATAGTTCCAGGCGAAAATTCGTCAATGAACGGCTGTAACTCGACAACACCAAAATGCGCTGACTTCGTCCCGGCCGCTGCGAAAGCAGGGTATCCGATCGTGATATGCTGTCCGTTGGTGCTGCGTATAAATTCAACTCTATTGTCTCCAGACGAGACACCGGTTGGCAAGTTTCGAGGGGGCGTTCAGGCGCCCCGCCGAGATCGGATCTCATTGCAGCCGTGACGGGCGACCGCGTTCCGACGATCCAGCACGTCCGCCTTCCATCTCAGCCACAAGAGCCGCAAGTAAATCGGCCGGGAGACTCGCGTCGCGATCGCGTTCTTCGTAGGCGGCACTCTCATCGAGCATCGAGGAGAGAAGCGCCCCGCGGTACGCCGGCCGTTGCCAATTGTATCCGGGAACTAGACTGCTGATGAGGGCGAGCACCATGGACGCATCGCCCAATTCGGCGAAGCGCTCCAACCGGGCGAAAGTCGTGCGGAGTTTGGTCAATGGTACGGGCCGTGGAAGCGCCCCGAAGACACCGGGAACAGGCGACGGAACCTGGGTGTCATTGATATCGAAAAGCTCTTCGTAGCACTTTTCGCCGGGGCGCAATCCAATGACCTTGATTGCTATGTCCACATCGGGAACAAGGCCTGCAAGCCTGATCATCCTGCGTGCGATATCAATGATCTTCACCGGTTTGCCCATATCGAGAACGAAAATCTCGCCCTTCCCGATATCACCCTCAAGCCCGTAAGCGGAAGATTGCAAGGTGAGTTCCACCGCTTCCCGAATGGTCATGAAGAAGCGCGTCATGTCCGGATCGGTGACAGTCAACGGTCCGCCATTGGCAATCTGCCTCTTGAACAAGGGAATGAGAGAGCCGCTCGAACCGAGAACATTGCCGAAGCGGACGGTCATGTAGCGAGGGCCGCTCCGCCTCTCGACGCCTTCGAGGTCGAGCGCCTGGCAATAAAGCTCCGCGAGGCGCTTCGTGCTTCCCATGACGCTTGTCGGATTGACGACCTTGTCGGTGGAAATCTGGACCATCGCCAGGGCGTCCACCTGCCTGGCGGCATTCGCGACGTTCATTGTGCCGATCACATTCGTGAGCGCACCTTCGCACGGATTGATCTCAACCATCGGAACGTGTTTGAGAGCCGCCGCATGAAAAACCAACTCCGGTCTATACTGCTCGAAGACTTCATTGACGCGATTGGCGCGCCGGACATTGCAGAGACATGCTGCGCGAGGCAGCGTCGCGAAGCGTTCGCCGAGTTCCAGGTCAATTGTGTAGAGATTGTATTCGCAGTTCTCGACAAGAACGAGTAACGACGGCTCACAAGCGGCGATCTGGAGCGTGAGCTCGGTGCCGATGGAGCCACCGGCACCCGTTATGAGAACTCGACGGTCGCGGATGAGCCGAAGGATAGCTTCCCTGTCCAACGCGGTCTGTGGTCGTTCCAAAAGATCCGTCAGCTCGACTGATTTGAGCTCGAACGTGTTTTCTCGTTTCGCTTTCTTCAACTCTGTCATGTGAGACAAGCGGGAAACGGTGATGCCAAGCGCCTCAGCCTCCTTAATGAGCCTTTCGGACGCTTCTTCCCCGAAAGCGGATGGCGCTTCCGTAAAGATGAGGTGCCGGGGGAATGAGTTGGTCAGACGCAGATCCGCGACAACCGTCTGGAAATCGGTTAGGGCGCCTAAAATCGGCACTCCACGCAACATCATGCCTTCGCACGCGCCGGTCGGCTCTATGATGGCAACCGGGCGATGGAAGCAGCTGCGGTCCCGACTAACGGCGCGTAAATAGAGATCTGCCGCATCGCCCGCGCCGACAAGCAGTGTCGGTATTTTTTGCTCCTGCTCGGGCAGGCGCCTTAACCAGACAGGATTTTCCGGCAGGGACAGCTCGTTAATACGAAAGCTCAGTCGCGACGCTGACAGGAACAGTGAAAGTAAAAGAGCCTCCAACAGCAGTGCCGTGCGCGGAATATCTTCCAGCCTCGTCATGAAAAACAACACGCAGACCAGAAGAGCGGTGGTTATGAGGACCGCCCGCAGGATGGTCCAAAGATCCGATACTGAGCCGTATCGCCAATTGCGGCTGTAGAGGCCAGCCATGGGAAAGGTGACGATACAAATCGCCAGATATTGCGGACCGGCAAACAGCAAGGTGTCGATCAATTCCGGCCTTGCTTCGACGTCCTCCAATCCGTAGCGCGCCACGAATGCGAAGCTCAGGGCGAAGCATGCGGAAACCAGATCGGTCGCGAACAGGAGGGGAGCCTGCCTGACCTTTCGAACTTGCGAACGGACAGTCTTCTTCGATGCAATCATCGCCGCATTGAAAGCGTCGGATGTAAAATCTGAGATCGTCTTCCATGTCGCTGAAATGCCGTCTCGTCGAACGTGTAACCCGCGCCGATGGACTGAGATGACTTTGTCTCCGCGCTCCATCCATGCATCCTCTTACAACTGCAACGCGCACCGCCGTGCGATGCGGTAACAACATAAACTTCGATGCATTGCCGTATTCCCCAGCATTAACCGAAAAACTCAAGGTTACCGTGACGTTTCCGTAACAGTTCGATCAGATCCGAGAGTGATCGCAAGACGGTACATCACCTATTTTTTTTGTAAAGGCACATTCTATTAAAGCTATTGACAAGTATTACCTCTATAGGTCAGGTAATTATTTATAGCTATACGAAACTATATCTACATCATTGCCTCCTCGCCAGATTTCAACCATTGAGTGATCATCTTTGCGTCAAGCTTTTAGATTATCTACGGACGCGCGCGACGGAAGAGACATATACCTGTTATGCGAGTATTTCCTTTCGGGGCGGCAGTACTCAGGCCACGTTCTTGAAAGGTGCGTAAGAGGCGCCTGACATCACCCGTGGCTGCGTTGAGCACCTTGGTAGTGCTTTATGATGTCTGAGGGGGACAGTGTTCGCTCTGATTTGCTGCCGTAGAAGAAGACGCCGCTTGCGCCATCCTCGGCATATGGCGGCTGTATGAGCCGGTCCAGATACTGCGTCCAGAAGAAGGCGAGTTTGGCCGCCTTCCCTGCGGTGACGGAACGAAACAGGCTGCGGACAAGATAATCCACGGCCCACATGAACTGGATTCCTGGTCCGCCGTTAGCTCCCGAATCTAACCGCTCGAAGCGGCGGAAGAGATAGCGATGACCGCTTTCGGTGAACCTTGTGAAGTCGAATGCACCCTCGTGGACCTGTTGCATGAACGGGGTTTCCGCATAAACGAGACCTTCAGGTCGCAATATGCGCCATATCTCCGCTACGACCTGGTTGGGTTGAAGCACGTGCTCGAGAACGGCTTGAACGATGACTGCATCGAAGAACTCATCCGGAAGCGGAATATGGTGAGCATCCGCAACGAACTGCACGGTTGGTGTCGCATAGATGTCAAAGCTGTAAACACGGATATCAGGATGCGCGTAAATCGGCTCCATCCCTTGGCCCACACTGCCGCCGCCAACAACCAGGAGCCGGATTGGTAGGGTTCTTCTTTCTAGGTCAGCAATCAGACGTTTGACGTTGTTCCGAGTGCCTGCCTTCTGTGGTGAAAGAAGTCCCTTGATGCGAGCTTTCACCCCATGATGTTTCTGCCGCGCGATGGGACTGTCGGCGTTGGCCGCAAACACCTCCTCTTCGACGAGCACGGAGTTGGAAAAGTCGATCAGAATTGGCTTGCCGGCTATGATCTTATAGCTTTTTTGATTTTCGGTCGATCCTTCGGTTTGCAGCGAATTCCCGTCGCTTCTGATCAATCTGGATTGAGTGATCGGGCAGCGCAACGCTGGGAGACACTCTTCGACGGAAATCAGCATACAGAACCTCCTTGCCTCGAAGGTGGGGAGCCTCCCCTGATTTTCCCGCCTCCGCGCCATCAGCTCTTCACATTGGAGTTGCCGTCGCGCTCCAAACTGCGCCCTCAAAAGTGCCGGATCTCACGGTTTATCGCAGCAGAAACCGCCTGCGCTAGATGCTTTTCGTTCCGCTTCTCGCCGAAAACCACGACTAGGCCGGTCTTGGCGATTATCTGCATATCCGTAAGAAAGGTTTGATGCTCGATATACCAGATATCGAGGTCCACCTTTTCATCGTCGGTGAGCTTGGCGTTTCCATTGACCTGTGCCCAACCGGTCAGTCCGGGTTTAACCGAACAGCGCACCATTCCACGCTCGCCAAGAGCAGCTATCTTATCCGGCAAGATGGGCCGCGGTCCTATGACACTCATGTCGCCAATCAAAACATTCCATAATTCCGGCAGCTCATCCAACCGTGACCGCCGCAGGAGGCGGCCGAATTTTCCCGTGCGTTCGTTGTCGCTCAGGAGCTTTCCGTCACGATCCATTGCCGTATTCATTGAACGCAACTTAATCATCCTGAATGGCCGCCCCCCTTTCCCAGCTCTTTCTTGGCTGAAGATGACAGGAGAGCCGAGAATGATCCTTACGGCCATGCCCAAGAGAGCAAGGATGGGCAACGCCACGAGTTCCTGCGGTAATCGCAAACAGCACATCGAAGAGCCGTTTCAACATTCAAGACACCCTTCTAGGGCCGAGACCGCAGTATATGACGCTCTATTTCGGATCCGCCACCGATCCGTTTCAAAATTTGAAACGTGCCGGATGGCAGCAACTCGAAAAGCGTTCCGGCGTTCTGTCGAGCGCTATTCGTTCGCGTGACGAGGAGAAGCGCCCCAGGGCCTCGCAAATAGGAGCGGATGTTGGCGACCGCTTCGTTGATCTGGCGTTCCCCGAAATAATTCAGATTGAGGACATTCGCCGCCCGGATAAAATCGAAGCGACCGGCAAACGCCGGCGCCCGCTTCATGATGTCGTTCTCGACGAAGACGATATCGTTGTCACGCGACAGCAGCCGCGTTGTCATCTGCACCACCTCGCTGCGGCCTGCTGCGATCATGGCCCTTGCCCGGGCGCGCAATAGCCAACGAGCGAGCAGCCTCGGCACAAACGCCAATGTCAGGTAGTCGAGACGACGTATCCAGGGCCGGACAATTATCCCCCTGTAATCGTATTGCAGAGGCCATCCTTCGGAATCGGCAAGCACAGTGAGCTGCGGCGAAGCATGAACAATATGGGCGTCAATGAAAAGGTCGGTCGCTATTACCGTAGCCAAGGCGCCATTGTTCCGTAGAAAATCGGCGAATTCGATCGTCGTCACTCCAGTCGACACGCCAATATCCAGAACCTCCCGCAGCGACCCCGACCGCTCCCTCACGAACGGCTGAATAACCTGTTCGAGTTCGCTGAAACGACAAGGCTGAGTGAACTTGAATGTGCCGTTGCGCATCTTCAGTGCAGAGAAAAAGGCCGACTCCGCGGCTAAATCGCAAGCGGAGGCCGCCTCTTTGGAGAAAAACTCGGTTGCTCTGAACACCATGCATCTCCCGACTTGTCGATGGTGGGCGCAGCCATGTCAGGGATCAATTCGCTCTCAAGCGCGATGCAGTCGCATCCGGCGCCGCCTTGCAAAATATTGCTCAAAAAAGCGAAATTTTCTAGATGACGATTCCAGAATATCTGTTACTCCGAAAGTACTATATAGCTTTGTAGTTTAAAATTTTCAATCAGCGGTCGTTTTGCATAAATTCAGGAAATCATCGTATTTCCGAACTACGACCTCCAACGCGTATTCTTCCGCGATGCGGCGCCGCGCAGCGCCAGCATATTCAGCGTAACGAGCAGGTCCGCCGTCGAGAAGTTTTCGTATCGCCGCCGCAAGTGCTGCCGGATCTCTGGGGGGTACTGCCAGTCCGCCGTCACCGATGATATTTGCAGCATCACCGACATCAGTCGTGACGACCGGCAGCGCATAGCTCATCGCCTCCGCAAGGACATTCGGAAAGCCCTCGGTTCGCGAGGAAAGCGCCAGGATGTCTATCGATTGATAGAATCCAGCCATGTCCTCGATCTCGTCTAACAGCTCAACGTTTTGACGCGGAAGGCCGGCAGCCGAGATCATCTGCGTGACGGCGGGATTGTGCCAGGATAGCCCGTTTCCCGCAGCGACGAATGTCAGTCCTGGATGAGTTTGAAGAAGAAGGGCCGCAGCCCTGAAGAAAGTCAAATGGTCCTTCTGAGGATGGAGACGCGCTGCAATGCCGATCCGCGTGGCGGTTCGCGGCTGAGGGCTCGGGAGCGGCGGCAACTCAAAGCCGTTGGGTATGACAACGGCTTTGCGCGTCCGGTAACCCGCCGCCGTGTGCATCCGGAGTGCTCTGGCTGAATTGAAGACAAACCCGGTCGGATGCCAGGAGAGCCACTTTGCCATCGTCACAGCGGCGCGTGAACTACGCGTCATGGATGCCCAATCATCCAGCGACTGCCGGACATTCCAGATCACGGGAGTGCCCGTACGCGCCAGCAGCACCGAAAGCGTACCGACGATCATCGCATGGTACATCCAGCATACTATGACGCGCGGCCTCTCCCGCTTGATCAACTTCGCAAGTTTGAACGTGGCATTCGCCAGAGAAGTCATTCTCGTGGCTTTGAGCGCCACGTATTCGACGCGAGGATTGGCGGAAATCTTGAGGTTTCGCTCCGAGATTCCCATGAGGGAGACGACCAGGACTCGCGGGTCGTCTGATGAATGCAGCAGCCGTGCCAGCATCGTTTCGGCGCCGGCATGTGCGGTGAAGTTGGTGATGATATGCATGACATCTGCCCTGGCCACGATGCTCCTCCAGCTACTGGCAAGACGACACGATGCAACGCCTCTGGACAGCCGTTGCGCACTCGTGTTTTTATAGGTGCAGAATGGATTTCCGTGAAGCCACGCCTTTCTTGATACAATGCCAGAGGGGCCTTTTCGCCTCGTTAGGCAGAAGTCGATGTAATCCCGGGCTTACACAATGCGGATTGTATTCGTCGGAGCAGTGGAAGGTTCCAAAGTCGCCCTTGCAGCGCTCTTAGCCTCAGGGTGTCCGCCTGCCCTTGTAGTTACCCTGCCCCTGACCGCTGCTCATCGGCATTCGGATTTTGCCGATATTGCTTCGATGGCGGCCGAAGATGACATTTCGGTCTTTTATACCACCAACATAAATTCTGCCGAGACCCTAGCGAGGATTGCCAGCGCCGATCCGGACATCACCTTGGTCATCGGATGGTCCCAGATATGCGGTCGCCCATTCCGTGAACTTGCCAGCATCGGTACTATTGGCTTCCACCCGGCCGCCCTTCCACGGCTGAGAGGACGGGCCGTCATTGCCTGGACCATTCTTCGCGGGGAGCAGACGGCGGGATCGACGCTTTTCTGGCTGGATGATGGCGTGGATTCCGGGCCGATACTGCTGCAGCGGGTCTTCGACGTGGCCGATAATGAGACAGCGCGCAGCCTTTACTCGAAGCAAATGCTAAACCTTCGGGAGATGGTCCCTCAAGCTGTTAAGATGATTGAATCCGGCAACGCGCCAGAGATCCCGCAAGATGAAGCCGAGGCTTCCTATTGCGCAAGGCGCCGGCCTGAAGACGGTTTGATCGATTGGCACCTGCCGGCGAGCGATATTGTGCGGTTCATACGAGCGGTTGGAGATCCCTATCCCGGCGCCTTTTCGCATAGCGGAAGTGAGAGAATTCACATAGATGCGGCCGATCTATTCCCTTACGCGGATCGATACATCGGCCTTCCCGGACAGATCCAGGCGGTGAGCGATAGCGGGTTCCTCGTTATGTGTGGCGACGGCAGGTGTATAGACGTCAGTAGCTGGCGGCCCGGCACACCTCGGCCGCGGATGCACAGCCACTTGCGGTCCGCTCCCCCGCTCCTTGCTTGGACGACATAGACAGTCGTCATTCTGCGAAAGCCGCCGAAGGCTCGGACGTTTGAAGGGATATGCCAATGACATCGGGAGCGATCCGCATCCTGATCTCTTCCGCTGGCCGAAGGGTGGCTCTTATTGAATGCTTTCGAAAAGCGGCGAAAGAAATGGAAATGTCCTTGAGGGTCGTCGCATCTGATCTCGAACCGGACTTGAGCGCTGCCTGCCGTTCAGCCGATGCGAGATATGCCGTTCCAGCCATCGGCGATGCCGGCTTCGTTCCTGCGTTGCAGGAGATCGCATCACGCGAGCATATTCATCTTGTTATTCCCACGATCGACCCCGAACTCTTGCCGCTCGCCTGTGCAGCGGAGGATTTCGCGGCCTTCGGCTGCCGCGTCCATGTCAGCCCGCCGGCTGTGATCGACATCGTGCGGGACAAACTCAGGACGATGTCGGTGCTCGCGGCGGCGAGCGTCCCGATCCCCCGTACCGTTGCGCTTGAAGAATTCGTGGCGGCCGACGCATGGTCATGGCCGGTCTTTGTGAAGCCGAGGTCCGGAAGCGCCAGCCGGGCGATCAGCATTGTTGGCTCGCCAGATGAGCTGCCGACTAACGTCAGCGAACCGATGATTGTGCAGGAAAACCTGACAGGCCCGGAATACACGGTCAACGGCTTCATCGATGCCCGCGGCAGCCTGCAAACGGTGATCACACATCGCCGCATTCGCATCAGGGCCGGCGAGGTTGAAAAAGGCATCACCGAACGCCATCCGCAACATGCCGCCATCGCGCGCGACATCGTCAGGGCGCTGCCGGAGTTGAGAGGCGCCTTCTGCTTTCAGATCATGGAGGATGCAGCCCGGGGGCCCAAGGTCATCGAGATCAACGCGCGTTTCGGCGGCGGCTATCCTTTGGCTGATTATGCGGGCGCACGATTTGCAAAATGGCTGCTTGAGGAAGTCTCAGGCCTGCCACCGAGCTGTCATGATGATTGGCAGGCGGGCGTGCTGATGCTGCGTTACGACGAAGCGATCTTTGTGGATGCCGCACATGAGTGAGACACACGGCGTTCTCGTCTTCGATCTGGATGACACGCTCTATCTCGAAAGCGACTTTGCCAAGAGCGGGTTTGAGACTGCGTCCGCGTGGCTGGAGCAGGAAATAGGAGTTACGAATTTTGCCGATCACTGCCGGGCGATCTTCGCTGCAGGCAGGCGCTCACGCGTGTTCGACGAGGCACTCGCGGCTGCAGGCGTGGCCTGCGACCAGTCGCTGGTGGAAAAAATGGTCAAGGTCTACCGGCACCATCTTCCCCGCATAGCGCTTGCCCCCGATGCCGAGCAATATCTTCGCAACCCCGCCAGGAATGGTCGGATCGCCCTCATAACCGACGGCTATGCCGCAACACAAATGGCAAAGGTCAGGGCGCTGAAGCTTGAGGGGGTTTTGGACCACATCATCTATACGGACACCTGGGGCCGCGAGTTCTGGAAGCCGCATCCAAGGGCGTTCGAGGCCGTGCAGGAGTGGTCGGGGGTGGCGCCGTCAGAACTGGTTTACGTAGCTGACAATCCGTCCAAGGACTTTATCGCTCCAAGGCGGCTGGGTTGGTGGACGATCCAGATTGCGCGCGCGGGCCGCATTCATATGCAGGAGCCCTCGAATCCCGATCACCGGCCCCATGCGGTGATCTCAAGTCTCCTCGAACTCGATGCATGTCTTGCGACGCTGCGCACCCATCGCGACGAGCGTTAAGCGACTAAGAAGCCTGCGATCGCCTCACGAAGGCGTGCGCCAGAACGGCAGGTATGAGCAGCGGAACTGGCCAGAAGCGTCCATACATATGGGGCATTCCGTTCCCCATCGCCAAAAACGCCGCGAGTGTCGCGACGATACAGATCGTGTACGGAAGGCCGTCCTTCACCCGGCGAGCGCTGAGTGCCGGCCCGACGACGCTCAGGCACATGACGACGAAGCCAAGCGCAGCGATCAAACCGCCCTCCGTCCAGAGAAGCAGATAGATATTGTGCACCGGCTGCCCGATGTAGCTGAACACCCTGTACTGGTCCGCTCCGAAACCTAGCAGGAGCGTCGAACTCATTTGGCCGGCCGCCTCCTGCATGAGTTCAATGCGATAGCCAAATGTTCCCGCCTGAGTGATATCTCCCGTATCAACGGCGCTGAGCACACGTCTTTGGAAAACCGCGGGCAGATAGCTACGCAACTGTGTTTCCCCGACAAGTGGCACGCTGAGGCAGAACAAGGCGGCAAGCGCAGCTCTTCTCCATGTCAGATTGAACAACAGATAGATGCCGATGCCGATGCCGAAGCCAAGAAGCCCGGTGTTCGAGCCGGTCAGGAGAAGGCCGTATGCCAGATGGAAAACGCAACGAATGCAACAGGTCTGTTTATTTTGCGCAACGATACGAGCAGGAACAGGATTGGAACCGCCAGCGCGATCACGGCGGCGCATTCGTTTTCCCTCTCCATCAAGCCGTTGAAACGCCCGTTGCCGCTGACGAACTTCGTATTCTTCTCTCCCACGACGTGAATGAGATAGATGCCGTGAATACAAATCGTCACAATGGAAAAAACGTAGATCTTGGCTGCCGCCACGAGTTCTTCATAGGACCTTCCCCCAAGCACGAGCAGCACGATGAAATAGGCGTAAAAATATTGCAGAACGACGATAAGCCCGCGTTCCGGCGCTGCGCTTGCGACGCTGCTTGCCGTCAGCCCTAAAAGCAGCAAAGCAAGCCCGAAGCACCAAACCGCCGTACTCAGTTTGCCGAGGAAATCGATCGCAATATTCGCGTTTGCAACAGCAAAAGAGAAGCAAATAAGGAAAAACAGGTCTGCGGCGGTGAAATAGATGTAACCGCTGCGGAAGTAATTCATCGAGCAAAGAAATATCGCCGCGAAAAATGCATATGACTCCAGAGATCGGGAGAATGCCGCGCCCGCAGACTGCTCGTGAGCATATCTGTGCTCACCAAGTTCGCCAGCCGATGTGACATCATTTGAGTTCATCGCTAACTCCTCCGTCCTCCAAGGTATTCTAAAATACGTGAAAGTGAAGTATCTTCGCCCCATCGGGTTCGTCCCGGTAGACCCCGAAATCTTCAGGGCAGACCAGGTGGCATTTCCAGCCGGTGGCCGCTGCGCACGCAGCATTGGTTCCAACGATGGCGGCTTGCCGTTATGGTGAAGAGAGCGAGGGAAGTAATGATCCCCAGAGCTGTCAGATTTATCCGGAGACATGGTTTCTTGGAGGCGGTCAGTGAAGCACTGCCTCGATTGCAGCGCCAACTGTCGAAATTCTATTATATCAAGCGGAGACAGCCCCTTGTCCGGTCATGCCTTCGGCGTCTTGATGTCATCCAATTGGGGCGACAAGACCTTCGAGTTCTGTATCTATGGCGAGCCTTATGGGCGCTTTTATTCGAACTACCTTTCCTCCTACCCTCATGAATTCACGATGGTGGACATCGGCGCCAACCAAGGGCTTTACTCACTGATCGCGGCGCGTAACCCCAACTGCAGATCCGTTATCAGCTTCGAGCCAGTTCATTCCACTTATAGCTTCCTGCTCAGCAACATCGCTGTCAACGTGGGCGGCGGGAAGATCGTCCCCGTGAACGCCGCGATCTCTAGCACGGATGGTTCCGCCGAAATCAATATCAAGGCAGAGCACAGCGGCGCCGCCTCCTTGCACCCCCTCGACGAGCCTTCGGCCCGCGAAGAAATTCGCACGGTGCGGGTAGAGGCGATCCGGGCCTATGCTCCTCCAGGGGTTCGAATGCTTGTCAAGATCGATACCGAGGGACATGAGGAAGTGATCATCAAGGAACTCTGCAACGATCCAATCCTGAGTGAGATCGACTCGATCTTCTATGAGGTTGACAAGCGTCGGATCAATTCGCGTACCATTGAGCACAAATTGCGAGATGCAGGCTTCACGGACTTTAGGCAAGTCGGAAAAGGCCGGCACTATGACGTGCTGGCCAGCAGGCGGCCCCATCTTGGTGCCTTCTGGCTAGCCTTCTTGCTTCCTCAATGGCCCCTGTTTTCGTAACTCGGAGGGAAGAACATGTCGCATGACCACGAGCACGGACCCATCGACTGGCGCGAACACGGAGTGAAGGTGATTCCGGGCAATTCGCTCGATCCGAATACGGCACAGACGCCCGGCATGAGCCGCGCGGCCGCGGTCAACAAAGCGCGTGCCGGTGCGGAAAAGATCTGGGCCGGAACGGTGACAATTCATGCGAATGCCAAGACAGGACCGCACCATCACGGCGATCTCGAGAGCATTATCTATGTCGTCAAAGGCAAGGCGCGGATGCGCTGGGGTGAGAATCTGGAGTTCGTCGCCGAGGCCGGACCCGGCGATTTCATCTATGTCCCGCCCTATGTTCCGCACCAGGAAATCAACGCCAGCCGCGATGATCTGCTCGAATGCGTGGTTGTCCGCTCCGGCCAGGAACCCGTTGTCGTCAATCTGGACATCGAGCCAGCAGAAAAGCCTGAAGAGGTGCGCTGGATAGACCCAATTCACAAGAGCTGAGCTCTGATCTCTTCTTCCGAGCTTGACCGCTATTACGGCGTCATGCCGGCGACAGCCATCTGCTAAAAATTTTCGAAAGGCATGATCTTTTCCGGCCCTTTGCGCTGATACGGCTCTTCCAGGGAATTCAGCGCTTCGGGCGAAGGGTGCCGGAGTTAATCTCAGGCAATGCAGCCATGCACATTTTCAGGGTGACAGAGGGACATTTGTCTGCGAAGACGATCGCGATGAGAGACAGGGGCGTTCGTTGCGAGACGGACTGAGAAGCACCCTTCGAACCTGAACCGGATAATGCTGGCGGAGGGAGTCGCTCGGAGCCCTCGCTTCTTGCTGCGTCCGGTTCCTTGCATCTTGCCCCGCCTGAAAGGGGCAAATGCAGACGCGAAATTCACCCGGAAAATTGTTTGCGGCAATGCGCGCTGCGCCGCCGCTCGTTCATTGCATCACCAACTACGTGGCGATGAATATCGCGGCCAACGTTTTGCTTGCCGCAGGCGCCTCACCCGCCATGGTCCACGCCGAAGAAGAGGCCGGCGATTTTGCCGCGATCGCCGGCGCGCTGACGATCAATATCGGCACGCTCTCTGCGAGACTGGGTCAAGGGCATGCACAATGCGGCAAAGTCGGCGGCACGAAGCGGCAAACCCTGGGTTCTCGATCCGGTCGCGCATTATGCGACCGGCTTCCGCCGCGAAACCGTCGCGCGGCTGATTGATATCCAGCCCGACAATCATTCGCGGCAACGCATCGGAAATCATCGCGCTCGGCGGCGGCGAAAGCCGCGGCCAGGGCGTTGACAGCCGTGACCCGGTAGAACTGGCGGAAGAGGCCGCGCGCAGCCTCGCCAGACAATATGGAACCGTGGTGGCAGTCACCGGACCGGTCGATTTCGTCACCGATGGAGCAAGGGCCTCGCGAATTGCGGGCGGATCGCCGCTGATGCCGCAGGTGACCGCCCTCGGCTGCTCGCTGACCTGCCTCGTCGGCGCCTTTGCCGCGACGGCTCCTGAACGAACCCTTCGACGCCACCGTCGCAGCGCTTGCGACTTTTGCGGTCGTCGGCGAAAAAGCCGCAGCGCAGGCAGACGGGCCAGGCTCCTTCTCCTGGCGCTTCCTTGATGCACTGGCAGGGCTCGACGGCGCAACGCTCGATGCAGAGGCGAGGGTGACATCGGCATGAAACCCTTCGATCTTTCGCTCTATCTCGTTCTCGATCGGGACCTGTGCGCCGGTATCGGCATGGTCGACACGGCCCGCGCCGCCGTCTCCGGCGGCGCGACCATCGTGCAGCTTCGCGACAAACATGCCGGCACGGCACGCATGATCGAGACCGGCCGGGCGCTCAAAGCCGCGCTTGCGGGAACGGGCGCCCTCCTCGTCGTCAACGACGACGTCGAGGCCGCGATCGCGATCGGCGCGGATGGGCTGCATGTCGGCCAGGACGACACGATCGCCCGCGACGCTCGTGAGCGGATCGGACCGTCGATGATCCTCGGTCTTTCGGTCGAAACCGAAGAGCTGGCGGGGGCTGTCGACCCGGCCATCGTCGATTACGCGGGCATAGGCCCGGTCTTTGCGACATCGACGAAGCCGGACCACAAGCCTCCGATCGGTATCGATGGGCTGGCGGCGCTTGTGAAAGCCTGCCCGGTGCCGGCCGTCGCAATCGGCGGCCTCAAGGCGAAGCACACCGGACAAGTGCTTGCTACAGGGGCTAGGGGCCTCGCAGTCGTTTCCGCCATCTGCGGCATGCCCGACCCGCAAGAAGCCGCCGCCGGCATCGCCGAAGCAATCAGAAAGGCACGCGCATGATCTACAACGTTCTTTCCATCGCCGGCTCCGACCCTTCGGGCGGCGCAGGCATCCAGGCTGATCTGAAGGCATTTTCGGCGCGCGGCACCTACGGCATGGCCGTTCTGACGGCGTTGACGGCCCAGAATACACAAGGCGTTTCCGGCGTTCATCTCGTCCCGCCCGATTTCGTCGCCGAGCAGATCCGCACGGTCTTCGCCGATGTCCGGGTCGATGCCGTAAAGATCGGCATGATTGCCAATGCGCCAATTGCCGAAGCTGTCGCCAATGCGCTTTCGCCACACCGCGGAATTCCCGTCGTCCTCGATCCCGTGATGATCGCAAAGGGAGGTGCGGCTCTGCTCGACATTGCGGCGATCGACGTTCTCAAAAGCCGCCTTTTGCCGCTCGCAACGCTTCTCACTCCCAATCTGCCTGAAGCAGCAGCCCTGCTTGGAGAGCCCGTTGCCGAGACCCGCAAGGCCATGGAGCGGCAAGCGGAAAAGCTCCGCGCTCTCGGCCCCTCTGCCGTCCTCGTAAAAGGCGGCCATCTTGGCGGGACGGAAAGCCCTGACGTACTCGTCAGCGAAATTGGAACGACTTGGTTCGAGGCATCGCGCGTCCCGACGAAAAACACCCACGGTACCGGCTGCACACTTTCGAGCGCGCTTGCGGCCGAACTGGCAAAAGGCACGCCGGTCGAAAACGCCGTCGCCTTAGCCAAGGACTATGTGGCCGCCGCCGTCGCTGCGGCCGGCACGCTTAGCGTCGGCTCGGGTCACGGGCCGGTTCAGCATTTCCATCAGCTCTGGAAGTAAAAGGATATTCAAATGAGCCTGCCGATCAGCGAGCAGACAGTCATCGTCACCGGCGCCGGACGCGGCTTCGGTGCCGCAATCGCAGAGGCTTTCATCCGCGAAGGCGCAAAGGTTGCCGTCAATTATCGCGCCAGCGGAAAGGAAGCCGAGACGCTTGCCTTAAAGCTTGGCAGTCGGGCCAAGGCATTCCAGGCGGATGTCCGCGATGCCCGCCAGGTGAAACAGCTCGTAGAAGACGTCACTGCGGCCTTCGGCGCGCCGACGACGATCATTCACAACGCGCTCGCGGACTTCAGCTTCAACGGCGACGCCCGCCCCAAACTCGACCAGATCACCTGGGAGGAGATGACCTCGCAGCTCGACACCGCAGTGAAAGGCGCGTTGAACCTTATTCAGGCCGCCCGTCCCGCGATGGCTGCCGCAGGCTTCGGCCGCCTCGTCACGATCGGCACCAACCTCTTCCAGAACCCGGTCGTACCCTATCATGACTATACGGCCGCCAAGGGCGCATTGCTTTCGCTGACGCGGACGGCGGCGGCCGAGCTCGGACCGCTCGGCATCACGGTGAACATGGTCTCCGGGGGACTGTTGCGCACAACGGATGCAAGCAGTGCCACCCCTGAGGCCGTCTTCGATCTGATCGCAGCCAGCACGCCGCTTCGCCGCGTCACGACACCGGAAGAAGCGGCCGATGCGGTCCTTTTCTTCGCGAGTCCCTGGGCACGCGCGGTGACCGGCCAAAATCTCATCGTCGATGGCGGACTTGTCTTCGGCTAGAGCGCCTGCATCACGGCGTTCTCGCACCATTGCTTGAGATGAGGTCGATCTTCCGCCGCGGCGCCATTTGGGCGGCGCGCTGAATCCACTGGCTTCCAAGGGGAAACATTCCCGCTGATGTGATCGAACAGGCCGGAACAAACGGGCCGTTTGTGCTATTCTTGCCGCGTTGATCAACCTTGAAAGGAGTTTGATCATGCGCACGATTATCGCGGTGACTTCGATTGTCGTTCTCGGCATAGCCGGTCCCGTGTTGGCGCAATCCAATACCGGCACAGACTATACCGGCCGCTTCGATGGCACTCCTCCTCTCGGCACCTCGCCTGAATTCGACGCCATGAATCGTCTCGTCATCCCGATTGATCCGATGACGACGGGCAACATCGATGTCGTCATACCGCGCAACAGGGGGACCGTCGATGTCACCCGTTGCCCGCCGCCGAAGCGCGGTGTCGCGCCCAAGACCAGCCGCTACGGCCAGGCTTGCCCGGACTAGGACAACGACGGCTGCGGTGCCCTACGCCAATTTGTCTCTCGCCAGCAGGCGTTTCATGCTAGGGGGGTCGCGAATTCACGTGAGGCACTGCCGCTATGCTACCTTGGATACAACTCGACTCCACGACCATCCCCGGGGACGGTGGAGAATTGCGCCTGAAGCAACGAGGTGGCGAGTTCTCCATCATGCTCGGGTCCAACGAGTTGATGAACAGCCGTCTCAGCGGATCCGAGGAAGCGCTTGCAACACTTTCCTACGAGCGGATCAAGAGCCGGAAACACCCGAAGGTTCTTATCGGCGGCCTCGGCATGGGCTTCACGCTCCGGGCCGCACTTGCTGTCTTGCCTGCGGATGCCGAGGTGGTTGTCGCGGAGCTGGTGCCAGCTGTTGTCACCTGGGCTCGCGGTCCGATGGCGGAGGTTTTCAAGGGATGCCTCGACGATCCACGCGTCTTGATCCATCAAGGCGATGTCGGTGACGCGATCCGTTCGGTCAGGGCGGGCTTCGACGCAATCCTGCTCGACGTCGATAACGGCCCCGACGGGCTGACCCGAAAATCCAATGACCGGCTCTATGATTTCAACGGCATCCGCGCCTCCCGCGACGCGCTCCGTCCCGGTGGCGTTCTTGCCGTCTGGTCCTCGGGGCCCGATCCAAGCTTTACCCGCAGGCTGCGCGACAGCGGCTTTTCGGTGGACGCTGTCAATACGCGCGCCAACGGTAAACGCGGCGGCGCGCGGCATGTCATCTGGCTGGCCGTCAAGGTAATCGGCTTAGCCGCCGGCAGCAAACGTCCGGGCGGCAGCGATCGCGCTGGCGGCGCCGGTGCGCAGCTGTGCGGTGTCCGCGCTTGCAATCGCGAGATCGCAGCCAAGCTTCAGCAACCCGCCGGCACGTTTGCCATCGCTGCCGAAGGCGCAGACGAACTTCTTGTGAGCGCGGCAGCGGGCGATGATATGCGCCAGCTCCCTGTCGATTTCGTCGGTATCCGGCGCAAGCGTCGCGCCATTTGAAAGCGCGATCGAAAGATCGGAAGGTCCGACGAAAATGCCGTCGATGCCTTCGACGCCGAGGATGCCGTCGACAGCTTCCAGTGCAGCCCGTGTCTCCACCATGGCAATGGTGAGTGTCAGCTGGTTGGCCGTCCGAAGATACTCGTCGGCCGAGAGCCTCATGTGGTTGAGCGCCAGCGTCGGTCCCCAGCTCCGCTCGCCGAGCGGCGGGTATTTCGTGAACTTGACCAAAGCCTGCGCATCCGCGACCGAATTGACCATCGGAGCAATGATACCGGTGCAGCCGGCGTCGAGAAGACGCGATGCGGAGGCGAAATCGCCGACCGGAATACGGGCGATCGCGGGCTTCCCGGCGGAACGGCATTGACCGACGGCATTCGATGCCGACGCCGATGTCCCACATGCCATGCTGCATGTCGAGAACGACGGAATCGAAGTCTTCCTGCGCAAGATGGTGGACCACCATGGGTTCCGGTATGCCGATCCAGGCGGAAACCAGGCCACCATGCCCGCCCGTCCTGATTTTCTCCGCAAAGCTGTCGATTGCCGATACTATCCGTCATGCCATTCTCCATTTACCGCTCAGGCGAGAGCGTGTTTGCCAGACTTTTGGAATTCTTCGATGTGATGATTTTCTGCAGGTGCGCGACGGAACGGCGAAACGGCCGTTTGGCAAGACCTCCCTCACCGTGTCCTCCTCGATCACTCCGCATCCTAGGCAACGAAGCCCCGGAACTTCAAATGAAATCTCCACGAATGATCGCTTCCGCCGAAAGCGCCGCGCCGAGCAGCGCCTCGTCGCAATTGGCCGGCGCCGACAACAGGAAGCCGACCGGCATTCCCGCATCGCCGGTGCCGCAGGGGATCGACACGCCGCACCAATCGAGGAAGTTGCCGAGCATCGTGTTGCGCAGCGTCTTGGCGTTGGTCGCAACAAAGAGATCGTCGTTCGTCTCAAGGGGCGCGATCGGCGGCGCTACATGGGCGACGGAAGGGAACGCCACCAGCCTGTCGCCGATCAGGCGCTGGCTTTCTGCGATGAGCCGCTCCCGGAGGTCGAGGATCGCGATGTATTCCGGCATTGAGGTCTTCTCGCCAAGGCGTGTGCGCATGACGACGCGACGATCCATACCGTCGGCTTCCGGCCCCGCGAGGCGGTCGCGATGCAGCGCGAAGGCCTCGGCGGTCACCAGCGCTCCATATCGAGCCATCAAGGCCAGTATTTCGTCGAACGCCGGCATCTCCACGCGGCTGACAAGGGCGCCTGCTTTCGCCAGACGTTCCACCGCCGCATCGAAGGCGGCCGCGACGCCCGGCTCGACACCATCGAAGACCACGTTCTTGGGAATGGCAATCTCGATGCCCTTCAGCGAACGGGCGCGCACCTCCGATGCCGTATGGCCGCGCATCGCAGCATCGATCCAGACCGCATCCTGGACCGTTCGGCAGAGTGGACCGAGCGAATCCAAGCTCTTGGCAGAGGGGAAAGACGCCATCCATGGCATAGCGGCCGCGCGTCGCCTTGTAACCCACGATACCGTTAAAGGCAGCCGGGATACGCACCGACCCGCCGGTGTCGGTTCCCATCGCGACCGGCGCAAGGCCAGCTGCGACCGCGGCGCCCGCACCGGAGGACGACCCGCCCGGGATGCGCGGCACGTCCTTTCCATGAGGGTTCTGCGGCGTGCCGTAATGCGGATTGATGCCGAGACCCGAGAAGGCGAATTCGCTCATATTCGTTCGCCCGAGGGAAATCATTCCAGCCTGCTTCAGCGCAGTGACGACCGCTGCGTCTTGGCGGCGGGTGCAGCACCTGCCAGACACCTTCGAACCGGCCGTCGTTGCGAGCCCTTCGATGTCGAAGAGATCCTTCCAGGCAATTGGAATACCATCGAGCAAGCCGAGCGATCGGCCCTCGCGGATTCGCTTTGACGAGGCGCGGGCCTCTTCGATGGCGCGCTCCTTCAGGAGCACGGTGAAGACCGTCTTATCCGGATGGTTTTCTATGTGCTCGAAGATCGAACGGACGACTTCGACGGGGTCTGCGGCGCCGCTTTGAATGAGAAGAGAGAGTTGCGCGATGGACATCGCACCGAATGACTTGGTCATGGCAGAATCCGTAAAATTATCGTCTTGGCTTGAAGTATCGCGGATCGCAGCCATTAGTCACCCCCTGTTTATCGCGGTTCCGGCAATTGGTGCGATTTTCTGAACACTGAGTTTGCGGATCGATTCTTCAACTCAATTCGTCGGAAGACCACATCCACGTCCGCACGCGGGAACAACGCCGGCCACCATATTTTTGATGTGAAAGGGCCTGCTGTGCAGCAGGAGCAAATGAAATGACGTACGACGATACTTGGAACTCCAGCCGCGGCGATGTAGTGACGCATCTCAAAAAGGATGACGAAGCAACCAGCGACGGCGAGCGCGACTACGTGGAACATCTCTGCGCCCGGAAGCTTTCGGTGGCAGAGCGACTGGTCGTGGCAGGGGCCTTGGTCCTGCTCGGTTTTGCGGGGCTGACCGTCCATCTCGGCTCTTTGGAATCGCCGTCTGCCGCTACGGCAATCGCTGCGCCGGCACCTATGTCGGAGACCTTCGACAGCTCGGACTACTGCCGCGAATACAGTCCCTATCCGGACAGGGACTGCTGACGAGGAGAGAACAGATGGCCGGGGATTTTAATCTCGAGCGCTTCATCGATGCGCAGAACGGCATTTACGACCGGGCTTTGGAGGAGCTCAGGTCGGGACGGAAGCGATCGCACTGGATGTGGTTCATCTTTCCCCAGATTGCCGGGCTTGGCTCGTCGGCGATGACCGCAAAATATGCGATCCGGTCCGCGGAAGAGGCGGCCGCCTATCTAGCCGATCCCGTTCTGGGGAGCCGCCTCGTTCGCTGCGTCCAAGCCATCCTCTCGGTCGAAGGCCGCACGGCTCACGAAATCCTCGGCTCTCCGGATGATCTGAAGTTACGCTCCTCGCTGACGCTTTTTGCAACCGTCAGCGACGCCGGCTCGCCCTTCCACGAAGCGATCAACCGGTTCTACGACGGGAAGTTCGATGAACGCACGGTCGAAATCCTGAACGCGATAACCTAGGGTCATGACCTAGCTTCCAGGTGAGCGCTCCAGTTCGCTAATCTCTTCGGAGATTTCACTGATACGCTCGCGCAGATCAGAGTCCGTGCCGTCCTCTAGTTCCTCCTCGCCAAAACAGTTGCGCGCAAGATGAAGTTCGAGCTTGGCTTCCAGCTCGGCGCGCTTCGCATATAGACGATGGAGATAGGTGTAGTTCATATCTCTTCCGTGTCGATATTGAACTTCCTAACAATAGGAAAAACGATCTCGAAAATGGAAGGTTCCGATGCGCCGCCAGTTTCAGCAGAGCGACGCAATCGCCGTGCTGCAGGCCTTCGAAAAGTGGCTGCAGCAGCCGTTGCTGCCCATCGCCTGACGCGTGACGCGGGCGCCCTCAAACAGAAGCATCAACGTATCGGCAAGAAGCTGCGGCTCGCGGGCGCCTGCGGCGGAACAGAGCGCGGCCAGGCGCTGACGCTGCTCGGCCTTGTGGCGTTCGATCACTTCATGGGCGGGATGACCCTCCCCCTTCAGTTCGATCGCCGCATTGGCGAGATCGCAACCTGCCGGTTCTCCACTCAGACACTCGGTCCGCGCCTGAACCCACGCGTCGAGTTGCGCGCGGGGATTGCCCGGATGCGCCACCTCGAGATCACGCCAGATCTGCTCGGCCTTTTCTGAGGCGCGACGCAGCGTCTCGCAGACCAGCTCATCCTTCGAACCGAAATGCCGGTAGAGCGTCATCTTGTTCGTGAGTGCCGCGTCCGCAATCGCATCGACGCCGATGCCGCGGATGCCATGCTCCCGAAAAAGCTCCGACGCCGTCGAAACGATGCGTTCCCTTGGCGGAATTTTCTCGTCTGTCAGAATTTGGGAGATGTCTTGCGAAGTTTCTGATTTTTTTGCGGACGAAGTCCTTGACATCAATGTGACCGATCGGTAACAAGTGGTTTGTTACTTACCGGTAACACCGCTGTTCGCCGAAGTCAATGCCGAGAGGGCTGGCGGCGGAGCGGAACACGGGCGACTGCCCACGAAAGGAGGAACGAGCCATGAGTAAGAGCAATGACCTGACGATATCTGAAGCCCTTCGCGACCCGCTGATCGCCATGGTCATGCGCGCTGATGGCGTGACGCTTGAAGATTTCAAGCAACTCCTTGAGACGGCAGCCCGTAAACGGGAATCCAAGGTGGGCAACTTTATCAACGCGATCGCCAACCGCAACGCCGCGAACCCCGCGACAGTTTGCTGCTTCTGCTAACTCCCCCGGGGACATTCCCTGCCCCCTGCGAAAGCTGCCGCCTTCCCCAGCGGCAGCGTTCGCTGTATTGGCGCGTTTGGCCAGCTTTGCTCACCTGCGACTTTGCTCACCCGCGACAAGGGGCTGGCGAGGGCCGCGGCAATCATCGGCGCATCGCATCAACTGATTTAGGAGGTGCGAATGTCATCAGACCTCAGTATCTTCTAAATAGGTTGGGGAAGGAAGCGCGTCGCGACTTGTCCTGTCGACGGCTGTACCATAGTAATGCAATAGGCTGGGTTCTGCATGGGGGATCGTGGAATTGGACGGCAACACATCATCAATTCTTTACTCCGAGGATGACGCCTCGGTTAAAGCGACGGGCAACAGGGCCGCACGCCGCTCCCGTGTGAGCGGCATCGATCGTGCGCTGCAGGTGATTGATTATCTATACGAGACCAGCTCCCCGACCGGAGTCTATGCGATCGCCAAGGCTGTGAAGGCGCCACTTTCAACCGTCTATGTCATCGTCGACGACTTGGTCGGAAAGAACATGTTGACACGCAACGTTGATGGCTCGATCTGGCTCGGCTCGCGGCTCTACCACTACGGCCTCGCCTATGCTCGCTCGCTCGATTTCATGAGTGTCGCGACACATGAGATGCACGATCTTTGCCGCGAGGCAGGCGAAACCGTTCAGATCTGCGGCCGCGATGGCGACTACATGCTCGTCCTCGCCATGGCTGACGGCCCGAGCCATTTCCAAGTCGCTTATCGCGTTGGCGCCCGCGTCCCGCTGAACTGGACCGCATCCGGTCGCCTGCTTGTCGGCCACCTGTCGGAAGACGAGCGCGTGGAGCTCTTCAAGCGCTGCGCCAAATCCTCGCCGGCCGGTCGCGCTGAGATGGACCCGGCCGTGCTTTCCGCTTCTGCGGCCGCGGCGTTCCAGTCCCGCCTGTCGATTCAGGCCGGCGAGTCCGATTATGCGGTTGCCTGCATTGCCTCGCCGGTTTGCGACCGCGATGGCCGGTGCGTCGCCACCATTTCCATCGTCCTTCCCGAACAGAAGGCCCTTTCCGACGAGAACCGCTATACCACGCAGGTGCGCGCGTCGTCGGAACGCATTGAAAAGATCATGGGTTGGCGCAGCCACTAGCGTTCCCTTCTTCAATCATGCAAGACAAAAGGCGTGCGCCGGTGAGCACACGCCTTTTCTTCATCAAATAAAGTACAGCCCGCGCTACTGATCGAAGAGCTTGTAATCGATATGCTGCAGATGATCCGGATCGGCGATCGCTTCGATGCGGGAGATCTGGCCGTTTTCGAAGCTCAGTCTAAGGACAACGCGCAATTGGTCCTCGACGATAACGACGAGACCGACGCCATCGTCGACGAATGCGGGCAACGCGGCGCGTGCCCTGCCCTTGAATGTCGTGGCAACTGCGTGGGCGCCATGAAGCTCGCTGGCATTGCCGAGACGGGCGGCGGTCGCGTCGGGCGCAAAGACGGCATCGGGGTGGAGAAGAGCAAGCAACGCCTGGAAGTTGCCGTCGCGCGAAGCGGCAAGGAAGGCACTTGACGATTGTTTTCTTATTCTCGATGTCGGTCTCGCGCACCTCCGTCTTTCCCTGCACGCGCCGCCGTGCGCGGCTGGCGAGTTGCCGCGTCGCATCGGAGCTGCGGCCGATGATCGGCGCGATCTCGTCGAAAGGCAGGTCGAACATGTCGTGCAGCACGAAGGCGACGCGTTCGGCCGGGCGCCAGCGTCTGCAGGACGACGAGCAGTGCCACGCCGACCGAGTTGGCAAGCACGAGCGTCGCGCTCGGGATCGGCGATTCGCGGATCGGCAATCGTCTCATGGACGGGCAGATCGAGCGGCTCCTCGCGCCGCGTCTTCCTGGAACGCAGCATGTCGAGGCAGATGCGCGCGACCACCGTCGTCAGCCAGCCGCCGAGATTGTCGATACCGCCTGTATCCGAGCGGTTGAGCCTGCAGCCAGGCCTCCTGCACGGCGTCGTCTGCCTCCGCTGCGCGAGCCGAGCATGCGATAGGCGACAGCCTTCAGATGCGCCCGGTTTGCCTCGAATTCGTCGGCCAGAAATTTTTTCTCGTCCATCGGTCACATTCTCCGCGCGCGGTTCGTCAACACCATGACGAACGAATGCCGGCCGATGTGACAACGGCCGGCGTCGTCATCGCTAAAACGACGAAGACAGACAAGGAGACATGATCATGCAAGCGAGAATGGGAAATCCCGGCCGTCGTCATTCCCGAGGCCATGCAGGCGCTGGTCGCCCTCGGCAGCGTGCCGGCCAAGACCGGCCTTTCGCCGAAGCTGCTCGAACTGGTCAATCTGCGCGCCAGCCAGATCAACGGCTGCAGCGTCTGCGTCGACGGCCATCCGCGCATCGCCCGCAAGCTCGGCGAGACCGACGAGCGGCTCTTTGCCGTCGCGGCCTGGCGCGAGGCGCCCTATTTCAGCCCGACGAGCGAGCGCGCAGCCCTTGCGCTCACCGAGGCCGTCACCCGCATCAGCGATCGCGCCGATCCGGTGCCGGACGATATCTGGGACGAAGCGACGCGCCATTATCGACGGCAAGAGCCTCGCGGCCCTCGTCATCGCCATCGCCAATATCA
Source organism: uncultured Alphaproteobacteria bacterium (assembly GCA_963838565.1). Taxonomy (GTDB): domain Bacteria; phylum Pseudomonadota; class Alphaproteobacteria; order Rhizobiales; family Rhizobiaceae; genus Rhizobium. The sequence continues at coordinate 79,858 of CAWIRO010000016.1, forward strand.
ATGTCTGGAACCGGCTGAACGTCGCCACCCGCCAGATCGCCGGCGAATGGAAGCCGTGAATTAGCCGTCGCGGCCGCCGCTTATCCAGCAGCGGCTTCGACATCCTCAGATCGCTCAGATGATGCCGCCGCCACCGGCAGCGGAAGCCGGACGCTCAGCCGAAACTTTCTTGCGATAGCCGCTCGCGCGGTAGGCGGCGATCGGATCGATCGCGCCGCCGGCACGGCGGCGGGCCTCGGCGAGGATCGGCTCGACATCGGCGCGGTAGGCGCGCTTCAGCGTTTCCGATCGCCATCAGCGCGTCGTTGTCGTCCTGATAGCCGGAGAGCGCCTTGCGGTCGACGATCAGCGCCTGCGCATAGGCGCGGCGGATTTCGTTGGCGCTGTTGATCAGGCTCTCGATCGGGTCGGTGACATTGTGCGACTGGTCGATCATATGGGCCGGATGGAAGTCCTTGACGCCGCGATGTTCGGCGTCGACCAGTTCGTTGAAGACCAGGAACAGGCGATAGGGCTCGATCGCGCCGGCGTCGAGATCGTCGTCGCCATACTTCGAATCGTTGAAGTGGAAGCCGCCGAGCTTGCCGAACTGGATCAGGCGGGCGACGATCATCTCGATATTGGTGTTCGGCGCATGGTGGCCGAGATCGACGAGGCAATAGGCCTTCGGGCCGAGCGTCTGGGCGATCAGGTAGTTGGTGCCCCAATCCTGCACGACGGTCGAATAGAAGGCCGGCTCGTACATCTTGTGCTCGGAAAAGAGCCGCCAGTCGTCCGGCAGCGCCTTGTAGATCTCCGCCATCGCAGCGAGATAGCGCTCGAAAGCCTTGGTGAAGTTGCTCTGGCCGGGGAAGTTCGAGCCGTCGCCGATCCAGACGGTCAGCGCCTTCGAGCCGATCGCCTTGCCGATCTCGATGCATTCGAGATTGTGCTCGACCGCCTGCGCGCGCGTCGCCGCATCGGTATGGCTGAGCGAGCCGTATTTGTAGGAGTGTGCTCTGGCCGGGCGCGTCGGAGAAGGTGTTGGAATTCATCGCATCGAAGCCGAGGCCGAGCGCATCGCCCTTCGCCTTCAGTTCCCTCGCATCCGCCTTGTCCCAGGGAATATGCAGCGAGACCGTCGGCGTCGCCTGCGTCAGCTGATGGATGACGGCGCAATCGTCGAGCTTGTCGAAGATGCCGCGCGGCTCGCCGGTGCCGGGGAAGCGGGCAAAGCGCGTGCCGCCGGTGCCGACGCCCCAGGAGGGAACGGCGACGAAGAATTCGGAGACCTTCTTGGTGATCGCCTCGATATCGACGCCGCGGCGGGCAAGTGTCGCGCCCAGCGCCTCGTAATCGGCTTTCAGCGCAGCTGCGCGCTTGTCGTTTTCCGCTGCGACCAGATCCTGCGCAATCCTGAACTCGGCCATATCTTCCTCCCGACTAATCCGATCTGCGTCTCTGTTGCTTCCCCATCGCGGGAGACAGGTGGCCCGACGCGTCTGCTCGGATGACCGGGGCGGCAAGGATATCCCTCGTCCTCGCGTCCCAGCTTGGGCGCTCGCTACTCCGTCGCTCGCCGCCCTGCATCTGCCTGCCGGTGATCTTTTCCCCGCTGAGGCGAAGAGACATTCTGCCTTTACCGCGTAAAGCTCTGCGCGTTGCCGGCATCGACATTGATGATGTTGCCGGTCGACTTCGCCGAAAGGTCGGACGCGAGGAAATAGATCGCCTCGGCAATATCTTCCGGGAAAACGTTGAGCTTCAGCATCGAGCGCTTGCGGTAATGTTCCTCCAGCTCGTCCACCTCGATCTTCGATGAGGCGGCGCGCTGTTCGCGCCATTCGCCGCTCCAGATCTTCGAGCCGCGCAGGACCGCATCCGGATTGACCGTGTTGACGCGAATGCCGGCATCCGCACCTTCGAGCGCCAGGCAGCGGGCAAGATGGATTTCGGCGGCCTTGGCGGTGCAATAGGCAGCGGCGTTCGGCGAGGAGGCAAGACCGTTCTTCGAGGCGACGAAGACGACGTTGCCGCCGAGCTTCTGACGGCGGAACAGCCGGAAGGCTTCGCGCGAGACGAGGAAATAGCCGGTCGCGAGAATATCGATATTGCGGTTCCACATCGAAAGCTCGGTGGTTTCGATCGGCGCGGACGAGGCGATGCCGGCATTCGAGACGAGGATATCGATGCCGCCGAATTCGACGCAGGCTTCCGCGAAGGAGGAGATCACCGCGTCTTCCTTGGTGACGTCGAGCTTGACGCTGCGCACGGCATCCGCGCCGAATTTCTTGACGAAATCGGCCTTCGTGCCTTCCAGCGCCGCCTGATCGATATCGGCGAGCACCACGCAGGCGCCCTCGCCGACGAGACGCGCGGCCGTCGCGCGGCCGATGCCGCCGGCGCCGCCGGTGACGAAGGCGACGCGGCCGGCAAGGCTCTTCGGCTTCGGCATGCGCTGCAGCTTTGCCTCTTCGAGCAGCCAGTATTCGATATCGAAGGCCTCCTGCTCCGGCAGGCCCTGATATTCGGAGACCGTCGACGCGCCGCGCATGACGTTGATGGCGTTGACGTAGAATTCGCTGGCGATGCGGGCCGTCGCCTTGTCGCGGGCAAAGGACAGCATGCCGACGCCCGGGAACGAGGAAGATGACGGGATTGGCATCGCGCATGGCGGGCGAATTGTCATGCTTGCAGTCGTTGTAGTAGCGCGCGTAGTCGGCGCGGTAGTCTTCCAGCGCCTTGTCGAGACCGGCAACGATCGCATCGACATCCGGCTTGGCCGGATCGAAATCGACGATCAGCGGGCGGATCTTGGTGCGCAGGAAGTGGTCCGGGCAGCTGGTGCCGAGCGCGCCGAGCGGACGCAGATCCTTGGAATTGACGAATTCGAGCACCGCGTCCTGATCGTCGAAATGACCGAGCTTGCGCTCCTGCTTGCCGATCCGGCCGCGGATTTCCGGCATCAGCCGGGCGGCGATCGCGCGGCGCTCGGCGACCGGCAGGCTCTGCGACGACAGCGCCGCCGAAGATCGTCTTGCCTTCGGTCTTCTCGGCAAACCACTGGATCGCCTTGTTGATGATATCGAGCGTCAGCTCGTAGCAGGCCTTGGCGTCGTTCGCCCAGGTGAACAGACCATGGCTTTCGAGCACGACGCCCTTGGCATTCGGGTTGCGCCTTGACGAAGGCTTCGAGATCGAGGCCGAGCTGGAAGCCCGGACGGCGCCAGGGCAGCCAGCCGATCTCGTCGCCGAAGATCTGCTGCGTCAGTTCACGGGAATTCTTCGACGCGGCAATCGCGATGATCGCGTCGGGATGCATGTGGTCGACATGGGTGAAGGGCACGAAACCATGCAGCGGCGTGTCGATCGAGGCGGCGCGGGCATTGAGGTTGAAGGTGCAGTGCGGCAGGAAGCCGACCATGCGGTCTTCGTCCTCGACACCCTTGTAGATGCTCTTCAAGCGATCGAGCTTGTCCTGATAGAGCGTGGCGAAACCGTCGAGCTTGATCGTGCCGACATCGCCGCCGGAGCCCTTGACCCAGAGCACCTTGACCTTCTCGCCGGTCAGCGGATCGGTTTCCATCACCTTGGCCGAGGTGTTGCCGCCGCCGTAGTTGGTGATGCGCTTGTCGGCGCCGAGCAGATTGGAGCGGTAGAGCAGCTTGCCGGGCTCATCGAGGCCGGCCGCATACGCATCATCCCAACGGTTTTCCAGAAGCCGGACGTCGGCCGCCATGTCATCCTCCCATATGATAGTCTTGCTGGCGGAGCGAAAATCTCGCACGCCCTTTTCGATCACGGTATCGCTCAGCAAAATCGCGCTTGTCAATCGAAAACGATCAAATTCGATTATTCTGCAACGCAATATGAAAATTTTTGATCGTTTTTGATTGACACTTTGTCACATTTGCGAAATAACACGAACACAGGAGGAGCCCAATGCACGAACGTGAACGCCATCGCATCATTCTGAGCGCCGTACAGGAAAAGTCCGTCGTGACGGTTCAGGATATTTCCGAATTGACCGAGGCCTCCGAGGCGACGATCCGCCGCGATATCGCGGCCCTGCATGTGCAGGGAAAGATCCGGCGCGTGCGCGGCGGCGCCGAAGCGATCCATCCGCCGCAGCTCGGCAATCTCGCAGGGCGGCCCTTCCGCGTTTCGGAACGTGTCAATATCGACAAGAAACGCGCAATTGCGCGCAAGGCCGTCGAACTTTGCGATCCGGGCGACGCGATCATCATCAATGGCGGCACGACGACCTTCCAGATGGTGCACTATCATGCCGGCGCACCGGCTGCAGGTGATGACCAATTCCTTCGCGATCGCCGAACATCTGGTCAAGCATTCGAAGAACACGGTGACGGTGCCGGGCGGCGCGATCTATCGCGAGCAGAGCCTGATCCTGTCGCCCTTCGACAATGACGCGATCCGCAATTTCTATGCCCGCCGCATGTTCATCGGCGCACAGGGCGTCGGCCCGCTCGGCATCATGGAGGCCGATGCCCTGATCATCCAGAGCGAGCAGAAGCTGATGCATCAGGCCGACGAACTGGTCGTCATGGTCGATTCCAGCAAGTTCCATCGCCGGTCGAGCCTGATTCTGTGCCCGCTCGACCGGGTGTCGACGATCATCACCGATGACGGCATTCCGGAGGAATCCGTCAAGATGATCGAGAATGCCGGCATCACGCTCATCATCGCGAGCGCCGGCCGCAGGCCGTGAAGGAGGATTCCTCGTCGGTCGCATGAGAAGCGCCGGCCGAGGTGTGAGTGTAGTCTATCAACTGGGAGGAAGAAACATGAAATTGCAAAGAAACTCGCGATCGGCGTCGCGCTGGCCGTCGCCATGATGGCCGGCACGGCAAGTGCGCAGACATCAAGATCGGCCTCGTCGTGAAGTCGCTCGGCAACGGCTTCTTCGAAGCCGCCAACAAGGGCGCGCAGGAAGCCGCCAAGGAACTCGGCGGCGTCGAGGTGATCTACACCGGTCCGACGACGACGACGGCCGAAGGCCAGATCGAAGTCATCAACTCGCTGATCGCCCAGGGCGTCGATGCCATCGCCATCTCGGCCAACGATCCGGACGCGGTCGTTCCGGCTCTGAAGAAGGCGACGCAGCGCGGCATCAAGGTCATCTCCTGGGATTCCGGCGTCGCGCCGGACGGCCGCATCCTGCAGCTCAACCCGTCGTCCAACGAGCTGATCGGCAAGATGTGCCTGACGCTCGCCAAGGATCATCTCGACGGCGGCAAGGGCGACTTCGCCATCCTGTCGGCGACGACCACCTCGACCAACCAGAACATCTGGATCGACGAGATGAAGAAGCAGCTCAAGGATTTCCCGGGCCTCAACCTCGTCACGACCGTCTACGGCGACGACCTCTCGGACAAGAGCTATCGTGAAGCCGAGGGCCTGCTGAAGTCGCAACCCGAACGTCAAGGTCATCGTCGCTCCGACGACGGTCGGCGTTCTCGCCGCTTCGCAGGCCGTCAAGGACACGGGCCAGATCGGCCAGGTCTACGTGACCGGTCTCGGCCTGCCGTCCGAAATGGCCGGCGCGATCAAGTCGGGCGCGACGAAGGAATTCGCGATCTGGAACCCGATCGACCTCGGCTATTCGGCAACGCAGATCGCCTATCGCCTCGTCAAGGGTGAGACCGACGGCAAGCCGGGCAGCGAGATCGATGCCGGCCGCATGGGCAAGATCAAGGTCGGCGACAACGGCGAAGCCGCCATGGCCGATCCCTTCGTCTACAACGCTTCGAACATCGACCAGTTCTCCAAGGTCTTCTGATCTGAACCGTCATCGCAAGAGCCCGGCGGCTTGCGGCCGCCGGGACTTCCCATTCGACACCGGTAACGCTGCTGATGACCACCGCCCTTCAACAACCCGTCGCGGACAGCCAAGCCGGCAGACGCGTCGGCCATTCTGGAAATGCGCGGCATTTCGCAGATCTTTCCCGGCGTGAAGGCGCTCGACAATGTCAGCATCGCGCTCTATCCCGGCAAGGTGACGGCGCTGATCGGCGAAAACGGCGCCGGCAAATCGACGCTCGTCAAGATTCTGACCGGCATCTACCAGCCCGAACGAGGGCGAGATCCTCGTCGACGGCCAGCCGGTGACCTTCGCCAGCGCCCAGGCCGCGATCGACGCCGGCGTCACCGCCATCCATCAGGAAACCGTGCTCTTCGACGAGCTGACGGTTGCCGAAAACATCTTTCTCGGCCATGCGCCGCGCACGAAATTCCGCACCATCGACTGGAAGGCGATGAACAGCCGCGCGAAGGCGCTGCTGACGTCGCTCGAAAGCAATATCGATCCGACGATCCGGCTGAAGGACCTCTCGATCGCGCAGCGCCATCTGGTGGCGATTGCCCGCGCCCTGTCGATCGAGGCCCGCATCGTCATCATGGACGAGCCGACGGCCGCGCTTTCCCGCAAGGAGATCGACGATCTCTTCCGCATCGTCGAGGGCCTGAAGGCACAAGGGCAAGGCGATCCTCTTCATCAGCCACAAGTTCGACGAGGTCTACGAGATCGCCGACAATTTCGTCGTCTTCCGCGACGGCCGCGCCGTCGGCCACGGCCGGCTCAAGGAAACGCCGCAGGACGAGATCGTCCGCATGATGGTCGGCCGCGACGTCGAGAACGCCTTTCCGAAGGTCGACGTCGCCATCGGCGACACGGTTCTCGAGGTCCGGAACTACTGCCACCGCACCGAATTCCGCGACATCTCCTTCACGCTGCGCCGGGGCGAAATCCTCGGCGTCTACGGCCTGATCGGCGCCGGCCGCTCCGAGCTTTGCCAGTCGCTGTTCGGCATCACCAAGCCGCTCTCCGGCAAGCTGACGCTCGAAGGCCAGGAGAATCGATCATCCATTCGCCGCACGATGCCATCCGCGCCGGCATCGTCTATGTGCCGGAGGAGCGCGGCCGTCACGGCCTGGCGCTGCCGATGCCGATCTACCAGAACATGTCGCTGCCCTCGCTCGGCCGCACCTCGCGCAAGGGCTTCCTGAAGGCGGCCAACGAATTCGCGCTCGCCCGCAAATATGCCGAGCGGCTCGATCTGCGCGCCGCCGCCCTCTCCGTGCCGGTCGGCACGCTGTCGGGCGGCAACCAGCAGAAGGTGGTGATCGGCAAATGGCTGGCGACGCAGCCGAAGGTCATCATTCTCGACGAGCCGACCAAGGGCATCGACATCGGCTCGAAGGCGGCCGTGCACGGCTTCATCAGCGAACTCGCCGCCGAGGGCCTCTCGATCATCATGATCTCCTCCGAACTGCCGGAGATCATCGGCATGTCGGACCGGGTGCTGGTGATGAAGGAGGGCCTTTCGGCCGGTCTCTTCGAGCGCGAAGAGCTGACGCCGGAAACGCTGGTGCGCGCCGCCACCGGCAATGCATGAGGTGAAAGTCGGATGGCACGACTGATCAGAAAACGCGAAACGCTGCTCTTCCTCATCATCGTCGTGATGATCGCGATCTTCTCGACGCGCGCTCCGGATTTCGCAACGCCGGCCAATCTCGCCAACATCTTCAACGATACGTCGATCCTGATCATCCTGGCGCTGGCGCAGATGACGGTCATCCTGACGAAATCGATCGATCTTTCGGTCGCCGCCAATCTCGCCTTCACCGGCATGGCGATCGCGATGATGAACGCCGCCTATCCCGATCTGCCGCTGGTCGTGCTGATCCTCGCCGCGATCGTCATCGGCGCCTGCCTCGGCGCCATCAACGGCTTCCTGGTCTGGGCGCTCGAAATCCCGCCGATCGTCGTGACGCTCGGCACGCTCACCATCTATCGCGGCATGGCCTTCGTGCTGTCGGGCGGCGCATGGGTGAATGCCCACCAGATGACGCCGATCTTCCTCATCGTACCGCGCACGCCGATGCTCGGCCTGCCCGTCCTCGGCTGGATCGCGATCATCATCGTGCTGCTGATGTATGTCCTGCTGCAGATACACGCAGTTCGGCCGCTCGACCTATGCGACCGGCGGCAACCCGACGGCGGCCGTCTATGCCGGCATCGATGTCGGCTGGACGCACTTCCTCGCCTTCGTGCTGTCGGGCGCGCTCGCGGGCCTTTGCGAGCTATCTCTGGGTGTCGCGCTATGCCGTCGCCTATGTCGATATCGCCAACGGCTTCGAACTCGATAGCGTCGCGGCCTGCGTCATCGGCGGCATCTCGATTGCCGGCGGCGTCGGCTCGGTCGCCGGCACCGTGCTCGGCGCGCTGTTCCTCGGCGTCATCAAGAATGCGCTTCCGGTCATCGACATTTCACCCTTCACGCAGATGGCGATCTCCGGCACCGTCATCATTCTCGCCGTCGTCTTCAACGCCAGGCGCGAGCGCAATCGCGGCCGCATCATCCTGCGCGACCAGGCGGCCGCAGACACTCCAGCACGGAGGTGGCCGCATGAGCACCGTTTCCGCACCACGACCGAAAAGCGCGTCATTCCCGACCGCCTCGGCACGCCCTTCCGCCGCATCATGGCGAGCTGGGAAGTGCTGCTCTTCGGCGTCGCCATCCTGATCTTCATCTTCAATTCCCTGGCTTCGCCCTATTTCCTCGACGCCTGGAACCTCTCGGACGCGACCTTCAACTTCACCGAAAAGGCGATGATCGCCTTTGCCATGGCGCTGCTCGTCATCGCCGGCGAGATCGATCTTTCGGTCGCCGCGATCATCGCGCTCGCCTCGACGGCCATGGGCGCTGCGGCACAGGTCGGCGTCGGCACGCCGGGCCTGGTCGCGATCGGCATCGGCATCGGGCTCGCTCTGCGGCATTTTCAACGGCTTTCTCGTCTCAGTGCTGAAACTGCCGTCGATCGTCGTCACCATCGGCACGATGAGCCTGTTCCGCGGCATTTCCTATATCGTGCTCGGCGACCAGGCCTATGGCAACTATCCCGGCCGATTTCGCCTATTTCGGCCAGGGCTATGTCGTCTGGGTCTTCTCCTTCGAATTCGTGCTCTTCATCGTGCTGGCGATCGCTCTTCGCCATCCTGCTGCACGCGACGAATTTCGGCCGGCAGGTCTATACGATCGGCAACAACGATTTCGCCGCGCGCTTCTCCGGCATCCCGGTCGAACGCGTCAAATTCATCCTCTTCCTGCTGACCGGCGTCATGAGCGGCATTGCCGCCGTCTGCCTGACCTCGCGTCTCGGCTCGACCCGGCCGTCGATCGCGCAGGGCTGGGAGCTCGAGGTCGTGACCATGGTGGTGCTCGGCGGCGTCTCGATCCTCGGCGGCTCCGGCACGATCGGCGGCGTCGTCATCGCCGCCTTCGTCATGGGCCTCGTCACCTTCGGTCTCGGCCTGCTCAACGTGCCCGGCATCGTCATGTCGATCTTCATCGGCCTGCTTCTGATCATCACCATCGCGATGCCGATCGTCGCCCGCCGCATCAAGGCCATGAGCTCCAAATGACCTCTCGAAAAACACGCCTTCAAGATGAAGCTCAATCCCGGCATGGAGGCCGAATACAGGAAGCGGCATGACGAGATCTGGCCGGAACTGGTCGAGCTGCTGCACAAGGCCGGCGCCAGCGACTATTCCATCCATCTCGACCGCGAGACCAACACGCTGTTCGGCGTTTTGACGCGGCCCGCCGGATCACACGATGGCGAGCCTGCCGGACCATCCCGTCATGAAGAAATGGTGGGCGCATATGGCCGATATCATGGCGACCAATCCCGACAATTCGCCTGTTCAGAGCGATCTCGTCACCGTCTTCCACATGCCATGAACGCCACCTCACTATCGCCGCATCGCCGTTCTCGATATCGGCAAGACCAATGCCAAGGTCGTCGTGCTCGACAGCGCGACCGGCGCCGAGATCGCCGCCGCTGAGGACGGCCGAACACGGCGCTCAAGACCGGCCTCTATCCGCATTACGACATCGAGGCGCTCTGGTCCTTTACGCTCGACGCGCTGAAGAACTTTGCGGTGACACCCGGCTTCGACGCCATCTCGATCACGACGCATGGCGCATCCGCCGCGCTGCTCGGCCGCGGATGGCAGCGCTTGCCATGCCGGTGCTCGACTACGAGCATGAATATCCGCAGGACATCCACGACGCCTATACGCGCGCTGCGCCCCTCCTTCGAGGAGACCTTTTCGCCGCGCCTCGCCGATGGGCCTGAATGTCGGCGCGCAGATCCACTATCAGAAGACCGCCTTTCCCGAGGAATTCGCCAAGGTCGCGACCATCCTCACCTATCCGCAATACTGGACCTCGCGGCTGACCGGCGTCGCGGCCAACGAGGTGACGTCGCTCGGCTGCCATACCGATCTCTGGAACCCGAAGCGCGGCGACTATTCCTCGCTGGTCGACACGCTCGGCATTCGCGACCTGATGGCGCCGATCCGCTCCGCCTTCGATGCGCTCGGTCCTGTGCTGCCGGAGATCGCCGCAGAGATCGGTCTTGCCGCACCGCGTTCCGGTCTATTGCGGCATCCATGATTCCAACGCCTCGCTGCTGCCGCATCTCGTCACTCGCGAAGCGCCCTTCGCCGTCGTCTCGACCGGCACCTGGGTGATCAATTTCGGCGTCGGCGGCGATCTCGACCATCTCGATCCGAACGCGCGATGCGCTCGCCAATGTCGATGCCTATGGCCGCGCCGTGCCGTCCTCCCGCTTCATGGGCGGCCGCGAATTCGAAATTCTTTCGGCCGAGATCGGCGATGTTCGACGCAGAAGGCGTCAAGGCGGCCTCGGCCGTGATCATCGACAAGGGCATGATGCTGCTGCCGAACGTCGCCCCAGGTTCCGGGCCGTTCCCCGGCGAGAGCAAGCGCTGGATCGAGCGCGGATGATGCAAGCGCTGCGCGAACGCTATGCCGCCGCCTGCCTCTATCTCGCCTTGATGACCGAGGCCTGCCTCGGCCTGATCGGCGCCAGAGGTCCTGTCATCGTCGAAGGACCGTTCGCGCTGAATGAGACCTATCTCGAGATCCTTGCCGCCTTGACCGGGCGCGACGTCATCGCTCTGCCCGGCTCGACCGGCACCAGCCAGGGTGCCGCGCTTGCTCACCGGCATCAGGCCTGCGCCCGGCTCTGAAAGACGCTTTCCGCCGGCCGCGATCGCCGGTCTCGACTAACTATCGCCGCGCCTGGTATGCGGCAATGGAATAACAGTCTTTCCATCCGCGCCCTTTACCCCATCTTAGGCTGGCGGCTAGTGTTGGCCACTCAAAAATCAGGCGGAGGAAACATCATGACGGATTCAAACGCGGCCTTCGATCCGCGTGCACTTGCAGCCCGGCTTCACGGCCTCCACAAGGCGGGCAAGCAGGCGCCGACCAGCCGATTTCGCGCTTCCCGCCGATCTTCGCCACGCAATGGATGCGCAGAATTTCCTCGCCGCCGAAGAAGCCATCGCCAGCAATGCCTGGAAAGTGACGGTTTCGCCGGACGGCCAGGCGGTGACGGCACCGCTCCATCCTTACGCCGAAGCCAGTTCCGGCGCCCAGATTCCGTGGGTGAAGGGCATGAAATTCGAAGCGGAAATCGCCGTTCGCCTCGGCTCGGACCTGCCGGTCCGCCGCGACGGCGGTTACAGCCGCGCCGAAGTCGTCGATGCGGTCGCGACCGTCCATCTCGGCGCTGAACTTCTGGTCTCCGCCATCGAGGAAAGCGGCAAGGTTTCCTTCCTGCTTTTCCTCGCCGATCGCCTCGGCAATAGCGGCTATGTGCTTGGCCCGGCCGTGCCGAAAGACGCTGATCGACACAGCGAGCGGAACGCCGCTCAAGGTCACCCTGCAACGGCCAGCCGATCTACGATGCTCCGGCGCAGCACCCGAAGGGCGACGTGCTCACCTGGCTCGTCGACTACGCCAATGACAAGCTGCGCCCGGAGAATTCGCTGAAGGCTGGCGCGCTGATCACGACCGGCACGCTGTGCGGCGCGATCGAACTTGCTTCGCCGGCGAAATCGAGATCCTGCTCAATGGGACGCGCGCTGCATCTCTCGCTCGTCGCGAAGTGACTACGGCCCGTACTCGTAGACTCGTTCTACACGAGCGGCTCGCTGAAAGTTCACTCCACGATTTTCCAGTATGAGTCCTTGCGGATCACCTTGCCGTCGCCAAACGTGTAGAAGTCACAACCATGGACCTCCGTTCTGGTCCCTCGCGGGTCGTGCCGGTGAGGGTCCATTTTGAGATGCCAGTATCGGCAGCCGAATCCACAAATGCTCTTGGCTGCCGTAGTGGACATCAGGCAGGCCCTCAAAGCGCGTTGCCAGCGCTTCTCGTACGTGCCGCTTGCCTTCAAAACGTGAACCCCAAGGCTTGCTTCCCCTCGGCATCTCCAAGATGCAATCATCGGAAAAAAACGCCATGATTCGATCGAGATCATGCGCGTTGAAGGCTTCGCTTAGCTCTGTCAGTGTCGAACGAATGTCCATCGCTCCTCTCCCGTCAGTCGCGTATATCCGCACCTTAGGCACGCTCCCGGAACATCTCGATGATGGCGGAGAAATCCTTTCCGCCATTGCCCAGCTTTTCGAAGAGCGCGTAGAGCTGTGCCGCTTCCGCGCCGAGCGGCGTCGATGCGCCGCTCGAAAGCGCGGCCTCCTGCGAAAGCCGGAGATCCTTGAGCATCAGAGCGGCGGCAAATCCCGGTTTGTAATCGTTGTTCGCCGGCGACGTCGGTACCGGCCCCGGAACCGGGCAATAGGTGTTGATCGACCAGCACTGGCCGGATGAGGTCGAGGCGACATCAAAGAGCGCCTGATGCGAAAGGCCGAGCTTTTCGGCCAGCACGAAGGCCTCGCAGACGCCGATCATCGAAATGCCGAGGATCATGTTGTTGCAGATCTTCGCCGCCTGGCCGGCGCCGGCTTCGCCGCAATGGACGATCTTCTTGCCCATCGCCTCAAGGATCGGCTTGGCCTTGGCGAAAGCTCTCGTCCGAACCGCCGGCCATGAAGGTCAAGCGTGCCCGCCGCCGCCCCGCCCGTTCCGCCGGAGACGGGCGCGTCGAGCGAGAGGCAGCCTGCGGCCTTGGCCATCTCATGCGCCTTGCGCGCGCTTTCGACATCGATGGTCGAGCAGTCGATCACCAGCGTTCCGGCCGGAACCGACTTCAATATGTCCGGCCAGGCGGTCAGCACATGCTTGCCCTGCGGCAGCATCGTGACGACGGTCTCCGCCTCCGTCACCGGCCTGGCTGATGTGGCTTGCCGGCTTTACGCCGCGTTTCCTCGGCCGCCTTCAGCACCGGCGCGGCAAGATCGAAGCCCGTCACTTCGTGCCCGGCCTTGACGAGATTGGCCGCCATCGGCCCGCCCATGTTGCCGAGCCCGATGAATGCGATCCGTGCCATGCTGGCCTCCTATCTGTTGTCTTCGAGGATCATCGCCGCCGCTTTTTCGGCGATCATGATCGTCGGCGAATTCGTGTTGCCCGAGGTGATCGACGGCATCACCGAGGCATCGGCGATCCTGAGCTTGCCGAGTGCGCGCAGCTTCAGCCTGCGGATCGACGACACTGTCCCTGTCTCCGCCCATCCGGCAGGTTCCGACCGGATGGAAGATCGTCGTGCCGATCTCGCCCGCCGCCCGCTCCAGATCGGCCTCCGTCTGATAGGCGGGACCAGGCTTGAATTCCTCCGGCTTGAAACGCGCGAAGGATGGCTGCGACACGATCCGGCGTGTCAGCTTTATGGATCGAACAGCTATGTCGCGATCGCGCTCCGTCGAGAGGTATTTCGGCGCGATCGTCGGCTGCGCGGCAAAATCCGGGCTCGACAAGATGCACCGAACCACGGCTTTCCGGCCTGCAGATTGCAGACGCTCGCGGTGATCGCCGGAAAGGCGTGAACCGGATCGCCGAACTTGTCGAGCGAGACCGGCTGCACGTGATATTGCAGGTCAGGCGTTTCCTTGTCGGGTCCCGAGCGGGTGAAGATGCCGAGCTGGCTCGGCGCCATGGCCATCGGCCCGGAGCGGCGGATGAGATATTCGAGCCCGATCGCCGCCTTGCCGATCAGCTTCGTCGCCTTCTCGTTCAGCGTCGGCACGCCGGTCACCTTGTAGGCCAGGCGCAGCTGCAGATGGTCCTGCAGGTTCTCGCCGACACCCTTCACCTCGGTCACGACATCGACGCCGGCATTCTGCAGCACCTCGCCGCGACCGATGCCGGACAGTTCCAGGATATGCGGCGAGCCGATCGAACCGGCTGAAAGGACTGTTTCCTTCGCGGCATAGGCGCGCTTCGCCGTGCCATCATGCTGGAACTCGACGCCGGAAACGGCACCCTCCTCGACGAGCAGCCGCCGCACTTGCGCCTTGGTCAGCACCGTCAGGTTGCCGCGCTTCATCGCCGGGCGCAGAAAGGCCTTTGCGGTGTTCCAGCGGATGCCGGAGCGCTGGTTGACGTCGAAATAGCCGGAGCCTTCATTGCTGCCGCGGTTGAAATCCTCCGTCATCGGGAATGCCGGCTTCCTTCGCCGCCTGCTGGAAGGCATCGAGCACCGCCCAGCGCACCCGCGCCTTCTCCACGCGCCATTCGCCGCCTGCGCCATGCATCTCGTCTGCGCCGCGATAATGATCCTCCGATTTGCGGAAGATAGGGCAGCACGTCGTCCCAGCTCCAGCCGGTGCAGCCCATCTGCCGCCAGAGATCGTAGTCGCGCGCCTGGCCGCGCATGTAGATCATGCCGTTGATCGAGGAGCAGCCGCCGAGCACCTTGCCGCGCGGGTAGCTGAGCGCCCGGCCGTTCAGCCCCTCCTCCGGCGCCGTGGTGAAGCACCAGTCGGTGCGCGGATTGTTGATGCAATAGAGATAGCCGACCGGAATATGGATCCAGTGGTAATTGTCGCTGCCGCCTGCTTCGAGCAGCAGCACCCGGTTGCTGCGATCTTCGGACAGGCGGTTGGCCAGCACGCAGCCGGCGCTGCCTGCGCCGATGATGATATAGTCGTAACGATCCATGCTGCAGTGCTCATCCGGCCGCACGCTCAGCGGCGATATACGAAGCCCAGTTTGCGTCCCAGCCACGAGGCATAGAATTCGCCGACGATGCCGCGGCGGAAGATCAGCACGCAGACCATGAAGACGACGCCGGTGATGATCGTCACCGGGAATTCCGATGTCGCGAGATAGTTCTGCAGCGTCACGACGAGCCCCGCGCCGAAGATCGGGCCGATCAGCGTGCCGATGCCGCCGAGCAGCGTCATCAGGATCACCTCGCCCGACATCTGCCAGGCGACGTCCGTCAAGCGTCGCGAACTGGAAGACGAGCGACTTCACGGCGCCGGCAAGCCCGGCAAGGGCCGCCGACATGACGAAGGCGCCGAGCTTGTAGCGCGCCACGGAATAGCCGAGCGAAATCGCCCGCTGCTCGTTCTCGCGGATCGATTTCAGGATCATGCCGAAAGGCGAATTGATGAAGCGCCAGATGAGCACCATGCCGATGAGGAATACCGCCAGCACGAAGTAGTACATGTTGGTGGAATTGTTCAGATCGATGAAGCCGAAGAGATGGCCGCGCGGCACGGACTGGATGCCGTCCTCGCCCTCGGTGAACTTCGCCTGCAGGCAGAAGAAGAAGAACATCTGCGAGAGCGCCAGCGTGATCATCGCGAAGTAGATGCCCTGGCGGCGGATGGCGAAGAAGCCGATGACGAGGCCCGAGCACGGCCGCGCCCGCGACGCCCGATCAGGATGCCGAGTTCAGGCGGCAAGCCCCACTCCTTCACCGTATAGGCGGTGAAATAGGCAGCGCCGCCGAAGAAGGTGGCGTGCCCGAAGGAGAGCAGGCCGGTATAGCCGAGCAGCAGGTTGAAGGCGCAGGCAAAGAGCGCGAAGCACGAGCAGCTTCATCAGGAAGATCGGGTAGAAGAAGAACGGCGCGAGCAGCAGAAGCAGCAGGCCGATGATCAGGAAGCCCGCCTGCACCGACAGCGCGGTGCGGTTCTTTTCCGCTCGGATGGTGGTTTCGGTGATGTCGGTCATCTCACGCATCCCGGCCGAAGAGGCCCGCGGGCCTGATGAGAAGCACGATCGCCATGATGACGAAGATCACGATGTTCGAGGCCTCCGGATAGAAGACCTTGGTCAGGCCTTCCGCGATACCCGAGCACATAGCCGGTGACGATCGCGCCCATGATCGAGCCCATGCCGCCGACGACGACGACGGCGAAGACGACGATGATGATGTTCGATGCCCATCAGCGGCGAGACCTGATAGATCGGCGCCGCCAGCACGCCGGCAAAGGCGGCGAGGCCGGCGCCGAGCGCGTAGGTCAGCGTCAGAAGCAGCGGCACGTTGACGCCGAAGACCTGCACCAGGACGGCGTTTTCCGTCGCGGCACGCAGATAGGCGCCGAGCTTGGTCTTTTCGATCAGCAGCCAGGTGCCGATGCAGACGACGAGCGACACGACGACCACCCAGCCGCGATAGATCGGCAGGAACATGAAGCCGAGATTGACCCCGCCGGCAAGTGCTGCCGGCGTCGCATAGGGCTGGCCGGAAGAGCCGTAGAGGTAGCGGAACGTGCCCTCGATCGCCAGCGCCAGGCCGAAGGTGAAAAGCAGGCCGTAGAGCGGATCGAGATCGTAGAGGCGGCGCAGGAAGAGCCGCTCGACGACCGCGCCGAACAGGCCGACGATGAGCAGGCGCCAGGATGAGCGCCGGCCAGTAGCCGATGCCGCCATAGGCCAGCAGCAGATAGGCGACGAAGGCGCCGAGCATGTATTGCGCGCCATGGGCGAAGTTGATGACGCGCAGCAGGCCGAAGATGATGGCGAGGCCGAGGCTGAGCAGCGCGTAGAACGAGCCGTTGATCAGGCCGATCAGCAGCTGGCCGAGCAGCGCCTGAACGGGAATGCCGAAGATCATCGTCATGCGCATCAGACTCCCAGAACCTTGTGCAGCGTATCCATGCGCTGCGGCAGTTCGCCGACCGGGAACTCGGACACCATCTGCCCATGATCCATCAGATAGAAGCGGTCGGCAATGCGGCTGGCGAAGCGGAAATTCTGCTCGACGAGCAGGATCGTCATGCCGCGCTCCTTCAGCGTCTCGCAGCACCTCGCCGATGCGCTGGACGATGACCGGCGCAAGGCCTTCGGTCGGCTCGTCGAGCAGGAGCATCTTGACGCCGGTGCGCAAGATGCGGGCGATCGCCAGCATCTGCTGCTCGCCGCCGGAAAGCTTGGTGTCCGGGCTGGCGCGGCGCTCGTAGAGATTCGGAAAAAGCTCGTAGATTTCGTCGATGCGTCATGCCGCCCTCGGCGACGACCGGCGGCAGCAGCAGGTTTTCGGAGACGGTCAGCGTCGAGAAGATGCCGCGCTCCTCCGGCACGAAGCCGATGCCCTTGTGCGCCGTCTTGTGCAGCGGCACCTGCATCATGTCCGCTGCCGCGCAAAGCTGATCTTGCCCTTGCGGGCGCGAACGATGCCGATGATGGTGCGCAGCGTCGTCGTCTTGCCGACGCCGTTGCGGCCGAGGATGGTGATCGTCTCGCCTTCGCCGACGTGCATGTCGACGCCGTGCAGGACGTGGCTTTCGCCGTACCAGGCATTGAGGCCCTGAACTTCCAGAAGGGCCGCCATCAGCTATCCTCCGTGCCCATATAGGCCTCGCGGACGCGCGGATCCTGGCTGACGGTGGCGTAGTCGCCCTCGGCGAGGATCTCGCCGCGCTGAAGCACGGTCACGTGCTGGCAGATATTGGCGACGACGGAGAGATTGTGCTCGACCATCAGCACGGCCCGGTCGCGTGGCGACCTCGCGGATGATGGCGGAGACGACGCTCGACATCCTCCTGCCCCATGCCGGCCATCGGCTCGTCGAGCAGCAGCACCTTCGGATCGAGCGCCAGCGTCGTGGCGATCTCGAGCACGCGCTTGCGGCCGTAGGAGAGATCGGCGGCGATATGATCGCGCTCCTTGGAGAGCCCGACGCTTGCGAGCAATTGCTCGGCGCGGTCGTTCAGCCGATCGAGCGCCGACATCGGCCGCCAGAACTGCGTCGAGAGATTGTTCGGCCGCTGCAGCGCCACGCGCACGTTGTCGAGCACCGTCAGGTGCGGAAAGACCGCGGAAATCTGGAAGGAGCGGACCAGCCCCATGCGCGCCACCTTATCCGGCGGCGTATCGCGTGATGTCCGTGCCCATGAAGCGTGATGGTGCCCGCTGTCGGCTGCAGGAATTTGGTCAGGAGATTGAAGACCGTCGTCTTGCCGGCGCCGTTCGGCCCGATCAGCGCATGAACGCTCGCGTCGTGCACATCGAGGTCGACATTCTTGACGGCCGTGAAGCCGCCGAAATCCCGGCGAAGGCCGCGGGCGGAGAGAACCACCCGCGGCGTCGCATTGCGTTTCTGTTGCGGAGACCGCCATCGGCTTACTTCACCAGATCGCAGCCGCTCTTGGCGGGATCGATATAGGCTTCCTTGCCGGGGATGGTGGCGAGAACGTTGTAGTAGTCCCACGGCTCCTTGCTCTCTTCCGGCTTCTTCACCTGCAGGAGGTACATGTCGTGGATCATGCGGCCGTTTGGACCGACGGTACCGCCGCGGCCGAAGACGTCGTCGACCGGCATTTCGTGCAGCTGCTTGGCGACAGCTTCGGTCTCGTCCGTGCCGGCCTTCTGGATCGCCTTCAGGTACTGCGACACGGCCGAGTAGGTGCCGGCATGGATCATGTTCGGCATCTTGCCGGTGCGCTCGAAGAACTGCTTGGCGAAGGCGCGGCTCTCGTCGTCGCGGTTCCAGTAGTAGCCCTCGGTCAGCGTCAGGCCCTGCGCGGCCTCGAGGCCGAGGCCGTGCACTTCGGCAAGCGTGAAGAGCAGCGCCGCCAGACGCTGGCCGCCCTGGGTGATGCCGAATTCCGCGGCCTGCTTGATGGCGTTCGAGGTGTCGAGGCCGGCATTGGCAAGGCCGATCACCTTGGCGCCGGAGGACTGCGCCTGCAGCAGGAAGGACGAGAAATCCTGGCTCGACAGCGGATGGCGGACCGAGCCGACGACCGTGCCGCCCTTCGCCTTCACGAAATCGCTCGTCTGCTGCTCCAGCGAATAGCCGAAGGCGTAGTCGGCGGTCAGGAAGAACCAGGTGTCGCCGCCCTGCTTGACGAGCGCGCCACCGGTGCCGACCGCAAGCGCATGCGTGTCGTAGGCCCAGTGGAAGCCATAGGGCGAGCAGGCCTTGCCGGTGAGATCCGTCGTCGCGGCGCCGGTGACGATGTCGATCTTCTTCTTCTCCTTGCCGATTGCCTGCACCGCGAGCGCGACCGACGAGGTCGTCAGCTCCATGATCGCGTCGACCTGCTCGGTGTCGTACCACTGGCGGGCGATGTTGGAGGCGATGTCCGGCTTGTTCTGATGGTCGGCGTTCACGATCTCGATCGGAGCATCGAGCACCTTGCCGCCGAAATCCTCGACTGCCATCTGGGCGGCCTCGACGGACGATTTGCCGCCGAAATCGGCATAGACGCCGGACTGGTCGTTCAGGATGCCGATCTTCACCTTGCCGTCGGACACACCGTCGGCGAGCACGGCAGTGCTGCTGGCAAGCAGGAATGCCACGGACGCAATGAGATTCTTTCGCATATGTTTCTCCTCCCAGAGATTGGCCAGATCGCGAGTCTGTTCAAAATTGGCCAGCCGCTCTCCTCAAACGAACCGACGCCGCGGCTACGATCACGGAATTTTCGCTACGAAGCAACCGGCGGTTTACAATTAATTACAAACAGTATCTGTTCATTTTTGAACAGAGCAAGCTTAAGACTGGACATCAGGTGCCTTCCGATCTCGGGCAGCAGTCGATGAATAGACCAAAGACGTAGATGGACGCGTGAGCCCGAATGAACAATCCTCCGCAGTTTACTTGGGACGACCTGCAGTTTTTTCTAGCGGTCGCGCGCACCGGCCAGCTTTCGACGGCCGCCCGGCAGTTGCGCAGCAGCCATGCCACCGTCTCCCGACGCATCGACCGGCTGGAATTTGCCCTGAAGGTCAAGCTCTTCGAGCGAAACCCGCGCGGCTACGTGCTGACTGCGATGGGCACGCGCTTCGTGGAGACCGCCGAAAAGATGGAGCAGGAAACCGAACGTCTGCGCGCCGATCTTGCTGCGGGTTCCATGACGCAGCGCGGCGTCGTGCGCCTCAGCGCACCGGAAGGCTTTGCCAACTTCTTCTTTGCGAGCGTGCTGCCGAAATTCGCCGCGCTCCATCCGCATCTCTCGCTCGAACTGGTGACGATCCAGCAGATCATGTCGCTGTCGCGCAAGGAGGCGGACCTTTCCGTCGTGCTGGACGAACCGAAGGGCGGACCGTATTTCTTCGAGAAGCTGACGGATTATCATCTGCAGGTCTACGGCTCGCGCGATTATCTCGCCAACAGCTCGCCCGTTACCTGCCGCGACGATCTGCTCGACCATCCGTTCATCGGCTATATCGAAGAGATGATCTTTGCGCCGGGACTGGATTATCTCGGCGACGTGCATCCGCGCATCAGGCCGCAGTTCCAAAGTTCCAGCATCTTTGCGCAGCTGACCGCAACCCGAAACGGACTGGGGCTTTGCGTACTGCCGTATTTCTTTGCGAGCCGTTATCCGGAGCTCGTGTGCGTCTTGCCGGACGAAGTGGATCTCTGCCGCGGTTATTGGGTGACCTGCCACCATGACCTGAAACAGGCGCCGCGCGTGCGCGCCGTCATCGAGTTCCTGCGCGAAGTAGTGAAGGGCGAGGACGCGCGTTTCATTCCGCCCTTTGCGGCGGCGATGCATGCAGGCCGGAAGACCGAGTGATCATTTCAGGAACTCGGCGCGGTGCGGCGTGAAGGTGTCGATCAGACGGCCCTTTTCCAGAGCCTTGACGCCATGAACGAGGTTCGGCGGCACGATAAAGCTGCCGCCCTGTTTCAGCACCTCGGTCTTCCCGTCGATGGTCACGGCAAAGCTGCCTTCCGCGACATAGCTCGCCTGGATATGCGGGTGCGAATGGGCCGCGCCGACCGCATCCTTTTCGAAGGCGACTTCGACCATCATCATTTCGGGCAGATAGACCATGATGCGGCGCGTGACGCCCGGCTCCGGACTGATCCAGTCCGCGCCTTCGGCATGCACGAAAAGAGTACTCGATGTCATTCCCGCCTCCTCACTGCGATTCCATCGGGCGGCAAGTTGGAGCATCGAAGCCTGTTTGAAAAGCCCGCATCCGCTATATTCCTTCCGGTTGACGCCGAAGTTGGCCGGCGTTATGGCCAGCTTGATCAGGCATGCCTGAACAATGGTGAGGAGACGCCGTCATGCAGCACACCCGCGAGATCTTCGACTGGGCCGACCCGTTCCGGCTGGTGGAGCAGCTGACCGACGAGGAGCGCATGGTGCAGGATACGGCGCACGCCTACGCGCAGGAAAAGCTCGCGCCCCGCGTGCTCGAAGCCTTCCGCCACGAGAAGACCGACCCGTCGATCTTCCGCGAAATGGGCGAGCTCGGGCTGCTCGGCCCGACGATCGCGCCGGAATACGGCGGCGCCGGCCTCGGCTATGTCGCCTACGGCCTGATCGCCCGCGAGGTCGAGCGCGTCGACAGCGGCTACCGCTCGATGATGAGCGTGCAGTCGTCGCTCGTCATGGTCCCGATCGAAGCCTTCGGCTCGGAAGCGCAGAAGCAGAAGTACCTGCCGAAGCTTGCAACCGGCGAATGGATCGGCTGCTTCGGGCTGACCGAACCGGATCACGGCTCCGATCCGGGTTCGATGGTGACGCGCGCCAGGAAGGTCGATGGCGGCTATAGCCTCACCGGCGCCAAGACCTGGATCTCCAATGCGCCGATCGCCGATGTCTTCATCGTCTGGGCAAAGACCGAGGACGGCGTGATCCGCGGCTTCATTCTGGAAAAGGGTTGGAAGGGACTTTCGGCGCCCGCCATCCACGGCAAGGTGGGTCTGCGCGCCTCGATCACCGGCGAAGTCGTGCTCGACAACGTTTTCGTGCCGGAAGAAAACCTGTCTGCCGAATGTGACCGGCCTCAAGGGCCCGTTCACCTGCCTGAACTCCGCCCGTTTCGGCATTGCTTGGGGCGCGCTCGGTGCAGCCGAGGCCTGTTACGCGACGGCGCGGCAATACACGCTCGACCGCAAGCAGTTCAACCGGCCGCTTGCCGCCAACCAGCTGATCCAGAAGAAGCTTGCCGACATGGCAACCGAGATCACGCTCGGCCTGCAGGGCTGCCTGCAGGCTCGGCCGCATGAAGGAGGAAGGCCATCCGCCGGTGGAGCTGACCTCGATCCTCAAGCGCAACTCCTGCGGCAAGGCGCTCGATATCGCGCGTGCAGCCCGGGACATGCTCGGCGGCAACGGCATCTCCGACGAGTTCGGCGTCGCCCGCCACCTCGTCAACCTTGAAGTGGTCAATACCTACGAGGGCACCCACGACATCCACGCTCTCATCCTTGGCCGGGCGATCACGGGCATTCAGGCTTTCGCGAACTAGCTAGCGCCCTGTTCTTCGGCGCCAGAAGTCTAGGCGACCGAAGCAACGACCCCGAGGGCGATGCCAAGCGCGATCGGAACTGCAAGATCCTAATCCATTCCAACCTCCCTTCGCATTTCGCAGATGGCCAGGGGAGCGAATTGCAACCTTGCGGAGATTGTGCAACGCTGCCTTCGTTGCAATGGCCCAATAGGGGAAGGGTCCGTCATATGCTTCTGTTTCTTGCATTTCTGATTGGAATTATTGCAGGCCTCCGCGCCATGACTGCACCCGCCGCCGTTGCCTGGGGTGCCGCGCTTGGCTGGTTCGACGTCTCTCAGACGCCTCTCGCGTTCATGGGCTATCAGTGGACGCCGTGGATCTTCACGGTGCTTGCCGCTGTCGAACTTGATCACCGACCAGTTGCCGACGACGCCGTAGCGCAAGGTGCCGATGCAGTTCGGCGCACGCATCATCATGGGCGCGCTGAGCGGGGCAACGATCGGCGCCTCGGGCGGTTCTCTGGTCGGCGGTCTGATCGCGGGCATTGTCGGGGCCGTTGCGGAACGCTTGGCGGTGCGGCCGCCCGCGGCAAGCTTGCGAGCGTCTTCGGCAAGGATTTGCCGGCAGCGCTCATCGAGGATGTCGTCGCCATCGGCGGCGCGCTGCTGATCGTGGGGGCAGTGTCATGAAAAGCTATCGACGCGATCTTCATCGGGGCCGGTCAGTCCGGCCCCTTTCTCGCGGCCCGCATGGCCGAGAAGGGCATGAAGGTTGCGCTGATCGAGCGCAAGTTCTTGGCGGCACCTGCGTCAATGCCGGCTGCATGCCGACGAAGACGCTGGTTGCCAGTGCCCGCGCCGCCCATGTCGCCCGCCGCGGCGGCGACTACGGCGTGAAGATCGCCGGCGAGATCGACATCGACATGAAGATCGTCCGCAAGCGCGCCGAAACCGTCACCATGAACGCCCGCAACGGCCTGATCGGCTGGTTCGACGGCATGAAGACGATGGACCGTCATTTACGGCCAAGCCAGATTCGACCGGCCCGAAGACGGTCGCCGTCAACGGCGAGACGCTGACGGCACCGCGCATCTTTCTGAATGTCGGCGCTCGCCCGGTCATTCCGGATTTGCCCGGGCTTGGCGACATCGATTATCTCACCAGCACCTCGATCATTCATCTCGACACGCTGCCGCGCCATCTCGCCGTTATCGGCGGCAGCTATATCGGCCTCGAATTCGCGCAGATGTACCGCCGCTTCGGCGCCGAGGTCACCGTCATCGAGCGCGGGCCGAAACTTGCCTCCCGCGAGGACGAGGATATCTCCGATGCGATCGCCGATGTTCTGCGCTCGGAGGGCATCGCCGTTCACACCGACGCCGACGGGATCGCCTTCGCCAGGAACGGCGACGGCATTACCGTGGCGATCGGCTCGGGAAAACCGGAAATCGTGGCAAGCCATGTGCTGATCGCCACCGGCCGCAAGCCGAATACAGACGATCTCGGTCTCGATGTTGCCGGCGTCGCGACCGACAAGCGCGGCTACATCACCGTCGACGACAGGCTGACGACCAACGTCGAAGGTATCTTCGCGCTCGGCGATTGCAACGGCCGCGGCGCCTTCACGCATACATCCTATAACGACTTCGAGATCGTCGCTGCCAACCTGCTCGACGGTGGCGACCGCAAGGTGAGCGAGCCGCATTCCCGCTTACGCGCTCTACATCGACCCGCCGCTCGGCCGCGTCGGCATGACGGAGAAAGAAGCGCGCGCGCTCCGGCAAGCAAGATCATGATCTCGACCCGCCCGATGAGCCGCGTCGGCCGCGCCAACGAACGCGGCGAGACCAAGGGTTTCATGAAGGTCATCGCCGATGCCGAGACCAAGCAGGTGCTCGGCGCGGCGATCCTCGGCATCGAAGGCGACGAGGTGATCCACGGCATCATCGATGCCATGAATGCCGGCACGACCTACCCTGCCCTGCAATGGTCGGTGCCGATCCATCCGACCGTCTCGGAGCTGATTCCGACGGTGCTTGGGGATTTGAAGTCCATCTAGCCTTCCCTCTTCTCCCCCGCGGGGAGAATATGTCCGCAGGACAGATGAGGGGTGAGCGACGAAGGATCGAACGGCCGAGCGACTAGCGAGGACGATACTTGCCGCACCGTCCCCCTCATCCGACCCTTCGGGCCACCTTCTCCCCGCGGGGAGAAGGGATAACCTCACTCCATCACGATCTGCAGCTTCACGTCGGTCGGCCGTGCTTCGACCGCGCGGTCGAAGGCCTTGATCGAATCCTCGAACTTGAAAGTCTCCGAGATCAGCGGCTTCAGGTCGACGCGGCCGGAGCCGAGCAGAGCGATCGAGCGCTCGTACTGGTGCGCATAGCGGAAGACCGTCTCGATGCGGATTTCCTTGGTCGATGCCGTCGAGACATCGAAGCCGATCGGGTTGACCGGCAGGCCGACGGCGACGATGACGCCGCCCGGACGCGGCAGTTCCATGATCGTTTCCCAGGCCTTCGGCGAGCCGGAGCATTCGAAGACGACATCGGCGCCCCAGCCGTCGGTCAGGCGCGAGACTTCTTCGGCCAGGTTCTTCTCGCGGATATTGACCGGGATGACGCCCTGATACTGCGCGGCGATATCGAGCTTCGGCTGGGCAAGATCGGCGACGATCGCCCGGGCGC
Organism: uncultured Alphaproteobacteria bacterium; assembly: GCA_963838565.1. GTDB lineage: Bacteria > Pseudomonadota > Alphaproteobacteria > Rhizobiales > Rhizobiaceae > Rhizobium. The sequence continues at coordinate 104,977 of CAWIRO010000016.1, forward strand.
AGCCGCCGGCAAGCGCAGCGATCGCCACCATCGTGCCGATCGGGCCGGCGCCAAGCACGACGGCGGTATCGCCGGGCGCGATCTTCGCCTTGGTCGCCGCCTGCATGCCGACCGCGAAGGGCTCGACCATCGCGCCTTCGGCAAAGCTGACATTGTCCGGGCAGCTTGAAGGTGTAGTTGGCCGGATGCACGACCTCGGGCGTCAGCACGCCATGGATCGGCGGCGTCGCCCAGAAGGTGACGGCAGGATCGATATTGTACATGCCGAGACGGCTTGCCTTGGAATTCGGATCGGGAATGCCGGGCTCCATGCAGACGCGGTCGCCGACCTTCAGATGCGTCACGCCTGCGCCGACTTCGACCACCGTGCCGGCAGCCTCATGGCCGAGCACCATCGGCTCGTTGACGACGAAGGGGCCGATCTTGCCGTGGGTGTAATAATGCACGTCCGAACCGCAGACGCCGACCGTGTGGATCCTGATCTTCACCTGCCCCGGGCCGGTTTCCAGCGGCAGATCGATATCGCGAAGCGCAAGCTCATGCTGGCGCTCCAGATACCAGCGCACGGACTTTGGTCATTGTCGGTTTCCTTCCCTGATGGCTCGTCCGCCTTCATGGGGGACGCCGTTGTGGCCGACTATAAGACCCGCACGCCTCCGCAATTCAACAGGATTGCGGAGGCTTTTGCTCAACAGATGATGAAATGCTCAGCAGAACTTGACGAGGTTCAGCGCCGGCAGCGGGCCGCCGGGAAACTGAACCAGCTTGCCGCCGACGGCGATGCGAGCCAAGGTCGATGCCGAAGAAGCCGAGCTTGTCGATCAGCGCTCCGACTTCGGCCTTCGCGCCGGCATCATCGCCGGAATAGAAGAGCACGCGCTTGCCGCCTTCAGACTGCGGATCGCCGGAGACGAGGTTCGCCAGCAAATGATTGAACGCCTTGACGACTCGGGCGCCGGGCACGAGATCGGCGAAAATCTCGCTAGACAATCTGCCGTTCAGTTCCGCCGGCTTGAAGAGCGGCGCCTCGATCGGATTGTTCGCGTCGATGACGATACGGCCGTTCCAGTCCGGCGCGAGCCTTCGGGAGCTTCGGGGACCCGCAACGAGAACCATATCGGCGCTTCGCCGCGTCTTCGATGGTGCTCGTTGATCGATACGGCGAGAGTTCAAGGGTGAGCCGGCAGGTCCGGGCCGCGGCTGTTGGCGATTGTGGCGGAAGCGCTGGCTTGAGCACGCGACGAGGGCGAAGGCTGCGCCGATATTGCCGGCGCCGATGATGCCGATGGACATTGCTTTCTGCCTTGAGATGGGGGATCAGGCCGTGAAGCCGCCGTCGGCGACGATGTCGGCGCCGGTCACGAAGGCTGCTTCCAGGGCCGCGCTGTAGGTGATGGCGACAGCCGCGCCCGCGGACGCGCAGGCGCTTCTAGCGAAGGCCGCACCGATCTGCGGCGCGAGCCACCGGTGGACAAGTGCTGTCCTTCTCGCTTGTGGTCATCGCGGAAACGTCTCAGCACGGACAATTCCGTTGGTTCGATGGAGTGAATATCGCTCAGGCTACTCCCGCTCGGATAAGGCGGCAATCGCTTATAATCAGCTTTCAAGCGAGTTTTGAAAATCCGCCGCATAAAAGCATTTATAAGATTTTTATATTGACGCCCGTCTCCCGTCTCGAACCTTTATGCACTTCGGCCGCATATTAATGCCTGAGAGATCGCAAGATCATCTCCACGCCAGAAAGCATGAAAGGTGCCGCCTCCCAGGACGGTGCCCTTTGTCTTGTCTGACTCCAAGAAAAACAACAGGAGTCAAGATCGATGATGGACATCATTTTACTCGGCATCGCCGTCGTATTCTTCGGACTGTGCTTTGCTTACACCAGCGCCTGCGACAGGCTCTGAGGAGAAACATCATGACGCTCGATTATATCTTAAGCGGTGCAGTGACGGTGTTTCTGACCGTTTACCTCACCTACGCTCTCATTCGCCCAGAACGCTTTTGAAGAACGCGCTTCTGAGGTCGCGCGCGCACCGAGAAGCAGCCGGGTATTGAAAGTTACCTCCCATGACCCTCAACGGATGGCTTCAGATCCTGCTTTACTGCGGGATCGTCCTCGTGCTCGTCAAACCGCTCGGCGGTTACATGACGCGTGTCTTCAACGGCGAGCGCACATTCCTCTCACCGGTCCTCGTTCCGATCGAACGGGGGCTTTATGCTATCGCCGGCACCAGCGAGCGCGAAGAGCAGCATTGGACCTCCTATGCCTTCGCCATGCTGATGTTCAACCTGCTCGGCGTCCTCGTGCTTTACGCGCTGCTGCGCCTGCAGGCAGGCCTGCCCTATAATCCGGCCGGCATGGCCGCCGTCCCGCCGGAGCTCTCTTTCAACACCGCCGTCAGCTTTCGTCACCAACACCAACTGGCAGAATTACGGCGGCGAGAGCACCATGTCGTATCTGACGCAGATGGCCGGCTTCACGGTGCAGAACTTCGTGTCGGCCGCGACCGGCATGGCGATCGCCGTCGGCCTGATCCGCGCCTTCGCGCGCGCATCCGGCAAGGCGATCGGCAATTTCTGGGTCGATATGATCCGCGGCACGCTCTACGTCCTGCTGCCGATCTGCATCGTGCTGACGTCGTTTACGTCTATCTCGGCGTGCCGCAGACCCTCGGCCCCTATGTCGACGCGACGACGCTCGAAGGCGCGCAAGCAGACGATCGCCGTCGGCCCAGTCGCCTCGCAGCTTGCCATCAAGATGCTCGGCACCAATGGCGGCGGCTTCTTCAACGCCAACTCTGCCCATCCGTTCGAAAATCCGGATGCCATCTCCAACCTCATCCAGATGGTCTCGATCTTCGCGATCGGTGCGGCTCTCACCAACGTCTTCGGTCGCATGGTCGGCAACCAGCGCCAGGGCTGGGCGATCCTCGCCACGATGGGCGTTCTGTTCATCGTTGGCGTTGGCGTCACCTACTGGGCTGAAGCCGCCGGCAACCCGCTGATGCATGCCTTCGGCTTGAGCGGCGGCAACATGGAAGGCAAGGAAGTCCGCTTCGGCGTCGCCCTGTCGTCGCTCTTTGCGGTCATCACCACGGCCGCCTCCTGCGGCGCGGTCAATGCCATGCATGGCAGCTTCACCGCGCTCGGCGGGCTCGTTCCGTTGATCAACATGCAGCTCGGCGAAGTCATCGTCGGCGGCGTCGGCGCGGGCTTCTACGGCATCCTTCTCTTCATCATCGTCGCCGTCTTCGTGGCAGGCCTCATGGTCGGCCGCACGCCGGAATATCTCGGCAAGAAGATCGAGGCCAAGGAAATGAAGATGGCCGTTCTTGCCATTCTCTGCCTGCCGCTCGCGATGCTGGTCTTCACCGCGATCGCCACGCGTGCTTCCGTCAGCCGTCGCCTCGATCGGCACCGCCGGTCCGCACGGCTTCTCCGAAATCCTCTATGCCTATACGTCCGCTGCGGCGAACAACGGCTCGGCTTTCGGTGGCCTGACGGGCAATACGCCCTGGTACAACGTGACGCTCGGTATCGGCATGCTGATGGGCCGCTTCCTGGTCATCATCCCGGCGCTTGCGATCGCCGGCTCGCTGGTCACCAAGAAGACGGTTCCGGCTTCGGCAGGCACCTTCCCGACGGACGGTCTGCTCTTCGTCGGCCTGCTGAGTCGGCACGATCCTGATCGTCGGCGGCCTGACCTTCTTCCCGGCGCTGGCCCTCGGCCCAGTCATCGAGCACCTGATGATGATTGCCGGCCAGACCTTCTGAGGTGATGTCATGATCCTTCGTCACAGACTTCGCAACGCCTTCAACTCACGTCCCGGTTCGCCGGGACGTGAGAACGGCCGACGACGCGCGCCTCCGACATCATCCTGGTGATGATGGCAGGCCTCCTCGTCATCGTCGCCATCGTCAGAATCTTACATGGCTGACCGGAAAGCCGGTCGCCTCACCTCGTTTCAAGCTGGAGTCTCTTATGAGCCAGGCAAAATCCGCGAGCATCATGGATTCTCGCATCCTCATTCCGGCCGTGGGCGCCGCTTTCAAGAAGCTTAACCCCCGGACGCTTGCCAAGAAACCCGGTCATGTTCGTCGTGGCCACGGTCTCGGCGCTCACGACCGTCCTCTTCATCCGCGACCTCGTGGCCGGCAACGGCAATCTCGGCTTCTCGTTCCAGATCAATCTCTGGCTCTGGTTCACCGTGCTCTTTGCCAACTTCGCCGAAGCCGTCGCCGAGGGCCGCGGCAAGGCGCAGGCGGATTCGCTGCGCAAGGCGCGCACCGAAACCCAGGCGAAGCTGCTCACCGCCAATAACGCCAGCGGCTATCGCATGGTGCCGGGCACGAGCCTCAAGGTCGGCGATCTCGTTCTCGTCGAGGCCGGCGACATCATCCCGTCGGACGGCGAAGTCATCGAGGGCGTCGCCTCGGTCAACGAAGCCGCCATCACCGGCGAATCCGCCCCGGTCATCCGCGAATCCGGCGGCGACCGCTCGGCTGTCACCGGCGGCACGCAGGTGCTTTCCGACTGGATCCGCGTCCGCATCACGGCGCGCTGCCGGCTCGACCTTCCTCGATCGCATGATCGCGCTCGTCGAAGGCGCCGAACGCCAGAAGACGCCGAACGAAATCGCGCTCAACATCCTGCTCGCAGGCATGACGCTGATCTTCGTTCTCGCTACCGCGACGATCCCGAGCTTTGCGATCTATGCCGGCGGCTCGATCCCGATCATCGTGCTCGTCGCGCTCTTCGTGACGCTGATCCCGACGACGATCGGCGCCCTGCTGTCGGCAATCGGCATCGCCGGCATGGACCGTCTCGTCCGCTTCAACGTGCTCGCCATGTCCGGCCGCGCGGTCGAAGCCGCCGGCGACGTCGACACGCTGCTGCTCGACAAGACGGGCACGATCACCCTCGGCAATCGCCAGGCGACCGCCTTCCGTCCGGTCCGCGGCGTTTCCGAACAGGATCTTGCCGATGCGGCCCAGCTCGCTTCGCTCGCCGACGAAACGCCGGAAGGGCGCTCGATCGTCGTGCTCGCCAAGGAGAAATACGCGATCCGCGGCCGTGAGATGGCAAGCCTGAAGGCGCATTTCGTGCCCTTCACCGCCCAGACCCGCATGAGCGGCGTCGATGTCGAGGGCTCGTCGATCCGCAAGGGCGCGGTTGACGCCGTGCTCGCCTATGTCAACCGGCGCGTCTTTCGGGCAACGCCGTCGTAGCAATGCGGCCAAAGCGAGGTCGTGAGCGAACTGCAGTCGATCGCCGACGAAGTCGCCAAGGCCGGCGGCACGCCGCTGGCCGTTGCCCGTGACGGCCGCCTGCTCGGCGTCATCCAGCTCAAGGATATCGTCAAGGGCGGCATCCGCGAGCGCTTCACCGAGCTGCGCCGCATGGGCATCCGCACCGTCATGATCACCGGCGACAACCCGATGACGGCAGCCGCCATCGCCGCCGAGGCCGGCGTCGACGACTTCCTCGCCCAGGCAACGCCGGAGATGAAGCTGGCGCTGATGCGCGAGGAACAGTCGAAGGGCAAGCTCGTCGCCATGTGCGGCGACGGTACCAACGACGCGCCCGCGCTCGCCCAGGCCGATGTCGGCGTCGCCATGAACACCGGCACGGTCGCTGCCCGCGAGGCCGGCAACATGGTCGATCTCGACAGCGACCCGACGAAGCTCATCGAGATCGTCGAGATCGGCAAGCAGCTCTTGATGACGCGCGGCGCGCTGACGACCTTCTCGATCGCCAACGACATCGCCAAGTACTTCGCCATCATCCCGGCGATGTTCCTGACCTTCTACCCGCAGCTCGGCGTGCTGAACATCATGGGGCTTTCGACGCCGCAAAGCGCCATCCTCTCGGCGATCATCTTCAACGCGCTGATCATCATCGCGCTGATCCCGCTGTCGCTGAAGGGTGTGCGCTACCGTCCGATCGGCGCCGGCGCGCTACTGTCGCGCAACCTGCTGATCTATGGTGTCGGCGGCATCATCGTCCCGTTCATCGGCATCAAGGCGATCGACATGGCTGTCACAGCCCTCGGCCTCGCCTAAAGCCTGGAGCCATCCCGGTTCCGAGAGGATCGGAACCGGAGCTCTTCGCAAAAGAACCTCCAAGGAGTAAGACAATGTTGAAAGAACTTCGTCCGGCAATCGTCATGATCGTCGCCACCACCGCCATCACCGGCCTTCTCTATCCGCTCGCCATGACGGGTGCTGCCCAGGCCCTCTTCCCGACCCAGGCGAACGGCAGCCTGGTCGAGAAGGACGGGCAGGTGATCGGCTCGACGCTGATCGGCCAGGCGTTCACCAGCGACAAGTATTTCCACGGCCGCCGATCGGCTGCGGGCGACGGATACAACGCCGCAAGCTCCAGCGGTTCGAACCTCGGTCCGACCAGCCAGAAGCTGATCGACCGCGTGAAGGCTGACTATGAAGCGGCCAAGGCGACCAACCCCAATGTCGAGGTCCCGATCGATCTGGTAACGGCGCTCCGGCAGCGGGCTTGATCCGGATATCTCGCCGGATGCAGCCTACTTCCAGGTGCCGCGCGTCGCCAAGGCTCGCAACATGGACGAGGCTGCGGTGAAGGCTCTGGTCGACGGCGCCATACAGCATCGTGAGCTCGGCATTCTCGGCGAGCGCACTGTCAATGTTCTGGCATTGAACCAGTCGCTTGATGCTTCTGATGAACTCAGTAAGGTTGAGAGCCCCGGAACGCTCATCAGCGCTCCGGGGCTTGCTGATAGAAGAAAGATCGCGATAATGCCGGACGACAAGCGGTCAGGCCGTCAGGCCCTCGCCCGACGCGCTTCTTGAGAAAGCGCGCGCCGAAATGCGCGGCCGGTTGAAAATATTTCTCGGCGCTGCCCCCGGCGTCGGCAAGACCTACGAAATGCTCGTCTCCGGCCGGGCGAAACTCGCGGATGGCGTCGACGTTGTTATTGGGATCGTCGAGACGCACGGCCGCAAGGAGACCCAGGCCCTGCTCGTGGCTTCGAGATCATCCCGCGCGTTGGGGTGAACTACAAGGGCCGGTCGCTGGAGGAGATGGACCTCGATGCCATTCTTGCGCGCAAGCCGGATCTTGTTCTTGTCGACGAACTCGCCCATACCAATGCCGAAGGCAGCCGTCACCCGAAGCGCTATCTGGACGTCCAAGAACTTCTGGAACGCGGTATCGATGTCTATACGACACTGAACATCCAGCATGTGGAGAGCCTGAACGACGTCGTCTCGCAGATCACCCGTATCCGCGTTCGCGAGACAGTGCCGGATTCGGTCGTCGACATGGCGGACGATGTCGAGATCATCGATCTGACACCCGATGACCTGATCAAGCGGCTGCACGACGGCAAGGTCTACGTGCCGAAGACGGCTCAACGCGCGCTAACCAACTATTTCAAGCCCGGAAATCTGACGGCGCTTCGCGAGCTCGCACTGCGCAGGACCGCACAGCGCGTCGACGACCAGCTCGTGAGCCATATGCAGGCGCACGCGATCTCCGGGCCGTGGCCGGCCGGCGAGCGTGTAATGGTTGCGATCGACCACCGTCCGCGCTCTGCCTCGCCCGTCCGCTATGCCAAGCGCATGGCCTCACGACTGCGCGCGCCGTGGTGTGCGGTTTTTATCGAAACCAGCGGCTCGATCAGCCTGACGGAGGAGCAGCGGGATATGATCGCGGCGACGCTGCGGCTCGCCGAACAGCTTGGCGGCGAAGCGCTGACCCTCCGGCCGCCAGGTTGCGGAGGAACTGCTTCGCCACGCCAGTGCCAGCAATGTCTCGCATATCGTTATCGGTTCGCCCGAGAAACCTTCATGGCGCCAATGGTTCCAACCTTCGCCGGTTGACGAGCTGATCCGGCATGCCGGCGATATCAGCGTTCACGTCATGTCCGGCAATGAGAAGGACGCCGAAGCAGGCCGGGGCGTCAAACCGGCGCCTGCCGCCTCGACGTTCAACATCAGCATATGTCTCGCAACGGCCTACGTTGCTGTCGCGCTTGGCGTCAGTGTCGTGCTCGACCAGGTGCTCGATGTCCGCAACCTCGCCCTCGTTTTCCTGATGGCCGTGCTCACCTCCGCAGTCATCCACGGCCTGCGGCCGGCGCTCTACAGCTGCCTCCTCGGCGCGTTCGCCTTCAATTTCTTCTTCCTGCCGCCGCGTTTCACGCTGACGATCAGGGATCCCGAGAGCGTGGTTGCCTTTTTCTTCTTCATCGGCGTTGCGGTGATTGCGAGCAACCTGACCGCGACGGTGCAGCGTCAGGCCGTCGCCGCCCGTCAGCGCGCGCGCACGACCGAGGATCTTTACCTTTTCTCCCGCAAGCTCGCGAGCACCGGCACGCTCGACGACGTGCTTTGGGCAACCGCCTTTTCAGATTGCCTCGATGCTCAAGGTCCGCGTTGTCCTGCTTCTGCCCGAGGAAGGTACGATCACGGTCAAGGCCGGATATCCGCCGGACGACACGCTGGACGATGCCGATATTGCCGCCGCCCGCTGGGCCTGGGAACACAATCATGCCGCGGGGCGCGGAGCCGACACTCTGCCGGGCGCAAAACGCTTTTATGTGCCGCTTAGAACCGGACGTGCCGCCGTCGGCGTCATCGGCCTCGATAGCGACCGCCGGGATGGCCCGCTATTTACGCCCGAACAGCAGCGGCTGCTCGATGCGCTTGCCGACCAGGCAGCGCTCGCCATCGAGCGAATTCAGCTTGTCGCCGATGTCGATCGGGCCAAGCTCGCTGCGGAGGCCGATCGCCTGCGTTCCGCTTTGCTCACCTCGATCTCGCACGACCTGAAGACACCGCTGGCGGCAATCCTCGGCGCGTCGGGCACGCTGCGCGACTACTTCAAGTCCATGCCGCCAGAGGACCGTACCGATCTTCTGACAACGGTGGTCGACAAATCAGAACGCTTGAACCGGTTCATCGCCAACTTGCTCGACATGACAAAAATCAAATCCGGAGCGATGGAACCGAACTACGGCCTGCACTACCCGGGCGATATCGTCGGCAGCGCGCTGAGGCGGGCGGCAAAGATCCTCGACCACCACAGGACCGAGATCATCATTCCCGCCGACCTGCCGATGGTGCGTGTGGATCCGGTGCTTTTCGAACAGGCCCTTTTTAACCTCCTCGACAATGCCGGCAAATATGCGCCTGCAGGCACGACCATCCGCATCGAAGGCTGGGTCAACTCGGCGCACGTCGTTTTCGAGATCGCCGACGAAGGCCCCGGCATTCCGCCTGGCGACCTGACCCGCGTCTTCGACACCTTCTACCGCGTACGCAAAGGCGATCAGGTTCGCGCCGGGACAGGCCTTGGCCTTTCCATTTGCCGCGGCTTCATCGAAGCGATGGGTGGAACGATCGTCGCCGGAAACCGCAAGGACCGCTCCGGCGCGGTATTTACCATTCGCCTGCCAATACCCCATGACATTCCAAAACTGGATGAACT
>CAWIRO010000017.1:0-2500 GCA_963838565.1 uncultured Alphaproteobacteria bacterium
ATGGTCAATGAGAACGATCAAGCCAATCGAGCTATTAGTACCGGTAAGCTTCATGCATTGCTGCACTTCCACACCCGGCCTATCAACGTGGTCGTCTTCCACGGCTCTGATAGGGAACACTCGTTTTCAGGTGGGTTTCCCGCTTAGATGCCTTCAGCGGTTATCCATTCCATATGTAGCTACCCTGCTATGCCCTTGGCAGGACAACAGGTCCACCAGAGATATGTCCATCCCGGTCCTCTCGTACTAGGGACAGATCCTGTCAATATTCCTACACCCACGGCAGATAGGGACCGAACTGTCTCACGACGTTCTGAACCCAGCTCACGTACCGCTTTAATTGGCGAACAGCCAAACCCTTGGGACCTGCTCCAGCCCCAGGATGCGATGAGCCGACATCGAGGTGCCAAACAACCCCGTCGATATGGACTCTTGGGGGTCATCAGCCTGTTATCCCCGGCGTACCTTTTATCCGTTGAGCGATGGCCCTTCCACGCGGGACCACCGGATCACTATGACCGACTTTCGTCTCTGCTCGACTTGTCAGTCTCGCAGTCAGGCGGGCTTATGCCATTGCACTCGACGACCGATTTCCGACCGGTCTGAGCCCACCATCGCGCGCCTCCGTTACTCTTTCGGAGGCGACCGCCCCAGTCAAACTACCCACCATACACTGTCCCGGATCCGGATAACGGACCGCGGTTAGACATCCATGACGATAAGGGTGGTATTTCAAGGATGGCTCCACGGAAACTGGCGTCCCCGCTTCAAAGCCTACCACCTATCCTACACATGCCGACACGAATGCCAGTGTAAAGCTATAGTAAAGGTGCACGGGGTCTTTCCGTCTGACCGCAGGAACCCCGCATCTTCACGGGGAATTCAATTTCACTGAGTCTATGTTGGAGACAGCGGGGAAGTCGTTACGCCATTCGTGCAGGTCGGAACTTACCCGACAAGGAATTTCGCTACCTTAGGACCGTTATAGTTACGGCCGCCGTTTACTGGGGCTTCAGTTCAAAGCTTGCACCTCTCCCTTTAACCTTCCAGCACCGGGCAGGCGTCAGACCCTATACGTCGTCTTGCGACTTCGCAGAGCCCTGTGTTTTTGATAAACAGTCGCTACCCCCTGGTCTGTGCCACCCCATCATACTTGCGTAAAATGGGGTCACGCTTCTTCCGAAGTTACGCGTGCAATTTGCCGAGTTCCTTCAACATAGTTCTCTCAAGCGCCTTGGTATGCTCTACCTGACCACCTGTGTCGGTTTCGGGTACGGTCTATACGGTGGAGCTATTTCCTGGAACCGCGTCCCTGCCCAGATCAATCCAATAAGATCTGAACAAGTTGTGCAATCCGTCACTACCACCAGGCCCACGAATATTAACGTGGTTCCCATCGACTACGCGTGTCCGCCTCGTCTTAGGGGCCGGCTAACCCTGCTCAGATTAACTTTAAGCAGGAACCCTTGGTCTTTCGGCGAGAGGGTCTCTCACCCTCTTTATCGTTACTCATGTCAACATTCGCACTTCCGATACCTCCAGGAGCCCTCACGGGTCTCCCTTCACAGGCTTACGGAACGCTCCGCTACCACGTGCACAAGTGCACATCCTCAGCTTCGGTGCATGGCTTCAGCCCCGTTACATTTTCGGCGCAAAGACCCTTATTTAGACCAGTGAGCTGTTACGCTTTCTTTAAATGATGGCTGCTTCTAAGCCAACATCCTGGTTGTTTTGGGATCCTCACATCCTTTCCCACTTAGCCATGACTTGGGGACCTTAGCTGGAGGTTAGGGTTGTTGCCCTTTTCACGACGGACGTTAGCACCCGCCGTGTGTCTGCCGACTAGTACTCCCCGGTATTCGGAGTTTGGTTAGGATCAGTAAGACGGTGAGTCCCCATAGCCCATCCAGTGCTCTACCCCCGGGGGTATTCGGTCGACGCTCTACCTAAATAGATTTCGCGGAGAACCAGCTATTTCCGAGTTTGATTGGCCTTTCACCCCTAGCCACAAGTCATCCCAATCTATTGCAACAGATGCGGGTTCGGTCCTCCAGTTGGTGTTACCCAACCTTCAACCTGCTCATGGCTAGATCACTCGGTTTCGGGTCTAATGCAACAAACTATATCGCCCTATTCAAACTCGCTTTCGCTGCGCCTACACCTACCGGCTTAAGCTTGCTTGTTACACTAAGTCGTTGACCCATTATACAAAAGGTACGCCGTCACCCTTGCGGGCTCCGACTGTTTGTAGGCATCCGGTTTCAGGTTCTATTTCACTCCCCTTGTCGGGGTGCTTTTCACCTTTCCCTCACGGTACTTGTTCGCTATCGGTCATGCACGAGTACTTAGGCTTGGAGAGTGGTCTCCCCATGTTCAGACAGGATTTCTCGTGTCCCGCCCTACTCTAGGACAATGAGTGTTCTACGCGTACGGGGCTGTCACCCGCTACGGCCGAACTTTCCAGACCGTTCCACTTTATTCCTCATTGCCACTGGCCTGG
>CAWIRO010000017.1:7500-139439 GCA_963838565.1 uncultured Alphaproteobacteria bacterium
TCTTCGATGAGTTTCACGAGCGTTCGCTCGATGCGGATTTCGGGCTGGCGCTTGCGCTCGACGTGCAATCGGCGCTCCGGGAAGATTTGCGCATCCTGGTGATGTCGGCGACGCTCGACGTGGAGCGGGTGGCAGCTCTTCTCGCCAATCCGCCGGTGATCGAAAGCATGGGAAGAAGCTTTCCGATCGAGATCCGCCATCAGGATCGGCCGGGAGGCGAGCGCGTAGAGGATGCCGTTACGAAGGCGATCGTCGACGCCCATACGCATGAAAAGGGATCGATCCTCGCCTTCCTGCCCGGGCAGGCCGAAATCACCCGGACCGTGGAGCGGCTCGATGGCCGGTTCGGACCGGACACATTGATTGCGCCTCTCTACGGCAATCTCAGCCAAAAGGAGCAGGATGCCGCAATCCGGCCGGCGCCGGCGGGAACGCGCAAGATCGTGCTTGCCACCTCGATCGCGGAGACGTCGATCACCATCGACGGCGTGCGCATCGTGATCGACAGCGGGCTGCAGCGATTGCCGGTTTTCGAAGCCTCGACCGGCATCACGCGATTGGAGACGGTGCGTGTGTCGCGCGCTTCCGCCGATCAGCGCGCCGGGCGCGCGGGCAGAACGGAGCCGGGCGTCGCGGTCCGCCTGTGGCATCAGGGGCAGACGGCGGCCCTTCCCGCTTTCACGCCGCCGCAGATTCTTTCGAGCGATCTTTCCGGTCTGGTGCTCGATCTCGCGCATTGGGGCGTCCAGGATCCGAAGTCGCTCGCCTTCGTCGACCAGCCGCCCGAAACGACGCTGAAGGAGGCGCGCGCGCTGCTTCGCGAGCTCGGCGCGCTGGACAGCGACGGCGCCTTGACGGCGCGCGGACGGACGATGCGCGAACTTGCGCTGCCGCCGCGGCTGGCCGCCATGGTGGTCTCGGCCGGCGAAAGCGGGCATGCGAAAGAGGCCGCCATGCTTGCTGTGCTCATGACGGAACAGGGGCTCGGCGGCACGAGCATCGATATCGAGGAGCGTTTGCGCCGTTTCAAGACGGAGAAGGGCGAAAGGGCGGATGCTTCGCGGCGGCTTGCCGCGCGCCTCGCAAACGGGCTGGACAAGATTTCCTCAAGCGCGCCGCCGCTTGCCGGTCAACTCCTGATCCACGCCTTTCCGGACCGGATCGCCCTGCAGCGCGGCGGGCGGGGGCGGTACGTGATGGCAAACGGCCGCGGCGCGGAGTTGCCGGAGACGGAGCGGCTGGCGGGCAGCCAGATGCTGGTGATCGCCGATCTGACCGGGCGCGCTGCGCAGGCGCGCATCCTGGCCGCGGCGGAGATCTCACGTGCGAGACGTCGAGGCCGAACTGCCTGATGCCATCAGAACCGGCGAGCAGATCTATTTCGATCTGCAGAGCAGGCAGGTTCGCGCACGGCGGGCGACGCGGCTCGGCGCGATCGTTTTCGATGAAACGCCGCTGCCCCGGCCGACGGGCGAGGCAGTCGCCAAGGCGCTGGCGGACGGCGTGCGCCAATTGGGGCTCGGATGCCCTGCCCTTTTCGAAGGACGCGATCCAGCTGCGCGAGCGGCATCGGCTTTCTGCATCGAACGCTCGGCGAGCCCTGGCCGGATGTCAGCGATGCCGCACTGCTGGAACGGCTGGACGACTGGTTCACGCCCTACCAGACGCGATGCACGCGGCCTTTCGGATATTTCCGCCGGATCGCTCTCCAGCGGGCTGATGTCGCTCGTGCCGCACGAGCTGCAGCGCGACCTCAGCCGGCTCGCGCCGACGCATTTCGAGGCGCCGACCGGGCAGCGGCATCCGATCCAGTATGACGGCGAGGAGCCGCTGCTGACGATCAGGGTGCAGGAGCTGTTCGGATTGAAGCAGCATCCGGCGATCGGCGGCGGGCGGCTGCCGCTTCTTCTCGAATTGACTTCGCCGGCGCACCGGCCGATCCAGACGACGCGCGACTTGCCGGGGTTCTGGGCCGGTTCCTGGAAAGACGTGCGTGCCGAAATGCGCGGCCGCTACCCGCGCCACCCATGGCCGGAACGGCCGGAAGAGGCATTGCCGACGACACGCGCAAAGCCGCGTGGTACATAAGGCCTTTCCAAGGAGCCGATGATGGTCAACGACGCCGACAGCAAACCGCGGGACGACCGGCACAGCAGCCGCAGGCTGCGCCTTCAGACGCTGGTGCGCCTGCGCTGGCTTGCGGTCGCCGGCCAGGCGGCTACCGTTTTCATCGTCACCTTCTGGCTCAAATTTCCCGCTGCCGCTGGTCGCAAGCATCTCTCTGATCGCAGCGCTTGCCTGGGTCAATTTCTACCTGATGATCCGCTATCCGCCGACGCATCGGCTGGAACCGCCGGCCGCCTTTGCGCTGCTTGCGCTGGATCTGCTGCAGCTCTGCTGCGCTGCTGTTCATCACCGGCGGCCTTGCAAATCCGTTTGCGGTGCTCGTCTGCGTGCCGGTGATCATTTCGTTTGCTTCGCAGCCGATCCGCTACAGCACCGCGCTCATCGTCTTTGCGATGGTCTGCATCACGATCCTTGCCTTCTCGCCCTTTTCGCTTCCATGGTATAACGGCGCCACGATCAACGTGCACACCGTCATGCAGTTCGGCGTCTGGTGCTCGATCGCCTCGACCATGGCCTTTGCGGCTTTCTATGCCTACCGCGTTTCGATGGAGGCGAGCCAGCTGGCGGATGCGCTGGCGGCAACCGAACTCGTTCTGCAGAGAGAGAAGCACCTTTCGCAGCTCGACGGCCTGGCGGCGGCGGCGGCGCATGAGCTTGGAACACCGCTTGCGACGATCAGCGTCGTCGCCAAGGAGATGGAGCGCGAACTGAAGAATGACGACCGGTTTCGCGAGGATGTGCAACTGCTGCGCAGCCAGAGCGAGCGCTGCCGCGATATCTTGAAGCGGCTGACGAGCCTTTCGGCGGAGGGTGATGCGCATATGCAGCGGCTGCCGCTGTCGTCGATGATCGAGGAGATCGTTGCGCCGTATCGCGAGCTTCCGATTGTGCTCGAGTTGATCGAAAAGAGCCCGCGCAAGGGCGAGCCGGTGACGGAACGCAATGCCGGGATCATGTATGGCCTCGGCAATCTGATCGAGAATGCCGTCGACTATGCCCGCGAAAAAGTGATGGTCACGGTCGAACATGACCATGACAAGGTGCTGATCGTCATCGAGGATGACGGCAGCGGTTACTGCGCCTGATATTCTGGCACAGATCGGCGAGCCTTATGTCACCAAAAGACAGAATCAGGATACGGCAGGCGGGCTCGGGCTGGGGCTTTTCATCGCCAAGACGCTGCTCGAGCGTTCCGGCGCGACCCTGATTTTCGGGAACCGCGATCCGGAAAGCCGAGGCGCGCGCATCCGTGTCGAATGGCCGCGCATGCTGCTTGATGCACATTCGACAAAATGACTTTATCGGCATAATGAAGATATGAGCAGTTGACGAAATGCCAGCGGGCAACGGCCGGGATTGAAGACCATGACTGAACAAACTCATGAAACTCTTGCCGCGAGCGAACACGACATCGGCCCGGATGCAAGCCTGTTGATCGTCGACGACGACGGCCCATTCCTGCGACGCCTGGCACGCGCGATGGAGACCCGCGGCTTCCAGGTGGAGATGGCCGAGTCGGTTGCGGAAGGGATTGCGAAGTCGAAGAGCCGTCCGCCGAAATACGCGGTGGTCGACCTGCGGCTCGGCGACGGCAACGGTCTCGACGTCATCGAGGCGATCCGCCAGCGCCGCGACGACACGCGGATCATCGTGCTGACCGGCTACGGCAATATCGCAACGGCGGTAACGGCCGTAAAGCTCGGCGCGGTCGACTATCTCGCCAAGCCCGCCGATGCCGACGACGTCTTCGCGGCGTTGACGCAGCGGCCGGGCGAGAAGGCGGAGCTTCCGGAAAACCCGATGTCGGCCGACCGGGTGCGCTGGGAACATATCCAGCGCGTCTATGAAATGTGCGAGCGCAATGTCTCCGAGACGGCGCGGCGGCTCAACATGCACCGGCGGACGCTGCAGCGCATTCTCGCCAAGCGCGCGCCGAAGTAACGTTAGAAATCAGTCGAGCGGCGAGCGGTTTGCCGTTTGCCCATTCGGCCAGCATCAGTCTCTGCGCGGCGGCACGCGAGAAATTGAGCGTAACCGACTTGCGCGTTGCCGGCGCCATGCGATGTTCCGGCGCTTCGCGGATCATATGCGCGCCGTAGCCATCCGACAGGAAAAGACCGCATTCTTCCGGGAAGATATCGAGCGGCACGTCCTTGTGCGTCGCAAAGAACAGCCGGTCGCAATGCAGCCGGTATTCCGGCCATTTGCGATCGACGCGGAAATCCTCGATCGAGGTCTTGATCTCGATGATCCAGATTTCGCCCTTCTCCGAAATCGTGATCAGATCGGCGCGCCGGCCGCTGGCCAGCGGCAGTTCGGGCAGCACCGCGTGGCGCATTTCATGAAGTAATATCTGAGTCCCGCGGCGCACGATCATCGCCCTGTCCGATTGCCGGCCATCTATTAACGGATTGTTATTGTAAACGCTCAAAATCGTCATGGATAACCGTCGGGCAGGGTCGCGCGTTGTTGCAAAAAAACCATCCGGTTCTAATTTGCGCTGCGGGTAACTCTTGTCGCGCTGCAGCATCTTGCAAAGACGAAGTTAATCGAAAATAACCCATAATCAAAGATCGGTCAAAGACCATTTCCTCATTGCCCCAAATCTCCAAGAGATATTCATGCGCATCCGCAATGCATTCCCTGTGTTCGGCCTGATGGCGACCCTCGCTCTGGCCGGCTGCTCCACCACTTCCGATAGCGCTTCCCTCGAAGACAAGGCCGCCGGCCCCGACTGTCCAGACCGCGCAGATCTTCGACGACGCCTATGGCGTGACGAAGGATGCCGGATACGCCCTGCCGGCGATCCCGATTCAGAAGGTCAAGCCCGAGTTCCGCCGTCAGATCGTTTCACTACGAGACGACCGAGCGTCCGGGCACGATCATCGTCAACACTCGCGAGCGCCACCTTTACTACATTCTGCCGAACGGCAAGGCGATGCGCTACGGCATCGGCGTCGGCAAGGAGGGCTTCGCATGGGCCGGCACCGCTTACGTCGCCTGGAAACAGGAATGGCCGAACTGGCACCCGCCGAAGGAAATGGCAGACCGCAAGCCTGATGTCGCCAAGTACGTCGAGGATGGCATGGGTCCGGGCCTCACCAATCCGCTCGGTGCGCGCGCCATGTATCTCTTCAACGAGAAGGGCCAGGACACGCTTTTCCGTCTGCACGGCACGCCGGAATGGGCTTCGATCGGCACCGCCGCTTCGTCGGGCTGCATCCGCCTGATGAACCAGGATGTCATCGATCTCTACAGCCGCGTCCGTCCGGGCAAGGCGACCTCCAAGGTCATCGTTATCCAGTAAGCTAGAAGCCGTATTCCGTATAAAAAAGGCCGCCGGAAATCTCTCCGGCGGCCTTTTTTCGTTTGGCCTTCAGGCCGCCTGGCTTCGCGCTTCAGTTCAAGGCGGCGGCGGTGAAGAACCGGCTCGGTATAGCCGTTCGGCTGCTCCCTGCCCTTCAGGACGAGATCGAGCGGCGGCCTGGAAGGCAATCGAATCGTCGAAATTGCCTGCCATCGGGATATAGGCCGGATCGCCGGCATTCTGCTGATCGACGACGGCGGCCATGCGCTTCATCGTTTCGACGATCTGTGCTTCGCTGACGACCTTGTGGTGCAGCCAATTGGCCATGTGCTGGGCGGAAATGCGAAGCGTTGCGCGATCCTCCATCAGCCCGACATTGTTGATGTCCGGCACCTTCGAGCAGCCGACGCCCTGATCGACCCAGCGCACGACGTAGCCGAGGATGCCCTGGGCATTGTTGTCGAGTTCGCGCTGGATTTCCTCCGGCGTCCAGTTCGGCCGCGCCGCCACCGGAACGGAGAGGATGTCGGAGAGCTTGGCGCGGGCGCGATCCTTCAGCCCGCGCTGAACATCGGCGACGTTGACCCGGTGATAGTGGGTGGCATGAAGTGTCGCTGCCGTCGGCGACGGCACCCAGGCGGTATTGGCGCCGGCCTTCGGATGCGCGATCTTCTGTTCCAGCATCGCCGCCATCAGGTCGGGCATCGCCCACATGCCCTTGCCGATCTGCGCATGGCCGGAAAGGCCGCATTCGAGGCCGATATCGACGTTCCAGTTCTCATAGGCGGAAATCCACGCCGCCTGCTTCATGTCGCCCTTGCGGATCATCGGGCCGGCTTCCATCGAGGTATGGATCTCGTCGCCGGTGCGGTCGAGGAAGCCGGTATTGATGAAGACGACGCGCTCGCGGGCGGCGCGGATGCATTCCTTGAGGTTCACCGTCGTGCGGCGTTCCTCATCCATGATCCCCATCTTCATCGTGTTGCGCGGCATACCGAGAAGCTCTTCGACGCGTGAGAAGATCTCGACGGCGAAGGCGACTTCCTCGGGACCGTGCATCTTCGGCTTGACGACGTACATCGAGCCGGTGCGCGAATTCTTGCGCCGGCCGCCGGCGCCGACATCGTAAAGCGCGATCAGCCCGGTGATCACGGCATCCATGATGCCCTTCAGGCACCTCGTTGCCGTCGCGGTCGAGGATAGCGGGATTGGTCATCAGGTGGCCGACATTGCGCACGAGCATCAGCGAGCGGCGATGCAATTCGAAGGCGGAACCATCCGGCGCCTGATAGGTGATGTCCGGGATTGAGCTTGCGGATGAAGCTCGATCCGCCCTTGCTCACTTCCTCCTGAAGGTCTCCCTTCATGAGGCCGAGCCAGTTGCGATAGACGACGACCTTGTCCTCGGCATCGACGGCGGCGACCGAATCCTCGCAGTCCATGATCGTCGTGATCGCCGATTCGAGCCAGACATCGGAAATATGCGCCGGATCGCTCTTGCCGATCGCCGTCGACGCGTCGATGACGATCTCGATGTGAATGCCGTTGTTCTTCAACAGGATATGCGTCGGCGCAGCCGCATCGCCGCGATAGCCCGCGAAATGCGCCTGATCCGCAAGCAATGTATGCTCGCCATCGGTCGAGGTGATCGGCGAGCGCTCCGTCCTTCACTGCGAAGCGCCCGACATCCTTCCAGCTCGAGCCTTCGCAGCGGGACGGCGCGTATCGAGAAAATCGCGAACCCAGGCGATGACCTTTTCGCCGCGCTTCGGATTGTAGCCCTTGCCTTTTTCGGCGCCGTCGCTTTCGGGAATGGCATCCGTGCCGTAGAGCGCGTCATAGAGCGAGCCCCAGCGCGCATTCGCAGCGTTGAGCGCATAGCGCGCGTTCATGACGGGGACGACGAGCTGCGGGCCGGCAATCGAGGCGATCTCGGGATCGACATTGCTGGTCGAAACCTGGAAGTCCGAACCCTCCGGCAGCAGATAGCCGATTTCGCGGAGGAAGGACTGATAGGCGTCCATGTCCGCCGGCGCGCCGTTGCTGGCGGTACCATTCGTCGATGCGCGCCTGCAGTTGATCGCGTTTCAGGCAGCAGTTCGCGGTTCTTCGGCGCGAGGTCATGAACGATCGCCGAAAAGCCGGCAAAAAACGCGTCCGCATCAATCGGAAGGCCGGGAAGCACCTCGCTGACGATGAAATCGTGAAGGACGGTTTCGATGGAAAGACCGTGCTTTTCAATGCGGCTCATGCAATTTTTCTCCTGCGGACGACAGCATTTCTGATGCTGCCACTTTGCGCCGGCTTTTATTCACAGTCAATTCTGCAATAGTTCGAAAGATTTATGCCCTTGCGGAAACAGTGCGCGCGGTGACGCGCATCGGCAGGCCGTTCTGCGGCTGGGTTGTCAGCTTCTGTACCGGCCAGGGGTTGGTCTCCTCAGTCACGTCGAAGCGGAAGCGGCTCATCAGGACGGCGAGCGCAATGACCGCTTCCTGCAGGGCAAAGGTGGCGCCGATGCAGACACGCGGACCGGCGCCGAATGGCAGAAACTGAAACCGTCCGATCCTGCCCCGGTTCTCGGGCAGGAACCGCTCCGGGCATATAGGCTCGGGGTTTGTCCCAGTAGAGTTCGTGCCGATGCAGGGTCCAGGGCATGATCAGAACGGTGACGCCGGGATCGATTTCGATCGTCTCGCCCGTTGCATCCGTCCACCGGTCCGCCGCGATCGAAAGTTAGAGCAGGCCCTTGAGCTCGTCCAGCTTGTCGTTGATCAGCCAGCCGTAATAGTTCTCCTCCGGCCAGACCGTCGTGCCGCGCATCGCGGTTCTTTGCCGCGAGAGCTGCCGCGCGCTGGTGCGAATTGCCGACGTTGTAAAGCGTGGCTGTCAGGCCGGGATTTTCCGAAATATCCATGCCGGCGATCTGCTTGTAGTCTTCGATCGATTGTCGAATGGAGGCCGCCACGAAGGCGAGCGAGATATCCGGATCCATGATGGCGCTGTAGACGGCGCCTGCATTCTTTTCGTTCAGCTTCGGATAGCCGGACACACGGCAGACGAGGTCCGAGAGCATCAGCGCCGTCAGCGGGTTCACCTGACCGAGACCAAAGGTCTGGCCGGCATAGAAGGGCTGGAAGAAGACCGCGCTGAAACGATTGTTCGGAAAACTCTTGCCGTCGACGGTCTTGCCGCGGAAATCGCTTTCCCAGACATCCTCGCGGCAGGACCAGAGCGTGTAGGAATCGGTCTTGCCGCTGCACGCCGCAAATTGCGGACGGCTCACAAAGTCATCGACATTTTCGCCGTCATAGGCAAAGCGGAAGCTCTCTCCGGCATAGGAGGCGGCCTTGACGTAGTAGGACTGAAGCCGGTCGTAGGCATCGACATTATAGGTGTGTTCGCCGACGATGGCGCCGATGATGTGGATGGGATCGATGCCGTAAGCCGCTCGCGATCTTCCGGATCTTGCCCATCAGCTCGTGATCGGTCGCGAGAAGTTCGTGCACCTTTTCGTATTTCACGGTCGAACGTCGTCTTGGTGCCCTTGGTGCGCCGGACGGATGCGCCGGGAACCGCCGGCTGCTCGACATGACGGTTGCCGGCCGGCACGACCTGCATGGCAAAAGCGGGCACGGATGTCAGCGCCGCAATGGCAATCAGGAGGCATGTCAAAAGGCGTCGCACGATCAGCTATCCCGTCCGTTGTATCGTCTGTTTAGGCGAAGCGCGCTGACTGGACCAGAATCTTGGCCGAATAAAGCCGGAGCCACAAACAAAACGGGCCTTCACTAAAAAGTAAAAGGCCCGCTGTCGAGGGTTTAGATTGTCACATCCGGCTTCAGATCCGCAAAGACATGAAGCCGGTGCGCCGATATCACAGAATGAAGCGCGACAGGTCCGTGTTCTGCGCGAGATCGCCGACGTGTTCGCGCACATAAGCGGCATCGATCGTCACTGCCGTACCGCCGCGATCCGGCGCATTGAAGGAAATTTCGTCCAGTACGCGCTCCATCACGGTCTGCAGACGGCGTGCGCCGATGTTTTCGACCGACGAGTTCAAATGGACGGCGACATCGGCCAAGCGCGTCGATCGCGTCGTCGGTGAAATCGAGATGCAGGTCTTCCGTTTCCATCAGCGCGCGGTACTGGCGGATAAGGCTCGCCTCCGTTTCGGTCAGGATGCGGCGGAAATCTTCCTTGGTCAGCGGACGCAAGTTCGACGCGGATCGGCAGGCGGCCCTGCAGTTCCGGCAGAAGATCGGAAGGCTTGGAGACATGGAAGGCGCCGGAGGCGATGAAGAGAATATGGTCCGTCTTGACCGGCCCGTACTTGGTCGAGACCGTCGTGCCTTCGACGAGCGGCAGGAGATCGCGCTGCACGCCTTCGCGGGAGACGCCGGCACCCATGCCGCCGTCGCGGGCTGCGATCTTGTCGATTTCGTCGAGGAAGACGATGCCGTCATTCTCGATCGAGCGAACGGCTTCGCGCTGGATGACTTCGTTGTCGATCAGCTTGTCGGATTCGTCGCGGATCAGATCGGTATAGGACGCCTTGACCGTCGTGCGGACCTTCTTGGTGCGGCCGCCCATCGCCTTGCCGAACATTTCGGAGATGTTGAGCACGCCGATATTGGCGCCCGGCATGCCGGGGATTTCAAATCCGCCCATGCCGGAGCCGGTATCGGCAACCTCGATATCGATTTCCTTGTCGTCCAGCTCGCCGTTCCGCAGCTTCTTGCGGAAGCTGTCGCGGGTTGCGGGAGAGGCGGTCGTGCCGACAAGCGCATCGAGAACACGTTCCTCGGCGCTCATATGCGCCTTGGCCTGGACCTCGGCCCGCTTCTTGTCGCGCACCAGGCCGATGCCGACTTCGACGAGGTCGCGGATGATCTGTTCGACATCGCGGCCGACATAGCCGACCTCGGTGAACTTGGTGGCTTCCACCTTGATGAAGGGCGCACCGGCAAGCTTGGCGAGACGGCGGGAGATTTCCGTCTTGCCGACGCCGGTCGGGCCGATCATCAGGATGTTCTTCGGCATGACTTCGTCACGCAGGTCCGGGTCGAGCTGCTGGCGCCGCCAGCGGTTGCGCAAGGCGATCGCAACGGCGCGCTTGGCGTCATGCTGGCCGATGATGTAGCGGTCGAGTTCGGAAACGATCTCGCGGGGGGAAAAAGTGGTCATTGCTTAAGTCCATTCTCCAGGCGCGTCCAGCGCCATGAAAGGGCCGGCCATAAATGGAAGTTCTTGTTTCGAAGTAGTGAAAGCCCGCCTTGTCATAGGCTCTGATTCGCATGCATTGTCAGGATGCGGATCGACAGGATGCGCTGGCGCCGCTTTGCGAAGAGCATATCGCAGAACCCTATCGGATAAAGGCCGGTCCATGACCCTTGCCTGCGAGTTCCTCGATGCCGATGAACTGGTCGATGCCGAAGGTGCCCTTCGGCTGATCCGGCGAGGGATGTCTCCTCTTCGTCGTCGAGATCGGCCGCCTGGATAAAGGCGAAGTCGGCTTTCCATCCAGCGTGACCATGAAGCACGAGACGCGAGGCCGCGCTGGTCATCGCTTCTTCGATCGAAGCCAGCGCCGTTGGCCGGATCGCCCCACCAGCGCCTGACATGCGGCTTGCCAGCCACTTTGCAGCGGGGAACTCGCGGCGGATCATCGCGGCAAGCGGTAGCGGAAGGCATGGGTTCAGCCTTCGGCATCCAGCGTTTCCACCACGACGTTGTGGTTCGTATAGACGCAGATGTCGGCCGCGATATCGAGCGCACGGCGCGCGACCTCTTCGGCGGATTTGTCGGAATCGATCATGCGCAGGGCGGCCGCCAGGGCAAAATTGCCGCCGGAACCGATCGCCATCGTGCCATGCTCAGGCTCCAGAACGTCGCCATTGCCGGTGATCGCCAGCGTGATCGACTTGTCGGCGACGAGCATCATGGCTTCGAGATTGCGCAGATACTTGTCGGTGCGCCAGTCCTTGGCGAGTTCGACGGCGGCGCGCATCAGCTGACCGGGATATTGCTCGAGCTTCTTTTCGAGCCGTTCGAGCAGGGTGAAGGCATCGGCGGTGGCGCCGGCGAAGCCGGCAATGACCTCGCCCTTGCCGATGCGGCGCACCTTGCGGGCATTGCCCTTCATGACGGTCTGGCCGAGGCTCACCTGGCCATCGCCCGCCATTACGACCTTGCCGCCTTTTCGAACTGTAATAATCGTTGTCATCAAAACACCCTTGCCCGCATACCGGGCGTTACGCCGAGCCGCTCACCGGCCCTGTTGAGCCCTATGTAAGTTGGCCGGCGCCGATTGCAAATGGCCGGCTTTTCTCTGCCGATCCGGTTCTGGATATTTTGGGAGCGCCTGATAAGGAACGGCCGTTATTCCCGATGGAGCAGCCATATGGCCGAGACTGCAGCAAGCCGCACGGGCACCGTTTCCCGCAAGACCAACGAGACTTCGGTTTCCGTTTCCGTCAATCTTGACGGCACCGGCAAAGCGACGATTTCGACGGGCGTCGGCTTCTTCGACCATATGCTCGACCAGCTTTCGCGACATTCCTTGATCGACATGGAGATCGAAACGAAGGGCGACCTGCATATCGACGATCACCACACGGTCGAGGATACCGGCATTGCGATCGGCCAGGCGATCGCGAAGGCGCTCGGCGACCGCCGCGGCATCACGCGCTACGCGTCGATCGACCTTGCCATGGACGAGACGATGACGAAAGCCGCGGTCGATCTTTCCGGCCGGCCATTCCTGGTCTGGAACGTTGCCTTCAGCGCGCCGAAGATCGGCACCTTTGACACCGAACTCGTTCGCGAATTCTTCCAGGCGCTCGCGCAGAACGCCGGCATCACCTTGCATATCTTCAACCATTATGGTGCCAACAACCACCATATTGCCGAGACATGCTTCAAGGCCGTTGCCCGCGCGCTGCGCACGGCGACAGAGATCGATCCGAGACAGGCGGGCCGTGTTCCCTCGACGAAGGGCACGCTCGTCTGAGCCCCTTCAGGGAGCTTGAACGACATGACTTCCAGCTATGTGGTTCTGACGCGCTCCGGGCGGAGCGGACGTGGCCCATGAAAAGACGCGGATCATCCGCGACGGCTTCACGCTGCTCGGATTTCTCTTTCCCTGGCCGTGGCTTCTTGCACACCGGCTGTGGCTGCTATGCGATCGCGGCTTTCCTGCTTCAGGCGATCGGCGGCGTTTTGATGGACCGGCCGGGTTTCTGGCCGGCAGGCTTTGCGATCACGGTCGGCACCTGCATTCTGACCGGCTTCGAGGGCCCGAACGTTTGGATCCGAAATCTGGCCTCCAAAGGCTGGAACGAGGATGCGTTGATCGCGGCCGATTCGCTCGAGACCGCAGAAGACATCTACTTTTCGAATATAGAGACCGGTACAAATGGCGACGCGCTGCCGGCACCTGAATGGAAGCGAGACCCGCCGTCCAGCAGGCCCGGCAGTACCACTTCGCTCGGTCTCTTTGGTTTTGACGGAGGACGCTGATGCGCGTCGCAATTATCGACTACGGTTCGGGCAATCTGCGTTCGGCAACGAAGGCCTTTGAACGCGCCGCACGTGAGGCGGGCATCGATGCGCATATCGATCTCACCGACAAGGCCGAGAATGTCGCGGCGGCCGATCGCATCGTGCTGCCGGGCGTCGGCGCCTATGCCGATTGCCGCCGCGGGCTCGATGCCGTTCCCGGGATGACCGAGGCGCTGATCGAAGCTGTCGAGAAGAAGGCTCGCCCGTTCCTCGGCATTTGCGTCGGCATGCAGCTCATGTCGTCCCGCGGCCTCGAAAAGACCGTGACGGAAGGTTTCGGCTGGATCCCCGGCGATGTCGTCGAGATGACGCCGGACGATCCCGCAGCTCAAGATCCCGCAGATCGGCTGGAACACGCTCGACCTCCAGCATCCGCACCCGCTCTTCGACGGCATTCCGACGGGGCCGGAGGGTCTGCATGCCTATTTCGTGCATTCCTACCATCTGGCCGCCAAGAACGCCGATGACGTCGTTGCGACCACCGGCTATGGCGGACCGATGACCGCTTTCGTCGGACGCGACAACATGGCCGGTTCGCAGTTCCACCCGGAAAAGAGCCAGAAGCTCGGCCTCGCCCTGATCACCAATTTCCTGCGCTGGAAGCCTTAAGCTCGCGCGGACAGTAAGGACTGAATGAGCATGATCCTATTTCCCGCCATCGACCTGAAGGACGGCCAATGCGTTCGCCTGAAACTCGGCGACATGGAGCAGGCGACCGTCTACAACCCCGATCCGGCCGCCCAGGCGAAAGCCTTCGAGGACCAAGGCTTCGAATGGCTGCACGTGGTCGATCTCAACGGCGCTTTCGCCGGCGAAAGCGTCAATGGCGCTGCCGTCGATGCGATCCTCAAGGCAACGAAGAACCCGGTGCAGCTCGGCGGCGGCATCCGAACGCTCGATCATATCGAGAACTGGCTTTCCCG
The DNA here is from genome assembly GCA_963838565.1 of uncultured Alphaproteobacteria bacterium. GTDB lineage: Bacteria > Pseudomonadota > Alphaproteobacteria > Rhizobiales > Rhizobiaceae > Rhizobium. The sequence goes on from CAWIRO010000017.1 coordinate 21,421, forward strand.
CGGTCTGCGGCGCGTGATCCTCGGCACCGTTGCCGTTCGCGATCCGGCGCTGGTCATCGAAGCCTGCAGGAAGTTTCCCGGCCGTGTCGCCGTCGGCATCGATGCCAAGGGCGGCAAGGTCGCCGTCGAGGGCTGGGCGGAAGCTTCCGAGCTCGGCATCATCGAGCTCGCCAGGAAATTCGAAGGCGCCGGCGTTGCCGCGATCATCTACACCGATATCGACCGCGACGGGATCCTGGCCGGCATCAACTGGGCCTCGACGCTGGAGCTTGCCGACGCCGTTTCGATCCCGGTCATCGCCTCCGGCGGGCTGGCCTCGATCGAGGATGTCAAGCGCATGCTGCAGCCCGACGCCCGCAAACTGGAAGGTGCGATCTCCGGCCGTGCGCTTTATGATGGACGTATCGACCCCAAGGAAGCCCTGGCGCTGATCAACGCGGCACGGACAAAGGAGACCGTGTGATGACCCTGAAGGCCCGCGTTATTCCCTGCCTCGACGTCAAGGACGGCCGTGTCGTCAAGGGCGTCAACTTCGTCAATCTCGATCGATGCCGGCGATCCCGTCGAGGCCGCAAAGGCCTATGACGCGGCCGGCGCCGACGAACTCTGCTTCCTCGACATCACCGCCTCCTCCGACAATCGCGAAACGATCTTCGATGTCGTTTCGCGGACGGCCGACCAATGCTTCATGCCGCTGACGGTCGGCGGCGGCGTGCGCACGATCGCCGATATCCGCAAGCTGCTGCTCTGCGGCGCCGACAAGGTCTCGATCAATTCGGCAGCGGTGAGCAATCCGGATTTCGTCGCCGAGGCGGCCGACAAGTTCGGCGACCAGTGCATCGTCGTTTCGATCGACGCCAAGCGCCGGCGAACCCAGACGGTCGGCGGCGACAATCTCAGCGCCTGGGAGATCTATACCCATGGCGGCCGCAACGCGACCGGCATCGACGCCGTCGAATTCGCCCAGAAGATGGTTGCGCGAGGCGCCGGAGAGCTTCTCGTCACCTCCATGGATCGCGACGGCACGAAGGTCGGCTACGATCTTGAGCTGACCCGGGCAATCGCCGATTCCGTCCGGGTGCCTGTCATCGCCTCAGGCGGCGTCGGCGACTCTCGACGATCTGGTTGCGGGCGTGAAGGAGGGCCACGCCAACTGCGGTGCTTGCCGCCTCGATCTTCCACTTCGGCACCTATTCCGTCGGCGAAGCGAAGCATTATATGTCTTCGCACGGCATCGCCATGCGTCTCGACTGATTGAAAGCGACAGATGAGCGGATTTTCCCTTTCCGATCTCGAAAGGATCGTCGAAGAGCGGTCGAAAGCCTCGCCGGACGAATCCTGGACGGCCAAGCTCGTCGCCGCCGGACAGCCGAAGGCGGCAAAGAAACTCGGCGAGGAAGCGATCGAAGCCGTTATGGCTGCCGTGACGGCTGATCGCGATAACCTCACCTACGAGGCGGCCGATGTGCTCTATCACCTATTGGTCGTATTGAAGATAGCAGACATTCCGTTGCAAGATGTGATGGCCGAGCTTGAGCGGCGTACCGCGCAATCCGGTCTCAAGGAAAAGGCCAGCCGGCAGAGTTCATGAGTATCGCGACACAAATCTCTGGGGCGCCAGAAGCGCTCGATCACTTCCAGGCGAATTCCTATTCGCCCTATCACTTCTTTTCTTCCGAGGAATGGGCGAAGTTCCGCGCCGATACGCCGCTGACGCTGACGGGCGACGAGGTTACGAGGCTGCGCTCGATGGGCGATCCGATCGATCTCGACGAAGTGCGGCGAATCTATCTGTCGCTGTCGCGCCTGCTCTCGTCACATGTCGAATCATCGCAGTTGCTCTTCGAGCAGCGCAACCGGTTCCTGAGCCTGTCCGACGTGACGAAGACGCCATTCGTCATCGGCATCGCCGGCTCCGTCGCCGTCGGCAAATCGACGACCGCGCGTGTCCTGAAGGAGCTTCTGCGGCGCTGGCCATCGAGCCCGAAGGTCGATCTCGTCACGACCGACGGCTTTCTGCATCCGAACGCCGTGCTCGAGCGCGAAAACCTGATGCAGCGCAAGGGCTTTCCGGAAAGCTACGACACCGGCGCAATCCTGAAGTTCCTCTCCGCGATCAAGGCCGGGCAACCGAATGTGAAGGCGCCCGTCTATTCGCACCTCGTCTATGACGTGCGTGTCCGAACGAATACACGATCATCGACCGGCCAGACATCCTGGTCTTCGAAGGGCATCAACGTTCTGCAGTCGCGCGACCTTCCTGCCGACGGCAAGATCGTGCCGATGGTTTCCGACTTCTTCGACTTCTCGATCTATATCGATGCCGAAGAAAACCTGATCAACAACTGGTACGTCACGCGCTTCATGCGGCTGCGTGAAACCGCCTTCCGCGATCCGAATTCCTATTTCCATCGCTATGCCTCGATCAGCGACGAGGAAGCGCTTTCGATCGCCGAAGGATCTCTGGGCGAACATCAACCTGAAGAACCTTCGGCAGAACATCCTGCCGACGCGCCCGCGCGCCGACCTCATCCTGCGCAAGGGTCCGAACCACCTCATCGAGCAGGTCGCGCTCAGGAAGCTTTAGCCGAACTTCACGGATTGACGCGTCTTAAGCGTCAGATTGATGCGCCCGCCACTCTTCAGCAGCGTCGATGTGGCCGGATAGATGCGGTCGACGCCGTGGAAACATAGACGCCCCTCCCCGCCAAGCACGACGATGTCGCCGCTGCCGAGCTTGATCGATTGCGTGCGATCGTTGCGGGAAAGCCCGCCGATGCGGAAGAGACAGCTGTTGCCGAGCGAGATCGAGACGACAGGCGCTTTCAGGTCCTGCTCGTCCTTGTCCTGATGCAGGCCCATCTTCGCGTCGTCGGAATAGAAGTTGACGAGGCAGGCCTGCGGCGCTTTTTCGTAGCCGGAAACGTCGTTCCAGATATCGAGCAGCACGGCCGGCATCTCGGGCCACGGCCTGCCGGTGACCGGATGTGTCGTCTGGTAGCGGTAGCCGCGTTCCTTGTCCGTGACCCAGCCAAGCGGACCGCAATTGCTCATCCGCACCGACATCGGCTTGCCGGTGCCGGGCATAACCGGCACGAAAAGCGGCGCTTCGGCGACAACGGCACGGATCGTTTCGACAAGCGCTTCCTGACGGGCACGGTCGAGATATTCGGGGAAATGACGGACGCCGCTCGAAAGCTCCAGCATATCATTCCCCACCGGGACGGCCGCGCATCTTCTTCACTTCGGCGCGGCCGGATTTTTCCTTGAGACGGCGTTCGATCGAGCCTTTGGTCGGCTTTGTCTTCTTGCGCGGCGGCGGTGGCGGCTTGGCGGCTTCGAGGATCAGTTCCTTGAGGCGTTCGCGCGCATCCTCGCGATTGCGATCCTGGCTGCGAAAGCGGCTCGCCTCGATCATCAGCACACCCTCTTTCGACATGCGCCTGCCGGCAAGCTTCATGGCATTGGCCTTGATGCGATCGGGAAGCGAAGGCGAATTGGGGATATTGAAGAACAGCTGGACGGCCGTCGACACCTTGTTGACGTTCTGGCCGCCGGGACCGCCTGCCAGAACGAATTGTTCCGCCAGCTCCCATCCAGCGATGGTGATCCTGTCATTGATATAGAGCGCGTCGCTGGCCATGCCGCTTCTATCTCATATCGGCGGCGATTTTGAAACACGCAAAGAAAAACCCGGCGGAAGCCGCCGGGTTTCACGTGAATCATCAATCTCTTGCTGCTTATTCGGCAGCGACCTTGACTCCAGGCGCCGCGTCCCGCACGCCGCCGTCGACATGTGCCTCGAACTTTGCGAAGTTCGAAATGAACATCGAGACGAGCTTTTCTGCCTGGACGTCATAGGCCGCGCCGTCCGCCCAGGTCGAGCGCGGGTCGAGGATGCGGGTTTCGACACCCGCGACAGCGACCGGCACAGCAAAACCAAAGTTCGGATCAATACGGAAATCTGACCTTGGCCGAGATCGCCGGAGAGCGCTGCCGATAGCAAGGCACGCGTCGCCTTTATCGGCATACGCTTGCCGGTGCCATATGCACCGCCCGTCCAACCGGTGTTGACAAGCCAGCAGTCAACGCCATGCCGGCCGATCAGTTCCTTCAGCAGGTTGCCGTATTCCGCCGGATGACGCGGCATGAAGGGCGCACCGAAGCAGGTCGAGAACGTCGCTTCCGGTTCGGTGACACCCTTTTCCGTGCCGGCGACCTTCGCCGTATAGCCGGAAAGGAAGTGGTACATCGCCTGATCCGGCGTCAGACGCGCGATCGGCGGCATCACACCGAAGGCATCGGCAGTCAGCATGATGATCGTCTTCGGATGGGCGGCGAGGCCCGTTTTCGAAGCATTCGGGATGAAATCCAACGGATAGGCGCAACGCGTGTTTTCCGTCAGCGAGCCGTCATCGAAGTCCGGCTCGCGCTGTTCGTTGAGCACGACGTTTTCGAGCACGGTGCCGAAGCGCTGTGTCGTCGCATAGATTTCCGGCTCCGCTTCGGCCGAAAGACGGATTGTCTTGGCGTAGCAGCCGCCTTCGAAGTTGAAGATGCCGTTTTCGCCCCAGCCATGCTCGTCGTCCCCGATCAGCGTGCGCGACGGATCAGCCGACAGCGTTGTCTTGCCGGTGCCGGACAGGCCGAAGAAAACTGCCGCGTCGCCGTCCGGACCGGCATTCGCCGAGCAATGCATCGGCATCACGCCCTTTGCCGGAAGCAGGTAGTTGAGCACCGTGAAAACTGATTTCTTCATCTCGCCGGCATAGGACGTGCCGCCGATCAGAACGAGACCGTTGGTGAAATCACATGCGATGACCGTCTCGGTGCGGCAGCCGTAACGCTCCGGATCGGCCTTGAAGCTCGGCAGATCGATGATCGTCAGCTTCGGCACGAAGGCTGCCAGGGCAGAAAGCTCGGGACGGATCAGCAGATTGCGGATGAAAAGCGAATGCCAGGCAAATTCTGTCACGACGCGCGTCGGCAGCGAATAGTCTACGTCGGCGCCGCCGATCAGATCCTGGACGAAAAGTTCCTTGCCGGCGGCATGTTCCAGCATGTCGTCGATGCAGCAGGGCGAAATGCTCGGGCGACATCGGCTTGTTGTTGTCCCACCAAATTTCGCCGTCCGTATTGGCATCGCGCACGACGAATTTGTCGCGCGGGGAGCGGCCGGTATGCTGTCCGGTCAGAGCGCGAAGGGCGCCTTGAGCAGTAAGTTCGGCTTCGCCGCGGCGAATCGCTTCTTCATAGAGAGAGGCGGCGGTCAGGTTATAGCGTACGCTTTTTGCGTCTCCCAAACCAATCGTCGCCAGCGCTATTGCCGGGTTGTGAATTCCGAACGTCTCCATGGCTCTTCCTTTCGCTCAGGGCTCGCCGCCGTTAAATCCGAGGAGAAAACTAAGATGGAGAATTTTAAAAAGCAATAGAGCAAAATGAAGAAAATATAATGATATCAAATAATTAATCGATTTAAATTTCTGCAAGATCATTTTAAATCGTTTGAAGTCGGGGGTTCCGATCAGTTTTTGTCGCACCATCGCCGATTGCCGTTTGGACGCTGTAACGGTCCGTCCCCTTTATCTTTGCCACAATTTGTTCCACCTTTATCCTCCATAAGCGCAACCGGTCGAAAGGGCCGCCTGGGGACATCGAAAATTCCGGGAGATGCGCACAGATGGAGACGAACACCATGCCGACAATCGCGCTCGTTGACGACGACCGCAACATCCTGACTTCGGTGTCGATCGCACTGGAAGCCGAAGGATACAAGGTCGAAACCTATACGGATGGCGCCTCGGCCCTTGACGGTCTGATCGCCCGCCCGCCGCAACTTGCCATCTTCGATATCAAGATGCCGCGTATGGACGGAATGGAGCTTTTGCGCCGCCTGCGACAGAAGTCCGACATGCCGGTGATCTTCCTCACCTCCAAGGACGAGGAGATCGATGAGCTCTTCGGCTTGAAGATGGGCGCCGATGACTTCATCACAAAGCCATTCTCCCAGCGGTTGCTCGTGGAACGCGTCCGCGCCGTGCTGCGCCGCGCTTCCAGCCGGGAGGCAGCAGCGGTTGCGGGTACCGGAATGCTGCACCAAAGGCGGGCGCCGCTCAACTCGCACGTTCGCTCGAGCGCGGCCAGCTGGTCATGGACCAGGAACGCCATACCTGCACATGGAAGGGCGAACCGGTGACGCTGACGGTGACCGAGTTCCTGATCCTTCACTCGCTCGCACAGCGTCCGGGCGTGGTGAAAAGCCGCGATGCGCTGATGGATGCGGCCTATGACGAGCAGGTCTATGTCGACGACCGCACGATCGATAGCCACATCAAGCGCCTGCGCAAGAAATTCAAGATGGTCGATACTGACTTTGATATGATTGAAACGCTTTACGGAGTGGGTTACCGCTTCCGCGAAGCAGCCTGACGCCTGAGGGCGCGGGCCGCATGATTATTGTCGAGGGCCGCCTGCCGGCAAGCCGGCTGCGCCCTCCGAAAGGGCCTGTCGTTGGCACAGTTGGTGCAGGAAAGGGATCTGGACGATGCGGAAGGCTTGAGCGGCCGCCGTATCCGGGGAAGGCGCTGGTCGCATCCCTTCACCATCATCCGCCGCCTCTTCGGCAATGCGGTCTTTTCCAGCCTGACGCGCCGCATTCTCTTCTTCAATCTTGCGGCACTGCTCGTGCTTGTCGGCGGCATCCTCTATCTCAACCAGTTTCGCGAAGGCCTGATCGACGCACGTGTCGAAAGCCTGCTGACGCAGGGCGAAATCATCGCCGGCGCCATTTCGGCATCGGCTTCCGTCGACACGAACTCGATCACCATCGATCCGCAGAAGCTGCTGGAGCTCCAGGCCGGGCAAAGCATTACGCCCGTCCCGAACGACGAGGATCTGGAATTCCCGATCGATCCGGAAAAGGTAGCACCGGTTCTCCGGCGGCTGATTTCGCCGACACGAACGCGCGCCCGCATCTTCGATGCCGACGCCAACCTGCTTCTCGATTCACGCCACCTCTATTCGCGCGGCCAGGTTCTGCGCTTCGATCTGCCGCCGGTGGAAGAGGAGAAGCAGACTTGGGGCGAATGGTTCACGACGCTGTTCAACAAGGCGCTGCAGCCCGGGAACCTGCCGGTTTACAAGGAAGCGCCTGGCGGCGACGGGTCGATCTATCCGGAAGTGATGAATGCGCTGACCGGTGTGCGCGGCGCCGTCGTGCGGACCACCGAAAAGGGCGAGCTGATCGTTTCGGTCGCCGTTCCGATCCAGCGTTTTCGCGCCGTTCTCGGCGTGCTGCTGCTTTCGACGCAGGCCGGCGACATCGACAATATCGTCCATGCCGAACGGCTGGCGATCATGCGCGTCTTCGGCGTTGCGACGCTCGTCAACGTTTTGTTGTCGCTGGTTCTTTCCTCGACGATCGCCAATCCGCTCCGCCGTCTCTCGGCTGCGGCGATCCGTGTCCGGCGCGGCGCAAAGGAACGTGAGGAGATCCCTGATTTCTCGGCGCGCCAGGATGAAATCGGCAATCTCTCAATCGCGCTCCGCGAGATGACGACCGCGCTTTACGATCGCATCGACGCGATCGAGAGCTTTGCCGCCGACGTCAGCCATGAGCTCAAGAACCCGCTGACGTCGCTTCGCAGCGCTGTGGAGACGTTGCCGCTTGCGAAGTCGGACGATTCCAAGAAGCGGCTGATGGATGTCATCCAGCACGACGTCCGCCGCCTCGATCGTCTCATCAGCGATATCTCCGATGCCTCGCGCCTCGATGCCGAGCTTGCCCGCGTCGATGCTGGATCTGTCGATCTCGAGGCCTTCCTCACCGACCTGATCGAGGTTTCAAGACAGATCCGGAACAAGCACAAAGAGGTGCAGATCGAGCTTTCGATCGAGCGCAAGCCCGGCGTCAAGACGCGCTTCGTCGTCAACGGGCATGATCTGCGTATCGGCCAGATCATCACCAACCTGATCGAAAATGCCCGCTCCTTTGTTCCGGATGAAGGCGGCAGGATCACCGTCCGGCTGTTTCGAACGCGCTCGCGCTGCATTGTCTATGTCGATGACAACGGCCCCGGTATTCAGGCGGAAAATATCGACCGCATCTTTGAACGCTTCTACACCGACCGGCCTGAGTCGGAGGGCTTCGGGCAGAATTCCGGCCTCGGCCTTTCCATCAGCCGCCAGATCGCCGAAGCTCACGGCGGATCGCTGCGGGCGGAAAACATCATCGATGCCGAAACGGCGGAAGTGCTCGGCGCCCGCTTCATTCTCGCCCTGCCTGCCGACTCAGTGGCATGATCACAGGCTCGGCTCTCAATATTCACGCAACGGCGATCGTCATCAACAGGACGGGTCTGCTCTTTGCTGGTCCCTCCGGCTGGGGCAAATCCATGCTGGCTTTCGCTTGCATCACGGAAGCCAAGCGGATTGGGCTGCCGGCCTCACTGGTCGCCGACGATCAGGTGTTCCTGTCGAAGCGCGATGGACAGATCATCGCCGAGTGTCCTCCCGCAATCTCCGGTTTGATCGAGCTGCGTGGTACCGGTATCGTCCGGTGCGAAAGTGTTTCCCTTGCCCCCATGCACTACGCCGTGCTGCCCGGCAGCGCATCAGGCGAAAACCGGTTGCCGCCGGACGATGACGTCGTGCAACTTGCCGAAGGCTTTTCGCTGCCGGCGTTGCGATTATTGGCAAACACGCCGATACCTCTCGCGGTTTTGATGGCAAAGGCACCGGATATTGGCCGGTAATGCCTGCTGCATAGGCGAACGCGCCCTTATGTCTGCATTTTTATCTTGCACTTCAGCTTTTGATGGCCAAGATGTGCCCCCACCGGTGGACGCGATTGCTGCATTGCGATATTGGGGCCACCGTTTGTTGCCATTGGGAGCAGTTAAATCATGATCGGACTTGTGCTTGTCACTCATGGCAAGCTGGCTGAAGAGTTTCGTCATGCTGTCGAGCATGTCGTCGGTCCTCAGAAATTTATCGAGACGGTCTGCATCGGCCCCGAAGATGATATGGATCAGAGACGGCAGGATATCCTGCAGGCGGTATCCGGCGCAGACGACGGCCATGGCGTCGTCATCCTCACCGACATGTTCGGCGGCACACCTTCCAATCTTGCTATCTCGGTCATGAACAGCGGCCATACCGAAGTGATTGCCGGCATGAACCTGCCAATGCTGATCAAGCTTGCCGGCGTGCGCGGCGAAAACAACATGGAAAAGGCGCTGATCGAAGCGTCGGAAGCCGGGCGAAAATACATCAACGTCGCCAGCCGCGTTCTGAGCGGCAAATAATGAGCACCGCTCCTGCCATGACATCGCTTTCCCGGGAACTGCTCATCATCAACAAGCGCGGCCTTCACGCGCGCGCCTCCGCCAAATTCGTTCAGACGGTCGAAACATTCGATGCCGCCGTCACCGTCTCCAAGGACGGCATGACTGTCGGCGGCACCTCGATCATGGGCCTGATGATGCTTGCCGCAAGTCCCGGCACGACCGTTCTCGTCTCCGCGAGCGGCAATCAGGCATCCGAAGCGCTCGACGCACTTGATCAGTTGATCCAAAACAGGTTCGGCGAAGAAATCTAGCCTCTCCATGCTTCATATAAACATATAAAGACTTCTTTATATCCTTGTTGCCATCACCCGCGAAGCCTGCTAAACGGGCGACCATGGCCGTGCGTCAATGCACGCGTTCGCGCTATGGCGCCCGTTAATAGCGCGCCTTGATTTTGAGACGCTTTTCAGCTGGAGACCTCGATGAGCACTGAAAAAGATTATGTCGTCGCCGATATCGGTCTGGCGGATTTTGGCCGCAAGGAAATCTCGATCGCCGAAACCGAAATGCCGGGCCTCATGTCCTGCCGCGCCGAATTCGGCCAGTCGAAGCCGCTGAAGGGCGCGCGCATCACCGGCTCGCTGCACATGACGATCCAGACGGCCGTTCTGATCGAGACGCTCGTGGCGCTCGGCGCTGAAGTCCGCTGGGCCTCGTGCAACATCTTTTCGACCCAGGACCATGCCGCTGCCGCAATCGCCGCTGCCGGCGTTCCGGTCTTTGCCGTCAAGGGCGAGTCGCTCGAGGATTACTGGGTCTACACCGACAAGATCTTCCAGTGGGCCGACGGCGGTCTCTCCAACATGATCCTCGACGATGGCGGCGACGCCACCATGTACATCCTGCTCGGCGCGCGTGCCGAAGCCGGCGAGGACGTGCTCTCGCATCCGCATTCCGAAGAGGAAGAGATCCTCTTTGCACAGATCAAGAAGCGTCTCGCCGCTTCGCCGGGCTGGTTCACCAAGCAGCGCGATGCGATCAAGGGCGTCACCGAGGAAACCACCACCGGCGTCAACCGCCTCTACCAGCTCAGCCAGAAGGGCCTGCTGCCCTTCCCCGCAATCAACGTCAACGACTCGGTCACCAAGTCGAAGTTCGACAACAAGTACGGCTGCAAGGAATCGCTGGTCGACGGCATTCGCCGCGGCACCGACGTCATGATGGCCGGCAAGGTTGCCGTCGTCTGCGGTTACGGCGACGTCGGCAAGGGTTCTGCCGCTTCGCTTTCCGGCGCCGGCGCCCGCGTCAAGGTCACGGAAGCCGATCCGATCTGCGCACTGCAGGCTGCGATGGACGGTTACGAAGTCGTGCTGCTCGAAGACGTCGTTTCTTCGGCCGACATCTTCATCACGACGACCGGCAACAAGGACGTCATCCGCATCGACCATATGCGTCAGATGAAGGACATGGCGATCGTCGGCAACATCGGTCACTTCGACAACGAAATCGAAGTCGCTGCACTGCGGAACCTGAAGTGGACGAACGTCAAGCCGCAGGTCGACCTGATCGAGTTCCCGAAGGGCAACCGCATCATCCTTCTCTCGGAAGGCCGCCTGCTCAATCTCGGCAACGCGACCGGCCACCCGTCGTTCGTCATGTCGGCGTCGTTCACCAACCAGACGCTGGCGCAGATCGAGCTCTTCACCAAGCCCGGCCAGTATGAGAACAAGGTCTACGTCCTGCCGAAGCAGCTCGACGAGAAGGTTGCGCGTCTGCATCTCGACAAGCTCGGCGTGAAGCTGACGCAGCTTTCCGAAGAACAGGCTGCCTATATCGGCGTCTCGCCGAAGGGTCCGTTCAAGTCCGACCACTACAGATATTAATCTGCAGAGCAATATCCACAATATCTTGATGGTGCCGCATTGACAAATGCGGCATCTTATTTTTTGGACGCCACCTTCCCGCCGATTCCCTTCCGAAGTATTGTTTTAGAACTCGATTCGTGGCGCGGCTCGTCCGTTTGCCCGAAAATGGGATGTCTTGTCGTGATGCGGCACATTGAAGGACGGAGACATACCGCGGATGTCGGAAATGACTCACAGCCTGCCTGGACAGGCGGAAGACGGCGATCGGCCTGACATCCGCTCACTCCGGGCAGGCCGAAAAAATACTGTTGCGACGGCCGTCAAGGCCGCGAAGCAAGAGCTCGGGTCGCTGGCGCGGCTCTCGAAGATTTGCGCGGCCGGAACGGCCATCGCCGCATTGGCGCAGCCGGTTCTTGCCCAGGTCGAATCCGAAGCAGCGGCATCCGCACATCTTTTCACGTCTTCGCAGGTCGTCGGTTTCTCCGTCGTGATCGGCGTCATTTCTGCAGCCTTGCTTTCGACGCTCTGGCTCGTGCGCCAACGCGGCAACCTTGAAAGCGAGAGCCGGGAAATCCGATCTGCGCTCTCCGACGCACATCAGCGTATTTCTCAGTACCAGGCGCTGATCGCCGACAAGAATCGCCGTATCGTCGTCTGGGATGGCAACGAGCGGCCGGAACTGCTCGGCCAGCTTCCAGTCGAAACCGGCGCCCCGCAAGACGGGGAATTCCTGGCGTTCGGCCTCTGGATGAAGCCCCGCTCTGCTTCCGAGCTCGAAAGAGCAATCGATCGCCTGCGCGGCGACGGTCAGAGCTTCGACATGGTGGTCGAAACCAGTCGTGACGAAATCCTCGAGGCGCAGGGCCGGGTTTCCGGCGGCCGCGCTTTCGTACGATTCGTGGCGCTCAACAATCTGCGCGCCGAACTTGCCGAATTGAAGATCGAGCGCGACCGGCTGATTTCGTCGATCTCGGCTTTCCAGAACCTGCTCGACGCGATCGACCTGCCGGCGTGGCAGCGAGACATCGAAGGCCGCCTCACCTGGGTCAACCAGGCCTATGGCGATGCCGTCGAGGCAAAGTCGCCGCAGCAGGCGATCAACGAAGGACGGGAATTCCTGACGACAATCGCCCGCGAACGCATCCGCGCCGCGGCCACGCCTGAATCCCCGTTCCACGACAAGATCTCGACTGTCGTTCATGGCAATCGCACCTTCTTCGATGTCGTTGACGTGAAGCTGCCGAGCGGTTCGGCCGGCATCGCAATCGACGTCTCGGAAGCTGAATCGGTGCGCGCCGAGCTCGAGCGCACGCTCAAGAGCCATGCCGAGACGCTGGATCATCTCGCAACGCCCGTGGCGATCTTCGATGGCAATCGCCGTCTGCAATTCTACAATCAGGCCTTCGTCGCGCTTTGGGAACTTGATATCGCCTTTCTGGAGAGCAGGCCGGACAACGCCGAACTGCTTGAGCGTCTGCGCGCTGCCAAGAAGCTTCCCGATCAGCTCAACTGGAAAAGCTGGAAGGAAACCGCGCTTTCCGTCTACCGGGCGCTCGATACACAGACGGACCTCTGGCATCTGCCGAACGGACAGACGCTGCGCGTCTTTGCGACCGCCCATCCGCAAGGCGGCGCGACCTGGGTCTTCGAAAATCTGACCGAACAGGTCGATCTCGAAACGCGATACAACACACTGGTCAAGGTTCAGGGCGAAACGATCGACCATCTCTCCGAAGGCGTGGCCGTTTTCGGGCCCGACGGCCGTATTCGCCTTTCGAACCCTGCCTTCCGCGTGCTCTGGGGCATCACGGAAGCCGAAGCCAAGCCAGGGACACATATTCGCGCGATCGGCGAAGCCTGCTCGCCATCCTATGACCGGCCGGACGGCTGGAAGACCTTTGCGGAGTTGATCACCAGCTTCGACGACGAACGCCGCTCCGGCCAGGGAACGCTGGAGCTCTTCTCAGGGCTCGTGCTGGACTATGCCGTCATTCCATTGCCGAACGCGCAGACGATGCTGACCTTCGTCAACATGACGGACAGCGTCCGCGCCGAACGCGCGCTGACGGAAAAGAACGAGGCGCTGCGCAAGGCCGACGAGTTGAAGAACGATTTCGTCCAGCACGTCTCCTATGAGTTGCGCTCGCCACTGACCAATATCATCGGTTTTGCCGATCTGCTGCGCACGCCGGGCGTGGGGCCGCTGAACGAACGTCAGGCCGAGTATATCGACCATATCTCAACATCGTCCTCCGTGCTTCTGACGCTGGTCAACGACATTCTCGATCTTGCGACCGTCGATGCCGGCATCATGCGGCTCAACTATTCGGAGATCGACCTCAACGATCTTCTCGATGACGTCTCCATGCAGATCGCCGACCGGCTGCAGGAAAGCGGCGTGACGCTGGAGATTACAGCACCGGCTTATCTCGGCTCTATCGTTGCCGATCCTCAGCGTTTGAAGCAGATCCTGCTGAAGCTCCTTTCCAATGCGGCAAATTTTTCGCCGGAAGGCGCCGCCATCTCGCTCGAATGTCATCGCGAGGCGATGGATTTCGTCTTCTCCGTCACCGATCGCGGTCCCGGCATTTCAAAGGACATGATCGCGACCGTCTTTGACCGCTTTGCAACCGGCGCCAAAAGCGGCAAGCGTGGCGGAGCAGGCCTCGGTCTTTCGATCGTCGACAGCTTCGTCAGTCTGCACAACGGCAAAGTGACGATCGACAGCCAGCCGGGCAGAGGCACGACGGTCGTTTGCCGGATTCCTTCCGTCAACCTGCCGCAGTCCATCGCAGCAGCAGAATGAACCCGGACGACGGCACGATCTCGCTTTTCCTGGAAGACGAGGCGGCGACCATCCGCTTCGGAGAAGACTTGGCGCTGGCGCTGAAAGCCGGCGAATGCCTGGCGCTTTCAGGCGATCTCGGCGCCGGAAAATCCTCGCTTGCCCGCGCGTTCCTGCGCGCAATGGCGGATGACGATCAGCTTGAAGTGCCGAGCCCGACATTCACGCTGGTTCAATCCTACGATCTGCGCATTCCGGTTTCGCATTTCGATCTTTACCGCCTTGGTGATGGCGCGGAACTGGAGGAACTCGGCTTCGACGAAGCCCTTCAAAACGGTATATGCCTCGTCGAATGGCCGGAGATGGCGGAAGAAGAACTGCCCGCCGATCGCATCACGATAAAGCTTGAGCATGAACTCAAGGGGCGGCGGGCAACGATCGCGGCACCGCCCAAACAGATGCAGCGAATCCGGCGCGTTCTGGCGATCCGCGATTTCCTTGGAAGAACAGGGTATCCGACGGCCAAGCGCCGTTTTCTGACGGGCGATGCGTCGTCACGCGCCTATGAAGCCGTCTATCCGAACGGGGCAACTCCGAAAGATCCTGATGGATTGGCCGCCCCTTCCGGAGGGACCGGCCGTGCTTGACGGAAAGCCATATCCGAAGGTCGCGCATATCGCCGAAAATGCCTACCCCTACGTCGCGATCGCCAATGTGCTGCGCGAACGAGGCTTTGCGACGCCTGAGATTTACGAGGTCGACTACGACCAGGGCATTCTGCTGATCGAAGATCTCGGCACGCGAAGGCCTGCTCGATAACGACGGCAACCCGATCGCCGAACGGTATCGCGAAAGCGTTGCCTGTCTGGCGCATCTGCATGGGATGAAAATTCCGCAGGATGTCCCCGTCACTAAGACGCACATCCATCACATTCCCGATTTCGACCGCACGGCCATGAAAATGGAAGTGCGCCTTGTTCTCGACTGGCACCTGCCCTGGCGGCGCGGCACGCGCACCCAGCGAGGCCGAGCGCGAGGAATATCTGGCGATCTGGGATGCTCTCATCGACGAGCTCGCATCGGCCGAGAAGAATTTGCTGCTCCGGGACTTTCATTCCCCAAACATCATCTGGCGCGAAGCAAAGGCCGGTATTCAGAAGATCGGCATCATCGATTTTCAGGACGCCATGATTGGGCCGACGGCTTATGATCTTGCATCCATCGCACAGGATGCACGTGTGACGATTGAACCGGGACTGTTCAAGCAGCTCATGAATGACTATCTCGCGCTCCGCCGCGCGCAAGGTGGCTTTGACGAGGCCGGTTTCATGAAAAGCTGGGCGATCATGTCGGCGCAGCGCAATTGCAAGCTCGCAGGTCTCTGGGTGCGGCTGATGCAGCGCGACGGAAAGCCCGGATATATGAAACACATGCCGCGCACGCTGTCTTATCTCAAGCTGGCGCTTGAACATGATGCGCTTGCCCCCTTGCGCGATTGGTGCGCAAGGGCTGGAATAGGCCAGAGCGAATCATAAGTTCCGGATCAGATGACCATCAAACAAGCCATGGTGCTGGCTGCCGGCCTCGGCACCCGCATGCGCCCCATCACCGAGACGATGCCCAAGCCGCTGGTGAAGGTCGCCGGCAAGCCGATGATCGACTATGCACTGGATTCGCTTGCCGAGGCGGGCGTCGAGACGGCAGTCGTCAACGTCCACCATTTCGCCGACCAGATGGTGGCGCATCTGAAGTGCCTACACAGCGCTCGACATCATCATTTCCGACGAACGCGACCGGTTGATGAACAGCGGCGGTGGCCTGGCAAAAGGCTTGAAGCTGCTTGATCGCGGTCCGGTTTTCGTCACCAATGCCGATCTCTTCTGGATCGGCGAGCGAGCCGGACCAGCCGAGCAACCTTCGACGCTTAGCCGGATTCTTCGACGCGAACCGCATGGATATGGCAATGCTCTGCGTCAAGCTCGCAGATACGACCGGCCACAACGGCAAGAACGACTTCAACCTTTCCCCGGATGGCAAGCTCACGCGCTATCGCGACGGAGATCCGAATCCCGTCGTCTATGCCGGTGCAATCGCCATGGACACGTCGTTTCTCGACGATGCGCCCGCCGATGATGCGTTCAATCTCAACATTTACTTCGACAAGGCCATTGAGCGCGGACGTCTGTTCGGCATGATGCTCGAAGGCCATTGGCTGACAGTCGGAACGCCCGAGGCGATCGGCGAGGCGGAGGAGACGATCCGGCGATTCCGGACGTTTGCGTGAGGCATGAGCGAGCGCCACCAGCCACGCATATTCACGATACCGGCAGGCGTGCCCTTCCTGAAAACGCTTGCCGCAACGCTATGCGACGGGCGGCTGACGCCGCTTTTCCGGCACGACCCGAATGATCCGCTTTCGCTTTCCAGGGTGACGATCTACCTGCCGACGCGACGCGCCGCGCGCGTGCTGCGTTCGGAGTTCGTCGATCTTCTCGGCGGCCGTTCGGCGATCCTGCCGGTCATTCGCCCTCTCGGCGAGACGGATGACGACAGCGGCTATTTTGACGAGGCATTGCCCGCGACGCTCGATCTCGCTCAGCCGCTTTCGAATACGGCGCGCCTGCTGGAGCTTGCCCGTCTCGTCCTCGCCTGGCGCAACAGGCTGCCGGAGATCGTGCGGCACATCCACTCCGACTCGCCGTTGGTCGCGCCGGCGAGCCCGGCGGATGCGATCTGGCTTGCCCGCAATCTTGCCGAACTGATCGATTCCATCGAGACCGAGGATCGCGAGTGGTCCGAGCTTTCGAAGCTCAACGTCGAGGATCATGCTCTCTGGTGGCAGCTGACGGCGGAATTCCTGCAGATCGCCAGCGCCTTCTGGCCGGAGCGGCTTGCCGAACTCGGCAAATCGTCGCCGGCGCGGCATCGCAACGCTATCCTCCGCGCAGAAGCGAACCGGCTTGCAACGGCAACACCCGCCGGGCCGATCATCATTGCCGGATCCACGGGTTCGATGCCGGCGACCGCCGACCTCATCGCTGCCGTCGCCAATCTGCCGGAAGGCGTGATCGTGCTGCCGGGCCTCGATCTTTCCATGCCGGAGGCGCATTGGCGAATGGTGGCGCCGGAGCCGACCGCCCGGCCAGCACGACAACCCCGCGAGCCGCAGCCATCCGCAATACGGCCTCTCGTCTCTCCTGAAGCGCTTGAAGCTTACGCGCAGCGACGTGGTTGCGATTGGAGAGGCGCCAACGGATCTCAGTCGCCGCGCAGAAATTCTGTCCCATGCTTTGGCGCCGGCGGAAGCCACAAGCAGCTGGAGCAGCTGGACAAAGGATTTGCCAGATGGCGCATTGGCGTCAGCCTTCTCCGACGTTGCGCTGATCGAAGCCGCAAATGAGCGCGAGGAGGCAACCGCGATCGCCATTGCCCTGCGGCTGGCGCTCGAACAACCGGGGCGAAACGGCGAAAGCCAGGCAGCGCTTATCACGCCCGACCGCAATCTCGCCCGGCGTGTGATGGCGGAGCTCTCGCGCTTCGGCATCCTGGCTGACGACTCGGCCGGCACGCCGCTTTCGGCGATGCAGCAGGGCACTCTGCTGCAACTGCTTCTCGAGGCAACGCTGCGGCCCGGCGATCCGGTGGCGATCGTGGCATTGCTCAAACATCCGCTCGCCCGCTTTGGTCTTGACCGCGGTGCGCTTCTGCAAGCCGTTGAGGCGCTGGAACTGCTCGCTTTGCGCGGCGGCGTTGCCGAGGTCGATATCAGCGCGCTGGAGCCTTTGCTGGACCACCAGCTTTCGGAGCAGGCACGCGACAGGCATGCGCCAAACTGGCGAAGATCGCTGCCGCCGGAAGCGGTGGAGCAAGCGCGCAATCTCGCCCGGCGCGTGGCAAAGGCGACCGAACCGCTGGCATCGGCGCTTGTCCGGCATCGACCGGATGGCCGCGGATTGACGGCGAGTTTCACGCTTTCCGACTGGGCCGAGCGGACCGGGCGTGCGCTTGAAGCCGTGGCGGTCGATGAGCGCGGCAATCTCGCCGGTCTCTGGAGCGGCGAAGCGGGCGATTCGCTCGCAAGCCTGCTTGGCGAAGTGATTGAGACGGACGGCCAGATCGAAGCCGATGGGCCGCAATGGATCGATATCGTTGCGGCGCTTTCGGCCGGACAGGCAGTCAAGCCACGCGCCCTCAGTCATCCGCGCGTCTTCATCTTCGGGACGCTCGAAGCGCGTCTGCAGAGCGTCGATACGCTGATCCTCGGCGGCCTGAATGAAGGCTCCTGGCCGGGCCAGACCGCCAACAATCCCTTCATCTCGCGAACGATGAAGACGGAAATCGGCCTTGAGCCGCCGGAGCGGCGCATCGGCCAGCTCGCTCACGACTTCGAAATGGCGAACGGCACGCGGCACCTGATCTATTCGCGCGCGCTGCGGCAAGGGCTCGACGCCGACCGTTGCTTCGCGCTGGCTGCAGCGGCTGCTGGCGCTCGGCGGCGAGGCTTTCGAAAAGGAATTGAAGGCACGCGGCGAGCGGTTCGTCCATTGGGCTGAACCTGCTCGACGAGAGCAAGAGCCAGGCGCCGGCGCAACGCCCCTCGCCGACACCGCCTCTGGAATTGCAGCCGAAATCCTATTCCTTCAGCGAAGTCGGCCGCCTGCGGCGCGATCCCTATGCAATCTATGCCCGACGCATCCTGCGGCTCGATCCCGTCGATCCCTTCAATCGCGATCCGGGTGCTGCCGAGCGCGGGACGCTTTATCACACGATCATCGACCGCTTTGTCCGCGAAGGCCATATTGCCGGCACGCCAGAAGCCGGCGCGGCAATGGAGACCATTCTGACCGAGCTCTTCGACATGGAGCATCTGCCGCCGCATATCGATGCCGTCTGGCGTCCGCGCTTTCGCGAGGTGGCCCGCGCATTCCTCGAATGGGAAGCCGAACGCCGGCCGGCAATCCGCAAGACGCTTACGGAAGTACGTGGCGGCGTGGAGCTGGAGCCGATCAATATCCGGCTCACTGGCGTCGCAGACCGCATCGATGTGACCGGACCCAACGCTGCCGACATCATCGACTACAAGACCGGCTACAATCCATCGCCCGCGCAGGCACGCGCGCTTCTTGATCCGCAGCTGGCGCTCGAAGCGGCGGCGCTGAGCGCCGGCGCCTTTCGCGATGCCGGAAGTCTCGTGCCGCAGGATCTGCTCTATGTGCGCCTTCGGCCGGGAAGCCGTTTCCGCGTCGATGTCGTCAACAACGAGAACTTCGACCCGCAGCGACAAGGCAAAATCGGCCCTCGATCTCGCGGACGAATTGATCGATCAGCTCGTCAAATTCGTTTCACTGCTGCAATCCGGCGAGCGCGGCTTCACGTCGCGGCTGATCCCGGCGCAGCAGTTCGATTTCGGCGGCGACTACGATCATCTCGCCCGCGTCTCCGAATGGTCGACTGCCGAGAACGACGAGGGCGGCGGCGATGAATGATCCGACCGCACTTCCGGAAGGCGACGATCCGGGCGCCTGGATCAGCTGGACGACGATCCAGCAGTCGATTGCTTCCGATCCATTGCGGTCTGCCTGGGTGTCGGCCAATGCCGGTTCCGGCAAGACGCATGTGCTGACGCAGCGCGTCATCCGGCTTCTGCTTTCCGGCGCGCGGCCTTCTGCCATTCTCTGCCTCACTTATACGAAGGCCGCTGCCTCCGAAATGTCGAACCGCGTCTTCGAACGGCTGGCCGAATGGGTGGTGCTTGCCGGACGAGGACCTGAGAAGCCGGATCACGCAGATCGAAGGCACAACGCCGGACGAGCTTAAGCTTGCCGAGGCCAGCCGGCTGTTTCGCCAAGGCGCTGGAGACGCCGGGCGGGCTGAAGATCCAGACGATCCACGCCTTTTGCGAAGCGCTTGCTGCATCAGTTTCCGCTGGAGGCCAATGTCGCCGGGCATTTCTCGGTTCTCGACGATCGCGCGGCAGCGACATTGCTTGCCGATGCGCGGCGCTCGCTGCTGACCGCGACCAGCGCCGGAGCAGGATACCGCTCTCGCCGATGCGTTTTCCTATGTGCTCAATCTCGGCGACGAGATCCGGGCTGGAGAACCTGCTCGGCGAGATCGTCGCCAACCGCAATGCGATCCGCCGTTTCACGGCGGCAGCCGAACAGCAGGGCGGCGTCGCAGACCGATCTTGCGCAAAAGCGCTCGGCCTTGCCGCCGGCGACACGGAAGCCGGGATCGCAGCGCAATACTGGCCCCTGCCCGGCCTCTTCGGGCGGACGCTGGATCTCTATCTCTCGCTCGCCGACCAGAAGGGCGGCGCGAAGGCGCAGGAGGTCGCCTATGGGCTGCGTCAGGCCGTCGGGCAATGAGCGGAATGCGGCAAGACGCGCCGAGATTGCTCGAGAAGATCTTCCTGACGGCAAAGGGCGAACCGAAGGCGGATTCGCAATTCTTCGTCAAGGCCATGCTTTCCGAGGCACCGCAGCTGGCGGATGCCGTCGCCGAAGCGCGGGCGCATGTCGTTGCCTGCCGCGACCGGCTGAAAATCATGCGGATGTACGACGCGACGCATGCAGCGCTTGTCCTCGCCGACCGGCTGAACCGGGACTACGAGGATCTGAAGAAGCAGCGCAGCCAGCTCGACTTCGAGGATCTGATCACCCGCACCGCCGACCTTCTGACGAAAAGCGGCGTCGGCCCCTGGATCCACTACAAGCTCGACCAGGGCATCGACCATATCCTCGTCGACGAGGCGCAGGATACCAGCCCGATCCAGTGGAGCGTGATCCAGTCGCTCGCCGAGGATTTCTTCTCCGGCGAAAGCGCCCGGCCGGTCGTGCGCACGCTCTTTGCCGTCGGCGACGAGAAGCAGTCGATCTATTCCTTCCAGGGCGCGCGGCCCGGAGCGTTTCTCCGAGGAGAGCGACCGGACGCGGCGGCGCGTTTCGGATAGCGGCCAGAGCGTTTTCGTCCGTGCGGCTGCCGCTGTCCTTCCGCTCGACCGTCCGATGTGCTCGCCGCCGTCGACCAGATCTTTACGCCGCCCGACAATGCGCGCGGTCTCAGCGCCGTCGGCGAGCCGGTCGTGCATCGCTCCAGCCGTATCGGTCATCCCGGCGCCGTCGATCTCTGGGAGATGATCGCGCCGGAAGCTGTCGTGAAGGACGAGGACTGGACGGCGCCCTTCGATGCGACGCCGGAAAGCGCGCCGGCCGCGATCCTCGCGCGGCGGATCGCCCATTACGATCGGCACTCTTGTCGGCCGCGAGACGATCGTCGAGAAGGGCAAGGAGCGGCTGATCGAGGCCGGCGACATCCTGGTGCTGGTGCGCAAGCGCGACGCCTTCGTCAATGCGCTGACGCGCGCACTGAAGCGGCGCAACAATATTCCCGTCGCCGGCGCCGACCGGCTGGTGCTCACCAGCCATATCGCCGTGCAGGACCTGCTGGCGCTCGGCCGCTTCCTGCTTCTGCCGGAGGACGATCTTTCGCTCGCCGCAGTGCTCAAAAGCCCGCTTTTCGATCTCTCGGAGGAGGACGTCTTCGCGCTTGCAGCGCTGCGCGGCGACAATGAGAGCGTCTGGGCCATCTCCAGAAAGTTCGCCGCCGACGGCACCGAGCGGTATGCGGCTGCAGTCGACAGGCTGGAGCTGTTTCTCGACAGTCGCAGAGAGCCTGTCGGTTCACGATTTCTATGCGCGCGTGCTTGGCAGCCATGGCGGACGGCGGCAGTTCCTGGCCCGCCTCGGCACCGAGGTCAGCGATATTCTCGACGAATTCCTGACTTTCACGCTCGATCACGAAAGCTCCGGCCTTCCCGGGCTGCAATCCTTCATCTCGACGCTGGAACTCGAAGCGCCCGAAGTGAAGCGCGAGCAGGACAAGGGCCGCAACGAGGTGCGGATCATGACCGTGCACGCTTCCAAGGGTCTGGAAGCGCCGATCGTCTTTCTCGTCGACGGCGGCTCGAAGGCCTTCACGCATACGCATCTGCCGAAGCTGCGCCTGATCGAGACCGGCGCGGACGAGCCGCCGATGCCGGTCTGGGTTCCCGTCTGCGATCTCGCCAATTCGCTGACGCAGGCCGATGCCGCGCGTATCCAGATGCTGGCGGAAGAGGAATATCGCCGGCTGCTCTATGTCGCCATGACGCGCGCCGCCGACCGGCTGGTCGTCTGCGGTTATCGTGGCGTGCGGGCCGAATAACGACACCTGGCATATGATGATCTCCGCGGCGACTGGCACGACAGCCATCCGCATGTCGAGGCCGGCCACATTCTCCGGTCCCGACGGCGAATGGCCGGGCGTCAGATGGCGCGTGCCGCGGGTCGAGCGGAGCTTCGAGCGTATCGGCACGCAGCGAGGAGCGCGACAGCGAGGCGACCTTGCCGGACGGCCTGCTGCGGCCATTGCCGCCGCAGACGGCAGCTGCCCCGGCCGCTCAGCCCTTCCGGCGCCGGAACGATCATCGATGAGGACGCGGACGGTCTGCTGGTCGTCTCGCCGCTGTTTGCGCGAGAAGAAGCGCAGCGACCGGTCGCTGGAAAAGGGCAGGCTGATCCATCGCATGCTGCAGACGCTTCCGGAAATTCCGCCCGCAGAACGGGCCGATGCCGCGGAGCGCTACGCCGAGACGGGCGGCGCGTTTCTGGCCGGAAGGCCGAACGGCAGCAAGCTGGTCGATTCGGTTCTGAAACTATTGGACGGAGGAAGGTCTGCAGGCCGTGCTTTCGGCGCGCACGCCCAGCCGGAAGTCTCGATCATGGGAACACTTGACGCTCGGAGGACAGGCACTATGCCGTTTCCGGCCGCATCGACCGGCTTGCCGTTCTTTCGCGATCGCGTCGTCATCCTCGACTACAAGACCAATCGCGTGCCGCCGGCAACGGACGAGGCTATTCCCTTCGCGCATCGGGCGCAGCTGGCGATCTATCGCGAAATCCTGGCGCCGCTTTATCCCGGCAAGCGCATCGACTGCATGCTCGTCTATACCGAGAATGCTCTCGCTCTATACGCTGAGCGAAAGCGCGCTCGAATTGGCGCTTGCAGGACTCAAGACAAAGTGAAATACCGGACATTGAAAATTCGGCACCGCAGCATCACATGTGGTTCAACACGCAATTCCGGTAAAGGAGCAGCCTATGGCTACCGTGAAAGTCGATATCAACAACTTCCAGTCGGAAGTTCTGGAATCCGCAGAACCCGTCGTCGTCGATTTCTGGGCTGAATGGTGCGGCCCGTGCAAGATGATTGCTCCGAGCCTCGAAGAAATCGCCATCGAGATGGAAGGCAAGGTCAAGGTCGCCAAGCTCAACATCGATGAGAACCCGGAACTCGCCGCACAGTTCGGCGTCCGCTCGATCCCGACGCTTGCAATCTTCAAGGGCGGCGAAGTTGCCGATATCACGGTCGGCGCCACGCCGAAGACCGCTCTTTCGAACTGGATTTCGAACGCCGCCTGATTGATATGCGCATTGAAGAGAAAAGCCCGGCTTCGACCGGGCTTTTTTCATTTCGGTCGGGTGTGCCGTTGTCGGCAAGCACGTCGCCGACAAGATAGAGAGAGCCGCCGATCAGGATGCGCGGCGGCAATGCCTCCGGATCGACGACGGCTTTTATCGCCTCCAAAGCATCGCCGACGGTCGACATCGGTTCGGCGACAAGGCCGGCATCATAGGCGGCATTCGACAGGATCACCGGGTCGATCATCGCTTCGCTGCCGCGGATCGGCACGCAGAAGACCTTTTCGACCAGACCTGTGAACGCCTTGAAATAGCCGACCGGATCCTTGGTGTTGATCATGCCGGTGATCAGGAAGAGCGGCCGCGACTGGCGTCTCCTCGAAATTGGCCATGGCTTCGGCGATCACCTCGCCGGCACCGGGATTATGCCCGCCATCGACCCAGATCTCGGCGCCGAGCGGGCGCATGCGGCAGCAGCCGGCCCTCCGTCAGGCGCTGCAGCCGGCCCGGCCATTCGACGCGAATTCATCGCCTTTTCCATCATCGTCTCGGTGACGGCGAAACCCGCCGCCTTGACGGCGCGGATGGCGGCGGCGGCATTGGCATATTGATGGCGGCCGGGAAGGCGCGGCAGCGGCAGATCGGCAAGACCGAATTCATCCTGGTAGACGAGACGGCCATATTCCTCATGCGCCATGAAATCCTGCCCGAAGACGGCGGTCGGGCAATGCAGCCGCTCGGCCGTCGACATCAGGACGTCGAGTGCTGCGTCATATTCCTGATGGCCGATGACGACCGGATATCCCGCGCTTCATGATGCCGGCCTTTTCGGCCGCGATCAGCTCGACCCTGTCGCCGAGATAGGGCTGGTGATCGAGCGAGATCGGCATGATGACCGAAACGGCCGGATCGGAAATGACATTCGTGGCGTCGAAGCGGCCACCGAGACCGACTTCGATGATCGCGGCATCGGCCGGATGTTCGGAAAACAGGATGAAGGTGACGGCCGTCAGGATTTCGAAGACGGTGATCTTCTGTCCGGCATTGGCATCGGCCACGCGGCGCACCGCCTCGGCAAAGACGGCGTCGTCGACGAGCTGCCCGCGTCCGCCCTTGACGCCGATGCGATAACGCTCGTGCCAATTGACCAGATGCGGCGACGTGTGGACATGGGCGCTGTAGCCGCCGGCTTCGAGCAGGGCGCGGCAGAAGGCGGTGACCGAACCCTTGCCGTTGGTGCCGGCGACATGGATGACCGGCGGCAGTTTCCTGTGCGGATTGCCGAGAACATCGAGAAGACGGGTGATGCGGTCGAGCGACAGATCGAAGCCCTTGGGATGCAATCCCATGAGCTTGTCGATCTCCTGCGCTGCCTCACTCACCGCGGTTTGGCCCCTGGGTATCAATTCGGCACCCCGCCTGCTTGTTGGTTCATCAGGCGCTTGCCGCCAGAGCAATCGCGCCGCCATTCACGTCGATTCGCCGCCGAAACCGGCTTCTTCGTCAGGATCTTCAGCAGGCGCGCCAGCGTTTCCGGAATATCGTGACGCTTGACGACCATGTCGACCATGCCGTGCTCCAGCAGGTATTCCGAGGTCTGGAAGCCTTCGGGCAGTTTTTCGCGCATCGTCTGCTCGATGACGCGCTTGCCGGCAAAGCCGATTTCGGCGCCGGGTTCGGCCAGATGAAGGTCGCCAAGCATGGCATAGGAAGCGGTGACGCCACCCGTCGTCGGGTTGGTCAGCACGACGATATAGGGCTGGCCGGCTTCCTTCAGCATGTCGACGGCAACCGTCGTGCGCGGCAGCTGCATCAGCGACAGGATGCCTTCCTGCATGCGCGCGCCGCCGGAAGCCGGGAACATCACCAGCGGGCACTTTTCGGAAATCGCGCGCTCGAAGGCCTTGACGATCGCCTCACCGGCTGCAATGCCGAGCGAACCGCCGATGAAGTTGAATTCGTGCACGACGGCAACGAGCTTCAGCCCGCGCACCTTGCCGACGCCGGCGAGGATCGTATCTTCCTGTTCGGTCTTGAGGCGGCTGTCGCTGCAGGCGATCCGATGTATTTCTTCGAATCGCGGAACTTCAGCGGGTCCTGCGCGACCTTCGGCTGCGGCAGCGATTCGAATTCGCCATTGTCGAAAAGATCGGCAAGGCGCGCCTTGGCCGGCATCTTCATGTGATAGCCGGAGGCCGGAATGACCCACTTGTTGCTCTTCCAGATCCTTGTGGAAGACCATCTCGCCCGTTTCCGGGCACTTGATCCAGAGGTTCTCCGGCACTTCGCGACGGCCCAGCATGGAATTGATCCGCGGGCGAACGTAGTTGGTGATCCAGTTCAACTCGAAAACTCCTGATTGACTGCAGCCAATGTGGGCAAACTATTCGGCAGCAACAAGGCGTGCCGAACGTGTTCCCGTGCGAAAGGCCGCGCACCAGCGTGGCAACGGCCTGAACCGTGTCCGCCGTCGCCTTTCCGTCCTTCGTCAAGCTGGTCGCCACCTGATTGACGATTGCGGTGCCGACGACGACGCCGTCGGCCGAACCGCCGATGACCTTGGCATGATCGGCCGTCTTGACGCCGAAGCCGACGCAGACGGGCAGATCGGTGTGCTGCTTGATGCGCTTCGACCGCGCCCGAGACCAGCGACGGATCGGGCAGCGCCGAACCGGTGATGCCGTTCATCGAGACGTAGTAGACGAAGCCCGAGGTGTTCTTCAGCACGGTCGGCAGGCGCTTGTCGTCGGTCGTCGGCGTCGCCAGGCGGATGAAATTGATGCCTTTCCGGATCGCCGGAATGCAGAGTTCGTCGTCCATTTCCGGCGGCAGGTCGACGACGATCAGGCCGTCGATGCCGGCGGCGATCGCATCGTCGAGAAATTTCTCGACGCCGTAGATATAGATCGGATTGTAGTAGCCCATCATCACGATCGGCGTCGCATCGTCCGTCTTGCGGAAATCGGCTGCCAGCTGCAGCGTCTTCTTCAGCGTCTGGCCACCTTTCAGCGCGCGCTGACCGGCCATCTGGATCGCCGGGCCGTCGGCCATCGGATCGGAAAAGGGCATGCCGAGCTCGATGATGTCGGAGCCCGCTTCCGGCAGCGCCTTCATGATGCCGAGCGAGGTCTCGTAGTCCGGATCGCCGCCCATGAAATAGGTCACGAGCGCCGGACGGCCTTCGGCCTTCAGATCGGCAAAGCGTTTATCCATACGTGCGGTCATGACTTACAGCTCCCATTCCCAGAATCTTGCCGACGGTGAAGATGTCCTTGTCGCCGCGGCCGGAGAGGTTCATCAGGATGATCTCGTCCTTGCCCATCTTCGGTGCGCGCTTGATCACTTCGGCAAGTGCATGCGAGGGCTCGAGCGCCGGGATGATGCCTTCGAGACGCGTCAGCGTCTGGAAGGCTTCGAGCGCTTCGTGGTCCATGATCGGCACATATTCGACGCGGCCGATATCGTTCAGCCAGGAATGCTCGGGGCCGATGCCGGGATAATCGAGGCCGGCCGAGATCGAGTGGCCTTCCTTGATCTGGCCGTCGCCGTCCTGCAGCAGGTAGGTGCGGTTGCCATGAAGCACGCCCGGCGAACCGGCGGTGATCGAGGCGCAATGCTCGTCGCCCTGCAGACCCTTGCCGCCGGCTTCGACGCCGACGATCTTGACGCTCGCATCATCGAGGAACGGATGGAAGATGCCGATGGCATTCGAACCGCCGCCGACGGCAGCGACGACGAGATCCGGCAGACGGCCTTCGGCTTCCAGCATCTGCTGCTTGGCTTCGGTGCCGATCACCGCCTGGAAGTCGCGGACCATCTCCGGATAGGGATGCGGGCCGGCAGCCGTGCCGATCAGGTAATAGGTGTTGTCGACATTGGTGACCCAGTCGCGCAACGCCTCGTTCATCGCGTCCTTGAGCGTGCCGTGGCCCGCCGTGACCGGTTTCACCTCGGCGCCGAGCAGCTTCATGCGGAAAACGTTCGGCGCCTGACGCTCGACGTCGGTCGCGCCCATATAGACGACGCAGGGAAGGCCGAAGCGGGCAGCAACGGTCGCGGAAGCAACGCCGTGCTGACCGGCACCGGTTTCGGCGATGATGCGCGTCTTGCCCATGCGCTTGGCAAGCAGGATCTGGCCGATGCAGTTGTTGATCTTGTGCGAGCCGGTGTGGTTCAGCTCTTCGCGCTTGAAATAGATCTTCGCGCCGCCGAGTTCGGCCGTCAGGCGCTCGGCGAAATAGAGCGGGCTCGGGCGGCCGATATAATGAGCGCCGAGATGCTTCAGTTCGGCCTGGAATTCCGGATCGTCCTTGGCCTTGTTCCATTCGTCCTGCAGATCGAGGATCAGCGGCATCAGCGTTTCGGCAACGAAACGGCCGCCATAGATGCCGAAACGGCCGTCTTCATCGGGGCCGGAACGGAAGGAATTCGGTTTTGGCGTCTCGTTCACTCTCAACTCCCTGAGGCGGCTTCGGCCTCGCAGGCCTTTTCGACCGCATCGAAAAACTCATCGATCATGGCAACGCTCTTCACGCCAGGCGCACTTTCGACACCCGACGACACGTCGATGCCCGGCGCCTTGGTGATGACAAGCGCTTCCGCGATGTTGTCCTTGTTCAGTCCACCGGAAAGCATGTAATCGACGCTGTCGTCAAGCCAGCCGAGCAGGCTCCAGTCGAAGGAAACGCCGTTGCCGCCGGGCAGTTCGGACCCTTTCGGCGGCTTGGCGTCGAAGAGGAACCGGTCGGCGATGCCGATATAGGCCTCGACCCGCTTCAGATCGTCGGCGCTGCGAACGGAGAATGCCTTCATGACCGGCAGACCGTAGACCGCCTTTATCGTCAGCACACGTTCCGGGCTCTCGTCGCCGTGAAGCTGGATCATGTCCGGCTTCAGAAGCTCGACGATCTCATCCAGTTCGTCATTGGTCGGATTGACGATGACGGCCACTATCTTCGCCTTGCCGCGGGCGGGGTCGGCAAGCTTTGCCGGCAATGTCCGGCTCGATGTAACGTGGGCTCTTTTCGAAGAAGATAAAACCGATATGGGTCGCGCCGCGCTTCAACGCACGATCAATCGCTTCAGCGCGTCTTCAGGCCGCAGATCTTGATATCGGGTTTCATGGCAGCGAAGTGACACGAAAAGGCAAAAGAGTCGAGCCAATTTGCAACTGCAGCTTAATTTAGCGCCGCTCAGCGCTTAATCGAAATCGATGGCATGCAGCTGGCTGCCGTTCCGCTTCAGCCAGGATTTCGCCTCTTCCATATGGGGGCAGAGCTTTCCGCAGAGCGCCCAGAAACGCGGGCCGTGATTCATTTCCTTGAGATGCGCCACCTCATGCGCGGCCAGATAGTCGATCACCGATGGCGGCGCCATGACGATGCGCCAGGAAAAACTCAGATTTCCCTCCGACGAGCACGAGCCCCAGCGGCTGCGCGTATCCTTCATGGAAATCGACTTGATCGGCGCCTTGATCGAGCGGCGTGGAAGTGGGCGAGCCGTTCGAGATCGGCACGCGCCTCCTTCTTCAGAAAGGTCGCGATGCGGCGTCCGAGATGTTCCGGCATGCCACTGACTTTCAGCACGTGCCGGCCATCGATAACGACGGCCTCGGTCAGACCGCGCAAGCTGCCGGTGTGTTCGATCCGATGCTAAATGCCGCGGAAGAGGATCTCGCCGCCGTCGCGAAGCGCGCTATCGATCGAAAATTTTGCGAGCTTGGTCAGCAGCCATCCCTGATGCCGATCGAGGAACGCATTGACCTCGCGTGCCGCAAGGCCCCTCGGCACCGTCATCTTCAGCGCCCGGCCGCCCGGCTCGATGCGCAGCGTGATGCGCGTTGCCCGATCATGCTGCTTGATCGTCAGCGGCATCAGCCGGCCTGCGACTTCCAGCGTCCGCGTTTCGGGCGGAGCAGGCTTTCGCGCAGCAGTACGCCGCGGCTTGGAAAGAAGCGGAAACATAAGCGCCTTTTTATCCGATTCGCGGTAAATCCTGGCAAAGAAAAACCGGCATCGCCGGGATGCCGGTTCGATGTCGATCCATTGAGGCCGTCACGGCGTCTGGAATTCGGCGACCGGACCGTTGTCATCGCGCTTTGCGTTCTTGCGGTCACGCATGAAACGGTCGAATTCTTCCTGGTCCTTGGCGCGGCGAAGTTCGCGCATATAGGTGTCGAATTCTTCGCGCATTTCGTCGAGCTTCCGGCGCTCTTCTTCGATCCGGTCGAGTTCGGCCTTCCGCCAGTCGTCAAAGGCGACATTGCCGGTCGAAAAATGCGGGCGGTAACGGCCATGCGAACGGCGGCAGCCGGCAAAGAAGCTATCGGTCGCCTTGTTGACGTCGCGCTTGAAGCCGCGAAGACGTTCGCCGAAGATGATGTAGGCAAGCATGGCCAGACCCAGAGGCCAGAAAGACCACGAAGCCGAGCACCATCAGCGCAATGGTAGCCGGAGTCCAATCCGGGCGAAGCAATGCTGACTGGTTCATCGTGCGGTATCCTCGCTTTCCGCGCCCGGCAGAATACCGAACGCTGAAAATCGATGTGGTTACCGCCAGCCAGCCCTTCAAGACGATTGCTTCCGAAATCGGACAAGGCCTTGAATCCGCAAAGTTAAATCAGCATATCGCTAACTCAGGCGGATCTGCCGCCTTTGATGACGCGCTTGACGGCCGGCTTTGCCGCACGAGCGTGTTCGCGGACAAAGCTGACGATGCGCGGCGCGATCTCGCGGCGGAAACGTGATCCGTTGAAGACACCGTAGTGGCCGACATCCGGCTGCAGATAATGCATGCGCATATCTTCGGGAATGTTGATGCAGATCGTCTGGGCTGCCTTTGTCTGGCCGACGCCGGAGATGTCGTCGTTCTCGCCCTCTACGGTCAGAAGCGCCACATTGCGAATTGCGGCCGGATCGACGCGCTTGCCGCGATGAATCAACTCGCCCTTGGGCAGCGAATGCTTCTTGAAGACCTGATCGACGGTCTGCAGGTAAAACTCCGCGGTCAGGTCCATGACGGCAAGATATTCGTCGTAGAAATCGCGATGTTTTTCAGGCTCGCCATCGTTCTTCACGAGATGCATGAAGAACTCCTTGTGGGCGATGACGTGCCGGTCGAGGTTCATCGACATGAAGCCCGAAAGCTGGAGGAAGCCCGGATAGACCGGGCGCATGAAGCCAGGCTGCGGCCACGGCACATTCATGACGACGTTTTCGGCAAACCACTCGAGCGGCCTGTCTTCCGCGAGCTTGTTAACGGCTGTCGGATTGATGCGCGTGTCGATCGGTCCGCCCATCAGCGTCATGGACGATGGCGACAACGGGTCGTTGGCCTCTTCCATGACGGCGGCGGCCGCCAGAACCGGTACGGAGGGCTGACATACGGCGACGACGTGCGTATCGGGGCCGAGGAAATGCAGCATCTCGATGACGTAATCGACGTAATCGTCGAAATCGAAAGTGCCTTCCGTCATCGGCACCATGCGGGCGTCGACCCAGTCGGTGATGTAGATATCGGCGCTCGGCAGCAGCGCTTCGACGGTGCCGCGAAGCAGCGTGGCATAGTGGCCGGACATCGGCGCAACGATCAGGATGCGCGGATCGCTGTGGCCGGATGGCGTGTCGCGTTCAAAATGGAGGAGGTTGCAGAAGGCTCGAGACCAGACGATCTCTTCACGGACTGCGACCTTGCTGTCGCCGATCATCGTTTCCTTC
Organism: uncultured Alphaproteobacteria bacterium; assembly: GCA_963838565.1. Lineage (GTDB taxonomy): Bacteria > Pseudomonadota > Alphaproteobacteria > Rhizobiales > Rhizobiaceae > Rhizobium. Next base: position 52,534 of record CAWIRO010000017.1, read on the forward strand.
AGTCCGAACTCCGGCTTGCCATAGCGGCGCGTCGTGCGCTCGAACATTTCGAGACTTGCCGCAAACGTGCGGCCGAAAGGCGTCTGCGAAAACGGGTTGAGCGGATTGGTATAGGCGAGCCGCATGACATCGGCGGCGGCGCGGAACGGCGCTACCATGGCATGATTCAATTCATAGAGCTGATAAAACATAAGATGCGCCACCTTTCTTTATCGAAAAGACGGCGCCTTGAGGGATAGGCACGCACTTCTTTCCGCTACTTACGGGCACTTCAACGCAGATTAACAGGCTTTTGTTGCATAGCAACATAAGTATCCGCGCCGCACACAAGAAATGCCGGGAATTGATTCCCGGCATCATGATGCGCTTGAAAATTGTTAAAAGATCGAACAGTGATCAGCGATCGGCAACGAAGGTCTGCTTCTGGGTGCCGAGACCTTCGATGCCGAGTTCGACGACATCGCCGGCCTTGAGATAACCGCGGCGGCTTCATGCCCATGCCAACGCCCGGAGGTGTGCCGGTGGAGATCACATCACCTGGATGCAGCGACATGAACTGGCTGAGATAAGAGACCAGGTAGGCAACGCCATAAACCATCGTCTTCGAAGAACCGTTCTGCATCGTCTGGCCGTTGACCTTCAGCCACATGCCAAGGTTCTGCGGATCGGCGATCTCATCCTTGGTGACGAGCCAGGGACCGATCGGACCGAAGGTGTCGCAGGACTTGCCCTTCGTCCACTGGCCGGAGCGCTCCGTCTGGAAAGCGCGCTCGGAAACGTCATTGGAGACGCAATAGCCGGCGACGTAGTCCAGCGCTTCGGCTTCGGTAACGTATTTTGCGGTCTTGCCGATGACGACGCCGAGCTCGACTTCCCAGTCGGTCTTTTCCGAGCCGCGCGGGATGATGACATTGTCGTTCGGACCGACGATCGCGGAGGTCGCCTTCATGAAAATGATCGGCTCCGGCGGAACGGTCGCGCCGGTTTCGGCAGCATGATCCGAGAAGTTGAGGCCGATGCAGATGAATTTGCCCGTGCCTGCAACGCAGGCGCCGATGCGGCCCGGCGCGAGTTCCGGAAGGCTCTGCGGATCGAGCGCTGCGATCCGTGCAAGACCGGCCGGCGAAATCGCTTCCCCGCCAATGTCGGCCACATGCGCCGAAAGATCGCGGATCTTGCCAGTGGAATCGAGCAGAGCCGGCTTTTCACGGCCAGGTTCGCCAACACGCATCAGCTTCATGAGATATCCTCCTCACCGAAAACAGATGTGGGCCACCTATGGACCAGTTAGCCATGCGTGTCATTACGGCTTTTGGCCCGAGCGGTACGCATTCTCAAAAAATTCGCCTTCACCAAGCCAGGGCGGCGTGGACGACGGGCTTTCACTAGGCATGATCCCTCACCGGCACATTCGGGACAGTGGAAGGGAGGCCTTGTCTGCAGCAATAGGTTCGCTTGCAATGTTCCGCGGGCGGGCAATATGATGCCGTTCACCCGCTCAACCACTATCCGGAAACAAGATGACTGAAGCCAATAGCCGCAAATCCGAATATCCGATTGACGCGATGTTTCTCGATCGCTGGTCGCCACGTGCTTTCACCGGCGAAATCATCGCCGAAGAGCAGTTGCTGACGATCCTGGATGCAGCGCATTGGGCGCCCTCCTCGGCCAATCAGCAGCCCTGGCGCTTCATCTACGCGCTTAAAGGTACGGAACATTTCGAGAAGCACCTTGGTTTGCTCGTTGAATCGAATCAGGAGTGGGCAAAGAATGCTTCCGCACTGATCTTCGTCATCTCGCGCGGCTTCAGCGGTGATTTTTCGGAGAACAAGCCGAGGTACACCCATTCGTTCGACGCGGGCGCCGCCTGGGGGCATCTTGCCCTGCAGGCGCGGTTTTCCGGCTTCTACGCCCATGGCATGGGCGGCATCAAACATGATGAAATCAAACAGGCCTTTGCAATTCCGGAGGGTTACCGCGTCGAGGCTGGCATCGCCCTCGGCCGTCTCGCCGACAAAAGCGTTTTATCTGAGCGCAACCAGGCACGCGAAATCCCTAGCCAGCGCAAGCCCCTTTCGGACGTCGCTTTCAACGGCAAATTCATCGCCGACTGAGACCACAAAACAAAAGACGCGCTCAAGGAGCGCGCCTTTTATCAAAGCAAAATCAGTTAGATATCGAGGTTTGCCACGCTCAGCGCGTTGTCCTGGATGAACTCGCGGCGGGGCTCGACTTCATCGCCCATCAGGCGGGCGAAAAGGCCGTCGGCATCGGTCGCGTCATTGACCTTCACCTGCAACAGCGAACGGACGTTCGGATCGAGCGTCGTCTCCCAGAGCTGCTCAGCGTTCATTTCGCCAAGCCCCTTGTAGCGCTGCATCGTCAGTCCCTTGCGGCCGCTGGCAAACACTGCGTCCAGCAGAGCGCGAGGACCGGAAATTTCGACGTCGCCGTCGCGGCGGGAAAGCGCCGGTGGTCGCTGATAGATTTCCTTCAGACGCGACGACAACTGATCGATCTGGCGCGCATCCTGCGAACCGATCAGCGCCATGTCGAGCACGACGACTTCCTTGACGCCGCGCACCATGCGCTCAAACCGCAATCCGCCTTCACTGGTGAGGTCGCCTTCCCAGCCGCGTTCGGTTTCCTCGGCGATCATATCGAGACGTTTGGCGACTTCGCCAGCAAGCTGCTCGGCCCGGGCGCGATCGCTGACCGCTTCGGCGTTCAAAGCGCCGGCGATTGCCGCCTGCTCAACGACAGCGCGGTTGTAACGCGAGTGCAAGTTGTCGAGCAGCACACGCAAGCGCAATGCATCGAGAATGACCTCCCGCAGGTCCTGGCCGGCACGGACCTCGCCGCTTCCGAGCTTCAGCGCCGCATCCTCGAGCCCCTGGCCAATCAGATAGTCTTCCAGCGCTTTTTCGTCCTTCACGTACTGAACGGACTTGCCGCGCGAGACCTTATAGAGCGGCGGCTGGGCGATATAGAGATGGCCGCGCTCGATCAGTTCCGGCATCTGACGGAAGAAGAAGGTCAGCAGCAGCGTGCGGATGTGGGCGCCGTCGACGTCGGCATCCGTCATGATGATGATCTTGTGATAGCGAAGCTTTTCGGCGTTGAACTCGTCCTTGCCGATGCCTGTGCCGAGCGCGGTGATCAGCGTGCCGATTTCCTGGCTGGAGAGCATCTTGTCGAAGCGGGCACGCTCGACGTTCAGGATCTTGCCGCGAAGCGGCAGGATCGCCTGGTTTTCGCGCGAACGGCCTTGCTTGGCGGAGCCGCCTGCAGAATCGCCCTCGACAAGGAAGACTTCCGATTTGGCCGGGTCACGTTCGGAGCAGTCGGCGAGCTTGCCGGGCAACGAGGCGATATCGAGGGCGCCCTTGCGGCGCGTGAGTTCGCGGGCCTTACGGGCAGCTTCGCGAGCGGCGGCGGCCTCGACGACCTTGCCGACAAGCACTTTTGCTTCGGTCGGATGCTCTTCGAACCACGTGCTGAGCGCCTCGTTGACGAGGCTTTCGACAACCGGCCGAACCTCCGAGGAAACGAGCTTGTCCTTTGTCTGCGAAGAAAACTTCGGATCCGGCACTTTGACGGACAGCACTGCCGTCAGACCTTCGCGGCAGTCTTCGCCCTGCAACGTGACTTTTTCTCTCTTGGTGATACCGGAGCTGTCGGCATAGGACACGACCTGGCGCGTCAGCGCCGCGCGGAAGCCGGCCATATGCGTGCCGCCGTCGCGCTGGGGAATGTTGTTGGTGAAGCAGAGCACATTTTCGTGGTAGCTGTCGTTCCACCACATCGCCACTTCGACGGTGATGCCGTCCTTTTCGCCGCGGATGGCAACCGGCTTGTCGACCAGCGGCTTCTTGGCGCGATCGAGATAGGAAACGAAGGCCTCGAGGCCGCCGTCATACCGCATCTCTTCCTGCTTGATATCCGAATGGCGCTTGTCGGTGAGCAGAATGCGGACACCGGAATTCAGGAAGGCAAGCTCGCGCAGGCGGTGCTCCAGCGTGCCGTAGTCGAAGTCCGTCATCGTGAAGGTTCCGGTGCTCGGCATGAAGCTGACTTCCGTGCCGGTCTCGTTGCCAGCTTCGCCCGTCACCTTCAGCGGCGCGTCGGCCACGCCATGCGTGAAGCTCATTTCATGGATCTTGCCCTGGCGGCGGATTTTCAGCTTCAGCCAGACGGACAGCGCGTTGACGACCGAAACGCCGACGCCGTGCAGACCGCCGGAAACCTTGTAGGAATTCTGGTCGAACTTACCGCCGGCATGGAGCTGCGTCATGATGACTTCGGCTGCGGACACGCCTTCGCCGCTATGGATATCCGTCGGAATGCCGCGGCCGTTGTCGGTCACGGTGACGGAGCCATCGGGATTGAGCGTGACAGTGACGATATCGGCATGACCCGCGAGCGCTTCGTCGATCGCATTGTCGACGACTTCGTAGACCATGTGATGCAGGCCGGAACCGTCGTCGGTGTCGCCGATATACATGCCCGGGCCGCTTGCGCACGGCATCAAGGCCCTTGAGGACCTTGATGGAGTCTGCGCCATATTCGGTGCTAACGCCGTTTTCCGTCGCGGATCTATCGGTCATACTGTCTTGAATTTCCCTGTTGTCAGAGCCTGGACGAGCCTTGCGAATCACCGGCTTTTTTCATTTCGGAATATAGGGTTATTGAGCCCTTATTCCCAATGGCAGAGGCCGAGAATACGCCATAAAGCAGGGGATTATGACGCTTTTCCGTCGGCTTTTCCGCGATTTTCGAGCGTGCCGAAAGCTCCGTCAAAGCCGCACTGTCAAGGCTGCGGATTCGGCCCGCCAGACGGTTGGCAAATGCGGTGTATTCCGGGGGCAGACCCGAGGTATCGATCACCACACGCGGATCGGACGAGCGGGCGAGCAGGAACAGTTCTTCGGCTTCGTCCCAGATGATGTTGAAATAGCCGGCGATGCGCTGCAGCAGGTCGAATGTCGGCAGGCCGCGCTTTCCGTGCTCCAGCGCCGAGAGATAGGCGGGCGAGACATTCAGCGCCGCCGCCATCTCTTTCTGCGAGACTCCCTTGCGTGCTCGCAGCTTGCGAACCGCTTCTCCGAAGGGCGTCATGGCTTGTCCCCTTGCCGCCGGGAGAGCCGGATATAGAGAGCGCCCTCGCCGCCATGATGCTGCGCAGCCGATTCGTAGGACGATATCAGATAGCGGAATTCGGGCTTCGAGAACCAAAGCGGTACGGCCCGTTTCAACGCGCCTTCGCTTCCCATCGAACTGCCCTTGCCGGTGATCACCAGCACATGCCGCATGCCGCGCCCATGCGCGCGCAGGAGGAAATCGAGAAGAATGACATGAGCTTCGCTTTGCACGAGGCCGTGGAGATCGATGCGCGCCTCGAGCGCCAGCCTGCCCTTGGCGATCTTGCGCTTGACCGGCCTCTCCAGCGGATGATGCAGGCCGGTGGGCTGTTTCGCCGGCTGCGGGCGGCGTCTGCGGCTGCGTTGGCGCTCGCTGGATGACTTCTGCTCGACCTTCTCGATACTCGGCCTCCGCTTCCGCGCAGAAAGGCGTCGAGTTCGGTCAGCTCACCCTTCTTGCCCGGCAAGCGGCCGCGTGCTGCGCGCGACCTTGCCCCAGAGAATTCTTTCATCCGTGCTGAGCTTGCGGTCCCTTGCCATCAGCGGAATCTTCCGGCTGCTGCATTGGGAATCAGGATGACGAAATCGGCATCGTTGCGCACCGTGCCCGCCAGTTCGCCCGCCTCATCGCCGGAGCCCGTAAAGATATCGCCGCGCGCCGGGCCGACGATGGCGGAGCCTGTGTCCAGCGCGAGCATCAACCGTTGGAACGGCTGGCCCTGATCGAGATGGGTAAGGCTTTCGGAGCGGATGAAGAAGGGAAAGCCGAACGTATGGATCAGACGGTCGACAGCAAGCGACCGGCCAGCGAGCAGCGGCACTTTCGCGGCTGCGATCGGTCCTGCCTCGGGATCGGCCACCGGAGCCTCGCGGAAGAAAATGTAGGATCGATTGTGCCAGAGAACATCATCGGACCTTTCCGGATGCGTTGCCAGCCAGGCGCGAATCGATTGCATGGAGATCTTCGCGCGGTCGATTTCGCCGTGATCGATCAGCAGCTTGCCGATCGCCGAGAAAGGATGTCCGGTCTTTGCCGCATAGGTAATTCGAGCCGGTCCGGCCATCTGGATAACGCAGGCGCGCGGAGCCCTGCACGTGCACGAAGAAGACATCGATCTTCGATTTCGCCCAGGCAATCTCGAGACCTCGGCCGTCAAGGAAACCCTGGTCGATCGCCCGCCGGTCCGGATAGGCGCTTATCTCGCCGTCCTGCAGGCGGCCAAAGGCATAGGAAGGATCGAGGTCCGCAGGACGATTGCCGTCGTCCAGATCGATCAGGTCCTCGGGACGGCGGTAGAAGGGAAAACGATAGATAGCATCCGGCTTGTCCGATACGTCGATTTCCGGCTCGTAAAAAGCGGTGACGAACCCGGAATTGCCATCCTCTGCGGCGGATCAGAAAAGGCCGACAGTGCTGCCTCGAAAAAGGCGCGCGCCGTCGGAGGAAGAGCGGGATTGACATTTTCGGCAGCCGCGAGGAGAGGAAGCAGATCATCGGCAGCTCAGCCCGAGCGATCCGGTGCGGTAGGGCTTTGACATCGGTAATGTGCCGGCGGCAGCTTCGCATGACTTCAAAAAGGCTGGAGGGATCATCATCCTTCCAGCCTTCCAGAATTCGTCGAAGCTGACAGCCTGCAGGACGAAGTCCGATGCGTCGTCACTCATGTTCCGATTCGGTCGCCACGAGTTTCCAGTTCGGATCGCGCGAGCGGGTGTCGCGGGCGAAGGTCCAGACATCGTTGACCTCGGCGACGTTTTCGGCGTCGCCCTCGATCAGCACGTCGGCCTTGTCGTAGGTGGCCGATATCAGCTGGCTGGCGATACGCACGGTAATCTGCGCTTCGCTGCCCTTGATCTCGGCATGGGTGATTTCGGCCTTGTCGATGCCGACGAAGGTGGACTTCACCTTCTCGCCCTTGGCTTCGCGATCGGCGATCGCCGCATCGAAACCGTCGTAGACTTCGCGGGACAAAAGGTTCTTCAGCGTTTTCCGGTCACCATCGGCATAGGCCATGACGATCATCTCGTAGGCCATGCGGGCGCCGTTCAGGAATTCCTTCGGGCTAAAGGAAGGATCGGCCTTGTTCGAGCGGCGCAGCGATTCGTTGAGCGGCGTTCCGCGCGGCGCAAAGGCATCGATGGCGGCGAAGCGATCTTCATCCTCCGCAGTCGCGTCGCGCCGCGGAAGCGTCACGACCTTGCCGGCATCTGCGGCTTCCGAACCGACCGCATCCCGCGGCGTATAGAGATCGCGCGGCGGCTTCTCATTTCCCGTGCGACGTCCGAGCACGCAGCGGAGCTGAAAGAAATATCAGCACAGCCGCCACCAGGAAAAATAATGTGATGAAGTCGTTTGAACTCATATCGTGCCGCAGCCACCGTTAACATCTCTGATTTGTACTCCCATATAGTCTGCATATACAGATGATTCAAATGAGCCCTGGCAATCTTCGCGGCTGAGATAGAGGAGCCCGGCAAGCCCCGGGTGGAGAGACGATGCGTTTTTCGATGCTGCCAGGCTTCGTTCTGCTGCTGCCGCTGGCCGAAATTGCCGGTTTCGTGTCGTCGGGCGGGCGATTGGCCTGCTGGCCGACACTTGCGCTCGTCATGCTGAGCTTCGTTGTCGGCATGGCGCTGCTTCGCCGGCAGGGCATCGGCATTCTGCGACGCATGTCGGCAGAAGGCCGAAATGGCGTCATGCCGGGCCGCGACCTGCTGCGGCCGGCCATGAACGTGATCGCTTCGCTGCTCCTGATCATTCCGGGCTTCCTATCCGGATATCATCGCCATTCTGATTCTCATTCCGGCCGTGCGCGATCTTGCCTGGCAACTATATCAGCAAACGCTTCGTCGTCGTGGGAACGACCGAAGGGCTCTTCTGCCGTCGCGCAACCCGACTTCCGCAGCCGATCCAAACCGAAGTCGAAGGTGGTCGATCTCGATGAGGACGATTATCATCGCGAGCCGGATCGCAACTCGCCGTGGTCCGGCAAACAGCTCGGCGATTGAGGTACGCGGCCGATCAACCGGCCAAACGCCCAGGGTTGTAAGCCATTTCCCGAAATGTTAGATGGCGGCACCATCCAATGCCCTCGAGGAAAAGCCAATGGCAGACGAAAACAACAGCAACGGTGCGGCGAGCCCCACCCTTACCATTCTGGCGCAGTACACGAAGGATCTCTCCTTCGAAAATCCGGGTGCGCCGCGTTCGCTGCAGGCCCGCGACAAGGCGCCGGCGATCAATATCAACGTCAACGTCAACGCCAATCCGCTTTCCGATACGGATTTCGATGTCGTGCTGTCGCTCAATGCCGAAGCCAAGGATGGCGACAAGACGGTCTTCCATACCGAGCTCGTCTATGGCGGCGTCTTCCGCGTTGCCGGTTTCCCGCAGGAACACATGCTGCCGGTTCTCTTCATCGAGTGCCCGCGCATGCTCTTCCCGTTCGCCCGCCAGATCATCGCCGACGTCACCCGCAACGGCGGTTTCCCGCCGCTGATGATCGACCCGATCGATTTCACGCAGATGTTTGCCCAGCGCGTCGCCGAAGAGCAGGCCCGCGCCAAGGTTCAGGCCATTCCGAACTGATCGGATCTTTCTTGTTTGAAATGCGGATGCCCGGGCAGAATCCCGGGCATTTTCAATTTGGGACGATCGTATTTCGCCCAGATGCCTTTTTCGCCGAGCTTGGCGATCAGCGCCTCATGCGCCTGCTCTTCGGCTTCGCTGAGGCGCGGTGCGAGCGGGCGGGGCCGCTCGAGCACTACGGCAATCACCACATCGTCTTCCATCGCCGTTTCGCCGTGCCAGCCGGCTTGATGGTCGCGAATGCTCAGACCGAGGGCCGTCTGGCGGCCGCCGATCATCTCGATGTAGACTTCGGCAAGCAGTTCGGAGTCGAGCAGCGCGCCGTGTTTGGTGCGGTGCGAATTGTCGATGCCGTAGCGACGGCAGAGCGCATCGAGCGAGTTCGGTCCCATCGGATGTTTGCGCCGCGCCATCGACAGCGTATCGACCACCCGTTCCGGCAGGATCGGCGGCAGGCCGATCCGGGCGAATTCGGCATTGATGAAGCCCATGTCGAAAGTGGCATTGTGGGCGATCCACCTTGCGTCGCCGAAGAAGTCAAGGATCTCGTCGACGACGTCGGCGAAAGGCTTCTTGTCCTTCAGAAATTCATCGGTGATGCCGTGCACGGCCAGCGCATCCGGATGAACCTTCTGATCGCCGGATTGATGTAGATATGAATGGTGCTGCCGGTAGGGAAATGATTGAAGAAGCTCGATGCCGCCGATTTCGATGATGCGATCGATGCGGTTGTCGAGGCCGGTGGTTTCCGTATCGAATATGATTTCACGCATTCCGGAAATCTCCTTTGGCGATCCGCGCTTTCAGGTCGGCGATGATGTCGATCACTCGTTCTCCGCGTCGCCTCGATAGCTGTGGCCGGTATCGATCACGTAATCGGCCCGGCGCCGCTTTTCGGCGTCCGGCGTCTGGCGCGAAAGAATCATGTTGAATTTTTCCTCCGTCATGTTCGGACGCGCAAGCACCCTTGCGCGCTGAATCTGTGGATCGCAGCTGACGACGACGATTACATCGACCCGATCTTCGGCGCCGGTTTCGAAAAGCAGCGGAATATCGAGCAGGACCATCTCCGACACCTCGCGCCGCGCTGCGTCTCACGAATTCGGTTTCACGCTGGCGGACCAGCGGATGGACGATCGCTTCGAGGCGTCTTGAAACCATCCGGCTCTGCGAAAGCTGACGGCCGAGTTCCTGCCGGTCGACCACACCGTCCTTCACCGTTCCCGGAAACGCGGCCTCGACCAGTGGCGCGGCCTCGCCGGCGTACAGATCGTGCACGACGGCATCGGAATCATTCACGGGGATGCCGCTCTCGGCAAAGAGCTTTGCCGGCGGTCGATTTTCCCATTCCGATGGAGCCCGTGAGACCGATCCGGATCATCAATGCTTTTCCATATCCGCGATGATGAGTTTACGCAGTTCGTCATCGACGACCGGCCGCTTGCCGAACCATTTCTCGAAGCCTGGTACTGCCTGGTGAAGCAGCATGCCAAGGCCATCGACGATCGGGAACTCCTGCTCTTCCGCTTGCTTCAGGAATGGCGTCTTCGAGCGGTACATAGACGATGTCGGTGACAACGGCATTGGCCTCAAGGGGCGAAAAATCAATCGTGCGGCGCTTCCGAGCCGTCCATGCCGAGCGATGTCGTATTGACGAAAAGACCGGCACCTTTCATGACTTCCGCGAGCGCTCCGATCGGGTGGGCATGAACCTTCGCTCCGAAGCGATCGGCAAGTTCCTGTGCACGAGCAATGGTTCGGTTGACGACATGGATCTCCCTGAAAGCCGCGATCGCGCACCGCCTGGATGACCGCCCGGCTAGCCCCGCCCGCCCCAAGTATCACCGCGGTACCGTGCCTGTCCCAGCCGGGGTGGCGCGCGTCGAGATTCGCCGTGAAGCCGTGCCCATCGGTGTTGGTCGAATGGAGTTTTCCTTCGTGCAGCCACAGCGTGTTCGAGGCGCCGAGTTCCTGGGAGAGTTCGTCCGGGCGGTCCGCGAGCTGGAAGGCCATTTCCTTGTGCGGGATGGTGACGTTACCGCCGACAAAGCCGGCGCTTCGATCCTTGAGAGAAGCGATGAACGCTGCGAAATCGGCTGGCGCAACTTCGTGCGCGCGATAGCTGCCGGGCAGCCCGAGTGTCTTCAGCCAGTATCCGTGGATCAACGGCGAACGCGAATGCTTCACCGGAAAGCCGGTGACAAACGCATTCGGGCCGAATGTTTCACGTGAATCATCCATCGATCGCACCCAGTTCCCTCAATTTCTGAAGCAGCGGCAGCATCGGCAGGCCGAGGATCGTGAAGTAGTCACCATCGATTTTGTCGAAGAGTTGAATGCCCTCGCCTTCCAGCTGATAGGCACCGACGCTGCCAAGCGCCTTTTCTCCGACCCGCGCCAGGTGGCGCGAGATGAAATCTGCCGATAAAGCGACGCATTGTCAGCGAGGCGTGCGACACATGCTCCCACAGCAGATCGCCATTCCGCATGATTGCGATCGCACTGTTCAACCGATGGGTTTGTCCCGAGAGCGCCATCAGATGATTCGCCGCATCAGCCATGTCGCGCGGCTTGTGAAAGACCCGGTCGCCAAGCGACATGGTCTGGTCCGACCCGATGACCAGGGCGCCCGGAAAGCGGCTGCTTACCTCTTCCGCTTTGGCCTTCGCTAGCACCAAGGCGACGGTATCGGGCGATGCCCCATGTTCTTCAAGCGGGGCTTCGATCGCACGCTCGTCTATCTTCGCCGCATGCGCTTCAAACTCCAGACCGGCGTTCGTTAGCAGCATCCTCCGGAATGGGCTGGATGAGGCAAGGATCAGCTTCGATGTCATGGGCGTGCGATTCATACTGTCAGCGCTTAGCGCAGCTTTGGCCGCAGAGCAACGATCGCAGCCGCCGTCTCTTCGATGGAGCGGCGGGTGACGTCAATCAGCGGCCAGTTGTGCCGTGCACAGAGAGAGCGAGCATATTTCAGTTCTTCGGAGATCGCAGCGCGATCCGTATATTGCCCGCGGTCGAAGCCGGGCGCCGAGCCAAGCACCCGGTTTTCGCGAACCTGGGAAATTCGGTCCGTGGTTGCGATGAGGCAGACGATCACTGGCTTCGTCGCAGTGAGAAGCGCGTCCGGCAGGGGCACCCCGTAGACGATCGGCATGTTCGCCGTTTTGATGCCGCGATTGGCCAGATAGATGCTCGTCGGTGTTTTAGATGTGCGGCTGATGCCGACGATCACGACGTCGGCTTCGTTGTAGTCTTCGGGCATCTGCCCGTCGTCGTGATCCATGGTGAAGTTCAACGCTTCGATGCGCGCGAAATAACCGGCATTCATCACGTGCTGAGCGCCGACGCGCCGCCGCAACGGAGCGCCGAGATAAAGCTGGAAGGCGGCCATGACCGGCTCGAGCACATTCACTGAAGCGACGCCCATTTCCGCACATCTCTCGTCGATCAGCGCGGCAAGCTCCCGATCGACGACCGTGTAGAGAACGATGCCGGGCTCATTGTCGATCGCGTCAAGAACAGCAACGAGTTGCTTGCGGTTCCGGATCAACGGATAAACATGCTCGACCGCCTGGGCCGCCCTAAATTGCGCGGAAGCAGCCCGGCCGGCTGAAATCAAAGTCTCACCGGTCGAGTCAGAAATCAGATGCAGATGGAAGAAGTTCGTCCGGTTCTCCACGCTATTTTCCGCTGCCTGTTGAAAAGACTGGATGGCGAAGAGCTAAGGGAGGCGCAGGGCGTGAGGCAAGGGAAAACATGCCCATTTATCCACATTTCGGTTTTGCGGGACGGCGAACGACGCGGCCTGTGGACTTTGTGGCTTACTTCAGAGAGCGCGGCGCCAATGCACAGGATATCCACAGAAGGCAGCACATCAGGCCGGGACACAAGCTTCTGTAATCATTTTCGGATTCGGTCCTTTCCCAACAATCCAGGTGATGGGCGGAAATTTTGTAACGTTATCGGTGGCGCATGCGACGGATGGCATCAGCAGGTGGATGGATTTTAATCCTTGATAGACACCGACTCTAAGAAATAGAAACCTTTTAAAATATCTTTGGATTTTTATAGGGAAGAAGCGCTTGAGCAAAACGCGCCGGAAAATCATGAGAGTTCTCGACGGTGAAACTCTCTCCCCTCCTCCAATCTGGCTGATGCGGCAGGCCGGCAGATATCTGCCGGAGTACAGGGAAACGCGTGCCAAGGCCGGCAGTTTCCTGGAGCTATGCTATTCGCCGGATCATGCTGTCGAAGTGACGCTTCAACCCATCCGTCGCTACAACTTCGATGCAGCGATCCTGTTTTCTGACATTCTCGTCATTCCTGATGCGATGAAGCGCAATGTGCGTTTTACCGAAGGTCATGGTCCGGAGATGGACCCGATCGACGAGGCTGGGATTTTTCGTCTGGATGCCGAGGGCGTTATCGACTACCTCGGGGCGGTATTTGAGACCGTGCGGCGTCTGCGTGCGGAACTGCCGGAAGAAACGACACTTCTCGGCTTCTGCGGGGCGCCATGGACGGTTGCCACCTATATGATCGCGGGACACGGCACACCCGATCAGGCGCCGGCCCGGCTTTTTGCCTATAAACACCCGAAGGCGTTTGAGCGGCTGTTGATGCTGCTTGCTGACGTTTCTGCCGACTATCTCGTGAGGCAGATCGATTCCGGCGCCGATGCCGTGCAGATTTTCAATTCCTGGGCCGGTGTTCTTGGCGAGAAGGAATTCGAGGCTTTCGCGGTTAGGCCGGTCGCCCGGATGATTGCATCCGTCAAGGCGCGGCGGCCCGAGGCGCGGATTATCGCGTTCGCCAAGGGCGCCGGCTATCTTCTCAAGACCTACCGGCAGAAAACAGGCGCCGATGCGATCGGCCTTGATTGGTCGGTGCCGCTCGAATTTGCCGCCGAGCTTCAAAAGGAAGGCCCAGTTCAGGGAAACCTTGACCCGATGCGGCTCGTCGCAGGCGGGCGGGCACTTGAAGAGGGCATCGACGATATCCTGGCGCATCTTGGAAGTGGTCCGCTGATCTTCAATCTCGGGCATGGGATTACGCCGCAAGCTGATCCGGAAAATGTCCGCTTGCTCGTTGAGCGCGTGCGCCGGGGTGGGAACTGAGCAATGGAAAGACAGACAGATCAAGCGCCAGGTAGTTACGCCAGGCGGCGCGCGCATTTTGCCCTCGCCTTCTTCGCGCTGCTTTCCATAGGGCTGTTCGTATGGAACCCGGAAAACCTCTACCTTTGGATCAAGGCGCTTCACATCATTGCGGTGATCTCGTGGATGGCCGGGCTGTTCTATATGCCGCGGCTCTTCATCTACCATACGGATGCGGAACCGGGCTCCGTGCAATCGGAGACCTTCAAGGTCATGGAACGGCGCCTGCTGAAGATCATCATGAACCCAGCAATGATGCTGACCTGGATCTTCGGTCTGTATCTCGCTTGGTCTGTCTACGGCTTTCAGGGTGGCTGGCTGCATGCCAAGATAGCCTTCGTCGTGCTGCTGACGGTCGTTCACATCTTCTTCAGCCGCGCGGTCGACGCTTTTGCACGTGACGAAAACCGGCGTTCTGCGCGCTACTGGAGGTTCATGAACGAGGCGCCGACGCTGCTGATGATCCTGATCGTCATCCTTGTTGTCGTTAAGCCTTTTTGAACCGAACGGCTGCTGAAGTTAAATTTGCTTCATTTCAAGCAGCCCCCTTGCGGGGTTCCATCTTAGTCGCTATTTTCCGCCCATCTCATCTTCGTGGCATGTGTTTTGAGTTCAGTCGTCTGCGAGCCCTTTCGCAACACCGAAACGACCCGACATAGCCTTCCCCCTTCGAAAATACAGAGCAATGGTCACTTCATGGCTGAAATGAAGCTTCAGGAACTTAAGAGTAAATCCCCGACCGATCTTCTGGCGTTCGCCGAATCGCTCGAGGTCGAAAATGCAAGCACGATGCGCAAACAGGAATTGATGTTTGCAATCCTGAAGGTTTTGGCGAGCCAGGATGTTGAGATCATCGGCGAAGGCGTCGTGGAAGTCCTGCAGGATGGTTTTGGCTTCCTGCGCTCCGCAAATGCCAACTATCTTCCAGGTCCGGACGATATCTATATCTCCCCTTCGCAGATCCGGCGCTTCTCACTGAAAACCGGTGATACCGTCGAGGGACCGATCCGAGGTCCGAAGGAAGGCGAGCGCTATTTCGCTCTTCTCAAAGTCAACACGATCAATTTCGACGACCCTGAAAAGATCCGTCACAAGGTTCACTTCGATAACTTGACGCCGCTTTATCCCAATGAGCGCTTCAAGATGGAACTTGATGTTCCGACATCGAAGGATCTGTCTGCGCGTGTCATCGATCTTGTCGCGCCGCTTGGTAAGGGTCAGCGTGGCCTCATCGTCGCCCCGCCGCGGACGGGTAAGACAGTTCTCTTGCAGAATATCGCGCACTCAATCACGGCAAATCACCCGGAATGCTATCTCATCGTCCTGCTGATCGATGAACGTCCGGAAGAAGTGACGGACATGCAGCGCTCGGTACGTGGCGAAGTTATCTCCTCGACATTCGACGAGCCGGCTGTTCGTCACGTGCAGGTCGCCGAGATGGTGATCGAGAAGGCAAAGCGGCTCGTCGAGCACGGTCGCGACGTCGTGATCCTGCTTGATTCCATCACGCGCCTGGGGCGCGCCTACAACACCGTTGTACCGTCTTCCGGTAAGGTCCTGACCGGCGGTGTGGATGCAAACGCGCTGCAGCGGCCGAAGCGTTTCTTCGGTGCTGCCCGAAACATCGAAGAAGGCGGCTCGCTGACCATTATCGCGACGGCACTGATTGACACCGGCAGCCGCATGGATGAAGTGATCTTTGAAGAATTCAAGGGCACCGGCAACTCGGAAATCGTTCTTGACCGCAAGGTGGCAGACAAGCGTATCTTCCCGGCGATGGATATCCTGAAGTCCGGCACACGCAAGGAAGACCTTCTTGTGCCGCGCCAGGACCTCCAGAAGATCTTCGTGCTTCGACGCATTCTTGCCCCTATGGGGACGACGGACGCGATCGAGTTTCTTATCGACAAGCTGAAGCAGACGAAGAGCAACCCGGACTTCTTCGAGTCGATGAACACGTAGCAATTAGCCGGATTCCGATCCATGAAGCCGGTCACTTCTTTGGTGGCCGGCTTTCGCTTTTAGGGAGTGGCTCGGCTTTGCCGAAGTAGCCTGAGATGTCGAACGAAACCATTTATGCGCTATCAAGTGGGGCAGTTCCGTCCGGTGTCGCGGTCGTCCGCCTGAGTGGGGCCAAGACATCGGAGGCTCTGAGGTTGCTGGCAGGCGATCTGCCGGCGCCGCGCAGGGCGTCACTGCAGAACGATTCGTTCCCGAAACGGTTCGGTGATTGACACCGGGTTGGTGCTGTTCTTTCCGTCGCCCGCATCCTTCACAGGCGAGGATTGCGCGGAAATTCAGGTTCACGGCAGTCGCGCTGTGATCAATGCGTTATTCGATGAGTTGGCGGCGATCGAGGACGTGCGCATGGCGACGGAGGGTGAATTCTCCCGTCGGGCCTTCGAAAACGGCAAACTCGACCTTGTCGAGATTGAGGGACTCGCCGATCTCATTGCCGCTGAGACAGAGATGCAGAGGCGCCTCGCAGTCGAGCATAGCTCCGGGATGCTGTCACGGATGTACGATTCGTGGGCGGAACGATTAACGAGAGCGCGTGCGCTGATCGAGGCGGAGCTGGATTTTGCCGACGAAGACGATGTGCCCGGTTCTGTCTCGGAGATGGTATGGGATGACGTCGCGAGATTGCGTGCGGAGATAGAGGCCCACCTCTCCGCTGCGGGTGCCGGCGAGATCATTCGCGATGGTTTCAAGGTCGTTATTGCCGGCGCGCCGAATGCGGGAAAATCGACCCTGATGAATGCGCTCGCCCAGCGTGAGGTTGCCATTGTCACAGACATCGCGGGCACGACACGCGACGTCCTGCATGTCGATCTCGATATTAATGGTTTTCTTGTGAGGCTCTACGACACCGCCGGCCTGAGAGATACAGATGAGGTCGTCGAACGGGAGGGCATTCGAAGGGCGGAGAAGACCATCTCGGAGGCCAATCTCGTGCTCTATCTGCAGGATATGGCTGATCGGGTCGGGAGATCCCCGCCAATTGGAGTGGGCGAGGTCTTGCGAGTGGGTACAAAGGCCGATATATGCCCGGGAGCTGACGCGGCTTCTTACGATCTGGTAGTATCAGCAATCAGCGATACGGGACTTGTCGCATTGCGCGCTGCCATTGCGGAGCGCCTTGAGCGGCAAGCGAGCAGCCAGAATCTGGCGATCCCGAGCCGCAGGAGGCAAAGGGATTCGCTTTCGGAATGTCTGAAGGCAATCGAAGCAGCTTTGGCTAGCACTTCAGCGGGGCTTGATATTCAGAGCCGAGAATCTTCGGGCGGCAGGTGATGCCCTTGGCAGGATTACCGGTCGTGTAGACGTCGAAGACCTGCTCGATGTGATCTTCTCAGAGTTTTGCATCGGCAAATGATTCACGTGAAACATCCGCAGCGCCTGGAGATAGCGGAATGAGTGCTTACCTGTACGATGTGGTCGTGATCGGAGGCGGTCATGCAGGTTGCGAGGCAGCCAGCGCTTCGGCACGTCTCGGTGCTCGCACCGCCCTGGTTACGCATCGCCGCGATACAATCGGCGTGATGTCCTGCAATCCCGCAATCGGTGGCCTGGGTAAGGGGCATCTGGTGCGGGAGGTGGATGCCATGGATGGCTTGATGGGCCGCGTCGCTGATGCAGCTGGTATCCAGTTCCGCATGCTTAACCGCAAAAAGGGACCGGCTGTTCGCGGTCCACGCACCCAGGCCGACCGCAAGCTCTATCGTGCCGCAATGCAGGCCGCGATCGAAGCTATTGACAATCTTGATGTCGTTGAAGGGGATGCTTTCGATCTCGCGACATCGAATGGTCGCGTAACCGGCGTCGTTATGAAAGATAGCCGGCTACTTAATTGTAGCGCTGTCGTACTGACCACGGGTACTTTCCTGCGGGGCCTCATCCACATCGGTGATCAAAAGATACCAGCCGGCCGTGTCGGTGAAGATCCATCGCTTGGCCTGTCCGGCACATTGCTGCGGCTTGGACTTCAACTCGGACGTCTTAAGACCGGCACGCCGGCGCGTCTCGACGGAAAGACGATCGACTGGGCGTCTGTTGGGCGGCAAGGTGCCGATGAGGAGATTACGCCGTTTTCATTCATGACGGATGAGATCCGGAATGCCCAGGTCGAATGCGGCGTGACACGCACGACAGCCGCGACACATAAGCTCATTCAGGACAACCTTCACCGCTCGGCAATGTATTCGGGGCAGATCGAAGGTGTGGGCCCGCGCTATTGCCCTTCGATTGAAGATAAGATTGTGAAGTTCGGCGAACGGGACGGCCATCAGATATTCCTGGAGCCGGAGGGGTTGGACGACGACACGGTCTATCCAAACGGCATTTCGACGTCATTGCCCGCAGACGTTCAGGAAGCCTTTATCAGGACCATCCCGGGCCTGGAGAAGGTTTCTATTCTCCAGCCCGGATATGCCATCGAGTATGACCATGTCGATCCTCGGGAACTTACGCCAGCCCTCGAAGTCAAGCGGATGCCGGGACTATATCTGGCTGGCCAGATCAACGGGACGACGGGCTACGAAGAAGCAGCGGCCCAGGGCCTCGTCGCGGGTCTCAATGCCGCACGTCGTGCTGGCGATCAGCTGCCGATCTATTTGAGCCGTACCAACTCCTATATTGGAGTCATGATCGATGACTTGACGTCGCGCGGTGTCTCAGAACCGTATCGGATGTTTACCTCCCGCGCCGAGTATCGCCTTTCGCTGCGCGCCGACAATGCGGATCTGCGGCTCACTCCGCTCGCAGACGAAATTGGCTGCCTAAGTCATAGCTCGCCGGATCAGGTTCTCCGAGTATAAACGCGCTATTGACGACGCGCGAACGCTCCTGCAGTCGCTGCACATCACGCCAAGTGAAGCACGGCGCTCACGGTTTGCAGCTCAATCTCGATGGTCAGCGGCGCTCCGCCTACGATCTGCTGTCGTATCCGGATTATAATATCGCAGTCCTGTCGGGGATATGGCCCCAACTTGACACCTTCAGTAAATCGGCCGCAGAGGCAGTTGAGATTGAAGCTTCCTACGCCGTCTATATGCAGCGTCAGGCAAGCGATATTGTCGATATCCGGCGGGACGAGGAGCGCATCATTCCACAGGATTTCGACTATTCACCCTTGTCTGGGCTCTCGAATGAGTTGAAGCAAAAGCTCGAGAAGCAGCGGCCGTTCAATGTTGCCCAGGCCGCCAAGATTGATGGTATGACGCCGGCGGCTATCTCGCTTTTGCTCGTTCATCTGCGGAAGACGGATTCAGCCGAACGGTCAGTCGCCTGATACACGTTTTGAGAGTCCTTTATGAACTTGAACGGTCAAAGTGTTTCACGTGAAACACAAGAACGGCTGGAGCATTTTGTTGCTCTCTTCAGCAAATGGTCGAAATCGATCAATCTGGTAGCACCGTCGACGCTGGAAGACGCGTGGCGGAGGCACGTGGCAGACAGTGCTCAAATCTACCAATTGCACCCAGGCGCCAAGAGATGGGTGGACATGGGAAGCGGCGGTGGATTTCCAGGTGTGATCACCGCGATCCTTCTTGCTGAAATTGGCGATGGATGGGTCTCTCTTATCGAAAGCAATAAAAAGAAGGCGTGCATTTCTGAGACTAGCGCTTCGTGAGACCGGAGCACGCGGTTCCGTTCATCCCATTCGAATCGAGGCGGCGCCGGAAGAGATCGCCAATTGCGATGCTATATCGGCGCGCGCACTCGCTGATCTCGATAAATTGTGCGAGTTTTCCGAGCCTTGGATGCTCAGAAATGAAAATACCCGTGCATATTTCCATAAAGGCCGGGATTATGCCGCCGAAATTGACAAGGCACGTGTTCGATGGCGTTTCAATCTGCTAGAACATCGAAGCGTTGTCGAGCGAGATTCGGTGATACTAGAGATATCCGATC
Organism: uncultured Alphaproteobacteria bacterium; assembly: GCA_963838565.1. Lineage (GTDB taxonomy): Bacteria > Pseudomonadota > Alphaproteobacteria > Rhizobiales > Rhizobiaceae > Rhizobium. The sequence goes on from CAWIRO010000017.1 coordinate 72,336, forward strand.
TCCAGCGCTTGTTTTAACAATTCGGATGATGCGGCAATGGCCATTAAACGAAACCGAATTATCACGATCGCAAATCAAAAAGGCGGCGTTGGAAAGACAACAACCGCAATCAATCTTGCGACGGCGTTGGCTGCAATTGGCGAAAGGGTGCTGATTGTAGATCTGGATCCGCAGGGAAATGCGAGTACTGGCCTGGGAATTGATCGCAAGGATCGCAAGCTTTCCTCTTACGATTTGCTGAGTTGGTGACGCCGGGGTGGCTGAAGCGGCTTTGGCTACCGCCGTGCCGAATCTTTTCATTGTGCCGTCCACCATGGACTTGCTCGGTGTTGAAATGGAGATCGCTCAGCAAAGTGATCGGGTATTCAAGCTGCGCAAGGCTTTGTCAACAGCGCAAGCCTTTGAATTTACTTACACTCTTCTGGACTGCCCGCCGTCGTTCAATCTTTTGACCATGAATGCGATGGCTGCCGCGCATTCGGTTTTGGTTCCGTTACAGTGCGAGTTCTTTGCACTGGAAGGACTGAGCCAGCTGCTGGAAACGGTAGACCAGGTCCGTCGTACCGTAAATCCGCATCTTGATATCCAAGGTATCGTGCTGACGATGTTTGATGCCCGAAACAACCTTGCGCAGCAGGTCGTTCACGACGTGCGCGCGCACCTCGGTGAGAAAGTGTATCACACGCTTATTCCGCGCAATGTCCGTGTTTCAGAGGCACCGTCCTACGGCAAGCCGGCCATTCTTTATGACCTGAAATGTGCCGGCAGTCAGGCGTATTTGCAATTGGCCTCTGAGGTCATTCAGCGTGAGCGCCAGCGGCTCGCCGCTTGAGGTAAGTGAGTATTGCAATGAATGATGATGTATCGAAAAGACGCTTAGGCCGCGGTCTTGCTGCACTGATCGGCGAGATGGATCAGCCGCTTCCGGTTGATGGTGAAAGAGCCCAGCGTCAATGCGGACCGTCTCATCCCTATCGAATTTGTCAGCCGCAATCCGCGCAACCCGCGACGCTTCTTTGATGATAGCGAGCTGCACGATCTTGCAAGTTCCATTCGTCAGCACGGCATCGTTCAGCCAATTGTCGCTCGTACGCTCGCGACCAATCGATACGAGATCATCGCTGGCGAAAGAAGGTGGCGCGCTGCGCAGCTTGCTGGTCTTATCGAGATCCCGGTGATCATCCGGGATGTCGACGACAAGACTGCGCTTGAGATCGCGATCGTCGAGAACGTCCAGCGGTCGGACCTCAATCCTCTGGAAGAGGCGCTGGGCTACGAGCAGCTGATTGCTGAATACGGCTACACCCAGAACGATCTAGGCGAAATCATCGGCAAGAGCCGGAGCCACGTCGCTAATTCGCTGCGCCTCTTGAAGCTTCCAGAGCCCGTTCGAGAGTTTCTGGCCGCCGGCAGTCTCTCGGCAGGGCACGCGCGTGCTCTCGTCCCGACATCCGATCCGACGGCTCTCGCCCGCACGATCGTGTCGAAGGGAATGTCCGTTCGTGACGCGGAGAGGCTTGCGCAGCACGACATCAAGGCGCAATCCGAGCCGCAACGTGCTTCAATCCCTCGGCGATCAGAAGGATTCCGATACGCTGGCGCTCGAGCGCACGCTTTCTGATGCGCTCGGTCTGGATGTCACCATCAATCACAAGTCTAATGGCGGGCAAATCCGCATTGCCTATAAGTCATTGGAACAGCTCGAAGAAGTCTGCCGGCTCCTTGAACGACGCTAGGTCGAAGCCTTCCGGCTGCTTTGAAGCGTTGTGGATAGCAGCGTTTGCAGCGCGATGCTGTCCTCGAGGCTTTGCCGCCGGCGTGTTTGCAGGATCGCCGACTGCAGCCTGTTCGTTTCACGGCTGATGGCGTCCGCGCTCCAGGTGCGCAGCGCTTGCTCAATGATCGGCTTGCGGCGGAAATGCAGATGGCGCCCATGCGTCTGCATGACCTGGGCTGCCTGAACGCGCTTTTCGTCCATCTCGGCGCGCATCGTATCCAGAAGCTGGAACTGCCTCAGGCAGGCCTGCACGACCAGGAATACAGCGGTCTTGGATGCCGATATCTTCTGCATTGCATGCAAAAAATTACCGACGTTTCCGCTCAATATGGCGTCGACAGCGTCATCGACCGAAATCGCGCTGGCATCACCGATAATCTCTGTCACATGGTGCTCTTCGATCATCTCGAGGCCGTGACAGTAGAGGGCAAGCTTTCTGATTTCATTGCGCGATGCGATGCGATCACCGCCGATGAGCGCGCTCAAGGCCTGGCGTGCGGCGGGCGTTATGCGAAGATCCTCTGAGGCCAGCTCGCTGTCGATCAGACCATTCAAGGCGCGTGCATCGTCAGAATAGCAGGGAATTGCCATAATGCTGCGCGTGCTTTCCGCAAGCTTACGAAGAAGCGAGCCCTTCTTCAGATCTCCGCCTTCTACGATGATGGAAGCGCCGTCGAGCGGCGTCCTCGAAAGCTGCTCCAGCGCTTCTACCAGATACTTCTCATTGGCCGCGCCGCGTATCCAGAGGAGCTTTTCGCCCCCGAACAGTCCGATAGCGCCTGCCTCGTCCTGCAGCCGTCCAGGATCCTTCTGAAGGTCGGTGACGTCGAGTTTGACCAACGAAAAGGGATCGTCCAGCGCAACGCCGGTCTTGGCGGCTATTTGCCCTGCCCTCTCGGAAACCAGACCGCGATCCGGTCCGTAGATGACGAAGATGCGATAGGCGGAAGCCGAACGTTGAAGGAAGCCTTCGAACTCGTGCGACTTTATTTCCGCCACGCCTTCTTCCTCAGCGGCCGAGCGCGCCGGCGATATCCAGGCCGACCAATTCAGCAGTCTCACGCGCAGCCCGGTTCTCGCCATCGCGAATTGCACGCTGTTTGGCAAATTCCTGATCCGGGAAATCGACAAGCGCGGTGGAATAGCGGTTGCCCGACTTGATCACCTTACCGTCGGCGGTAGCGCGCAGCGTGTAATCGACGCTGACCGTCACGCGGCCTGCGCGCGAGGTGTCAGAGGATTCAACGAGAAGGGCATCGACAACATCCGACCGCACATGCAGTTCGACCTCGTAGGCCGGCTTGACCGGCTCGCCTGCACCGCGCGTGGCGATAAATATCAGACGGTTGCGAACTTCCTGTTCGACACGGGTCGTCGCGTCCGAGAAGCCGACTGAGGCGAGCTTGCCAGCAACTCCCGACGTTTCCGAGTAAAGTGGACGGACCTGGCAGGCTGAAAGCAAAGCTGCAAACGCAAGAACGAGCGTGATCGCGGCGCCGCGTGCGTGCTTGGGAGCGATATCAAACGACAATGTTCACAATCCTTTGCGGAACCACAATAATTTTCTTCGGCGTCTGACCGTTCATCGCGCTGACAACTGCGTCGAGCTCCAAAACTGCCTGCGTAACGGCATTCTGATCTGCGTCACGAGAAATTGTCAATTCTGCGCGTTTCTTGCCGTTGATCTGAACCGGCAGCACGACGTCATTCTCCCTGACCAGTGCTTCGTCATAGACCGGCCAGGCCGTTCGGGCGAGCATCTGACTGTTGCCGAGTGCGGCCCAGCATTCCTCGGCCAGATGCGGCGTCATCGGGGCGACGAGCTGAACCAGAATTTCCGCGGCATTACGAACCGCGGCGCGATAGGAGGTATCCCCCTCGCCGGCCGCCACCTTCGTAAGCGGGCCCGACAAGGTATTCACGAGCTCATAGATACGCGCAACCGCCTTGTTAAACCAGAGCTTGTCATAATCGTTCTGCACAGCTTTCAGTGTCCTATGCGCCGCTTGAGACAGCGAGAGCGCCTCTCCATCCGTAGCCGGTTGCGGTGATACAGGGGCCAAAGCGGCAGATGCTTCAGAAATCAGGCGCCACAGGCGCTGTGTGAAGCGATGCGCGCCTTCGACGCCTGCTTCCGACCAAATGACATCACGCTCTGGCGGCGAGTCCGACAGAACGAAAAAGCGTGCCGTATCAGCGCCGTAGGAGGCGATGATGTCGTCGGGATCGACGACGTTCTTCTTGGACTTGGACATCTTCTCGATGGAGCCGATCGAAACCTCCTCACCGCTCTCCAGCAGGAAAGCGCGGCGTTTGCCATCGACTTCTTCGATGCGGATATCGGCAGGCGCTACCCATTCCCGGCCAGAGCCGCGGCTGTATGTTTCGTGCACCACCATGCCCTGGGTAAAGAGTCCCTTGAAGGGTTCCTTCACATCCACGTGCCCGGTTTCGCGCATCGCGCGGGTGAAGAAACGCGAATAGAGCAAATGCAGAATGGCGTGCTCGATGCCGCCGATATACTGGTCGACCGGCAGCCACCGGTTTGCGGCGGCCGGATCTGTGGGCGTCTCTTCCCACGGTGCCGTAAAGCGGGTGAAATACCAGCTCGAATCGACGAAGGTGTCCATCGTATCCGTTTCGCGCCGAGCATCCTTGCCGCAGTGTCGGGCAGGCGACGTGCCGCCAAGTCGGATGGCGATCGAGCGGGTTACCCGGCTGGTCGAAGGTAACGTCCGCCGGGAGCTTCACCGGCAGGTCCTTCTTTGGCACGGGCACGACGCCACAGTCGTCGCAATGGATGACCGGAATCGGGCAACCCCAGTAGCGCTGCCGCGAAATACCCCAGTCGCGCAGCCGGAAATTCACCTTGCGCTCGCCCTGCGGTGCATCACCGAGTTTTGCACTCGACAGACGATCGGCAACGATGTTGAAGGCCTCGTCCGTCGTTTTGCCGTCAAGGAAACGCGAGTTGATCATCACGCCGTCGCCGTCGTAGGCCGTATCGCCGATGGCGAAAGTTGCCGCGTCGCCGTCCTTCGGCATCACGACCGGAACAACGGGCAGGCCATACTTGCGGGCGAAATCGAGGTCGCGCTGGTCGCCGGAGGGGCAGCCGAAGATAGCGCCCGTGCCATACTCCATCAGCACGAAGTTGGCGACATAGACCGGAAGCTCCCAAGATGGATCGAGCGGGTGCCGGACGCGGATACCGGTATCCATGCCCTTCTTCTCAGCCGTCTCGAGCGCGGCCAGCGATGTGCCGGCCCGGCGGCATTCTTCGCAAAAGGCTTCGATAGCCGGATTCTCGCCCGGCAGCTTCCTTTGCAAGCGGATGGTCGGCGGCAATCGCAAGGAAGGACGCGCCGAACAGCGTGTCCGGACGCGTGGTATAGACCGTCACTTCGGTTTCGCCGGCAGGCGCCGTCTGCGGCACGATTTCCCAGCGGATCATCATGCCTTCGGAACGGCCGATCCAGTTCTTCTGCATCAGGCGAACTTTCTCCGGCCACTGGTCGAGCGTATCCAGAGCGTCCAGCAGATCCTGGCTGAAGTCGGTGATCTTGAAGAACCACTGCGTCAGTTCCCGCTGCTCGACCAGGGCGCCGGAACGCCAGCCGCGGCCGTCGATAACCTGTTCGTTGGCGAGAACGGTATTGTCGACCGGATCCCAGTTGACCTTCGACTGCTTGCGGTAGACCAGGCCCTTTTCCAGGAAATCCAGGAAGAGGTGTTGCTGATGCTGGTAATATTCGACGTCGCAGGTTGCGAATTCGCGGCTCCAGTCGAGCGAAAGGCCCATGGCCTTCAGCTGCGATTTCATCGAAGCCGATGTTCTGGTAGGTCCAGGAGGCCGGATGAACGCCGCGCTCCATGGCAGCGTTTTCCGCCGGCATTCCGAAAGCATCCCAGCCCATCGGGTGCAGCACATTGAAACCCCGGGCTCGCTTGTACCGGGCAACGACGTCGCCCATCGCGTAGTTGCGGACATGGCCCATGTGAATGCGGCCCGACGGATAGGGGAACATTTCGAGCACGTAATATTTTTCGCGCGGATCGGCATTGTCGGTCTCGAAGACCTTCGCCTCGTTCCATTTTTGCTGCCAGCGGGGCTCGGCGTCGCGCGGATTATAACGTTCGGTGGCCATGGTATTCGAATTTCCGGAAAATCAGGGGAGGTTGGTCGTGACCTTCACCATGAAACCGCCGTAGCGTCAAGTTTTGCGGGCGCTTCAAACGTCCGATCCTTCGCATCAAGAGCGCTTTTCAGGAAGACAGGTCTTGGCAAGAACACGATGCGTCGTTAGTGCATGCCATTCTCCTCACGCGGACATGTCGGGATAAGACGATGGAACTTCAAGAGCGGTTGAACGACGTGCGCTCGCGCATTGCGGCAGCAGAGCGTCAATCCGGCCGCCCTGCTGGGTCGGTTCAGCTCGTTGCCGTGTCAAAGACCTTCGATGCGGAGGCCATTCGCCCGGCGATAGCAGCCGGTCAGCGCATCTTCGGCGAGAACCGCGTCCAGGAGAGCCAAGGCAAATGGCCCGACACTCAAGGCCGAGACGCCCGGCATCGAGCTGCACCTCATCGGCCCGCTGCAATCGAACAAGGCGGAGGATGCTGTTGCGCTTTTTGACGTCATCGAGACTGTCGATCGCGAAAAGATCGCCCGCACGATCGCCGGCGAAATGAAGCGGCAGGGGAAGACGGTGCGGCTCTACGTTCAGGTCAACACCGGGCTGGAACCGCAAAAGGCCGGCATTGCTCCCAGACGATACGGCTGCGTTCGTCGATTTCTGCCGGAACGAACTCGGTCTTTCGATCGAGGGACTGATGTGCATTCCGCCAGCCGAAGAAAATCCTGGTCCCCATTTTGCCCTGCTGGCCAAGCTCGCCGCGAGATGTGGAGTCGAGAAACTCTCCATGGGCATGTCCGGTGATTACGAAACGGCGGTCGCCTTCGGCGCCACCAGCGTGCGCGTGGGCTCGGCGATCTTCGGCGCGCGCTGAGTCCTCTGCTTTCGTCGGGCTTCCTGTTCGGCCCTCCCTCCCCTAGATTGACTCAGATGGCTTGCATGTCCTGGGGAGGAGCAGATGCAGAGCAGCTATCATCAGGTCTATGCGGCCTGGAAGAGCGATCCGGAAGCCTTCTGGCGCGAGGCTGCCGAAGCGAATCGACTGGTTCAAGCCGCCGCAGCGGATATTTTCACCGCGAGAAGGCGTCTACGGTCGCTGGTTCGCCGGTGGCGAAACCAATACCTGCTACAATTGCCTGGATCGTCATGTGGCTGCCGGCCGCGGCGGCGATACGGCCATCATCTTCGACAGTGCGATGAGCGGCGCAAGAAGCGCGTTTCACCTATGACGAAGCGCTCGACGAGGTGAAGGCAATCGCAGCGACGCTGTTCGACATTCGGCATCGGCAAAGGCGATCGCGTCATCCTCTACATGCCGATGGTGCCGGAGGCGATCTTTTCCATGCTGGCCTGCGCTCGCATCGGCGCTGTTCATTCCGTCGTCTTCGGTGGCTTTGCCGCGCATGAACTTGCGGCGCGCATCGACGATTCCGGCGCCAAGTCTGGTGATCACGGCCAGCTGCGGACTGGAGCCCGGCCGCATCGTCGCCTACAAGCCGCTGGTCGATCAGGCGATCGCGCTGGCGAAGTCGAAGCCGACCCATTGTCTCGTGTCTGCAGCGGCCGCAGCTTAAGGCCGAACTCCTCGCCGGCCGCGATCACGATTTCGAAGCAGGCCGTGGCGCCGTCATCGCGGTGAGGAGGTTGCCTGTGTTGCCGTCAAGGCAACCGATCCGCTCTATATTCTCTATACATCCGGCACGACCGGCCAGCCGAAAGGCGTCGTGCGCGACAATGGCGGGCATATGGTGGCGCTGCACTGGTCGATGACGAATATCTACGGCATGAAGCCCGGCGAGGTCTTCTGGACGGCTTCCGATATCGGCTGGGTGGTCGGCCATTCCTATATCGTCTATGCGCCGCTGCTTGCCGGCGTCACGACGCTGATCTTCGAGGGAAAGCCGGTCGGAACGCCGGATGCCGGCACTTTCTGGCGCGTCGTTTCGGAGTACGACGTGCGGGTTCTCTTCACCGCGCCGACCGCCTTCCGTGCCATCCGCCGCGAGGATAGCGACGGTGAGCTGGTTCATCGCAAAATATCCGATGCCGAATTTCCGGGCACTGTTTCTCGCCGGCGAGCGGGCCGATCCGGAAACGCTGAAATGGGCCGAGCGGATGCTCGGTGTGCCCGTCATCGATCACTGGTGGCAGACGGAGACCGGCTGGCCGATCGCCGCAAATCCGCTCGGTCTCGGATGTGCTGCCGGTCAAGCACGGCTCGCCGTCGCGTGCCGATGCCCGGCTACGATATCGAGGTTCTCGATGATGCCGGCCATCCGGTCGCCGCCCGGCACGCTCGGCAATATCGTTGTCGAAACTGCCCCTGCCGCCTGCCTGCCTGCCGACACTCTGGAATGCGGACGAGCGTTTTCGACTCGGCCTATCTCGAGGAGTTTCCCGGGCTACTACAAGACGGCCGATGCCGGTTATGTCGATGAGGACGGCTATCTCTTCATCATGTCGCGCACCGACGACATCATCAATTGCGCCGGACATCGGCTTGTCGACGGGGGCGATGGAGGAGGTCTGCGCCACGCATCCGGACGTTGCCGAATGCGCGGTCGTCGGTATTGCTCGATCAGCTCAAGGGACAGGTGCCCTGCGGCTTCCTCGTGCTGAAGAAAAGTGTTTCCCGTGAAACAGCCGACGGTCGAAGCAGGAGGTGGTGAAGCTGATTCGCGACGCGATCGGCCCGGTCGCCGCCTTCAAGACCGCCATTGCCGTCGAGCGTCTGCCGAAGACCCGCTCCGGCAAGATCCTGCGCGGCACGATGCAGAAGATCGCCGACGGCGAACCCTGGAAGATGCCGGCGACGATCGATGATCCCGCGATTCTCGAGGAAATCGCCGAGGCGCTGCGCAAGCAGCGGTCTGCAGGCAATTACCTTCGGTGCCGATGTGTACAGCTGAAATAATAGCGCCGGCCGGGTTGCGGAAGCAGAGACCTGTCGATCAATCAGACGCGTTCATAGCAGATCAGAACTGATCGTCTTCGTCCTCATCCTTTGAAGAGGACTTCAGCGACTTCAGCTTGGCAAAGACGGCATCGGCGTCGATCTCCCGCTCTTCTTCGCGCTCGAAGCTCGGTGTCAGGCGCTCGGTTTCCTGTGCAGACTGCAGCGTTGCGCCGAGTTCGGCAGCAGTCGGCAGCGGTCGGCCCTTCGATGCCTTTTCCACTTCCATGTCGAGATCGATCTGGCTGCAGAGGCCAAGCGTAACCGGATCCATCGGCGCCAGGTTGGCCGAGTTCCAATGGGTGCGTTCGCGGATCTGCTCGATCGTCGATTTCGTCGTGCCGACAAGGCGCGAAATCTGCGCGTCCTTCAGCTCCGGGTGGTTGCGAACGAGCCAGAGAATGGCATTCGGGCGGTCCTGGCGCTTGGAAACGGGCGTGTAACGCGGGCCGCGGCGCTTGGATTCCGGGACGCGAACCTTCGGCTCGGAAAGCTTCAGCTTGTGGTTCGGGTTTGCTTCGGCGCGGGCGATTTCATCGCGGGAAAGCTGGCCGGTCGCGATCGGGTCGAGGCCCTTGATGCCCTGCGCGGCTTCGCCGTCGGCAATCGCCTTGACTTCGAGCGGATGCAGCTTGCAGAACTGCGCGATCTGATCGAAAGACAGGGCGGTATTGTCGACAAGCCAGATGGCGGTCGCCTTCGGCATGAGCAGTTGTTGAGCCATGGATATAGTCCTTCTGTCGTCCGCGCCGGTGTCGCGGTCCGTGGATGTCACCACAATGTCCGGGAAATATGGCGCTATATAACCGCAGTGACGCAGAATTGCAATTGATCCGTAATGAAATGACCTTTGTCTAATTGCCGGGCGATTTTGACCTGCTATGAATGCCAATGACAGGTACCGGCTTGCTGCCAATGTGCTGTCTTGTAAGGAGGAGTTTCCATGTCGGAAAAGATCTATCCGGTTTCGAAACCGGTGAAGAACCATGCCCTGATCGATAAGGCCAAGTACGAGAAGTGGTATGAGGAAAGTATCGAGAACCCGGACAAATTCTGGGGCAAGCACGGCAAGCGCATCGACTGGTTCAAGCCCTATACAAAGGTCAAGAACACCTCCTTCACCGGCAAGGTCTCGATCAAGTGGTTCGAGGACGGCCAGACGAACGTCTCCTACAATTGTATCGATCGCCATCTGAAGACGAACGGCGAGCAAGTCGCGATCATCTTCGAAGGCGACAATCCCTATATCGACAAGAAGATCACTTACAACGAGCTTTACGAGCATGTCTGCCGGATGGCGAACGTGCTGAAGAAGCACGGCGTCAAGAAGGGCGACCGCGTCACCATCTATATGCCGATGATCCCGGAAACGGCCTACGCAATGCTCGCCTGCGCCCGCATCGGCGCCGTTCATTCCGTCGTCTTCGGCGGCTTTTCGCCGGAAGCGCTCGCCGGCCGCATCGTCGACTGCGAATCGACCTTCGTCATCACCTGCGACGAAGGCATACGCGGTGGTAAGCCGATCCCTCTCAAGGAAAACACGGACACGGCCATCGATATCGCGGCGCGCCAGTATGTAAACGTCAGCAAGGTGCTTGTCGTGCGCCGCACCGGCGGCAAGACCGGCTGGGCGCCCGGCCGTGACCTCTGGTATCATCAGGAAATGGCGACGGTGAAGGCTGAATGCCCACCGGTGAAAATGAAAGCGGAAGACCCGCTCTTCATCCTCTATACGTCGGGGTCAACCGGCAAGCCAAAGGGGGTGCTTCACACCACGGGCGGCTATCTCGTCTATGCGTCGATGACGCATGAATATGTCTTCGACTATCACCCCGGCGACATCTACTGGTGCACGGCCGATGTCGGCTGGGTGACCGGCCATTCCTACATCGTCTACGGGCCGCTGGCGAATTGCGCGACGACGCTGATGTTCGAAGGCGTGCCGAACTTTCCGGACCAGGGGCGCTTCTGGGAGATCGTGGACAAGCACAAGGTCAACATATTCTATACCGCTCCGACAGCGCTCCGATCGCTGATGGGCGCAGGCGATTCTTCGTTACCCGCTCGTCTCGCGCGTCGCTGCGGATTCTCGGCACCGTTGGTGAGCCGATCAATCCGGAAGCCTGGGAGTGGTACTACAATGTCGTTGGCGACAGGCGCTGCCCAATCGTCGATACCTGGTGGCAGACGGAAACCGGCGGCATTCTGATCACGCCGCTGCCTGGTGCGACCGATCTGAAGCCCGGCTCGGCGACCAGGCCCTTCTTCGGCGTCAAGCCGCAGCTCGTCGACAACGAAGGCCATCTGCTGGAGGGTGCAGCCGACGGCAATCTCTGCATTGCCGACAGCTGGCCTGGCCAGATGCGGACGGTCTATGGCGACCACCAGCGCTTCGTCCAGACATATTTCTCCACGTACAAGGGCAAGTACTTCACCGGCGATGGCTGCCGCCGCGATGAGGACGGCGACTACTGGATTACCGGACGTGTCGACGACGTGCTGAATGTCTCCGGCCACCGCCTCGGCACGGCCGAAGTTGAATCAGCCCTCGTCTCGCACAATCTGGTTTCGGAGGCTGCCGTCGTCGGCTACCCACATCCCATCAAGGGACAGGGAATCTACTGCTATGTCACGCTGATGGCCGGCAGCGAGGGGTCCGATGACTTGCGCCAGCAGCTCGTGAAGCACGTCCGCGCCGAAATCGGCGCAATCGCAGCTCCGGACAAGATCCAGTTTGCGCCAGGTCTGCCGAAAACCCGTTCCGGCAAGATCATGCGCCGCATCCTGCGCAAAATCGCCGAGGATGATTTCGGCTCCCTCGGTGACACGTCCACGCTCGCCGACCCGGCAGTGGTCGATGACCTCATCGCCAATCGCCAAAACAAGGTGAGCGCCTGAAATCAAAGCCGCTTCGGGGAACCGAAGCGGCTTTTTCAGTTCGCCTCGGCGCATACGGTACGCGGTTTGCGTCCCCCGTCGTATTCACGGGCATAGCCCTCCGCCAGCATATCCTCCGCCGGATTCCGGCCATCTGAAAGAACGACATTGGCGACAATCCGGCCGAAATACTTGTCGCCCTCTATGTTCATCAGCCGCACATGCGGCGAGCCCGCCGTGAGCTCTTCCAGCGCGTGCCGTGCGTCGATTCCGGCCCGGCGCACATCTGCGCAGCTGGAATGCATTTCCGGGGCGTCGATGCCGCGGATGCGAACATAAACTTCCATTGTCTGTTGCGGCCACGGCGTTGCCTCCACCAGCAACGTGTCGCCATCGATCACGCGAACGATCTCGGCAGAAACCGGACCTTCGATCTCATCGCGCGCCAACCCGGCTGGCTGGAACTGCCATTGCAGCTAGGAAAATCGCCATCATCTTTGCCATGAAAGGAATAAATTCCGATCTTTGAGCAAAGTCAATAGGAATATTTACTTAAAAATCAATTGCGCGGCCGTTGATTTCATAGTCGCCGAAGCGAGCCGGCTCAGCGCCGCCGCGGCCGCCGATCTCAGGCGGCAGGTCCAGAGGCTTGGCATTGCGTCGCCGTTCCTCGGCCTCGGCAAGTGCACGCTTTGGCAGCAGGCGATAGCACTTTGCGTGGCGCGGCGCCTTCCGCGGCCGGGCTTTCGGTGTTGTCGTTGTCCGCTGGCTGCATTGCGTCTCTCGTGGGAATGTTGAAAATGGCTGGCGAATAACCAAATCATAATGCGCCGACGCCGCGATTTAAACCCTTTCGCCGCAGATGGGAGATGGAGACCTCGATGAACCTCGTTCGCACTGCCATGTTGCTTGCCTTCATGACGGCCCTGTTCATGTTCGTCGGATTCCTGATCGGCGGTCGCGGCGGCATGATGATCGCCTTGCTGATCGCGGCGGGGATGAATTTCTTTGCCTACTGGAATTCGGACCGGATGGTGCTTTCGGCCTACCGGGCCCAGGAGGTCGATGAGCGCAATGCGCCGGAATTCTTCGGTATCGTTCGCGATCTCGCGCGCAATGCCGGCCTGCCGATGCCCAAGGTCTATCTTTACGACAGTCCGCAGCCGAATGCCTTTGCGACGGGCCGCAATCCGCAAAATGCCGCCGTCGCCGCCTCGACCGGACTTCTCAGCGCGCTTTCGCCGGAAGAAGTCGCAGGTGTGATGGCGCACGAGCTGGCGCATATCCAGAACCGCGACACGCTGACGATGACGATCACGGCGACGCTCGCCGGCGCGATCTCCATGCTCGGCAATTTCGCCTTCTTCTTTGGCGGCAATCGCGAGAACAACAACTCCTTCGGCTTCATCGGTACGCTTGTGGCGATGATCGTGGCGCCGCTTGCCGCCATGCTGGTGCAGATGGCGATCAGCCGGACGCGCGAATATTCGGCCGACCGGCGCGGCGCTGAAATCAGCGGCAATCCGCTCTGGCTCGCTTCCGCACTCGGCTAAAATTGCACGAGGCGCAGCCCATATCCCGAACTACGATGCCGAGCGCAATCCCGCGACCGCGCATATGTTCATCATCAATCCGCTTTCCGGGGAACGGATGGACAATCTGTTTTCGACGCATCCGAATACGGAAAACCGCATTGCGGCGCTTCAGGAAATGGCGGCGAGCGGCATGAATGGCTCGACGGCAGCGGTTCGCACTGCTAATCCGTCGCGCAAATCGCGCTCGGTTCCGAATACGGGTATTGGCCGCGGTGGTTCCCAACCGCCAAAAGGTCCGTGGTCTTGAAATCAGACGGCAGAAACAAGCCATCCAGCAAGAAGAAACCGCCTGCAGACCGTCCGGCCGCAAAGCCGGGTCTGCAGGCGCGTGCGGCTGCAGCGAAGATTCTCGCCGCCGTTGTCGATCGCAAGCTGCCGCTGGACGGCGCGCTGGATCATGAACACGGAAATCCGGCCTACAAGGCGCTTGGCGAAGGCGATCGCGCGCTGGTTCGCGCCATCCTCAACACCACGCTTCGGCATCTGCCCCGCATCGATGCTGCGATCGCCTCGCTGCTGGATTCGCCGCTGCCGGAAGGAGCGCGCGCTCTTCACCATGTGCTTGCGGTCGGCGCTGCACAGATCCTTTATCTCGATGTTCCCGATCATTCGGCAGTCGATCTTGCCGTCGAGCAGGCGAACCAGGATCCCCGCAACCGCCGCTTCGCGAAGCTGGTGAATGCAATCCTCCGGCGCCTTGGCCGTGAGAAGGAACAGATCCTTGAAGAGATCGCCAAGATTCCGCCAATGCCGGTCTGGTTCCTCGAGCGTCTCGAAAAGGCTTATGGAAAGGAAGCGGCCGCGGCTATTTCCGAATCACAGCTTGAGCCTGCCGCAATCGATCTTACCGTGAAGTCCGATGCCGCAGGCTGGGCCAGGAAGCTGAACGGCGAAGTCCTGCCGACAGGCGGCGTGCGGCTTGCAGCCTTCGATGGCTTCTATTCCCTCGCTTGAAGGTTTCGACCAGGGAGAATGGTGGGTGCAGGACGCTGCGGCGAGCATTCCTGCCCAGCTTTTCGGCGATCTCTCCGGCAAGCGCGTCGCTGATCTTTGTGCCGCACCCGGCGGCAAGACGGCGCAGCTCATTCTCGCTGGCGGCAACGTGACGGCGATCGATCAATCCGAAAGCCGTTTGAAGCGCCTGCGATCGAATCTCGATCGGCTGGGCCTCAAGGCGGAAACGCTTGTAACCGATCTTACGAAATTCGAACCCGCAGAGCCTTTTGACGCCATCCTGCTCGACGCGCCCTGCTCTTCGACGGGCACGACGCGCCGCCATCCGGATGTTCTCTGGACGAAGGGACCCGAGGACATCGCCAAGCTTGCCGGCGTACAGGAACGGCTGCTTCGCCATGCGCTGACGCTCTTGAAGCCCGGCGGCACGGTGGTCTTTTCAAATTGCTCGTTGGATCCCGCTGAGGGCGAGGCTGTCATCAGCCGGATCTTGCAGGACACGCCCAATGTCGAGCGGGTCAGGATCGATGCGGCTGAATGGCCCGGTCTTGAAAGCGCGATCAGTCCGCTCGGCGAATTCCGCACAACCCCTGCCATGCTGCGCATGCCCGCGACGGTCGCCTCGGGCCTCGACGGCTTCTACGCTGCCATACTGCGGCGTGTTGCCTGATTGCACAAGTCCTTCCTTATATTTCGTTTTCGTCACAAATTAATGCAGACTTACCGCTGAAACCGGCCTTCCTTCACCTATTCTTAATCATGAGGGTCAATAGACAATAAAATATGCAGTCTGGCCGGCGGTTTTCGACTTTGTATGTTCGGGAGGCTTGGCGCCGCGCTTCGCGGCGCACGGCCCTGCTGCGGCTGCGTCTTTTCCGTCGCACGATCAAGGTTCCCGAGCGGCTCATCGTCGCCCCGACCGATCTTCGCACTATCGATCCGCACATCGCCGACGAGATCATGAATGGCCGTTTCCCTCTGGCGGGGCGCCTGCTGGAAACGAACGGCAAATCGCCCTTCGGCTTTACGCTTCCGTCACGCGCCTTTGCGAGCCGCCTGCACGGCTTCGGTTGGCTTCGCCACATGCGCGCCTACAAGAATGACCGAGCTTCGGCGGTTGCCCGGGCGATCGTCGATAGCTGGCTCTCGCTGCATGCGGGCCGCATGGAAGGCATTGCCTGGGAAATCGACGTCACCTCGCAGCGCGTGATTGCCTGGCTGTCGCATTCGCCGGTCGTCCTGCAGAATGCCGACCGCGGCTTTTATCGCCGCTTCACGAGATCCCTGGCATTTCAGGTTCGCTACCTTCAGCGCATGGCTCCCTTTGCGCCCGCTGGAGAGGGTCTCTTCCGTCTGCGCATCGCGCTTGCCATGGCCTCGATCGCCATGCCGGCGCGGCAATCCGTGATGCGCAAGGCGGCCCAGGCGCTGGACAACGAATTCGATAGCCAGATTCTTCCCGATGGCGGGCATATCTCACGCAATCCGCGCGTCGGGGCTCGAATTGCTGCTCGATCTCCTTCCGCTTCGGCAGACCTATGTGAATCTCGGCCACGATCTGCCGCAGAAGCTGATTGCCGGCATCGATCGCATGTATCCGGCGCTTCGGTTCTTCCGCCACCAAAACGGCGATCTTGCGCTCTTCAACGGTGCAACGGCGACGCTTGCCAATGAGCTCATGTCGGTTCTGCGCTACGACGAAACGGCGGGCCAGCCTTTCAAGGCGATGCCGCATTCGCGTTATCAGCGCCTGGCGGCGGGAAACACCGTGTTGATTGCCGACACCGGCCCGCCGGCCGCCGGCACGCTGCTCACGCACGGCGCATGCGGGCTGCCTTTCTTTCGAGATGTCGTCGGGCCGCCACCGCTTCATCGTCAATTCCGGCTCGCCGAAATTTGCCGGCCGCCGCTATGTCCAGATGGCGCGCACCACCGCGGCGCATTCGACCGTGACGCTGAACGACACGTCGTCCAGCCGTTTCTCGCCCTCGGAATTTCTCGGCCATCTCATCATTGACCCGGTGAAGACCGTCAGCGTCGAGCGTGCCGAAACCGAAGACGGACGCGACGTTATCAAGGTCAGTCACGACGGCTATCTTAGAAATTTCGGCGTGCTTCACGAGCGGGAACTGACGCTGAATGCTGCAGGCTCGATCGTGACCGGTCGCGATCGGCTGGTGCGGCAGGGCGAGCGCATCAGCAACGAGCCGCTTCGTGCCGCCGCACGCTTCCACATCCATCCGGCGCATCAATGTGAAGCAGAGCGACCGCGAGTCCGCGTTGCTGACGGCGCCGGATGGCGAAAGCTGGCTCTTCTCGTCGCCGGGGAATGAAGTTTTGATCTCCGAGGATATCTTCTTCGCCGACGCCTCCGGCATCTGCGGTTCGGACCAGATCGAGATTGACTTCGTCTTCGCCGAAAAGCCGGAAATTCGCTGGTTTTTGTCCCGCAAGAGCTAGTCGCTGTTTGCGCGGCGGCAAAGCTGTGCTAACGCGGCGCCATTATCCTAGCGTCCCTCGCCGGATGTCTCCCGAAGCCCGAACGGAGAAGGTTCATGGCCGTCATTTCCAAGAAGATCCCCGCCCCCGACAAGGTCAAAATCAAGACCGCGTTGCTTTCCGTCTCCGACAAGACCGGCATCGTCGAGCTCGCCCGCGCGCTTTCCGAAAAGGGCGTCCGCCTGCTTTCGACCGGCGGCACGCATAAGGCGATCGCCGCTGCGGGTCTTGCCGTCACCGATGTTTCGGAGGTCACCGGTTTTCCGGAAATCATGGATGGACGCGTGAAGACGCTGCATCCGAAGGTTCACGGCGGGCTCCTGGCGATCCGCGATGATGCCGAGCATCAGGAAGCCATGAAGCTGCACGGTATCGAGGGCATCGATCTTGCCGTCATCAACCTTTACCCGTTCGAGGATGTTCGCGCTGCCGGTGGCGACTATCCGACGACGGTCGAAAATATCGATATCGGCGGCCCGGCAATGATCCGCGCATCGGCCAAGAACCATGCCTATGTGACGATCGTGACCGATCCGTCCGATTATGCCGAACTGCTGGAGCAGCTCTCGGCTGATGCCGGCAAGACCAGCTATGCCTTCCGCCAGCGCATGGCTGCCAAGGCCTATGCTCGCACGGCGGCCTACGACGCGATGATTTCGAACTGGTTCGCCGAAGCCCTCTCCATCGATACGCCGCGCCACCGGGTGATCGGCGGCGTCTTGAAGGAAGAGATGCGATACGGCGAGAACCCGCATCAGAAGGCGGCATTCTACGTCACCGGCGAAAAGCGTCCCGGTGTCTCGACGGCGACATTGCTGCAGGGCAAGCAGCTTTCCTACAACAACATCAACGACACGGATGCGGCCTACGAGCTGGTCGCCGAGTTCCTGCCGGAGAAGGCGCCCGCCTGCGCCATCATCAAGCATGCCAACCCCTGCGGCGTCGCCACCGGCCAGAGCCTCGTCGAAGCCTACAAGCGGGCGCTTGCCTGCGATTCCGTTTCTGCTTTCGGCGGCATCATCGCGCTGAACAGCACGCTCGATGCGGAGACGGCGGAAGAGATCATCAAGCTCTTCACCGAAGTCATCATCGCGCCGGATGTAACCGAGGAGGCCAAGGCGATCGTTGCGAAGAAGCCGAACCTGCGCCTGCTTTCCGCCGGCGGGCTGCCTGATCCGCGCGCCGCTGGCCTGACGGCAAAGACGGTTTCCGGCGGCCTGCTCGTCCAGAGCCGCGATAACGGGATGGTCGAAGATCTGGACCTGAAGGTCGTGACCAAGCGCGCGCCGACGGCGCAGGAGCTGGAAGACATGAAGTTTGCCTTCAAGGTCGGCAAGCACGTGAAATCGAACGCCGTCGTTTACGCCAAGGACGGCCAGACGGCCGGTATCGGCGCCGGCCAGATGAGCCGCGTCGATTCCGCCCGCATCGCCGCGCTGAAAGCCGAGGAAGCCGCCAAGGCGCTTGGCCTTGCCGCTCCGATGACGCGCGGTTCGGCGGTCGCCTCCGAAGCCTTCCTGCCGTTCGCCGATGGCCTTCTGTCGATGATTGCTGCCGGCGCCACGGCGGTCATCCAGCCGGGCGGTTCCATGCGCGATCAGGAGGTGATCGATGCCGCCAACGAGCACAACGTTGCGATGGTATTCACCGGCATGCGCCACTTCCGCCACTGAGCGGTGAGAGCCCCGTCGCTCCGGCGGGGCTTCGCTTCATTTTTGATCCCTATCCGCCGGATAAGGCGTCGTGATCAGCAGGATCAGGCCGCCCGCCAGGAACAGGATCAGCGTCGCCATGCCGAGGCGCGCTGATCCGCTGGCATAGGTCATCAGCGAGAAGAACAGCGTTGCCATGAAGCTCGTGGCGCGGCCTGAAAGCGCATAGATCCCGAAATAGCGTCCTGCCTCTTCCAGGCTGACGCTGCGCGCCAGATAGGAGCGCGACGAGGCCTGCACGGGGCCGAAGGCTAGGCCGATCAGCAGCCCGTAGAGGATGTAGGCCTTCTCCGCCGCAGTGCCGAAAAGCCCTCCGGCGTCTGCCGTCGACATCGGCACGAGGCCGAAAAGCGTGTAACCCGGCCCTGTCGAAATGATGCCGATCGTTGCGAGCAGCAGCATCGTCAGGCTGATCAGGATCGTCGCCTTTGAGCCGATCCGGTGATCGACCCTCCCGGCGATGACGCAGCCGAAAATCGCGACAACATTGAGGATGATTCCGTAGAGCCCGATTTCGATCGTCGCCCAGCCGAACATGCCGGCCGCGAAGGCGCCGCCAAGGATCAGCAGTCCGTTGACGCCGTCCTGATAGATCATTCGGGCGATCAGGAATTTCAGAATGCCTCTTCGGTGCTTCAGTTCGCCGACCGTGTTCCTGACCTGTTTCAGGCCGGAACGCACGGCGGTCGCAAACGGCAAGCCCTTCGGCGCATCAGGCGTGAAGAGAAACATCGGGATGATGAAGATCAGATACCATACCGCGGAGATCGGCCCGGTAATGCGCGCGTCCTCGCCGGTATGCGGGTCAAGCCCAAACAAGCGGGCGAAATCCGAGCAGGTTTTCCCGGTCTCCGGACTTGCCGCGAGCAGCGCCACGACGGCGATCAGCACGATCATGCCGCCGAGATAACCGAGCCCCCAGGCGGTGTTGGAGAGCTTGCCGACCTCATCCTTGTCCACGAGGCGCGGCATCATCGAATCGTTGAAGACGATGGAAAATTCGGCCGCGATCGAGGCGAGAATCATGAAGATCACCGGGTAGATGACCGGCGAGCCGGGGGCCGCAAACCAGAGGCCGAAGAGGCTCGCGATCTTGATCACCGCGAAGAAGGCGATCCAGGGTTTGCGGGCGCCGGACTGATCGGCGATGGAGCCGAGGATGGGAGAGAGCACGGCGATGATAACCGAAGAGATCGTCGCCATATTGCTCCACATCGCCTGTGCGGAGACCGGATCGGCGGTCAGCCGCGAGACGAAATAGGGGCCGAAAATGAAGGTGGTTACGACGGTGAAGAACGGCTGGGCCGCCCAGTCGAAAAACATCCAGCCCCAGATGCCCTTCTCCGAGGCCTTCTGCGGCGCCGGCGTCCCGTTCCCGTCCAGTCTATTCTGCTCACGCGTCCACTCCAGCTTCGCGGCGGACTGTGTCACCTCGCCCGGTCGCGCGCAAGATCGGTCAAGAGACCTGCGGCGACGGTAATGCGCGCGAGGTTCGGATCGCCGCTGTCGCTGAGGCTCGAAAGCTCCTCGGCGATGCGGTTGATCCGGATGCGGTCCTGACCGCATGCCAGGCCTGGACCGGCAGTTTCTCCTTGCCGTGGTCGGAGAGCGCCGAGATCACGATATCGCGCCGTGCGCTGGCGATCTGGTCGATGCTGCGGGCAAGCGCCAGGTTTTCGTAGTGATCGGAGGTGACGATCCGGGCGCCGGCCGCCAGCAGCCTGCCCGACACGGAAGGTCTGCGATACGGCAAAATAGCTTTCGGCGGCGCGTCCCAGCGGTTCGCCGGTGCGTTCGGCGATCTGCATGATCTCCGGCACCAGGGCGAAGCTCGGCAGGCCGGCAATGTCGGCGGCCAGTTTTTCCGGTACTCCGGCTTCCCGGTACTCGTCTGGCGCGGGCTTCGATCTCTGCCGGCAACCTGCGCTGCGAAGACCGGGCTTCAGCTTCTTCAAGGCGTCTCGTAGCCGGCTAATCGATTTCCGCCATATCGCCCTTCGCCATGCCGGTCTTCAGGAGCAGGCGCGTCAAGACCGTAAAGCTGTGGCCGATTTCCTCATAGATGCGGTTCTGCATCTGGCCGGAGATCTTGCCGTCCAGCGCATCCGTTTCCGTCCAGAGCCGGGTCAGGTCAAAGCCGTCGCGGGCGACGATCGCGGCGCGGACGACTTCAGGCGCCGAGGCAGCTGTCGCATCCATCATGCTGACGGCAAAGCCTGGGCCGCCGCGATTGATTGCCTCGTTGGCAAGGACGGTCGCGACGATTTCGCGCTTCAGCCGGTGATCCGGCGATGTCGGAGGCGTTCGGTTTCTGCATCTTGGCCGGGAAGTAGTTCGAAAGCGTCGAGGCGAAATAGGGATCGTCCGGCAGATCACTTGCGGCAAGCGCATCGAAAAGCACGATCTTGGCATAGGAGAGCAGCACGCCGATCTCAGGCCGCGTCAGCGGCTTGCCGGCGGCATAGCGTTCGGCAAGCGTCGGGTCGTCGGGAAGCGTCTCGACCTTCCGGTTCAGCTGCTTGGCGCCTTCGAGCACGCTCATGAAGCGCGCGAGCTCAAGTCCGTTTGCCGTGCCCTTGCGCTCCGTCAGCGAAATCGCCAGCGATTGCAGATAGTTGTTGCGCAGGACGAGTGCCGCCACTTCGTCGGTCATCGAGGACAGCAAGCTGATCGCGTTTTGCCCGCGTCAGCCGTCCGTCATGCATGGCAGCTGGCAAGCGCGATCTTGATGTTGACCTCGACGTCCGACGTGTTGACGCCGGCCGAGTTGTCGATCGCGTCGGAATTGCTAGCGCCCGCCCTTCAGGCCGTAGGCGATGCGGCCCTTTTGCGTGACGCCGAGATTGGCACCCTCGCCGATCACCTTGGCGCGCACCTCTTCGGCCGTGATGCGGATCGGGTCGTTGGCGCGATCGCCCACTTCCGCATCGGTTTCCGATAGCGCCTTCACATAGGTGCCGATGCCGCCGAACCAGAGGAGGTCGACCGGGCTTTTCAGGATCGCGGTGATGATCTCGAAAGGCGTCGCCACGGCCTTGTCGATGCCGATCGCGGCAACCGCCTCCGGCGTCAGCGTCACGGATTTCGCCGCGCGCGAAATGATCATCGCACCCTTCGAAAGAACGCGATCTGTCGAAGTCCTGCCAGCTGGAGCGCGGCAGGTTGAAGAGCCGCTGCCGCTCGGCGAGCGTCTTTTCCATATCCGGATCGGGATCGATGAAGATGTCGCGGTGGTCGAAGGCCGAGAGCAGCCGGATCTTCGGAGAAAGCAGCATGCCGTTGCCGAAGACGTCGCCGGACATGTCGCCGACACCGGCCACCGTAAACGGCGTTGTCTGGATGTCGATATCCATTTCGCGGAAATGGCGCTTGACGGTCTCCCAGGCGCCGCGGGCGGTGATGCCCATCTTCTTGTGGTCGTAGCCAGCCGAGCCGCCGGAGGCGAAGGCGTCGTCGAGCCAGAAGCCGGCTTCCTGCGCCAGCGCATTGGCGGTGTCGGAGAAGGTCGCCGTTCCCTTGTCGGCGGCGACGACGAAATAGGGATCGTCGCCATCGAGCCGCACCGTATCGTTCGGCGGCACGATATCGGCGCCGGAAATATTGTCGGTGATCGACAGCAGCGTGCGGATATAGGTCTTGTAGGCTTCGCGGCCGGCATTGAAGATCTCGTCGCGGCTGCCGCCGACGGGAAGCTTCTTCGGATAGAAGCCGCCCTTGGCGCCGACCGGCACGATGACGGCGTTCTTGACCTGTTGCGCCTTCACGAGGCCCAGCACTTCGGTGCGGTAGTCCTCGGCACGATCCGACCAGCGCAGACCGCCGCGCGCCACCTTGCCGAAGCGCAGGTGCACGCCTTCGACTTCGACACCATAGACGAAGATTTCGCGGAACGGCCTCGGTTCCGGCAGGCCGTCGACGAGCTTCGGATCGAGCTTGAAGGCAAGCATCGCCTTCGGCGAGCCGTCGGTATTGCGCTGGAAGTAATTGGTGCGCAGCGTCGCATCGACGACATTGACGTAGCGGCGCAGGATGCGGTCATCGTCGAGGCTCGGCACGTCGGCAAGCGCCGCTTCGATCGACTGATGCAGTTCGGCGAGCTTCTTCAGACGCGCCTTCTCGCCGAGCTTCGTATCGAGCGCGTCGTGGAAGAGCCGGAAGATCGACGCGGCGATCTCCGGATATTTGTCGAGCGTCGTTGCGATGTAGTCCTGCGAATAGGCGATGCCCGCCTGGCGGAGATAGCGGGCATAGGCCCGCAGCACGTTCGCCTCGCGCGCCGGAAAGCCCGGCCGAAAGGATCAGCCGGTTGAAACTGTCATTGTCGATCGTGCCGCTGAAGGCGGCAACGAAGGCTTCCTCCAGCGCGAGCGCCGTAGTGGCTCGAGGTCGATCTCGGCGCCACTGCGGGGCTCGAGCTCCATATCGTGCAGCACGACGATCTTCGTCTGCACCGTCAGCCGCCGGAACCTCGATGTCGAAGGTTCGCTCGCTGACGACATTGAAGCCAAGATTTTCCAGCAGCGGCACGCGGCGCGACAGCGCAAGCTGGCCGCCGGCATGGAAAATCTTCAGCGAGAGGATTCGGCCGCGCTCCGGTCGTTGCGGTAATAGAACTCGATGCGGATCGGCTCGCCGGAGGCGCAGGCGGTGATATCCGGGAGATCGGCGACGGTTTCTTCCGGCGTGAAGGAATCCTGGAAAGCATTGCTGACGCCGATCTTCGGCGCCTTCGGTCCGGCCAGCGCCTCGAAGCGATCGTCCCAGCGGGCGGTGATGTCGCGGATCGCCTCTTCGAGCTTTGCCTGCGGGATGCGCGGCGTCTTGCCGCCGGACCGGCCGATGATGAAGTGCACGCGCGCAACGCCGCCTTCCGGAAAGGCCGGATAGTAGGCGGAGACCCGGCCGTCATAGACGGTCTTCAGATAGTTGCCGATCTTCTCGCGAACGATGGAGTCGTATTCCTCGCGCGGCACATAGACGATGACGGAGACGAAACCGGTCGAAATGGTCGATGCGCGGCAGAACGCGCACGCGCGGCCGGTCGGCAAGATCGTTGATCTGCTCGGCGAAGTTCGCGAGCAGCGTCGTATCGATCTGGAAAAGATCGTCACGCGGATAGGATTCCAGCGTGTTGTCCAGCATGCGGCCGGAATGGCTCATCGGATCGAAGCCGAAATGGTCTTTCACCTTCTCGATCTTGGATCGCAGCAGCGGGATTTCCGATGCCGACGCCGTATAGGCCGTCGAGGTGAAAAGGCCGACGATGCGCAGTTCACCGGTGACGTTGCCGTCCTTGTCGAAGCGCTTGACGCCGACATAGTCCATATAGGCGCGGCGGTGGACGACCGATTTCACGTTCGCCTTGGTGACGATCAGGAAGTCCGGGCCGTCGAGAAAGGCAAGGATTTCCGGCGTTGTCGTCACGGCGTCCTTGCCGGTGCGCAGGACGAGCACGTCCGGATTGGAAAGAATGCCGAGACCGGCGCCCTTGTCACGCTCGACCTTCGCCTCGGCGCCCTTGCCGGAATAGACATATTCGCGCATGCCGAGGAAGGTGAAGTTTTCGTCGCGCAGCCAGGTCAGGAAAGCGATTGCCTCGTCGCGGTCGGCCTTCTTGCGGCTGGCACTGTAGCTGCTGAGCTCGGCGATGACCGTGTCGAGCTTGGAAAGCATCGGCTTCCAGTCGGAAACCGTCTGATGAACCTGCTCCAGCACCACGAGCACGCGCTGCCGGAGATCGGCGGATTGCTCTCGCGGTCAGCGGGCGAAATGTGAAGCTGGATATGGCTGACGCGTGTTTCAGGATCGCTTGGTTCCTCGGCGGAATAAAGCGCCGGCGCCTTGCCATGCTCCATCACCAGGATCGGATGCACCGCCATATAGAGATCGCGGTAGGTGCTCGTAACCTCGCCCATGACCAACTCGTAAAGGAACGGCATGTTGCGATCGGTGATCGACAGGACCGAGACGGCAACGCCGCCGGGCTCGACATTGGGGAGCGCTTCGATGCTGACGCGAGGCGTCTTGCCATCCCAGGCCGAAAGCTCCTTTGCAGAATGAATGGCGGAAAGCGCCAGCATCTCCGGCGTGTAGCGATCGAGGTCGTCATCGCTTGCCCGGCCGAAAAGGATTTCCGGATCGAGATGCTGCTCGCCGGTCGCCGCAGCGATCTTCCGCGCGCTTTCGATCAGCTTTTCCCGTCGCGGATTGGTTCTGGCAGCCATTGAGATGTTCCCAGTTTGTGTGATTTGCTGCAAGTTAGCAGAAGATTTGTCGAAAAAATCTCTAAAAGAGGCCTTGCGACAGCAGCTTTCGTGCGTTTTTGCCCGCTTTGGATAAAATTCCGGAAGATTTTCCAATTTCTGGATCAGCTCAATTCGAACCCGGCTATTTCGAGCGAGATTTCCACGGATCGATGAAGAATGGTTGACAGCGATGCGGCAAAAAGATCATCAACAGCGCATCGAATTCAGGGTCCAAAATCATCATGTCGGATACTAGCGCAGCAGGAACGGTGATCGTCATCTCCAGCCATGTCGTTCGCGGTTCAGTCGGCAACCGGGCCGCCGTCTTTGCGCTCGAAACGCTCGGCCATCAGGTCTGGGCCTTGCCGACGATCGTTCTGCCCTGGCATCCCGGTCATGGCCGCTCGACACGGCTCACCTTTGCGGAGGCTGATTTCGATGCCGCCATCGATGATCTCATTCGTGCGCCATGGATCGGAGAGGTGAAGGCAGTGCTGTCGGGCTATTTCGGAAACGCTGCCCAAGCTCGCTCCGTTGCCCGCCTCGTCAGTGCCTTGCGCGAAAAAAATCCGGATCTGTTTTATGTCTGCGATCCGGTCATGGGCGATCTCGGCGGCCTCTATGTGCCGGAAGCGACGGCGGCAGCGATCCGCGACCATCTCATTCCGCTCGCCTCGCTGGCGACACCCAATCGCTACGAGCTGGCCTGGATGGCGGGTGCGCCACTGGAGGACAATACGGCGGTCATGGAGGCCGCCCTGTCACTTGGTCCCTCGCGCATGCTTGTCACCTCGGCGGTCCCGATGATGGCGGGCGGCACCGGAAATCTCTATCTCTCCGGCCGCCACGCGCTGCTTGCCGAACACCGCGTCATCGACAATCCGCCGAATGGGCTCGGCGACCTGCTGGCGGCGGTCTTTCTCTCGCGGCTTCTTTCCGGGATGGATGACGAAAAAGCGCTGCAGCTTGCGACAGCCAGCGTCTACGAGGTGCTGGCGCGCGCGGTCAAGCGCGGCAGCGATGAGCTCACGCTCGCAAGCGATGCATCAAGCCTCTCGACGCCGATGGCTATGGTGCAGATGCGCCACCTCATGCATCCTGCGCAGCGGCGGAAGAATTAGCCGCAGCGGCAGCTGCGCATTTCGCGCGTGGGGCAGTTGATCTTGCAGCGTTCGCGCGCTAATCGGAAGTTATGCAGCGTTTTCCAACTCCCCTTCTGGACGGTTACCGCAACTTCATGAACGGGCGGTATGCCGACGCTCGCGACCGCTATAGGATGCTGGCTGAAAACGGGCAGAACCCGAATACGCTGGTCATTGCCTGTTGCGACTCACGCGCAGCGCCTGAGACTGATCTTCGACGCCGGCCCCGGCGAGCTTTTCGTCATCCGCAACGTCGCCAACATGGTCCCGCCTTACGAGCCGGACGGTCATTTCCATGCGACGTCGGCGGCGCTCGGAATTCGCCGTGCAGGTGTTGAAGGTTACGCGACATCGTCGTCATGGGCCACGGCCGCTGCGGCGGTATCCGTGCGGCGCTCGATCCGAATGCCGAGCCGCTGTCGCCCGGCGATTTCATCGGCCGCTGGATGTCGCTGGTGAAGCCCGCCGCCGAGCAGATCCAGAGCAATGACGTGATGACGGCCGCCGAGCGCCAGACGGCGCTCGAGCGCGTCTCGATCCGCAACTCGATCAACAATCTCAGAAGCTTCCCGGATATCAAGGCGCTGGAGGAAGCCGGCAAGATCGCGCTTCACGGCGCCTGGTTCGATATCTCAACCGGCGAATTGTGGGTCATGGACGCGGAGACGCGCGACTTTATCCGCCCGGAAGTATAGCGCCATCTCCGGATGGAAGCTCACTGGCCGTCGATCTGCTGGCCGATATAGGCGATCGCCTGCTGATAGACCGTTGCAGCGTTCCAGCCCGCGATCGCCGCAAAATTCGGCTCGCCTGGCTGATAGCCGGCGCCGGCCTGCCAGCCGTGGCCTCTGAGGAAGTTCGCCGTCGAAGCCAGGGCGTCAGCCCGCGAGCCGACCATGTCGACACGGCCGTCGCCGTCGCCGTCGGCGCCGAAACGGACGACATTGCGCGGCAGGAATTGTGTTTGGCCGATTTCGCCATGGGCTGCACCGCGGGCCTGCGGGTTCAGATAGCCTTCGGAGACAAGCTGCAGGGCCGCGTAGAGCTGATCGGTGAAATAATCCGAGCGGCGGCAGTCGTAAGCGAGCGTCGAAACGGCAGACAAGCGTATGCTGGTTGCCCATATAGCTGCCAAAGCCGGTTTCCATGCCCCAGATCGCAATCAGCGGGCCGGCCGGAACGCCGAAGCGGCGTTCGATCGAGGCAAACAGCGCCTGATTGGCGCGCTTCATCGCTCCTGCCGCGGGAAATGATCGCTGCGCCGCCGCGCTTCTTCATGAAAGCGTCGAAGGACAACTTGAAGCTCTTCTGGCCGCGGTCGGCTGCGATGGTTGCCTGTTGTAGTTTACGTTGGCGAAGGCCCGGTTCAGAACCGATGGGCTGACGCCGTTGGCGGCTGCTTCCTGCTTGAAATCGGCGACCCAGGCTTCGAAGCCGCGCCGTTGTTGCCGCACTGGGCAGCCTTTGCCGCTGCCGGAACAGCGTGGAGCGCGCCCGCCGCCGCGATGGCCGCCACGAGGAATTTTGTCATGCGCATGAGAAACCCCGATCTCGATCTGCATAAGCCTAGCGCCGCGCAAGAATGCCAGCTTGAGGTGATTTTGTCACGATCACCATTGGCGAGCCTTGCTTCAGCGTGGTTTACCGGTCTTCGCAGGTAGCCCCGCATATCCGGCGATACACGGGGCTGATAGCAAATTATGGTTAATATTTGGTATCAGGCAGCCTTTTTGCGCGGCTTGACGAGACCGCGGTTGACGAGCAGCTCGGCAATCTGGATTGCATTGAGGGCGGCGCCCTTGCGCAGATTGTCGGAAACGACCCAGATGTTGAGGCCGTTCTCGACGGTCGCATCTTCGCGGATGCGCGAGATGTAGGTCGCGTCTTCGCCGGCGCATTCGTAAGGCGTGATGTAGCCGCCGTTTTCGTGCTTGTCGATGACGAGGCAGCCTGGTGCATCGCGCAGGATGTCGCGCGCCTGATCGGCGGTGATTTCGTTTTCGAACTCGATGTTGACCGATTCCGAATGGCCGATGAAGACCGGAACGCGAACCGCAGTGCAGGTCACCTTGATCTTCGGGTCGAGCATCTTCTTCGTCTCGGCCAGCACCTTCCACTCTTCCTTGGTGTAGCCGTCTTCCATGAAGACGTCGATGTGCGGAATGACGTTGAAGGCGATGCGCTTCGTGAACTTCTTGTTCTCGATCGGATCGGCGACGAAGACGGCGCGCGTCTGGTTGAAGAGCTCGTCCATGCCTTCCTTGCCGGCGCCGGACACCGACTGGTAGGTCGAGACGACGACGCGCTTGATCTTGGCGAAGTCATGCAGCGGCTTCAAAGCCACGACGAGCTGGGCAGTCGAGCAATTCGGGTTGGCGATGATGTTGCGCTTGCGTGAACTGTGTGATAGCGTCCGGGTTTACCTCCGGAACGATCAGCGGAACGTCGGCGTCGTAGCGCCAGGCCGAAGAGTTGTCGATGACGACGCAGCCCTGCTGGCCGATCTTCGGCGAGAACTTCTTGGAAACCTCGCCGCCGGCTGACATCAGGCAGATGTCGGTGTCGGAGAAATCGTAATTCTCGAGGTTGGAAACCTTCAGCGTCTTGTCGCCGTAGGAAACTTCGGTGCCCTGCGAACGCGCGGAGGCAAGGGCCACGACTTCATCGGCGGGGAAGCCGCGCTCGGAGAGGATGTTGAGCATCTCCCGGCCGACATTTCCGGTTGCTCCCGCAACTGCAACTTTGAAACCCATTTTCAAGCTCTCTTTCTCTTCTCTCCTCTGTCCGGTGAGGGGAAGGCGCGAAACGATCGCAGCTTCCTGTCCCCAGCCGGGCCGGGGAGAGAGCGGCAGGCCAGAGACGTCAGACGGTTTTCGTCGTCGTTTTGGCCTTGGTTTTGGAAGAAACCGGAACGGCAACATCCATCCCGGCACTCAGTGCCTGGTCATTGCGTGCAGCAATGGCGTGTTCGTCGCGAACCATGGATATTCCTTTTCCGTCGCTGCTCTTAAAAGGTTTTCCACAGGAGTCAAGGTTCTTGCGGCGTCTTGCCTATTGAGGGCTTAGCACAGGCGGCGTTTTGTTGCTGCTTCACCGCGATGAGGCTGCGGTATCGGAACACCCGCGTCAATCTGTCATTGCGCGTTAGACTAAAGTCATAATCCCAAAGCCTCTCTCTTTATCCGAATCGCTTTTCTGTCACACTCTGCGTCAGGCGAGCCGCGTCCCAGGGACATGCTTTGAGGAGAGTAGGGGTGCGCTCGTTGCTCATCACTCTGTGGAGGACAGACAATGGCAAATGTCGCAAGCATCGACGGCGCAAAAGCCGCTCCGATGACGGGCGAGGAGAAGAAGGTCATCTTCGCCTCGTCGCTCGGTACCGTTTTCGAGTGGTACGATTTCTATCTCTACGGTTCGCTCGCCATCTATATCGGCGCGACCTATTTCACCCAGTATCCGGAAGCGACGCGAAACATCTTCACGCTGCTCGCCTTCGCAGCCGGCTTCCTGGTTCGCCCCTTCGGCGCGCTGGTCTTCGGCCGTCTCGGCGACCTCGTCGGCCGTAAATACACCTTCCTGGTCACGATCCTGATCATGGGTCTTTCGACCTTCCTCGTCGGTATCCTGCCCGGTGCTGCGACCATCGGCATCGCAGCTCCGATCATCCTGATCGCGCTGCGCTTGCTGCAGGGTCTGGCGCTCGGCGGTGAATATGGCGGTGCCGCCACCTATGTCGCCGAACACGCGCCGAACGGCCGCCGCGGTTACTTCACGTCCTGGATCCAGACGACGGCAACGCTCGGGCTGTTCCTGTCGCTGATCGTCATCGTCACCGTTCAATCTCTCATGGGCTCGACAGCCTTTGCCGCTTGGGGCTGGCGCATTCCGTTCCTGGTTTCGGTCGTCCTGCTCGGCATCTCCGTCTGGATCCGTCTGAAGATGAACGAGTCGCCCGCCTTCCAGCGTATGAAGGCGGAAGGCAAGGGCTCGAAGGCACCGCTGACGGAAGCCTTCGGCACAGTGGAAGAATGCCAAGATCGCGATCATCGCGCTTCTCGGCGCCGACCATGGGCCAGGCCGTCGTCTGGTATGGCGGCCAGTTCTACGCGCTGTTCTTCCTGCAGAACGTGCTGAAGGTCGACCTGCAGTCGGCCAACATCATGGTCGCCATCGCGCTCATCCTCGGCACGCCCTTCTTCGTCGTCTTCGGCGGGCTTTCCGACAAGATCGGCCGCAAGCCGATCATCATGGCAGGCCTGCTGATTGCGGCGGTCACCTACAACCCGCTGTTCAAGGCGATGACCTGGACGGCGAACCCGGCGCTCGCCGAAGCCCAGGCATCGATCCGGGCAACGGTTACGGCCGATCCGGCGGATTGCAAGTTCCAGTTCAACCCGACCGGCACGGCGAAGTTCACCAGCTCGTGCGACGTGGCAACGGCGTTCCTGACCAAGAACTCGGTTCCGTATGACGTCGTGCCCGGCGCCGGCCGGCCAGCCGGCAACAGTCAAGATCGGCGACGAGACGATCACCAGCTTCGATGCCGTCGCTGCTGGCGACAAGGCAAAGGGCATGACGGCCGCCTTCGAAAAGGGCGTCAACATTGCGCTCCACGATGCCGGCTATCCGCTGAACCGCGGCGCCGCCAAGGTTCCGGAATCCAAGCTCGACGCCTTCATCGCCGCCAATCCGGAACTGGCGCTCAATGCCGACGCCGTGCGCGCCGGCGAGAAGGAAACCATGCCTGCCGACAAGCTCATCGCCGGCAAGCTGCTGACGGCCGAAGAGGCTAACGGCGTCACCGACATGGCAGTCTACACCATCGCCAATGGCGGCACCTTCGCCATGGTCGCCGATCCGGCCCGCGTCAACTGGATCGGCACGATCGCCGTTCTCTTCGTCCTCGTCCTCTACGTGACGATGGTCTACGGCCCGATCGCGGCCCTGCTGGTCGAACTGTTCCCGACCCGCATCCGCTATACCGGCATGTCGCTGCCCTATCACATCGGCAATGGCTGGTTCGGCGGCCTGCTGCCGGCAACGGCCTTCGCTATGAGCGCGGCCGCGGGCGATATCTACTACGGTCTGTGGTATCCGATCGTCTTCGCGGCGATCACGCTGGTCATCGGCCTGATCTTCCTGCCGGAGACGAAGAACCGCGACATCCACGCCTGGACTGAGCACCGTCGATTGACTAGCTGAAAACGGACCCGGCGTTCGCAAGACGCCGGGTTTTTTATGCGCGCAGGGTGCGCTTCGGTACCGGCCAGCCTTCGGCGAGCTTGAAGAGAACGCCGTAGCGGGAAAAGACGATGGCCGATCATCAGCGAGAACCAGCCGCCGAGCGCCAGGCCCGCGATCACGTCGCTCGGATAGTGCGCGCCGACCATGACGCGGGTCATGCCGAGCCAAAGGGCGCAGGCAAGGAAGACGATGCGATAGCGCGGGAAGAGCAGCGAGAAGGCCGCGAAGAAGGCGCCGATCGTCGTCGCATGGCCGGAGGGGAAGCTCTCGAAGCTGGAATGGCCGGAAAAGGGCGAGAAGGAAAAGATGCCGTAGTCGTCGAAATGATTGCGGCCGGGCCCGGCCGATCGCACGCTTCAGGAGATTGGCGAGGATGCCGGAGAGCGCGATCGACGTCAGCAGATAGGCGCCGATCCAGCACATCTGCAGCGCCTGGATCCGTGTGCGGAGCGATTTGACGACACGCAACGCCGCCAGGCCTTCGAAGAACAGAAAGGCGCTGACGATGATGATCCAGCCGGAATTGCCGAAATCCGTCAGCATCCGACCGAGGCGGCGGATGGCCGGCGAGACATGATCGGCACCGACCGGCCCGTCGAGCAGAAGGAGCTGAGAGAATGACGGCATTGCAGGTGATGAAAAGACAGGTCTGCCACCGCAACTGCGGCATCCGGCAGGTGCTGCGCCGCCAGCGCCTGTCGAGCGAGGAAAGTATCGCCTGCATTAAATCGTATCCGTTCGAAAATAATATCTAGAATGGAGTCACGCTATCAGTTCGCGACGACAGTTTTTTTACGAGGAAGCTCAAATAAGCCGGCTCAGCCGCGGGACGGGCCATCCGTCGCGGCCGACGGCAAAGATCAGGCCGAAACGGGCAAAAAGGATCGACATGGCAAAGGCAAACCAGGCACCGAGCGCAAGGCCGGCGGCGACGTCGCTCGGATAGTGGACACCAATGATGACGCGGCTTGCGCCAAGCCAGAGGCCGACGCCTATGAAGAGAAGCCTGAAGCGCGGAAAGAGCAGCGCGAGCGCCACAAAGAGCGCGCCGATATTGGTCGAGTGTCCGGACGGGAAGCTCTGATGCAGGAAATCCGTGCTGAAGGGCGAGAAACTTAAAATGCCTTCCTGCTCGTAGAGCAGCGGACGCGCCCGGCCGATCAGAAATTTCAAAGTGTTGGCGACGGCGCTGGCGCAGATGACCGAAAGCGCGACATAAGCTGCCATCTGGCTGAAATAGACCATGCGGAACTTACGCCGCACCTTCCAAAGCCGCCGTCGAACCGCATAACCGGTGGCGAGAACGGTGCAAAGCCCGGCGAGAATCCAGGCAAGCCGGCCAATATCCGTCACATCACCGGCTATTGTGACCAAAGGCGGCGAAAGGCTTTTCACCGCCTCGCCGAGCGGCTTGTCGAAGACGAAAAAGGCGATGGCGACGACGTTGATCGCGAAAAGGGTGAATGCCTTCCAAGGAACTCGGCGATGGATCGTGCGCCGGGCTTCGTAGCGCCTGCGCAGATAGGACCGCAGGCTTGGCTTTTGATTGACGGCGATGCTCATTCCATTCCTTCGAAGTTTGGGAATGGACATAGGAGCCGGAGCCGCGACCTTCAATAAGAAAAGCCCTCGCACCGGCAGGCGCGAGGGCAGAAACGTTTCACGTGAAATATCAGGCAGAAAGCGCCTTGAACTCGGAGAGGATCGCCTCGCCCATTTCGACGGTTCCGACCTTCCTTGCGCCTTCGGCCATGATGTCGGCGGTGCGGATACCCTTGTCGAGCACGTTGGCGATTGCCTTTTCGAGGTTGTCGGCTTCGTTCACCAGATTGAAGGAATAGCGCAGGCACATGGCAAAGGAGGCAATCATGGCAATCGGATTGGCGATGCCCTTGCCGGCGATGTCGGGCGCCGAGCCGTGCACCGGCTCGTAGAGCGCCTTGCGCTTGCCGGTCTTGCCGTCCGGTGCGCCGAGCGAAGCCGACGGCAGCATGCCGAGCGAGCCGGTCAGCATCGCCGCGACGTCGGAAAGCATGTCGCCGAACAGGTTGTCGGTGACGATGACGTCGAACTGCTTCGGCTGGCGCACCAGCTGCATGCCGCCGGCATCGGCCAGCATGTGCTCGAGCTGCGACGTCGGAATATTTCGCCTTGTGCGTCTCGGTCACGACCTGGTTCCAGAGCACGCCGGACTTCATGACGTTGCGCTTTTCCATGGAGCAGACGCGGTTCTGCCGGGTGCGCGCCATTTCGAAGGCGACGCCGGCGATGCGCTCGATCTCGTAGGTGTCGTAGACCTGCGTGTCGATGCCGCGCTTCTGGCCGTTGCCGAGATCGATGATCTCCTTCGGCTCGCCGAAATAGACGCCGCCCGTCAGCTCGCGGATGATCAGAATATCGAGACCTTCGACCAGCTCCGGCTTCAGCGAGGAGGCCGAGGCAAGGGCCGGATAGCAGATGGCAGGGCGCAGGTTTGCGAAGAGCTCCAGATCCTTGCGCAGGCGCAAGCAGGCCGGCTTCCGGGCGCACTTCGTAAGGAACGCTATCCCACTTCGGACCGCCGACGGCGCCGAAGAGAACGGCATCGGCCGCAAGCGCCTTCTTCATGTCGTCTTCGGAGATCGCCGCGCCATGCGCATCATAGGCGCTGCCGCCGACCAGGCCTTCGTCGGTGACGAAACCGGCCTTCATCGCCTCGTTCATGTAAGCGATGATCTTGCGGACCTCGCCCATGGCCTCGGGACCGATGCCGTCGCCCGGCAGCAGGAAAAGATTGCGCACTGTCATGAAATCCTCCTGCGGAAAAAGAAGTTGCGGTTTCTTAGACCCCGGCAAAGGCCATTTCAAGGAAGAGAACGGCCGAATTGGTACGGTTTTGCGGCCTGACCGCCCCAGTTGACCGCTGCGTTTCTGCAGGCCACAACAACGCAACTTTCAGTCATTCATGTCCGGATATTGTTCAATGCCCTCCTCCCTCTCCATCTCGACACGCCGCTTCTTCAGACAGCCGCAAGCTACAGCACAAGCGGAAAACCGCTTTGGCTGAAGCTGGATGCCCTCCAGCCCTCCGGCAGCTTCAAGATGCGTGGCGTCGGCAGGCTCTGCCAGCATGAGGTGGAAAACGGGGCGCGCGAGATTTTCTGCGCTTCCGGGGGTAATGCCGGAATTGCTGCCGCCTATGCCGGCCGTGCGCTCGGCGTTCCGGTCACGATCGTCGTCCCTGAAACCACGTCGGCGGAGGTTCGCCAATCGATCGAGGCGACTGGGGCCGCCGTGCTCGTTCACGGTTCGGTGTTCGATGAGGCCAATGCTTATGCGATGAAGCTCGCCGAGGCGCGCAAGGCGGCCTATGTGCACCCCTTCGATCACCCGCTTGCTTTGGGAAGGTCATGGAACGCTGATCGATGAGGTCGTGGCGAAGGGGGCGCGTTTCGACTGTGTGGTCGCCAGTGTCGGCGGCGGCGGCCTGCTTGCCGGTATCGTTGCGGGGCTGAAGCGCAACGGGCTTTCGCATGTGCCGGTCATCGCGGTGGAGACGGAAGGTGCTGCTTCGTTTCATGACAGCCTCAAGGCAGGCGAGCGCATCATTCTGCCCGGCAATCACCTCGATCGCCAATTCGCTTGGCGCGCGGCAGGTTGCACAGCATGTTTTCGATCTGCCGAAGCATCACCCGATCGAGAGCGTAACGGTGAGCGACGCCGAAGCCGTTGCCGCCTGCCTGAAATTTGCCGATGCCCATCGCATCCTGGTCGAGCCCGCCTGCGGGGCAGCGCTTGCCGTAGCCGATGTCCATCCCGGCCTGCTGGCGCGCTTCGACAATCCGCTTGTCGAGGTTTGCGGCGGGATCGGCGTTTCGCTCGACAAGCTTAAGGCCTGGAAAGAGCGGTTTCTCTAGGCCGGCAAAGAAAAAGCCGGGCGAAAGCCCGGCTTATCTGCATGCAATTTTGACGATTAAGCGGCCCAGGGGTGCGAAGCGGCATTCTTCTTTTCGAAGCTGTCGATCGCCTTGCCCTTTTCCAGCGTCAGGCCGATATCGTCGAGGCCGTTCAGCAGGCAGTGACGCTTGAATTCATCGAGATCGAACTTGATCGAGCCGCCGTCCGGGCCGGTGATCTCGAGGTTTTCGAGATCGACCGTCAGTATGGCGTTGGAACCACGCGAAGCGTCGTCCATCAGCTTGTCGAGGTCTTCCTGGCTGACCTTGATCGGCAGGATGCCGTTCTTGAAGCAGTTGTTGTAGAAGATGTCGGCGAAGCTCGTGGAGATGACGCAGCGGATGCCGAAATCGAGAAGCGCCCACGGCGCGTGCTCGCGCGAGGAGCCGCAGCCGAAGTTGTCGCCGGCGACAAGGATCTTGGCATTGCGGTAGGCCGGCTTGTTCAGCACGAAATCCGGGTTTTCAGAGCCGTCCTCATTGTAACGGGCTTCCGCGAAGAGACCCGTGCCGAGGCCGGTGCGCTTGATGGTCTTCAGATAGTCCTTCGGAATGATCATGTCGGTGTCGATGTTGACGACAGGCAGGGGCGCTGCAACGCCGGTGAGCTTCACGAATTTATCCATGACCTAGGCTCCAAATTCAGCGGATGTACGTTCGTTGATCAGCATCTAGTCCAGTTTTCCGCCGAAATGAAGGAGAATCTTTCTAAAATGGCGGCCACGCGGCATTTCGCACGGCCTGCCGATTACGCATCGTCCCTTTACTTGGACGTTTCGTTCAGCCCCCAGAGAACGCCGAACGGATCGCGAAGCTGGCCGTAGCGATCACCCCAGAACATCAGCTCGACAGGCATGACGACTTCGGCACCGGCGGCGACTGCGCGCTCCCACCAGGAATCGATATCGTCGATGACCAGCTGGATGGCGAAGCCTTCATGGCCTTTGAAGGGATGGCCATATTCGGGATAGGCATCCGACAACATGAGGGAGCTGCCGTTGATGTAGAGATGCACATGCATTGTCCGGCCCTTCTCGTCGGCCGGCACGACATAGGCTTCTTCGGCGCCGAAAGCCCTCTTGTAGAACTCGGCCGCCTTGAGGGCGCCGTCGTCGACCGTCAGATAGGGCAGCAAGCCGTTTTTCACCGGCGGCATCTTGGCAGGGGCGTTTTCCGTCGTGTCCATGTTCTTCCTCTATCTCCTGATTTTGAAGACCCGGTATCGTGCCCGGCCGCCTCAAGGACGTAGAGTTAGAACGAGAGCCGACAGCTCCATAAAAATTTTTTGTGAAGGGCTGAATGGCTGGTTGCGATCAGAGATCGATGATCGTACCGCGGCCGTCGTTCCAGATGCGCATTTCGCGCTTTGCCTCAGCTTTGGCGCGGACCGGCGCCGGCTTCATCTTCATCGAAAGCGCGCGGGCGGCCATGAGCACGGTCAGGATGCCACCGACGGCGAGCGTTACCGAAAAGGTGAGAGCGGCAAGCGCCACGAATACAGTGAACCCTGCCAGCATGAGGAAGATGGAGCGTAGATTCTGCATGAGCTTAGACCTTTCTTCGAAAGGAATGTGGTCCTTGGTCTCCCTTCCTGCAAGCCGAGCATGGCATTTTGTTGTCTTGCCAGGCTTCACAAAGCTTGGCACACATTTGTGATGAGCCGAAATTTACCCACCCGTTCCTTCAGCCTGCGCCGTTCTGTGCTCAGCGTCCCCGCGATCAATATGCGCGCACTCGAAAAGACCCATAGCCTCGATTGCGATGCTGTCATTTTCGATCTCGAAGATTCGGTGGCGCCGGAGAAGAAGGAAGAGGCGCGCGAAAATCTGAAAGCCTTCTTCTCAGCGCGCCCCCTTGAAAACAAGGAAAAGATCATCCGCATCAATCCGCTAGCTTCGAATTTCGGCCATGCCGATATGGAGCTGGTTCTGGCGCTCGAGCCAGATGCGGTGCTTTTGCCGAAGGTCGACGAGCCGCAGGACGTGATGACGGTCAGCGACCTCCTGAGCGATGCCGATGCGCCCGAAACGCTCAGGATATGGGCGATGATCGAGACGCCGCGCGGGATTCTGAATGCTGCGGCCATTGCCGAATTCGGACGCACGCCCGGCTCGCGGCTCGATTGCTTCGTCGTTGGACTGAACGATCTTCGCAAGGAGACGGGCGTTTTGCCGCAGCCGGGCCGCACCTATCTCGTGCCGTGGCTGATGCAGGTGATCCTCGCCGTGCGCGCCTATGGTCTCGATGCCATCGACAGCGTCTTCAATGATTTCAGGGAAATGGATGCCTTCGACGCCGAATGCGCGCATGCGCGTGCCATGGGCTTCGACGGCAAGATGCTGATCCATCCGGCACAGATCGAGGCTGCCAACCGGCATTTCGCTCCCGACGAGGCGGCCATCCGTGAGGCGGAAGAGATCATCGCCGCTTTCGCCGATCCTTCAGCCGATGGTCTCAATGTCATCAATTTGAACGGCCGGATGATCGAGCGGCTGCATCTTGTCCAGGCGGAAAGTCTGGTTCATAAAGCCCGCCTGATTGCTGAACGCCAAACTGCTCAACGAAAGCCTTTATCATGAAGCTCTACCGTCTTCTGACCGGCCAGGACGACGCCGCATTCTGCCATCGCGTAACCGATGCTCTCAACAAGGGCTGGTCGCTGCACGGCGTGCCCTCGCTGACCTTCAACGCCCAGACCGGCCAGGTGATTGCCGGCCAGGCGATCGTGAAGGAGGTCGAAGGCAAGGATTATCATCCGGACATGAAGCTTTCCGAGCAATAAGCTCAGCGTTCGACGGCTTCCTCGGCGCTGGCTTCGATCCGCTCCATGTCTTCATCGCTGAGCCCGAAATGGTGGCCGATCTCATGGATGAGGACGTGGGTGATGATGTCGCCGAGCGTTTCTTCGTTTTCCGCCCAGTAATCCAGAATGGGACGCCGGTAGAGGCGGATGCGATTGGGCATCTCGCCGGTCTCGACCGTGAAGCGCTCGGAAATGCCCCTGCCCTCGAAAAGGCCTAGCAGATCGAACGGCGTTTCCAGCGCCATGTCCTCGAAAACGTCGTCGTCTGGAAAATCCTCGATTTCGATCGTCAGATTGCCGGTCAGCGACCGGAACTCATCCGGCAAATGGCTGTAGGCCTCCATCGCCAGGGACTCGAAGGTACTGAGCGTTGGGGCATGGCGGTCCCGCCAATTCTCGCTCTGGTCTATGCGGGCCATGAAAATTCCCTTCCTTTGGCGCCCATATAGAACCTTTCCGAAGGATTTTCGAGTGTGAAATCAAAGACAGGAATAAATTCACATGAATTGCCTGTTGACTCTTCTCGGAAGCTCTGGAATCCATAAGAACATAACATGAACAACACGGTTGGAGTGAACGTCATGGCGAAGACGGCCGTGGCGCGCGAGCGGCTTTTTGCGCTCCGCGAAACCATTGCAAGACTCGAAGGAAAGCCGGTGCCGGGGTTGGCCGCTGCCGAGCAGGAAGCGCTGGGCGAAGACGGCCTGTCGGGAAGAAAACAAAAAGGCCTCCACGGTTCTCCTTCGGCATACCGGTGCTGGACGAGGCCTTGGATGGAGGCTTGCCGCTTGATGGGCTAACGGAAGTGCGAACGCCAATGCTGCGCGATGCGGGGGCCAGCAGCGGTTTTGCCTTGGCACTTGCAGCAGCATTGCAGCGGCAGGACGAAGAGGAAGAGCGCAGTCCCGCGCCGATCCTCTGGATCGCCGACAAAGTGGCCGCGATGGAAGCGGGCATTCCTTATGCGGTTGGCCTGAAGGATTTCGGGCTGAGGACGGAGCGCTTTCTCCATGCAAGCCCGCGCAAGCTGGAAGACGCTCTGTGGCTTGCGGAAACGGCGATCGAAAGCGGGGTCTTTCCTGCGACCATTTTGGAGGTTCGCGGCAATCCAAATCTTTCGGCCTGACCGAGAGCCGGCGGCTGCATCTCAGGACAAAGGCTGCGGGGCGCCCGCTTTTCCTGTTGCGGCAAGCTGGCGAGGAGGAGGCGAGCAGCGCCCGTTTCCGGTTTCTTGTCTGAAACCGCGCCGGCTCAGGCGCGGCCACTGCCGGATGGTTCGATGCTGGGCGGTAGCATCGGCAATCCGGTTTTTCGCCTCACCCTGGAGAAGAGCCGTAATCCGGCTCCCCTCTCCCTTCTTTTGGAGTGGAACCCCCATGACCGCCGGTTTTTCCCTGTCCACGCAATCAGCCGACTCTCGCCTTCCAGGCGAGCTCGCAGCGCATTCTGGCGCTCAGCTTCCCGCATCTTCCAACCGACCGGATCGCACGCAAGAGATGGGGTCTGTCCTGGCGTTCGACCGGGCGTCCTGACGCACCGCCGATCGTCTGCTCCGGACGGCTCAACAATGCCATGCGCCTGACGGCGCTGGATGAGGCGGCGGAAGCGATCGGCCTCAGGAAGAATCTGGGCGTTGCCGAAGCGCGGGCCATCTATCCGAAGCTCGATGTCGTGGAGGAAGATCCCGCAGCCGACCGGCGCCTGCTCGAAGGCATCGCCGACTGGTGCGACC
This sequence comes from uncultured Alphaproteobacteria bacterium, assembly GCA_963838565.1. Classification (GTDB taxonomy): domain Bacteria; phylum Pseudomonadota; class Alphaproteobacteria; order Rhizobiales; family Rhizobiaceae; genus Rhizobium. The sequence continues at coordinate 111,940 of CAWIRO010000017.1, forward strand.
GTTATACGCCGCTGGTGGCACTTGACGGCAAGGATGGTCTGTTTCTCGATATCACCGGCTGCGCCCATCTCTTCGGTGGTGAACAGGCGATGCTCAAGGATATTCTGTCGCGTCTCTTCCAGATGGGACTTGATGTCCGCGGCGCCATATCTTCGTCGCCGGGACTTTCCTGGGCCGTCAGCCGCTTCGGCCAGGGTGGCGTTATTGCGCCGGAGGAGGCTCGAACATGTTCTGGCCCCCTTCCTGTCGCATCGCTTCGGCTGGAGGAGAGACTGTCGTCGAGTCCTTGCAGAAGCTGGGCTTGAAATATGTCGGCGATCTCTGCATGGCGCCGCGGGCGCCGCTGACCCGGCGTTTCGGCGCGCAGCGTTCTGCTGCGGCTCGATCAGGCGCTCGGCCGTGATGAGGAGCCGGTTTCGCCTCGCCGGCCCGTCGCCAGCCTTTCTGCCGAACGCCGGCTCGTCGAGCCGATCGGCACGGAGGACGATATTCTTGCATCTGACCGGACAGGTCGCCATGTCGCTGAAGCCCTAGCCTTGAAGCGCGAGGCGCTGGCGGGCGGGTTTTCGAACTCGTCCTTTTCAGGGTCGATGGCCGGGTCTTTCGCATTTCCGCTGGTGCATCGCAGCCGCTTGCGGGATCCGAAGCGCATCGCCGCGCTTTTTTCCGAACGGCTGCAGGCCGATCCATGATGATCTCGATGCCGGATATGGTTTCGAAATCCTGCGTCTGAATGTGCATGCGGCACGAGGACTTCGATGATGCTGCAGGGCGATTTCGACGGCGACCGGCAAAAGGATGTTTCTCTCGCGAATTTCGTCGATCGGGTTTCGGCCCGGCTCGGTGCGGATTGCCTGCAGAGCTTCCAGCTGCGCGAGAGCCATGTGCCGGAGCGGGCGGTCATCGCCGTTCCCGCAATCGATACGCTCTCGTCGCCTGGCAGGAAGACGTGCAGGGCAGTTTTCCTGCGTCCCGAAGCGAGCGGCCCTTGCGGCTTTTCGCCGGCCGGAGCTGGTGGAGGCCTCGCGGCCGAAGTTCCGGACGGTCCACCGGCAAAGTTTCCGCTGGCGCCGCATGCGGCATCGTGTTCTCCGAAGCGAGGGGCCGGAGACGGCTTGCCATGGAATGGTGGATCGATGGCGCGGATGCCCGCGACGCGGGATTATTTCCGCGTCGAGGACGATACCGGGCTATCGTTTCTGGATCTACCGCGAGGGTCTCTACGGCCAGATGCCGCCGCCGCGCTGGTTCATGCACGGAGTTTTCGCATGATGCCGCCCAATTCTTCGAGATCGGCGCACGAACGAATTTCTCGTTTCTGGAAGGGGCATCGAAGGCCGGAGGAGATGGTGACGCAGGCTGCCATCCTGAAGCTTTCCGGCCTCGGGATTGCCGATCGCAATTCGGTCGCCGGTGTTGTCCGGGCCCATGCGCAGATCAGGGCAATCAGAGCAAGAATACAAAAGACGAAAGAAGCCGGGCTGCTTGGAGGCGGGAGAAGAAGGAAAAGGACATTCTTGAACCCGTTCCCTTTCAGCCGGGCGCCCGTCTGGTCTTTTCCGATGGAACGCCGGATATTCTCGCCTATCCGCAAAACAGAAAGGGCTGGGCGCATCTCTGCCGTCTGCTGAGCGCCGGAAATCTGAAGGAGCGCAAAAGGGATCGTGCATCCTGAATGAGGCGGATCTCATCGAATGGGGAGACGAGATGATGCTTGCCCTTGTTCCCGATCCCTCGATCGTCGATGATCGCCGGCGACAGGACAACGCTGGAAGAATTGTCTGGAGCGCTTGCGAGAGCGCTTCCGCGGAAAACTTCTATCTGGCTCTGTCGCCTTCCTATGACGGCCGCGACAGCCGAGGTTTTCGCGACGCTCTCGCATGCTTGCCGACCGCAATCGCGTGCCGCTGATCGCCACCAACCAGCCGCTCTATCACGACACAGCACGCCGGCCCTTGTCAGACATCGTCACTGCGATCCGCGAGCATGTGCCGATTCCGGAAGCCGGATTTCCTGCTGGCGCCGAATGCCGAACGCTATCTCAAGGATGCGCGCGAAATGGCGCGGCTCTTCCGGGACTATCCGATGGCGATCGCCAATACGCGGACAGTTTTTCGAAAGCTCGACATTTTCGCTGGATGAACTGAAGCACAATTATCCGGACGAAAACGATCGAGGGCGAAACGCCTCGGAGACGCTCGAACGCCTGACAAGGGCGGGGGCCGCGAAACGCTATCCCGGAAGGCATTCCGCGAAAGGTCACAGACGCAGATCGACTATGAACTCGATCTTATCGGCGAGAAGAAATACGCCTCCTATTTCCTGACGGTCTACAAGATCATCCAGCATGCCCGCTATGAACTGAAGATCCTGTGCCAGGGCCGCGGTTCGGCGGCAAATTCCGTCATCTGCTATTGCCTTGAGATAACGGAGGTCAATCCGGAGAAAAGCACGCTTCTCTTCGACCGGCTTCATTTCCATGGATCGGGATGAGCCGCCGGATATCGATGTCGATTTCGAGCATGACAGGCGCGAAGAGGTCATCCAGTATATCTATAAGACCTACGGCAAGGAGCATGCCGGGCTGACGGCGGCGGTGACAACGCTATCGGACCCGCTCGGCCGGCCGCGAGGTGGCCAAGGCCTTCGGGCTGTCGGAAGATGTCCAGTCGGCGCTATCGGCAGCCTGGTCTGGGGCTGGTCGGAAGACGAATCTGTCCGAGCGCGAGGCAAAGGCGGCCGGGCTCGATATCTTCGATCCGACGACCAAGAATGTTCTGCACTATGCCACCGCAGCTTCTGGGCTTTCCGCGTCATCTCACCCAGCATGTCGGCGGCTTCGTCATCACCAGGGACCGGCTCGATGAGGTCGTCCCGATCATGAAGACGGCGATGCCGGATCGCTACATGATCGAATGGGACAAGGACGATCTCGACAATCTCAAAATTCTGAAGGTCGATATCCTGGCGCTCGGCATGCTCACCTGCCTGCGCAAGGCCTTCGACTCTGCTCGAGGTCCATTATGAGGTGAAGAAGACGCTCGCCGATCTCGGCAACAGGGATCACGAGGATGGCGAGCCGGTCTACGACATGATGTGCCGGGCCGATACGATCGGCGTCTTCCAGATCGAAAGCCGGGCGCAGATGAGCATGCTGCCGCGCCTTCGACCGACGGATGTTCTACGATCTCGTCATCGAGGTCGCGATCGTTCGGCCGGGCCCGATCCAGGGCGATATGGTGCATCCCTATCTGAAGCGACGGGAGCAGATCAGGCAAGGGCATTCCGATCGACTATCCAAGCGATGAACTGAAAGCTGTTCTGGAGAGAACCTTGGGCGTTCCCCTTTTCCAGGAGCAGGCGATGCAGATCGCGATCACGGCGGCAGGCTTCAAGCCGGCCGAGGCTGACCGGCTGCGCCGGGCGATGGCAACGTTCAAGCGGACCGGGCACGATCGGCAATTTCGAGAAGACGATTCATCGACGGAATGGTGGCCAAAGGACTATACGCGCGAATTCGCCGCAGCAATGCTTCAATCAGATCAAGGGCTTTGGCGAATACGGCTTTCCGGAAAGCCATGCGGCTTCCTTCGCGCTGCTCGTCTATGCCTCCTCCTGGGTCAAGGCCTATTATCCCGATGTCTTCTGTGCGGCGATGCTGAATTCGCAGCCGATGGGCTTTTATGCGCCGGCGCAGCTGGTGCGTGATGCGCGCGAGCATGGCGTCGAAATGCGTGCCGGTCGATATCAATCGTTCGGATTGGGATTGCCTTCTGGAAGAAGCTCGTTTCGACAAGTCGAAGATCGATTTCCGGCGACATGGATCGATGCGCGAGATCATCAGGACGAAGAGAGCGGTTCGTCTCGGTTTCCGGCAGGTCAAGGGTCTTTCGGAAGACGCCATAATGGAAAAGCTCGTCGCAAATCGAGGCGCCGGCTACAGCTCGGTGCGTGATCTCTGGCTGCGCTCAGGCCTTGCAAAAATCGGATATCGAGCGGCTGGCGGATGCCGATGCCTTCCGTTCGATCGGGCTGTCGCGGCGCGAGGCGCTCTGGGCGGTGCGGGCGCTTGATGTGAAAAGTGCCGCAGAGAAGCTGCCCTTGTTCGATCAGGTGCCGACCGTGCCGATCTCCAAGTCGAGCCAAGCGCGACGCTGCCGGAAATGCTGCCGGGCGAGCAGGTGATCGAGGATTATCGCTATCTTTCGCTCTCGCTGAAGGCGCATCCGGTTTCCTTCCTGCGAGAGGACTTCCGGAGAGCGGGCATTACGCGCAACGTCGATCTTCTGAGCGTCCCGAACGGAAAGAGGGTGACGATTGCCGGGCTGGTGCTGGTGCGTCAGCGGCCGGGCTCGGCCAAGGGCGTGATCTTCATGACGCTGGAGGATGAGACGGGCGTTGCCAATGCCATCGTCTGGACAAAAGATATTCGAGAAATACCGGTCCGATCGTCATGGGCGCCCGGCTGGTGAAAATCCGAGGCAAACTGCAGAGTCAGAGCGGCGTCATTCACCTGTCGTGGTCGATCATATCGAGGATATGACGCCGGCGCTCGGCCTTCTGCAGAAGGAAGCCCGTCGCTTCGGGGTCAGCGAGCGGGCAGACGAGACAATGCGGCCGACAGCGGATCCATCGGCAAAAGAAGATCGGCACGCATCCTCGAGAAGGCAGCTATCGAAAGGCGAATGATATCAGCGAGCGGGCAGCACGAGATGGCGCAGAGACTGCCAGCGTCATGCCGAAGGGGCGCAATTTTCATTGATGCTGTCGCGCCGACGAGGGTGTTGCTGTGAATCAGCGATCCTGGCTCATCGAAGCGATCTGACGCGGCTATGTTTTCAAATCTGCCGAATCGTTCACCTTTGTTTCAAAGGAGGAGAGCGAAGGCTGCCATGACCTGTCTGTTCACCACAACTTGTGTTGCTCCTCCGAGATCTGTAGGTGTTGAGTGGCCTACAGCTCTTATCAGGCGCCTGTAGGGTCGAAGCGAGAAACGTACGGACTTTATCCCGAAAGGTTCAGCACCGCCATGTGAACGGCGGACGACAATTCGCGCGCTTTCGATCTCGATTTTTTCTTGACAGTCACCATCTTCTTTTGCACAAAACACGATAGTCAGTGTCATGTTTGACGAATGAAGACGATGCTTGTCTGCAGCTGCAATTACATAACCGACAAGGAAATCCGGGAGGTCATCACCGAGCCTTCTCGATGAGGATTGCTGGCAGCTTATCGTGCCTGCGAAGGTCTATCACGCCATGGAAAAGCGCGGCCGTTGCTGCGGCTGTTTCCCCAATGTCGTCGACATCATCATCCGGACCACCGAGGAATATCACGCCCGCCGCCACTCGACGGAAGACCGAAATATTTGATTTCATGTCCCGCCTGAAACAATTCCATGAAGAAAACAGGAGAGCGGACATTGAAAGGCGACAAAAAAGTCATCGAGCGGCTTAACGAGGCGCTGTTTCTCGAACTCGGTGCGGTCAACCAGTATTGGGTTCACTATCGTCTTCTCGAAGATTGGGGCTATACGCAAGCTCGCCAAGAAGGAGCGCGCCGAATCCATCGAGGAGATGCACCATGCCGACCGGCTGGTCGCGCGCATCATCTTCCTTGAAGGCCATCCGAACCTGCAGACGCTTGCACCGCTGCGCATCGGCCAGAACGTCAAGGAAGTGCTGGAAGCCGATCTCGCCGGCGAATACGACGCCCGCACGGCCTACAAGAAGTCGCGCGACATCTGTCATGACGCCGGCGACTATGTCTCCATGAAGCTGTTCGAAGAGCTGCTCGCGGACGAGGAAGGCCATATCGACTTCCTCGAAACCCAGCTCGATCTGCTCGACAAGATCGGCGAGACAAATACGGCCAGCTCAACGCAGACTCGGCCGACGAAGCGATGAGGCTGAGCCGAGATTCCGGCCGCACCGAGCTCGGGAATTCGGCGGTCATCTTCGTCGTATCCAGGGCGCGCTCCTCGATCAGGCGCAGCTGCAGCATGCTTCGCGAACCGGCGCTTGCGACCATGTCTTAATCAGGCGCCTTCAGGCCGGCCAAATGGCTGGAACTCGGCGACGACCTGATCATAGACCGCTCGTTTGAAGGCGACGATCAGGCCGGGCAGGTCATGCATCGGCTTCCATTCCCAGGCATCGAATTCCGGCTCATGACCGCCTGGCGGCGGGTTGATGGCGATCTCGCTTTCGTCGCCTTCGAAGCGGAAGGCGAACCAGCGTTGCGTCTGGCCGCGAAATTTTCCCTTGAGGCCGATGCCGATCAGCTGCGGCGGCAGATCGTAGTTGATCCAGTCCCTCGCTTCTGCCAAGCAGCGTCACCGTTTTGATGCCGGTTTCCTCGTAGAGCTCGCGATAGGCGGCTTCCAGCGGATCCTCGCCCTTGTCGATGCCGCCCTTGCGGCATCTGCCAGAGCTGCGGTGAACCGTCATATTCGGAATTGCCGATCGGAATACGCCGACCGGCCCAGACAAGACCGTCGCGATTGAGGATCATGACGCCGACGCAGGGACGATAGGGCAGGTCTTCGGCTTTGACGTGTCGCCTGGTTCATGGGCGTCCTCTCCTCAAGGGTTCTTAGGATCGTCGGCGAGGGCAGCGACGCCGACGATCTCGATGCCGCGCATTGCCGCCTCCTCGCTCCATTTGGCGATGGCGTCAATGCTCTCGTCGAAAGCCGAGGCGACGCCGATCGCCTGGCCGTTGCGGCTTGGCGATGCGCTCGAGCTCGTCGAGCTTCTTCAGGATCGCGTTGACATCGACCTGTCCGTCGAGCTGCACGTCGGCGAAGGCATACGGCAAGTTCAGTGCCCTTCGCGACAGCGTCCGTCTTTGATTGCGCCGATGAGCCGTCATCGAGAAACAGCAGGCCGCGCTTGCCGATATCGCGCATCACCGGCTCCATAGCGTCGGATTGGAAAGAAAGCGTCCGCCGAGATAGTTCATGATGCCGGTGTAATTGGTGATCTCGCCCATCGACCGATGCAGGTTCTCGATGTTCTTTGCCGCGCGACTTCGACGTCAGCAGCGTCTCCGGACCGGGATCGTTTGCCGGGTAATCGAACGGTTCGATCGGTACCTGCATCAGGATCTCATGACCGCCGCGGCGCGCTTCCTGCATCCAGCGCTGCAGGCTGTTGCCGCTCGCGGCGAAGGCGAGCGTGATCTCTTCGGGAAGCTCCTCGATGGCGCGCTGCGTACCGGTCTGGCTGAGGCCGAGGCCGCTGACGACGATGGCGATCCGCGTGCCGCGAGCGCCGGACCACGGACGTGCATATTGATCCATCGGACGGCGGCCATCCGGCCCGATGATCGGCAGCCGGCCAAAGGGACTGTCTTCCAGCAGGCTGTCGTTCGGCATTGCCGCCATACGCGGATCCTGGCCGATCTGCATGGCGTCGACCAGCACCGGACCGTTGCCGTCGCGCGGCCGCGGGCTGTACTTGGTCACGACCGAACCGTCGCCGGTGACCATCTGCTCGACATTGGCACCGGAATGCGGTTCGGCGCGCGGCATGCCGCTCTGCCGCTTGGCTTCGCATGGAGGGTTTCTGAGTCGCATCCGTTGGCGGTGACGCGGCCAGATCGGCCGCAGGCGGCTTCGGCTGTTGAAGGCCGTCGTCACGGAACGCCGAGTAGAGGGAAAATCCGCCAATCGCGATCAGGCAGAGGCTGGCAACGATGCGGCCGATCCGCAGGACGCCTGGCCGCTTGCGGCCAGCCTTGCGGTTCTGGCCCAATGGTGCATGCAGATCCGTTCCCAATTTCCTCGCCCGCTCCAAAACCGGGAAACAGCAGAAAGCCATCAGGCCGGATCCGAAAATTCCGGCCTGATGGCATATCGAAGCTTACTTGGCAGAAACTGCCTTGTCCGGGTTCGGCGGGAAGGCCGGGTCGGTCTTGCTGCCGCGAAGCAGGTCGAGCGCGTAGTTGAGCTGCACGTCGTCCTTCGGATCCGGCGGAACATAGGCAACAGAGCCGGAGCCTTCATCGGTCTCGCTCTGACCCTTGATATGGCCGCGCAGGCTGGATTCGCCTTCGGTCACCATCTTGCCCTTCAGATCGTCCGGCAGCGGCTCGTCGACCTTGATGTCCGGCGTGATGCCGGTGCCCTGGATCGAGCGGCCCGACGGCGTGTAGTAGAGCGCTGTCGTCAGGCGCAGCGCGCCGTTTTCGCCGAGCGGGATGATCGTCTGAACGGAGCCCTTGCCGAAGGATCGGGTGCCGAGAACGGTGGCGCGGCGCAGATCCTGCAGAGCGCCGGCGACGATTTCCGAAGCCGAAGCCGACCCGCCGTTGATGAGAACGATCACCGGCTTGCCATCCGTCAGGTCGCCCGGGCCGGCATTGAAGCGGCGGGTTTCGTCCGGATTGCGGCCGCGGGTCGAGACCACTTCGCCGCGTTCCAGCAGAGCATCGGAGACGTTGATCGCCTGGTCGAGCAGACCGCCCGGGTTGAGGCGCAGGTCAAGCACATAGCCCTTGAGCTTGTCGGCCGGAACATGTCGCCTTGATCTTGGCGATCGCCTTTTCAAGGTCCGGATAGGTCTTTTCGGTGAAGGAGATGACGCGGAGATAACCGACGTCGCCCTCGACACGCGACTTGACGGCCTGCAACGGCAACGATGTCGCGGACGATCGTCAGCTCGATCGGCTTGTCGGCACCCTTGCGGATGAGCGTCAGCTTGATCGGCGTGTTGACGGGGCCGCGCATCTTTTCGACGGCGTCTTCGAGCTTCAGGCCGCGGACGGACTGGCCATCGATCTTCGGAAATATAGTCGCCAGCAAGAACGCCAGCCTTGGCGGCGGGCGTATCGTCGATCGGGGTGATGACCTTGACGAGTTCGTCTTCCATCGTGACTTCGATGCCGAGGCCGCCGAATTCACCCTTGGTCTGGGTGCGCATGTCTTCGGCATCCTTCGCATTCATGTAGCTCGAATGCGGATCGAGCGACGAAAGCATGCCGTTGATGGCACTCTCGATCAGCTTGTCTTCCTGCGGGCGGCGTGACGTACTGGGCGCGGACGCGCTCGAAGACGTCGCCGAACATCGACAGTTCCTTGTAGGTGGATGCTCCGGCCGCTTCGGCCGGCACTACCGCCGCATAAATGACGCTCATCGCGGTCGCACCCATCAATGCGCCGACCAGAACAAGAGAAGCCCTACGAATCATTGCGTGCCTTTCCAGTGTCTTTGGCGGTCCACCAAGGCCGGGAATCGACCGGTTTTCCGTCTTTTCGAAATTCAATGTAAAGCGTTGGCCGGTCGGTTTCCAGCGCCAATGCAGTTGCGCTTGCCACTCTTTTCGCACCCATCACTGCCAGCGGCTCGCCGGCGAAGACGAATTTCCCCTGGCGCGTGCTGATCGTATCCATTCCGGAGAGAACCAGGTGATATCCGTCGCCGGCGTCGAGGATGATCATCTGGCCGTAGCTGCGAAAGGCGCCGGCGAAAACCACCAGTCCGTCCGCTGGCGCAGTCACCACCGCGTCCGGATTGGTGGCCAGCGTCATTCCCATGGCCTCATGTCCGGTGCCATCGGCATCGCCGAACTGGCGCAGAATGTCGCCCGCCACGGGCAACTCCAACTTCGCCTTCAATTCTCCGAAAACGGATATGCGGGCGCAATGCGGTTTTTATCGGGCACACCGCTATCGGCAAGCGCCTTGGCCTGCGCCCGCTGCTCGTCGGTCAGGAGCCTCCGGTTCTCCTCCTCCGGCGGGCTGCTGCGGCGGCCTCGCGTACCGAGGAGATCTCGGATTTCCATCGACGCCGATAAGGCCTTCCAGGCTGGTCGCCTTGCCTGCCAGTTCCTCCGAGCGTTTGCTTTTCGGCTTCAAGATCCGCAGTATTGCTGCGGCTCAGCTTGTCGTTTTCGGCGAGCAGCATGTCCATGCGCCGCTCTTCCTCGATGCTGTTCGTCATCGTGGCGGTAAGATCTGCCTTTTCCGTGGCGCTGGCTGCCTGCAGCGCCGGCGAGGTTGGCCAGGTCGGCGGCAAGCTTGTCGGTCTCCTTGCGCATGCCGGGCACGACGGCACCGAGCAAAATGGCGCTGCGTACGGAGGCAAGCGCATCGTCCGGTGTTACGAGCAGAGCAGGCGGCGGATTGCGGCCCATGCGCTGAAGGGCCGCGAGCACTTCGGCGAGCAGACCGCGGCGCTCATGCAGCGAGCGGCGGATGGCATCTTCCTTGACGCCGAGATCGGCGAGCTTCTTTTCGCTTTCGAGTATCTGCTTTTCAAGCGTCTTGCGCCGCGCGGCGGAATCGATCAGCGCCTGACGGATATTCGTGCTGCTCTTATCCAGATCGGCAATGCTCTTTTGCAGCGCCATCACTTTATCTGACGAAAGATTGATCGTTTTTGACAGTGCCTCAAGCTCAGTCCGGGTCTCGTCACGCTTCCTTGCGAGTTCGGCGGCCGGATCCGGCGAAGTCTTATCCGGGGTAACCGCGTCAGTTGCCGCGTCGGGCGTAGCAGGCTCCTGAGACGCTTCGGGCGCCGGCGTCTGGACTGGCGCGTCCTGGGCAAATGCGCCGGTTCCGCCGAGATTGGGCTGAGCGAAAATTGCCGTCGCGCCGAGGCCAGCCGCGAGTGCGGGCAGGATCAGTCGCTTTCGCTTACGGGCAGTTCTCGTCATGCGCGTTCAGGGTAACTCTCAAATCGCGCGGAGACTAAGCCGATTTGGTGTCATTTGCCAGAACGATTGGCAAAGAAGGCTACGCTTGGCAAAACACGGCTTCGTGACCGTCAGACGCGATGATAGGGATGCCCGGCAAGGATGGTCACGGCCCGGTAAAGCTGTTCCGCGACGAGTATTCGAACGAGTTGATGCGGCCAGGTCATCTTGCCAAGGCAGAGGATCACGTCGGCCCGGTTGTAAAGCGCCGGATCAAGGCCATCGGCGCCGCCGATTGCAATCATCAGGTCGCGTTTGCCCTGGTCGCGGTAGGTGCCGAGCAAGTTTGCAAAGGCTTCGCTGTCCAGCGCCTTGCCGCGCTCGTCGAGGAGAATAAGGATACCGCCCTCGCCAAGCGTCTTTTGAAGCATGGCCGCCTCTTCGCGCTTGCGCGTTTCCGCATTCGAGGCGCGGCTTTCAGCGACTTCTGCCACGCGAGAAAATTCGAGGCCGACCGCCGGACCGGCCTTGGCAAAACGGTCGAAATAACGGGCCGCAAGATCTTTCTCGGGGCCGGACTTCAGCCGTCCCACCGCAAAAAGACCAACGCGCATTCATCGCTCCCGTCACGCGCCCACAAAAGGCACAATACCAGCCTGTGGCCGGGTTCTCATATTCCGGCCTGTTTTGCGCCGCGTCTCAGACGCCGGATGACTGCTCCGGACTACCTGTCAGTGCCGCGTTTCTTCCATATCCGGAGCTGCCCACATCTTTTCGATGTTGTAGAACTCGCGAATTTCAGGACGGAAGACGTGGACAATAATATCGCCGGTGTCGATCAAAATCCAATCGCCGCCTTCCTGACCCTCGACGCGGGCTGTTCCGAAGCCTTCGTCTTTCAGGTCGGTGAGGAGGTGATCTGAGATCGCCAGGACATGGCGGTTCGACCGGCCCGAGACGACGACCATGTAGTCGCCCAGCGCAGATTTCCCAACAATGTCGATGGTAACGATATCTTCTGCTTTAGAGTCCTCAAGGCTCGTGAGGACGGCTTGCAGGGCGCGGGCGGCGGCATCGGCGCCACGTTCCGGGCTCTTCGGGACAACGGCGAGCGCTCTTCCCTTGGCTTGTACTGTTGTCAGTGCTTTTCCTTTCATGGAATAACAGAACATGCGCATCACTGATTTGGGCGAACCAAATCACGGTTAAGATAGGCACCAAACCATTAATCTTTCAAGACACGAGCTCGGTTTCATTCAGCGAAGGCTTAAGTTCGCGTCAAGATTTGTCTGACCACCGCCAACGAGGGTGACTGTGTACAGCGCGGTTGGCCAAGCGTAAAGTATTGTCGATTTTCCGGAATTGCAGAACTGCATGGACAGTACCGCCAAACATCAACTCGTTCCCATCCTCCGCATCAGCTTTCCGCATGAGGATCGTCTCGGCCGCGGCAAGGTGGAGCTTCTGGAGCATATCCGCGAGACTGGCTCGATCTCGGCGGCGGGCAGGGCGATGGATATGTCCTACCGGCGCGCCTGGCTGCTCGTCAGCGATATGAACCGCATGTTCAAAGAGCCGGTGGTCGAATCCCAGCGCGGTGGACAAAAGGGCGGCGGCGCAGCCCTGACACCCTTTGGCGAGGAGCTACTGTCGCGTTTCCGGCACATGGAGGCGACCGTGCGGGCAAGCCTGGCGAGCGATCTTGCCTGGCTGGAAAGCAACCGCAGACCGGCCGACGCGCCCGAGCAAGAATTAAGGCTGCAGCGCGACTGACTTGATGACGGCAAAGACAGGCTTGCCGGATACGAGATCGAGCCTCTCAGCGGAGAGCGCCGTGATCCGCGAGTGGATGATATCGCCACCGCAATCGATCTCGACGTCGACCGTCCCGTCGTCCGCCGGCGATATCTCCCGTATGGTTCCGTCTATGATATTCAACGCGCTCAAACCTTCCGGCCTTGCGGTCGCCAGCATGACGTCGCGGGCAGGGATGTGGACGCGGACGCGCTTGCCAGGCGAGATGCCGGCGCCTGGAACATACAGGCGGGATGCCGTTAGCGCGAGCGTTGCAAGGCGATGCTTTTCATCAAGCGGTTTCGACAATGCCTTCGAGAAGCGCACCTGCCTCGCGCGGGTCCTCGGCTGCCGAAGATCGGCTCAGCACGTCCATCGCATTGCCTGCGGCCTCGACCCTGCCGTCGCGCATCGCCACCACCTGGTTGGCAAGGCGGGCCACCTCGGCGATCGAATGGCTCACATAGACAATCGGGATCTGGGTCTCGTCGCGCAGGCGTTCGAGATAGGGCAGGATCTCGGCCTTGCGGGCTTCGTCGAGTGCCGCGAGCGGTTCATCCATCAGCAAAAGGCGCGGAGAGGAGAGCAGGGCGCGGCCAATCGCGACGCGCTGCTTTTCGCCGCCTGAAAGCGTGGAAGGGCGCCGGTCAAGAAGGCTTTCGATGCCGAGCAGATCGACGATGCGGTCAAAGCTGCCGGTTCCCGAAGCCTTCGCCGCGAACCAGCTTCCGTAGGAAAGATTGTTTCGAACGTTCAAGTGCGGAAAGAGCCGCCCATCCTGGAAAACATAACCGAACCGGCGGCGATGGCGGGGGACAAAGATGCCTTTCGCCATGTCAGTCAGCGGCTCGCCGTCCAAAACAACGCGGCCTTCATCGGGCCGGACCAGACCGGCGATGATGCGGATCATCGAGGTCTTGCCAGAGCCGGATCGGCCGAAGAGGGCGGTCACGCCGGTTTCGGAGGTGAAGGCTGCATCAAGGGTGAAGGCGCCGAAGCGGTGTTTGGTCTCGATCGTGAGCGTCATTCCGGGTCGATCCTCCGACCCGCGAGGTGCGCCATCAATTCGGAAGCCAGCAGCGCGGCCATGGAGATGACGATGGCAACGACAGTAAGGCGCATGGCGCCTGCGTCACCGCCTGGAACCTGAGTGAATGTATATATGGCCGAAGACAGCGTCTGCGTCTCACCCGGGATGTTCGATACAAAGGTGATGGTCGCGCCGAATTCGCCCATAGCCTTGGCGAAGGACAGGATCATCCCCACGATGATCCCGGGCAGCGTCAGCGGCAGGGTGACGGTCAGGAACACCCATAACGGGCTCGCGCCGAGCGTCCCGGCCGCTTCCTCGATCTTGCGGTCGATCGCCTCGATCGAAAGCCGAATGCTTCGCACCATCAGCGGGAATCCCATGACGGCGCAGGCGAGCGCCGCACCGGTCCAGCGGAAGGAAAAGACGATCCCGAAATATTGATCCAGCAAGCTGCCGATCGGCCCCCGGCGGCCGAAGAGGATCAAAAGAATGAAGCCAGTGACGACGGGTGGCAGGATCAGCGGCAGGTGGATCACGCCATTGAGGACAGATTTGCCATAAAAGCGGCCGCGGGCAAGAAGCAGCGCGGCCGCAATGCCGAAGGGCAAGCTTGCCAGCATGGCGACGACGGAAACGCGCAGGCTGAGTAGGATTGCCGTCCATTCATCGTCGCTCAGGCCAAGAGAATCCAAGTTGCGCAGTCTCCGAAAGCTTGAAGGCTTGCTGGAATGAGCCTTCACGCTGAAGCCGTGAGGCAAAAATCCGCAACCATTTCAGCTCAATAATCACTTCAGAATAGTAAAGCCCTGGGCAGTGAAGAAGGGAGCTGCCTTGTCTGATTTCAAAAAGTCGAGATAGGCGGCGGCGTCCGGGTTCTTGCTGCTCTGCAAGCATCGCAATCGGGTAGATGATCGGCGGATGGGAATCGGCCGGAAAGGTGCCGACGATCGCGACGCCCTCATCGGCTGCGGCATCGGTCTGATAGACGATACCGTAAGGCGCTTCGCCACGAGAGACGAGGGCAAGCGCCGCACGCACGCTTTCCGCACCGGCAACTTTCGATTCAACCGATGTCCAGACGCCGAGCTTTTCGAGCGCTGCTTTGCCGTATTTACCGGCTGGGACGGATTTCACCTCGCCCATGGCAAGCCTGCCGTCACCAAGAAGGCCGGAAAGATCGAAGCCTTGTTTGATGTCGACCTGCTTTACCTTGTCCTTGGCAGTGACGAGGACGATGCGGTTGCCAAGCAGGTTGGCCCGGGTGCCCTCATTGACCAGATCTTTCTTGGCGACGTAGTCCATCCAGTCAAGGTCGGCTGAGATGAAGATATCGGCAGGTGCGCCGCTCTCGATCTGCTTGGCGAGGGCGGAACTCGCTGCATAGGAAGTAACGGCTGTCAATCCCGCTTTCCTTCATCCACGCGGCGTTCGCAGCATCGAGCGCATTCTTGAGGCTCGCTGCCGCAAAGACGGTAACCTTATCGGCGGCGCTTGCAGAGTGCGGCAAGACGCCAGCAGCGGCGATCCAGGCGGCAGAGATGATGCCGATCGAGCGTTTTATCCATTGGCGGAGATTAGGCATATTTGGGGGGCTCCGGTTCGAAATATCCGTAGAAATATATCGATATCGGCGGGATTGGCTAGGGGATAGTTGGCGAATGCATTGCATGATGGCTATAGGTTATCCGATGTGAATATTGCAATTTAATACAACATACCCGGGATATTCACGCAAAGATTGTGAAAATCATGGTAAATTTGAAGTAAAATTGTTGAATATATGGGCTTGAATTCGCCAAAAATAGTTTATTTACTCTCCGCCTCTTTGGGCCGTCTGGCAAATTGAATGGTAAAAAACGAGGATCAACGATTTCATGAGTTCGGCGACGCGGAAATTCATCTTTCACGACTTGCAAACGATCGAAGGATACATCGATCCGCCGGACGCTCTCGTGTTTCTTTCGTTGTTGCAGGGCCAACAGGCCAAGGCACTTGACGGAGGGATTGCCGAAATTGGTGTCTTTTATGGACGCTCTTATTACCTCTACAGGAAGATATGTGGCCCTGACGCAAAGCTGCTTGCAATTGACCTGTTCGACATCGGCAAGACCAGCGACGGCGTGTCGCCGCAATACCGCCGGTTTCTGGAAAATGGCCGGCGGTTGGGGCTTGCGGTCGACGAGAACCTGATTGTCAAGGGTGATAGCACCCAACTGCATGCAAGCGAGATCAGGGAGAAGGTGGGCGAAGTGCGCTTCTTCAGCATCGACGGTGGACATATGCTGCAGCATGTCGTGGCTGACAGCCGCCTCGCGATGGATTCGCTCGCGAAGCACGGGGTCATCGCATTCGACGACACTTTCAACCCCGCCTGGCCCGAGGTGACGGTCGGCGTTGCAGACTTCCTGCGAGAGCGAGGATCCGAGTTCTCCGCCTTCTGTATGACGAAATACAAAACATATGTTTGCCGGCGGGAATTCCACGAGTTTTACTATGGCATGATCGCTGACGCGCCGGACCTGACAGCTTTCGACCATGTTGAGACGGAATTTCTTGGCTCTCAGGTTGTAAGGCTGCATAACCCGATCAGCAGACGCATGGTCTACGAGCTGATGGTTCGCTCGGGCATGAGCGCATTTTCCGAGCGCGTTTATCGCTAAGCCTTGCATGTGCCGCAAAAAGCAGCACAGGTCCAATGCAAATAGGGAAGAGCTTTGCGCATCCTGCATTGCTGCAATGCAATATGAGCTATTCCCGTCTTACGAGGTTATGATAAAACATACTTATCGAAACGGCGATCTCCTCCTCCCAAAGCCGTTAGATATGGATCGGCAACACTCCTCCTCCCAGTTGTCGATCAAGTTTATAAAGCCCGACGGATCCTCCCCCGTCGGGCTTTTTAATTTAAGCCTTGCCAGCAAACGCTACTCAGCGGCTTTACGGATAGCGGTCGAACTCAGTGCCGAGCGCGGGCCGTGAATGAAAGTCCAGGCGGGGGCGGGCTTCTTCCACAGCGCACGGGCATCGTCCTCGTCGATACGGGCGAAATCGAAGGTCTTCGCCAATTTTGAGGACAGGTAGGACAGCGTCGAGCCAGGCCGATCGATGACGGCGATCGGGAAGGTTCGCGCAATCTCCTGCCACTTCTGCCATTTGTGGAAGCTCTGCAGACTGTCGGCGCCCATGATCCAGATGAAATGAACATGCGGATTGCGCGCCTTGACGCTGGCAAGCGTATTGGCCGTGTAGCTGACGCCCAACGCCTGTTCGAACGCCGTCACCTTGATACGCGGATCGGTTGCGATCGCTTCGCTAAGCGCGATCCGCTCAGTAAGCGGCGCAAGATGGTTGCGGTTCTTCAGCGGATTGCCCGGCGTGACCAGCCACCAGAGCTGGTCGAGGCCGAGGCGCCGTATGGCGATCTCGGCGACCAGCGCATGCCCCTGGTGCGGCGGATTGAAGGACCCACCGAAGAGACCGACAACCATGCCGCGCTCAACATGCGGCATGCGAAGATACCGCCGGTCTATGTCCTCGGTTGTCACGTCAGGGCCGCGTTTGTCCGGTGCCGTGCACGCGGTATTTGAAGGAGGTGAGTTGCTCGACCCCGACTGGACCGCGGGCGTGCATCTTGCCCGTTGCGATGCCGATTTCCGCACCCATGCCAAACTCCCCGCCATCGGCGAATTGCGTCGAGGCGTTGTGCAGCAGGATGGCGGAATCGATCTCCGTGAAGAAGCGCTCGACGACGGCCGGATCTTCCGCAATCACCGCCTCCGTATGGTTCGACGAATATTTCTGAATATGATCGATTGCACCGGAAATGCCGTCCACGACGGCAACGGAAATGACCGCATCGAGATATTCGGTAGACCAGTCCTCTTCGGTCGCCGGCTTCATGCCCGGGGCGACTTTCAGCACGGTCGCGGAGGCGCGGATTTCGCAGCCGGCATCGGCCAGCCCTTCAAGAAGGGGCGTCAGATGAGTGCCGATTGCCGCGCCGTCGACGAGCAGCGGTCTCAACGGCGCCGCAGATGCCTGTGCGGCGCATCTTGGCGTTGACGATGATCGCCTTTGCCATTTCGATGTCGGCCGAGGCATCGACATAGATGTGGCACAGGCCCTCGAGGTGGGCGAAAACCGGTACGCGGGCTTCGTTCTGGACACGGGCGACGAGGCTTTTGCCGCCGCGCGGCACGATGACGTCGATTGCTCCATCCAAGCCCCGCAGCATGGCGCCGACGGCAGCGCGATCCGAGACCGGAACGAGCTGAATGGCATGCTCAGGGAGGCCTGCCGCCCTCAGCCCCTCAACCAGGCAGGCATGGATCGCCTGCGATGAGCGGCGCGAATCCGAGCCGCAGCGCAGGATAACGGCATTGCCGGCTTTCAGGCAAAGCGCACCGGCATCCGCCGTCACGTTCGGCCGGCTTTCAAAGATCACGCCGATGACACCGAGCGGCGTCCGGACGCGCTCTATCTTCAGCCCGTTGGGCCGGTCCCAGGCACTGATGACTTCGCCGATGGGATCCTTCAGCGCAGCGATCGCCCGAATGCCTTCAGCCATCTCAGTGATGCGCTTGTCGTTGAGCGTCAGACGGTCGACGAAGGAGGCAAGCATGTTAGAGCCGGCGACGTCCTGCAGATCCTTCGCGTTTTCCGCAAGGATATGATCCTTGCTGGCGATGATCGCATCGGCCATGGCGTTCAGCGCCTTGTTCTTCGCCTCGGTGGACGCAAAGCCCAACGGTCGCGCCGCAGCCTTGGCCTTGCGGCCGATGTCGTTCATCAGCGCGTCAATGTCAGGGCTCTGCGCAACGGTATCAAGCATGGGCTGCGTCCTTCTTCTGCCTTTCGGATTTCGAATTTACCTGTGATGTCATGACCATATCGTCGCGATGGATCATCGCGGCTCGGCCTGCATAGCCGAGGATAGCCTCGATTTCCGCCGATTTGCGGCCGACGATCTGGCGGGCTTCTTCCGCGTCGTAGCCGGCAAGGCCGCGGGCGATCTCGCGGCCGGAGGGGCCAATGATTGCCACCGTGTCGCCGCGGCTGAAAAGCCCAATTACCTTGCGCACGCCGGCGGGAAGCAGGCTCTTGCCTGCGCCGAGCGCCGCCACTGCACCATCGTCGATATGCAGTTCTCCAGCCGGCTGCAGCTGGCCCGCGATCCAGGTCTTGCGCGCGGTAACGGGCGTGCCGGACGGCGCAAACCAGGAGGAGCGTGCGCCGTTCTCCATTGCCGATAGCGGGCTGTCCGTCTTGCCGGAAGCGATGATCATCGCGCAGCCGGCGGTCGTCGCAATCTTGCCGGCATCGATCTTCGTGCGCATGCCGCCGCGTGACAGCTCGGAGGCGGCGCCGCCCGCCATGGCCTCGATTTCAGGCGTGATCTCGGCGATCGTCTCAAGGAATTGCGCATCCGGATCGAGATGCGGAGGCGCGGTGTAGAGGCCGTCGATATCCGACAACAGGATCAGCAGATCCGCGCCGGTCATCGTCGCGACACGGGCTGCGAGGCGGTCATTGTCGCCATAGCGGATTTCGCTGGTCGCGACCGTATCGTTCTCGTTGATGATCGGCACGGCGCCGATCTTCAGCAACTGGTTGATCGTGGCGCGGGCATTGAGATAGCGGCGGCGTTCTTCCGTGTCTCCAAGCGTCAGCAGGATCTGGCCGGCGACGATCTCGTCGCGCGACAGGCTTTCCGACCAGGCGCGAGCGAGGGAAATCTGTCCGACAGCGGCAGCTGCCTGGCTTTCCTCCAGCTTCAGCGCGCCGGAGGGCAGATCGAGAACCGACCGGCCGAGGGCAATGGCTCCAGAGGAGACGACGAGGACATCCGCACCCTTCGCCTTCAGCGCGGCGATATCGGCGCACATCGCATCCAGCCACGCCTTCCTGAGGCCGGTCTTGCGGTCGACCAGGAGCGCCGAGCCGATCTTGATGACGATGCGGCGATATCGATCGAGCGGCTTACGCGTCGTCATCCGTCTCGGTCCTCGTCAGTCGCGGCCATGTCGCGGTGCCGCAGCTTCGGTGCCTTGGCCGGCTTTTCGCCGCCAGCGTTTGCCTCGACGATGATGTCCCGCAGCGCTCGCAGGACCTCGGTCATCCCCTTGCCGGTCGCGGCCGAAATCTGGAACGGCGTCTTGCCGCAAGCCTTGGCAAGTTCCTTGGTCTTCTTCTTCAGCGTCGCGTCGTCGAGCACGTCGATTTGCGAGAGTGCGACGATTTCCGCCTTGTCGGTGAGTTCGTTGCCATAGGCCTCAAGCTCGTTCTTCACGGTCGTATAGGCCTTGCCGACCGTTTCTTCCTGAGCCGAGACCAGGTGCAGCAGCACGCGGGTGCGCTCGACGTGGCCGAGGAACCGGTCGCCGATGCCGACACCTTCATGCGCGCCTTCGATCAAACCCGGAATGTCCGCCAGGACGAATTCCTGGCCGTCGATGGTGGCGACGCCGAGGTTCGGATGCAGGGTCGTGAAGGGATAGTTGGCTATCTTCGGCCGCGCGCGAGTGACTGCGGCGAGGAAGGTCGATTTGCCGGCATTCGGCAGGCCGACCAGACCGGCGTCGGCAATCAGCTTCAGATGCAGCCAGATCGTCTTTTCTTCCCCGGCCAGGCCGGGATTGGCCCAATCCGGCGCCTGATTGACCGAGGACTTGAAATGCGCGTTTCCGAAGCCGCCGTTGCCGCCGGCTGCAAGCCGGAAGCGCTGGCCCTCTTCGGTCAGGTCGCAGATCAGCGTTTCCTGGTCTTCCTCCAGCACCTGCGTCCCGACCGGGACCTTGAGCGTCACGTCGTCGCCGTTCGCGCCGGTGCGGTTTTTGCCCATGCCGTGCATGCCGATCTTGGCCTTGAAATGCTGCTGGTAGCGGAAGTCGATCAGCGTATTGAGGCCGTTGACGGCTTCGACCCAGACATCGCCGCCGCGTCCGCCGTCGCCGCCATCCGGTCCGCCGAACTCGATGAATTTCTCGCGCCGGAACGAAACGCTGCCTGCGCCGCCGTCACCAGACCGGATATAGACCTTTGCTTCGTCGAGAAATTTCATTTTACTTCCATCATCGGTGGCCTTTTACGCGCCCCATCCTGCCGCTTTCGATATAGGCGGTTCAAGCCGAGGTCAAAGATTATCGTGAAGTTTGCGAGCTATAACATACAGTACGGCTTCGGTCTTGATGGGATCTATGATCTCGACCGTATTGCCGAAGAGCATCGAGGCCGCGGATATCATCGCTCTTCAGGAGGTGACCAGAGGCTTCTCCCGGAACGATTTTGCCGACATGGTGGACGATCTTGCGGCCCTTTTTCCCGACCATTTCTGGGTCTATGGAGCGGCCTGCGACGTGCATGTCGAGACCGGCGAGGACGGCTTTCCGCCGCGCGGGACCCGCTTCCAGTTCGGCAACATGATCCTCTCCCGCTGGCCGGTTCTTTCGACGCGTACCCTGCTTCTGCCGCGCAGCCGCACCCTCACGAAGCTCAACCTGCAGCGCGGAGCGACCGAGGCCGTCATTGACACGCCCGGACGGCGCGTTCCGCGTCTATTCTGTTCATCTCGATCACGTCTCGGCCGACGAGCGCATCCGCCAACTCGCTTATTTGAACGAGCGGATCAACGCGTTTCCGTTCGAGGGTGGATCCTTGACCGGGCGCCGGCGAGTTCGGGATGGCGGAGCCGCCGCTTCCCGAAGATTACGTCATCATGGGCGACTTCAATATGGTGCCGGAATCGCCGGAATACTGCTCGTTTGCCGGAACGCGGACGGCTATTACGGCCGCGTGCCGCGCATCGGCACGCCGGTCGACGCACTGGCCGCGCTCGAAGGCTATACGCCCGGAGAGCTACAGCTGGATGGACCCGAAGGATCACGGCAAACGCATGCATCTCGATTATTGCTTCGTCAGTTGCGGCCTGCAGAGCCGGTTGAAATCCGCTTATGTGGACACGCAGTCGGTGGGTTCCGACCACTTTCCGCTCTGGGTCGAGATCGGCGGGTAAGGAGACGCCGCAGCGGATGCTGCGGCGCTTCTTGTCTGGTCAGGCAGCCTTTGTGATCTGCAGCGCGCCGGGCTGAAGCACGGTTTCGATATGCGACACCATGGTGTTGCGCGCGAAGCAGTAGATCTCGCTGCATCCGCTCATCCGGAAGCCGAGCTTTTCCTGCAGTCTCAGCGAGGCTGGATTGTCCGCGAATACGCCCGAATGAACCGCGTCTCCGGCATGCGCCGGGAGAAGCGCTCGAGCACCGCCGCAACGGCCTCGCTCATATAGCCCTGCCGCCAGTAATAGCGGTTCAGCCAGTAGCCAAGGTGCCAGCGGCCGTGCCGGAGTTCGAGTGAGACGACGCCGATATGGGCGTCGTCACCGCTGGTGATCGCCAGGTGCCAGTCCGGCAAGCGCGCCGGAGCGTTGCCGGGACGAGCCAGTCGAGCGCATCCTGCCGGTCATACGGGGCAGGCACGCGGGCAAGCATGCGGGTGATCGCGAAATCGGAAAGCGATTCCGCGATCGCATCCGCATCGCTCAGCCGATGCGGGCGAAGCGTCAGCCGGGCGGTGGTGATGACCGGCACGGGGCCGGGCGTCATCGTCTGGGACTTCGGCCGCTGCAAGGTGGAGGCGGTCATCGACAGGCTCCCCCAGCTTCTCAGCGACATCCAGGTCTTCCGGTCGAGCCGGTACCATTCGACCGGCACGTTGCTGCCGAGCGCCAGAGATGCGGCAAGTCCCGAACCCTGGAACTGGAAGCCGCACTTCTGGATGACCCGGCGCGAGGCGATGTTCATCACCCGGCAACGGGCATCGATCTGATCGACATTCTCGCGGGTGCGGAAGACCATATCGACCAGGGCGTGGCATGCTTCGGTCGTATAGCCCTGGCCCCAATAGGGCTCGCCCAGCCAGTAACCGATCTCGACGGTGCGCCGTCCGCATGCGGCTCGACACCGCAGCACCCCAGAAGGCGCCGTTTTCCGCTTTGGTGATCGCATAGACGCACTTGCCAATCGTCGCCATTCTTCGTCCGACGCACGAAGTCGGCGGCATCATTGGCGGTATACGGGTGCGGCATGCGCGATACCATGGTGGCGACTTTGGCGTTGTTGGCGAGATGGGCAAGGGCGTCAATGTCTTCTTCGTGGGGCGCGCGCATGACGAGCCTTTCCGATAACAAGACAGGGCAATCGGTCCTTAACCGCTCCGGCCTCAGCCGTCTCCTTGGGAGACCGCGATTGGTCTTCCCTTATCAGTTCGCCTTGCATGTTCAGTCCTCCTTAGGACGAAAGAAAAAGGGGAGATGGCTGCCCCATCTCCCCTGTTTTCTGGACTGAACCTGGTGCGGTCAGCCGGGTCGATGAGACGCCGGCTGTTTTAGAGCGCTACCGGCTTATTCCGCTGCTTCCGCTTTCGGCATTACAGACACGTACACGCGACCATTGGCCTTCGTTCGGTAGTCCACATTGCCGGCCGTAAGCGCAAAAATGGTGTGGTCCTTGCCGAGGCCGACATTGGCGCCCGGATGCCACTGCGTACCGCGCTGACGCACGATGATGTTGCCTGCGAATGACGGCTTCGCCGCCGAACTTCTTCACGCCAAGGCGCTTGGACTCGGAATCACGACCGTTGCGCGACGAACCGCCAGCTTTTTTGTGTGCCATTGGAGTTCTCCTTTAAACCTTTGAGTCCCGTTAGATCGATTACTTGGCGGCCAGCGATGTCCGTGATGCGGACAACCGTGTGATGCTGGCGATGGCCGCGCGAGCGCTTCGAGTTCTGACGGCGGCGCTTCTTGAAGGCGATGACCTTCTTGCCGCGGTTGTGCTCGACGACTTCGGCCTTGACGGAGGCGCCCTTGACGAAGGGAGCACCGATCGCAGCGTCGGCGCCTTCGCCGACCAACGAGGACTTCGGTGAATTCAATCGAGTCGCCAGCGGTGGCTTCCAGCTTCTCGATGGTCAGCACGTCGTTGGCTGCCACACGGTACTGCTTACCGCCGGTCTTGATGACTGCGAACATTTTTTATCCTTTCATGTTCGTTCCGGCTCTCCCCGCAAGCAAGCAGGTGGCCGTCTTTTTATCAGTCGAAGTTAAGCAGGGATTTCAGGGCTTTGCCCGGAACTCTGTCTGCCGGTGAAACCCCGCGCGAGCGCAGGGCAAGGCACGGACTTTTCCACGCCTATTGCGTGAGCGGGATACGCGAGTGGCAAAAAGCTGTCAAGGCAAAAGGATGAAAAGCTCTGCAGTTTCGTCTTGCCAGCCTGCCATTCTGCTCGCTATGAGACACGCCCGCGCCGAACAAGCGCCAACCAGCACCGCGGAGAGGTGGCAGAGTGGTTGAATGCACCGCACTCGAAATGCGGCATACCTGCAAGGGTATCGGGGGTTCAAATCCCCCCCTCTCCGCCATATATCGCAGACATCTAATTGATTTCACTGAAGAAATCTGAAAGAGGCCATCGGATCCTGCATCTCATCCTGCACCTCAGGCTTCCCATCGGAGGAGATGACTTGAATCAGAGTGGGTAAAGTACCTAGAGCACGTCCGTTTTAATCGAGGTCATATCCGGCTGCCGCGAAGTAGTTGGCGCATTCCTGTGGCTCGAAGAGTTTGACGATCTCGCCAACAGTATTCCACAAGGCGTCGACGGAGCGCTCGGCCTTGGCTCGCAGAAGCGCTTTGAGCTTCGAGAAGGCGTTTTCGATGGGATTGAAGTCGGGGCTGTAGGGCGGGAGATAGAGCAGTTCGCAGCCCGCGGCTTCAATGGCCTGCCGAACGCCGTCTGCTTTATGAGCAGGCAAATTGTCCATGATGACTATATCGCCTGAATTGAGGGTCGGTACGAGGACCTGCTCGACATAGGCCCGGAATGCCACGCCATTCATCGCCCCGTCGAGCACCATGGGCGCGGTCATGCCGGAAAGCCTGAGAGCACCCGTGAAGGTCGTAGTCTTCCAGTGTCCATGCGGCACACCTGACCGGCAACGTTCGCCCCGTGGGGAGCGGCCGCGCAAACGCGACATCTTCGTGGAAAGGCCAGTCTCATCAATGAAGACGAGCCTGGCCGGATCGAGATCGAGCTGCCTGTCAAACCAGTCCTGACGCCGCTTCAAAAGGTCTGCTCGCTCCTGCTCCAATGCATGTGCGGTCTTTTTTGAACGTCCAGCCTCGTCTGCGAAGCCACACGTCGAGAGCGCTGCGGCCTATCGATACCGACTTCTCATCACGCAGCCGCGAGACCATCTCGTTGAGCGTGATGTCCTTCTCCACCTCGATCAGGCCGACGATAAAGGCCTCATGCGTATCCAGTCTAGAGCCTGCACGTCGGCCTTGTTTTGCCGCAGTCAATTGACCCTGCCGTGCGCTTGCGATCCAGGCAATTGCCGTCGAAATCCCGATCCCGAAACGCGACGCAACAGATCGCGCAGACATCCCGCCTGCCGACGCCGCCAGAACACGACCGCGAAGATCATCGCTCAATGCACGTGCCATCACCACCTCCTGATTCGAAGGTGCAGGGAATCACGGCAAATAGCCGCTGTCATCCACATTCCGATTCCGCGTTCAGCGGACGTGCTCTAGTACCAGGAACCGCATTCCGGCGGGCTCGGCTGGTCTTTCCCGACCGGCCTCGGGATGAAGCTCGCCGACCCGGACAGGCTGGTGATCGCCACCATGGGCGACGGTTCCTACATGTTCTCAAACCCGGTCGCCTGCCACCAGATCGCCGAAGCCCTGGAAATCCCGCTTCTCTTGCTGGTGCTGAACAACGACGAGTGGGGCGCGGTGCGCCAGTCGGTGCTCGGCGTCTATCCGGACGGCTATGCGGCGAAATCCAATGACATGCCGCTCGTCTCGCTCAGCCCTTCGCCGGATTTCACCAAGGTCGCTTCCGCAAGCCGCGCCTGGACCGCCAAGGTCGAACGCGGCGACCAACTTCTCGAAGTGCTGAACGCGGCGATCGAGCATGTCACGGTCAACAAGGCTCAGGCACTGGTCGAGATCCGTATCGCCCCCTAATGGCTTTGCTGAACCTAGCCGATTACAGGAAAAAGGCGCGGCAACGCCTGCCGCGTCTTGTATTCGACTACCTTGACGGCGGCTGTTTTTGATCCGCCGGCAAGTTTCTAACAGCGAGCGCCGCCTCCATTGTTCATCTCGCCGCAAGCACGCTTGAGCCAGTCCGAGAAGGCATGTATTTTCAGGCGCGCATCGGCACGAGCCGGCCAAAGGGCATAATAGCCATAGCCGCTGTCGATGATCCGCTCAAAAGGCGCCACCAGTTCGCCACTCTCCAAATCCGATCCAGAAAAGGCAAGATCGCCCATCGTCACGCCATAGCCGCTTGCAGCCGCGGTCATTGCAAAATCCTGCGTGTCGAACACCTGATGACGAGCCGCCTGGAAGGAATAAGCACCTTCGGCCTGCAGCCAGAGCGTCCAATCGCTATGGCGTGGGTTGGAATGCAGCAAAACGCAGTTTTGCAGATTCTTCATCGCCGGCGGATCCCCGAGCTTGGAAAGCAGTTGCGGAGAACACATCGGCGTCAGCCGCTCGTGCAACAGGGGCAGTACGTCCATTCCAGGCCAATGGCCGTTGCCATAGGTGATCAGCATGTCGATGTCGCCTACCGAGAAGGTGGGACGCAGGAACCAAGCCGTGTCGATGTTGATATTCAAATCTTCATGATGGCTGTGGAGATCCGGCAGGCGCGGCAGGAACCACTTACGCGCAAACGTGGGCGGCATGCGGATCGTAAGCGAGCGCACCGTGGTTCGGGTTGCCTCAAACGAGGTCTTCAGCGAGGCAAGCAGGCTGTCTACAATCGGGATCAGCGCCATGCCGCGCTCCGTCAGCGCGACCTTATACCAAGTTTCAGTGATGCTGACTCACGGGATTCCCTTTTGGGGCAAATCATGATTGACCATTGCAAACGGGAGAGTTTGCATGGGGCAGCCGATCCACCTTCGAGAAGATTATTGTTCATCCGACCTGCGGGCCTTGGCACGGTCGAGCAGGGACGCCGATTGGACGCGGCGCCTTCTGGCCCTGTCGCTCGTCTATGACGGGCGCTCGCGAAGTGAAGCCGCCGCCTTTGGCGGTGTCGGCCTCCAGATCATTCGCGACTGGTGCATTCGCTTCAACGCCAAGGGGCCAGAGGGCCTTAAAACGGGCAAAGCACCTGGCAAACGGCCCTTGTTGAATGATATCCAGCGTCAAGCTCTCATACAGGCGATCGAGCGGGGGCCGACGCCCTATCTCGATGGTGTTGTCCGCTGGCGGCTCTGTGATCTGGCGCAGTGGATATGGGAAGACTTCCGTGTATCGGTGAGCGAACAAACCTTGAGCCGGTTGGTGCGTGCCATGGGCTACCGCAAGCTATCGGCCCGCCCCAAGCATCATGCGCAGGATGCCGATACTCTCGAGGAATATAAAAAAACTTTCCCGCCGCAGTGGGCGAAATCGCCGCCGGACCTGCCAAGGGCAAAGTGATCGAGATCTGGTTCCAAGACGAGGCGCGTGTCGGCCAGAAGAACAAAATTACGCGCCGTTGGGCCAAGCGGGGCACGAGACCATCTGCGCCGCACGATCAGCGCACCCGCTCAGCCTACATTTTTGGCGCAATTTGCCCGAGATACGGCAAGGCGGCAGCGCTCGTCATGCCGTGGTGCGACACCCATGCCATGAATCAGCATCTGAAAGAAATATCCCGCAACGTCGCCGACGATGCCCATGCAATTCTGATCATGGACCAGGCAGGATGGCATATGTCCGGCAACCTGATCGTGCCCGACAACATCACGATCCTGCCTTTGCCGCCGCGCTCGCCGGAACTCAATCCGGTCGAGAACATCTGGCAATACATGCGGGAGAACTGGCTGTCGAACCGAGTCTTCAAATCATACGACGACATCGTCGAGCACTGCTGCCACGCCTGGCGGAAACTCCAAAACCAGCCATGGCAAATCATGTCCATCGGCATGCGGAAGTGGGCGCATGGGTTTTAGTCAACGAGAACTGGTATA
>CAWIRO010000018.1:0-101836 GCA_963838565.1 uncultured Alphaproteobacteria bacterium
GACGCAATGCACGCCTGGGTTCGCGTCTGGTGCGGCGCAACGCTCGGCTGGATCGAACTGGATCCCACCAACGACATGCCCGCCGGCACTGACCATATCGTCGTCGCCTACGGCCGCGACTATTCCGACGTCGCCCCCGTGATCGGCGTCCTGAAGAGCTCCGGCAGTCATCGCTCTGTGCAGGCGGTCGACGTCATTCCGATCAAGTGATGCCAGCACATCACAGATCGATCATAGCAGAAATTCCCGCAGACCCTCAGACGCAGTAGCTCGTGTCCCGAAATCGCACGTTGCATCTAATTTTAGCGACTGCCTTAGACCCGCGGTAACAACCATCCTGTAGGCGTTGAGGCACAATGTTCCTCTTGCTTTTCAGGTGGCATGATGTCTGCCT
The DNA here is from genome assembly GCA_963838565.1 of uncultured Alphaproteobacteria bacterium. GTDB lineage: Bacteria > Pseudomonadota > Alphaproteobacteria > Rhizobiales > Rhizobiaceae > Rhizobium. The sequence goes on from CAWIRO010000018.1 coordinate 395, forward strand.
TTTCTTCGTTTCTTGCCATCGGTCGCCACATGCTGCGTGATCGCTCCGGCAATTTCGCCATGATGACAGCGATCCTTGCTCCCGGTTTTGATCGGAGCGGCTGGGCTCGCCATCGACATCACGAACGCAGAGCTGTCGAAGCAAGCAATTACAGGAAGCGTCCGATGCGGCAGCACTCGCTACCGCCTCTGCTCTTGCCGATGGAAAGATCGATACGGCGGCGGCTTCTGACTTCGCGAAGGACTTCGTTTCCGGACAGATGGCGAATTACATTGGCGATACGACGCGCACTCAGGAACGCCACGTCTGCCACCGCTACAAAGACCACCTCCGGAAGCGCGACAAGCTACAGCGTGAGCGTTTCGTCCTCGTATAGCCTGCAACTGAGTGGCCTCATGCAGGTTTTGGGGTATAAAACAACCAACATTGGCGCGTCGAGTTAGACCACCAGCGGCATCGAACAACACCAAGAACGCTCTGTCGATGTATCTCGATCTCGATCAATCCGGCTCGATGGCGTACGACACGACCACTTGCTCGAGTCTACCAGACGAACAAGAAGGGCGACTACAAGCTGGACAGTTCAGGCAACAAGATTTGCAAGACGTATGCTCATCAAGATCGACGCCGTGAAGACCGCCGCGGATAAGCTCTTCGATGCACTTGACACGGCCGACCCCAACCACGATCTCGTCCGAACTGGTGTCATGTCCTACAACAACGGCCTGACGCGCAACGCGAGCGGCACGATCATTGGCATCAGTCCGATGAACTGGGGCACGTCCATCGGACGGACGTTCGTCAGCACGCTGACAGCGAATGGGGGTACGGATGCCACCGAGCCTATGCAGGATTCGATCAAGGCGATCAAAAAGCATGCCGGATGGATCGGACACCGAGAAGCACCGAGCACGCAAAGAAGGGCACCGCGAACGTAGACACGCTACATCGTGCTTATGACTGACGGTGAAATGACCGGCAACAGCAACGTCTGGAACAGCACCAAAGACCAGAGCGTGCGTGACCAATGCGCCGCTGCGAAGACCGCCGGCATACAGATTTTTACGGTCGCCTTCATGGCACCGACAAGGGCAAGAGCTTGCTGCAACTACTGCGCGTCGCCCAGCAGCGACTACTTCGAAGCCGAGAACATGGACAAAGCTAATTGCCGACTTCGACAATATCGCGCAGACGGCGACCAAGGCCACTCACGCGACTGACAAACTGAACGCCGGCTATTGTACGCATCGAACAAACAAGCCGCTTCGGAACAAACCGGGGCGGCTTTTCGTTTAGCGCTAATCCCTGCATCAGAGCGGGAAAACCAATTGAAATCAATTCCCTTGAGCCCGGGAATGTGAAGGTTTCGCAAATTATTGCTTTGTCTAAATCTCTTTGTTGCAAGTGCTTCGTAACGATGCATAAACTGCCGTGACCGGCGTGCGTAGATAAATCGATTGTATCAGGCGTAACGTACTGAAACAAAATGAAAATTGGCGAGATATGACGATGAACACCGTTTCCAAGCCGACCATCCCCTCTCCCGCTCCACGCAGTTCACGGCCGGAAATTCTCGCCGAGGAAATCATCGAACGCCTGACTTACCGCATCGGCAAGGATGCCAAGGTTGCCAAGCCGCACGACTGGCTGACGGCCACTATTCTTGTCGTGCGCGACCGCATCATCGACAAATGGATGGAATCGACCCGCAAGGTCTACGCGACAGGCGACAAGCGCGTTTATTATCTGTCGCTCGAATTTTTGATCGGCCGCCTGATGCGCGATGCCGTCACGAACATGGGCCTGATGGAAGAGGTTCGCGATGCACTGGCTTCCCTCGGAGTCGATATCAACGTGATTGCCGGCCTCGAGCCGGATGCCGCGCTTGGCAATGGCGGTCTTGGCCGTCTCGCGGCCTGTTTCATGGAAAGCATGGCGACGGTTGATGTGCCCGCCTATGGCTACGGTATCCGCTATGTGCACGGCCTCTTCCGCCAGCAGCTTGCCGACGGCTGGCAGGTGGAACTGCCGGAAAACTGGCTGGCGCACGGCAATCCCTGGGAGTTCGAACGCCGCGAAAGCTCCTATGAAATCGGCTTCGGCGGCACCGTCGATGTCGCCACCAGTACGGAAGGCGAGCCGCGCTACGTCTGGAAGCCGGCAGAACGCGTCATCGCCGCCGCCTTCGACACGCCGGTCGTCGGCTGGCGCGGCAAGCGCGTCAATACGCTGCGTCTCTGGTCGGCGCAGCCGATCGACCCGATCCTGCTCGATGCCTTCAATGCCGGCGACCATATTGGGGCTCTGCGCGAAAGCAACAAGGCGGAAAGCCTGACGCGTGTGCTCTATCCGGCAGACGCCACGCCGGCCGGCCAGGAGCTGCGCCTCCGCCAGGAATTTTTCTTCTCCTCCGCCTCGCTTCAGGACATCCTGCGCCGCCACCTGCAGCAATATGACGATTTCACCTCGCTGCCGGACAAGGTCGCGATCCAGCTCAACGACACTCACCCGGCCGTTTCGGTCGCCGAGCTGACCCGCCTGCTCTGCGACGTCCACGGTATGGACTTCGAGCAAGCCTTCGACATCGTCCGCCGCACGATTTCCTACACAAATCACACGCTTCTGCCGGAAGCTCTCGAAACCTGGCCGATCCCGCTCTTCGAGCGGCTGCTGCCGCGTCATATGCAGCTGATCTACGCGATCAACGCCAAGATCCTGCTGTGAGGCCCGCAGGGAAAAGAACTTCTCCGACACCGAAATCCGCGCGATCTCACTGATCGACGAGAGCGGCGATCGCCGGGTGCGCATGGGCAATCTCGCCTTTGTCGGCTCCCATTCGATCAACGGCGTCTCGGCTTTGCATACCGAACTCATGAAGGTCACTGTCTTTGCGGACCTGCACAAGCTTTATCCGGATCGCATCAACAACAAGACCAACGGCATTACGCCGCGCCGCTGGCTGCAGCAATGCAATCCCGGGCTGACCAGCCTTATCCGCGACGCGATCGGCGACGAATTCATGGACGACGCCGAGAAGCTCAAGCCTCTCGAAAATTTCGCCACCGATCCAAGCTTCCAGCAGAAGTTCGCTGCCGTAAAACGCGCAAACAAGGTGGCGCTCTCCAATCTTGTCGCAAGCCGCATGGGCGTGAAGCTCGACCCCTCTGCGATGTTCGACATTCAGATCAAGCGCATCCACGAGTATAAGCGCCAGCTGCTGAACGTTGTCGAGGCGGTGGCCCTCTACGATCAGATCCGTTCGCATCCCGAACTCGACTGGGTGCCGCGGGTAAAGCTTTTCGCCGGCAAGGCGGCGCCGAGCTATCACAACGCCAAGCTCATCATCAAACTCATCAACGACGTCGCCCGCACGATCAACAACGACCCGGCCGTCCGCGGCCTCCTGAAGGTGGTCTTCGTGCCCAACTACAACGTCTCGCTTGCCGAGGTCATGGTGCCTGCGGCCGATCTGTCGGAACAGATTTCGACTGCCGGCATGGAAGCCTCGGGCACCGGCAATATGAAGTTTGCTTTGAACGGGGCGCTCACGATCGGCACCTTGGACGGCGCGAACGTCGAAATGCGCGACCATGTCGGCGCAGACAACATCGTCATCTTTGGCCTGCGCGCCGATGAAGTCGCCAAGATCCGCAGCGAGGGACACAATCCGCGTGCGATCATCGAGAACTCCCGTGAACTGTCGCAGGCGCTGGCCGCGATCGCAGGAGGCGTCTTCTCGCCGGACGACCGCAACCGCTATGCCCAACTGATCGATGGTATTTATTCGCACGACTGGTTCATGGTCGCCGCCGATTTCGACGCCTATGCTGCCGCCCAGCGGGAGGTGGATCAGATCTGGAACGAGCCGTTCTCCTGGTATGCCAAGACCATCAACAATACCGCGCGGATGGGCTGGTTCTCCTCCGACCGCACGATCCGGCAGTATGCCGAGGAAATCTGGAGAGCTGGATGAAAACGCCGAAATCCGCCCTTGAGGCAAAGCGTCCCTGGGAAGTTTCGGCAGACGAAATAGCGGCAATCCTTGCGGGCTCGCATGCAAACCCTTTTGCCGTGCTCGGCGTGCACGAAGCAGGCGAGAGCTATGCCGCCCGCTGCTTCATTCCGGGTGCCGAAGACGTCACCGCCTTGACGCTCGACGGCAGCATCATCGGCGAACTGACGCAACTTCACCCGGAAGGCTTTTTTGCGGGTCCGGTAGCGCTGACGAAATTGCAGCCGGTGCGCTACCGCGCCCGACGCGGCGATGCGGAATGGGCCGTCACCGACCCATACAGCTTCGGCCCTGTCCTCGGCCCGATGGACGACTACTACGCCCGCGAAGGCTCCCATCTTCGCCTTTTCGACAAGATGGGGGCGCACTGGATCAAGCATGAAGGGGCGCAGGGCATCCATTTCGCCGTCTGGGCGCCGAATGCCCAGCGCGTATCCGTCGTCGGCGATTTCAACAATTGGGACGGCCGTCGCCATGTGATGCGCTTCCGCGCCAGCGCCGGAATCTGGGAAATCTTCGCGCCGGATGTTCCGACAGGCGTTCCTTATAAATTCGAGATCCGCGGCCACGATGGCGTTCTCCTGCCGCTGAAGGCCGATCCATTTGCACGGCGCAGCGAAATGCGCCCGAAGACTGCCTCCGTCGTGGCTCCCGAACTGCTGCAGGAATGGCAGGACGAAGACCACCTCAAGCACTGGAGCGAAACCGACAAGCGCCGCCAGCCGATCTCGATCTATGAGGTTCATGCGGGTTCATGGCAGCGCCGGCAGGATGGCTCGTTCCTCTCCTGGGATGAGCTCGCCAACAGCCTCATTCCGTATTGCGTCGACATGGGCTTCACCCATATCGAGTTCCTTCCGATCACCGAGCATCCCTACGACCCGTCCTGGGGCTACCAGACCACCGGCCTTTACGCACCGACCGCCCGCTTCGGCGAGCCGGAAGGTTTTGCCCGCTTCGTCAACGGCTGCCACAAGGTCGGAATCGGCGTCATCCTCGACTGGGTGCCGGCGCACTTTCCGACCGACGAACACGGCCTCGGCTGGTTCGACGGTACCGCGCTTTACGAGCATGAGGACCCGCGCAAGGGCTTCCATCCGGACTGGAACACCGCGATCTACAATTTCGGCCGCACCGAAGTTCAATCCTATCTCGTCAACAATGCGCTCTACTGGGCCGAGAAATTTCATCTCGACGGCCTGCGCGTCGATGCCGTCGCCTCGATGCTCTACCTCGACTATTCGCGTAACCATGGCGAATGGATCCCGAACGAGTATGGCGGCAACGAGAACCTGGAGGCCGTCCGCTTCCTTCAGGACATGAATACCCGCATCTACGCGGAGCATCCCGGCGTCATGACCATTGCCGAAGAATCGACCTCCTGGCCGAAAGTCTCGCAGCCGGTGCATGAAGGCGGCCTCGGCTTCGGCTTCAAGTGGAACATGGGCTTCATGCACGACACGCTGAGCTACATGAAGCGCGATCCGGTGCATCGCAGGCATCATCACAACGAACTGACCTTCGGCTTGCTCTACGCCTATTCGGAAAACTTCGTTCTGCCGCTGTCGCACGACGAAGTGGTGCACGGCAAAGGCTCGCTGATCGCCAAGATGCCCGGCGACGACTGGCAGAAATTCGCAAACCTGCGCGCCTACTATGCCTTTATGTGGGGCTATCCCGGCAAGAAGCTGCTCTTCATGGGCCAGGAATTCGCGCAATGGAGCGAATGGAGCGAGGCAACCTCGCTCGACTGGAACCTGCTGCAATACCGCATGCATGAAGGCATGCGCCGCCTCGTACGCGATCTCAACTTCACCTACCGCTCCAAGCCGGCGCTGCACGCCCGCGACTGCGAAGGCGACGGTTTCGAATGGCTGGTTGCCGACGATCACGAGAACTCCGTCTTTGCATGGCTGCGCAAGGCGCCGGGCCAGAAGCCGATCGCGGTCATCACCAATTTCACGCCGGCCTACCGCGAGAACTATTCCATCCGCCTGCCCTTCGAAGGCCGCTGGCGGGAAATCCTGAACACCGATGCCGACATTTACGGCGGCAGCGGCAAGGGCAATGGGGGGCGCGTGCAGGCCGTCAATGCCGGCGGCAACATAAGCGCCACGATCACCTTGCCGCCGCTGGCAACGATCATGCTTGAACCTGAGATTTGAAGACTGGTGGGAGGAGCAGACAATGGTAGAAAAACGCGTTCAGCCACTTGCCCGCGATGCAATGGCTTATGTTCTGGCCGGCGGCAGGGGGAGCCGCCTGAAGGAACTCACCGATCGGCGTGCCAAGCCGGCCGTTTATTTCGGCGGCAAGACACGCATCATCGACTTCGCCTTGTCGAACGCGCTGAATTCCGGCATTCGCCGCATCGGCGTCGCCACCCAGTACAAGGCGCACTCGCTGATCCGCCACATGCAGCGCGGCTGGAACTTCTTCCGCCCTGAGCGGAACGAGAGCTTCGACATCCTTCCGGCCAGCCAGCGCGTCTCGGAGACGCAATGGTACGAAGGCACAGCCGACGCGGTTTACCAGAATATCGACATCATCCAGGATTACGGCGTCGAGTACATGGTCATCCTGGCCGGCGACCATGTCTACAAGATGGACTACGAATGGATGCTGCAGCAGCACGTCGATTCCGGTGCGGATGTGACGATCGGCTGCCTGGAAGTGCCGCGCATGGAAGCTGTCGGCTTCGGCGTCATGCATGTCGACGAGACAGGACCGGATCATCGACTTCGTCGAAAAGCCGGCCGACCCGCCCGGCATTCCGGGCAATCCGGATTTCGCGCTCGCCTCGATGGGGATCTACGTCTTCCACACCAAGTTCCTGATCGACGCGCTTCGCCGCGATGCCGCCGATCCCAACTCGAGCAAGCGATTTCGGCAAGGACATCATTCCCTATATCGTCAAGAACGGTAAGGCGGTCGCCCACCGCTTCGGGCAGTCCTGCGTTCGCTCCGATTTCGAACACGAGCCCTATTGGCGTGACGTCGGGACGATCGAAGCCTACTGGCAGGCGAATATCGATCTGACGGCGATCGTTCCGGAACTTGATATCTACGACAAGTCCTGGCCGATCTGGACCTATGCGGAAATCTCTCCGCCGGCGAAGTTCGTCCATGACGACGAGGATCGCCGCGGCTCGGCCACCTCTTCGGTCATCGCTGGCGATTGCATCATTTCCGGCGCCACACTTCACCAGAGCCTTCTTTTCACCGGTGTTCGCGCCAACTCCTATTCCAAACTGGAGGGAGCCGTCGTCCTGCCGAGCGTGAAGATCGGGCGGCGCGCTCAACTGACGAACGTCGTGATCGACCATGGTGTCGTCATTCCGGAAGGCCTTGTCGTCGGCGAGGACCCGAAGCTCGATGCCAAGCGCTTCCGGCGGACTGAAAGCGGTATTTGCCTGATCACGCAACCGATGATCGATAAATTGGATCTCTAGACATATGAAAGTTCTTTCGGTTTCGTCCGAAGTCTTCCCTTTGATCAAGACAGGGGGCCTTGCCGACGTGGCCGGCGCCCTGCCAATCGCACTCAAAGCAGTTCGGCATCGAAACGAAGACCCTCATACCCGGCTATCCCGGCCGTCATGAAGGCCGTTCGCGATCCTGTCGTTCGCCTGCAGTTCGATGATCTGCTGGGCGAACCCGCGACGGTGCTGGAAGTTCAGTACGAGGGCCTCGACATCCTCGTGCTCGATGCCCCTGCCTATTACGACCGCCCGGGAGGTCCCTATCTCGACCAGCACGGGCAAGGATTATCCCGACAACTGGCGTCGCTTCGCAGCGCTGTCGCTGGCGGCTGCCGAAATCGCCGCCGGCCTGATGCCGGACTGGCGCCCGGACCTCGTCCATGCCCATGACTGGCAGGCCGCCATGACGCCGGTCTACATGCGTTACTATCCGACGCCCGAGCTGCCGAGCGTTCTGACGATCCACAACATGGCCTTCCAAGGCCAGTTCGGCGCTGAGATCTTTCCCGGCCTGCGCTTGCCGCCGCATGCCTTTTCGACCGAAAGCATCGAATATTACGGCCACTGTCGGCTTCCTGAAGGGGGGCCTTCAGACCGCGCACGCGATCACGACCGTCAGCCCCACCTATGCCGAGGAGATCCTGACGAACCAGAATTCGGCATGGGTCTTGAAGGCGTCATCGCCAGCCGCCGCGACGTTCTGCACGGGATCGTCAACGGCATCGATGCCGATGTCTGGAACCCGGCGACCGACCCGGTCGTCCACACGCATTACGGCGTCACGACGCTGAAGAATCGCAACGAGAACCGCAAATCGATCGCCGAATTCTTCGGTCTGCGATGATGATGGGGCGCCGATCTTCTGCATCATCAGCCGCCTCACCTGGCAAAAGGGCATGGACATGGTCGCCGCGACAGCGGATGAGATCGTCGCCCTCGGCGGCAAGCTCGCCGTGCTCGGCTCCGGCGATGCTGCGCTGGAAGGCTCGCTGCTTGCCGCGGCCAGCCGCCATCCCGGCCGTATCGGCGTCTCGATCGGCTACAACGAACCGATGTCGCACCTGATGCAGGCCGGTTGCGACGCGATCATCATTCCCTCGCGCTTCGAACCCTGCGGACTTACCCAGCTCTACGGTCTGCGCTACGGCTGCGTGCCCATCGTGGCCCGTACCGGCGGTCTCAATGATACGGTGATCGATGCCAATCATGCCGCGCTTGCGGCGAAAGTCGCAACGGGAATACAGTTTTCTCCGGTCACCGCAGAGGGTATGGTGCAGGCAATCCGACGTGCGCTGCATCTCTTCGCGGACCAAAAAGTCTGGACCCAGCTGCAAAAGCAGGGCATGAAATCGGATGTCTCGTGGGAGAAGAGCGCCGAGCGCTACGCTGCCCTCTATTCAAGTCTCGCCCCGAAAGGCAAGTGACGGAAATGATCAAGTCTGTACCCACCACGCCCTATCAGGACCAGAAACCCGGCACGTCCGGCCTGCGCAAGAAGGTTCCGGTCTTCCAGCAGCCGAACTATGCTGAGAACTTCATCCAGTCGATCTTCGATTCGCTGGAAGGCTATCAGGGCAAGTGCCTCGTCATTGGCGGCGACGGACGCTACTACAACCGCGAAGTCATCCAGAAGGCGATCAAGATGGCCGCCGCCAATGGCTTCGGAAAGGTCATGGTCGGCAAGGGCGGCATCCTGTCGACTCCGGCGGCCTCGCACATCATCCGCAAATACAAGGCCTTCGGCGGCATCATCCTCTCCGCCAGCCACAATCCCGGCGGCCCGACCGAAGACTTCGGCATCAAATACAACGTCAACAACGGCGGCCCGGCACCGGAAAAGATCACCGACGCGATCTATGCCCGCACCAAGGTGATCGACAGCTACAAGATCGCCGATTTCCCGACGTCAATCTCGATCGCATCGGCAAGGAGGAATTGCCGGGCGGCATGATCCTCTCGGTCATCGATCCGGTCGAAGACTACGCCGCGCTGATGGAAGAGCTGTTCGATTTCGGCGCCATCCGCAATCTGATCAGCCTCGGCTTCCGCATCTCCTTCGACGCGATGAGCGCCGTGACCGGCCCCTATGCCAAGGAGATCTTCGAAAACCGCCTCGGCGCGCCGGTCGGCTCGGTGCGCAACTTCATGCCGCTGCCGGATTTCGGCGGCCATCATCCGGACCCGAACCCGGTCCACTGCAAGGAACTCTACGACGAGATGATGGGCGACGATGCGCCCGATTTCGGCGCCGCTTCCGACGGCGACGGCGACCGCAACCTCATCATCGGCCGCGGCATCTTCGTCACGCCGTCCGACAGCCTCGCGATCCTCGCCGCCAACGCCAATCTCGCGCCCGGCTATTCCGGCGGCCTCGCCGGCATCGCCCGCTCGATGCCGACCAGCGGCGCTGCCGACCGTGTCGCCGAAAAGCGCGGCATCGGCATGTACGAAACGCCGACCGGCTGGAAATTCTTCGGCAACCTGCTCGACGCCGGCATGGCGACGATCTGCGGCGAGGAAAGCGCCGGCACCGGCTCCAACCATGTCCGCGAAAAGGACGGCCTCTGGGCCGTGCTGCTCTGGCTGAACATCCTTGCCGTGCGCGGCGAAAGCGTCGCGGATATCGTCACCCAGCATTGGCAGACCTACGGCCGCAACTACTATTCGCGCCATGACTACGAAGGCCTCGATACCGAAGCGGCGAACGGCCTGATCGAGAATCTGCGCGAGCCAGCTCGCCTCGCTCCCCGGCAAGAGCTTCGGCGGCCTGACGGTCGAGAAGGCCGACGACTTCGCCTACCACGATCCGATCGACAAGTCGGTCAGCGAACATCAGGGCATCCGCGTCCTCTTCGAGGGCGGCTCCCGCGTCGTCTTCCGCCTGTCCGGCACCGGCACGTCCGGCGCGACGCTTGCGCGTCTATATCGAGCGCTACGAGCCGGATTCGACTCGCCACAACATCGAGACGCAGGAAGCGCTCGCCGATCTGATCGCCGCCGCCGAAAGCATTGCCAGACATTCGCCGAACGCACGGGCCGCGATGCGCCTACCGTGATCACCTGACCGGGGGAGCATGCGGGCAGACAATTCGGACGCAGGGCGGCGCGATCATCTTCGAGACCGGCGTCGAATTTGCCGTCTGGTCGCATCATGCCGCGCAGATCGAGCTCTGCCTCTTCGAGGATGACGGCGACAAGGAATTCGCGCGCCTGCCGATGGCGCGCGACAGCAGGCATGTCCACCGCCTCTTCGTCGACGGCCTGAAGGAAGGCGCCCGTTACGGCTATCGCGCCGACGGCATCTATGCAGCCGGACAACGGCCTCTGGTTCGATCCCGTCCAAGCTTCTGGTCGACCCCTACGCCAAGGAACTCGACCGCCCCTTCCGCTACGATCCGCGCCTCGGCATCTTCGGCGAGGACACGCAGGACCTGGTGCCGAAGGCGATCGTCACCCGCGACACGCGAGCGCGACGCTCGAGCAAGCCGCTCTTCAAGCCGGGCGGCTTTATCTATGAGGTGGCGGTCCGGCCCTTCACCATTCTCCATCCGGACGTGCCCGAGGCACAGCGCGGCACGGTCGCAGCGCTTGCCCATCCCTCCGTCATCGCCCATCTGAAGCGCATCGGCGTCGACGCCGTCGAACTGATGCCGATCACCGCCTGGATCGACGAGCGCCACCTGCCGCCGCTCGGCCTCACCAACGGCTGGGGCTACAATCCCGTCGCCTTCATGGCGCTCGATCCGCGCTCGTCCCGGGCGGCATGGCGGAACTGCGCGAGACGGTCGCCGACGCTTCATGCCGAAGGCATCGGCGTCATCCTCGACCTCGTCTTCAACCACACCGGCGAGAGCGACCGTTACGGCGCGACGCTCTCGCTGCGCGGCCTCGACAATCTGCACCTATTACCGCCACGCCCAGAGCCGGCCGGGCGAACTCGTCAACGACACCGGCACCGGCAACACGCTCGCCTGCGATCATCCCTGAGGTCCGCCGCTCGTCATCGACAGCCTGCGCCATTTCGTGCTCGAGCGCCGGCGTCGACGGCTTCCGCTTCGATCTCGCCCCGGTCCTCGGCCGCACCGCAGACGGCTTCGAGCGCGATGCGCGAGACGCTTGCCGCGATCCTCGCCGACGACGTGCTCGCCGACCGCATCATGATCGCCGAGCCCTGGGATATCGGCCCGGGCGGCTATCAGCTCGGCAATTTCCCGGCCCCCTTCCTCGAATGGAACGACCGCGTCCGCGACGACCTGCGCTGCTACTGGCGCGGCGACGACTGGAAGACCGGCGCCGCTCGCGACCGCGCTCGCCGGCTCCTCCGACATCTTCTCGCGCAATGACGGCGCAGGCGACGCGCAGCGTCAACTTCCTCGCCGCCCATGACGGCTTCACGCTGATCGATCTCGTCTCCTACGCCGACAAGCACAACGAGGCCAATGGCGAGCACAATCGCGACGGCCACAACGAGAACCATTCCTGGAACAATGGCGTCGAGGGCGAAACCGTCTGACCCGAGATTCGGCAAGCGCCGCGCGACGATGTGATGGCGCTGATCTCGACGCTCTTTGCCACCCGCGGCAGCATCATGCTGACGGCGGGCGACGAAGGCGGCCGCAGCCAGCACGGCAACAACAACGCCTATTGCCAGGACAACGAGATCACCTGGCTCGACTGGAAGGCGTTGGACGAGGAGCTGATCGCCCACACCGCCTTCGTTGCCGCACTCCGCCGCCGCTTCACCGTCTTTTCGCGAAGCCGGCTTTCTTCACCGGAAATGGCGATGTCGAATGGATCTCGCTCTCCGGCCAGCCGATGACCGTCGCCGAATGGGAGACGCCGTCGCTCTCCACCCTCGGCATGCTGCTGTCGACCGGCGATCGCTCGTCGCGGCAGGCAGACCCGGCTCGCCGTGCTCTTCAACCGGGCGCACGAGCCGCCAGCACTTCATCCTTCCAGCCTCCGGCGACCGGCGCTGGTGCCAGCTGAGCCGGATCGGGCAACTCCGGAAAATCGGCGGCCGCGCGACTGTTCCAGCCGCGCTCGGTTGCCTTTTTCGTAGAAAATTGATTCGACCCCCTACCGGACGTAAATCATTGTCGTAATTGTCACAAACCGCTGTAAGGCATTTGCGCAGGCGGCTTTTTCATGGGGAATTTATGGTCACGGAAATTTCACTCTCGGACATCCGGGGATTGATCGGCACGGAAGACGGGACTTTCGGATTGGATTCGTTGTCGATCAGACGATGATCGACGCTTTTGCCCATGCGACCAACGACCATCAGTTCATCCATACCGATCCCGTCCGCGCCGCTGCCGAGAGCTCCTTCGGCGGCACCATCGCCCATGGCTTCCTGACGCTCTCGCTGCTGTCGGCGATGAACTACAATGCCTGCCCAAAGTGCGCGAGCAGACGATGGGCATCAATTACGGCTTCGACAAGGTCCGCTTCATGACGCCGGTGAAGATCCGGCACCCGCGTCCGCGGCCATTTCGTACTCGCCGACGCCCGCTTCCGCGGCGCCAGCATGCTGATGACCACCTATGACGTCTCGATCGAGATCGAAAACGAGAAGAAGCCGGCGCTCACCGCGAACTGGATCACCATCATCCAGTTCGATCCCGAAGGATAGGCCGGAGGATGCGTGAACGCTGAGAGCGGCTCAGCGTCCGTAGCCGCTCGTCACGCGATTTCACTGCCAGCCCGTCAATGCCCTGCGTCTTCCGCCGCCTCGGCCAGCAGCCCGAAGACATAGTCGGAAAACGACCGCCAGCATTCGACCCGGAACGTATCGTCCTCGGTGCGGAAGAGCACGATCTCCGCCTTGCCGAACAGCGTGCGCGAGCAGGCGCCGACCGGAAAGGCGATCGAGCGACAGGTCCTGCGGGCAGCCCGCCGAAAGCGTCGCCTCGGCGCCCGGGCCCGAGACGATGATCGCGACGTTGCGATGGGAAACATCGGTCGCCGAATGCAGCACGCCGGCGCTGGCGAGGCCGCCATCAGGTCTGCCACCGCTCTCGTCGATCACCAGCCATTCGTCCGGGCCGAGCCAGAGCGCCGAGCGCGCACTCGCTTGCGGCCGGATGTCTTCGGCGCGTTCGGCAGCGTCACGCCGAGCGCGGACGAAAGCGCCGGCAAGCGACTCCTGCGGCGCCCGAAGCGCGACCCGTGTCGCGGCTGCCGCCGGCGTCAGGCGAACGGTCGCCGAGCCGCCCTGGCGGCCGGAAAGCGGCGGATTTGCGAATTGCCATATCAGCCATTGATGCGGCCTCCTTCCTTGTCAAAGAACACCATGTCCGTCACCTCGACGGCGATCGTCCTGTCCGGCATCGGCACATAGAGCGTCTCGCCCATCCGCGCCCGGCCGCCGGCAACCAGCGCAAAGGCGATCGACCGGCCGCAGATTTTCCGACCAGTAGGACGAGGTCACATGGCCGAGCATCGTCATCGGCTTCGGCTCGTTCGGATTGGCGACGATCTGCGCGCCTTCTTCCAGCACCACCTTCGGATCCTTGGTGACGAGGCCGACGAGCTGCTTGCGGCCCTCCTCGACGAGATCCGGACGCTTCAGCCCGCGAATGCCGACGAAATCCGTCTTCTTCTTGGAAACGGCCCAGGAAAGACCGGCATCATCCGGCGTCACCGTGCCGTCCGTATCCTGGCCGACGATGATATAGCCCTTCTCGGCGCGCAGAACGTGCATCGTCTCCGTGCCGTAGGCGCAGGCGCCGAGCGGCTCGGCATTCGCCCAGACCGCTTCCAGCACCGACTGGCCGTAATCGGCCGGAACGTTGATTTCGAAGCCGATTTCACCGGTGAACGACATGCGGAACAGCCGGGTCGGCACGCCGCAGACCTTGCACTCGGCAACGCTCATATGCGGGAAGGCCTCGTTCGAAAGATCGATGCCCTTCGACCAGCGGTGCGACGATCTCGCGCGCCTTCGGGCCCTGCACGGCGATGACCGCCCATTGCTCGGTCACCGACGTCAGCCAGACCTTCAGATGCGGGAATTCGGTCTGCAGATAGTCTTCCATATGGTTGCAGAACACGCGGCGCACCGCCCGTCGTCGTCGTCACATGGAAGCGATCGTCGGCAAGCCGGCCGACGACGCCGTCGTCGTAGACGAAACCGTCTTCGCGCGTCATGATGCCGTAGCGGCAGTTGCCGGGCTTCAGCGTATCCCAGGCATTGGTGTAGATCAGGTTCAGGAACTCGGCCGCATCCGGGCCGACGACCTCGATCTTGCCGAGCGTCGAGGCATCGAAGACGCCCGCGACGTCGCGCACCGTCTTGCATTCGCGGTCGACCGCCTGATGCATGGTCTCGCCGGCGCGCGGATAGAACCAGGCGCGCTTCCAGTTGCCGACATCCTCGAACACGGCGCCGTGCGCTTCTTCCCACTCATGCATCGGCGTCTTGCGGGTCGGGATCGAACAGTTCGCCGCGCGAATGGCTGATCAGCGTGCCGTAGGTGACCGGCGTATAGGGCGCACGGAAGGTGGTGAGGCCGACCTGCGGGATTTCCTTGCCGAGCATTTCGGCGGCGATCGCCAGACCGTGCATGTTGGAAAGCTTGCCCTGGTCGGAGGCCATGCCGTTGGTGGTGAAGCGCTTGATATGCTCGATCGAATGCATGCCTTCGCGCACCGCAAGGCGGATATCCTTGGCGCAGACATCGTGCTGGAAGTCGATGAAGGCCTTGGCGGTCGTCTCCGGTCCGGCGCCTTCGGCAGCACCGATCATGCCGCCGGTCCAGTCAAAGGCCTGTTCGGCCGAGATGCTGATCTTGCCGCCGCCTGATTTGCCGACGGCCTGCGCCATCAGTTCGCCGGCTGCCAGCGATTCCTCGATCGTCTGCTGCAGGTCGTCCGTGCCGTTGCAGGCGCCGACGGAGAGGCAGTCCTGCGCGTAGGTGCCGGGCAGGAAGCGCTGGCTTTCCGGCATCGAAGGCCACCTTGCCGCGCGACTGCGAGAAGAGATGCACCGACGGCGTCCAGCCGGCCGACACCAGCAGCGCGTCGATGGCGATCTTGCGCGGCGAGCCGCCGCCGTTGCGCGCGACCGTCATCGAGGAGACGCGCAGCTTGCCCGACGTGTTGACGACCGACTGGCCGGTCAGCACGTCGATGCCGAGCGACCGCGCTTCGGCAAGCACCGCCTCGCCCGGCGTCTGGCGGCAATCGACGATCGCGGCAATTGCCACACCGGCGCGCTTCAGATCGAAGGCAGCCTCGTAGGCCGAGTCATGGGCCGTATAGACGCCGACCTTCGCGCCGACGGCGACGCCGTAATGGTTGAGATAGATGCGCGCGGCCGAGGCCAGCATGATGCCCGGACGGTCGTTGTTCGGGAACACCATGTGCCGCTCGATCGCGCCGGTGGCGAGGATCACCCGCTTGGCGCGGACCTGCCAGAGACGCTCGCGCGGCAGGTCGCGGGCAGGCTTGGCGATATGATCGGTCACGCGCTCGGCAAGGCCGACGAAATTGTGGTTGTAGTAGCCGAAGGCGGTCGTGCGGGTCAGCACCTGCACATTCTTCATCGCCTTCAGCTTCGCCGCCGTCTGCTGCGCCCAGGCGTAGCCGTCGATGCCGTCGATCGTCACGCCGCTCTCGAAGTGCAGCGCGCCGCCGACTTCCGCCTGCTCGTCGCAGAGGATGACGCTGGCACCGGTCTCGGCCGCGGCAAGCGCTGCCGAAAGCCCGGCAACGCCGGCGCCGACCACCAGCACGTCGCAATGGGCATAGCGGCTGGCATAATGATCCGGATCGTCTTCCGTCGGCGCGACGCCGAGACCGGCGGCCCGGCGGATCATCGGCTCGTAGACGATGCTTCCAGGCGGCCTTCGGCCACATGAAGGTCTTGTAGTAGAAACCGGCGGCAAAGAACGGCGACAGCAGATTGTTGACTGCCGCCGACATCGAAGGCGAGCGACGGCCAGCGGTTCTGCGACTTGACGATCATGCCGTCGAAGACTTCCTGCACCGTGGCGCGCACGTTCGGCTGCTTGCGGGCAGCGTCGCGCGCAACGTCGATCAGCGCGTTCGGCTCTTCGGCACCCGCCGAAAGGATGCCGCGCGGCCGGTGATACTTGAACGAACGGCCGACGAGATGCACGCCGTTGGCAAGCAGCGCCGAGGCGACGGTATCGCCTTCGAGCGCCGTATAGCTCTTGCCGTCGAAGGTGAAGCGCGCGGTTCTGGCGGGCGTCAGGCGGCCCTTGCCGGCGATACGATTCGCGCCGCTCATTTCGCCTCTCCTTCGAGCGCTTCATAGGTTTCGACGGGCGCATGCGGAACGGCGGCTGCGCCGATCTCAGGCTTCGGCTCGCCTGCCTTGTAGGTCATGATGAACTTGTCGCTGACGGTGTCGCGCGCCGCATTGAAGAAGCGGCCGCAGCCGTGCATGTGCCGCCAGCGCTCGAAGATCAGGCCCTTCGGATTGTCGCGCAGGAAGAAATATTCCTCGAATTCCTCATCCGAGATCGAGGCGATGTTCTGGCGGCCGCGCAATATGCGCGTCGCCGGCGCCGCGGAATTCGAGCTCGGAGCGCTCTTCCTGACAGTAGGGGCAGTAGATCAGCAGCATGATGTCCTCGTGTCAGTGCGCGACGGCGGCAGCGGCCGCTTCGTCGATCAGGCGGCCGGTGCGGAAGCGTTCCAGCGTCAGCCCGGCATTGAACTTGTGCGGCTCGTCGCGGGCGATCAGATGCGCAAAGAGATTGGCCGAACCCGGCGTCGCCTTGAAGCCGCCGGTGCCCCAGCCGCAGTTGACGTAGAGCCCCGGAACCGGCGTCTTCGACTGGATCGCCGAACGGTCCGGCGTGTTGTCGACGATGCCGCCCCAGGAGCGCATCATCTTCACGCGGCGGAACATCGGGAAGAGTTCGCAGATCGCATCGAGCGTATGGGTGATGATCTGCAGGCCGCCGGTCTGGGAGTAGGAATTGTACTGGTCCGTGCCCGCGCCGATGACGAGCTCGCCCTTGTCGGACTGCGAGATATAGGCATGCACCGTGTTCGACATGACGACGCAGGGGAAGATCGGCTTCAGCGGCTCGGACACCAGCGCCTGCAGCGGGCTCGATTGCAGCGGCACGCGCACGTCCGCCATCTTCATCACCGTGGTCGTGTGGCCGGCGGCCGAAACGCCGATCTTCTTCGCGCCGATGAAGCCGCGATTGGTCTCGACACCCGCCACGCGCCCATCCGGGCCGCGGCGGATGCCGGTGACTTCGCAATTCTGGATGATGTGCACGCCGCGATCCGAGGCCGCACGCGCATAGCCCCAGGCAACCGCATCGTGGCGCGCCGTGCCGCCGCGACGCTGCAGCGCTGCACCGTTGATCGGGTAGCGCGCCGTCGCGGAGATATCGAGCGGCGGACAATATGCCTTGGCCTGCTCCGGCGTCAGCCATTCGTTGTCGATGCCGTAGAGCCGGTTGGCATGGATATGCCGCTTGAAGGACTGCTGGTCGTGGATGTTGTGCGAGAGCATCATCACGCCGCGCGGCGAATACATGACATTGTAGTTGAGATCCTGCGACAGGTTCTCCCAGAGCTTCATCGAATGCTCGTAGATGTGCATGCTCTCTTCATAGAGATAGTTCGAGCGGATGATGGTCGTGTTGCGGCCGGTATTGCCGCCGCCGAGCCAGCCCTTTTCCAGCACCGCGACATTGGTGATGCCGTGCTCCTTGGCAAGGTAATAGGCGGCTCCCAGACCATGCCCGCCGCCGCCGATGATGATGACATCGTATTCCGCGCGCGGCTCCGGCGAGGTCCACTGCTTCTCCCAGCCCTTGTGGGCGCGCAGCGCTTCCCGTGCCACGGCAAAAACCGAATATTTCCGCATCCGCCTTCATCTCCTTCAGGGAAAGGCATTTCTTTCGTGGCCATACAAATCGCAAATCGAAATGCGGCACAACGTTTCTTTTGCGACGCGAACGGGCTTTTGTTTGACATGCTTGAAACAAGTGGCAGTGGCATGCCGGCCCCGCATCCAGCCTGCCCGCGGATTAGACCCTCTAACCCAAGAGGGTGAGCAGACGGCCAATGGAAGCATGTGCTAATATTCCTACGGTTTAGGGGTATTACATGTCGTATCTGCGTCCTGCCACAGCCACGCTACTCTGCGCGGCGCTCATCAGCCCCATGCCGGCTACAGCGGCCGAGCCGGTCGGCCAGGCGATTCACATCAAGACAGAGGTGACTGGTCAATCGGGGCCGCTGGTCGTAAATTCTGCTGTCCACCGCGACGAGCGCATTCGAACGTCGCAATCCGGTCTCGGCCAGTTTGTCTTTCGCGACGGTACGAAGCTTGCCGTCGGCTGGGGCTCGTCGGTCGTTATCGACAAATACATCTTCGACGATTCGCAATCGGTCAAACAACTCAGCATCAGGGCGGCGAAGGGAACGTTCCGTTGGATCAGCGGCAGTTCGAAATCGTCCGCCTACCAGATTCTGACGCCGGCAGGCACGATCGGTGTGCGCGGCACCGCCTTCGATTTCTATGTCGGACCCAACGGCACGACGGCCGTTGTCATGCTGAATGGCGCGGCGCAGCTTTGCGGCCCGGGCGGCTGCCGGCAGCTGACACGGCGCTGCGACTGTGTCATTGCCACGCCTGGACGGTGACATGACGGACGTGCGGCCTGTCAACCAAGCAGTCCTCCAGACGCTCGGAACGTCGCGAGCGCTCCCCTTCCTTTCTGGCATTCAGGCCCTTTCAGGGATGATGGGCGGGGGCTGCGGATTGACGGCCGCCTTGCAGCCGCGGAACGACACTCGTCAGCGGCAGGCACCGGCCACCCGCGCTCCGGAACCGGCGCCCAGCCGGAGAAGCCGGCGCCGCAACCGCAGAAGCCAGCGCCGCAACCGGAGAAGCCGGCGCCACAGCCGGAGAAGCCGGCGCCACAACCGGAGAAACCGCATCCGGGAGAGAAACCGCGTGACCACGTCGACAAGCCACACGACCCCGATGGGCCGCGCAGATCACACGATCGACACCGGGACCATCATGACAAAGGTCGCGACAAAGCCGACCACTCTCGTGACAAGGACGATAAATCCCGGGACCATCATGACAAGGGTCGCGACAAGGCCGACCACTCCCGTGACAAGGACGGCGATAGGAATCGCGGCGGAAGCGGTCGTCGCTAAAGCATCACTCTGCCGAGCGCGCTTCCTCGGAAAGCGCCTCATCGCGGAAATGATCCGCCCGGCGAGAAATCCGGCGATAGAATTCCACAAGAGCGGGGGTCATCGTTATGAACTTGTGCCTGATGGCACCGACGATCCTGCGCGCCTGCTGGGGTGAGTGCGACCGCAATGCCTCAACAAGCTGACCGTGGAGGTGCTCCAGATCGGCAAATTCGGCCGATTTGGCCAGGCGCTCATCCCCGATGACGGCGAACAGGCGCGTACGGCCGGTCTTTCCCTTCAGGCCGATGGTGCCTGCATCAAGCAATGCTGCGCCTAGTTGCAGCCTCGCCGTATTCTCCGAGATCAGAATATCGAAGCCGACTTCCTTGCAGGACGACTCGATACGCGCTGCGACGTTCACGGCATCGCCGACGGCCGAGTAGTTGAAACGCGCTTCGGCGCCCATGTTCCCGACGCAGGCAAGCCCGGTATGGATGCCGATCCCGATCCCCACCGGCTGATCCTTGCCGAAGCCGAAGGCATCGGCAGCATTCAGTCCGGCAAGCGTTTCGCGCATGGCAAGTGCAGCGCGCACCGCCTTCGTCTCGTGATCGGCAACATCGACCGGCGCATTCCAGAAGGCCATGATCGAGTCGCCGATGAATTTGTCGAGCGTACCCTCATTGGCGACGACATGGCGGCTCAGCGCATCGAGCAGCGTGTTCAGGAACCCGACGACGGCCGTCGGCGGCAGGCGCTCGCTGATTTCGGTGAAGTGACGCACATCGACGAACATAACCGTCAGTTCCCGGTCATCGCCGCCGAGCCGCAGCGCACCCGGCGTGTGCTCGATACGATAAAGGAGCGACGGTGACAGATATTGCCCGAAGGCGCGGCGAACCTCGCGCCGCTCCCGGTCGATCACGAGAATGCGAAACGAGGTTGCGGCGAAATGGGTGATCGACCCGCTGACGATCGGCGCCAGCGGATCGAAGAGAAGTCCGGCATAGGAGAAACAAAGCCAGGAGGCGACCAGAGCGAGCGCGGTAATCGTCAGGCCGCAGGCAAGAGCCACCGCCGGGCTGACGAAGGTCGTCAATATCACCAGCAGACTGCCGAGCACCGCGATGGAAAATATCTCCAGGCCATCCGCCCAATCCGGCCGCGACAGATAGCGGCCGTTCAGGATCTGCTCGACGGTCTGCGCGTGCAGTGAAACGCCCGGCACGTTCTCTCCAAGCGCCGTGACGCGGATATCCTGCAACCCGGCAGCCGACGTGCCGACAAAGACGATGCTGCCGTTTATCGCGGCGCTGACCTCCGGGGAGGCCCCTTCTGCCGCAAGCACATGCCGCGCGGAGATATATCTTTCCGCCCGATCGGGGCTGACGTAGAGCCACAGTTCGCCGGCTGCAGTCACGGGAATGACAAAGTCACCGATCTTGGCCGAGGTCATGATGCCGGCCACATCCGGTGCGGCCGCCACTATATAGGTCGACGCGCCCTGCGCGACGCGCAGCGCTTCCAAAGCCAGGTTCGGATAAAGCTGCTCGCCGTCCGTCAGAAAAAGCGGAACCGCACGCACGATCGCGGAAGGATTGCCCGGATTGAGACTGATATGGCCGAGGCCGGCAGCGTTCGCCTCAAGACGCGGCCGCAACGGCGTCGCGGCATCGAGATGCGGGGGCGCCGCAACGGGACTTTCACCGGTAAAGGCGAAG
This sequence comes from uncultured Alphaproteobacteria bacterium, assembly GCA_963838565.1. Lineage (GTDB taxonomy): Bacteria > Pseudomonadota > Alphaproteobacteria > Rhizobiales > Rhizobiaceae > Rhizobium. Next base: position 21,760 of record CAWIRO010000018.1, read on the forward strand.
CCTGCCTTGACGGGCGGACGATATGTTCCCTCGTTGGACAAGCCGAAGCCGAGCACGACAGGCTTACCGGCAATCGCATCAGCGAAAATCTCGTCATTGTCCGGCAGTTGTGCCAGCAGCGCAGGATCAACGCCGGCTACGTTGCCGACGACGGCGCGCGGCGAAAGCCGGTCAGGCTCGGCAAAGAGAATGTCAAAAGCGATCGCCGCCGCGCCCATTTCAGACAGTCTGTTGACGAGCAGAGCAAGTCTGTCCCTCGGCCACGGCCACTGGCCGAATTCGCGCAGCGACGCCTCATCGATGTCGATCACGCGAACCGGCAGCTCTTCGAACGGCCGCGGCGATACACGCTGATATTCATCGAAGCTCACATCGCGGATCGAACGCAGGAGCTGCGGATCAGTGGCCCGCAGGAACGTGAGCACCGCGACGATCGCCAGGCCGATGATGACGCCGATTTGCTGCGTACGTGTCATGCCCCGATGACGTCCCCCAATGCTGCAAGCCACTCAGCAAGGAAGAACGCTACGCCGCTTTCGCGCCGAATGCCATCCAATCATGGAACTGGCCCGCATCATCAAAGATGAGGTGGTTGTGGGTGAGGGCAAGTGGAAGTGGGACGGACAGACGATTCGGCCAGAGGAAAGGACGACTGCTACCGCATAGTACCCTTATTGCGCGGCAGATCTAGCTGAAGCCTTGCGCTTCCTTTTGGGTGCCGGAGGCTCGGGCTCCGCTTCAGCCTCCCGCTGCAGACGGAGTGCTTTCAGCTTCTCCGTCTTTTTTTCACGCAGCTTTGCTTCGTCTGCAATAATCGCCCGCGCCGTATGGTCCGTCGCTTGCGCCTTGTCGCGGGTCGACATCTTCGTGGCGTTGAAGAATTCGTCCTTGGTGGCAGTCATTCGCTCCTCCCTTCAATGTTCGCGCATTTGGAAGCCGGGCCCGCAAGCGCCCCTCAACGCGTGTTTGCGGCCTTTTTGGGCATCGGCAGCAAGCCTTCGCGCTGCATTTTCTTGCGCGCAAGTTTCCGCTGGCGGCGAATAGCCTCGCTCTTTTCGCGGGCGCGCTTCTCGGATGGCTTTTCGTAGGCGCTGCGCGCCTTCATTTCACGAAACAGACCTTCGCGTTGCATCTTCTTCTTGAGAACCCGAAGAGCCTGATCGACGTTGTTATCCCTGACGAGAACCTGCAAAATCTTATCCTTTCGCCGGCAATGACGTGCCGCGCCGTTACGAGTGGAGACGTTATTTTCGGGTCTTGAGGCTGAGAGTCTTCAGCCAAGGCTCCGCGTTGGACGTTTGAATTGTCTGAGCGCCGGAAATTCGCGGCGGAGATTCGGATGCATCGATATCAAGCGCGGTTATTCTGCGCTCGAAGTTTTCGCTTTCGAACCGAACGCGGTACTGCACATGTCCATGATCATTCGGCAGAACGCCGACGACCTCACATCGCCGGTCGGCAGCCGCCGTTCGGGTGAGACCCGACTTCAGCACCACAAAGTCACCGATTTTATAGTTCGGCTTTGGCATCACGGCACCCTTTCTAATGTCGAATGGTCGGATCGCCTAAACAAAAAGGCCGGGCGCTTCACCCGACCTCTTCCCGTCATTCAGCCTGCTGCCAGTACATCCGTGGTCAGCTGAGGCAAATGACAAATTATGCGGCCTGAAGGTTGTCTGCGGCGTTCTTGCCGGATTTTTTGTCCCGGACGAGATCGTAGCGTACCTTCTGCCCGTCGGACAACGCGCTCATGCCGGCGCGCTCCACGGCGGAAATGTGAACAAATACGTCTGTCGAACCATCATCCGGCTGAATAAAACCAAAACCCTTGGCGCTATTGAACCATTTCACTGTGCCTGTATTCATGAACGATCTCCTTTCAATCGTTGCTCTGCCGGAGAGACATTCGCCGGCTCTTATCGATGTTGAGAGGAAATCTGACGGAACGCTTCAGCGCGTGGACAAAGGTCACAAGCAATATTCGATGCGGTACATATAGGTGCATTTTCGGATACGGCAATAGCTAATGCAGTCGCGCTGCATGCCCGGAAGGGATGGCGGGAGGCTGCAACCGCCCTTTTTCTCCGGAGATCACCATATCTGTCTGGACTTCGCGCTATCGATCTGTTATCCCGCATCACCAATCGCAAGGCTCCGGCCGCGCGAAGCGTATTTTTTTGCCTCTGGCGCTGTGCCGCCGCTGGTGTCAACCAAAACCAAAGGAACGTGATTCTCGTGCAGGTACTCGTCCGCGATAACAATGTCGATCAGGCTCTCCGCGCTCTCAAGAAGAAGATGCAGCGCGAAGGCATTTTCCGCGAAATGAAGATGCGCGACTACTACGAGAAGCCGTCGCAGAAGCGCGCTCGCGAAAAGGCCGAAGCCGTTCGCCGCGTTCGCAAGCTGGCTCGCAAGCGGGCACAGCGCGAAGGTCTGGTCGCACGCTAAGCGGTGCCGTCGTTATTTCGACGTTTTCAGATGCATGTTGGCGGGGGCGATTACGTGTCGCCGCCGCCTTTTTAATTTGCCGCTGAAGATCGCATATCCGATTGCCTCCGGATATGACGCATGGGGAAAGCGCACAAATGGTTGATTTCTTGTTCACCTCGCCTCGGTCCTTGACTGCGCCGAAGGCGACGTTGCTACCGGTGTTCGCGGTCTTCGCCGCCATCGCACTTGCCGGCTGCCAGACCGATAACACCTCCGATGCCGTGATCCGCATCGACAAGGCTCAGGGTTCCGAAGAGAACATCGCCTCGCTGACCTCGGTGATCAACGCCAATCCCACGTGATCCGGAAGGCTACAACGTTCGAGGCTCGGCCTACGGTCGCGCCGGCCAGTTCAAGGCGGCGCTGAGCGATTTCAATACGGCTCTGCAGATCAATCCGCGCTTCTTTCAGGCCTATGCCAATCGCGCGCTCGTCTATCGCAACATGGGCCAGCAGCAGCAGGCGATCGCCGACTACAACGCAGCGCTGCAGATCAACCCGAGCTACGACGTAGCCTATATCGGCCGAGGCAATGTCTATCGCCAGGCCGGCCAGGACGATGCCGCTTTCAACGATTTCGCCAAGCGCGATCCAGCTCGGCACGACCGATGGCCGCGCCTATCACAATCGTGGCCTGATCTTCCAGAAGCGCAATCAACAGGACAAGGCGATCGACGACTTCTCGAAGGCGATCTCGCTCTCTCCGAATTCACCCGAGCCCTATAACGGCCGCGGCATCTCCTATATCGCGCTGAACGACGACGACAACGCCTTCGCCGACTTCAACCACGCGATCGAGCTCAACGGCAACATCGCCAAGTCCTGGGCCAATCAGGCACTCGTCTACGAGCGTCGCGGCGACAAGGCGAAGGCCGCCCGCTCCTATCGTCACGCAGTCGGCCTCGACCGAAGTACCAGCCGGCCCGCGACGGTCTTGCCCGTGTCGGCGCACCCACCAGCGGCTAATATCGGCGGTCCACGGAGAACACAGCGATGGGGGCGAAACAGCTGATCTCAGGCCGATCACGTTGTGCTGGCGACCGGGGCTTCGTCGCATGGCGCAAGCGCCGATCACATGCCGGTCAAGGCCTGCCAAGCTTCATCGTCATTCGCGCCTTCGAACGGCAACTGAACGGCTTGTGGTCATACGCTGGAGATGCGCCAGCGTAACGCTCGCGCCGCTGGTCGGCACGCTCGCGGCAAACGAGATTTTGTCAGGCGACACCGACGCAAGCCTTGCCCCGTTCCGGCTCTCCCGCTTCGCCTGAAAGAGCGACTGTACGAAACATTACAATTCTCCGGCCAGATGTTTTAGTGTGTTGCAAGCACAGCGCCCTCCCCCTAACATGCCCTCGCTTCGATAGCAGGCTATCGGGAAATGCGAACGTGTTGGGGGCACTGACGGCGATGCAGTTTTTTGCTTTCGTACCTGTTTGCGAAAAACCTGACAGGAAACTCGCGCTCCGAAGCCTGCGAAGATTGTGCCGATGAACCTGCGCGGACGGCTGTTTCCGAAGGCGTCGATCGGCACTTATCTCATCGCAATGGCGGTCTCGATCGCCGTGCCGATCTTCGCCTTCGTCACCCTCTTGCTTCTGCAGCTCGAGGACAATCAACGCACGACGCTGAGACGCGAGACGGCGCAGGACGCGCTGACCCTCTCCCGCTCGATCGACCGGCAGCTGCAGGATATGGCAACGACGCTTCGTCTGCTCTCGACCTCCCCTGAGCTTGAGAACGGCGACTTCGCTTCGTTTCACGAACGCACCGAAACAGCCCTGCGCGGCGACACGCTCTACGTGATCGCCGTTGATGGAAGCGGTCAGCAACTTCTGAACACGCGTCGTGAATTCGGCGCGCCGCTCGGCAAGACGGCAAACATGCCTGCGCTGGAATCGGCACTCAGGTCGGGCCGCATCGAGGCATCCGACGTCTTCAGGGGAACGACGAGCGGTGAGTGGGTTTATAACGTCACGATGCCCGTGGACGCTGGTAAGGTTGCGGCGCTGATTGTCACGCAAAATGCCAAGGATCTCGCCAGACTTGTCACGACCGAGGGGCTCGCGTCCGGCTGGTCCGCGGCGGTCATCGATCAGGGCGGTCATGTCGTCGCCTCAAGCGGCCTTGCAAGCATCGCCCCTGGAACGCCCTTCGACCCACGCATCCTGCCGTCGCTGACAGCCTCAAGCGGCGTCTTCGAGGACAAGAACATTCTGCCGGATCAGCTTCTCGGCTATGCACAAATTCCCGGCTGGTCCTGGAAAACGGTGGTCTGGGGACCTGTTGCGACGGCCCAGGCATCGATCCTCACGACATGGCGCTTCCTGATCATCGGCGGCATCGCGCTGCTTCTGGTCGCCGTGCTCGCGGCCTATGCCGTGGCCCGGCAGGTGCGCACCACGATCCGCGACATCGCCGACATGGCAAACCGCATGGGCCAGGGCCATATCGTTGCGCCGATCGATACCAGCGTCATCGAGGCAAACCAGGTGGCGGTCGCGCTATCCAATGCCTCCTTCGATCGGAGCCAGACGGAAGACCGGCTGCATTTCATCATGCACGAGCTGGTCCACCGGACCAAGAACCTGCTCTCCCTGGCGCAGGCAATGATGCGCCAGCTCGCCAAACAGGCTGACAGCGTCGAGAATTTCCAGTCTGCCGTTTCCGATCGCCTTGATGGGCTCGCCCGCTCGATAGAGCTTTTGACCAGCGAGCAGTGGTCCGGCGCATCGCTCCGCCGGGTCATCGACATTCATCTGCAGGCCTTCCCGCAGGCGGCCGAACAAATCGAGATTTCCGGCGAGGATTTTGTCGTCAAGCCTGAGGCGGTCCAGAACCTCGGCTTGGCGCTCCATGAACTGGCCACCAACTCGGTGAAATACGGTGCACTCTCCGTGCCGCAGGGCCGCGTCTCCCTTTCCTGGGCGAAGATCCGGGTCGAGGACCAGCCCGAGCCGATGCTGCGTTTCGTCTGGGAAGAGCGGAACGGTCCTGAGGTCGTTGCGCCTTTGCAATCCGGATTCGGTACCACCGTGATCAAGACACATGCCGCTGCCGCCTTCAGGGGAACGGTGCAGGTGGACTACCTGCCGGAGGGTCTGATCTGGACCCTGACGGCCCTGCTCAGTGCGCTCGAGCGCGAATAACGCCGTCGGCGTGGAGCTTGCGCCCGCAGCCACCTTACAAGTCAGCGGAAATAGAGAAGGCTTCACACGCAGAAAACGAAGGGTGCGGCGTAAACCGCGCCCTCATGCTAATCGAAGCACTCGCCTCGGCGACGGCTCAGTGATTGATCGCCTTGTTGATCTCCTCGGTGACCTTCTTGGCGTCGCCGAGCAGCATCATCGTGCCGTCCTTGTAGAACAGGGTGTTGTCGATGCCGGCATAGCCAGAGCCCAGCGAACGCTTGACGAAGAGGCAGGTCTTGGCCTTGTCGACGTCCAGGATCGGCATGCCGTAGATCGGCGAGGTCTTGTCGTCGCGGGCAGCCGGATTGGTCACGTCGTTGGCCCCGATGACATAGGCGACATCGGCCTGCGCGAATTCCGAGTTGATGTCCTCGAGCTCGAACACCTCGTCGTAAGGCACGTTCGCTTCGGCCAGCAGCACGTTCATGTGGCCGGGCATGCGGCCCGCGACCGGATGAATTGCGTACTTTGACCTCGACACCGGCCTTCTTGAGATTGTCGGCGAGTTCGCGAAGCGCGTGCTGCGCCTGGGCAACCGCCATGCCGTAGCCCGGCACGATGATGACCTTGGAGGCATTCGCCATCAGATAGGCGGCGTCTTCCGCCGAGCCGAGCTTGACGGTCTTGTCGGAATTGTCGGCACCGCCCGCAGCCGTCTCGCCGCCGAAGCCGCCGAGGATGACGGAGACGAACGAGCGGTTCATACCCTTGCACATGATGTAGGACAGGATGGCGCCCGAGGAGCCTACCAGCGCGCCGGTAACGATCAGCGCGAGGTTACCGAGCGTGAAACCGATGCCGGCGGCAGCCCATCCAGAATAGGAGTTCAGCATCGAGACGACGACCGGCATGTCGGCGCCGCCGATCGGTATGATCAGCAGCACGCCGAGCGCCAGCGAAAGCACCACGACCGCCCAGAAATCGAAATGGCTTTCTGTTGCGGCGAGGCCGACGATGAAGAGCACAATCAACACCAACAGCGCGATGTTGATGATGTGCCGGAAGGGCAGAAGGATGGGCTTGCCCGACATGCGGCCGTCGAGCTTCAGGAAGGCGATGATCGAGCCGGTAAAGGTGAGCGCGCCGATCGCGGCGACCGAGCGCCATTTCGATGCGCGCCTCGGCATGGATCGAGCCGATATTCCCGATGCCGAAGGAGTCCGGCGTGTAAAGTGCCGAAGCGGCAACGAGCACGGCGGCAAGGCCGACGAGCGAGTGAAAGCCTGCCACCAGCTGCGGCATCGAGGTCATCGGAATGACGCGGGCGATGTAGGCGCCGGCCCCGCCGCCGATCGCAAGGCCGAGGACGATCAGCACAAAGCCGCTGAAGGAGGGCGTCGCCAGCACCAGCGTCGTGAGGATCGCAATCCCCATGCCGATCATGCCGTAGAGATTGCCCTTGCGGCTGGTCGCCGGATGGGAGAGGCCGCGAAGCGCGAGTATGAAAAGCACGCCCGAGACTAGGTAGAGGAAAGCTGCGACGTTGGTCATTCGTTCGGCCTCACTTGTCCTTCTTGCGGTACATCGCCAGCATGCGCTGCGTGACCAGGAAACCACCGAAGATGTTGACCGAGACGAGGACGAGCGCGACGAAGCCGAAGCCGGTCGCAAGTCCGCTTGCCGAAATGCCGACCGCAAGCAGCGCGCCGACGACGATGACCGAGGAGATGGCGTTGGTCACGGCCATCAGCGGCGTATGCAACGCCGGCGTCACAGACCAGACGACGTAATAGCCGACGAAGATCGCCAGCACGAAGATCGCAAACTGGAAGACGAAGGGATCGATCGCGCCTCCCGTTGCGGCACTTGCCGCCTCCGGGGCTTGCGCGGCTGCAGTGACGACCGCGGTAACCGCCTGATCGAGCTGCTCCAGCGCTTTGTCCATTGCTTCACTAGCCATCAGCTATCCCCCTTGGTCGCACCGCCGAAAGCCGGATGCACGACATCGCCCGCATAGGTCAGCATGGTCGCCTTGATGAGTTCATCGTCGAGGTTCAGGACAACGCTCTTCGTTTCCTTGTTGACCATGGTCTCGAGGAAGGTGACGAGGTTCTTGGCATAAAGCGCCGAAGCGCTGGACGCGACCCGGCCCGGCATATTGGCAAAGCCGATCACCTTGACGCCCTCGACATCGGCAACCTCGTCTGCAACCACACCCTCGATATTGCCGCCGCGCTCGACCGCGAGGTCGACGGCAACCGCGCCGGGCTTCATCGAGGCAAGCATCGCGCGCGAGACGAGCTTCGGCGCAGGACGCCCGGGGATCAACGCCGTGGTGATGACGATGTCCTGTTTGGCGATGTGGTCGGCAACGAGTGCCGCCTGCTTCGCCTGGTAGTCCTTGGACATTTCCTTGGCGTACCCGCCCGCCGTCTCGGCTGCCCTGAACTCCTCGTTTTCCACGGCGATGAACTTGGCGCCGAGCGAGGCCACCTGCTCCTTGGCAGCCGGGCGAACGTCAGTGGCGGAGACAGCAGCACCGAGACGCCGCGCGGTCGCGATCGCCTGAAGGCCGGCGACGCCAGCGCCCATGACGAAGACCTTGGCCGCGGGCACGGTACCTGCCGCCGTCATCATCATCGGCATGGCGCGGTCGTAGACAGCCGCCGCTTCGATGACCGCTTGATAGCCTGCGAGATTGGCCTGCGAGGAAAGGACATCCATCGACTGCGCGCGGGTGATGCGCGGCATCAGTTCCATGGCGAAAGCGGAAAGGCCGGCTTTCGCCATGCCGGCGATCGCTTCGTCATTTCCGTAAGGGTCCATGATCGCGATGACGACTGCACCGCTCTTGTAGCCTGCAATCTCTGCCTCGGTAGGACGGCGAACCTTCAGCACCACATCTGCGGAGGCCGCATCGCTTGCCAATCCGATCCGCGCGCCCGCAGCTTCGAATTCGCTATCCGGTATGCGCGACAGAACTCCGGCACCCGCCTCGACGACGACGTCGAAGCCGAGATTCTTCATCTTCCTCACGGTCTCGGCAGACGCCGCAACGCGTGTCTCGGAACCCGTCGAATTCCTTTGCAACGAAAACGATATTGCCCAACTGCCCTCCTCCGGGTCAGCCAGACCGCCGCGGTGTCGCACGCTTAGGCCAAGCACCTATCCAAATTTCGGAAATACCGCTCCTGCTGCGCGATCAGCGCAGCAGGAAGATGCCGGCAACGAGAATGATGAGGAACACCAGGAGCCCGCCGAGGAAGCCCCCGCCGGTGAAAAAGCCGACCGTCATACCGAGCAGCAGGGCTATGACAAACATGCTGCCGTATTTCGCGGCCGAAATGAACAGGTTATAGGTTTGCTCGTGTTCCTTGTAGTCCATCGGAGCGCCAACTTCGACGGGTCCTCTGCGTTCTTCGGCCATGAAACTCATCTCCCTCCAATGCCCCTCGCATGCGTGATGCGTGCCACCTCAATGCCACGATTCCCTGGCCTTGGCGAGCGGGCTAATCCCATTCAGGGCTTACACAAAGCGCGGAAAAAGCGCAATGCATGAGAACGCCTTGCGCGCTTCTCTCCCTCCCCAGCGGAGAGAAGCGTGCAAGGCAGCGCTCAAAGAGGCAAATCGGTGCCGAGTTCGCCTTCCGGCACGAAACGCGCCGTCGGAATGATGGTGAGCGACGGCAGCGTGGCCGCAGGATTGCGGGAGAACATCATTCGCTGTTCGCTGGCGCTCGACATGAAGAAGGGATAGCGCGTCAGAAGTTTGCGGCCGACCTCGATCACGTTCGTCGCCATAAGGGTCAGGTCGAAGCCGTAGGTTTCCGTCATGCGGCTTGCTACCACGGTGTCGGCATAGAAGACGCGCTTGTAAAAGGCCGCATGGGCGGGCGCACATGCTGAAGCACACGGTCAGCGCGGAAATGCGCCGCCGCCACGATGTTCGGCCGGAGCGTCAGATAGGGAATCCACGGCATATCAGCTGCGATTTCCGGATCGGCGGCGAAACGCGCCGGGTCGACCAGGGTCATGCCCGCATCAAGGAAGGCATCGATTTCTGCCGGAAAGATCCCGCTCGACTGCGAAACGCGATGACTCCGGCGTCACGTGAGTGAATGCGAATTGTGCTCACCAGCTCTTCATAATAGTACAGACCCAAAGACATAGGCATGGCTATCGAAATCGACGTCATCGATCAGATTCTTGGCGGCTACGGGAAGCACTTCACGGGCCTTGTAGGCCTTGTAGCGCAGCCGCTCGACCGCTTCCATGTCTTCAGTGCTTTCGACACGCCGGTACTCGACATGATCGAGAATTTCCAGGAGCTTGCTGCTGAAATCGCTGACTTTTAAAGAGGCACCCGCCATAATGTCCACCGCTTGTTAACGGCTCATTAATCATATACACCGGCTCGGCAGCAAGAAGTTACAGACAATGAAGAATTGCGTATTTGAATTATTAAGGTTAACGGCACGCCGCGCGAAAATACAATCCTAGGCGTGCATAACTAGCTTTTCAGCTATCAGGCGACCTTGCGGCGACGGCGCTGAACGTGCGGGCGTGCCGTAAGGCTTTGCGAGAGTATGGCTATGTTCTGCGAAGGAACCGGCGGGGAGAAGACGTAGCCCTGCACGAGATCTGCGCTGCGGTGCTTGTTGAGTAGCGCCAGTTGCTCCTACGGTTTCCACGCCCTTCGATGACGATCTTGAGGCCCGAGTTCGCGGGCAAGATTGACGGTGCCGCGCAAAAGCTTCAGCCGTCGCGTGTCTTCACCGATGTTGCGCACGAAGGAGCGATCGATCTTCACGATATCGAGCGGCAGCGTGTCGAGATAGCTGAGGCTGGAGAAGCCGGTGCCGAAATCGTCGATGGCAATGGTGATGCCGCGGGACGCGCAGTTCCGCCAGGATGGCGCGCACGGCCGCCGGCTCGTCGATCAGGCAGCTTTCGGTGATTTCCAGATGCAGTCGCGAGGCGGCAAGCCCGGACTGTGCAAGCGCTTCCGAAACGACCGCGAGGATATCGGCGTCGCGCAGATCCCGTGCCGAGAGATTGACCGACACCGCGATATGTTCCGGCCACGTCATGCATTCACTGCAGGCCTTGAAAAGCACGAAGCGGGTGATGTCGGAGATGATGCCCATCTCTTCGGCGATACGGATGAAGACGTCGGGCGGAATGGAGCCCTTTTCCGGATGCACCCAGCGCGCCAGCGCCTCGGCACATTCGATGCGCGTGCCATCGGCCTTGAACATCGGCTGAAAGACGAGGCTGCAGCTGGCCTCGCGGCCACCGCCTCGCGCAGGTCCGCCTTCAGCTTCTGCTGCTCGATGTAACGGCCGTCCATTTCGCGCTCGAAGCCGGCGATGCCGCCGCGTGAGTCGCGACTTGCTTTCGAACAGAGCAAGGTCAGCCTTGATGCTCCATTCGTCCATCGCGAAGGCGTTGCTTTCCAGGATCGCATAACCGGCGCTGAGTGACACGAGGAAAGTGATCTCGTCGACCTCGTAGTTGCCCTGGATCGTCAGCGTGCAACCGGCGGATCTCGGCGTCGAGCGCTTCGCTGCTCCTTCGCATGCGGGAAGAAGAGGATGAATTGGTCGCCCATCAGGCGGCCGACGATGGCATTGCCTGCCATCGTCCTTGATCCGTGCGGCGATCGCGCAGAGCAGATGGTCGCCGGTGACGTGGCCGCGCATGTCGTTGACATGTTTGAACTCGTCGATATCGAGGACCATGAAGCCGAGCGGCCCGCGTCTTCTTCGGATGACTGGTCGAGGTACTCCTGCACCAGCTGGCCGAAATATTCGCGATTGGGAAGGCCAGTCAGCGCGTCGATAGCGCACCATGTGCAGGATCTTCTGCTCCGCCTTCACGCGGCTCGAGACGTCCTCGAAGATCAGCACAGCGCCGCCATCGGCGCGGCGGTTCGCAGAGAATTCCAGCGACAGGCTCTCGGGAAAATGAATGAGCGTGCGCGACAGGCTGCCTTCGGCAACCTGCGTCAGCTGCCGCAGGATCAATTCCGGCTGCGAGGCGTCCATGAAGCTGTAGCGCGCGCCGTAGCGCAGAACGGCACCGAGGTCGCGATCCTTCAGCCGATCCGGATCGCCCGATCTTGAGAAGCTCGTGGGCCTTGCGGTTGATCACCTGGATACGGTTCGACGGATCGACCATGACAAGGCCGTGCGGCATATTGTTGAGCGCCGTGTCGAAGCGGTCGGCGATCATGGCGATCTCGCCGGCGCGCGATGACGTTCTCATAGAGGAACTCGCGCACGCCGTTCGCCATGGCCCGCGTCGTCAGCCAGAAAGGAATGAGGAAGATCGAGAGAATAGCCGCGATAGAAATCCAGCGCCATCAGGCTGCAGACGATCATCGGCAGGCAGCAGGAAGAACGTCTGCAGGTCGACCGCCATGCGCGAGCCGTAGTTGCGGCCGACGACGGAAACCATGGTCGCCATGGTGACGGAAATGCAGGCAAGCTCCGCGAAGGGATCGCGCACGATGAAGATGGCGTAGCCGCTGCCGATACCAAGGATGGCGGTGGTGCAGGCTCCACTGACAACGAGAATCCGCTTCCCAGCGTTCGATTTCCGCGCGTGCGACAGGCTCTGCTTGTCGACACGATCGAACATGCGGAAGATGGCCATGCGCGCGCCGAAGATCAGGAGGAAGGCCAGCCGACAGCAGGACGTAGAGCGGAGGACTCTGTCTTGGCAGCCACCGCCAGAAAGGTCGCTGACATGCACAATGACGCCAGCAAGAGCGTCATGCGGTTCCCGGAAAGGGAACTCACAAACGACAGATACACATCCGTAGGGACCCTGTTCGGGTTATGCTGGCTTCATCCATACTTTCCCTGTGCGTCCGGATAATACGGAAGAACCCTTTAAGAATTGATTGCCCTGACACTCAGATATTTGGTCATTTTTTCTAAAATCATGAGCGATGAATTACAGCGCTACACAACCAATTTCAGCCTTTTGCCGAAGTTTTGGAAAAAATCCTTACCGCAGAGATTGGGCCTTGCGAGCGAAGCGCGGTTCGACGTCGCCTACGACTAAAATCCTAGAAGGCCGTTTATTCTTCCAATTTCCGGGAGCGTGGTTTACACAAATTGCCAAAGAGGAGAACTTGCCGCAAAGGCATACAGGGGGAGAAGACGGCATGCCGGCGTTGCTGGGCGTCAGCCGGCTGATCGACAGCGTCAGCCAATTCATAGGCAAAATCGCGGATTATATGGTGCTGTTCTGCTGCTTGATCAGCGCAGGAAACGCCCTCGTCCGTTACCTCTTCAACTATAGCTCGAACGGCTGGCTGGAGATCCAGTGGTATCTGTTCGCCTTCGTCGTCGTGCTCGGCGCGGCCCATACGCTGCGCAACAACGAGCATGTGCGTGTCGACCTGATCTACGGATCGGTCTCCGAAAGGGCGAAAATCTGGATCGACATCATCGGCCTGATCGTTTTTCTGATCCCGGCATGCTTCTTCCTGGCCTTCTGTGCTGGCCCTATCTTCGTGATCTCCTACCAGCAGGGGGAAGTGTCGGCCAATGCCGGCGGGCTCATCCGGTGGCCGGTCAAGCTCATCCTTTTCGCAGGCTTCGCGCTCCTGGTGCTTCAGGGCATTTCGGAACTCATCAAGCGGATCGCCGCGCTGAACGGCTATCATCCAACTCGACACGAAATACGAAAAGCCCCTGCAGTAAGGCTCTCCGGGAGGAACGGACTTGTTTGACTTCGGTATCATTCCGCCGGCGATGTTTCTGGGCATGGTCATTTTCATGCTGTACGGCTTTCCGGTCGCCTTTTCGCTCGCCGCCGTCGGTCTTTTCTTCGGCATCATCGGCATCAGCAACCGGCCATTTCAGCGAGGCCTTCCTGCAGGCCCTGCCGCTTCGCATCTTCGGCATCGTCTCCAACGATCTGCTGCTCGCCATTCCCTTCTTCACCTTCATGGGTGCGATTCTGGAGCGATGCGGTCTGGCCGAGGACCTTCTCGAAGGCACCGGCAAGCTCTTCGGCGGCATTCCAGGCGGCCTTGCCTACGCGGTCATCCTCGTCGGCGCCGTTCTCGGCGCCATCACCGGCACGGTCGCTGCCTCGGTCATCACCATGGGCGTGATCTCGCTGCCGATCATGCTGCGCTACGGCTACAACCCGCGGCTTGCGACCGGCGTCATCGCCGCGTCGGGCACGATCACCCAGGTCATCCCGCCCTCGCTCGTGCTCGTCGTTCTCGCCGACCAGCTCGGCAGGTCGGTCGGCGACATGTATCTCGGCGCGATCGGTCCCTCGATCCTGCAGGTCGCGATCTTCGTGCTCTTCATCCTGGTGCTGTCGATCTTCCGGCCGAAATCGATGCCGCCGCTGCCGAAGGAAGTGCGCGGCGACTTCAACTGGGCGCTGCTGATGAAGGTGCTGATGGGCATGGTGCCCTCGATCGTGCTGATCTTCCTCGTACTCGGCACGATCTTCATGGGTCTTGCGACGCCGACGGAAGCCGGCGCGCTCGGCGTCGTCGGCGCGATGGCGCTTGCCGCCATGCACCGGCCGTCTCACCTGGCCGCTGATCCGCGAGGCGATGACATCGACGATGCACATCACCTCCATGGTGGTGATGATCCTGATCGGCTCCACCTGCTTCAGCCTCGTCTTCCAGGGCATGGACGGCTCGCGCTGGATCGAGCACATGCTCTCCGGCATTCCCGGCGGCCCGGTCGGCTTCCTGATCTTCGTCAACATCTTCATCTTCGTCCTCGCCTTCTTCCTCGATTTCTTCGAGATCGCCTTCATCGTCATCCCGATGCTGGCGCCCGTCGCCTCGGCTCTCGGCATCGACCTGATCTGGTTCGGCGTGCTGATCTGCGTCAACATGCAGACGAGCTTCATGCACCCGCCCTTCGGCTTCGCGCTCTTCTACCTGCGCTCGATCGCCAGCCGCGATGTAAAGACCTCGGATATCTACATGGGCGCGCTTCCCTGGGTCGGTCATGCAGCTGATCCTCGTCGCGATCGTGATCTTCTGGCCGCAATCGGTGACCTACTGGCTGGACAAGGGCCCGAAGGTCGATCTCGAACACGATCAAGATCGAAGTACCCGGGCTTCGGCGGCCAACTCGGCCTGTCCGCCGATGGGCGCCGACGGCGGCAACGGCTCGCCGCAGATCCCCGGCCTCACCCTGCCGCCACTGAACGGCCTGCCCGGCCAGCAACCGGCACCTGCAACGCCGCGCGCAGCCGGCTCCCCCACCGATCTCAGTCAACCGCCGCCGATCAGGTAACGCATGCAAAGAAAAAGCCCCGGACTGGAAATCCGGGGTTTTTGCTTGTCGATGTGATGAAACTGCAGACGAGGCCTGCGCCGGAGGCAGAGCGCTTAGAGCTTGCCCGGACCGCTGCTGGATCATCATGAACGTGTCGAAGGTGTATTCCGAGAGCTGCATCCAGAGATAGGCGTCGCGCTTGAACGCGGTCTGGTCGTCGTAGATCTTCTTGAAATACGGGTTCGAGCCGGAGATCTCGGCTATAGATGCCGGTCGCAGCCTGGAAGCAGGCTTCCATGATCTCCTGGCTGAACGGACGCAGCGTCGCGCCTTCGGCAACCAGCTGCTTCAGCGCGCTCGGGTTCTTCGTGTCGTATTTCGCCAGCATGTTGGTGTTGGCGAAGGCGCAGGCGTCGGTGAGCGCTGCCTGATAGTGCTTCGGCAGGCTGTTCCACTTTTCGAGATTGAAGAAAGCATGGATCGTCGGGCCACCTTCCCACCAGCCCGGATAGTAGTAGTACTTCGCCACCTTGTGGAAGCCGAGCTTCAGGTCGTCATAGGGACCGACGAATTCCGCCGCATCGATCGTGCCCTTTTCGAGCGCCGGATAGATATCGCCGCCGGCGATCTGCTGCGGGATGACGCCGAGCTTCTCCATGACGCGGCCGGCAAGGCCGGCGATACGCATCTTGACGCCCTTGAGGTCGTCGAGCGTATTGATTTCCTTGCGGAACCAGCCGCCCATCTGCGCACCGGTGTTGCCGGCCGGCAGGCGCGTACATGCCCTGTGTCGCATAGAATTCGTTCATCAGCTGTATTGCCGTTGCCCTCGAAGATACCAGGCATTGGTCAGGCGGCTGTTCAGGCCGAACGGAATGGCCGTTCCGATCGCGTAGGTCGGGTCCTTGCCGACGAAATAATAGGAGGTGGTGTGGGCTGCCTCGACCGTGCCGGCGGCCACGGCATCGACCGCCTGCAGGCCCGGGCACGATTTCACCGGCCGCAAAAGGCTGGATCGTGAAATTGCCGTCGGTCGCGGCGGCAACATGCTTGGCGATGTCTTCCGCGCCACCATAGATCGTGTCCAGGCTCTTCGGGAACGACGAGGTCATGCGCCACGAAATCTTCGGATTCTCCTGCGCGATCGCCGGCGCGGCCAGTGCGCGTTGCCGCAACGACACCAGCGCCCGCGGTTCCCGCCTTCTTCATAAATGAACGACGATCCATCAAAAACCTCCCGTATAGATGGTACTGCGCGTCAATCTCTTCCCTACCCGCGGCAATGGGCGAGACTAAGCATGTGACCGGCCTGCGTTTCAAGCTTTAGTCTATTAGACTTTGGCATCACGACAGCAATTTGGCAGGCGCGGCGTTTCCTTCAAAATCAGCGGTTTAGCTGGATATCTCGCGCTTGAGTGCTCCCAATCGCCGCAAATTGGCCACCTGATCGGGAAGTTGACTTTGGCGGCCGACTTCGGCTCTCACAATAGACAAAATAGAGATCGTTCTCCGGACTGAAAATGACCAAACCGATTGTCGCCGTTCCTGCCGATATCCGAACCTTCGACGGCAGCGACTGGCATGCCGTCCAGCATCAGTATGTGCGCGCGGCGCTGAACGCGGCAGGCGTCATGGCTTTCATCATCCCCGCCTTCGAGAAGGGCTACGATACCGACGCGATCCTCGACCGTGTCGACGGCCTGCTCGTCTCCGGCTCCGCAAGCAACGTGCACCCGTCGCTCTATGGTGCCGAAGCGACGCGAAACCGACGGGCCCTTCGATCCCGCCCGTGACGCAACCAGCCTGCCGCTCATCCGCCGCGCAATCGACCGCGCCGTGCCGCTGCTGGCCATCTGCCGCGGCATCCAGGAGCTGAACGTCGCGCTCGGCGGTTCGCTGGCCAGCGAAATCCAGGAACAGCCCGGCATCTGGGACCACCGCAAGCCGGTGGATGTCGATCGGGACGGCATGTATGCGATCCGCCAGAGCGTTCATCGTCAAGGAAGGCTCCTGCATCGCCGGCATTCTCGGCCCCGGTGAAATCCAGGTGAATTCGCTGCACCGCCAGGCGATCGCCAGGACCGCGCCGCGCCTGCAGGTGGAGGCAACCGCCGAAGACGGAACGATCGAGGCGGTGTCCGTCATCGACGCCAAGGCCTTTGCCGTCGGCGTGCAGTGGCATCCGGAATACTGGGCCGAAACCGATAAGCCCTCGAACCAGATTTTCGCAGCGTTCGGCGATGCCGTGCGGGAATATGCAGCCGGCAAGCAGCAGGCAACCGGCCGCAATCAAGCAATCAGCGCTTTGACGGCGTCTCCGGCACCGGCGTCAGCGCCGCACCCTTCTCGAACCATGCGATGAGATTGTCCGCGACGAGGTCGGCCATCGCATTACGCGTCGGCATCGAGGCCGAGGCGACATGCGGCAGCAGCACGGCATTCGGCAAGCTGCCAGCAGCTCGGCCGGAACCGTCGGCTCGTCGTAGAAGACATCGAGGCCGGCAGCACCGAGCGCACCGCGCTGCAAGCGCCGCAACGAGCGCTGCCTCGTCCACCGTCCAGCCGCGGCCGACATTGATGAGAATGCCGTCAGGGCCGAGCGCCGAAAGTATCTCCGCATCGATCGTCTTGTGGGTATGCGGCGTCTTCGGAACGATCGCGATCAACGTGTCGACGGCTTCGGCCAGGCCTTTCAGCGTCGGATGATAATCGTAGGCAATGTCCGTGTGTCGCGTGCGCGTGTGATAGCTGATCTTCACCTTGAACGGCTCGAGCCGCTTGGCGATTTCCTGAGCCCGATGCGACCGAGACCATAGAGACCGACATGCCGGCCTTTCAAGCGAAAAGCGCGACAGCGGATAGGCCGTGCCCGGCTTCCAGTGGCCCTCGCGCAGCCAGTTTTCGGCCCGCGGCAACTCGCGGATCGTGTTGAGCAGCAGGCCGATCGCCGTATCGGCGACTTCGTCGTTCAGCACATCCGGCGTGTTGGTGACGACGATGCCCTTTTCCGCAGCATGCTTGACGTCGACGCCGTCATAACCGACACCGAAGCTTGGCGATCACTTCGAGCATTCGGCAGCTGGTCCATCCACTTGCCGGGAAAGGCGCCGCAGACGGCGACGCCGCGAATGCGGCTGGCGGTTTCCGCATCGAGCTTGAGCGTCTCCTCGCGTTCGACGGCGACGACTTCGAAACGGTCCTTCAAGGTCGAAAGAACGCGCTCGTGTATCTTCCCGGGAACGAGAATGGCGATGCGGGACATGGCTTTTCCTCTTGATCTTACTGGCGGGGTCTGATAGGGGCTGGTCGACTGGCGGATGCGCATTTCCGGCTTGATCAGATGGATGCCGTCCGGCTCGTGGCTACCGGCTAAGCGATCGAGAAGCGCCCGGGCGGCAAGCCGGCCGACTTCCGCCTGCCCGTTCCAGACGGTCGTCAGCGCCGGCGTCGAGATCGAGGCTTCCTCCAGGTCGTCATAACCGGTGACCGATATGTCTGTGCCCGGCACAAGACCGGCGCGGGCAATGCCGTTCATCAGACCGATGGCAACGAGATCGTTCCAGCAGACGGCGGCCGTCGGCTTCTGCGGCAGCGACAGAAAATGGACCGCCGCCTCGAACCCGCCCTGCATCGAGCGCGGACCGGGAATGCGCAGATTCGGATCGACTTCGATCTCGGCCTTGCGCAGCGCGTTGACATAACCCTGATAGCGATCGCGGCCGGTCGAGGTCTGATCCGTGCCGCCGATCATGGCGATCGATGCGGTGACCGAGGCCGATCAGGTGATTGGTGGCGAGCGAAATGCCATAGCTGTCGTCGCCGCGGATAGGTCGGCAGGTCGGAGCCCTCCATCGAGCGGGCGACGAGGATCGCCGGCATGCCGTTGTCTTCCGCAAGCTGCATATCCTCCGGCGGCGTGCCGATCGCCGGCGACATGATGACGCCATCGCCGCCGAGCTGCAGCAGCGTCTCGATGAAGGTGCGCTGCTTCTCGACCGAGTCGTAGTGGTTGGACAGAATGAAGGTATGACGGCTGCGATCGAGCTCGCTCTCGATCGCCTTCAGGATTTCGCCGTAGAACGGGTTCATGATGTCGTGCACGACGACGCCGATGATGCCGGAGCGAGAGGTGCGCAGGCTGGCGGCACGACGATTGTAGATGTAACCGAGCGCGCGCGCCTGTTCCTTGATCTTTTCCCGTGTATTGCCGGCCACCAGCGGACTGTCGCGTAAGGCAAGCGATACGGTCGCCGTTGAAATACCAAGCGTTTCGGCAATCGTCGAAAGCTTGATCTTCTGAGCCACGCATCCTCCGCCAGCAACGCGCGAGATGTAGGACCGCTATCGTCAAATCGAACGCCCTTAAAATGTTTAATTAAAAGATTAAACGCGGCGGAGGCAAATCGAAATCTATTCAGGGAAATCGTCAGATTTCGTCCGGCTCTTCGAAATGTGAGCCTCAGCCTGAAGATTGTCGTCGACCGCCTTCAGCAGGCGCACGAGATTGCGGATTTCCTTGTCGGAGAAGTCATGCGTGGCCAAGCGGTCGCAGGCCGATGCCGCCAGCTCGATTGCTCTGCACGCTGCCGCGGCCCAGTTCGGTGAGATAGACCTTGGTCAGCCGCGCGTCGTCTGCGTCCGGCTTTCGTTCCAGGAAGCCCTGCGCTTCCATGCGGCCGATCGTGCGCGTCATGGTCGGCGCCTTGACGCCGAGTTTCTGGGCAAGGCCGCCGGCCGTCATGCCGTCGCTTTCGGCGAGCGAGAGAATGACGCCGTCCTGACCGGCATAAAGCCCGCTTTCGAGCAGATTGCGGGAGAGCACCGTGCGCATGGAACGCGCCGCCTGCGTCAAAGCCGGCGAAAGATCGGTAAGCGTATACTCGCGTCGTGGTCCTTCTTCTTGGACTTCTGCTTTCTTGCCGTCCTTGTTCTTCTTTCCCATCGCCATCCCTTTGATCTTTAAGACGTGACAACGCTACGGTATGACATTGCGCAGGTTCACGTCATAAACAAGGGGCATCGAAACGGTATGACAGCGCCTGCCCGGAACTTCGCCGACAACGATCCGTCACTTCCGCCTGAATACCGCGCGGAACTGGATCGCCGTATTGCCGCTCGGCGCGCATGAGCAGCACGGTCCGCACCTGCCGTTCGAGACCGACACGCTGATCGCCGAAGGGATCGTCGGACGGTTGAAGGACGCCCTTCCTTCCGCCTTGCCGGTCACCTTCCTGCCGGCGGAGCCGATCGGCTATTCGATCGAACACATGGATGTCGAAGGCACGAAGACGCTGACCTACGACGAAGCGATCCACCGCTGGCTCGGAATTGCCGGAATGCTGCACGGCCATGGCATCCGCAAATTCGTGATGCTGAACGCCCATGGCGGCAATTCGCCGCTCATGACGATCGTCGCGACCGAGGCGCGGGTGCGATTCGACATGCTGGCCGTTGCGACCAGTTGGACCCGCTTCGGCGTGCCGGAAGGCGGTGATTTCAGCCGGAGGACAAGGCGATCGACATCCATGGCGGCGATATCGAGACCTCGGTGATGCTGGCGCTGCATCCCGGATAAGGTCGACATGTCCAAGGCCGAGAACTTTGCTTCGCGGCAGACGGAGTTCGCCGCGCGCTTCAAGCATCTGCGCGCCTACGGACCGCACGCCTTCGGCTGGAAGATGTCGGACCTCAACGACAAGGGCGCGGCAGGAAATGCAGCGGCCGCAACGGCCGAAAAGGGAGAAGCGCTGATTGAGCATGCGGTGAAGGGTCTGATCGAATTGCTGCAGGACGTGGATGCGTTCGATATCTCCGAACTCTAAATAGCAGCGATCAACCGCAATGTGATCTTATAACATTATAAAACCCTTTGAACTGCCGCTTCCAACTCCTTATATGTGACCGACCGTTTTCAAGCCCTGCTCGGCGGCAAGCCCATTCTTCGAGGTTCTCATGACCGACGCAATTTCCACGCAGCAGAAGCCCATCCCCGTCACCGTGCTCACCGGTTATCTCGGCGCCGGCAAGACGACGCTGCTCAACCGCATCCTTTCCGAAAACCACGGCAAGAAATATGCGGTCATCGTCAACGAATTCGGCGAGATCGGCATCGACAACGACCTGATCGTCGAGTCCGACGAAGAAATCTACGAGATGAACAACGGCTGCGTCTGCTGCACGGTGCGCGGCGACCTGATCCGCGTCGTCGAAGGCCTGATGCGCCGTCCCGGGCCGTTTCGACGGCATCATCGTCGAGACGACAGGCCTTGCCGATCCGGTGCCGGTCGCCCAGACCTTCTTCATGGACGACGACGTGCGCGCCAAGACGGAACTCGATGCCGTCGTCGCCCTGGTCGACGCCAAGCACCTGCCGCTGCGCCTGAAGGACAGCCGCGAGGCCGAAGACCAGATCGCCTTTGCCGACGTCGTCCTCATCAACAAGACCGACCTGGTGACGCCGGAGGAACTGGCGCAGATCGAGGATATCGTGCGCGCCATCAACCCGACGCGCCCGCGTCTACAAGACCGAGCCGCTCCGGCGTCGATCTCGCCCGCGTGCTCGACCAGGGCGCCTTCAATCTGGAACGCGCGCTGGAAAACGATCCGCACTTCCTGGAACACGATCACGACGACCACGTGTGCGGTCCGGATTGCGATCACGACCACCACCACCATGCGCATGATCACGATCATCATCACCACGATCACGACCATCACCACCATGATCACGGCGCCATGTCGCCGATCCATGACGTGACGGTGCAGTCGGTGTCGCTGCGCGGCGGCGAGATGAACGCCGAGCGCTTCTTCCCCTGGATCCAGAAGATCACCCAGACGCAGGGGCCGAACATCCTGCGCCTCAAGGGCATCATCGCCTTCAAGGACGATGCGGAGCGTTATGTCGTCCAGGGCGTGCACATGATCATCGAGGGCGATCATCAGCGCGCCGTGGAAGGATGGCGAGAAGCACGAAAGCCGCCTCGTCTTCATCGGCCGCGAACTCGACCGCGAAAAGCTCGAAGCATCCTTCAAGGCCTGCGAGGCTGCCGCCTGATGCCGACAGTTGCACCGCTTGATCTCGACGGCCACGTTCTGGCCGTCGAATTTTTAGGTGATGTTCCGTTCTTCGCGAATGCCAACGGCACGTTCCACCGGCTGGATGGCGGCGACAAGGTTTCCGAAGCCCATCAGGGCGGCATGCTCACCTGCATCCGCGATCCCTATAGCGAAAGCCTGATCTCCGGCGGCGAGGACGGCAAGGTGCTGCGCATCGCCGCCGATGCGAGCGTCAGCGAGATTGCCAGTGCTCCGCGCAAATGGATTTCGCAGGTGGCCGCCGGCCCGCAGGGCGCGATCGCCTATGCCTACGGCGAAGAGCACATTCGTCCGCCTTGCCGACGGCGAGACCAAGGAATTCGCCGAGGAGCGCACGGTCGAAGGCCTCGCCTTCGCGCCAAAGGGCATGCGCGTCGCTGCTGCGCGCTACAATGGCGTTTCGCTGCACTGGGTTGGCATGAGCGCGAAGCCGGTCGATCTGGAATGGAAAGGCGCCCACACCGGCGTCACCTTCTCGCCGGATGGCAATTTTCTCGTGACCACCATGCAGGAAAACGCGCTGCACGGCTGGAAACTCGATATCAAGCCGGGCGCCGAGGCCCGCCACATGCGCATGACCGGCTATCCGGCCAAGGTGAAGTCGCTGTCCTGGTCCGCCAAGGGCAAGTGGCTTGCCTCGTCCGGTGCGCCGGCGGCGATCGTCTGGCCGTTCCAGGGCAAGGATGGCCCGATGGGCAAGGCGCCGCTGGAACTCGGCACGCGCGCCAACATCATGGCGACCGCAGGTCAAGTTCCACCCGGCCGAGGATATCCTGGCAATCGGCTTCATCGACGGCATGATCCTTGCCGTGCGCATCGCCGACAGCAAGGAAGCGCTGATCCGCCGCCCCGGCAAGGGCGCGATCACCTCGATGAGCTGGAGCAAGAACGGCAAGCTGCTCGCCTTCGCCTCCGAAGCCGGCGATTGCGGCGTCGTCGATATATCGGCCTGAGAGTTCGATACTTTGCGGATGGCTATGGCCGTAAAGACGGCCTTCGCCATCCTTCCAGTGCAGGATGTTCGGGCGCTTTCGATGATTTCTGCCAGCAGTCCGTGCAAGGCATCACGATAGCCGTTTCGGGCGGACGGTCCGCTTTCCTCCGAGGTCATGACGACGGTGAGGTCGAGCGACGGCACGATGTAGAGCATCTGGCCGCCATAACCCCAGGCGAAATGCACGTCCTCGCCGCCAGCTCCGCACGAACCAGCCATAGCCGTAGCCGTCGCCGGAAAAGCGGGAATTGGTGCGTGGCTGCCAGGATTGCGCGATCCAGTCGGCCGGCACGATCTGCCTCCCTTCGGCGTCCTGCCGCCATTGCGGTAGAGCTCGCCGAAGGCAAGCAGCGACCGGGTGCTCATCGCCATCTGGTTGCCGCCAAGATAGATGCCCTGCGGATCGCGCTCCCAGGCGCCGATGCGGAAATCCTTCACCGGTCCAAGCCACTCGCGCGCCAAGGCAAGCGTCGGCTTGCCGCGCGACTTTGTCAGGATGGCAGACAGCAGATGCGTCGAGCCAGTCGAATAGAGCATCGGGCCGCCAGGCTCGTCGTCGAAAGGCTGGGAGAGCGCGAAGCGCACCCAGTTGCCGGCTCGAAACCCAGCGTCCGTAGTTCGGTCCCGACATACGGCCCAGCCCCGCCTGCATGGAAAGCAGGTTTCCGATGGTGATCTCGTTCAGGCGCGGATCGGGTGATTGCGGCAGATCCGCCTTCAGGATCGGCGCGATCTTCTGATCCGACCCTTCGAGCACGCCTTTGCTGATGGCAATACCGACCAGCGCCGAGATGATCGATTTCGACGCGGATTTGATATTGGTCGATTCCGACGCCGTATGTCCGCGATAGCCGCGTTCGGCCACGATCTTTCCGTCGCGGGCGACACGATCACCGCTTCAGCGACTGACAGTTGCTCGCCGCGCGATCGAGACACGGCGCAGTCCGAGAAGCGCGGGTAGCCGCTCTGGCTGCGCTGCTGGGCAAGCAGCAGGTCCGGACAGCAACGCACGAGCGAGAGAAGCGGATCTACGGCAATGCTATGCAGCATGATGCCGCGAAGTTGACGTGCTGCCACCGGTGCGAAAGTCATCCCGACCAGTCGCGCCGGTCTCACAGCCCATGTCGAATCCAGTTTATCAGCGGCAGGCGACAGAAATACCGCCTCGCCCTTGTTCAGCGGAGACGGCTTGCTGTCGGTCAGGCCGCCTTCCGGGCCGGCGCGCGGCATGGCGAGCTTGCGTCCCGAGGGGACGATCATGCCGGCGGCGCCCTCGAGCCAGCCTTCCTTGAGCTCGAGCGCCAGGAAGCGCGCGCGTTCGAACGGGCCCGGCATGACGAGATGGCGCGCCTTGTCGGCGAAGAAGCCGAAGCGCTCGTAATAGGCTGCATCGCCGACGAGCAGGATCGCGCCGTGGCCGCGGTTCTTGGCTTCGAGGATCGCCGCACGCATCAGCGCCGCAGCCGATGCCCTTGCCCTCGTAGGCGGAATCGACGGCGAGCGGGCCGAGCAGCAGCGCATCGATCGGCGTGCCGTCGCGGTTGACGCCGGCTTCGATGTTCCAGAGGCGCACGGTGCCGATGACATGACCGTCGCGGATCGCGCGCGACGAGCGCCAGGCCTTCGGCCGGAACGCGGTCGCGGCGGATCGTCTCCGACGACTTCTTGCGGCGATTCGGCCCCATGGCGCGGTCGAGCAGGTTTTCGCGCGCGACGACATCCGACGGATTTTCGGCGTCGATGGTGAAGGCAGTCGGCGCAAAGAATGCGCGGACAGAATCAAGAACAGCGGCCATCTTGGCCTCCCGTACCCAATACCGTTATAAGCGGCGATTGATGACGAATTGTGAAATTGCCGCCCCGGCTGGTTACGGGGCTGGCGAACGTATTAGATGACGTAGGCCTTCAGCGGCTCGAAGCCGTTGAAGGCGACCGCCGAATAGGTCGTCGTGTAGGCGCCGGTGCCTTCGATCAGAACCTCGTCGCCGATCGTGAGCGAGATCGGCAGCGGATACATGTTCTTCTCGTAGAGCACGTCGGCCGAATCGCAGGTCGGGCCGGCAAGGACGCAAGGCTCCATTTCGTCGCCGTCGCGCTCGGTGCGGATCGGGTAGCGGATCGCCTCGTCCATCGTTTCGGCGAGACCGCCGAACTTGCCGATGTCGAGGAACACCCAGCGGTCGTCGTCGTTGTCCGACTTCTTCGAGATCAGCACGACTTCCGTCTTGATGACGCCGGCATTGCCGACCATGCCGCGGCCCGGCTCGATGATCGTCTTCGGGATCTGGTTGCCGAAGTGCTTGCGCAGCGCTCTGGAAGATCGCACGGCCGTAGGCTTCGGCCGACGGAACGTCGCGCAGGTACTTGGTCGGGAAACCGCCGCCCATGTTGACCATCTTCAGGTCGATGCCCTGCTTGGCAAGCTGCACGAAGACGCGCTTGGCATCGGCGAGAGCCGAATCCCAGGCATCGACCTTGGTCATCTGCGAACCGACATGGAACGAGACGCCGTAGGATGCGAGGCCGAGCTGATGGGCGTAGACGAGAACGTCGACGGCCATCTGCGGCACGCAGCCGAACTTGCGCGACAGCGGCCATTCGGCGCCTTCGCCATCCGTGAGCACGCGGCAGAACACGCGGGCGCCGGGAGCGGCACGGGAGATCTTCTCGACTTCCTCGTGGCTGTCGACCGCAAAGAGGCTGACGCCGAGCGCATGCGCGCGGGCGACGTCGCGTTCCTTCTTGATCGTGTTGCCGTAGGAGATGCGGGCAGCGGTCGCACCGGCGTCGAGCGCCATTTCGATTTCAGCGACGGAGGCGCAATCGAAGTTGGAGCCCAAGGCTTGCGAGCAGCTTCAGGACTTCCGGAGCCGGGTTTGCCTTGACGGCATAGTAGATCGCGCTGTCCGGCATGGCGTGACGGAACGCCTTGAAATTGTCGCGCACGACGTCGAGGTCGACCACGAGGCAGGGACCATCGGGACGTCGGGTTGCGAGAAAGTCGCGGATGCGCTGGGTGGTCATATCGATTCCCTCTTCCAATTCCAGAGCTCCGGCAAAAACCGGAGGACAAAGGGCATACGAATGCTCGCCTTGGAACCAGCCGGTGGAGACCCCGGAACCAGAGCAAGCGCTCGATGCGCAAATATTGAACCAACGCCGCGACAGCGGCATAGTTCGGCTTTGTCTGCCATGGATTGGAGGGAAGAATCCCAACCGCACTTCCGGCAATGAAGGTGTGCCTCTTCAGTAACCCCGGCTGATGGAAAGCCGGGAGAGAACAAAAAGGCCCGCACCGTCGTTGCTTCAGATGTCCTCGCATTTTCCGGTTGGCCGGAATAGCGACTGGAGGGGTTAGTTCCAGGTACCTTACCGATTTCCTCACCAATTCGAGGGTCGGCGGACACCCATGGGCACGTGCGACTTTGGGCTGAGAGCGGAAATAAGAATATTCGCCGTCATAATCAAGAATTTTTTTGCGCACAGCCCGAAAAAATAAATTGAACAAAGAAGCAGCAATTTGTTCAATCTTCCGCAACAACGGAAGGATGGCCATGGACACGCTGACCCGCATACGCGCCTTCATCGATGTCGTCGAAGCGGAAGGCTTTTCCGCCGCGGCCCGGCGCACCGGGCGCTCGAAGGCGCTGCTTTCCAAATATGTGCGGGAACTGGAGGACGAGCTCGGCGCGCTGCTGCTCAACCGCACCACCCGGCAATTCTCGCTGACCGAGGCCGGCCATACCTATTACCGCACCGCCTCCGACATTCTGAAGGAGATCGACAATCTCGCCGATCTCGTCCGCGAGAACAACGCGCAGCTCAAGGGCCGGCTGCGGATTTCCGTGCCGCGCACCTTCGTCGATGCGGACGTCGGCCAGTCGCTGATCGATTTCGCCAAGGAGAACCCGGACCTGTCAGCTGGAAATCGTCGCCGACGACCGTTTCGTCGATCTGATCGAGGAGGGCTTCGACGTGGCGATCCGCGTCACGAAGCTCGAAGATTCGGGCATGATCGCCCGCAAGATCTCGCGATTTCCGCGTGCATGTCTGCGCAACGCCGGAGTTTCTCGAGCGCTATCCGGATCTCGAACACCCGACGGACATTTCCAACGTTCCCTTCATCGTCGACACCAACTCGCGCACGCAGGCAAGCGTCCGATTCTACAACCCGGACAGCACCTCCTTCACCGTCGCTGTTTCCGGACCGATCGAGGTCAACAGTCCGCATGCGACATTGCGCGCGGCACTTTCCGGCATCGGCATCGCAGTCATTCCGGACTTCATCGCCCGCAAGCCGATCGAAGACGGTCGCGCTCGTGACGCTGTTCAACGACTATCTTACCCACGGATCGCGGCATCTACGCCGTCTACCCGCATCGGCGCTACCTGCCGGCAAAGGTGCGCATCTTCGTCGACTACCTCCATGCCTGGTTCAAGAAGCAGGCTTGAAGCCGACCTGATTCACGTTTGCCGCCTTGAGGCCGGTCCCAATTCCGTCCCATTCTCCGGCAAGAATGCACGGCAACCGATTTGGGCAGAGCGGTAACCCGACAGCATGAAAACATCGACATTCCTGATGGCCGCGCTGATCTCGCTTGCGCCGGCCGCCGCCATCGCCCATCCGCATATCTTCGTCGAAGCGCGGCTCGAAGTCGTCGCGGCGCCCGACGGCAGCATTCACGGAACTGCGCAATGTCTGGCGCTTCGACGAGGTGTTCTCCTCCACCGTGGTCATGGATTTCGACAAGAACACCGATCTGAAGCTGGAGCCGAACGAACTCGCCGAGGTCGGCAAGACGGTCCTGGATTCACTTGCGGATTACGACTACTACATGAACCTGACGATCAACGGCAAAACCATCACGGTGCAGAAGCCGGACATCATCAACGTCGACTACAAGGACGGCCAGCTGCTGATGTTCTTCGCGGTGAAGCCGGCGGAGACGATGCCGCTCAAGGGCAAGCTGACCTTCGGCGTCTACGATCCGACGCTCTATACCTCGATCGACTTTCCGACGGACAACGACCTGGCGCTGGTCGGCGACGGCTTCAAGAGCCTGCAAGCACGAGGTGGTGCGGCCGGACCCGGACGAGGTGATTTCAGAGAACAAGCAGTCGCTGACCGACGCCTTCTTCAACGATCCGACCGGCACCAACATGTCGAAGCTCTTTGCCACCAGGCTGGAGGTCACATGCTGAACGGCACGCTTCACTGACGCCTTTCCGCGGCCGCGCTCGTGCTTCTTGCCACGATCAGCGTGGCCCATGCGCAGTCGCCGCTCGGCATCGGCACGGCGGAGCCGAGCTTCCAGCCGACCGGCGGCCCGCTCGGCGCCGCTCTTCCTCTATGTGAACTACGAGCAGCAAGCCTTCTACCGTGCGCTGACCGGCGCGCTGAAGGCGATGCGCGAAGACCCCTGGCAGCTTGACGTCGCTGATCGGCCTTTCCTTTGCCTACGGCGTCTTCCATGCCGCCGGTCCCGGCCACGGCAAGGCGGTGATCTCCTCCTACATGATCGCCAACGAGATCGAACTGAAGCGCGGCGTGGTGATCTCGTTCATCTCTGCCTTCGTTCAGGGTGTGATGGCGGTGGCGCTCGTCGGCGGCGCCTGGCTGGTGCTGCGCGGCACCGGCATCACGCTGACGCAGGCGACGCATGCGATGGAGATCGCAAGCTTCGTGATGGTCATCGCCTTCGGCGGCTGGCTGCTCTTCCGCAAGCTGCGCTCGATGATCAGGCGCTTGCCGCAGCGCCAGGTCGTGGCGACATCCGCCGGCCCGGTCAGCATGATGCTCGACTGGAAGGACAATGACAGCCGCAGCGACGCGGACGCCTATGCCTTCGGCGAGACACAGGCGCGCAAAGCGGGCCACAGCTTCATTGCCGGCATGGTCTGCGAAACCTGCGGCCACGCCCATGCGCCGGATCCGTCGCTGCTGGGCGGCGACAGGTTCAGCATCCGGGAAGCCTGGTCGGCGATCGTTGCCGTCGGCCTTCGCCCCTGCTCCGGCGCGCTGCTCGTCATGACCTTCTCGCTGCTGAACGGGCTTTATCTCGGCGGCGTGCTTTCGGTGCTCGCCATGTCGCTCGGCACCGCCATCACCGTCTCGGTGCTCGCGACGCTTGCCGTCACCGCCAAGGGCACTGGCCGTCCGCATCGCCGGCCGCGGCTCGGCAACATCGGTCTGGATCGGCAATGCCATCGAAATCCTCGGCGCCGTGCTGGTGATGGTGCATGGGCGTCGCTGTTGCTCGGGCGCCTCGCTGCAGGGGTAGAGTCTACTTCGCCCCTGCGCCGCTGATAGCGCGCCCGCAGCCAGAAGACCAGCGAAGAAGCCAGAGCAGACAGCGCGCCGACGGCGATGCGCCAGCACGGCGAGATAGGTTGCCGATCCACAGCACGATGCGTCGGCAGGAAATAGATGACCAGGCCCGCGCAGAGCAGGATGATCGCCGCGGCGATCGCCTGGCGAGCGGCTTTCCGGGCTCATGCCAGCCTTTCCTTTTCGAGATCGGCGCGGATATCCTGCAGGCGGCGCTTCTGCTTGCCTTCGCCATCGAAATTATCCGGCGAAAGCCAGGCTTTCGAAAGCCTCGTTGATCAGCGGCCATTCGCTGTCGATCATCGAGAACCAGGCAGTGTCGCGGTTGCGGCGCTTGGAGATCATGTGCTGGCGGAAGACGCCTTCGAAGGTGAAGCCGTAGCGCGCGGCCGTCGTCTTGCTGGCCTCGTTGTTGTTGTCGCATTTCCATTCGTAGCGGCGGTAGCCGAGATCCTCGAAGACGTGCTTGGCCATCAGGTAATGCACTTCGGTGGACAGCGGCGAACGCTTCATCGTCAGGCCATGCGCGACGCCGCCGATCTCGACGACGCCGTTTGCCGGATCGGCGCGCATGTAGTTGGCCATGCCGACAATCTTGCCGGTGGCGTTGTCGCGGAAGATCTGCGGTGAGCCAGCCGGACTTGGTGTAGACGCTTTCCAGCCAGGCGGCGAAATCCTCGATGCCGCGAGAAATCGTCCTGTGCGAAATAGAGGAGCAGCGGATTGATGCCCATGCCGCCGAGGCCGTCCCACAGCGCCTGAAGATGCTTCTCACGCTCATAGGGCTCGACGGTCACGATAGCGGCCCTTCAGCGTCACCGGCTTCGGCGCCGGGCACCTTGAAATTTGACAGATCGCGCATGTTCACTCCTCTTGTCGAAGAGTGGATAGGCCAGCCGCCTTTGAAAGGCAACCGGTCCACATGTCACTGCGACAAGGCTGATCTTGGCGGACGACACCGTCGCCTCGATATGATCGACAAGCGCATCGGCAAGGCCGAGACGGCCGGCGAGCAGATCGAGATAGCCGCGCTCGGCGCGCGATTCCGGCTCGATCGTCAGGCGCGAGGCCGTGTAGAGTTCGACCTTCTGCTCCTCCGTCCTCGCGGCCGCAACGAGCGCGTCGAGATCGGTCGGCGAGGCAAGCTCGCGCTCGATGAAGGCTGCAGCTTCGCCGCTGACATCGGCGGCCTTGACCTTGTCCATGATGAGCGCACGCTCGGCATCGTCGATATGGCCATCGGCCTTGGCGGCGGCAATCATCGCGCGGATCAGCACGAGGACGAATTCGTTGCTGCCTGCCGGCGATTCCGGGCCGAAACCGGATTCGGCGGGCGGCGGCAGCAGGATCGGCGTCGAAGGCGAGGCCGCATCCGAGGGCTTGGCCGGCGCCTGGCCGGCCTGGTAATTCTTGTAGGCCTGATAGCCGAGACCGGCGATGGCAGCGAGCCCGCCGATCGTCAGCGCATTGCCGGCAATATTGCGGCCGGTCTTCGTGCCGAGAAGCACGGCGGCAAGGCGCCGGCCTTCCAGCGGATTGTCCTTCGCCATCTGGACGGCATCGCCTGCCCGGTCGCGGACCGTGCCGCCGACACCCGGAATCTGCGAACCCAAGGAACTGGTCAAGAAGCTTCTTCGCGTCGAACATTCCTCGTCATCTCCCTGTTTGAGGCGGACATGAAGATAGGTTGGCGACAGCAGCAAATACAAATGCGCGGCGGAAACCGCCGGCATCCCGCGAGTGACCGAGAACGATGCTCAGGCCTTCAGCGCCGCCGCTTCGGCAGCGAGCTTGGTAATGCCGGCCCAATCGCCTGCGGCAACCAGTTCCTTCGGCGCTACCCAGGAGCCGCCGACGCAGATGACGTTTGGCAGCGACAGGTAATCATTGGCATTCTTCAGCGAAATGCCACCGGTCGGGCAGAAGAGCGTGCCGGCAAGCGGCGAGGAGAGCGCCTTGAGATAGGCGGCGCCGCCCGCCTGTTCGGCCGGGAAGAACTTCAGCACCTGATAGCCCTCTTCGCGAAGCGCCATGACTTCGCTTGCCGTCGCAGCGCCCGGCAGCAGCGGAACCGGCGATCTGCGCTGCAGCATCGAGCAGCTCCTGCGTCGCGCCCGGGCTGACGATGAACTTCGAGCCGGCGGCAACGGCCGCTTCCCACTGCTGCGGCGTTCAGGATCGTACCCGCGCCGACTTCAGCACCTTCGACTTCGTCCGCAACGGCGCGCACCGCATCGAGCGCCGCCGGCGTGCGCATGGTGATTTCGATCGCCTTCAGCCCACCCGCGACCAGCGCGCGCGCCAGCAGACACGCCGGACTTCACGTCATCCACGATGAGCACCGGAACGACCGGCTGAAGTTTCAGGATGGAAAGGAGCTTTTCTGTCTTCTCGCCCATGGCCGCACGGTTCCTTTAAACGATTGAATTCGGCTTCCGAATACCGCCACGAGCCGTCGTTGTCGAGACAAATCAACCTCGGCAACAACATGGGTATCGCCACCGGGAAAATTGCGTTACGGTACCGCTATCGTCACAAAAGGTTCACTGATATGGCGAAAGAGATCGAGCGGAAGTTTCTGGTACGCAACGACGGCTGGCATTCAGAGGCCGAGACGAAATCGATCCTCAGACAGGGCTACATCGCCTCGATGGACGATCGCTCTGTGCGTGTGCGCATCCTCGACGGAAAGAGCGCAAGGTTGACGATCAAGATCGGCCGCAGCACCGTCACCCGCGACGAATTCGAGTACGAAATTCCCGTTTCCGATGCCGAGGAGCTGATGCAAAGCGCCATCGGCCTGGTGATCGAAAAGACGCGTTACCGCGTGCCGCATGACGGCTTCGTCTGGGAAGTCGACGTCTTTTCCGGCGCGCATCGCGGGCTGGTGATCGCGGAAGTGGAGATGAAGTCCGAAAAGGACAATCCCGCCCGTCCCGCTTGGCTCGGCCGCGAGGTGACCGGCGATTTCCGCTATTCCAACCAGGCACTCGCGACCGAATTCGAGTACGACCAGGATGCCCTTTCGCATACGGCCTGACGCCGATTTCACCGAAGACTTTCGCGATGCCGCCGGCAGCGAGCTGCGGCGGGCAATCGCCACGCTCGAGCAGCAGCCGGATGGCGCGCATGAGGCCATCCATGACTTCCGCAAGAACCTCAAGAAAGTGCGTTCTCTCTACCGCCTTGTGGCCCGCGAGGTTCCCGATTTTCAGAAGCAGGAAAATGCGCGGCTGAGGGATACGGCGCAAGTCGCTTTCCGCGATCCGCGACGCCGCCGCCCTGATCGGTACCGTGGAGTATTTGAAGGAAAAGGCGCGCAGTGCGGAGGAGGCCGAAGCGCTCGGCCGCATCGTTACGATCCTCGAAGCACGGCGGGACTGGATGGCCGAGGCCGAAAGCGGCATCGAGCAGAAACTCGTGGAAACGGCGGATACGCTGAAAGATGCAGCCGCGGCGCTCGAGGACGTCGCCTTCAACGGTTGCCACAAGAAGAATGCCCGCATAGTTGGCAAAGGCTGGCGCAGAACGGTGCGCAAGGCTCGCGCCGCAATTGACGGAATGCCACGACGAGGGGTCCGCCGATGCCTTTCACGAATTGCGCAAGCGCACGCAGGATTACCGCGCCTACCACGGACTGATGACGCCGCTCTGGCCAACTGCGATGAAGGCCAAGCGCGCGGCGGCGAAGGAACTGGTCGATGTATCTCGGCCATGTGCACGACCTCGCCGTGCTCGGCGAGCTGGTCGAAGCCGAGCCACAGCTTTTCACCCGCAACGACGACCTGTCGCGCCTGCTGGATAGCATCATCTACCGCCAGCAGGAGGACAGGCGCGAGGCACTGGTGATGGCGGAGGAGGTCTTCCCCGACGATCCGGACGAGGAAGCCAAGCGCATCGAACTGCTT
This sequence comes from uncultured Alphaproteobacteria bacterium, assembly GCA_963838565.1. Classification (GTDB taxonomy): domain Bacteria; phylum Pseudomonadota; class Alphaproteobacteria; order Rhizobiales; family Rhizobiaceae; genus Rhizobium. The sequence goes on from CAWIRO010000018.1 coordinate 54,975, forward strand.
TGGCGCGCCGCCAGCGCGGTCGGAAGCGAAGCCGGGCTTCCTGCATAGCGCCGCCTCGAAGGAGATTGCACGGGGAGCCCATATTCTGTATTTCAGCGCGCATGACCGACAGCATCAATCACACCAGCCCGTTCCTCGTGGCGGCGCTTTATCATTTTGTTTCCGTGCCTCGCTTCGAGAGCCTGCGTGAGCCTCTGCAGGCGCTTTGCGAGGAAAACGGCGTGAAGGGCACGCTGCTTCTGGCGCATGAGGGCATCAACGGCACGATCGCCGGGCCGGATGCCGGCATCATGACGGTGCTTGCCTATCTGCGGGCGCAGCCGGAATTTGCGGCCTGGAGCACAAGGAAAGCCGCGCGTCCAAGATGCCTTTCCTGCGCATGAAGGTGAAGCTGAAGAAAGAGATCGTCACGATGGGCGTCGAGAATATCGACCCCAACAAGGTGGTCGGCACCTATGTGACGCCGCAGGATTGGAATGCGCTGATTTCCGATCCCGACACCATCGTCATCGACACGCGCAACGACTACGAAACGGCGATCGGCACCTTCCGCGGCGCCGTCGACCCGAAGACGAAGACCTTCCGCGAGTTTCCGGAATGGGTGCGCCAGAACCCCGGCCTGCACAACAAGCCGAAGATCGCCATGTACTGCACCGGCGGCATCCGCTGCGAAAAGGCGACGGCCTTCATGAAGGAGCAGGGTTTCGACGAGGTGTACCACCTCAAGGGCGGAATCCTGAAATATCTGGAAGAAGTGCCGCAGGAAGAAAGCCTGTGGGACGGCGCCTGCTTCGTCTTCGACGAGCGCGTGTCGGTCGAGCATGGACTGAAGGAAGGCGAGCACAAGCTCTGCCATGCCTGCCGCAATCCGATCACCGCCGAGGAAATCACCTCGCCACTCTATGAGGAAGGCGTTTCCTGCAGCAACTGCTACCACACGCGCACGGAAGACGACCGGCTGCGCTACCGCCAGCGGCAGCACCAGATCGCGCTCGCCAAGAAGCGCGGCCAGAAGCACATCGGAACTTAAGCGGCGCTTGTCCTGCGCCCCAAACGGTCGGCCCCACGGCCTTCTGCCAGCATTTCAGTGATCCTGTCCGCCGGCACCGGCTTGCTGAAGAAGTAACCCTGCAGGCAATCACAGCCGAAGAGGCGGACGGCAAGCGCCTGCTCTTCCGTCTCGATGCCTTCGGCTGTCACCGGAATATTGAGTGAGCGGGCAAGCGCGACCGTCGCCTGAAGCATCTCACGCTGGCTGTCGCTTTCGGTCACGCCTTGGACCAGCGAACGGTCGATCTTGATGCGGTCGAAACCGAACTGGCGCAGATATCCGATTGATGAAAAGCCCGAACCGAAATCATCGAGCGCGATCTTGACGCCGAGCGTCTTCAACCGCTCGATCGACTGGCGGGTGCGCTGCGGGTTCTGAACCATATAGCTTTCGGTGATCTCAAGCGTCACGCGCTCTGCCTCGATGTCCGTCTGTTTAAGGACATAGCGCACGTAGTCTGCAAAGGCCGGGTTGCGGAACTGACCGGGGGAAACATTTACGGCAACACGCAATTCCGGCCATTGCCTGGCGGTCTCGCAGGCCTTGCGCAGCACGAAGAGACCGAGCGCCTCGATAAGCCCGCTGGTTTCCGCGATCGGAATGAATATCTCCGGCGAGACCGGGCCGTGCCCGGGGCGGTTCCAGCGCACCAATGCTTCGACGCCATACATCTCGTGCGTGGAGGCATCGATCAGCGGCTGATAGGCGAGCGTCAGATCGCCGCTGTCGATCGCGGTGCGCAGATCGAGTTCGAGCGCATTGCGCTCTTCGCGGTCGGCGTCCATAAGGGGATCATAGAGCGTCATGCGCGCCCGGCCGGCTTCCTTTGCCTTATACATGGCAAGATCGGCACGGCGGACCAATTCTTCGCGGCCAATCGCGCCACCGGCAGACATCGCGATGCCGATGCTGGCACCTACGACCACGACGCGACGGCCAATTTCGAGTGGCTCGGCCAGGAAATCGAGAATCTGTTCCGAAAGCTGGAGCGCATCGGCGCTGCCGCCTTCGGACAGGAAAGCAATCGCGAATTCGTCTCCGCCGATGCGCGCCAGAACCGCGCCTTCAGGGATCAACACCTTGAGGCCCGCGGCGACTGCACGGATCAGCTGGTCGCCGGTGCCGTGGCCATAGCTGTCGTTGACTTCCTTGAAACCGTCGAGATCAAGATAGAGCAGCAGTACGTTCTTGCCGGTCTGCTTGGCCTTAGCAACTGATGTCGTCGACAGCAATCCCCAGACCTTCCCGGTTCGAGAGTCCGCTCAGACGATCGCGGAGCGCATCCTCGCGAGCGCTGTTTTCATCAGCCTTGAGCCGGCGTCCGGCGAGCCAGCCAATGACGAGCAGCACGGCGAAGAACAGTCCGACAAGGCCGAGCGCCTTGACAACCATCGGCCGGACCTGTGCGTAGCCGACGTCGCCCGGCGAACGGGAAACCCATACGAGTTTGCCGAGCGCCTTGCCGGAGGCATCATCGATCGCCACTGAATATCGCGCGTCGTACGTGGGTGGCACCAGCTTCAAACCGCGGATGACATAGGTCTCGCCGAGCCCTGCGATCTTTTCATCGTTCAGATGGCGGGCAAAAATCAGGTAGCGGCGCTGACCGGCGGGTACATTCAGCGCACCGGATTTCTCACGCACCAGCGCAAGGCCGACCACGGCAACTCCACTCTTGGTGCCGACGAAACCGACGGCTTCCGGCGACTCGAGGCCGGCAGCCTTCACCTTGTCGAACAGCGTCCAGAGCGAGGGCGCGAAGAAATCGCCAAGCGCTTCCTTCATCGGCTGGCCGTCGCGATAGGCAATCAGCGGCTTTTTGTCGTCGTCAATGACGATAGCCATATCGAAAAGCGAACTGTTGACAGACATGTCGCCGTAGTTGCTGACGGTCCAGGCCATACCATCCGCTGCATAGACATTGGCCGCAGCGTCGTCCCAGGCAGCATAATCGTTCAGCGTCGCGCCGAGCTGCTCCTCGAACGTCTTTATCGCGCCTGCCATGGTTTCTCGCGAACGCTCGTCGTCAAGAACATTGGCGTTGTCGGCCACGCGCGACAGCGCCGTCAGCACCATGACGGTCACGACTGCGACGATGAGTGCAAAGGAAAATAGGACGCCTACAACCGTCGTATGGCGGCCGATCCCCGAAGATTGTTTTCTGTGCCCAAAGAACGCAGGCATACGTTGCTCCCCAACCGCGGGGACCTTGCCAGCCAAGGCTTCAAAAACGGTTAAAGCAGGACAATCGTTTAGATGTGATTATTTCAAACGAAAATCATTAGATACAAAAAGACCCTTCCCGCGAACGGGAAGGGTCTAATTCAAAGCGAGTATTCAGGCTCCCGCTTACCAGCTCGCAATCACAGAACCCTTGAAGGTATCGGCGATGAACTGCTTCACGGCATCGCTGTGGTAGGATTCCACCAGGGTCTTGACCCAAGGCTGATCCTTATCCTTCTCGTTGACTGCCAGGATATTGACGTAGGGCGCCTTTTCGCCTTCGCGGGCGATCGGATCCTTCGCCGGATCAAGGCCGGCTTCCAGCGCGTAGTTGGTGTTGATGACAGCGGCATCGACATCGTCCAGCGAGCGCGGCAGCTGGGCGGCATCGAGTTCGGCGAACTTCAGGTTCTTGCTGTTTTCCGTGACATCCGCCGGGCCGACCTTGAGGCCTGCACCGTCCTTGAGCTTGATGAGGCCCTTGTCGACGAGAATCAGGAGCGCGCGGCCGCCATTGGTCGGGTCGTTGGGGATCGCAACCGTGGCGCCGTCGGCAAGCTCGTCGAGGCTCTTCACCTTCTTGGAATAGATGCCCATCGGGAAGTTCACCGTATAGGCGACGTCGACGATGCTTGAAGCCGCGATCGGCGACCTGGTTGTCGAGATAAGGCTTGTGCTGAAACGAATTGGCGTTGAGTTCGCCATCCGCCAGCGCCTGGTTCGGCACGACATAATCCGAGAATTCCAGGATCTCGATGTCGAGCCCCTTGGACGCAGCGACTTCCTTCACCTTTTCCATGATCTGTGCATGCGGGCCTGGCGTGACGCCGACCTTGATGGTTTCGGCTGCAGCCGCTGTCGCGAAGGCCGCGGCGAAGGCGGCGGCGAGGATGATTTTTTTCATCGGTTTTCTCCTTGGGATTAAGGGCAATTCAATCAGTTATTGCGGGACCGCTTGTCGAAGCGCCGGGCAAGCGCGTCACCGGCGCTCTGCACGGCCTGAACCAGCAGGATCAGGACGATGACGACGACAAGCATCACATCGGGCATGAAGCGCTGGTAGCCGTAGCGGATGCCGAGATCGCCGAGCCCGCCTCCGCCGACGGCGCCGACCATCGCGGAATAGCCGATGAGGCTGACCAGCGTCATGGTGAGCGCCAGCGTCAGTGCCGGACGCGCTTCGGCAAGCAGCACCTTGCGCACGATCTGCATCGGCGTTGCCCCCATGGCGCGGGCAGCCTCGATCAGGCCCCTGTCGACATCGCGAATGGCGGCTTCGACAAGCCGCGCAAAGAACGGAATGGTTGCGACCGTCAGCGGCACGATCGCCGCCTTCGTGCCGATCGAGGTGCCGGTGACAAGGCGCGTAAAGGGTATGATCGCGACCACGAGGATGATGAAGGGCGTCGAGCGCGTCGCGTTGACGATCAGTCCTACGATACGGTTCGCCGACAGGCGCCGGGAAAAGCTCGCCGCGCGCCGCTGGTCGCGAGAAATACGCCGATCGGCAGGCCGATCAGGGAGCCGATGATACCGGCAATCGCCACCATTCGCAGCGTATCGAGCGTTGCCTTGCCGATGAGAAGCAGGAGATCAGGAGACATAGCCGAGCACCTCCGCAACGAGGCCATTCACTTCGTAGAATTTGTCCGCTTTCGCGGTGGTCGCATCATCGGCCGAATAGGCGATGATGAGCGAGCCGTAGGGTTCGCCGCCGATCTCATCAACCGTGCCGGCGATGATATTGATGTCCGAACCCAGTGTTTGAATAAGCTGCGAGATCAGCGGCTGTTCCGCGGTGCGGCCGAAGAAGGTGATGCGCACGGCAACGCGCCCGCCCGTCGCCTTCTGCGGCTGCAGGCTGGATGCGAGCGCTGCCGGGAGCTTCGAACCTGGCAGACCGGCAAGCAGTGCCCGCGTCGTCGGATGTTGCGGCCGCGTGAACACATCGAAGGTGCGGCCGCGCTCGACGATAACGCCCTTGTCGATCACGGCGACGTCGCTGGTAACGGCTTTCACGACTTCCATTTCGTGCGTGATCAGAAGCACGGTAAGGCCAAGCTCGGCATTGATGCGCTTCAGCAGTTCAAGGATCGACTGGGTGGTTTCCGGGTCGAGCGCCGAGGTCGCTTCGTCGGAAAGCAGAAGCTTCGGCTGCGTGGCAAGCGCGCGGGCGATGCCGACGCGCTGCTTCTGGCCGCCGGAGAGTTCGGCCGGATAGCGGTCGCGCTTGTCGGAAAGGCCAACGAGATCCAGCAGAGGCTCAACGCGCGCGCGAATGGCGTCCTTGTCGAAGCCGGCGATTTCCAGCGGCAGCGCGACGTTGCCGAAGGCGGTGCGCGAGGAAAGCAGGTTGAAATGCTGGAAGATCATGCCGACCGAACGGCGGAGCGCCCGCAGGCCGGCCTCATCCAGATCCGGAACATTGACGCCGTCGACGATGACCTTGCCGCTTGTCGGACGTCTCCAGCCCGTTGACGAGGCGGATCAGCGTCGACTTGCCGGCGCCGGACCGGCCGATGATGCCGGTGATCGAGCCGCGCGCGACGGCAAAATCGATGGCGTCAAGGGCGGTGAAGGATTTGCTTTCGGCGCCGAAGCGTTTCGATACGCTCTCGAAGACGACGGCGTTTGCAGCGCTGGAAGGGTGGGAATGCATACATGCTCTCGATGTTCAAAAGTCCTAAGGCGCGGAAATTGCCGAGGACGCGGGCGTCCGGTCAGGCCGGCATTCGGCAACGCATTCGGAACAGAGAGGCGGTCTTTATCATCGCACAACCGGAAGATTCAATTGATCTGCGCATGGGCAACCATGCATCGGAATATGATGCTTTATGGAGGACTGACGGGCACGATTGACAGAGAGAATTTTTCTTTGAATTGAACCATCCGGTAAAAAACCACTCATTTGGCGCCCGCCAGTCCATAGCGGACGGAAGTTCGATTGCACCGCGTCGCGAAGTCGCGGTTAACCCCTCTTTGTGAGTTGCCCTTGGGGAAAACTGGCCGCAGAGCTCGCGGTACCACTTGCCGCTCTTCTTGACGCGTGCGCACCTGCGTTTCGTAGTCGACATGGACGAGGCCGAAACGCATCCGGTAGCCTTCCGCCCATTCGAAATTGTCCATCAGGCTCCAGGCGAAATAGCCGCGCATCGGATAGCCGTCCTTGACGAGGTCAGCGACGACGGCAAGGTGATCGCTGTAATAATCGAGGCGCGGCTGATCGTCGACCTCACCATTGACGACACCCATGTTGTAACAGGCCCCGTTCTCCGTGATGTAGCACTCCGGGAGCTCGTAGCGGCCGTAGAGGCTTTCGACGACGTGCCTGAGACCCGATGCATAGACCTCCCAGCCGATATCCGTCTTCACGTCGCTGACACGCGGCGCCTCGAGCGTCCAAGGGAAATCGGCCGTTCTTGGCCGGATCGTCGGCAACGCGCAAAGGCGTGTAGTAGTTGAGGCCCCACCAGTCGAGCTTCTGGCTGATGATCTTCAGATCGCCGTCCTCGATCTTCGGCATGCGGTCGCCGAGCGCCTCGACGAATTCCTCGGATATTCACCCTTGAAGACGGGATCGAAGAAGGCGCCGTTGTGGAACTGATGCGCCCGCTCGCCGGCGGCAAGGTCTGCCTCGCTCTGCGAACCCGGAATGACGGACATTGCGTTGAGCACCAGCCCGACCGGAACATTCGGCGCTTCAGACCGGATCGCCTCGACGCCGAGACCGTGAGCGAGGTTCATATAGTGCATGGCGTAAAGCGCCGCCTGCATGTTGCGTTCGCCCGGAGCATGGATGCCGTAAAGATGGCTGAGCCACACGATGCACCACGGCTCGTTGAACGTGGCCACGCTGTCGAGCCGATCGCCAAGACGGCCCATGACGGTCTTGGCGTAGCGCTGATACGCATAAGCCGTCGAACGCGCCGTCCAGCCGCCGTCGCCCATCAGCGCCAGCGGCAGGTCCCAGTGATAGAGCGTCGCGAAGGTCTTGATGCCGCGCGCCTTGCAGCCGTCGACAAGGCGATCGTAGAAATCGAGGCCGGCCTCGTTCACCGGCCCGGTGCCGTCGGGAATGATGCGCGGCCAGGCAATCGAGAAACGGTACGCCTTCACGCCCATCGATTTGATGAGATCAAGATCTTCATCGAGGCGGTTGTAGTGATCGCAGGCGACATCACCGTTGTGGCGGTTGTAGACGCGCCCGGGCATGTTGCAGAACGCGTCCCAGATGGACGGCTTGCGCCCATCGGCCTTGGAGGCGCCCTCGATCTGGAAAGCAGCCGTCGCAACGCCAAAGGTGAAATCGCCCGGAAAGCGAGCGGCAAGAAGCTTCGGATCGATCATCTGGAATCCCGTTGAATGTGGCTTCGTCGAGGTTTAGCCAAGCGCTGACGGCTTGTACAGACCGAAACTGTAACGTTGCAGGTGTGCGGATCTTCGGCGTTGATCGGTTCACCAGGATTCTTGGCCGCTCGTCAGGGCTCCCATTTGAATCCCGATAACGCCGATGTCAGCAGTCGTGATTTGTTATCCCGGAGACGGTCGATAGAGAGCTAAGTGAATTCTCAGGCGATGAAAGGAAACCTATGCTCTCTTCGATCCACTTGGCGCAGCCGCATCTTCTGAGCCTGCTGCGCATCATCTCCTCGCTGGTGCTCTTCAGCTACGGAACACAGAAGATCCTGCATTTTCCGGCGGCGGCAAGCGTGCCGTCTGCAGGCTCGCTACCGTGGATCGCCGGGCTTTTTGAACTCACACTCGGCTTTCTGGTGCTGTCGGATTCCAGACGCGCATCGCCGCCTTCGTCCTCTCCGGTCTGATGGCCTTTGCCTATTTCATCGTGCATGCGTCGAAGGGCTTCTATCCAGCCCAGAACGGCGGCGTGGCGGCCATCCTGTTCTGCTTCATCTTCCTTTATCTGGTCGCCGCCGGCGCCGGACCGCTGAGCGTCGATGCGCTGATGAAGCGCAGGCGGACCGCCGCCTAAGACTGTCTCACACCATCCGAAGCGGCAGGAATCTGCCGCTTCAACCATCCCGACGCCGAGGCGCATCAAGGCTTCTGTGGGCTGTCCTTAAGTTTCACGGCCATGGTGACAGTGCCCCTCACGATGATGTCGTTTCGCGAGCCGCGATTGAGATCCGCGCTGTTGGTGAGATTGGTGATCTGGCAGGTCTCAGCCAGCGTCTCCAGAACGAGATCACACTGCCCGCCGGCCATGAGGTAGAAGCCTTTCTGGGCGACCTTGATCTGGTCGGCAAGCTCCTGCCCTGCATCGACAGGAACCGACAGGGAAACCGTCGTCTGCACGTTTACCGTTCCAGGTATCCGCTGACCGGCATAGAAGTTGGGCACTCGATTGGGGACTTCTTGCGACCATGCCGGCAATGCGGCGAGCGCGAATGCGCATGTCAGAAGTCTGGCAGAAGATTTCATGGGGCCTCTCCATTCGGTTGCGCCCAATTTCTGCCACAGCACTGTTAAGCGACAATGAGCGCACTCCCTAAGATTGTAGAGAACGCGCCCAAAAGTTGCATCATTCAGCCGAGTTGGAGCGAGGATCAGACCTTGACCCAGGCCGCCGTTCTTCTTCGAGGAAGCGACGCAGGCCTCGACGAAGGCCACGCCCTTCACGCCGTCATCGACCGTCGGGTAGATGACGGCCTTGTCCACCGGCTTGCCCTTCTTGCGAGCGTTGATGGCATGGGCTGCTTCCGTGTAGATGGTGGCGAAGGCTTCCAGATAGCCTTCCGGATGACCCGAGCGGAACGCGCGAAACGCGGGCCGCGGCGGCCCCTGCTCCGGCACCGCCGCGGGTGATCAGCCGCTTCGGCTCGCCGAACGGCGTGAACCAGAGATAGTTCGGATCGGCCTGGACCCACTCGATGCCGCCCTTGGTGCCGTAAACGCGGACCTTCAGACCGTTCTCGTGACCGGGCGCTACCTGGCTGCACCAGAGCATGCCCTTGGCCGGCTTTTCCTTGCCCTTCGCCTTGAAGCGCAGCATCACATGCGCGTTGTCGTCCAGGCGGCGGCCTTCGACGAAGCTGTCGAGGTCGGCAGCGAGGCTGTCGAGTTCGAGACCCGGTGACGAAGCTCGCGAGGTTATAGGCATGCGTGCCGATATCGCCGGTCGAGCCGCCGACGCCGGACTGCGCCGGGTCGGTGCGCCATGCGGCCTGCTTCTGGCCCGTCTGCTCGACCGCCTCGGTCAGCCAGTCCTGCGGATATTCGGCCTGCACGATGCGGATGTCGCCGAGTTCGCCGTTGGCGACCATTTCGCGGGCCTGACGCACCATCGGATAGCCGGTGTAGTTGTGCGTCAGAATGAAGAGCGCACCGCTTTCGTCAGCCACCTTCTTCAGCTTCTTCGCATCGGCCAGGTTGGAGGTCAGCGGCTTGTCGCAGATGACGTGGATGCCGCGCTTCAGGAATTCCTTGGCGGCGTCGTAGTGCACGTGGTTCGGCGTGACGATCGAGACCGCCTCGATGCCGTTCTTCAGCTTCGCCTCGCGGATCGCCATCTCGCGATAGCTGGAATAGGTCCGCGACGGATCGAGGCCGAGATCGCGGCCCGATGCGATCGCCTTTTCCGGCGTGGAAGACAGTGCGCCGGCGATGAGTTCAAACTTGTCGTCGATGCGGGCTGCCATGCGGTGGACGGCGCCGATGAACGCGCCGGCGCCGCCGCCCACCATGCCGAGGCGGATGCGCGGCTCGCGGGTCTGTTCGGTGGATGCTTCAATTGCCATTGGTTCCTCCTGAAATCTCTTGCGTCGGAACGAGCCCCTCTCCCCTGCGGGGCGTCTCCGCCAGAGGGGCGAGAACTCCGCGGCATCCGCCGCGCTCAGAGCCCCTCCCCCTACGGGAGGGGTTGGGGAGTGGAACTGCTCTTAAAGCCCCAGCATCCGCCGGTTGGCAGCCTGATCGGTACCGCTGCCGGCGAAGTCGTCGAACGCCTTCTCCGTGACGCGGATGATATGCGCCTTGACGAATTCGGCGCCTTCGCGCGCACCGTCCTCCGGATGCTTGAGGGCGCATTCCCATTCGACCACCGCCCAGCCGTCGAAGTCGTTCGCGGTCATCTTCGAGAAGACGGCGCCGAAATCGACCTGGCCGTCGCCCAGCGACCGGAAGCGGCCGGCCCGCTCGACCCAGCCCTGATAACCGCCGTAGACACCCTGCCGCCCGGTCGGATTGAACTCCGCATCCTTGACGTGGAACATCTTGATGCGGTCCTTGTAGATGTCGATGTTCTCCAGGTAGTCGAGGCACTGCAGGACATAGTGCGACGGGTCGTAGAGCATGTTGGCGCGCGGATGGTTGCCGACGCGCTCCAGGAACATCTCGTAGGTGACGCCGTCATGCAGGTCTTCGCCCGGATGGATCTCGTAGCAGACGTCGACGCCCTCGGCGTCGGCATGATCGAGGATCGGCTTCCAGCGGCGCGCGAGTTCATCAAACGCAGTCTCGACCAGACCGGCCGGACGCTGCGGCCACGGATAGATGAAGGGCCAGGCGAGCGCGCCGGAGAAGGTCGCATGCGCCTTGATGCCGAGGTGCTTCGAGGCCGTCAGCGCCATCTTGACCTGCTCGACAGCCCACTCCTGCCGCGCCTTCGGATTGCCGCGCACTTCGGGTGCGGCAAAACCATCGAAGGCTTCGTCATAGGCCGGGTGGACGGCGACAAGCTGGCCCTGCAGATGCGTCGACAATTCGGTGATTTCGACGCCGTTCTCGCGGGCCTTGCCGGCGAATTCGTCGCAGTAATCCTTGGAGGTCGCAGCCTTCTTGAGGTCGATCAGCTGGCCGGCCCAGGTCGGAACCTGTACGCCTTTGTAGCCGATATCGGCGGCCCATTTCGTGATCGCGTCCCAGGAGTTGAACGGCGCGGCATCGCCCGCAAACTGTCCGAGGAACAGGCCAGGTCCTTTGATCGTCTTCATGTCAGATTCCTCCCTGATGATCGACCGTAAACGTTTATGACAACTGCAAGCCGCAATTCGGCGGTAACAAGGCGCTCTAGCCCTTGCGGCAGAGGTGGCTGGAAAGCCGAAAGTCGAACCGGCTGCGACCTAATCATGGCTGCTCGACGGCCGCAAGAGGTACGTGCCGCATTCCTAGTGCACCCGGTGCACGGCAACGAAAATGCGCCCATCCTTTTCGAATGGGCGCATCGGGATCAGATGATCAGAACGGGGAATCCGGGAAGTAGAAGTCCTTGGCGTTGTCCTTGGTGATCAGCGTTGCGTCGAGGATGTAGGTGCCGCGAACCGGGACCTGGTCGTAGAAGTTGGCGGCGGTCAGCTGCATTGCAGTGCCAACCATCGCCGGCGGATAAAGAACGTCGACCGGAACCAGCTTGTCGCCGTCCATGACCTTCTTGACCATGTCCTTCGAGCCGGCGCCCGCCACGATATACTTGATGTCGGTGCGCTTTGCCTGATCGATGGCCTGCAGCACGCCGACGGCCATGTCGTCGTCCTGGCACCAGACGACATCGATCTTCGGGTACTTCGTCAGATAGTCCTGCATGACCTTGAAGGCATCGTCGCGGTTCCAGTTGCCGTACTGGCGGTCGAGAATCTTGACGTTCGAGCCTTCAATACCCTTGTCGAAGCCGTCCTGGCGCTGCTGGTCGATCGGGATCGGCAGGCCGCGGATGACGACGACCTGGGCGTCGGGTGTGGTTTTCTTGATGTATTCGCCGGCGACCTGACCGACAGCCGGGTTGTTGCCTGCAACGTAGAGGTCGCGAACGGAGTTGTCGTTGTTGCTCGGAGCGCGGTCAACGAGAGCGACGAACTTGCCCTTGTTCTTGACTTCCATGATGGCGTTGACGAGCGGATCCGGGTCCGACGGCAGGATGACGAGGGCGTCGATGCCCTGCGTGTCGAGGTCCTGTACGGCATTTGCCTGGCTTGCGGCGTCCGGCGAGGTCTTGACGATGACGTTCAGGCCCGGATGCTCGGCCATCAGAAGCTTTGCAACGCGCTCGGCATGGAACACGACGCCGGCCGTCCAGCCATGGTCGGCTGCCGGAATGGAAACGCCGATGGTTACCTTCTTGTCCTGGGCGTATGACACGCCCGCGAGCACCGCCACAGCGGCGACGGCCAGCCCCAGTATTCTTTTACGCATTTTCTCTCTCCCACATTTTTGATTGGGCCTAGTCGGTCGGGGACCGGGCGACCCATGGACCCGGCCAATTCACGATTTCCGCATCAAGGAGCGCTGGACCAGCATGGCGATGATGATGATCGCACCCTGGATCGCGCCGATCAGATACTCGCTGATGAAGTTCGACAGCAGCATGATGTTGCCGACGATTTCCAGAATGAAAGCGCCGCAGACCGTCCCCCAGATGCGCCCGACGCCGCCGCGCAGCGCCGTCCCGCCGACGACGACGGCGGTGATCGCCTGCAGTTCCCAGAGGATGCCGGTGGTGGCCGAAGTCGAGCCGAGACGCGGCACATAGAGCAGCACGGCGACGGCGACGCAGAGCCCCTGGATGACATAGGTCATCGTGCGGATTCGTTCGACCGAAATGCCGGAGTAGCGCGCGACATCCTCGTTCGAACCGACGGCGACGACATGGCGGCCGTAGCGGGTGCGGTAGAGGATGAAGGCACAAACTGCCGCCGTCGACGAAGATGATGATGATCGGCACCGGAACGCCGAGCACCGAGCCGAAATAGACCGGGCGATAAAGGGACTGGATATCCGGATTGCGCAGCGTGATCGCGCCGCCCTGCGACAGCCATGTCGTCAGGCCGCGATAGATGCCCATGGTACCGAGCGTCGCGATGAACGGCTCGATGCGCCCGACAGTCGTGATAAGGCCGTTGGCGAGGCCGCAGGCTGCGCCGATCGCCAACGCCAGCACCATGGCGGCAACCAGCAGTCGTCGCCGGATCTGCAATGACGCCGCTGTTCATGAACAGGATCATGAGGCTGGCGACGAAGGCCACCATCGAGCCGACGGAAAGATCGAGCCCGCCGGCGGAAATGACGAAGGTGGCGCCGACGGCGATAATGGCGATGAAGGCGCTGCGCGTCAGAACGTTCAGCAGGTTGTCGATGCCGATGAAATTCGGATTGGCAAAGGCGCCGAGAATCAGAAGCAGGATGAGCGCGACGAAGGGCGCGACGGCCCTGAGATCGACGTCTGCCCACGGTCACGCCTGTGATCTTCTGGGTATCTGCTGCTGCATGTGCCATTTACGCGGCCTCCCCGGATTTGACGCCAGTTGCCAGCACGACAATTTCATTCTCGGTCATATGCTCTCCCGCGACCTCGCCGACGATGCTGCCGGAGCGCATGACCACGATGCGGTCGCAGATGCCGATCAGCTCCGGCATCTCGGAGGAGACGACGATGACCGAACGTCCTTCCTGCGGCCAGCGTGGCGATGAATTTATAGATCTGTTCCTTGGTGCCGATATCGATACCGCGCGTCGGCTCGTCGATGATGACGATCGTGGGATCCAGCATCATCATCTTGGCGAGCAGCAGCTTCTGCTGGTTGCCGCCCGAGAGCTGGCCGGCAAGGAGATCCTTGCGGCCGGTGCGGATGTCGAATTCGGCAATGGCCCTGTCGAGCGCCGCACGCTCCTTGGTTCGATCGATCTGGAAGGCGCGGGTGAACTTGCCGAGCGAGGCGAGCGTCAGGTTGACGCGAAGGTTCTTCGTCAGCAGCAGGCCTTTGCCCTTTCGGTCCTCGCTCAGATAGACGATGCCGGATTTCAGGCTTGAATGCACGTTGCGCAAAGTGCGCCGGCACGCCGTTGAGCCGGACCGTGCCCTTGCCGGGACGAAGACCGACAACGCCCTCCATGAGTTCGGTGCGGCCGGCGCCGACGAGACCCGCGAAACCGAGGATCTCGCCCTTCCTGAGCTTGAAGGAAGCATGCTTCGCGTAGCCCGGCACGGAAAAGTCCTCCACTTCGAGAACCATCTGCGTCCGTGTCGCGGCGGCTGATGGTCCGGATAGAGCTTGGCGACGTCACGGCCGACCATGAGCCGCGCCATGTCGCCTGCGTCCAGATCGCCCGCCGGATGCGTTGCCACCAGGCGCCCGTCGCGCAGCACCGTGACGCGGTCGGCAATCTCCTTCACCTCCGGCAGACGGTGCGAAATGTAGAGCACCGCCACGCCCTTGGCGCGGATATCCGTGATGACCTTGAGCAGGGCCTCGGTTTCGAATGGCGTCAGCGAAGCCGTCGGCTCGTCGAAGATGACGACCCGGTGCGGGACGAGCAGCGTGCGGGCGATCTGGACGAGCTGGCGCTGAGCAATGGAAAGGCGGCCGACGATCGTATCCGGATCGATATTCGCGCCGAGCTCGGCAAGCCCCTTGCGGGCGCCTTCGCGCATCGCGCGGTCATCGACGGTGAGGCCCTTCTTCAGCTCGCGGCCGAGATAGATGTTCTGGGCGACCGTCAGGTCCGGCGCGAGCAGGATCTCCTGATGGACGAGCACGATGCCCCGGTTCTCGGCGTCGACCGGGCCATGCAGAAGTCACCACCTCGCCGTCGATACGAATTTCGCCGCGGGTGGGCGACAGATTGCCCGCCAACAGCTTCATCAGCGTCGATTTGCCCGCGCCGTTTTCGCCGATCACGGCGTGAACTTCGCCGGGATTGACGGCAAGCGTGATATCACGCAGCACTTCGACGATACCGAACGATTTGGAAAGGCCGATCGCCTGCATCACCGGCCCGGCGCCGGAGGATGGATTGTCCGCGTGAACGCTCATCTCGCCGAGCCCCGGACGTCGCCTGCGCAATATTGAAGAATGACGCTGACCACCGTCGGGCGCGTCGCGTCAAAAACAGCTGCATGCGCGTCGGCGACAGCAGAAATAGCCGTCAGCACTGCGCCAGCTTGCCTGTCAACAGTAGAATCCACCCTCATTCCTCCCAAGATGGACGCTAGCGTAATTATTGAGGTACGTAAAGCAGCTTTAGCCTGTCTTTTATCGGTTCCAAGCAATCTAGCGCTTCGCCTTTTCACGAAAAGAGCCAGGGAGTGGAAACTCCCCGGCTCCTTTGATTACGCTGCGTGATATTTAGACATAGCGGTTGACGACATTTTCCAGAAGTTCCTGCTTGCCGGACTTCGGCTGCGGATTGATGTCCTTGCTTTCGACCCACTGAGCAATCTCGTCGAGCGAGTATTCGCCGCGCAGAAGCTTCTGCGCCCTCCGCCGAGTCCCAGCCGGCGTAGCGGTCCGCCAAGGGCTTGGAGAGCGCCTTGTCCTCGATCATCTTCGCAGCCGCCTTCAGGCCGCGCGCGCAGCAATCCATGCCGCCGATATGACCGATCAGCAGATCCTCGGGATCGAGCGACTGACGGCGCAGCTTCGCGTCGAAGTTGGTGCCGCCGGTCTTGAAACCGCCGCCCGCGAGAACGTGGTAATAGGCGAGCGCCATTTCCGGCACGTTGTTCGGGAACTGGTCGGTATCCCAGCCGGACTGGTAGTCGTTGCGGTTCATGTCGATCGAGCCGAAGATGCCGAGCGCATTGGCAAGCGCCAGTTCATGCTCGAAGGAATGGCCGGCAAGGATTGCGTGGCCCTGCTCGATGTTGACCTTCACTTCGTTTTCCAGGCCGTTCCTCTTGAGGAAGCCGTAAACGGTGGCGACATCATAGTCATACTGGTGCTTTGTCGGCTCCTGCGGCTTCGGCTCGATCAGGATCGTGCCCTTGAAGCCGATCTTGTGCTTGTATTCGACGACGAGGTTCAGGAAACGGCCGAGCTGGTCGAGTTCGCGCTTGAGGTCGGTGTTGAGCAGCGTCTCATAGCCTTCGCGGCCGCCCCAGAGAACGTAGTTTTCGCCGCCGAGCTTCTGCGTGGCGTCGATGCAGGTCTTCACGGTTGCCGCAGCGAACGCGAAGACATCCGGATCCGGATTGGTCGCAGCACCCGACATGTAGCGGCGGTTGGAGAAGAGGTTTGCCGTGCCCCAGAGCAGTTTGACGCCGGTTGCCGCCTGCTTCTCGGCGAAATAATCGACGATCTCGTTCAGGTTCCTGGTGTTCTCGGCGAAGTTCTTGCCTTCCGGGCGCACGTCGGCGTCATGGAAGCAGTAGAAGGGCGCCCCGAGCAGCTGGAAGAATTCGAAGGCGACATCGGCCTTCAGCTTCGCCGCCTTCATCGTGTCTTCGAACCATGGGCGCAGGAAAGTCTGGCCGCCGAACGGGTCGCCGCCCGGCCAGGTGAAGGTGTGCCAGTAGGCGACGGCAAAGCGCAGATGGTCCTCCATGCGCTTGCCGAGGACGATCTCGTCCGGCTGGTAGTAGCGGAAGGCCAGCGGATTGGTGCTGTCCGGGCCTTCATATTTCACTTTCTGGATATCGCCGAAAAATCCGGTGCTCATGGTGTTTCCTCCTTGAGACAAATGAGAGCACAAAAGATCCCCCTCTGCCTGCCGGCATCTCCCCCACAAGGGGGGAGAAAGCTGGTGGTACCGCCCTGCCACCCGAAGAGGCGGAGCGTGGGGCAATGAAGCCCCTCCCCCTTGTGGGGAGGGGTTGGGGAGGGGTCGTTCACCACCCTCCCGTCAGAATTATGATCAGCCCGCCAGCGACTTGATCGCCGGGTAAAGCGCACGGTAGCGCTTGTAGGCATCCTCGTAGGCACCGCTCAAAGCCGCGACCGGCTCGATCGTTCCTGCGGTCTTTGGCGGCGCGCAGACTGCAACCGGGTCGGCGCCGGTGGCGGCGATCAGGCCGAGGCGGGCGGCACCGAAGGCCGCGCCGAAATCGCCGTCAGCCGGCAGGTCGACGGGAACACCGAGCGCAGTCGCGATCGAGGCGAGCCAGTAGCGCGAGCGCGAGCCGCCGCCGATGGCAGTAACCCGGGAAATGTCGGTTCCGGCCGAACGCAGCGCCTCGAGATTGTCGCGGATGGCGAAGGACACGCCTTCCAGCACCGCCTGCGTCAGCACCGCACGGCTGCTCTCGTGCTCGAGGCCGATGAAGGCGCCGCGGATGACGGCGTCGTTGTGCGGCGTGCGCTCACCGGAAAGATAGGGCAGGAAAGTGACGCCGGAGGGCGCCTTCAGCGTCTCGCCGAGCTCGCTCGTGAGGTCGCCAGCCGATTTGCCGGTGACGTTTGAATGCCAGTTCAGCGCATCGGTG
Source organism: uncultured Alphaproteobacteria bacterium (assembly GCA_963838565.1). GTDB lineage: Bacteria > Pseudomonadota > Alphaproteobacteria > Rhizobiales > Rhizobiaceae > Rhizobium. The sequence goes on from CAWIRO010000018.1 coordinate 72,398, forward strand.
GCCGACAGGATGACGCCCATCTGATGCCAGGTGTTCGGCAACGCGTGGCAGAAGGCATGCACGGCACTTTCCGGCTTCGGCAGGTAGGAGCCGTTGGCCGCGAAGAGAACGCCGGACGTGCCCAGCGACACGAAGGCAGCACCGTGACTGACGGTACCCATACCGCAAGCCGACGCCGCATTGTCCCCTGCCCCGCCGGCGACAACAGCACCGCCGGTGATGCCCCATTTGGCGGCGAGTTCACCGCGAAGCTTGCCTGCCTGCTCGGTGCCTTCGACAAGCGTCGGCATCTGCTTTTCGTCGAGGTTCGTGGCGGCAAGCAGTTCGGGCGACCATTTGCGCTTGCCGGTATCGAGCCAGGACGTCCCCGCCGAATCCGACATTTCCGACATGTGCTCGCCGGTCAGCCAGAGACGCAGGTAGTCCTTCGGCAGCAGCACCCAGCGAACCTTGGCGAAGATTTCCGGCTCGTTCTTGGCGACCCAGGCGAGCTTCGGCGCCGTGAAACCGGGAAAAACGATATTGCCGGTGAGCTTGCGGAATTTCGGATCGGCATCGAGTGCTGCCGCTTCACGATAGCTGCGGGTATCGTTCCAGAGAATGCAGGGGCGCAGCACCTTGTCGTCAGCATCGAGCAGCGTCGCACCGTGCATCTGGCCGGAGAGACCGATGCCCTCTGACCGCAGCAAGCTCCTTCGGATGCTTGGCCTTCAGTCCGGCAACCGCTTCCTCCGTCGCGCGGATCCAGTGCGCAGGGTTCCTGCTCGGACCAGCCGGAATGCGGGCGAGAGACGTCTAGCGCGCCGTTCGCCGAGCCGATGATCTTCTGATCGCCGTCGATCAGCATCGCCTTGACGCCCGAGGTTCCAAGATCGAGACCCAGATACATGTCATTCTCCCTTGCCGTTACGGCAGATTGTCCTTCAGGAATATGTCCAGACGGATGCGCTCCTGCGCGTCGATGACGGCAAGGCCGTCGGCCTTGGCCTTGAGCACGCGGATGGCGCTGCGCACTTCGTGGCCGGCGTCCTGATTGAGGACCGCATCGATCGTGCCGTCGATGAGCGCGGCGCGTGTATGGACTGTCAATTCATGGGCGACGACCGTCACGCGCCGGTCCGTACCCTTGTCCTTGAGCGCCTTGATGAGACCGCGATTGCCGGCACCCAGGCTGTAGACGCCAATCACGCGCGCATGCCTGGACAGCGCATCGGCGACCAGCATGTGCGCCATCTCCGGGATCGTCGCGGCCCTCCAGGACCGGCAGAATGGAAAGCTTCGGAAATTCCTGCGCCATCAGCGCCGCAAAGCCTTCGAGCCGTTCGCGATGATCGCGCACCAGCATGGAACCGGCGAGCACAGCCACCTCGCCCTCGGCATCGCCGAGGAACCGGCCGAGCAGACGCGCCGCTGTTCTCCCGGCGGCGATATTGTCGACGCCGGCATAGTGATGGCGGCGCGACCCGGTGAGATCCGAAACCAGCGTCACGACAGGAATGCCGTCATCGCACCAGCTTGTCGACGGCGGCGACCACTTCAGGCGCGTCGGTGGCAACAAGCGCAATCCCGGCGGGACGTTCGTCGGCAAGTTTTTCCAGCGCCGCCACCAGAGCGCCGGGATCGAAGGCGGCAACTTCAACCGTCCGGATTTCGGTACGTTCGACCGGCGAGCGTGTGATCGCTTGCCGGATTTCGGCGTGCAGGCCGTGCATGAAGGAATTGTCGGAGGCGGGCAGGATGAAGACCAGCGGATAGGTGCGACCCTTGGCGAGATTGGCGGCCGCAACATCGCGGACATAGCCGATTTCGCGGATTGCCGTTTCCACCTTCTCACGCGTGATGCGGCGCACGCCGGGGCGCTGGTTCAGAACGCGATCGACAGTCGCAAGACTGACGCCCGCCGCAGCGGCGATGTCGTGAACCGTAGGCCTCATCATCTCCTCCTGACGAGACCTTTAGCGCCAAATTTGATGTACGTAAATCAAAATCTTCGGCCGGTTGTTGATGCCCGTACGCAGAACGGCCGGCATTGGTTTCCCAAGCCGGCCGTTCTTCATTCACTCGCGAGGCTCAGTGGCCTCCGCCACCTCCGCCGCCGCCTTGAGGGCGCGGGCTTCTTGATCATCGCAACGCCGAGAATCATGGCCAGGAAAAGTACGGTGAGAAGCAGGAACACGTCGCTGAAGGAGAGGATGATTGCCTGTTTGGTGGCAAGGCCGACCATCTGCTTGATCGCGACCGAAGCGCCGTCCATTCCATAGGAATTGAAGTTGGCGGCCATGTTGTTGATCTGGTCGATTGCGGCCGGATTGCCCCAGTCGAGGTTCTCACGCAGGCGCTCGTAGTGGACGTCCTGACGGTTCGTGAGCACGGTGTTGATCACCGCAAGACCGACGGCGCCGCCGAGGTTTCTCGTCAGATTGAAAAGCCCGGACGCTCCCCGCATGCGCGCGGGCGGCATCGTGCCGAGCGCGATGTTGTTGATCGGCACCATGCACATCATCAGGCCGAAGCCGCGCAGGATCTGCGGGATGAAGAGCTCGTAGAAATCCCAGTCGGCCGTCAGATGCGTCATGATGAAGGTGCCGGCGGCGAAGCTGACGAAGCCGATCACCATCATCAGGCGCAGGTCCATCTTGGTCGACAGCCGGCCGGCGATCGGCGCGGTGAAGAACATCGCGAGGCCGGAGACGAACATCGTCTCGCCGATCATCAGCGAATCGTAGCCGCGGATGCGCCCGAGATAGACCGGGTAGATATAGGTCAGGCCGTAAAGCCCGATTCCCATGACGAAGGAGAACACCGAACCAAAGGCGAAATTCCGGTTGGTAAAGGCCCGAAGGTCGACGACCGGGAACTCGACGGTGAAAGCGCGATAGAAGAAGACGATCGCGCCGACGGCGGAAGCCACGGCACCGGCGACGATATAGCTGTCGTTGAACCAGTCGTTCGAATTGCCTTCCTCCAGCACATATTCCAGCGCGCCGAGGAAGACGCCCATCGAGAGCGAGGCCCCACCAGTCGAACTTCTTGAAGAGCGAGAGTTCCGGCTTGTCGAAGTCGATGAAGTTCCAGGTGACGATCGTGACGATGATGCCGGGAATGACGTTGACCAGGAACAGCCAGTGCCAGGAGAAGGCATGGCTGAGATAGCCGCCGACGGTCGGGCCGATGGTCGGCGCAAGGGTCGCGATCAGGCCGATGATCGGCGAGACGATGCTGCGCTTCGACGGCGGGAAGATGGTGAAGGCGGCAGCGAAGACCGACGGGATCATGCCGCCGCCGATGAAGCCCTGGATGCGCGCGGTAGACGATCATCTGGTCGATGTTCGTCGCCGTCGCGCAGAGCACGCTCGCCAGCGTGAAACCGGCGGCCGAAATCGCGAAGAGGTAGCGCGTCGAGACGATACGCGCGAGCGTGCCCGACAGCGGAATCATGATGACTTCGGCAATCAGATAGGATGTCTGCACCCAGCCGATCTCGTCCGAGCCGGCGCTAAGTCCGGCCTGGATTTCGGCAAGCGATGCGGAGACGATCTGGATGTCGAGGATCGACATGAACATGCCGAGCACCATCGCGAAGAATGCGATGAGCTTGCGCGGATCCATGCGTTCCTCGAGCACGCAGCGCGCCGGAACGGTTCCTGCTGTTGCGGTCGCGGCCATTGGCCCTACTCCGGCTGGCTGATCACTTCGACTGCCTGCTCTGCACCCGGCGCCGTGCGGGTATCGACATCGACGACGACGCTCAGGCCCGCGCGCAGGCGGCCACTGTCGAGCGCATCCTGCGGCAAGGCGATGCGAACCGGCACGCGCTGGATGATCTTGGTGAAGTTGCCCGTGGCATTTTCCGGCGGCAGCAGCGAGAAGACCGAGCCGGAGGCCGGCGAGATCGACTCGACGGTACCGACGATCGGATGATTGTCGTAGGCATCGACATGGACGTTGACCTTCGAGCCCGGAACGAGATGCTGGATCTGCGTCTCCTTGAAGTTGGCGTCGATGTAGAGCTGGCGAACCGGAACGAGTGCCATCAGGCGCTGGCCGGGTGAAACGAGATCGCCTTCCTGAACCGAGCGGTTGCCGACGACGCCATCATACGGCGCCTTGAGAACGGTGAAGGACAGGTCGCGAGCGGCCTTGTCACGCTGAAGTTCGAGCGTGCGGACGGAGCCTTCGGCTTCCTTGCGCTGCGCCTCGAGGATCGGTGATGTTGGCTTCCGCCGACTTGATGTTTGCGTCGCCGCCGATCAGATTGGCCTTGGCCTGATCGAGAGCAATATTGGCGTTATCGAGATCGGCCGTCGTGCCAACCGACTTCGCCTGAAGGTCCGCCTGGCGCTTCTGCGTGATCGCGGCGCCGCGAACTGCCGCTTCGAGAGCCACCTTCTGAAGCCTGCGCCTGCGCGAGCGCTGCCTTGGCGCCTTCGATCTGCGCATCGATGCGGCTCAGCGACAGCTTTTCGGTTGCGATCTGGGCTTCCGCCTGATCGAGGGCGTTCTGGTAGTCGCCGTTGTCGAGCGTGGCGAGCACGTCGCCGGCCTTGACCTGCTGGTTGGCGACGACGTTCACCTTGGCGACATAGCCGGTGACCTTCGGCGAGATCGTCGCGATATCGCCTTCGATATAGGCGTCATCGGTCGAGACCATGAAGCGGCCGTTCGTCCACCATTCGTAGCCGTACCATGCGCCACCAGCGAGAATGGCGAGCCCGACGATCGGCAGCACCAGGCTGCGGCGCTTCTTCTTTTCCTCGGGCTTGGCGGCGGGCGACCGTCTCGGCGGCCGGCGCCTGCGGCGCGCCGCGAGCCTCCGCGGTGGAGACGTCCGCGGAGGCTACGGCTTCCGGCGTGGCCGCTTCGGCTTCGGCGGAATCGCTGACAATGCGCGCAACATTTGTTTTCGGATTGGACGACATGAAAAGACACCGATTAACGAGTGACATTGATCGAACTGAACGGTTCGGTTCAGTTGACATAAAACGTTTTTACCGCCATATCAAGCTATATCGAACCAGGCGGTTCGATTTTATTAACGAATCCTCGCAACGTGCGAACATGGTTAAGGAGCCAATGACAGACGTATTGAAAGGTTCCGTCGTCGAAACCCAGGCGGCAAGCGGCCGATGGGCGGCAGGAGAGGATCCGGCAAAGCGCAAGCAGATCCTCGAAGGAGCGAAGCGTGTCTTTATGAAACTCGGCTTCGATGCCGCGAGCATGAACGACGTGACGCGCGAGGCAGGTGTTTCGAAAGGAACGCTTTACGTCTACTTCGCGAATAAGGAAGAGCTTTTTACCGCGATGATCGAGACGGAGCGCGCCGCGTTTGTCGCCAGCGTGCGCGCAACCCTCAACGCCAATCCCGATCCGGATACGGCTCTTTACGATTTCGGCATGACCTTCGTCCGGCACACGACCGAAGAAAAGGTCATCAATGCCATACGCACCGTCATCGGAGTGCGCGACCGCATGCCGCACCTCTGTCAACGCTTCTTCACCGGTCCTGAGAACATCCGGACTGTTCTCACCGACTATTTGAAGACACAGGTCGCCGCTGGCCATTTTGCGATCGAGGATGTCGAGCTTGCCGCTCGCCAGTTCCTGGAACTCTGCGGCGGGGCCTTCTTCAAGCTGCGCCTCTTGGGCGACATGGAGGGCCCTCCCTCGGAGGAGGAGATGAACCGAACCATCCGCGGCGCGATCCGCGTTTTCGTCGCGGCTTATGGCGTTCACCAGAACCGGTCGTCGTAAAGTCTTCGATTTCGCTGGGCGTCCGGACTAAAATGAACCGGCGCGATTAACCCTGCCCTCCGGCCCCAGCGCTACGCGGTTCTTCACGCGTCGCTGCTACTGTCGTGCGCCCATACCGGCATGGGCATCACTGAAATCTGGATCCCGGTGAAGGAATAAAAGCCTTTCCGCTTTCGTATACTTCCCTGCGCGCTTGTTTCTTGGCGCCTTCACCTTAAATTGCGGGCGTCAGCTTCTATGGCGCGAGGGGAAAATACGCATATGCAAGATATCATGATGCTTGTTCAGGATCCGGCCGCCTGGGTGGCTTTGGTGACGCTGGTTGTCATGGAAGTCGTTCTCGGCATCGACAACCTCATCTTCATTTCCATTCTTACCAACAAGCTGCCGGTCGAACACCGTGAAAAAGCGCGCAAGATGGGCATCGGTCTTGCCCTCGATCATGCGCCTTGCACTGCTCGGCACCATCGCCTGGATCGTCCAGCTCACCACGCCGGTCTTCGAGGCTTTCGGTCACGGCTTCTCCTGGAAGGACATGATCCTGATCGCCGGCGGTCTTTTCCTCGTGTGGAAGGCCACGAAGGAAATTCACCACAATGTCGATCCGGAAGATCACGACGAGGATTTCATTGCGAGCTCGGCGACGACGGGCTTTGCCGCGGCGATCGGCCAGATCCTGCTGCTCGACCTGGTCTTCTCGGTGGACAGCATCATCACCGCCGTCGGCATGACCCCGCATCTGCCGATCATGGTCGTCGCCGTTATCGCTGCCGTGACGGTCATGCTGGTCGCCTCGACGCCGCTTGCCAACTTCATCGAGAAGAACCCGTCGATCGTCATGCTGGCGCTCGCCTTCCTGCTGATGATCGGCACGACGCTGATCGCAGACGGCATGGGCTTCCATGTGCCGAAAGGCTACGTCTACGCGGCCATGGCGTTCTCTGCGCTGGTCGAAATACTGAATATGTATGCGAGAAACGCCCGGAAGCGAAAGAAAGCCGGCGGGCATTGACGAACTACTCGAAGGGCGCGGCATGAAACCGCGCCCTTCGTTTTACTCAGCCAGTCTGGCAGCTCCTTGCGGTGTTCGGCATCCCTGATGGCTGCCGCAGGCCCTGAGCGAACGGCATGGTTGGTAAATTTTTTCAAAACAGCTAATTTGCATGAAAGACGGCAGCATAGTTCATGGGGGGAGAACCATGATCGCGGGAAGTGCTTGTGGCGACCTCGGTGTTCGCCTGCCTCATGATCGCTTCGCTCGGAACGCTTCTGAGCTATTCAAAGTTGCCCGCGCGCCATCTCCAGGACGAAACGAACACCGTCGTCAGGCTGGTCGCCAATATCTTCGTGGTTATGACATCCCTTGTGTTCGGCCTGATGATAAACTCGGCGAAGAATACCTTCCAAAGCATCGACGACAACGTTCACTCCTTCGCGACCGAGATCATTCTTCTCGACCGGACGCTGCGCGCGTACGGCATGGAGGCCGATGAGGCGCAAGAAAGGCTCATTGTCTATGTGGAAAAGGCATTGACCAATCCGGCCCGCATTGACGATACGCTCGTCAGAGGCGATCGGACGTCCGAACTGGTTCTAAACGCCGTGGGCGATAGCTTGTCGGTGATCAGGCCAGTCGATCCCGGACATGTCGCACTGTGGAACGATGCGCGCCAGCAATACCAGAGAATCGTCGAGCAGCGATGGGACATCGTCGAGCAGTCGGAAGGCGTTATCCCCTTGCCGCTCATCTTCATGCTCTCGGTTTGGCTCGTGTTGATCTTTGCGAGCTTTGGCTACCGCGCGCCTAAAAATATGATCGTTGTCGCAATGTTCGTCGTGTCCGCGCTGCTGATTTCCGCCTCGCTGTATCTCGTTCTCGATATGGACATTCCCTTTACGGGGATGATCCAGATTTCCGACGCGCCGCTTCAACGGGCGCTTGCCGAATTGCAGCACTAGAGAACTTTGACCATGCGGTGGCATTGATTAGCCACGCAAGCATCACAGTTCCGTCCGAAGGCGGATTTAGTTCCGCCGATCGATTCCAAGGGTTGGAGCGGCATGACGACCCCACAGATTCTCGCCTTCGGCATTATCGGCCTGATGATGGCGGTCTTCATCTGGGACCGCTTCCGCTACGACGTCGTTGCCTGTTGCGCGCTGGTATTGGCCGTTGCGGTGGGCATTGTCCCTGCCGACAAGGCCTTTTCCGGCTTCAGCGACGATATCGTCATCATCGTCGGTAGTGCGCTGGTGGTGAGTGCGGGCGTCGCGCGTTCCGGCATCGTCGACAGCGCCATCAAACGCTTCTTTCCGAATCTCAACGAACCGCACTTGCAGCTGGCGCTGCTTTTGATCGTCGTCGCCGTGCTTTCCGCCTTCATCAAGAATATCGGAGCGCTGGCGATCATGATGCCGGTCGCTTTCCAGTTCTCGAGGAAAACCGGCAAGTCGCCGTCGCTCTACCTGATGCCAATGAGTTTCGCGGCATTGATCGGCGGTCTGATGACGCAGGTCGGCACTTCACCGAACATCGTCGTCTCGCGGCTGCGCGACGAGATCACAGGCACTCCTTTCACGATGTTCGATTTCACGCCGGTGGGTGCAACGTTGACGATCGTCGGCGTCGTCTTCCTGATCTTCTTTTATTGGCTGGTGCCGGAACGGCAGAACGAGAACCCCTCCCTGCATGAGGCGCTCGATCTGAAGACCTATTTCTCCGAAGCGACCGTGGTCGAAGGTTCTGGCTTCGATGGCAAGCCGCTGAACGAGATGCTGCAACTTGGCGACGGAGAAGTCGTGGCGACGGCGATTCTTCGAGGCCACTCCCGTATGTCGCCCTTTCCGGATATCACGCTCAGGGCCGGCGACACGATCCTGCTCGAGGGAAGACCGGAAGCTCTCGACCGCGTCGTCTCCAACGCCAAGCTGAAGCTTTCGGGCAAGCAGATGCCGGAACTCAAGGCGGAAGGCGACGTCACCTCTATTGAAGCGGTCGTTTCGGCGGAATCGACGCTGATCGGCTGGTCGGCGCGCCAGCTGTCGCTCTTCAACCGGCGACGCATCAACCTGCTCGCAGTCAGCCGCCACGGCCACCGCCTGACGGAGCGATTGAGCGAGGTGAGGCTGCAGGCAGGCGACGTGCTGGTGCTGCAGGGCAGCCGCAGGAACCTGCCGGCCTTTCTGCAGGAATTCGCCTGCCTGCCGCTTGCGCAGCGTGATATCATGCTCGGCACGCAACGGCGTGCCTACGTTCCACTCGTGATCCTTGCCGCTGCGATGGGCGTAACGGCCGTCGGGCTTGCCCCGGTTTCCGTCGCCTTCTTCTGCGCGGCGCTTGCCATGGTCGTGTTCCGCGTCATTCCTTTGGCCCAGATATACAAATCAATCGACGGTCCGATCCTCGTCATGCTGGCAGCCCTGATTCCCGTCTCGGACACCCTGAGGACGACCGGCGGCAGCGAACTGATCGCCGGATGGCTCGGCCACTTCGCTGCGCAAATGCCATCTTACGGGGCACTGGCGCTGATCCTCGTGACGGCAATGGCGGTAACGCCTTTCCTCAACAATGCGGCGACCGTGCTGGTCATGGCGCCGATTGCGGCGAGCTTTGCCCATACGCTCGGATACAGGCCGGAGGCTTTCCTGATGGCGGTCGCCATCGGCGCAGGCTGTGATTTCCTGACCCCGATCGGCCACCAGTGCAATACGCTCGTCTTCGGTCCCGGGGGCTACCGGTTCAGCGACTATCCGCGCCTTGGCCTGCCGCTATCCTTCATCATCATTCTCGTCAGCGTGCCGATGCTTCTCTACGTCTGGCCGGTGCGCTAGGGGTCAACCGCCCATTTTCCTTGACGTGCGCGGTTGAATATGGCCTTAAGGCCAGCCAAACGGACAATCGGACAATGAAATGGGCAGGATGCCCTGATCCGGCCGGTTTCCTGATCCAGTTATCTGCATTCTTCCCGCCGAACGCCGCTTTCCCGATGAAAGCCGTCCGGCATTCATTGACGGGCACATAAAATGACAGCTTCCGGCGTCCGCGTCCGCATCGCTCCCTCGCCGACCGGCGAGCCGCATGTCGGCACCGCTTACATCGCTCTCTTCAACTATCTCTTCGCCAAAAAGCACGGCGGCGAGTTCATCCTGCGCATCGAGGACACCGATGCCACGCGCTCGACCCCGGAGTTCGAGACGAAGGTGCTGGACGCGCTGAAATGGTGTGGCCTGAAGTGGTCGGAAGGCCCGGATGTCGGCGGCCCCTACGGCCCTTATCGCCAGACCGACCGCAAGCATATCTACGGCGAATATGTCGAGAAGATCGTCGCCGCCGGCCATGGCTTCCGCTGTTTCTGCACGCCCGAACGGCTGGAGAAGATGCGCGAGGCGCAGCGCGCCGCCGGCAAGCCGCCGAAGTATGACGGCCACTGCCTGAACCTGTCGGCCGAGGAAGTCACCTCGCGCATGGCAGCCGGCGAACCCTCGGTCGTGCGCATGAAGATCCCGACCGAAGGCTCCTGCAAGTTCACCGACGGCGTCTACGGCGATGTGGAAATCCCGTGGGATGCCGTCGACATGCAGGTTCTGCTCAAGGCCGACGGCATGCCGACCTACCACATGGCAAACGTCGTCGACGACCACCTGATGAAGATCACCCACGTCGCGCGCGGCGAGGAGTGGCTGGCCTCGGTTCCGAAGCACATCCTGATCTATCGGTATCTCGGCCTCGAGCCGCCGGTGTTCATGCATCTGTCGCTGATGCGCAATGCCGACAAGTCGAAGCTGTCGAAGCGCAAGAACCCGACCTCGATCTCGTATTACACTGCGCTCGGCTACATCCCCGAAGCGCTGATGAACTTCCTCGGCCTGTTCTTCGTCCAGATCGCCGAAGGCGAAGAGCTGATGACGATGGACGAGCTTGCAGAAAAGTTCGACCCGGAAAACCTTTCCAAGGCCGGCGCGATCTTCGACATCCAGAAGCTCGACTGGCTGAACGGCCGCTGGATCCGCGAGAAGCTGTCGGAAGAAGAGTTCCAGCACCGCGTCCTGACCTGGGCAATGGAAAACGACCGGCTGAAGGCGGGTCTGGCGCTCTCGCAGTCGCGCATTTCCAAGCTCGGCGAACTGCCTGATCTGATGGGCTTCCTGTTCAAGTCCGACCTGAACCTCGATCCGTCGGCCTTCGCCAAGATCAAATCGCCGCCGGAAGAGATTCTGGAGATCCTCAACACGGTGCAGCCGGACCTCGAAAAGATCCTCGAATGGAATGTCGAGTCGATCGAGGCCGAGCTGCGTGCCGTCGCCGACCGCATGGGCAAGAAGCTGAAGGTGGTCGTCGCGCCGCTTTTCGTTGCCGTCTCCGGCTCGTCGCGCTCGCTGCCGCTCTTCGATTCCATGGCGATCCTCGGCCGCGCCGTCGTGCGCCAGCGGCTTAAGTTAGCAGCGACCGCCGTAGCATCATTGGTCGGCTCGAAATGAACCGCGGGTAGCCCCTCCCCTGTGGGGAGGGGTTGGGGAGGGGCTCCAGAAAGCTTCGCTCCGACCCTCCAAGGGTAAGCCGAGCCCGACGTACCGTCAAAATTCCATGCCGCATCGATGAGGCAAACGACATGACCGACAAGACCGAAACCGCCACCCTCTCCTCCGACGCAACGGAAGTCCGCGCCCAGAAGCTGAAGCTGCTGCGCGAGCAGATCGGCGACGTCTATCCGGCGCATTTCCACCGGACGATTACAAATGCAGAGCTGGCGGCGAAATACGAGGGCCTCGAGCCCGACATCGAAACCCAGGATGTCGTAACCGTCGCCGGCCGCGTCTATTCCTCGCGCAACTCCGGCATGTTCATGGATCTCCGTGACGCCTCCGGCAAGATCCAGATCTTCAGCCACAAGGACGTGACCGGCGAAGAAGCCCGCGCGCTGCTGCCGATGATCGACATCGGCGACATCATCGGCGTCACCGGCATCGTGCGCCGCACCAAGCGCGGCGAACTGACGATCAACGCGCAAGCAGATCACCATGCTGACGAAGTCGCTGCTGCCGATGCCCGAGAAGTGGCACGGCCTCTCCGATATCGAGCTGCGCTACCGCAAGCGCCACCTCGACATCATGACCAACGAGGAATCGAAGCTCCGCTTCCAGCAGCGTTCGAAGATCGTCTCCGGCATCCGCCGTTTCATGGAAAACGACGGCTTCATGGAAGTCGAGACGCCGATGCTGCATTCGGTCTATGGCGGCGCGACCGCCGAACCGTTCAAGACGCATCACAACACGCTGAAGCTCGACATGTACCTGCGCATCGCGCCGGAACTGTTCCTGAAGCGCACGCTGGTCTCGGGCCTCACCGACAAGGTCTTCGAGATCAACCGCAACTTCCGCAACGAAGGCGTCTCGACCAGGCACAATCCCGAATTCACGATGATGGAGTGCTACTGGGCCTATGCCGACTACGAGGACATCATGGACCTCGTCGAGCGGCTGTTCGGCTCAGCTCGCCATGACGATTCACGGCTCGACCGAGTTCAAGTTCGGCGACAAGGAACTCTCCTTCAAGGGACCGTTCAAGCGCGTGCCGATGCCCGATGCCGTCAAGGAAGCGACCGGCATCGATTTCCTCGCGATCAAGACCGACGAGGAAGCCCGTGCCGCCGCCAAGGCCGCCGGCTTCGCGGTCGAGAAGGACTGGACCTGGGGCGAATGCCTCGCCTTCATCTTCGAGGAGAAGGTCGAGCCGACGCTGATCCAGCCGTCTCACGTCACCCACTTCCCGAAGGACATCTCGCCCTTCGCCAAGGAAGTGCCGGGCGAGCCGCGCCTCGTCGAACGCTTCGAGACCTATTGCAACACCTGGGAACTCGGCAACGCCTTCTCGGAACTCAACGATCCGGAAGAGCAGCGCCGCCGCATGGTCGAGCAGCTCGAGCAGGCGCATGCCCGCGGCGAAAAGGAAAAGCAGCTGGACGACGAATTCCTCGATGCGATCGACCAGGGCATGCCGCCGGCCGGCGGCCTCGGCATCGGCGTCGATCGTCTGGTCATGCTGCTGACGAACTCGCCCTCGATCCGCGACGTGATCCTCTTCCCGGCGCGCCGAGCAAAGGCGGACTGAAGCACGCAGAGCACGAGTGCAAAGGCGCCGGCGGATAGTCGCCGGCCTCTACCTTCGAGTTTAGATTAGTGGCCGGAGGCCGGGGCCGCCTTGGCGCCCTCTCCTTTGAGAGCCTGCTTTGGCGGCTGGCTTATCCTCTGCCGTCGAGGCGACGGTCGTCGGGATCGATGCAATCGGAGGGCTCCTTGAAGGAAGCGTTCAGCGCCTGGATCTGGTCCTCCGGCAGATCGATGCGCTCGCCGAAGAACAGCCCGTTCTCGCTTGCCTCACCATCGTAATAGCGGGCGGTGTAGGGTTTGTCGTTCGAGTCCGTCGATCATCTTGTCGGGGTGCGGCATATAGATGACATCTGCACCGATCGCCCGGCCGCGGATATCCGAGCGCAGTGTCGGCCCGTTCTGATCAAGGACCACGACCTGCACCAGATCGGGCTTCTTCTGCTGCATAGACGGCCTGCGCCACGCGCAGCGCCGTCTTCACGCGCGTCATGCCGTCGGTCGGCTCCGTCTTGATGTATTTGCGAATCCAGACGTGATCCTGCTTCTTGATCGTCACCAGGTTGACATCGGTGCACGAGACACCGTCCGCCTCCTCCAGAGACCGGACGAGGATATTGTCCCTGCCGATATAAAGCGCCGCGCCGCCGGACGCGCCTATAAGCAGGGCCAATCCGCCGATCACGATCACCAATTTCCGGGAGGGCCGGAAGATCCGCAGCAAGGCCTTCACGCCAACTGCTCCGCCATCGCACAAACTCCAACGCAATACATGCAAGCAACCTAGCCAGAACGACGTTTCGGAATAGCTTAAGTGGTGCTCCAAAATATGGATCGATTTGAGCCAAAAACCAAAAAAGGTCCGCCGCTCGGCAAGCTTGCCACCATCCGCTTAGCCATGCTCTAAACGCGCATGGCCTTCACGCTTCGCCAGATCCAGTATTTCGTCGCCGTCGCCGAACAGGGTTCGGTGACGCGGGCCGCGCAGAATTTGTCGATCTCGCAGTCCTCGGTGACGGAAGCGCTGAAAGAGCTGGAAAACGATCTCGGCGTCGAGCTCTTCGAGCGCCATCCGCGCGGTTTGACGATCACCCATAACGGCCATCAGTTCCTCCGGCATGCAACGAAGATTCTCGCCACGGTCTCCGACGCGCGCACCAGCTTTTCAGGCCAGCAAAGCGAGCTTTCCGGCACATTGAACATCGGCGTCACTTCGCTGGTCGCCGGCTACGTGCTCTCCGACCTCTTGGCGCGATATCGCCGCGCCTGCCCCGGCGTGGAGGTGAGCGCAATCGAGGACAACGGCAGTTACCTCGAACATCTGCTGGTCGGCGGCGAACTCGATGTCGCCGTCATGGTGATCTCCAACCTGCGCGACCGCATGGCATTGCAGGCGGAAATCCTTGAAACCTCGCCCTATCGTCTCTGGCTGCCGATGGGTCATCCGCTGGTGTCCGCCGACATCATCTCGGTTGCCGACATCGCACGCGAACCGCTGATCATGCTGACGGTCGACGAAATCGAAGAGAATACCGGCAAGCTGCTTTCCGCACTCGGCGCCCGCCCGCATGTCGCCTTCCGCACACGCTCGGTGGAAGCGGTGCGCAGCCTCGTCGCGACGGGCGCCGGCGTCGCGCTGCTTCCCGATCTTGTTTACCGGCCCTGGTCGCTTGAAGGCGACAGGATCGAAAGCCGCGACGTCTCCGGTTCGCTGCCGGTCGTGCAGGTCGGGATGGTCTGGCGCAAGGGCTCCAGCCTGCCGCAGGCTGCCCGCGATTTCGTCGGCATTGCGGAAAGCATGCGCTCCGGGCGTATCCGCTAGACCCATCGGAATTTCCGATATCGGCTTTCTGATAAATGAATTTGCGAAAGCGGAGTTTTCGTCGCACCTTTCGAACGGGAACAAAATGCCGCAGCCAAGCGGCACCAAAACCGGGAGACAGGACGATGACGAATCTTTTGAAATCCTGCACGGCCGCGCTCGCGTGCCTGAGCTTCGCAACGCAGGTCATTGCCGCCGAACCGCTGAAGGAATTGGGCAAGGGCGAAGGCGCGGTCAGCATCGTCGCCTGGGCGGGCTATATCGAACGCGGCGAGACCGACAAGAATTACGACTGGGTCACCGATTTCGAAAAGCAGACCGGCTGCAAGGTCTCCGTGAAGACGGCCGCCACCTCTGATGAAATGGTGGCGCTGATGAACGAAGGCGGTTTCGACCTCGTCACCGCTTCGGGCGACGCCTCGCTCCGCCTCGTCGCCGGCAAGCGCGTCCAGCCGATCAACACCGATCTGATCCCGAGCTTCAAGAACGTCGACGAGCGCCTGCAGAACGCGCCCGTGGTACACGGTCGGCGGCGTGCACTACGGCGTTCCCTATCTCTGGGGGCCGAACGTGCTGATGTACAATACCGACGCCTTCAAGGACAAGGCGCCGACCAGCTGGAAGCGTCGTCTTCGAAGAGCAGACGCTGCCCGACGGCAAGTCCAACAAGGGCCGCGTCCAGGCCTATGACGGCCCGATCTACGTCGCCGACGCAGCGCTTTATCTGATGGCGCACAAGCCGGAACTCGGCATCAAGGACCCCTACGAGCTGAACGAGGACCAGTATAAGGCAGCTCTCGACCTGCTGCGCGGTCAGCGCAAGCTGATCGGCCGCTACTGGCATGACGCGATGATCCAGATCGACGATTTCAAGAACGAAGGCGTCGTCGCCTCCGGTTCCTGGCCGTTCCAGGTCAACCTGCTGCAAGCTGAGAAGCAGAAGATCGCGTCGACCTTCCCGGAGGAAGGCGTCACCGGCTGGGCTGATACGACCATGCTGCATGCCGACAGCGAGCATCCGAACTGCGCCTACATGTGGATGGAACACTCGCTGTCGCCAAGGTCCAGGGCGATGCCGCCGCCTGGTTCGGCGCCGTTCCCTCCGTTCCGGCTGCCTGCAAGGGCAACGAACTGATGACCGACACCGGCTGCGCCACCAACGGCTACGATCACTTCGACAAGATCAAGTTCTGGAAGACGCCGATGGCCAAGTGCGCGACGCAGGGCGAATGCGTGCCCTATCATCGTTGGGTGTCGGATTACATCGGCGTCATCGGCGGGCGGTGAACGCGGAATTCCCCTCCCCAACCCCTCCCCACAAGGGGGAGGGGCTTGAAGGGCAACGTCCTGCCAAGCGCCGGCAGATAGTGCACGCGAAGAGCGCGGCAATTTAAGCTCCCTCCCCCTTGTGGGGAGGGTTGGGGAGGGGTCTGCTAGTGCGCCCGACCTCGCAGACATCATGGAGCCACCACCAATGACCCCCGCCGTCCGTTTCCAACAGGTCTCGCGCCATTTCGGACAGGTCCGCGCCGTCGATGGCGTCGATCTCGAAATCGCGCCGGGCGAATTCTTCGCGATGCTTGGTCCTTCCGGCTCGGGCAAGACGACATGCCTGCGGCTGATCGCCGGCTT
Organism: uncultured Alphaproteobacteria bacterium; assembly: GCA_963838565.1. Taxonomy (GTDB): domain Bacteria; phylum Pseudomonadota; class Alphaproteobacteria; order Rhizobiales; family Rhizobiaceae; genus Rhizobium. Next base: position 88,707 of record CAWIRO010000018.1, read on the forward strand.
CGAGCAGCCGACCGGCGGGCATATCGAGATCTTCGGCGAGACGGCCGACGGCGTTCCGCCTTACCGGCGCAACGTCAATACCGTCTTTCAGGATTACGCACTCTTCCCGCATCTCAACGTCGTTGACAACGTCGCCTACGGGCTGATGGTCAAGGGCATCGGCAAGGCTGAACGCACCAGGGCGGCGGAACAGGCGCTGGAACTGGTGAAGCTTCCGGGCTATGGCACCCGCCGCCCCGGCCAATTGTCCGGCGGCCAGCGGCAGCGCGTGGCGCTCGCCCGCGCGCTCGTCAACAAGCCGAAAGTCCTGCTGCTGGACGAACCGCTCGGCGCGCTCGATCTGAAGCTGCGCGAACAGATGCAGGAGGAGTTGAAGAGCCTGCAGCGGGCGCTCGGCATCACCTTCGTCTTCGTCACCCACGATCAGGGCGAAGCGCTTTCCATGGCCGACCGCGTCGCCGTCTTCAACAATGGCGGCATCGTCCAGGAGGGCACGCCGCAGGATATCTATCGCCGCCCGAAGACCCGCTTCGTCGCCGATTTCGTCGGCTCCTCGAACGTCATCGCGCCGGATCTGATGACCTCGCTCGGCGGCGAGAAGCGCTGGGCGAGCCTGCGCCCCGAAGCGATCCATCTCGCTGGCGACGGCGTCGAGGCGAAGATCGAAAACACCAGTTTCCTCGGGGCCGCGACGCGCCTCACCGTCGACATCAAGGGCACGCGCCTGCATGTCACGCTGCCCGCCGGAGCTCATGTGCCCGCATATCGGCGCGACCGTGCGCCTCGTCTGGCAGCCGGCCGACGTGCACTACATGGATGACGCGGCATGACGACGCTGACACTGACAAAGCCCGTCGGCGCGACCTCGATCCTGCCCGGACGCGGCGGCTTCTTCGGCAGGCTGTCGGACGCCTTCTGGCGTCATCCGAAGCTGCTGCTCTTCCTGATGCTGACGCCGCCGCTGCTCTGGCTCGGCATCATCTATATCGGCTCGCTGATCGCGCTGCTTCTGCAGAGCTTCTTCTCGATCGACGATTTCTCCGGTCTCATCAATTACGAGTTCACGCTCGCGACCTACGCGCAGCTTCTGAACCCCACCAATTTCGACATCATCGTCCGCACCGTCGTCATGGCGGCCATGGTGACGATCGCCTCTGCCTTCATCGCCTTTCCGATCGCCTATTACGCCGCACGCTATGCTCAGGGAAAATGGAAAGCCTTCTTCTATCTCGGCGTCATGCTGCCGCTCTGGTCGAGCTATCTCGTCAAGATCTATGCCTGGAAGCTGGTTCTGGCGAAGGAAGGCATCCTGACCTGGATTTTCGCCAAGCTGCATCTCTCCTGGCTGCTCGACGGCATTCTCGCCCTGCCGGTCGTCGGCGGCAATTCGCTGTCGGTCAGCTATCTCGGCACCTTCATCGTCTTCGTCTATGTCTGGCTGCCCTACATGATCCTGCCGACGCAGGCCGCTCTCGAGCGCGTCCCGGCAAACCTGATCGAGGCCTCGTCCGATCTCGGCGCCACGCCGCAACAGACCTTCCGCACCGTGCTGTTTCCGCTGGCGCTGCCCGGCATCGTCGCGGGCTCGATCTTCACCTTCTCGCTGACACTCGGCGATTACATCATCCCGCAGATCATCGGCTCCTCGCGCCTCTTCATCGGCCAGGCGGTCTATGCGCAGCAGGGTACGGCGGGCAACGTACCGCTCGCCGCCGCCTTCTCCGTCGTGCCGATCGTCATCATGGCCATCTATCTCTGGCTCGCCAAGAAACAGGGGGCCTTCGATGCGCTCTGACCGTGGCACAGCGTTCGCCGCTTTTCCTGAAGATCGCCGCCGCCGGCGGGCTGCTCTTCCTGCACCTGCCGATCCTGCTGATCTTCGTCTATGCCTTCACGACCGAGGAGAAGAGCTATCAATGGCCGCCGCCGGGCCTGACGCTGCAGTGGTTCGGCGATCGCCTGGAACCGGCCGGACGTCTGGGCCGCCCTCGGGCTTTCCGTGCAGGTCGCCTGCATCGCCACCGCGATCGCGCTGGTGCTCGGCACGCTCTGCGCCGCCGCCGTCAGCCAGACGAAATTCTTCGGCCGCGAGGCGATCTCGCTGCTCGTCATCCTGCCGATCGCGCTGCCCGGCATCATCACCGGCATTGCGCTGCGCTCCGCCTTCAGCCTGTTCGATATCCCGTTCTCGGTCTGGACGATCGTGCTCGGTCACGCCACCTTCTGCGTCGTGGTCGTCTACAACAACGCGGTCGCCCGCTTCCGCCGCACGTCCGGTTCGCTGATCGAAGCCTCGATGGATCTCGGCGCCGACGGCTTCCAGACCTTCCGGCACGTCATCCTGCCGAATATCGGCACCGCACTTCTCGCCGGCGGCATGCTCGCCTTCGCGCTGTCCTTCGACGAGGTCATCGTCACGACCTTCACCGGCGGCCAGCAATCGACGCTGCCGATCTGGATGCTCGAAGAACTCATCCGCCCGCGCCAGCGGCCGGTCACCAACGTGGTCGCCATGGTCGTCGTGCTCGTCACTTTCCTGCCGATCCTGGCAGCCTACTACCTCACCCGCGACGGCGATCAGATCGCCGGAGCCGGCAAATAAAAGGGAGAAACATCATGGACACCGCGATGCTGATTGGATCTCGCTTCGAAGCGGGCACGGAGACGGAAGAGCGCATCCTGAACCCGAAGACGGGCGAGACGGTGCTGAACCTGCCGGAAGCCTCGCTCGGCCAGATCGACGCCGCCGTGGACGCGGCCGAAAAGGCATTCATGAGCTGGTCGCAGACGACACCCGGCGAGCGCTCCGGCTATCTCTTGAAGATCGCCGATGCGATCGAGAAGGATGCGCAAGGTTTCGCCACGCTGGAAGCCTTGAACTGCGGCAAGCCGATCAACGCCGTGCTGAACGATGAAATCCCGGCGATCGTCGATTGCTACCGCTTCTTTGCGGGCGCCGTCCGCAACCTGCATGGACCGGTCGCCGGCGAATATCTGCCCGGCCACACCTCGATGATCCGCCGCGACCCGATCGGCATCGTCGGCTCGATCGCGCCGTGGAACTATCCGCTGATGATGATGGCCTGGAAGCTCGCGCCGGCGATTGCCGGCGGCAACACCGTCGTCTTCAAGCCGTCCGAACAGACACCGCTGACGGCACTGAAGATGGCGAAGCTCCTTGCCGAAATCCTGCCCGAGGGCGTCGTCAACGTCATCCTCGGCCGCGGCGAAAGCGTCGGCAACGCGCTGATCAACCATCCAAAGATCGGCATGATCTCGATTACCGGCGATGTTGCGACCGGCAAGAAGGTGCTGCAGGCAGCCGCCAAGACCGTCAAGCGCACGCATCTGGAACTCGGCGGCAAGGCGCCGGTCATCGTCTTCGACGACGCCGACATCGAGGCTGTCGTGTCGGGTATCCGTACCTTCGGTTATTACAATGCCGGCCAGGACTGCACCGCCGCCTGCCGCATCTATGCCGACGCCAAGATCTACGACAGGTTCGTCGCCGACCTCACCTCCGCCGTTTCGAGCATCAGGTTCAATCAGCCCGACGACACGGAAAACGAGATCGGCCCGCTGATTTCCAAACGCCAGCGCGACCGCGTCGAAAGCTTCGTGACGCGCGCTGCCGAGCACAAGCACATGGAAATCACCACCGGCGGCAAGACGTCCGGCGACAGCGGCTTCTTCTTCACGCCGACCGTCATTGCGGGCGCCACACAGGAGGACGAAATCGTTCGCCGCGAGGTCTTCGGCCCGGTCGTCTCCGTCACGCGCTTCACCGATGCCGGGGACGCCGTCTCCTGGGCAAACGACAGCGATTACGGCCTCGCCTCGTCCGTCTGGACCAAGGACATCAGCCGCGGGATGAAGACTGCCGCCCGTCTGCAGTATGGCTGCACCTGGATCAACACGCACTTCATGCTGGTCAACGAGATGCCGCATGGCGGCCTGAAGCAGTCCGGATACGGCAAGGACATGTCGGTCTATGCGCTGGAGGATTATACCGCCGTCCGCCACGTGATGATCAATCACGGCTAAAGGACAGGCGGCCTTGGGGGGAGGGAACGGGCTGCAGCGGCCGCTGCAGCCCGTTCCGCCTTTCAATCCGAAGCTTCAGGCGGCATGACCATAGAGCGCGAGCAGCTGTTCGCTGCCGTTCCACACCATGTCGAGCGCAACATAGACAATGATCGCAAGGCCGATCCAGCCGATCCACTTGAAGCGGTCGAGGAGCTTCGCGACGAAGTTCGAAGCGACCCCCATCAGCAGCACCGAAAGGATGAGGCCGAAAATCAGCGCATTCATGTTCTCCTTGGCCGCGCCCGCAACGGCGAGCACATTGTCGAGCGACATGGAGACGTCGGCGAAGATGATCTGGGCGATCGCCTGACGAAAGAGCTTCGGCTTCACATGCGGGACGCCGTCATGGCCGGAAGCACCACCGGCATGCGCCTCTTCCCCCTCTTCCGAGGAGAGCAATTCCTTGCCCATCGTCCAGCAGATCCAGAGGAGCATCAGTCCGCCGGCAAGCGTGATGCCGGTAATCGCAAGCAGCTTCGCCGCGGCCACGGCGAAGACGATGCGGATGATCGCCGCCGCCGCGATGCCGACGGCGATCGCCTTGCCGCGCAACTCGCTGACAAGACCCGCAGCAGCCATGCCGATGACGATAACATTGTCCCCTGAGAGCAGGAGATTGATCATGATCACTTCGAAATAGGCGGAAATCGTATGCTGGTCCAGAAAAGCGGGCATGGAAAGGGCTTTCGTCGATGGGGCAAATCGATGTCCATTCGTTGAAACAGATCGCTTAAACTTTGAAAAGGCCCAACATGCACTTTTAAGGAACGCCGTTCCATTTTAAGCGACTTGGAACAAATTTCTGCCTGCCGCGTAGCATCTGCGACAGACAGAGAGGACAAAACACCATGCTGAAATGGGCCCTGATATTCTTCGTAATTTCGCTGATCGCCGGCTTCTTCGGCTTTTCCGGCATCTCCGCAGCCACCGCGACGATCGCGCGCGTGCTCTTCGGCATAGCTCTCGTTATCTTCTTGATCTTCCTGATCCTGGCGCTACTGGCCGGCCAGGCGGTTCTATAATTCGGAAGGACTTGCCTACAGCAGGCTCGCTCCGACATTGATCGCGAGCGCCAGGATCGTCGTGTTGAAGAAAAACGACAGGACCGCGTGAAGCAGCGTGATCTTGCGCATCGTCGTGGACGAGACGGCGACATCCGCCGTTTGCGCCGCAACGCCGATCGTGAATGAAAAGTAGAGGAAGTCCCAATAGACGGGCTCGTCGATCTTGTCCGGGAAAATCAGCCCGTCACCCCTGTCCGGTCCGCCGTAAAACTGGTGGGCGTAATGGATGGTGAAGAGCGTGTGCAGGAAGACCCAGGAAATAAGGATCGTGACGACCGCCGCACAGGCTCTGGCGAAGGCGAGATTCGGCGGGGCGTCTTTCACATCGTGCAGCTCAAGGCCGATACCGGCAATGCTGGCGAGAGCCGCAGCGATCGATAGGAACAGCACGAAAGTGTCGGAAAAATCCAGATCCGCCGCACGCCTCCTGATATCGGCAACCGTAGCCAGAAGCATTCTTCGCCAGCTGATGCCGATAAAAACGATGGCCGTCACGTTCCAGCCGATCAGGACATTGCCGGCGTTCACATCGCGGGAGGTCAGAAGCAGAAAGACTGCCAGGCCCGCGACGACGGCAATGATGAGGCTCGCGTGCCGGATGACAGAGGCCACCGTCGAGCTGTCCTGATCGTCATCCGTCATGTCCTTCCTCCCGCCGCATGCCATTGATATCAGCACGAAAAAGGCGCGGCCGCCATCGCGGTCGCGCCTTTCCAACAGTTTCTGCGAAGACCTTAGGCGGCAGCGAGCTGCAATTCCTTCTGGACCATGGTGCGAAGCGCCGTCAGGTCCTTGGCGAAGGCACGGATGCCTTCGGCAAGCTTTTCGGTTGCCATGGCATCTTCGTTCATCATCCAGCGGAAAGTCTTCTCGTCGATTTCGATCTTCGGCTCGGCCTTCTTCGCTTCCGGCGACAGCCTGCGCGTAAGCGTGCCCTGATCGTTAGCCAGTTCGTCGAGCAGAGCCGGGCTGATCGTCAGGCGGTCGCAACCGGCCAGCGCTTCGATTTCACCGACATTGCGGAACGAAGCGCCCATGACGATGGTCTTGATGTCATGCGACTTATAGTAATTGTAGATGTCGCGGACGGAGATGGACGCCCGGATCCTCTTCCGCAGTGTAGTCCTTGCCGGTCGACTTCTTGTACCAGTCGAGGATACGGCCGACGAAGGGCGAGATCAGGAAGGCCTTGGCATCGGCGCAGGCAATGGCCTGGGCCTTGGAGAAGAGAAGCGTCAGGTTGCAGTCGATGCCTTCCTTCTGCAGCACTTCCGCAGCGCGGATGCCTTCCCAGGTCGAAGCGAGCTTGATGAGGATGCGATCCTTCTCGATGCCGCGCGCCTTGTAGGCCGCAATGATGCCGTGCGCCTTGGCGATCGACGCTTCGCGTGTCGAAGGAAAGGTCGGCGTCCACTTCCGTCGATACGCGGCCCGGTACGAGCTTCGACAAGGCAGCGCCGACGGAAATGGCAAGGCGATCGGCAACGGCTGCGGCAACCGCATCGGCGCTTCCGCCCTGCTTCTTGCCCCAGGCGACGGCTTCCTTGACTGCATCGGCAAACATCGGCGTGCCAAGCGCCTTCAGAACGATGGTCGGGTTGGTGGTGCAATCCACCGGCTTCAGGCGCGCGACCGCCTCGATATCGCCGGTATCGGCGACAACCGTGGTCATCTCGCGGAGTTGGTCAAGCTTGGATTTCATGGTCAAATTCCCCTGTGAACTCGAACTGCTATCTTGCGCTGCGAACCGGCGCGAGCTCCGCCCGGCAATGGGACTGAAAGACGACTTGTAGCTGCAGGCGTAAGGCCGGCCGTTGCTTTCCGCGCCCGCACATTGCCTTACCCGGACGAGACAGTAACGACTTTGTCAGAAACGACTATCACTGTTTCGTCAATCGAAAGTCAAGGACATTTGTGCATTTCAATTGACATAAGTGTCACGCACGTCATTATCGCCGGCACAGGGCTCTTCTTCCTTTCGCAGGGTAATTAGGGTCGAATTCGCACGGGAGAAGATGTGGTCAAGCTGAAACGCGGCACGCACACGGCCTATTCCGAAGCCTCGTCTCTGAGGCTGCGCGCCGCGTGGCTATACTACAATCAGGGCCTGACGCAGAAGGATGTCGCCGAGCAGCTCGGCATCAGCCGCACCACCGTCATCCGCCTGCTCGACGAGGCGATGAAGCGCAGCGAGGTGCAGATCTGGATCAACGATTCGATCGGCGACTGCGTCGAGCTTTCGGTCAAGCTGGAGCGCGCCTACGGCCTCGACGAGGCGATCGTCGTGCCCGCTCCGGCCAATTGCGACGTCGACAGCTTGGCAAAGAACGTCGGCCTCGCGCTCGGCCAGTTCCTGTCCGAAGCCATCCCGGACGATTATACGATCGGCGTCGGCTGGGGCCGCACGATGACGGCTTCGCTTTCGAGCTTCCGGCCGCCGCGCCGCGACAATTGCAAGGTCGTCTCGCTGCTCGGCGGCATCGTCGCAGTGCATCAGACGAACCCGATCGACTATACGTGGCGGCTTGCGAGCCAGCTTGGCGCCGAGTGCTACATGTTCCTGGCGCCGCTGCTCGTCGATTCGGTCGAGACCAAGCGCAATCTGATCGAGAAATGCGGGCTCGACGCGATCTATCGGCTGGCCGAAGATCTCGATCTTGCGATCGTCAGTTGCGGCGACATCGGCCCGCATTCGACCTCGCTGTCGGAAGGCTGGATTTCGAAGGCCGAACTGCAGGCAGCTGATCGATGCCGGCTGCGTCTGCGACACGATGTTCAACTTTCTCGACAGGGACGGCAACACCGTCGACCACTCGATCAACAGCCGCGTCATGTCGGTCGATCTGGATACGCTGAAGAACGCAAGGCACATCGTGCTCTCCTCGGGCGGCGCGCACCGCGCCGTCGCCATTCGCGCCACGATAAGGCGCATCGGCTGCAATACGCTGATCACCGACGAGAGCGCCGCCAAGGGCGCTGCTGGAATTGGCGGAGACGGTAAAGCCTGCGTCTTCTCCCAGCGGGGAGAAGGAAAACCTCAAGCCTGACCGGCTTCCCAGCCAAGCATCGCCCGCTTGCGGGTGAGGCCCCAGTGATACCCCGTCAGCGCCCCGCTTCTTGCCGAGCGCGCGGTGGCAGGGCACCACGAAGGAAATCGGGTTCGCACCGACCGCCGCACCCACCGCGCGCATGGCCGTCGGCTGGCCGATATCGTTGGCGATATCGCTGTAGGTCACGGCCTTGCCGAACGGGATCTTCAGCAGGCTTTCCCAGACGCGCACCTGAAAATCCGTGCCGATCAGCACGACGCGCAGCGGCTGGTCGGCCGACCATTTGCCGGGATCGAAGATGCGCTCGGAATAAGGCGCCGTCGCCTGCCGGTCCTCGACATATTCGGCATTCGGCCAGCGGCAGGTCATGTCTTCGAGGCAGGCAGCCTCGTCGCCGAGATCGCTGAAGGCAAGGCCGGCAAGGCCGCGATCGGTAACCATGACCAGTGCGACGCCGAACGGGCGACTGGTGGAAGCCGTAGCGGATCGTCAGGCCGCCGCCGCGTGCCTTCCATTCGCCGGGCGACATCGCCTCATGGGTGACGAAGAGATCGTGCAGACGGCTCGGGCCGGAGAGGCCGACCTCGATCGAGGTTTCGAGCAGCGGCATGTCTTCCTGGCGCAGCAGCCGCTTGGCGTGGTCGAGCGTGACCGCCTGCAGGAAGCGCCTTGGGCGACAAGCCCGGCCCAGCGGGTAAACGTCTTCTGGAGTTGCGTCGGCGATTGATTGAGCCGTGCGGCGATCGCCTCCAGCGACGGCTGGTCGCGATAGTCCTCGGTGATGAGTTCGATGACCTGACGCACGGTCTCGTAGTCGGGACCGTCCGGCGTGATGTCTCTGTTCAGATTTGCGATCATATTCATCGTTCTTCTCCTTGTAACAAGGAGATAGTCAAGGGGCAGGCTGCAAGCCACCCGTTTCTTGCGCACTGTCTCAAATGCGCTGCTTGACCGTTGCGAGCGCGCCTTTGAAGGCTCTGGCGAAGCTTTCGCGGTCATCGGGATTGAGGAAGGAGCCGATATCCGTCCGCCGGCCCTCGCCGAAAACATGCATGGAAAGAATGCCGATCTCCTGATGGCGGCGCACCAGGAAACGCGCCCAGAACGGATTGAAGTGATGCTCCACCATCCTGCCCGGAAGGCGCGAACTTGCGGATCGCGACATCGGTGCGCGAAACGGTCACTTCCTCGCGCGCCTTTCCGGAGCGGTAGTTCAGCCAGAAGGCACCGTAGAGCAGCGCGAAATCCAGCCCGAAGAAGAAGCCGATCGGCCAGGCGCCGGTGACGATGAAGAACATGCCGTACAGGAAGCAGACGGCGCCGGAAATCAGCAAGCAAGCACCTTGAAGCCCTTGCGGCCGAGCGACCGGTAGGGGAAAAGTTCGGCTGCAAAAACGGGCTGTTCGTTCGCCGCTCTCGGCGTTGCTTTCCGTCATGGCTGATGAGTATAGATTGTCCATGTCCGAACCGAAACTCAAATCCGCCCGCAAAGCCCCGCAAAACTCAAAAGTGATCACCCGCCGCAAGACGGCCGCCGTGCAGCACCGCGTACTCGGAGGCAGAGCGCGAGGAGATCTTCCGCCGGTTCTCGATCCAGCGGCCGGAGCCGAGGGGCGAGCTGGAGCACACCAACCCGTTCACGCTCGTCGTAGCCGTCGCGCTCTCCGCGCAGGCGACGGATGCCGGCGTCAACAAGGCGACGCGGGCGCTCTTCAAGATGGCCGACACGCCGGAAAAGATGCTGGCGCTCGGCGAGGAGCGGCTGCGCGACTACATCAAGACGATCGGCCTTTACCGCAACAAGGCGAAGAACGTCATGGCGCTTTCGCAGATGCTGATCGACGAATTCGGCGGCGAGGTGCCGCAGACCCGCGATGAACTGGTGACGCTTGCCGGGCGTCGGCCGCAAGACCGCAAATGTGGTTCTGTCGATGGCCTTCGGTCAGGCGACGATGGCGGTCGATACGCACATCTTCCGGATCGCCAACCGCATCAAGCTGGCACCGGGAAAGACGCCGGACGAGGTGGAAGAGCGCCTGATGAAGGTGATCCCGAAACACTATCTCTACCATGCCCATCACTGGCTGATCCTGCACGGCCGCTACACCTGCAAGGCACGCCGCCCGGAATGCGAGCGCTGCGTCATTGCCGATCTCTGCAAATCGCCGGAAAAGAGCTGCGATATACCGGCACCGCTGGTCGAGCTACCGCCGCAGGTGATCGGCGAGGCCGTCGAGTAGGACCGCGATCGACCTGTTCGTACATCCGCCGGTCGCGGCCGGCATCGATCGCGAGGGCTGCGCGCTCGAAGGCAGCTGACAGCAGATCCGTCAGCGGACCGAGCAATGGTCCAGCGCTCAGGAAGAAGCTTGTCAAGCCCAACGCCCAGCGCCGCTTCGGCATTTTCGCTGTCGATCATCGCCGCTTCGGCGGCCCAGGATTGCCGGCGCTTCGAGCAAGCAGCAGCTTGGTGCGGCCTTCGAAGGCCATCGCGTCGAAATAGGCTGAGGCACCCTGGAGCAGCGCATCGCGGGGCGAGGCGGCACCAATGGAGCGCCTTTCGATCTCCGCCGCAACCGCCTTCGCCTCTGATCGATTACTGCGTAGAAGAGCGCCCTCTTGTCCGTCGAAGTGATGGTAGAGAGCGCCGCGCGTCACTCCCGCAGCCGCGACGATGTCCGGCGTCGCCGTCTCGGCATAGCCGTTGGCGACGAAAAGGCGACGCGCGGCGGCGATCAGCGCCTGTCTGCGTCTGTTCGGTTCGTTCGCGATTGCTCCTGGCTCACTTTTCCTATTTACATACAAACCGCACGTATGTTAATAAGAAAAACATACAGGCTGCATGTAAATTAGGAGGAGCGAAGTCAATGAAATCGACAAGCTATTATCCCGTGATCATGACGGACGACGTTGCGGGAACGGCGGCTTTCTATCGAGCGAATTTCCGCTTCCAGCCGCTCTTCGAAAGCGACTGGTACATTCACCTGCAATCGGTGGAAGATGAGCATGTAACGCTCGCCGTTCTGGACGGCAGCCACGAAACCATTCCGGAAATCGCGCGTGGCAAGGTCTCCGGCCTGCTCCTGAATTTCGAGGTCGAGGATGTCGATGCGATCTACGACGCTTGCCGCAGTGCCGGTCTGCCGATCCTCAGGGAAATCCGCGACGAGGATTTCGGCCAGCGGCACTTCATCACCGCCGACCCGAACGGCGTGCTGATCGACGTCATCAAGCCGATCCCGCCGAGCGCCGAATTCGCTGCTATGTACGAAGCATCGGCTCTTCCGACCTGATCTACCGGCGGAAACCCAGATCCCTCTGGGAAACGAGCTTATAGAGGTGCACCATCAAGCCCGCCGCAAAGAGCGGCGTCAGCAGGTTGAGGATGGGGATCGCCAGGAAAGCGGCGATCACCAGACCGCCGAGAAAGACGGTGGACGCGTGCTTCGCTCTGAAGAGCCGCGCCTCCTCCGGCGGGCGGAAGCGCATCGCCGCGAATTCGAAATACTCACGCCCGAGCAGATAGCCGTTCACCAGGAAGAAGGCGATCAGGTTCACGCCCGGAATGAAGAGCAGCAAGAGGGCGACGATATTGCCGGCGATCACCACGCCGAGGAACTTGAGCGAACTCGCGATTGCAGGGCCGAGCGGCATCGCCGTGCCGGGGGTGTCTTCCGGATAGTCTCGCTTCTCCACGACTTCGGCCACGTCGTCGAGAAACAGACCGGCGATCAGTGCCGTTACCGGTGACAACAGCAGCGCCAGCCCGAGCGCAAGGCCGATGCTTGCGAGAATGGCAAAGACGAAGCTCAGCCAGCCTGCCCAATCCGGCATCTCCGGAAAGAAACCAGCTACCCAGGGGAACAGAAAGGTCATGAACAGGCTTCGAAGCAAGAACCAGAGGCCGACGAGAACCAGGATCGTCAGTCCCAGCACCTTCCAGAAAACCGAGCGGGTCTCCCGTGCGAAAAGATTGGCGAAGGAAAGGCGCGCGGCATCGAGGATCATTCTTGGGCATCTCCGTTATGCCTGCGCATGTAGGAATCTCAACGTGTGACCGCAAGCCGAAATAAAATTACATGCAAGAATGGAAAACTTGTCTATAACAACACACTAATATATAGTTAATAGTGTCCGATATAAACTGAACCTGGGTCGCAGCTTCCGGAAATAGTTGCAAACGGCAAGTCTCGCCATAGCGCATCCGCGAAATGCCTCTGGGAGGTCAGGGAGGCTGACGTGGAGGATTTTGTTCACAAGCTTAGGCAATACGTGAAGTCCGGCACACCGGCTGAGCGGCGGATCGCAAAATACTTCACCGAACATCTGAACGACCTTCCTTTCGAGACTGCCGCCTCCGTGGCCGATCGGCTTGATCTGAGCCCGATGACGGTAGGCAGGTTTCTGCGCTCGCTCGGCTACCAGGGCCTCGATAGCGTGAAGGTCCATTTCCGCGAAACCGCCGTCACCTCTCCTGCCCAGCTTCAAACCTCGCTCAGCGAGCTGCAGACCGATGCCTCGGAAGGCAAGCCGCTGGCGCTGCTCGTCACCGAGCAGATCCAGGCGCTGCATCACATCTACCATCTGACCGCGCAGACGCATTGGGCCGAAGCTGTTTCTATGATCGGAATGGCGCGCGAGGTTTTCATCGCGACGCATGTGCGGCTCGCCGGCTTCGCGAAGCACTTTGCCCAGCGGCTGATGCAGTCCCGCGATGGCGTCCACGCGCTGGACGGTTCGGGAAGCCGTTTCACCGAGCTCTTCGCGCGTCAAAGCGGCGAGGGCGCCCTTCTGATCATCATCGATTGCCGCCGCTTCGGCAGAGCGCGCCTCCTGGCAAGGACCGCGCGGCGCTTTGGCTACAAGGTCGTGCTGATCGCCACCGAAAACAACGACTGGCTGCCGGATCAGACCAACCTCATGCTGACAC
>CAWIRO010000019.1:0-160240 GCA_963838565.1 uncultured Alphaproteobacteria bacterium
CGTGGCCACGTATCGTCAGGCATCCCCGGTACGCGCCGAGCCTCGAAGCGGCGTTTCACGCCCCGGCCTATCTGCGAGAGCAGGTTTGCGGACACGACGAAATCGAGATAGGGCACCGACCGCAGGAAGCCGAGCGGCTTCACGTCGTTTCCGGCCGCGAGATCGTCATATCCGGAGAGATCGCGCTCGATGAGACGGACATTGCGGTAGCCCTTTGCTTTCAGCCAAAGGCGCACCGAAGCGACATGAACGAGATCGACGAGAACGACCGTATCGAAATTCTTCGAAAGCTCCCCGATCGGCACATCGCGAAGCAGGCCGGAGCCGAGCACGAGACGGCGGTGCGCTTCTGGCGAAGGCCCTCTATCGCTGAAAGTATCGCAGCACGGCTGTTGTACTCGTGCTCCGCCCATTGCCGGCTGCAGCGCCTGGCGCGGGACCAGAGATTGATGGAGTAGCGGATGTATTTGCGGTTTGCCTTGCCGGTGACGGGCAGCGTCGCGAGATAGAGAAGCGCCTCAGTGATCATGGTCGTTCCCGTTCCCGCAATTCGGTGAGCCGTCCCTCGATCTTCAAATTATCGCGTTCCGCTTCAAGTCCCTTCACCCCTTGCCGCTACCCTCCCAATCCGCTAGGAAACCGCCACTGTCACGATCGAGCGGAATGCGTTGGAAATGAACGACAAGAAGAAGAAGCCGCAGAAGCTGAAGGCGCGCCTGCCGCGCGGTTTCGTCGATCGCGTCCGCCGCCGATATCCGCGCCGTCAACGAGATGACGGCGAAGATCCGCGAGGTCTACGAGCGCTACGGTTTCGATCCGGTCGAGACGCCGCTGTTCGAATATACCGATGCGCTCGGCAAGTTCCTGCCCGACACCGACCGCCCGAACGAGGGCGTCTTCTCGCTGCAGGACGACGACGAGCAGTGGATGAGCCTGCGCTACGACCTGACCGCGCCGCTCGCCCGCCATGTCGCCGAAAATTTCAACGAGATCCAGCTGCCCTACCGCACCTATCGCGCCGGCTACGTCTTCCGCAACGAAAAGCCCGGCCCCGGCCGCTTCCGCCAGTTCATGCAGTTCGACGCCGACACGGTCGGCGCCGCCGGCGTCCAGGCCGATGCCGAAATGTGCATGATGATGGCCGACACGATGGAAGCGCTCGGCATCAAGCGCGGCGATTACGTGATCCGGGTGAACAACCGCAAGGTTCTGGATGGCGTGCTGGAGGCGATCGGGCTTGGCGGCGAGGAGAATGCCGGCGCAGCGGCTCGACGGTGCTGCGGGCGATCGACAAGCTCGACAAGTTTGGTGTCGAAGGCGTGCAAGCTGCTGCTCGGTCCCGGCCGCAAGGACGAGAGCGGCGATTTCACCAAAGGCGCGGCCTTGAGATGCAAAGGCATGCAACTCGGAAGTTGTATCTGAGCATTCTGGATGCGTCAGCTGTCGACGAGCACGACTCGATGGAGCGATCGCGCTCGAACTGTGTAGATGACTCGATCAGCGTGCTTCTATCGCAGCTAGAGCTCGGACAATTGAGTGTAAGATGGCATCGACGAACTGAGACGATCGCGCAGATCTGGTTCGAGGCCGCCGGATACGGTCGCGACCGCATCAAGATCGACCCCTCCGTCGTCCGCGGCCTCGAATACTACACCGGCCCGGTCTTCGAAGCCGAACTCACTCTTCGCCGTCACCAACGAAAAAGGCGAGAAGGTCGTCTTCGGCTCCGTCGGCGGCGGCGGGCGTTATGATGGCCTCGTCTCGCGCTTCATGGGCCAGCCGGTGCCGGCGACCGGCTTTTCCATCGGCGTCTCGCGCCTGATGACGGCGCTGAAGAACCTCGGCAAGCTCGGCAGCGACGAGGTGCATCGCGCCGGTCGTCGTCTGCGTCATGGACCGCGACACCGAAAGCCTCGGCCGCTACCAGGCATGACGCAGGAGCTGCGCCACGCCGGCATCCGCGCCGAAATGTATCAGGGCAACAAGAAGAATTTCGGCGATCAGCTGAAATATGCCGACCGCCGCGGCTCGCCGCTCGCCATCATCCAGGGCGGCGACGAGCGCGCGCAGGGCGTCGTGCAGATCAAGGACCTGATCGAGGGCAAGCGGCTGTCGGGCGAGATCGAGGACAACGCCGCCTGGCGCGAGGCCCGCGTCGCGCAGGTCTCGGTGCCGGAAGGCGATCTCGTCGCCAAGGTGCGCGAGATGCTGGCGGCGCAGGCCGAGGACCGGAAGCGGGGCAGGGACGCTTGAGCGTGAGGAGAGTTTACCCCCCTCTGCCAACTGCTGACATCTCCCCCACAAGGGGGGAGATGTTCTTTTCCCGCGCTGCTGCCGCTCGCTGAGCAGGGCGCGCAGCACGCTGTGACGCCGATCTCCCTCCCTTGGGGAGCGATGTCGCGATAGTCCCTCGCACAGAGGGGGGTTGGGGCAGCGGCATCTTTGAAGGCGCTCAGCCCATGCCCCTGATCAACCTCCCGACCTTCGCCGCCGATCTGCTGGCCGATTTCGAGCGGCTGGGGACGCGTGCGCGTCGATACGCCGGTGATCCAGCCCGCCGAGCCGTTTCTCGACATGGCGGGCGAAGATCTGCGCCGCCGCATCTTCATGACCGAGAGCGAGACCGGCAAGAGCCTGTGCCTGCGTCCGGAATTCACCATTCCCGTCTGCCTGCGCCATATCGAGACCGCGACCGGCACGCCGAAGCGCTATTCCTATCTCGGCGAAGTCTTCCGCCAGCGCCGCGAAGGCGCGCAACGAATTCTATCAGGCCGGCATCGAGGATCTCGGCGACACGGATGTCGCCAGCGCCGATGCCCGCGCCATCGGCGATGCGATCGCGATTCTCAAGCGCGCTGGCTGCCGGGCAGGCGCTCTCGGTCACGCTCGGCGACCAGTCGGTCTTCGAAGCCGTGGTCGCCGCCTGCGGCCTGCCCGCCGGCTGGCAGAAGCGCCTGATCCATGCCTTCGGCAATTCGGACCAGATCGATGCGTTGCTCGACGCGGCTTTCGAGCCCGCAGCCGGTGACGGGCCTGAGCCCCGAGATCGAGGCGCTGCTGCCTCCGGCGACGAGGCGACGCTGATCGCCCATATCGACGAGACGATGCAAGCGACCGGCTATTCCACCAATGCCAGCCGCTAGCCCGAAGGAAATCGCCCGCCGGCTGAAGGAAAAGCGGGCGCTGGAAAAGACCGCGCTCGATGGCCGCACGCTCGACGTGCTGCGCGAGTTCCTGTCGCTGAACATGCCGCCTCATCGATGCGCCGGCGTGCTTTGGCAGCTTTTGCCGAAGACGCCGGCCTGACGCTCGACGGCGCGCTCGTCGCGTTTCGATGCGCGCGTGGCGGCGCTCGGCAATGCCGGCGTCGATCTGCCCGCCATCACCTACCGCGCCGCCTTCGGCCGCCCGCTCGATTATTATACCGGCCTCGTCTTCGAGGTCGGCATCGAGAGGCTCATCGGCGGTGCTCGCCGGCGGCGGCCGCTTCGACCGGCTGATGACGCTGCTGGGCGCCAAGGATCGCATTCCGGCCGTCGGCTTCTCGCTCTGGCTCGATCGGATCGAAAGCGCGCAGAGGAGCGGCGCCCATGACCATCACCATCGCGCTGCCCTCCAAGGGCCGGATGAAGGACGACGCCTCGGCCATCTTCGAAAGCGCCGGCATGAAGATCGTCGCCGTCGGCAATGACCGCTCCTATCGCGGCCGCGTCGAGGGCTTGGATGATGTCGAGATCGCCTTCCTCTCGGCCTCCGAAATCTCCCGCGAGATCGGCAACGGCTCGATCGATTTCGGCGTCACCGGCGAAGACCTGGTCCGCGAGGGCCTGGCGGAAGCCGACAAGCGCGTCGGAATTCTGCGCCCGGCTCGGCTTCGGCCATGCCGA
This sequence comes from uncultured Alphaproteobacteria bacterium, assembly GCA_963838565.1. Taxonomy (GTDB): domain Bacteria; phylum Pseudomonadota; class Alphaproteobacteria; order Rhizobiales; family Rhizobiaceae; genus Rhizobium. The sequence goes on from CAWIRO010000019.1 coordinate 3,888, forward strand.
TGTCGTGGTCGCCGTTCCGGAAATCTGGCTCGATGTCGATACGCATGGCCGATCTCGGCGACGTCGCCGCCGATTTCCGCGCGCGCCATGGCCGCCGCCTGGCGATCGCCACCAAATACTGGCGGCTGACCCAGCAGTTCTTCTCCGGCCAGCACGGCATCCAGCTCTACCGCATCGTCGAAAGCCTCGGCGCGACGGAAGGCGCGCCCGCCTCCGGCTCCGCCGACATCATCGTCGACATCACCTCGACCGGCTCGACGCTGAAGGCCAACCACCTGAAGATCCTCTCCGACGGCGTCATCCTGCGGTCCGAGGCCTGCCTGGTGCGGGCGCGCAAGGACGATCACGCCAACGAGCCGTCGGTGGCAAGGATCATCGAAGCGGTGAGAAGCGCCCTTTGATTTCAGCATGGGACCAAACGAAAAACCCGCCGTCGCGAGACGGCGGGTTTCTTTTTTGCCTGGGAGGAGCTGTCGCTTAGGCGTGGATGGCCGATGCGCCGCGGCGGGCATCGAGCGAGTAGGCGCCTGCGCCGTTGGTGGCGAGCATGATGTAGGCGCCGGCCAGCGTGATGTTCTTCAGGAAGTTCACGAAGTTCAGGCCGTTGATCCAGCCGTTTGCAGCAGCCGGGAAATCAGGAACGTTGACGGTCGGCAGATGGAAGACGATGCCGGTGAACACACAGAAGACGGCGATCAGCCAGCCGGTGTAACGGACCTGATAGCCGATGAGCACGGAAATGCCCATGACGAGCTCGAAGAGGCCTGCGATGTAGGTGAGCGCAGTTGCTGCTGGAAGGCCGGCGCCGGCAATCATGCCTGCGGTGCCTGCCGGATCGGTCACCTTGCCGAAGCCGGCGAAGATGAACATGAAGGACAAAAGGATACGGGCGAGAAGGATGAGGATGTTGTTGGTATTCGACATGGACGTGAACTCCCTTTGAATTGGCTTCGGAGGTCCCGTGCTCCCGGCACCGTTTGAACTCCGTTGATCGCTATGTCGCCTTTTTTCGGCATCGTGAAAAGATAAACGCAAGCGGACACTTTGTTCACTAATTTGAAACAACCACCGGAACTCGCGGCTTGTGTTCTGCTTAATTGGTCTTCTATGTTCGGCCGCCAACCCCAGGAGACATCGCATGGCAGACCTTTCCGCATTTCCAATCACCAACCGCTGGCCGGCAAAAAATCCCGACGTCATCCAGCTTTATTCGCTGCAGACGCCGAATGGCGTGAAGGTGTCGGTCGCGCTGGAAGAGCTCGGCCTGCCATACGAGCCGCATTATATTTCCTTCGCCACGAACGACCAGAAGTCTCCCGAATTCGTCTCGCTCAATCCGAACGGCCGGATCCCGGCGATTATCGATCCGAACGGCCCGGATGGAAAGCCGATCGGCCTTTTCGAATCCGGCGCGATCCTCATCTATCTCGCGGAAAAGACCGGCCAGCTTATCCCAGGGGATGCCGCAGGGCGCTATGAGACCATTCAGTGGGTCTTCTTCCAGATGGCCGGGATCGGCCCGATGTTCGGCCAGTTCGGCCACTTCTACAAGTTCGCGGCCGAGAAGGTCGCCAACAATTCCTATCCGGTGGAGCGCTACCGCGACGAGGCCAAGCGGTTGCTCGGCGTGCTGGAAGCACGTCTCAAAGGACGTCAATGGATCATGGGTGATCAGTACACGATCGCCGATATCACGACATTCCCCTGGATCCGCGGGGCCGATATCTTCTACGGCGGCCGCGAGGTCTTGGAATATGCAAAGTTCCCCTCGGTCATGGCATGGCTCGAGCGCTGCATTGCTCGCCCGGCAAGCGAGAAAGGCTTGAACATTCCCGTAAAGCCGGAGTAATCGGCGCAAAGAAAAAGGCCGGTCCCAGGATCGGCCTTTTTCTTTTGAACCTTTGCCTATTGGCGGGTGGCGATCTGGTGTCCTTGTTCCAGCTTGAAGCGCGGGAAGATGAAGACGCCGGCTATGCTGCCGCTGAACTTCTCCTCGAGGCCGCTTGAGTTCGCCCATGCAGAAAACCGGCTGACGCAAGCCGTTCGGCATCAGGATCGTCGTGGAGAAGCAGAAGGACGATGAAAGCGTTGCGGCTTGCTCGAAAAGGGCAAGGATATGGGCGCGATCTTTCGGATCATAGCAGCGCAGCAGGCTCAGAAGGCCGCATTCCTGATTGGAAAGGCCATGCAGCATGCTGCTCCAGTCGCCGAGACGGATCACGCCGCTCGAAAAGTCGCCGCTCCAGGCCTCGGAGACCGAAAACTGCGCAAGCATTTCCTCATTGTGATGAGGCAGATCCAGCGAGGCATGCATGCGGGGGGCGACAGCGGTCGCTTTGGCGATCTTGAACAAAGAATTTTCCCGGTCGGGCGCAGTTCTATGCCGCGCACTCGTGCAGTCTGACGAAACATCTTCATGCTGCTCCGGTCTTCATGTCCGGGCCTTCAAAGCACTGCCTGCCGGCGGCGCTCCATTACAGTGATTACTCGAAATCTTGGCTTGGAAGGCCACCTGGCCGACTTTGCCGGAATTTGCTTTCGCCGACGGGCGAAAAATTATTCTGACACGTTCGAAATTGTAGCGCGGATTTATATGGAGTTTTGAGAGTCCGGTAAATACTTTTCGGGGCGGGTTGTAATGGCCGACTGGTACATCCCGTCAGCCCGCCGCCTCAAAAAGCTGCAGAAAATTCGGCAAAAATTTGCGGTCACGGCCCTATGTAAACGGTTACATCTTGCAAATTTTCTCATTTCCAACGTGAAACCGGGTTCTTTATACAAACATAAGTAAATTATAGAAAACGAGAGAAAGGTAAGCTTGGAGAAAGCTTCGAACACGGCGAGCACCTTCGCCTCTCTCGCTTAAACGTTTCACCACGAAAGCCAGCACACCGACTTTGCTCGGCGGCCAAATCATTCGCCGGCAAACAAAAAGGGCGGCCCGAAGACCGCCCTTCCTATTCCGGATGCCGGAATGGATCAGTGATGGCTTGCGCCTATCACATCATGTCCATGCCGCCTGTTCAGCGCGCTTGACGCGCTGAACCACTTTAGGTGATGGGCGGCTTGGATGGACCTGCTGCGATAGGCTGTTCGCCTATCACATCATGTCCATGCCGCCCATGCCGCCCATGTCAGGCATGCCGCCGCCAGCAGATTCCTTCTTCGGAAGTTCGGCGATCATGGCTTCGGTGGTGATCAGCAGGCGAAGCAACCGAAGCTGCGTTCTGCAGAGCCGTGCGGACAACCTTGACCGGATCGACGATACCCATGGCGATCATGTCGCCATATTCGCCGGTCTGGGCGTTGTAGCCGTAGTTGTCGGTGTTGCTTTCGAGGATCTTGCCGACAACGATCGAGGCTTCGTCACCGGCGTTTTCAGCGATCTGGCGAACCAGCGACTGCAGCGCCTTGCGGACGATGTTGATGCCGGCGTTCTGGTCGTCGTTGGCGCCCTTGATGTTGAGCACGATCGAGAGCACGCAGCAGAGCCGTGCCACCGCCAGGAACGATGCCTTCCTCAACGGCAGCGCGGGTTGCGTTCAGCGCGTCGTCGATGCGGTCCTTCTTTTCCTTCACTTCGACTTCCGTCGAACCGCCGACGCGGATGACGGCAACGCCGCCAGCGAGCTTGGCAAGACGTTCCTGCAGCTTTTCGCGGTCGTAGTCGGAGGTGGTTTCTTCGATCTGAGCCTTGATCTGGGCAACGCGGCCTTCGATGTCGGACTTCTCGCCGGCACCGTCGACGATCGTGGTGTTTTCCTTGGAGATCGAGACCTTCTTCGACGCGGCCGAGCATGTCGAGCGTGACGTTTTCGAGCTTGATGCCGATGTCTTCGGAGATGACCGTGGCCGCCGGTCAGGATGGCGATGTCTTCGAGCATGGCCTTGCGGCGATCGCCGAAGCCCGGAGCCTTGACGGCAGCGATCTTCAGGCCGCCACGCAGCTTGTTGACGACGAGCGTCGCAAGAGCTTCGCCTTCGACGTCTTCCGAGATGATCAGGAGCGGCTTGCCGGTCTGAACGACGGCTTCGAGAACCGGGAGCATGGCCTGCAGGTTGGAGAGCTTCTTCTCGTGGAGGAGGATGTAGGCGTCGTCGAGTTCGGCGACCATCTTTTCCGGGTTGGTGACGAAGTACGGGCTGAGGTAGCCGCGGTCGAACTGCATGCCTTCGACGACTTCGAGTTCGGTTTCGGCGGTCTTGGCTTCTTCAACCGTGATGACGCCTTCGTTGCCGACCTTCTGCATCGCGTCAGCGATGTACTGGCCGATTTCCTTTTCGCCGTTGGCGGAGATCGTGCCGACCTGGGCGACTTCTTCCGACGTGTTGATCTTCTTGGCCTTGGCCACGAGATCCTTGACGACGTCCGTAACGGCGAGATCGATGCCGCGCTTCAGGTCCATCGGGTTCATGCCGGCAGCAACGGCCTTGCCGCCTTCGCGAACGATCGCCTGGGCAAGAACGGTTGCAGTCGTGGTGCCGTCGCCGGCGATGTCGTTGGTCTTCGAAGCAACTTCGCGGACCATCTGGGCGCCCATGTTTTCGAACTTGTCTTCGAGTTCGATTTCCTTGGCGACGGAAACGCCGTCCTTGGTGATGCGCGGAGCGCCGAAGGACTTGTCGATGATGACGTTGCGACCCTTCGGGCCGAGCGTTACCTTGACTGCGTCAGCGAGAATATCGACGCCGCGCAGCATCTTTTCGCGCGCGGTGCGGCCGAACTTGATTTCTTTGGCTGCCATTTTGAAAACTCCCGGGCTAGGGTTGCCCAATGGTTTCATGGAAGTGAAGAAGCGGACCGGCTGGATCAGCCGATGATGCCCATGATGTCGGCTTCCTTCATGATCAGAAGGTCTTCGCCGTTGAGCTTGACTTCGGTGCCCGACCACTTGCCGAACAGAACGCGGTCGCCAGCCTTGACGTCGAGCGCGAACAGACCTTGCCGGACTTTCGTCACGAGCGCCGGTACCGACGGCGACGATTTCGCCTTCCTGCGGCTTTTCCTTGGCGGTGTCCGGAATGATGATGCCGCCCTTGGTCTTTGCTTCGGACTCGACGCGGCGAACGACGACGCGGTCGTGCAGCGGACGGAAATTGGTGCTTGCCATTGTCTAATCCCTCGATCAAATGACATTCGCGGACCGGGCGGCCCGCATGGATAAGTGTTAGCACTCTCCGTTGACGAGTGCTAACGCCGAGCATTTAGGGATGGCTCCAGAAGGAGTTAAGAAGACCCATCACGGAATTTTGCGCCGGAATTGTGAACAGGGCGGGAATTGTCTGAAGCATTTGCCGAATCAAGGCTGCGGTCCGGCTTTTCGATGCGCGCGTCCTGGTTGTCCGAGTTTCCGCGGACCGGCAGTCTGGCGAATGCCGCTTCAGGATTTTGCTGAAAGATCGCCCGAAAATCCCTTGCCATCGGGGCATGCCTTTGCGATGTCACGCCTGACTGAAAAGCAATCGGGAAATCGGAATGGCCAAGCGGATTGAGAGTTTTGCGGAAATCACCAGCCAGTATGACGTCGTGTTCTGCGACGTCTGGGGTGTGCTGCACAATGGGATCGACCCGTTCCCGAAGGCTGCGGCTGCGCTCGAAGCGGCGCGCGGCGAGGGGCTCACTGTCGTGCTCATCACCAATTCGCCGCGCATCGCGCCGCAGGTCGTCGACCAGCTCCGCCAGATCGGCATTCAGGACGGCGCCTATGACCGGATCATCACTTCCGGCGACGTCACGCGCGGCCTGATCGCCGAAGGCCCGAAGAAGGTCTTCCTGCTCGGTCCGGAACGCGACAGTGCGATCATCGAGGGGCTCGGCGTCGAGCGCGTCGATGCCGGTGAGGCTGAACAGTTCGTCTGCACCGGCTTCTTCGACGACGAGACGGAAAAGCCGGAAGACTATACGGATATGCTCAAGGATTTTCAGGCACGCAACGTGCCGATGATCTGCGCCAATCCGGACCTCGTTGTCGAGCGCGGACATCGCATTATTCCCTGCGCTGGTGCCATGGCTGCTTATTATCACCAACTTGGCGGCGAAACGCGCATCGCTGGCAAGCCGCACTTGCCGATCTACGAGGCTGTGCTCGCAGCCGCGCACGAGGCCCACGGCGATTTCCCAAGGAGCCGTATTCTCGCGATCGGCGATGGAATGCCCACGGATGTGCGCGGTGCTCTCGATTACGGCCTCGATCTTCTGTATATCAGCGGCGGCATTCATGCGAAGGAATACACGCTGAACGGCGAGACCGACGAGGCGATCCTGCATGCCTATCTCGAGCGCGAGACGGCAACGCCCAAGTGGTGGATGCCGCGCCTCGCATAAGAAGAGCCCGCCGATGACCGTTTTCCACCGTAACGAAACCCGCGAACCCTTGCCCGCCCACCTGAAGGGCGGCGTGATTGCCATCGGAAATTTCGACGGCGTTCATCGCGGCCATCAATCGGTGCTGAACCGCGCGCTGGAAATCTCGAAAGAGCGGGACATCCCCGCGCTCGTACTGACGTTCGAACCTCATCCGCGGACGGTCTTCAAGCCGGCAACGCCGGTCTTCCGCCTGACGCCCGCCCCCTTGAAGGCGCGCATCCTGGAGGCGATCGGCTTCAACGCCGTCATCGAATATCCCTTCGATCGCGAATTCTCGCAGCGTTCGCCCGATGAATTCGTTCATGGCATCCTCAGGGACTGGCTCGGCGCGTCCGAAGTCGTCACCGGGTTCAATTTCCATTTCGGGAAGAACCGCGAAGGCGGTCCGGCTTTCCTTATGGAGGCCGGGCACAAATACGGCTTCGGCGTCACGCTGATCGACGCCTTCCGCGATGAGAATGCCGAGGTTGTCTCGTCGAGCAATATCCGCGAGCTGCTGAAGGAAGGCGACGTCAGTGAAGCCGCCGCCCAGCTCGGCTATCACTACACCATCGAGGCGGAGGTGATCGGCGGGGAAAAGCTCGGCCGGCAGCTCGGTTTTCCGACCGCCAACATGCAGCTTCCGCCAGAGGCCGAACTGGCGGCCGGCATCTACGCCGTTCGCTTCCGCCTGGACGACGGCAAGCTCTACGATGGCGTCGCCAGCTACGGCCGCCGCCCGACGGTGACCGAAAACGGCGCTCCGCTGCTCGAGACCTATCTCTTCGATTTCAGCGGCGACCTTTATGGCCGGACCTGTTCCGTCTCCTTCTTCGGCTACCTGCGTCCCGAGTTGAAGTTCGATGGCCTGGAAGCGCTCGTCGAGCAGATCAAGCGCGACGAGGAAGAGGCAAGGGCGCTGCTTTCGGGCGTCAAGCCGCTCGGCGAGCTCGACCGCAAACTCTGCTTCAGCTGACCGTCCACAGCCGCTGCTTTCTGGCTTCCAACGCCCAAAAAAATACTTGCTCACCGGACTTTTGAGCATATGTCTGATGACCGTCAAGACGCGGATTCGCCCCCGCCCACGTTCTGAAAGGCAATCTCAACATGGATAAAGGTTTTGGAACAGCAGCCTGCTGGCTGCTTCTCATACCCTATGTCGGGCTCCTATGGGTGCCCTTCTATAATTTCCACGATCCCGTACTCTTAGGTTTTCCGTTTTTTTATTGGTATCAGCTCGCCTGGGTACCGGTTACGTCGCTCCTGACCTGGATCGCTTATCGGAGCATGCGCCATGACGACTGATATCAACGGCACGGCGCTTGCCGTCTTCACCTTCTTCTTTGTGCTCGTTACCGTCATGGGCTTCGTTGCTTCGCGGTGGCGCAAGCCGAAGACGCTCGCCCATATCGATGAATGGGGCCTCGGGGGCCGCTCCTTCGGGACCTGGATCACCTGGTTTCTAGTCGGCGGCGATTTCTACACGGCCTATACCGTCATCGCCGTTCCGGCGCTGGTCTATACGGTGGGCGCCTATGGCTTTTTCGCACTGCCCTATACGATCATCGTCTATCCGTTTGTCTTCATGGTGATGCCCGTCCTCTGGAAGCGCGCCAAGGACTTCGGCTATGTCACCGCAGCCGACGTGGTTCATGGACAGTACGGTTCGCGTAGCCTTGAGCTCGCCGTTGCCGCCACCGGCGTGATGGCAACAATGCCTTACATTGCGCTTCAGCTCGTCGGCATGACGGCCGTGCTGAAGGCGCTCGGCCTTCATGGCGAGCTGCCACTGGCAATCGCCTTCATTGTGCTGGCGCTCTATACCTATTCCGCAGGGCTGCGCGCCCCGGCGCTGATCGCCTTCGTCAAGGACATCATGATCTATATCGTGGTACTCACGGCCGTGGCGCTCATTCCTTCGAAGCTCGGCGGCTATGCCAATGTCTTCGCCTCGGCGGACGCCGCCTTCCAGGCGAAGGGGTCCGGCAGCCTGCTGCTCGGCGGCAACCAATATGTGGCCTATGCGACGCTGGCCCTGGGCTCGGCGCTCGCCGCCTTCATGTATCCGCACACGCTGACAGGCATCTTCGCATCGAACAGCGGCAACACGATCCGCAAGAATGCAGTCCTGCTGCCGGCTTATACGCTGCTCCTCGGTCTCTTGGCGCTGCTTGGTTACATGGGCCATGCAGCGAACCTGCAGATCGAAAGCCCGAACGACGTCGTTCCGGCGCTTTTCAAAACGTTGTTTTCGAGCTGGTTTGCGGGCTTTGCCTTTGCGGCAATCGCGATCGGCGCGCTCGTTCCGGCTGCGGTGATGAGCATCGGCGCCGCCAATCTCTTCACGCGCAACTTCTGGAAAGCCTACGTGAACCCGCAGGTCAGCGATGCGGGTGAGGCCAAGGTCGCAAAGATCACCTCGCTGGTGGTCAAGATCGGCGCTTTGCTCGTGATTATCTTCCTGCCGACGCAGTTCGCACTCGACCTGCAGCTCCTAGGTGGCATCTGGATACTCCAGACGCTTCCCGCGCTGGTCTTCGGCCTCTACACGAACTGGTTCCGGGCTCCCGGGCTTCTGGCAGGCTGGTTCGTCGGCTTCTTCGGCGGCACCTTCCTCGTCTGGATCAACGGGCTGAAGCCGCTGCAGCCGATCAGTATCGGCGAAACCTCGTTCACGATCTATATCGGCCTGCTCGCCCTTGGCGTGAACATCCTCGTCGCTGTCGTCGTCAATGCAGTGATGCCAGCGCGCGCTGCCGTCGAAGCATAAGCAGCAAAGGGCCGCGGGCTTCGGCCCGCGGCCTGTCGATCGCCTGCCGCGCGCAAATCCCTCTTCCTTTTCCCGGCGAAAACGCCTATGAACCGGCGCGATGAATAAAGTCCGGCTGCCGAGCGCGATGCGAATTATCGGCCCGGCCTTCCGCGCGCGCTAAGCGGCCGGAAGGTCCGGGTTTTTGGCGCTTGGGTAACGAGCGCTTCCGTCACCAGACATTTAGAAGCCGTTGCGCCTTGCAGGCGCTCAGAAACGATTGCTGAACATGACCGATACAGCCGAAAAGATCGACTACTCGAAGACCCTCTATCTGCCCGAAACCGACTTTCCGATGCGCGCCGGCCTGCCGCAGAAGGAGCCGGAAACGGTTGCCCGCTGGCAGCAGATGGACCTCTACAAGAAGCTGCGCGCTTCCGCCGCCGGCCGCGAGAAATTCGTCCTGCACGACGGCCCGCCCTATGCCAACGGCAACATCCATATCGGCCACGCGCTGAACAAGATCCTGAAGGACGTCATCAACCGCTCGTTCCAGATGCGCGGCTACGACGCCAACTACGTTCCCGGCTGGGATTGCCACGGCCTTCCGATCGAATGGAAGATCGAGGAGAAGTACCGCGAGAAGGGCAAGAACAAGGACGAGGTTCCGGTCAACGAATTCCGTCAGGAATGCCGCGAATTCGCCGCCGGCTGGATCAAGATCCAGTCCGAGGAATTCAAGCGCCTCGGCATCGAGGGCGACTTCGACAATCCTTACACGACGATGAACTTCCACGCGGAAGTCGCGCATCGCCGGCGAACTTCTGAAGATCGCCAAGAGCGGCCAGCTCTACCGCGGCTCCAAGCCGATCATGTGGTCGGTCGTCGAGCGCACGGCGCTGGCGGAAGCCGAAGTCGAATATGCCGATGTCGAAAGCGACATGATCTGGGTGAAGTTCCCGGTTGCGGAAGCGAGAAACGCTAGCGTTTCAACAAGCGAAGGAAACCTTTCGGACAAGGAGAAACTGGAACTTCTTAGTGCCGCCTTCGTCGTCATCTGGACTACCACCCCTTGGACGATCCCAGGCAATCGGGCGATCGCTTATTCTTCGCGTCTGCCATATGGCCTCTATGAGGTCACGGCTGCCGAGAACGATTTTGGTCCGCAGCCAGGCGAGAAGCTGATCTTTGCCAAGCGTCTTGCAGACGGATTGCGCCGCAAAGGCGAAAGTTCAACTTCAGCGTCGTTCGCGAGTGTCACGCAGCGGAACTGTCAGCGATCACCTGCACCCATCCGCTGCACGGTCTCGGCGGCGGCTACCATTTCCAGGTGCCGCTGCTCGATGGCGACCATGTCACCGACGATGCCGGCACCGGCTTCGTCCACACCGCTCCAAGCCATGGCCGCGAAGACTTCGACGCCTGGATGGACAATGCCCGCGACGCTCGAAGCGCGCGGCATCTCCTCGACGATCCCTTTCCCGGTCGACGACGCCGGCTTCTTCACCGTCGACGCACCGGGCTTCGGCCCGGATGCCGAGGGCGGGGCAGCCCGCGTCATCGACGACAACGGCAAGAAGGGCGATGCCAACGAGCGGGTCATCAAGGCGCTGATCGCCCGCCACGCGCTCTTTGCCCGCGGTCGCCTGAAGCATTCCTATCCGCATTCCTGGCGCTCGAAGAAGCCGGTCATCTTCCGCAACACGCCGCAATGGTTCGTCTACATGGACAAGGAACTCGGCGACGGCACGACGCTGCGCTCGCGCGCGCTGAGCGCCATCGACGCGACCCGCTTCGTGCCCGCCGCCGGCCAGAACCGGCTGCGCGCCATGATCGAGCAGCGCCCGGACTGGGTTCTCTCGCGCCAGCGCGCCTGGGGCGTGCCGATCGCCGTCTTTGCCGATGAGGAGGGCGAGCATCCTGCAGGACGACGCGGTCAACGCCCGCATCCTCGAAGCCTTCGAAAAGGAAGGTGCCGATGCCTGGTTCGCCGAAGGCGCGCAAGGAGCGGTTCCTCGGCAATGACAGGCGAACGAGCCCGTGGACGCAGGTCATGGATATCCTCGACGTCTGGTTCGACTCGGGCTCGACGCACACCTTCACGCTCGAAGACCGTCCGGACCTGAAATGGCCGGCCGACGTCTATCTCGAAGGCTCGGACCAGCATCGCGGCTGGTTCCATTCGTCGCTGCTCGAAAGCTGCGCCACGCGCGGCCGCGCGCCCTACAACGCCGTCGTCACCCATGGCTTCACCATGGATGAGAAGGGCGAGAAGATGTCGAAGTCCAAGGGCAACACCGTCACGCCGCAGGAAGTCATGAAGGACGCCGGCGCCGATATCCTGCGCCTCTGGGTCATGACCACCGACTACTGGGAAGACCAGCGCCTCGGCAAGGCGATCATCCAGACGAACATCGACGCCTATCGCAAGCTGCGCAACACGATCCGCTGGATGCTCGGCACGCTGGCTCACGACAAGGGCGAGGTGATCGCGCTTGCCGATCTGCCGGAGCTCGAGCAGCTGATGCTGCATCGTCTGGCGGAACTCGATCAGCTCGTGCGCGAAGCCTACGACGCTTTCGACTTCAAGAAGATCGCCCGCGCGCTGATCGACTTCGCGAATGTCGAGCTTTCGGCCTTCTATTTCGACGTCCGCAAGGATGCGCTCTACTGCGATGCGCCGTCGAGCCCGCGCCGCCGCGCAAGCCTGCATGTCATCCGCAAGATCTTCGATTGCATGGTGACGTGGCTTGCGCCGATGCTGCCCTTCACCACGGAAGAGGCATGGCTTTCGCGCGATCCGTCTGCCGTCTCGGTCCATCTCGAGCAGTTCCCGGCCATCCCGGCCGAATGGAAGAACGAGGCGCTCGCCGAGAAGTGGAAGAAGGTCCGCGCCATCCGCTCGGCCGTCACCGGCGCGCTCGAAATCGAGCGCAAGGACAAGCGCATCGGCTCGTCGCTGGAAGCAGCACCGGTCGTCCATATCACGGATCGGTGCTGCTTCGTGCGGCGCTCGACGGGCTGGATTTCGCGGAAATCTGCATCACCTCGGACATCGCTGTCGATGGCGCCGAGGGTCCGGCGGATGCTTTCCGCCTGCCGGAAGTGCCCGGCGTCAGCGTCGAGCCGACGCTTGCCGAAGGCACCAAATGCGCCCGCTCCTGGCGGATCACCAAGGATGTCGGGTCCGATCCGGACTATCCGGATGTATCGGCGCGCGACGCTGCTGCACTTCGCGAGCTCGGATTGTAAAAACTGAAGAAAATTACCGGATGAATTGCTCTTTTGCAGTTCATCCGGTAAAAGCTGCCTGAAAATGGCCGGATTTTTACGTCAGGGGGACGATTCCGGTAGGGCGATGATTGCACCGGCATGGCTGGAAAGGTTTTCATGTTAGCGACGCGTTGGTTCCGTCTAGGCGCTTGCCTGACAGTTGTTGCGGCGGCGGGCTCGATGGCCTCCGGCTGCACGAGCCCGACTTACGGCACCGACACGACCGCAATGGCGCAGCTTACCGACGATCTCGGTCAGTCGGTGGCTCTGCGCCCGCAGGAGCCGAAGAACAAGGGCGTAAAGTACACGCCGCGCCCGACGCTGGTCATGCCGGCACAGGCTGGCAAGGAAACGCTCGTCGAGCCGCAGCAGTCGATCGCGAGTGCGGGCAATCCGCAGTGGGTTGAGTCGCCGGAAGAAACCCGCGCGCGCCTCGTCAAGGAGGCGGATGCAAATAGCGACAGGTCCGTCTACGTCTCGCCGCTCGCCAAGAATGGCGTCGACGGCGGCCGCCCGACGACGGAAGCTCAGACCAAGGCCTATCGCGAAGCCCGCGCGCTGCAGAAGGGCGCCTACATCGATCAGCGCCGCTTCATCTCCGATCCGCCGACCGAATATCGTCAGGTCGACGATCCGGCCAAGCTGGAGGATCTCGGCGAACCTGAGGCGAAGAAGGACAAGCAGCGCAAGAAGGATGCCGCTGTTGCCGGTACAGGCAAGCAGTGGTGGAACTTGCTTCAGTAGCAGCCACCTGCGAAGCGGGATCAGATGTCTCGCTTTTCCTGGAAGAATTTCTTGAGAAGATCGGCCGATTGAACCTCGTTCAAGCCGGAATAGACCTCCGGCGCATGGTGGCAGGTCGGCTGTGCGTAGAACCGTACGCCGTTGTCGACCGCGCCGCCCTTCGGGTCCTCCGCGCCGTAATAGAGCCTGCGGATGCGCGCGAAGGAGATGGCCGCAGCGCACATGGTGCAAGGTTCCAGCGTCACATAGAGATCGGCGCCGGTCAGCCGCTCCTGTCCCAGTGCTTCGCAGGCCATACGGATCACCGCGATTTCGGCATGGGCGGTCACGTCGTTGAGTTCTCGCGTCCGGTTGCCGGCGCGTCCGATCACCGCGCCATCGAGGACCACAACGGCGCCGATCGGCACTTCGCCGCGCTCGCCCGCCGCCCGCGCCTCCTCGAGCGCCATCTCCATGAAGCGATTTGTCTTCACGATCCGGCAATTTCCCACTTAACCGCAGGGGCGCGACCTGATAGACAGGCCCCAAAAGGCAGGCAAACAACAAATGACATTCAAAGACAAGCCAAAACGGCCGGGCGGCAAGCCCGCCCGCGCGCGATGCGACGGCCGAAAACCGAAGCGCAAACCGGCAAGGAGCGCTGCGCCGAAGGCTCGCAGCCGACCGAGGCCGAAGGCGACGCCAAGGCGGAACGCATCTCCAAGATCATGGCACGCGCAGGCGTCGCCTCGCGCCGCGATATCGAGCGCATGATCATGGAAGGCCGCGTCACGCTGAACGGCAAGCTGCTCGATACGCCGGTCGTCAACGTGACGCTCGCCGACAAGATCGAGGTCGACGGCGAGCCGATCCGCGGCATCGAGCGCACCCGCCTCTGGCTCTATCACAAGCCCGCCGGCCTGGTGACCACCAATTCCGATCCGGAAGGCCGCCCGACCGTTTTCGACAACCTGCCGGAAGAGCTGCCGCGCGTCATGTCGATCGGCCGCCTCGATATCAATACCGAAGGCCTGCTGCTGCTGACCAATGACGGCGGGCTTGCCCGCGCGCTCGAACTGCCGACCACCGGCTGGCTGCGCCGCTACCGCGTGCGCGCCCACGGCGAGATCGATCAGGACGCGCTCGACAAGCTGAAGGACGGCATCGCCGTCGATGGCGTGCTCTATGGCTCGATCGAGGCGACGCTCGACCGCACGCAGGGCTCCAACGTCTGGATCACCATGGGTCTGCGCGAAGGCAAGAACCGCGAAATCAAGAACGTGCTCGGCGCGCTCGGCCTCGACGTGAACCGCCTGATCCGCATTTCCTACGGCCCGTTCCAGCTCGGCGATCTGCCGGAAGGCCACGTCGATCGAAGTGCGCGGCCGCACGCTGCGCGACCAGCTCGGCCCGCGCCTGATCGAGGATGCCAAGGCGAATTTCGACGCGCCGATCTACAACGCGCCGGCCGTTGCCGCCGAGGAAGAGGCCGAGGCGAAACCGGAAAAGCGCGAACGCGAACGTCCCCGCAAGCCGGAAGACAAGCGCGAGCGTGCGCTGAGCCGTCTCGATACCAAGCGTGACGATCGCCGTGATGACCGCCGGGACGACGAGGCGCGACGGTGGCCGCAAGGATGACGACCGGCCGAAGCGTCCGGCGCTCGGCAGCCGCCGCAACGCCAATGTCTGGATGGCGCCCGGCGCCCGCCCGCTCGGCGAAAAGGCAGCAGCCAAGGCCGAGAAGAATGCGCAGACCGCCCGCAAGCGCGGCGAGAAGCCGACAGTGCAAAGCCGCAGCCATCGGCTACGGCGACGACCGTCCGCGCGTGCAGATCAATCGCGCCCGCGATGACGAAGGCGAGTGGATCCGCTCGAGCGAAGTCGTCCGCAAGCGCAAGGACGAGGCGACGAAGGCTTCGGCCGCAAGCGCTCGTTCGGCGATCGTCCGCCGCGCGAAGGCCGCGCGTTCGGCGACCGGCCCGCACGTGGCGACAGGCCCTTCGGCGACAAGCCGCGCGGCGAGCGCCGTCCACGTCAGGAAGGGGACGAGCGTCCGCGCTCGTTCGGTGACCGTCCTGCCCGCAGCGATAGACCTTATGGTGATCGTCCGCCACGTGGCGACCGTCCTTTCGGCGATCGTCCCCGCGGTGATCGCAAGCCGCGCGAAGAGGGCGACGAACGCCCGCGTTCGTTCGGTGACCGTCCTGCCCGCGGCGACCGGCCTTTCGGTGATCGCCCCCCACGGAGTGACCGTCCGTTCGGCGACAAGCCGCGTGGCGATCGCCGTCCGCGTGCCGAGGGCGATGAGCGGCCGCGCGCCAAGAGCTTTTCGGGCGAGGCACGTTCCGAACGTCCGACCGGCGACAGGCCGTTTGGCGACAAGCCCCGCGGCAAGAGCTTCGGCGGCAAGCCCGGCGGCGGCAAGAATTTCTCCGGCAAGCCGAAGGGCGATCGGCCGGGTGGCGGCGGCAAGCCTTCGGGCGGGCCGTCGCGTGGTGGACCGAAAGGAAAGGGAATGACGCGCGGTGCGGATCGTCGGCGGTGAGTTTCGCGGACGGCCGCTCGCCGTACCAAAATCGAACGACATCCGGCCGACTGCCGACCGGACGCGCGAGAGCCTGTTCAATATCCTGAGCCATGCCTATCCGGAATGCATCGACGGCACCCGGATACTCGATCTCTTTGCCGGCACCGGCGCCGTCGGCCTCGAAGCCGTGTCGCGCGGCTGCCGCCATGCGCTCTTCGTCGAAAACAGCGTCGAGGGCAGGGGCCTGCTCTGGGAGAATATCGACGCGCTCGGCCTCCATGGCCGCACGCGCATCCTGCGGCGTGATGCCACGGATCTCGGCTCCGTCGGCAACCTCGAGCCCTTCAACATGCTTTTCGCCGATCCGCCCTATGGCAAGGGATTGGGCGAGAAGGCGATGGCTGCGGCGGCCAAAGGCGGCTGGCTGGTGCCGGGTGCGATCGCGGTTCTCGAAGAGCGTTCCGATGTTGCCGTTTCCGCCGATCCTGCCTATCTCTTTCTCGAAGACCGCCTCTTCGGCGATACAAAGGTGCATTTCTTCCGCTACCACCCGCAGTAGGCGGCGGATTATCCGGAGTGGGACTTGTGCGGCAGGCGGTTATCGAGCAGTAACGAAATGCCTGTTCCAAGCGGCACGCCCACGGTGGCCGTCGCCTTCGGCGGCGGCGGCGCACGCGGTCTTGCCCATATCCACGTCATCGACGCGCTGGACGAACTCGGCATCCGCCCGGTGGCGATTTCCGGTGCCTCGATCGGCGCGATCATGGGCGCCGGCATGGCGGCCGGCATGACGGGTGCGGCGATCCGCGAGCACGCGCTGATGACCGTCGGCAACAAGACTGCCGTCGTCAGCCGCATCTGGGGCCTGCGGCCGCAGACGGTCCGCGACGCCGTCGCCAAGGGCATCCGCATCGGCCAGTTCAATCTCGAGCGTATCCTCAAGGCCTTCCTGCCTGCCGACCTGCCCGACCGTTTCGAAGATCTGCTCATGCCGATGAAGGTCATCACCACCGATTATTACGGGCAGAGCGAAGTCATCATCAACGAGGGCGACCTGTTTCCGGCGCTGGCGGCCTCGTCTGCCATCCCCGCCGTCTTCATGCCGGTCCGCCTCGCATGACCGGGTGATGATCGACGGCGGCATCAGCAATCCGGTGCCCTACGAGTGCCTGATGGACATTGCCGATATCGTCATCGGCGTCGATGTCGTCGGCGCACCGGAAGGCGACGGCACGCATATTCCGAACCGCATGGAGAGCATCTTCGGCTCCGGCCAGTTGATGATGCAGACGGCCATCAGCCTCAAGTTGAAGCTCCGGCCGCCGCATATCTTCCTGCGCCCTGCCGTCGGCCGCATCGGCGTTATGGATTTCCTGAAGGCGCGCGAGGTGCTGGCGATGTCGGCGGGCGTCAAGGACGAACTGAAGCGCGCGCTCGATCAGGAATTCGAAGCCCGCCTGAAGGGCTCTAGGCGTCCGCCGTCGCTTCTGCCGTTCCAGCCAGCGGATCCTCGTCGAAATCCATCGCCCGCTTTGGCTTTACCAGCGGTTCCGGCCGGACCGGACGGAAGAAGCAGCATGTCGCGGCCCGCCTGCAGGCCTTCGGTGACCTGCAACACCAGCCGCTCCTCGTCGCGCCTGCGGATATCCTCGCCGATCTCATAGGCGTCGTCCGTCGCCGACACCAAGCGCCTCCAGCGTGCGACGGCCGAACAAAAGACCGGATTCCAGCGTTTCGCGCAGCTCGTAGTCGACGCCGAGGTTTCTGCAGCGCGATCGAATGGATGCGGTCGTAGGAGCGCACGAAGAGCTTCGCGTGCGGATAGTCGGCCTGCACCAGCTCCACCACCTTGTCGGTGATCTCCCGCTTCTGCGTGCAGACGACGCACGATCTTGGCCCTGTCGATCCCGGCAGAGCGCAGCACGTCCTTGCGTGTGCCGTCGCCGAAATAGATGCGGAAGCCGAATGACGAGGCCTGGCGGATGCGGTCCGCGGAAAAATCGATGACCGTCACGTCGCGTCCGCCGGCCAGCAGGATCTGTGCGGCGATCTGGCCGAAACGCGAGAAGCCGACCATCAGCACATCGGCGCCTGCTCCCTCGAAGTCCTCATCGAGTTCTTCCTGCTCGTCGCCTTCGAGCATGCGCTTCGAAAGCGCCGCGCCGAGCGGCGTCAGCGCCATCGACAGCGTCACGATCGCGATGAGAAGCGATGCCGTGCTGGCGGACATCAGTCCGGCCGCACCCGCAGTGGTGAACAGCACGAACCCGAACTCGCCTCCCTGCGGCAACAGGAAGGCAATGCGGACGGCATCGTCGTGCGAAGAACCGGTCACCCGGCAGAGGCCATAGATGATCACCGCCTTGACGGCCATGAAGATCGGCACCGCGACGATGATGAAGATCGCATTGTCGATCAGCACGTCGAGTTGAAGCGACAGGCCGACCGCCATGAAGAAAATGGCGAGCAGCACGCCGCGGAAGGGCTCGATATCCGCTTCAAGCTCATGCCGGTAGGAGGATTCGGCGAGCATGACGCCGGACAGAAACGCGCCCATCGCCATGGAAAGCCCGGCAAACTGCATCAGGCTCGCCGAACCCATGACGACGAAGAGGGCGGCCACGATCATCGCCTCGCGTGCGCCGGTCCTGGCGATGACCTGGAAGAGCGGCGTCAGCAGATAGCGCCCCATGACGATCATCGCGCCGACTGCACCGACTGCGATCGCAAAGTCCAGAAGCGGCGCATCGCTGCCGCTTGCCGGCGTCGAGAATGGTGATCAGCGCCAGCAGCGGCACGATCGCCAGGTCCTGGAGAAGCAGCATCGAGAAGGAGCGCTGCCCGTATCTCGTGTTCACGTCGCCCGTCTCCTCGAGGATCTGCATGGCAAAGGCAGTGGAAGAAAGCGCAAGCCCGAAGCCCGCGACGATGCTTCCCCGCCAGTCGAGCACGCCGGAAAGATAGGCGAGCGCCGTCAAGGCCAGTCCGGTCAGCACCACCTGCGCGGTGCCGAGCCCGAAGATGTCACGGCGCATCTGCCAGAGCCGCGACGGCTTCAGTTCGAGGCCGATGATGAAGAGCAGGAAGACCACGCCGAGCTCGGCAACGTCCAGAATCTGCTCGCCGTCGGTGATGCCGTGAAAGATCGGACCGATCACGACGCCCGCGGCAAGATAGCCGAGCACAGTTCCAAGCCCGAGCTTCTTGAAAATCGGGGCTGCGACGACCGCGCCGCCGAGCAGCAGGATCGTTTCGGAAAAGAGGGCATTGGGAGCGGACATGCTGTCAAGTTTCTTTCAATGACTGGGGGGCGTGCATGCTGCGCGAAAAAGAATCGGCGGCCGCGGCCTTGATGCTTCCGGAAGTGCACAATAAATGGAAGCCCAAGGAAAGGCCAAATCATGTCCTCAGAAATAGCTTCCTCGACACTTCTTTCCCGCGCAAGCCAATTGATCGATCTCGCCAGGAAGGCCGGTGCCGATGCCGCCGACGCGGTCGTCGTGCGGTCGCGCTCGCAGTCCGTCAGCGTCCGCCTGGGCAAGGTCGAAGGCACGGAATCGTCCGAGAGCGACGATTTTTCGCTGCGCGTCTTCGTCGGCCGGAAGGTGGCGAGCGTTTCCGCCAATCCCGGCTTCGATCTGCAGGCGCTCGCCGAACGCGCCGTCGCGATGGCGAAGGTTTCGCCCGAAGATCCGTTCGCCTGCCTCGCGGACGAGGACAGGCTTGCGAAGTCCTATCCCGACCTCGAGCTTTTCGATCCGACGGAAGTGTCCTCCGACATGTTGCGCGAGGCCGCCCTTGCGACGGAGGCCGCGGCTCTTGAGGTCAAGGGCGTCACCAATTCCTCCGGCGGCGGGGCTTCGGCCGGCTATGGCGGCCTGGTTCTCGTCACTTCGCACGGCTTCGAGGGCAGCTATATGGGCTCGCGCTTCGGCCGTTCCGTCAGCGTCATCGCCGGCGAAGGCACAGGCATGGAGCGGGACTACGATTACGACAGCCGCCTCTATTACGCCGAACTCGACGATGCCGCCGAAATCGGCCGCCGCGCCGGCGAGCGGGCGGTCAAGCGCCTCAATCCGCGCCAGGTCAACACCGGCAAGGACATCACCGTCGTTTTCGATCCGCGCATGGCCCGCGGCTTCGTCGGTCATATTGCCGGCGCGATCAATGGCGCGTCGGTCGCGCGCAAGTCCAGCTTCCTGCGCGACAAGATGGGCCAGCAGGTCTTGAAATCCGGCCTGTCGATCACGGACGACCCGTTGATCGTCCGCGGCCCGTCGTCGCGTCCCTTCGATGGCGAGGGCATTTCCGGCGAGAGGCTGGTCATGATCGAGGACGGTGTGCTGAAGCACTGGTTTCTTTCGACCTCGACCGGGCGTGAAATCGGCATGGAAACCAACGGGCGCGGCGTGCGCAGCGGCAATTCGGTGACGCCCGCCTCGACGAACCTCGCCCTTGAACCGGGCGACATCTCGCCGGAAGAGCTGATCCGCAGCGTCGGCAACGGTTTCTATGTCACCGAGCTTATCGGCCAGGGCGTCAACATGATCACCGGCGAATACAGCCGCGGCGCCACCGGCTTCTGGATCGAAAACGGCGAACTGACATTCCCGGTCTCCGAAGTGACGATCGCTTCGAACCTCAAGGATATGTTCATGCGCGTGACGCCCGCAAACGACATTGACCGCAAATACGGCGTTGCGGCCCCCACGCTTGCGATCGAGGGAATGACGCTCGCCGGGCGCTAGACCCCAGAGAATGGATTGATGCAATGAACGACGTTGGAACGGCCCGCTGGCAAAGCGATCTCGAACTGATCGCCGATGCCGCGAAGCAGGCGGGCGGCGTCGCTCTGAGCTTCTTCAACCAGTCGCCGGAAGTCTGGTGGAAGAACGAGGGCCGCTCGCCCGTCAGCGCTGCCGATTTCGCCGCGAACGAACGGCTGGAATCCATCCTGCGCACCGCCCGGCCGAATTACGGCTGGCTTTCCGAAGAAACGGAGGATAGCGCCGACCGTCTTTCGGCAGAAACGCTTTTCGTCATCGATCCGATCGACGGCACGCGCGCCTTTCTCGGCTGGCCAGGACCTCTGGTGCGTCAGCGTCGCCGTCGTCCATCGCGGCAGGCCTGTCGCGGGAGTGCTCTACGCTCCCGCACTCGAAGAGCTTTTCGAGGCCGTCGAAGGCGGCATTGCGACGAAGAATGGCGAGCACATCGCCGTATCGGCCAACGGGCCGGATACCGTCAGCCGTTTTGCGATTGGCGAGGATGTCCTGAAGTCGTTTCCCGGCCCCTTCCAGCAGAGGATCGAGCGGGTAAAGCATGTGCCGTCGCTCGCCTATCGCCTCGCCATGGTCGCCGACGGACGCCTCGAAGGCACCTTCGTCAAGCGCAATTCGCATGACTGGGATCTTGCGGCAGCCGACCTTATCCTGGAACGCGCTGGCGGCCGGCTGACCGATCTCGACGGGCGCACGGTTCTCTACAATCGCCCGCAGGTCAGCCATGCCGAGCTTTGCGGCGCTGCCGCGCCCCGCGTTGCGGAGTTCCTCGAAGGACTTGCGCTACGACGAAGCAGTTGACGTTTGCGTCAAAATCCCGCAGATGAAGGCGCGGAGGAGACCAGAAGCGAAAGAGAAGAAAAATGACGGAATCCGGCGGCAAAAAGCAGCTCTTGCATCTCGTATTTGGCGGCGAACTGGAAAACCTGAGCGATGTCCAGTTCCGCGATCTGAAGGATCTCGATATCGTCGGCATCTTTCCCGGATTACGCCTCGGCGCTGACGGCCTGGAAAGGCAAGGCGCAATCGACGGTGGACAACGCGCATATGCGTTACTTCATCGTCCATATGCATCGCTTGCTCGATCCCGCAGGAAAAGACCGGAAGCGTCTGATTTTAAGCATTTTATGCGTCGGCATCGGCTCAAGCGGCGGTGCCGGCTTGCGACAGGCACATACTCGCCGCCATCGATTGACGCATTCTGAACAAATTACTCGGTCATTCCGGCCGCAACAATGATTGGGGAATGGGTTTGATGTCGATCATTGCTGATCGGAGGCATTTTAGATGAGCTCGCCGAGAGCGCGGTTCGCGCTGGGCGTCTATCGGACGGCGGGGACTATCGCCTCCCCACTCGTCGGCGCCTATCTCGCCTACCGGACCGCGAAGGGCAAGGAAGAGCGGGCGCGCCGACTGGAGCGCTTCGGCTATGCCAGCGCCAACCGGCCGCAAGGCCCGCTCGTCTGGTTCCATGCCGCAAGCGTCGGCGAAACCAATGCCGTCATTCCGCTCATCCGCGAAATCCGCCGCCGCGACATCCACGTCGTCCTGACGACCGGAACCATCACCTCCGCCAAGCTCGCCGCCGAGCGCATCGGCAACGAAGCGATCCATCAATATGTGCCGCTCGACCTGAAACCCGCCGTCAGCCGCTTCCTCGAATACTGGCAGCCTGATTGCGCCATCATCGCCGAGTCCGAGATCTGGCCGGCGACGATGATGGAGCTCGGCCGCCGCCGCATCCCGCAGATTCTCGTCAATGCCCGCATGTCGGACCGTTCCTTCGCGCGCTGGCAACGCCGCCCGGCGATCGCCGAAGCTCTGTTCGAAAATCTCGCGCTTGTCGTCGCTCAGTCGGATGTCGATGCCGAGCGCTTCCGTGATCTCGGCGCAAGGCATGTGACCACCTCGGGCAATCTCAAGGTCGATACGGACGCACCGCCTTATGACGCGTCGGTCTTCGCCCGCTACAAGAAGCAGATCGGGGACCGCAAGACATGGGCCGCGATCTCGACCTTCGACGGCGAGGAGAATGCCGCCGCCGATCGTCCACCGCGACGCTGAAGGACCGCGAACGGCCAGCTGACGATCATCGTGCCGCGCCATCCGGAGCGCTGCGACGAGATCGAGGAGATGCTGGTCAAGCAGGGGCTCAAGGTTGCGCGCCGCACACGCGACGATGTGCTGTCGCCGGACGTCGATATCTTCCTCGGCGATACGATCGGCGAGATGGGCCTCTATCTTCGCCTGACGGAAGTCGCCTTCGTCGGCCGTTCGCTTTTTGCGGAGGGCGGGCAGAATCCGCTCGAACCTGCCATGCTCGGCTGCGCCGTGCTTTCCGGCAGCAATGTCCAGAATTTCCGCGAGGCCTATCAGAAGCTCGCCCGCCGCGGCAGCGCCCGCATGGTGCGCGATACCGAGATGCTGGCCAAGGGCGTGCATTATCTCCTCATCAACGACGAGGCGCGGCGCAATATGATCGAGGCCGGCATCGCCGCCGTGCAGGAAATGCGCGGCGCACTGACGGCGACGGTGAAGGCTCTCGAGCCCTACATCAATCCGCTGACGGTAAAGGCAAGACTGCTGCCGAAAATGATGGCCGAGGGCTGATGGAGCAGAATGGCGGCTGGCAAGCATCAAGGGCATTCTCTTCGACAAGGACGGCACGCTGCTCGACTATGACGAGAGCTGGCTGCCGGTGAACCGCGAGCTGGCGCGCATCGCTTCGCAAGACGATGCCGTTCTCGCCGACCACCTGCTCTCCGCCTGCGGCATGGACCCTGTGACCGGCCACATCGTTCCCGACAGCCTGCTTGCGGCCGGCAATACCCGCCAGATCGCCGAAGGATTGGTCGCGGCCGGCTCGAAGGTCGATGTCGTGCGAACTGACGATCAAGCTCGACGACCTCTTTTCCAACGCCGCCGAATTCTCCGTGCCGGTGACCGATCTCGCCGGCTTCTTCGGCCGCCTGCATCGGCCGCGGCTTCAAGCTCGGCATCGCTTCCAGCGACAACGAGCGCTCGATCCGCCAGACGGCCCAGCGCTTCGGCTTTGCCCAGTTTGTGGACTACATCGCCGGCTATGACAGCGGTTTCGGCAGCAAGCCGGAAGCCGGGCATGGTCCTTGGCTTCTGCAAGGCGACCGGGCTGAAGCCGGCGGAAGTCGCGGTCGTCGGCGACAACAACCATGATCTGCATATGGGCCACAATGCAGAGGCGGGCCTGAAGGTCGCGGTGCTGACCGGCACCGGTTCGCGGGAATCGCTTGCCGCTGCGTCCGATTATTGCCTCAACGATATCACCGAGCTCGAAGGCCTGCTGCCGGACCTTCAGCCGGCCTGATTTGCCAAAGCTTGCTTTTTCTTCAATTTTGCCCTTTCTTTCCCGCCAGTCGAGGGGTTAACCGGCTGCCGCGGGCAGCCGGAAGAGCGCAGGGCGGCACATATGGTATCCGAAGCGCCGCCGTTCTGGTGGACGAAAGCCGATTGGCGCGCCTGGACGCTCTCGCCCTTTTCCTTTCTCTACGGACGTATCGCCGGCTACCGCATGACGCATGCGCGCCGCGCCTCCGTTCCCGTGCCGGTCATCTGCGTCGGCAATTTCACCGTCGGCGGCGCCGGCAAGACGCCGACCGCGCTGGCGATCGCGCGCGCTGCCAAGGCAAAGGGTCTGAAGCCCGGCTTCCTCAGCCGCGGTTACGGCGGCTCTCTGGACGTGACGATGGTTGTCGATCCCGCTCATCACCGCGCGGTCGCCGTCGGCGACGAGCCGCTGCTGCTTGCCCGCGAGGCGCTGACCGTCGTTTCCCGCAGCCGCGTCGAGGGCGCGCAGCGGCTGGTCAAGGAAGGCGCCGATCTCATCATCATGGATGACGGTTTCCAGAGCGCCCGGCTGGCGATCGATTATGCATTGCTGGTGATCGACGCGATGCGCGGCCTCGGCAACGGACATACCGTGCCGGGCGGGCCGGTGCGTGCGCCGATCCGCCAGCAGATGCGCTACGTCAGCGCTCTCTTGAAGGTCGGAAAGCGGCAATGCCGCCGACACAGTCGTCCGCATGGCGGCGCGCGCTGCGAAACCCTATTTCACCGCATCGCTGAAGGTCTGCGGCGAGAACGATCTCGCTGGCCGCAAGGTGCTGGCCTTCGCCGGGATCGCCGATCCGGGCAAGTTCTTCCGCACGGTGGAATCGCTCGGCGCCGAAATCGCAGTCAGCAGGTCCTTCGGTGATCACGAGCACCTGAGCGACGACGAGATCGCCGATCTGCTGTCGACCGCCGAACGCGACAAGGCCTGCTGATCGTCACGACGTCCAAGGACTTCGTGCGGCTCGCGGGCCATCATGGCAGGGCCGAAGAACTCGCCGCCAAATGCCGGGTCATCGAAGTCGAAATGGTCTTCGAGGATCATCAGGCGCCCGGCCTCATCATCGATCGTGCCATAGGTGCCTGTCGCGAGCGGCGGCTGAGGGAAAAACGGAAGTAATATCAGCGCTTCTGGTTCGGCAGCACGCCGGCGCGTTTGTCCGCCTCGAAGGACGAGACCACGTCGGCATAGGGTTCCTGCCGGGCAACGCTCCAGTAGCGCAGTTCGTCGAGCGGGATGTGTTTGCCGGTCATCGCGCAGATCACATAGGAGCCCGGCGAGCAGGATCTGGAAATCGCCGTCGAGATAGCGGATCTTCGCCTCGCGGTTTCCGTGCCTTCAAACAAGTTCATCCTGCTCCGTTCCCTGCGTCTGTCGTCTCCCTGCCATATCGCGGCAAGGGCGGGCATTTCCAGTTTTTTCAGCTGCGCCCGAACAGCCGCTCGATATCCGAGAGCTTCAGTTCGATATAGGTCGGCCGTCCGTGATTGCACTGGCCGGAACCGGGCGTCACTTCCATTTGCCGGAGCAGCGCATTCATTTCCTCCGGCCGCAGCCGCCGGCCGGAGCGCACCGAGCCGTGGCAGGCCATGGTCGCCGCGACATATTCGAGCTGGCCGGAGAGGCCGGAGGCCGTATCCCATTCGGCAATCTCGTCGGCAAGCTGGCGGATCAGGCCCTGCGCATCCACTTCGCCGAGCATCGCCGGCGTTTCGCGCACGGCGATCGCACCCGGCCCGAAGCGCTCGATCGCCAAGGCCGAGCTCGCGAGAGCTCCGTCGGCATGCGCCATCAGCCGGTCGCAATCTTCTTCCGGCAGATCGACGATTTCGGGGATCAGCAGCACCTGCGACGGCCAGCCGCTTCGAATGCAGCGCCTTGCGCATCGCCTCGAAGACCAGCCGCTCATGCGCGGCATGCTGGTCGACGATGACAAGGCCGTCCTCGGTCTGCGCGACGATGTAGTTTTCGTGGATCTGCGCCCGGGCGGCGCCGAGCGGATAACGCGACGGCGGTTCGGCGCTCGGCGCGGCCTGCTGCAAGTCTGCGCCTGCGGTTCGGCGCGTGCCGCCGGCATGCCAGTCCGTCGAAGGATGCCTGCGGCCGTCTCGCCAAAACCGCCGGTCGCGGCCTGATAGGGCCGGGAGGGCGAGGTTTCGGCCGACCATGCGCTGCGGCGGCCGCTGCGTAGCTCGGCTGGAAACCGGGCCGGAAGGCGCGCAGCATGCCGCTCGCGCCCGTCGTCGAGGCCCGGTCGCCGTCGCGCGCCAGCGCCTCGCGGATCGCGCCGATGATCAGCCCGCGCACCAGGCCCGGATCGCGGAAGCGCACATCCGATTTCGCCGGATGCACGTTGACATCGACCAGAGCCGGATCGAGCGTCAGCGACAGCACGGCCACCGGATAGCGTCCGGCCGGGATCGTCTCGGCATAGGCGCCGCGGATCGCCGACAGGATCAGCTTGTCCTGCACCGGGCGGCCGTTGACGAAGGCATATTGATGCGCCGAGTTGCCGCGGTTGAAGGTCGGCACGCCGGCAAAGCCGGTGAGCGCGACGCCCTCGCGCTCGGCGTCGAGCTCGATCGCATTGTCGCGGAATTCCTTGCCGAGCACCTGCGCCATGCGGGCGAGATGGTCGTCGCCGGTCGCCGGAAATTCGAGCGTCGTGCGGTCGGTGCCGGACAGCACGAAGCGCACGCCCGGGAAAGGCGATCGCCATGCGCTTGACGACTTCGGTGATGGCCGCCGCCTCGGCCTTCTCCGTCTTCAGGAATTTCAGCCGCGCCGGCGTGGCGAAGAACAGGTCGCGCACTTCGACGATCGTGCCCGGATTGGCGGCCGCCGGCCTGACCGATGCAGGATCTTGCCGCCGGCAACCGCGATCTCGCGCCGCCTGCGCTATCGCCGCCGGCGGCTGGCGATGCTGAGCCTCGCGACGGAGCCGATCGAGGGCAGCGCCTCGCCGCGAAAGCCGAGCGTGCGGATATCGTCGAGCGTCGTCGAGATCTTCGAGGTGCAGTGCCGGCGCACCGCCAGTTCCAGATCGGCCGGCATCCATGCCGGAGCCGTTGTCGCTGACGCGCAGCAGCGTCTTGCCGCCGCCGGCCGTGGCGATCTCGATGCGGGTCGCACCGGCGTCGAGCGCATTCTCGATCAGTTCCTTGGCAGCGCTCGCCGGCCGTTCGATGACTTCGCCGGCGGCGATCTGGTTGATGAGGGTTTCGGAGAGCTGTCTGATGGCCATGTGCCATTTTCGCGGATTCGCATGTCCGAGGGAAGGCTGAAAAAGCCTGCGTCCAGAAGAGTTTTGCTCCCATGAATTGTGTTGCTTAATGTTAAGCTGCCGTTAGGGGAAAGCTGGCATTTTGGTCGCATACAACCAAAGAGCTGCTGTGAAATCGGATCAGATGTGGGACGTGAAGGAATGAGTGCCGGCTTCGAAAAGGCGGACGCATCATCCGTAAACGATGAAATGCTGGCTGAAGCCGACCTGCAGGCTGCGCTCTTTGAAGCCATTGCGATGGCCTCTCGGCCGCTCTCATCATCTACGACAAGAACGATCAGATGATTT
Organism: uncultured Alphaproteobacteria bacterium; assembly: GCA_963838565.1. Classification (GTDB taxonomy): domain Bacteria; phylum Pseudomonadota; class Alphaproteobacteria; order Rhizobiales; family Rhizobiaceae; genus Rhizobium. Next base: position 31,225 of record CAWIRO010000019.1, read on the forward strand.
TCGCGAGCCGGCAGGTCCTCGATTTCTTCCCGATCTCGCCAGCGATGCTGAAGCCCGGGACCCGGCTTCGGGATTTTCTCGGTGCGGTCTACGACACCGGCGTTCGCCAGCAATATGCAGCCAAGCAGCCGGGCGGTTCGCTCAGTCGCGAGGACTGGCTGTCGCAGAAGATCGCCTCCCACTGGCGCGAGCGCTTCGAGACGATCGAACGCCACGGCATCGACCGCTGGATCCGTCTCGTCAAGCGCCGGCTGCCGAGCGGCTACGGCGTCTCCGTCATCTCGAATATTTCCGAGGAGAAGAAGCGTGAGGAGCAGTGGCGCTCCGATCTCGAACGTGTGCAGCTCACCGAGGATATTCTCGACAACCTGCCGTTCCCGCTCTTCGTCAAGGACCGCAATCTCACCTATGTCGCCGCCAACATCGCCTTCTGCGAGAAATACCAGACGACCGTCGACGAGGTGCTCGGCCGCAAGAGCGGCGATCTCTTCTCGCCCGAAGTCGCCAAGCGCTTCGAAGAGAGCGACCGGCATGTGCTGGAAACCGGCGAGATGTCGGTCGTGCGCCAGCGACAGGTCTCCCGCGACGGCTCGGAGCGCGACATCGTCAGCCGCAAGCACCGCATCGGCAAGCCGGGGCGCTATTTCCTGGTCTCGACGATGCAGGATCTGCCGCGCGACGGCGCCGATCTCGACGAGTTCGACCGGGCAACTGCGATCACCACGTCCAGCCATCACTCGCTATCGCCGGGCCTACGTGCCGCTGAACGGCGATACCGAGCGCCGCGAACCGGCCGCGATGGAGGCGATCGTTCCGGAGAATTTTTCCGGCCGCAAGATCCTGGTCGTCACCGGCGACCTCGCCGCCGAAACGGCGCGCGCTGCGCACGCTGGCGAAATACGGCTTCGAAGCCTGCTCCGTTCGCGGCGAGGATGAGGAGGAGCGCTTCCTCGAAATCGCCACCTCGTCCGGCCTCTCGCTGGATCTTCTGATCATCGACAATCAGATGGGCATGCGCTGCCTGGAACTTGCCGGGCAATACGGCATCCCGGCGCTGGTCATGGACGGTTTCCAGCTTGCCAACGAGCTGACCTTTCAGATCGCCCGCCATTTCAACCGCAACAACCGGACGGCCCACAGCAGAGGCGGATGCGGATTGGGAGATCACCACTTCCTCCGAGACGGACTTCCTGCCAGGTGCTCGTGGCGCCGAAGACAACGACATCAACCAGATCGTCTTTTCGCAGATCCTCGAAGGCCTCGGCTATCGCTACATGCATCGCTGCGAGCGGCGACGAGGCCGTGCGCCTCTGGACGGAGCACAAGCCGCAGATCGTGCTGATGGACATTTCGCTGCCGGGCCTCAACGGTTTCGAGGCAGCGCGCATCATCCGTCAGATGGAAGAAACCGGCCGCAGCCAGACGCCGATCATCGGCGTGCTGACCCAGGCATTCGAGCGGGATCGCGCCGAATGCACGAAGGCGGGAATGGACGACGTCATCATGAAGCCCATCAGCCCGGACATGCTGGAGACAGTATTCCAGAAGTACCTATGCCGAATGAGCCGCATGCGGGCGCCGCGATAGCTGAAGTAAGGACCGTCGTCAACTCCCCAGATTTTGGGGCGATCAACTGTGCCGAACGGCCCGCCGTACTATCGATTTGTTAAGACTTGCCCGCCATTCTTCCGGCTGCTGCGTGAAGACAGCTCGGGTATGAATGATGAAACCGGCGGAAATACCGTTTCTTGCCAGTAAGCCAGAACGAGCTGCAGGCCATGGCCTATACCGATCCGCTGACCGGGCTCGGCAATCGCTACCGCATGCGCGACAAGGTCGCGCAGATTTCCGCCGAGCGCGCCAGCGATCCGGCGCCTTTCACCATCGGCATCGCCAATCTCGACGGCTTCAAGCCGATCAACGATCTCTTCGGCTCCGCTGCCGGCGACGAGATCCTCTGCCAGGTCGCCCATCGCCTCAAGGCCTGCATTCCGGATGGCGCGACCGTCACCCGCCACGACGGCGACGAGTTCGCCTTCGTGCTGCCGCTGATCTTCGAGCGCGCGAGCGCCGAAAAGTTCGGCCAGATGATCCGCGAAGTGCTGTCGGCGCCCTACGATCTCGGCGACCGCAATGTCCGCCTTTCCGCCTCCTTCGGCTTTGCCATCTATCCCTTCGCCGGCGAGGAATTCGAGGAACTGCTGAAGAGCGCCGAAACCGCGCTCTATCGCTCCAAGCGCCGCGGCCGCGGCCAGATCACCGTCTATTCGCGCGAGATCGCCCAGGAGATGAAGCGCGCGACGCAGCTCGAGCAGGCGCTGCGCAACGCCATCATCTCCGACGCGATCGATGTCCATTTCCAGCCGATCGTCTCGCTGTCGAACAACCAGGTGGTCGGCTTCGAGGCCTTGGCGCGCTGGAACGATCCGGATCTCGGCTTCGTTTCGCCGGCCGTCTTCGTGCCGCTCGCCGAGGAGCGCGGCTTCATCGATGCGCTGTCGGAAACGCTGCTGCGCAAGGCAGCCGAGGCGGCGCTCTCATGGCCGCGCGAGCTGTTCCTGTCTTTCAATCTGTCCTCGGCGCAGCTGATGGACCCGGGCACGAGCAGCAACGTGCTCTCGATCCTCGGCCGCGTCGGCTTCGACCCGCACCGGCTGGAACTCGAAATCACCGAAACCGCCGTCATGAGCTCCGCCGATACGGCCCACCGCATCATCTCCGATCTGCGCGCCGGCGGGCGTGCGCATCTCGCTCGACGATTTCGGCACCGGCCAGTCGAGCCTCGGCCGCCTGCGCGATTTCATCTTCGACAAGGTCAAGATCGACCGCGCCTTCGTCTCGCGCATCAATTCCGACCGCGCCTCCGAGCACATCATCAAGGCGATCCTCGACGATGTGCGAAGGTCTCGATCTCGAAGTCGTTGCCGAAGGCATCGAGGATTATTCGGAAGCCGCGAAGCTGCGGGCGCTCGGCTGCGGCATGGGACAGGGCTATCACTTCGGCAAGCCTGCCGACGGCATTGCGACGCTGCGCTTCCTCCACGAGAACTATCACGACACGGCCGTGATCGATCGTCTGCCGGCCTGAGGCCTGCACAAGCCGCATCGAGACCAGTCCGCGCCGCCGTCAGGCATCGCAATTCCTCCAGCCCTGCGCCATGATCGCCCTGGCGGAAGATTCATGCCGCGTGCCGGCGCGGGAAAGCGAGTGTCGATGACGTCATCCAAAGATCCCCTCCTGCAGCCCTTCCAGCTCAAGCATCTGACGCTGAAGAACCGCATCATGTCCACCGCGCACGAGCCGGCCTATTCCGAAAACGGCATGCCGACGGACCGCTACCGGCTCTATCATCGCGAAAAGGCGAAGGGTGGCATTGCGCTGACCATGACCGCGGGCTCGGCCGTCGTCTCGGCGGATTCGCCGCCCGCCTTCGGCAACCTGCATGCCTACCGCGACGAGATCGTGCCGTGGCTGAAGAAAGCTCGCCGACGACTGTCACGAATATGGCGCGGCGGTGATGATCCAGCTCACCCATCTCGGCCGCCGCACCGGCTGGAACAGGGGCGACTGGCTGCCGGTGCTGGCGCCGTCTCCGATCCGCGAGCCCGCCCACCGCGCCTTTCCAAAGGAAGCGGAGGAATGGGACATCGAGCGCATCGTCGCTGACTATGTCTCGGCCTCCGAGCGCATGCAGGCCGCCGGGCTGGATGGCATCGAATTCGAAGCCTACGGGCACCTGATGGACGGCTTCTGGTCCCCGGCGACGAACCATCGGGAGGACGAATTCGGCGGATCGCTTGAAAACCGCATGCGCTTCTCGCTCATGGTCACCGAGGCGGTCAGAAAGGCGGTGGGTCCGGATTTCATCGTCGGCATCCGCATGGTCGCCGACGAGGACTGGGAGAAGGGCCTTTCGCGCGAAGAGGGGATCGAAATTGCCAAGCGGCTGGTGGCTTCCGGCACGGTCGATTTCCTGAACATCATTCGGGGCCATATCGATCACGATGCGGCGCTGAACAACGTCATCCCGATCCAGGGAATGCCTGCGTCGCCGCATCTGGATTTCGCGGGCGAGGTGAGGGCGGCGACGCGCTTCCCCGTCTTCCATGCCGCGCGCATCGCGGATGTCGCGACCGCAAGGCATGCGATTGCCGAAGGCAAGCTCGATATGGTGGGCATGACGCGTGCCCACATCGCCGATCCGCATATCGCAAGAAAGGTGATGGCCGGGGAGGAGGCGCGCATCCGCCCCTGCGTCGGCGCCACCTACTGTCTGGATCGCATCTACGAAGGCGGGGAGGCGCTCTGTATTCACAATGCCGCCACCGGCCGCGAGGCCGAAATGCCGCACGAGATCGAGAAAGCGGCCGTCCTGCGAAAGGCCGTCGTCGTCGGCGCCGGACCGGCGGGTCTCGAGGCGGCAAGGGTGCTTGCCGAACGCGGCCATCGCGTCGATGTCCTGGAGGCGACAGGCAAGGCCGGCGGCCAGATCAACCTGCTGACGCGCAATCCGCGCCGGAAGGAGATGATCGGGATTGTCGATTGGCGGCTCGCCGAACTGGAGCGCCTTGGCGTCGCAATCCACTATGACGTCTATGCCGGCGCCGAGGAGGTGCTCGCATTTCACCCCGATCTGGTCGTCGTGGCAACGGGCGGCATCGCGCAGTCGCCGGAGCTCGATGCGGGAGATGATCTGGTCACCTCGTCCTGGGATATCCTTGCCGGGGCCGTCAAGCCGGAAGGTTCGGTCCTGCTTTTTGACGACAACGGCGGCCATCCCGGGATGTCGGCGGCCGAGGTGATCGCCAACAGCGGAGCAGAACTGGAACTCGTGTCACCCGAGCGCTTTTTCGCCCCCGAAATGGGAGGCATGAACCATGTGCCCTATGCCAAGGCTTTCGCCGAGCGGGATGTCCGCGTGACGATCAACACGCGGCTGAAGGCTGTCCGGCGCGAAGGAAACGGGCTCGTTGCGGTGCTGGGTTCAGACTATGCAGGAGACGTGGTGCGGGAGCGTCACGTCGCGCAGGTCGTGGTCGAGCATGGCACAGTTGCGAATGCCGATCTCTATCTGGAACTCAAGCCGCAGTCGAGGAACCTCGGTGCCGTCGACTATGCAGCGCTGGTCGCGCGTGAAAATCCTCTTCCGGTGAAAAGCCCTGATGCGCAGTTCGATCTCATCAGGATCGGCGATGCGGTCTCAAGCCGCAACATTCATGCGGCGATCTATGACGCCCTGCGTTTCTGTACTCTCCTATGAAAAAGCGGCGCCCTTTCGGACGCCGCCTACGCTTTACTCGAAGCGCAGTATTACTTTGGCGTAGTCGAACCCGTTGCTGTCGGGTCTGTCGGCATCGTGCCCGAAGGTGCCGGAGCCTTTTCGGCTGCCTGCATCTGCAGGGTCTTGAATTCCGGAGCGGCCTTCAGCGAGTCTGCAGTTTCCGTCGTCGTCAGCTTCATGCTGCCGTCCTGCGGGTTCTGGGCGACGGTGATCTTGTCCATCGGCACGGCGACATTCTTTTCGCCGATACCGAGGAAGCCGCCGACGCCGATCACAGCAGCCACCAAGCCGCCATCCTTCTTCGATGATCAGGTCGTCGACCTCACCGATGCTTTCGTTCTGCCGCATTATAGACCGACTGGCCGATATAGGAGTTGGCGCTGATCTGGTCGGCGCCCTGCTCGGTCAGATAGGCACCGTGCCAGCCTTGGCAGTGTCGGTCGACGGAGCCGGAGCCGGGGCCTGTGCTGCGCCATCTACCGGCGCGGTGGCGTCAGGCATCTTCGGTGCAGCCGGGTCGGCCGGAGCCGTCTGAGTGGCATCCGGCGTGGCCGGCTGGCTGCGTCTGCGAGAATGCCGCCGGTGCGAAAGCCGTGGCAAACAGGGCGCCAGCGGCAACGGTCGTCAGAAGTTTGCGTGTCATTTCGAACCTACCTTTTTGTTCCTTCGAGTGGTCTTTAGCGCGGCCGCCCGTTCTGTTTTGTTGGCGTCTTTCCGTGCCGGTTCGAAAAGGAGAATGACTGGGTAGGCTTTTGGTTCCGGCAGCGCACATGGAAAAATTGCCTTGTTCTGCCGGAACTTTTAGCGACATGCGTGTGAATTTCGGCCGCTGCAACGCGAGTCAGCGGATGTCTCCCTCCGGCTGCGTCTCAGATCACGTAGATCGGATCGAAAACGCCCTTCACCGTCACCCCAAGCTCCAAAAGAGCGCCAGCCTGCGGCTGCGACGACCGTGCGGACTCGTCGAGCCCTTCCCAGGCGGTCGTCACCGCCAGGCGATCCGCATTGACGCCGATGAAGGCGGGGCAGGAAGGTTGTGCGGCGGGAACGTTGTAGCGGGCGATGCGCAACCCGTCCGGGCTGTACCGGTCGACGACGCCCGCACCCCAGCGCGCGTTCCAGATGTAGCCGTCCGCGTCGCAGACGGAGCCGTCGAGGCCGCCGGGCTCCTCCATGCTGTCCACCATGACGATCGGCTCGCCTGCCGGAAGCCCTGTCTGCGGATCGACCATCACGCGCATGAGGCGGCTGATGCGCGGTATCGGTGTAGTAGCCGATCGTGCCGTCCGGCGAAAAGCAGATCGAGTTCGGGATGCTGATGCCGCTGAAGATCTTTGTCACCTTGCCGCCGGCGACGTGATAGATCGCGCCCGCCTGGTTCTCGGCGCGCTTGCTCATCGTGCCGATCCAGAGCGCGCCGGAGGGATGCGTGCGGCCATCGTTGGAGCGGTTCTCCGGTCTGTCGTTTTCGAGAGCCGCATAGAAGGTCAGGTTGCCGCTGTTCCGTATCGCGGACGAAAAGCCCTTCCTCGGTCGCGATCAGCTGGCGGTCGGCATCGATGCGCGCAAGCACGCTCGCCATCATCGGCAGGGGATGCACCTTCTTCTCGCCCGGTGTCGAGGTTCAGTTCGTGCAGTTCCTTGCCGAGGATATTGAACCACCAGACGGTGTCGGTGTCGGGATCGTAGGTCGGGCCTTCACCAAGTACCGAATTGGTATTGCAAAGGACTTTGCCCTGGAATTCGTAAATTTCCGTCATGCCTCAGGCTCCTACGGCTGCGTCATAGGCGTAAATGGTGGCCTTGGCGCGCTCGGCAACCTCCGCAGCCGTCATTCCGGGCTTGTAGATGCTGGTGCCGAGACCGAAGGCGAGAATGCCGGCCTTGGTGTAGTCGCCGAAATTCTTGTCCGAAACGCCGCCGACTGCCGCGATCACCAGATCCGGCGGCAGAATGGCGCGGATGGCGGTGATGCCGGAAGGGCCGAGCACGCTGGCCGGAAAGAACTTCAGGCCGGTTGCGCCGGCGCGGGCGGCGGCCAGCGCCTCGGTCGGCGTAAAGACGCCGGGCATCGTGACCATGCTCGTAGCCGCGTGCGCGAATGATGACGTCGGGCTCGACATTCGGGGTGACGAGCAGCTTGCCGCCGGCGTTGTCGAAGGCTGTCGACGGCTTCGACGGTCAGCACGGTGCCGGCGCCGATCAGGCATTCCGGCCGGCGCCATCTTCGCGGCGATCTCGATCGACTTGAAGGGCTCGGGCGAATTCAGCGGGATTTCGATCGCAGTCAGGCCGTTTTCGATCAGCGCGCCGACGACGCCCTCGGTTTCTTCCGGCTTGATGCCGCGCAGGATGGCGATCAGCGGGCGCTTCATGGAGGGGAAGGGGATGCGGTTCATAGGGACTTTCCTCAATTCGGCCAGATGGCTTCGGCGGCGGCCGAGAGCCCGCGGCGCACGGCTGTCGTCGGCATCGATGGTGGTGTAGTTTAGAGACAGGGACTTGAACGCCGTTTCATAAAGGCTCTGCAGGCGGCCCGGAGGCGACGAGCGTCACAGGCGTGTCGCTCGGCGCATCGGACAGCGCGCCGGCGATTTCCAGGCCGATCAGCGTGCCGGAAATCTTTGCCTGCGCACCGGCCGCCGTCAGTCCGTGAAGAAGCTGGCCCGAACGGGCGGTGAAGAACAGGTTGGACGCCATCGCAGGCTGCCGGAAGGCGGCCGAGACCGCCGCCTTGAAGGCGGAATTGTCTGCCGGAAGCATCGTCGGCGCCCGCAACGGCATGCGACAGGATCGTATGCTTGCTGATCACGTCGAAGAGTTCGCCGGTCATGAAGGTCGAAAACCCGATCGACATCGCCGTCGCTGAACGTGAACCCATTTCGAATGCGTGCCGGGCATGCAGACGGCCTGCATGCCCTTGCTGCCGGGCCGAGCGCGCCGAGCAACTGCGTTTCCTCGCCGCGCATCACGTCGGGCGCTGCCTTGTCGCGCTGGGCAAGGCCCGGGCAGGATGCGGACATCCCGGCTTTGGCCCGGAACGGAGACCGCGCCGGTGAGGATCGAGGAAATCGGCGCCGGCACGTCGATATAGCCGGCTTCGACCCAGCCCTGCTTGGCGCCGACCATGCCGCAGACGATGACCGGCACGTTCTCCGGCGCCGAGAGCGCTGCAAGATGCGCAGCCAGAACATCGGCAAAACCGGTCTTGGCCGCCGTCGTCATGCCTTCGCCGCTGCGGCGCTCGCCGAGAATGTTGCCGTCCGCGCCGATCAGCCAGAGCCGGAAACTGCTCGTGCCCCAATCCACCGCGACATAAGCGGGATTTCGTCATCAGAAAATGCCTCCATCGACAATCATGGACTGCGCAGTCACCGCGGCCGCGCAGTCGGATGCAAGAAACAGACAAGGGCCGACGATCGCGTCGGCATGCAGGACCTTCTTGAGGCATTGCCGCTCTGATGGTTTGCGCAATGCTCTCTTCGGTCAGCCAGAGCTTCATCTGCCGTTCGGTCACGATCATGCCCGGCAGGATGCAGTTGACGCGGATATTGTCCGGTCCGAGCTTGCCCGCCATGCTCTTCGTCAGGCCGATGACGGCGGCCTTCGCCGCGGAGTAGGCCGGGAAGTCCGGCATGTTCAGCATAAAGGCGATCGACGACATGTTGATGATCGCGCCACCGCCGGCCGCACGCATGGACGGCGCGACGGCCTGTGCGGTGAAGAAGACATGGCGAAGGTTCGTCGCCTGGTTGTTGTCCCAGTATTCCTCGGTCACCGTCGTCGAAATCGTGCCGGTCGTCCCAGGCGGCATTGTTGACGAGAACGGTGATCGGCCCCGATTGCGCGACCACTGCATCGACCGTCTGCCGGATCGCGCCGATATCGCGAAGATCGGCCTTGAAGAAATGCACCGGGTGCTCCGTGTCGCGTGAGAGCCGCATCGGCAAGCTCCCGGCTTTCCGTTTCGGCAATGTCGATGAAGGAGACCTTGGCACCCTGCCGGGCAAAGCCCTCGACGATCGCTGCGCCGATGCCGGAGCCGCCGCCCGTCACCAGCACGCTGCGATCTTTGAATTCCGGAAACTGCGCGACTATGTCCGCCACCGTATCGTCTCCCGATGTTCCATTATTTGGAACTAAATTTGACTATGTGGAATTATTCAATTACGCTGCCGATCGTGTCAAGGCCAAGCGGTAGGCGATGGATGGCTCCGCGAAAAGATGTATCGAGGGAAAGCGAAACGGGGACATTGGGCAAGGTGATGGCGCTGCTCGACCTTGTGACGCACGCCGACGGTCCCATGCGCTTTACTGATATCCTGGCACTTTCCGGCCAGCCGCGCGGCACGCTGCACCGCCAGCTGGGTCATCTCGTCGAAGAAGGACTTCTGGAATTCGATGCCGATGGCCGCTATGTGCCCGGGGCTGCGGCTTCTCGATCTCGCGTCACGGAGCTGGGCGAGGAATGAGTTCCGATTGATCGCCGAACCGCATCTCAAGGACCTGCAGCAGATGAGCGGCGAGACCGTCCATCTCGGCGTCCTGCGCGGAACCTCGATCATCTATCTCGACAAGATCGAGGGCCAGCAGTCTGTCCGCATGTACTCCCAGATCGGCAACGCGTCGCCCGTCTATTGCACCGGCGTCGGCAAGGCCGCTCTTTCGGTGTTGCCGGACGATGCTCTGGAGCGGCTTGCACGGAGCCTCTCCTTTCACCGCTTCACGCCGCAAACCCTGCCTTCAGCCGATGCATTGCTGCAGGAGGTGAAGACGATCCGCGAAACCGGCGTCGCCTTCGATCGCGAGGAACACGAACTCGGTATTCGCTGCGTCGCTGCGGCGGTCTGGACCGGGGACGGAAGCTTCACCGGCGGCGTCTCGATCACCGGGCCGGCCTACAGGCTGACGCTTGAGCGTCTCCAAGAATGGGCGGCACCCGTAAAGCAGGCAGCGCAATCTATTATGGACGCCATGCGCATCCGCCTTGGTCCACGCCGGTAACACAGCCGTGACTTGCATTTCGGTGGACGCTATCGCATGCGCGTGCGTATGATGAGCTGGACATTGAGGTTTCGCCGCGAATCACGCAACTGACAGCTCGTCAAAACGGATAGTCTCGTCGGCCACTGCTATTTCGGCCGGTTTTTTAATTTCATTCGGGCGCGTCGTGGCTTGCAGGCACAAACTGGTCTGAACTGCCGTGGCGCTCTTGAGAAGACGAAAAAGTAAATGACACCATTGTCGCCAGCACGATGAGATTTATTCAGGAAATCGTGGGTTTGAAGACCCAGTTCGATATCTTCCGCATCATGAAGCGTGTGACGGAAGCATACCGAAGCCGAGCGTTCATGGTGCTCAATCTGCCGCCTGTCACCTCCCTCGAACTTCAAGGCACCACGGTCATCACCAACTGGCCGGCCGAACTCCTCACCCTCTATGATCAGGAAAGTTTGCTGGCGAACAGCCCGGTCCTGCGTCGCCTGCGGACGTCGTCGGTTCCTTTTTTCTACGACACGTCCAAGCACAATGCACTCAAGGGATGACGGCAAGGCGGTGATGGTCGAGGCGCTTTTCGAGCGCTTCAAGATGATGCGCTGCGCGTATTTTCCGACGCACGAGCCGTCCGGCGTGCGCGGCGCTGTCTCGTTCGCGGGCGATCGCGAGCCCTTCACGCCAGAAGAGATGCGGGATCTTTCCTATATCTCGATCCATGTCTTCGACAGGCTGGCCGAGATCCGCAGTCTTGATACGCGCATGAGGGACACGCTGACGGATCGCGAAGTCGATTGCTTGAATTGGACGGCGGCGGGAAAGACGAGCGCGGAAATCGCCGAGATCCTCCACCTCTCGGAGCATACCGTCAATCATTACCTGAATCGCGCGACGAAGAAGCTCGATACCGTCAACCGGACGCAGGCCGTCGCCAAGGCGCTGCGCATCGGCATCATCAAGTAGCGCCTGCCTAAAGCGGATGCAGCGTGCACGGCACGCACAAAACTTCAGCATTTTTCTGGCAGGGCCGCGACGGAGTACCCCTTCAAGAGCAGATTTTTGGCCTCTGGGCAGTTGGCACACTTTCTGCATCACTATTGGCAGAGGTCCAGAGGGGACTTTGAAGAGCGCCAAAAAAGAACGGCGCCATCGGCAATCCGTCGTCCGGCAGCGTTGATGTATCTCCTTCATCCGCTACCGGCGGCGGTTGTTGCCTTTTTGTAACGGCTCTCCGGCGATGTCGGCCTCACCCCAAGGTGTGGGATCATCTTTCCTTTGGCTATTTCCGCACATTGTTTTAGTTCGGCCCTCTGCGCCGGGTTATCGGAGAGACCGTTGCGGCCATCAGGGCGAAAGCCCGGCGGACCAGATGGCCGCAACGGATTTGATTGAGCATTTCCGTTGCTTCCAACGCCGATTTCGTTTGGCGAAGTCGCGGCCCTCCACTATCTACGTTTCTTCTAGGACGATGATGAGGGTGGAATGACCGAGATCACCAAGGAACAGATTCTCGAAACGCTGAAGACCGTGCGCGGTCCCGATCTCGAGCATAATATTGTCGAGCTCGGCATGGTTTCCGACGTCTTCATTTCCGACGGCAAGGTCTACTTCTCGATCACCGTTCCTGCCGAGCGCGCCAACGAGCTCGAGCCCCTGCGTCTCGCCGCCGAACGCGTCACCAAGGAGCTGCCCGGCGTAAAGGGTGCGCTCGTAACGCTGACCGCAGACAAGAAGGCAGCCCCGGCATCCGCGCCCGCCGCGCGTCCTGCTGCCGGTTCCGCACAGGGCCACCACGGCCATTCGCACGCTCCGCAGCAACAGCCGCCGCGCGCCGGCAAGATCGGTGTTCCCGGCATCAACGCGATCATCGCGGTAGCCTCCGGCAAGGGCGGCGTCGGCAAATCGACGACCGCCGTCAATCTCGCGCTCGGCCTGCAGGCCAACGGCCTTCGCGTCGGCATTCTTGATGCCGATATCTACGGCCCCTCGATGCCGCGCCTTCTCAAGATTTCCGGCCGCCCGACCCAGATCGATGGCCGCATCATCAATCCGATGGAGAATTACGGCCTCAAGGTCATGTCGATGGGCTTCCTCGTCGATGAGGAAACGGCGATGATCTGGCGCGGCCCGATGGTGCAATCGGCGCTGCTGCAGATGCTGCGCGAAGTCGCCTGGGGCGAACTGGACGTGCTCGTCGTCGACATGCCGCCCGGCACCGGCGACGCGCAACTCACGATGGCGCAGCAGGTGCCGCTCGCCGGTGCCGTTATCGTCTCCACGCCGCAGGATCTGGCGCTCGTCGACGCCCGCAAGGGGCTCAACATGTTCCGCAAGGTGGAGGTCCCGGTTCTCGGCATCATCGAGAACATGAGCTATTTCATCGCGCCCGATACCGGCGCGCGCTACGATATCTTCGGCCATGGCGGCGCGCGCAAGGAAGCCGAGCGCATTGGCGTGCCCTTCCTTGGCGAGGTTCCGCTGACGGTGAATATCCGCGAAACCTCTGACGCCGGTACTCCGCTCGTTGCATCGGAGCCAAATGGCATCGTCGCGGGTATCTATCGCGATATCGCTTCAAAGGTCTGGGCAGAGCTCGGCGGACAGCCACAACGGCAGGCGCCGGCCATCGTTTTCGAGTAGGTGCTTCGGCGCGCCGTTGCCCCAAATCGTGAAGGAAGTGCGACGAAACCGCCGAGTTTTCGCAACATGCCTTGATTATTTCTCAGCTTTCCGTCATATGGCCCGCCGTCGCCATGATGGCGGTTTCTGCAGATGCTCGATGATGGCCGTCCTTGCTTTGAAAGGCCCTCGGCTAGCCTGGATCTTCGCAGTTGTCTTGTCGGTCGAAGATTGGTGACTGCGATGCGGTTGAGCAGAATGCATATCCGGGCTATGACCGGATGCAGCTGGAGTTGTATGAACCTTTTTTTTCCGTGGTCGTTAGGATCGAAGACTCATAGCTCGCGCGGCGCCTCGGCGGCTGCCGCGCCAGTGAAAGGGATCTCGATGAAAAACACAGGCACTGCAAGGCAAGCCGGCGGCTGGAGCAACGCCCGGTGATCACCGCCTATCGTTCAAATTGCAAGTCGGTCGAAATCCGTGATCTTTCGCACGCTGCGGAGTTTCCGGAGGACGCGGTGTGGATCGATATGGTCGAACCGACCCGCGAGGAAGAACTCTACGTCGAAAAGATCGTCGGCATCGAGGTTCCGACCCGCGACGATCTGAAGGATATCGAGCCTTCCGCGCGCCTCTACACGGACGATGGTGCGGTCTTCATGACGGCTTCGCTGCTTTGGAAGGCCGAGACTGACGCCCCGACACTGACGGATGTCGCCTTCATCCTCGTCGGCAACCGGCTGATCACCATCCGTTACGCCCATCCTAAATCCTTTGCGCTGTTCATTGCTGCCCTTCATCGGGTGCCGGAACAGTGGCGAAGCGGCGCTGCTCTCCTCGCCAAGCTGCTTGAGACGATCACCGACCGCACGGCGGAAATTCTCGAGCAGTCGGTCGCTCGTATCGACATTCTTTCGACGCACGTCTTCGGCGACCGCGCCAAGAAGGTTCGCAAGCCCTCGAACTATCTTGAGCAGAAGCTCCGCGACATTGCCGGCCACCAACGCCTGGTCAGCAAGGTGCGCGATAGCCTTGCGTCGCTCGCACGCCTCATGACCTTCTTCTATACCGTTCCCGCCGTTCAGAAGGATCATGCGACGAAGGAACTGGCGCGCACCGTCTCTCGCGATATCCAGTCGCTGACCGAGCATGCGTCCTATATCGCCGGAAACATCACCTTCCTGCTCGATGCCTCGCTCGGCCTCATCAACATCGAGCAGAACTCGATCATCAAGATCTTCTCGATCGCGGCCGTCGTCTTCTTGCCGCCGACCCTTGTTGCATCCATCTATGGTATGAATTTCGATTACATGCCGGAACTGAAATGGGCCGCGGGTTACCCTTATTCGCTGGGCCTGATGGTGATCTCCGCTATCGTTCCGTTCTTCTTTTTCCGATGGAAAGGCTGGCTCTGAGGAGCTTGTAGTCACCTAATGTCCGACGAAAGCCATTCGCACGATCGCAACATGACGCCGCGCAAGCTCTTCTATCTTGCACTAGGCTCAGTGGGCGTCGTCTACGGGGATATCGGCACCAGCCCGCTCTACGCATTCCGCGAAGCGCTGAAGCCGGTCGCCCACGATGGTCTCACCCGTTTCGAGGTCATCAGCCTTATCTCGCTGATGCTTTGGGCGTTGACGATCATCGTCACGATCAAATACGTCCTGCTGCTGCTGCGTGCCGATAACGAAGGCGAAGGCGGTACGCTCTCCCTGCTTGCTCTGCTGATGAAGACGGCAAACGGGCACACCGCAGTGCTGCTTATGCTCGGTCTCGCGGGCGCGGCGCTGTTCCTGGGCGATGCGATGATTACACCGGCGCTGTCGGTTCTGTCGGCGGTCGAAGGCGTGAAGCTGATCGCACCCGACCTGTCGGCCTACATCGTGCCGATCTCGGCGGGCATCCTCGTCTTGTTGTTCGTCGTCCAATCGCACGGCACCGGTACCGTGGCCCGGTTCTTCGGACCGATCACCGCGCTCTGGTTCATCGTCATGGCGATTGCCGGCATCTCGCACATCTCCGACGACTACGGCATCCTGGCGGCCTTCAATCCCTATTATGCCGTCAGCTTCCTGCTCGACGAAGGATTTTATCGGCATCGTTGTCTTGGGTGCGGTCTTCCTGACGGTTACCGGCGCCGAAGCGCTCTACGCCGACCTTGGCCATTTCGGCCGCCGCCCGATTCAATGGGCCTGGTTCGTGCTGGTTTTCCCGGCGCTGGCGCTGAACTATCTCGGTCAGGGCGCGCTCGTACTCGGCGATCCGCAGACGATGTCCGACCCCTTCTATCTCATGTTCCCGAAATGGGCGCTTCCTTTCGCCGTCATCCTGGCGACGGCTGCAACGATCATCGCCAGCCAGGCGGTCATCACCGGCGCCTTCTCGCTCGTGCGGCAGGCGATCAACCTTGGCTTCCTGCCGCGCATGGAAATCCTCTTCACCTCGGAAACCAATACCGGACAGATCTTCCTGCCAGCGGTCAACGCCGTGCTCTTCATCGGCGTCTTGTTCCTGGTTCTCACGTTCCGGACGTCGGATGCGCTTGCAACCGCCTACGGTATCTCGGTCACGGGCGCGATGGTCGTCACCTCGATCATGGCCTTCGAATTCGTGCGGACACGCTGGAACTGGTCGCTCCCGGTGGCCGCGATCGTTCTCCTGCCGCTGCTTGCGCTGGAACTGATCTTCCTCGGTGCCAACCTGCTCAAGATCCACGACGGCGGCTATATCCCGATCCTGATCGCCACCGCCTTCATCATCATCATGTGGACCTGGCGCCGCGGCACGGCGCTTCTCATGGAAAAGACCCGGCACACGGACATTCCGCTGGCATCCTTCGTCAGTTCGATCGAGCGCAAGAGCGATCACTCGCCTGCCCATGTGCCCGGCACCGCGATTTTCCTGACCAGCGATCCGGAATCGGCGCCAGCCGCCCTGCTTCACAATCTGAAGCACAACCACGTCCTGCATGACAGGAACGTCATCCTGACGATCCGCACGGTCAACAAGCCGCGCGTCGCAAGCGCCGACCGCTATAAGGTCGAGCAGGTCTCCGAGCGGTTCTCGCGCGTCGAGCTGCTCTTCGGCTTCATGGAAACGCAGAACGTCTCCCAGGCGCTCGCGACACTCAGAAAGACCGGCTTGAAGTTCGACATCATGTCCACCTCGTTCTATCTCGGCCGGCGCAAACTGGTTCCCGATGCGAAGTCGGGAATGCCGTATTGGCAGGACCGGCTCTACATCGCGCTCGCCAATGCGGCAGCGAACCCTTCCGATTACTTCCGCCTCCCGGCAAACCGCGTGGTCGAGCTCGGCTCACACGTCATCATCTGACGCTCTCAAAGAGAGCTGTTCAAAGGACCCGGCCGTCGCGCCGGGTTCTTTGCGTTCGACTATGAAAAAGTGCTCACGGATGAATTCCGGCGCACCCGCATTAACCAAGCATCAAGGTTAATGGGGGATTTTCGATGTGAGTGTTTAGCGTCCCGTGTCGGAGTCTGGCGTTGCGTCGAAATCCCGTTGTCCGTAGCAAGCTGCGTTCCCTCCCTCAAAGCTGGATTTCACCCGCCGTCTTCGGCGTTTGCGGGTGGCTCGCATTCCCAACCGTCGTATCCCACGCCGATCTCGCAGCCATGCTCGCCGGACTTGATGAAAGCCGTGACAACTGGCGCATGGTCATGACCAATTCTCCGGCGGGCTCGCTCCATCAGGCCGAACTCGCTTTTGCGGATCCGGTCGTGACGGGAACGATTGCTGCCGGGGCAGGCATGGTCCTACCGGATGGCCGCAAGGTCGCCTTTGTCGCCGAAGGCAAGGGCCACGAGGACACGCCGGACGAAGACCGCGTGAACCGCGAAACCAAGAAGGGCCGCATTGTCGCTGTCGAGAAGATGCAGCCGCCGAAGGATTTTTCCGCCGGCTCCATTCTCCAGCGCACGCAGCTGCTGTTCCACCCGAGCTTCGATCTCAAGGACAAGTCCGCCTTCGTGAAGCCGAAGATCAAGGGCAAGGAAATCGAGATCGCCACCAATTTCTACAGGAAGCAGCCGGTCAAGCAGGAGTCCGGCGTTCCGGCGATGCTTGCCAGCCTTGTCACCAACAATAAGGCGGATGTGCTGGCGACGGCCTATGCTCCGGCGGCTCCGGACTACGCCCGCCAGTCGCCCTTCGATTCGATTCTCACCGACCACGCGAACGATGGCCGCTTCGTTCCGCAGATCGGCGCCGAAGGATCATGCGTGGGCGGCGAGCATTCTGCCCGCCAGCGTGTTTTCCGCGAGCGAACAGCAGTGCTTGGCATCCGGCATCTATTTCGAAGCCCGCGGCGAATCGGTGAAGGGGCAGGCCGCGGTTGCGCAGGTCATCCTCAACCGCGTGCGAAATCCGGCCTATCCGAAAACCATCTGCGGCGTCGTCTACCAGAACGAAGACTGGCGGAATCGCTGCCAGTTCTCCTTTGCCTGCGACAACATCAGGGACCGCGTGAACTCCGAGTATCACTGGCGTGTCGCCCGCGACGTGGCCATGGCCGTGACTGCCGGCAAGATCTGGCTTCCGCAGGTCGGTTCCGCCACGCACTACCATGCCGTCTATGTCCGGCCGAAATGGGCAAAGACCATGGAAAAGGTCGGCCGCATCGGTCTGCACGTCTTCTACCGTACCTATGGCGGCGGCTGGAGCTGACGGAAAACCGATCCGGCGGTCGATTTTCTTCCTGATCACCTGCTCCGAAAGCGGATTCTTTCCCTCGAATTTTCAAAGGGACTCTGAAGCCCGGATCAAGCCGTTGATTCGGAATGATAATTTTATGGCTGGACATAAGCTCTCTACGCCTTGACTATGTTTCCCCCTAAAACTATGTTGCGCGCGACTTCAAAACGGCCGAAAGGTTTTCAGACCCTACGTCCGTTGTCCTGAAAACCGGGGGTAGCGGGGATCGCGGGCAGCGGAAGGCGAGGAGGAAGCCATGGAGGATGACCGCGAGGAAAGTCTTGAAAAGCGCCGCGCGCGGCTGGGAGCGAAGCTCAGAGCCAAGCGCATGGAGGCGGGAGAGGACGAGGCGAACGAAGCCCGCGCCGAAGCGAGCCGCAAAGGCTATGCCGAGGCGATGAAGCTTTCGAGCGAGTTCATTTCCGCAATCGTCGTCGGTGCCGTTCTTGGCTATCTTTTCGACCGTTTTGTCGGCACGGCGCCTTGGGGGTTGATTGTTCTTCTGCTTCTCGGATTCTGTGCCGGCGTTTTGAACGTTCTTCGTACTGCGGGCAAGGTTGCGAAACCGGAGCCCGGAGCTGCCGAAAATGGCAAGAAATAGGGCAAGGCGCGAGCGCGTTGTCCCAGTGTGGTGTCCCGCGTCTTGCGGGCTAAAGAAGAGAGAACAAGCGGTGGCTGACGATCCGACCCATCAGTTCCAGATCCAGAAGATTGTGCCGATCGAAATCGGCGGGATTGATTTCTCGTTCACCAACGCATCGCTGTTCATGGTGGCGTCCGCCGCCGTTGCCGCGAGCTTTCCTCTATTTCGCGACGTCCAATCGCAGCGATCGTTCCCGGCCGCACGCAGTCACTCGCGGAAATGTCCTATGAGTTCATCGCCGCGATGCTGAAGGAAGGGGCGGGCACCAAGGGGATGCAATTCTTCCCGCTGGTCTTCTCGCTCTTCATGTTCGTGCTGACGGCAAACCTGCTCGGCATGTTCCCGTATTTCTTCACGGTGACCAGCCAGATCATCGTGACCGCCGCGCTGGCGCTGCTCGTTATCGGCACGGTTCTCGTCTACGGCTTCTATAAGCACGGCTTCGGTTTCCTGAATGTCTTCGTCCCGTCTGGCGTCCCGGGCATTCTCTTGCCGCTGGTGGTCTCGATCGAGGTGATCTCCTTCCTGTCCCGCCCGATTTCGCTCTCCGTTCGTCTTTTCGCCAACATGCTCGCCGGTCACATCACTCTGAAGGTGTTCGCAGGCTTCGTCGCCTCGCTTGGAGCCCTTGGTGCGCTCGGTGTCGGCGGCGCCATTCTTCCTCTCATCATGACGGTCGCCCTGACCGGTCTCGAGTTCCTCGTCGCCTTCCTCCAGGCTTATGTCTTTGCGGTGCTGACTTGCATGTACCTCAACGACGCAGTTCATCCGGGTGGCCACTAAGGATACCGACATTGACGTCAAAGGGCGTCAGTCAATTCGCCGCAACAACCATTTTCAAAGGAGTACAACATGGAAGCGGAAGCAGCAAAGTTCATCGGTGCAGGTCTGGCTTGCCTCGGTATGGCCGGTACGGCTCTCGGCCTCGGCAACATCTTCGGCAGCTACCTGTCCGGCGCTCTGCGCAACCCGTCTGCCGCTGACAGCCAGTTCGGCCGTCTGGTATTCGGCTTCGCCGTTACGGAAGCTCTGGGCATCTTCTCGCTGCTCGTCGCGCTCCTTCTGCTCTTCGCCGTCTAATATCGGTGGATTGAAGGATCACGGCCTGCGACCAGCAAGCCGTGATCCTTTGTATTTGCAGTACACCTGGAGGTGAGCATGTTTTTTGTGACCCCGGCCTTTGCTCAGGAAGCTCCGGCGGGAACGGCAGAACCTGGCGCAGCGCCCGCTACGGACCCGCATGCCGCTCCGGCTGCCGGCGAGGTCCATACCGAGACCGGCGTTCCCGGCGGCGGGCACGGTGGCGGTGTTTTCCCGCCTTTCGATTCGTCGACTTACGCTTCCCAGCTCCTGTGGCTGGCAATCACGTTCGCCGTCTTCTTCGTGCTCATGCAAAAGGTCATCGCGCCGCGCATTGGCGGTATCCTCGAGCAGCGCCATGACCGCATCTCGCAGGATCTCGACGAGGCAAGCCGCCTGAAGGCGGAAGCCGACGCAGACGTGGCGGCTTACGAAGCCGAACTGGCTGCAGCCCGCGCCAAGGCCAGTGCGATCGCCTCCGCCGCTCGAGATGCAGCCAAGACCAAGGCCGAGGCAGAGCGCCGCGCTGTCGAAGCCAGCCTCTCGGAGAAGCTGAAGGCTGCCGAGGCCCGCATCGCCGAGATCAAGGCGAAGGCGTTTGCAGACGTCGGCACGATCGCCGAGGAAACGGCGGCCGCCGTTATCGAGCAGCTGATCGGCGGCGCTGCCGCCAAGCCCGAAGTCGCCGCTGCGGTCGCAGCCGCCAAGAAGGAGGCTTGATCGATGGCTTTTGATGCAACTTTCTTCGCCCTTGTCGGCCTCGTCCTGTTCCTGGCGCTGATCGTCTATCTGAAGGTTCCGGGCATGATGGCGAAGTCGCTCGACGACCGCGCCGACCGGATCCGCAACGAGCTGGCCGAAGCCAAGCGTCTGCGCGAGGAGGCTCAGCACCTGCTGGCCGAATACCAGCGCAAGCGCAAGGAGGCGGAGGCGGAGGCGGACCATATCCTTGCCGCGGCCGAGCGCGAGGCCGAAATGCTGACCGCCGAGGCGAAGAAGAAGATGGAAGAGTTCGTCGCCAACCGCACGGCGGTTTCCGAGCAGAAGATCAAGCAGGCCGAAGCCGATGCGATGAAGGCCGTCCGTTCGGCTGCCGTCGATCTGGCGATCGCTGCTGCTGAGACGGTTCTCGCCAAGAAGGCCGACGCAGTTCAGTCCGATCTCTTCAAGGGAGCCGTGGGCGCAGTGAAGACGCGGCTCAATTGAGAAATCAGTGAGCGCATTGAAATTGAAAAGGCCGGGTTTTGCCCGGCCTTTTCTATTCGAGGATCAGCTCTTCGTCGATCGCAACGCCGTCTTTGCGAAGCGGGCGGAAGCTCATGCGGTGCAGCGAACAGGGACCATGCCGCTCGATGCCGGCCCGATGCTGCGCCGTTCCATAGCCCACATGTGCGGCAAAGCCATAGGCCGGAAAGACGGCATCCGCGCGCGCCATCATCCGGTCGCGCGTCACCTTGGCGACGATCGAGGCGGCGGCGATCGACACCGAGCGCGCATCGCCCTTGACGACTGCCTGTCCGGGGCATTCCAGCCCGGGAGGCACGTCGAGGCCGTCGGTGAGGACATAGCTCGCGCGGATCGCCAGGCCGCAGATCGCCCGGCGCATCGCATCGAGGCTCGCCTTGCGGATGTCCGTGACGTCTATCCGCGTGGCACTGGACGATGCGATCGAAACGGTCGCTGTCGCCAGGATCTGTACGAACAGCTCTTCGCGCCTTTGCGCCGAGAGCTGCTTGGAATCGTTCAGCCCGTCGGGGATACGCTTCGGATCGAGAATGACGGCGGCGGCGACGACCGGCCCGGCGAGCGGGCCGCGGCCCGCTTCGTCGGCGCCGGCGACCGGCCAGTGGCCGGCCTTGCGCGCCTTCAGCTCCAGCTTGAAGTCCGGAACGAGCGGCACCTCTTCGAAAAGCAGAGGAGAATCGGGTGACGTGCGAGCGTTTCATGCGACTGAACCTCGCACGCCAACCCGATTTCCTGCAAGCCCCCGGATCAGGGCGGCGTACCGGGGGCGGTCCGGCGGACGGGCAGGGCAGCCATCCGCGGGAACTCCTCAAATGCCTGCCTCGGCGAAAGCAGGCTCGTCTCGCATATCAAAGCAGCGAAAGCTGCACGCCGCTGCCATCGGGCGGCACGAAGAGATCGTCGCGAAGCGGCATGCTGCGCCTCGTCATGCCGAGCCTCTTCGTCGCCATCTCGAAGCGGCGGGCGATCTGCCAGGCATAGGGACCGGCGCCTTTCATCCGCTTGCCGAACTCGGCGTCGTAGTCCTTGCCGCCGCGCATCGAGCGGACCAGCGACATCACGTGGCGGTAGCGGTCCGGATAATGCTGCAGGAGCCAGTCGCGAAAGAGCGGGCTCACCTCGAGCGGCAGGCGCAGGATCACGTAGCCTGCTTCCAGCCGCACCGGCGGCCTTCGCCGCATCGAGGACACGTTCCAGCTCGTGATCGTTCAGCGCCGGAATCACCGGCGCGGCCATCACCGACGTCGGAATGCCCGCTTCCGTCAAAGCCCGGATCGCCTCCAGGCGCCGCGCCGGCGTTGAGGCGCGCGGCTCCATCACGCGCGCGAGCTTGCGGTCGAGCGTCGTCACCGAAAGCGCGAGCGCGCACCAACCCTTTCGCTGCCATCTCCTGCAGGATATCGATGTCGCGCATGATCATCGCCGACTTGGTGACGATCGAGACCGGATGGTTCGCCTTGTTCAGCACTTCGAGGATCTGCCGCATGATGCGCCATTCCTTCTCGATCGGCTGATAGGGATCGGTATTGGTGCCGATCGCGATCACGCGCGGCTTGTAGCCGGGCTTGGCAAGCTCGCGCTCCAGAAGCTTGGCCGCATCGGGCTTGGCGAACAGCTTTGCTTCGAAATCGAGCCCCGCCGACAGCCCCATATAGGCGTGCGTCGGCCGGGCGAAACAATAGATGCAGCCATGCTCGCAGCCGCGGTAGGGATTGATCGAGCGGTCGAAGGGAATGTCCGGCGACTCGTTACGGGTGATCGCCGTGCGCGGCTTTTCGATCTGCACTTCTGTCTTGAAGGGCGGCAGCTCTTCGAGCGTCTGCCAGCCGTCATCGAAAGTCTCGCGGCGCAGCGGCTCGAAACGTCCGCTTGGGTTCAATCCGGCACCGCGGCCGCGGCGCCGGTCGACCTCGATCACGGAGGCCCGGACGAGGCAATCATCGCTTCGGCAATATCTGCCGTATTGGCAGGCGCAAATGCAGCCTGCCCTGCAAGGGACTGTTCGTTCATCGGATTCTCCCGTGACGAAGGCCATTGCCTCCGTCGTTCTCGATGATTAAATTCCTATCGGCAAAAAGAGAACAATGCAAGAACAAAATGACGGAAAGTGGTGCTGGCAAATATTTGTGCAGCGCATTATAGATAGGCAATGTTGACGGTTGTTCTTGGAGTGCCAGGATCAGGAGCCCGAACTGGCGCAGACACTGTCGGTGCTGGTTGCGGGCGCAGTCGAAGGGCTGGTAAGCGACGTGGTCGTTCTCGACCACGGCTCGCGCGACGGCACGTCCAGGGTGGCGGATGCGGCCGGCTGCCGTTTTCATTCGCAGTGGGACATCAAGGAGATCGTGCGCTCGGCGCGCGGCGAATGGCTGCTTTTCGTCGAGCCCGGTGCGCAGGCCGCAGGCCGGCTGGATCGACGAGATCGCCGAGTATGTCTCGCTCAACAAGGTGCCGGCGCGCTTCACCGCCTCGCGGGGATATAAGCGCCCGTTCTTCCAGCGCGTCGGCCGTTCGCCGCCGCCGCTGGAGCTCGGGCTCCTTCTGCCGAAGAAGCAGGCGATCGCCGCCGCAAGAAGCGGAATGCGTCTTTCGCGAATTCGCCAAAGGGCAGAAGCTGCGCCAGCTTTCCAGCGAACTGATTCCGTCCTGGGTCGCCCGCGCTGCGCGCTAGGTGCGCGCTCGGATGGTCGCGCAAAGATGGCGCCGATACGATTTCGCGCTATAATTCGGCATGGCGCCGCCGAAGCGCCTCGCCGTCGTGGCGGTCGACCATGGAATGCCGGTGGACGGCAGAACAGGTCAGCGGAAGTCTCCTCTTCTGCCGGGTTTTCCGGCGAAAGGAGGTGCGTCATGCTACGCACTATGCTCCGCGGCCTGCTGGCCGTCATCTCGACGACATTGGTGATCGCGCATCCGCATCCGGCAGCATCGCAGATGATGCGCACTTGCGCAGGCCGATCCGAGGTCGTCAATTTCCTGGACAGGAACTTTGCCGAAAAGCTCACGGCGGTCGGTCAGATCAACCAGAACGCCGTTCTTGAGGTCTATGCCGCCGAGAGCGGCACGTGGACGCTCATCATAACGGATGATCACGGCGTCAGCTGCTTCCTGCTGTCGGGTGATAGCTGGAGACACGATGCCCTCTCTGCCTGGCGTGCACACATAGCCAGCGCAGGCCGTTACCCTGGCGCCGCGGCAACAAGCCGCTGCTCTACTTCGTCGCGCCGCGCTTCAGGTGCTCGTCGAGCCGCGGCATGATCTCGACGAAATTGCAGGGCATGTGGCGGTAGTCGAGCTGCTCCTTCAGTATGCCGTCCCAGGCATCCTTGCAGGCGCCGGGCGAGCCGGGCAGCACGAAGATGAAGGTCGGCGTTGGCGACGCCCGCCGGTTGCTCGCGACTGGATCGTCGAGGTGCCGATCTTGTCGTAGGAAATGCGGTGGAAGACCTCCGAAAAGCCGTCCATGCGCTTTTCGAACAGCGGCTCCAGCGCCTCCGGCGTCACGTCGCGGCCGGTAAAGCCGGTGCCGCCGGTGGTGATGACGACGTCGATGCCGTCGGTCTCCGTCCAGGCCTTGACCTGTGCGGCGATCGGCTGCCTTGTCGTCGGGCACGATGGCGCGGGCCACCAGCCTGTGACCGGCCTCGGCGATGCGGGCGGCAAGCGTGTCGCCGGACTGGTCGTCGGCCAGCGTGCGCGTGTCGGAAACGGTCAGCACAGCGATGCCGACGGGGACGAAAGGCCGCTGTTCGTCGATCCCCGCCATCATCAGTCTCCCGAAAGCGTTTCCGGCCAGGAAATACCAGTCCGGCCGCTCGCTGTGAAGCATCGCCGCGGCAGTCTCGGCTGCTTCGATCGATCGCGAAGATGCCGAAGCAGGTCGCGCCGGATCCGGACATGCGGACAAGTATCGCGCCTGCTTGCTTCAACAAGCGCCGAGACCTGCTGCGATCTCCGGGACCAGCTCGCGCGCCGGCGGCTCCAGGTCGTTGCGCGGTTCGCCTCGATCGTCGCCAGCCAGTCGCCGTTCCGCAAGATCGAGCGGCGGATTGTGTCTTGTCCGTCAGCAGCCGGAAAATCACCGGCGTCGAGACCGCCTTCAGCGGATTGACGAGCAGCATCGGAAAAGACGGGAGAGCCAACGGGCTCGATCTCTTCGCCGATGCCGCGCGCGATCAGCGGGCGGCTCGCCAGGCACATCGGCACGTCGGCGCCGAGTTTGAGGGCAATCGCTGCAAGCGTGTCGCCCGGCAGGCGGACGCTCCCACAGCCGCATGCAGCCCGCGCAGCGTCGCTGCCGCATCCGCCGATCCGCCGCCGATGCCGGAGGCGATCGGCAGGTTCTTTTCGAGATGGATATGAACCGGCGGCGGCATGATGCCCTGCGCAGCGCAGCCTGCCGCAGCAGATCGCGCGCCTTGAGCACCAGATTGCTGCCGGCATCGATCGCCGAGCGGCAGATCGCCGAAACGGCCGCGATACGGTGAATCGTCGGCCGGCGAGGCTGCAAAGCCGATCCGGTCGCCTGCATCGGCAAAGGTCACCAGCCTTTCGAGCAGATGATAGCCGTCCGCCCGCTGGCCCGCACATGCAGGGCCAGATTGATTTTCGCGGGCGCAACCTCGGTGACGGCGAAACCGCCGCTCATGCCCGCTGTCAGGCATGGCGGCATCAGGACTTCTTGTCGGCCAGCGGCGGCGAAACCGGCGCCGGATCCGGCTGCTTCTTGTCGACAGCCTTGGCGTCGTCGGTCGTCCGCCGGCAGGCCGTTCTCGATCTTGTCCTTGATCTTCGGGATCTCGGCTTCTTCGGGCTTCGAGCTCAGCGTCCGGTTCCACTGGAAGACCGCCTCGAGCTTGCGCCCGACACGCCAGTAGGCGTCGCCGAGATGATCGTTGATCGTCGCATCGCCGGCCTTGAGCTCGGCCGCCCGCTCCAGTTCGACGACGGCATCGTCGAAGCGGTTCAGCCGGTAATAGGCCCAGCCGAGCGAATCGACGATGTAGCCGTCGTCCGGTCGAAGATCGACGGCCTTGCGGATCATGCCGAGACCTTCGTCGAGGTTGCTGTTCATGTCGACCCAGGAATAGCCGAGATAGTTCAGCACCTGCGGCTGGTCGGGATTGAGCTCCAGCGCCTTGCGGAAGTTCGGCTCGGCCTTGTCCCACTTCTTCAGGCGCTCATAGGCGATGCCGCGCTGGAAGAAGATCGGTCCAGTCGGCACGGCTCGGCAGCGGGCCGATCACCTCGACGGCCTTGTCGTAGATTCGCCGCCATTGCCTTGTAGTCCTTGGCGTCGGACAGCACGCTGCCATAGGCGAGATAGCTGCGGATGTCCTTCGGATCGAGGTCGATCAGCGCCTTCAGATGCTTGCGTGCCTCGTCGACCTTGCCGATCTGGGCAAGGGCAAGGCCGAGCTGCAGCTCGGAGATGCGCCGCATCGGCGAGTTCTCCGGCACGCTGCTTGTAGAGTGCGATGGCGCGGTCCGTCTGCTTCTGCTTTTCGGCGATGCCGCCGAGCAGGACCAGCGTGTCGGCGCTGTTCGGATCGAGCGCATGGGCAGTCTGCAGATAGAGCGAAACGATGTCTTCGGCGCCGTCGCGGTTCAGCGCGCCGCCGATCGAGAAAAGAACGGCAGCGGCA
Source organism: uncultured Alphaproteobacteria bacterium (assembly GCA_963838565.1). Lineage (GTDB taxonomy): Bacteria > Pseudomonadota > Alphaproteobacteria > Rhizobiales > Rhizobiaceae > Rhizobium. Next base: position 57,444 of record CAWIRO010000019.1, read on the forward strand.
CCCTGGGCGGCGCTGCGCACCTGCTGCTCCTGCTTCTCGCCCTTTTCGATGCTCTTGCGCAGCGCGTTCAGCGGCGCATAGTTCGGCAGATGATTGTCGCCGACGGAAATCGCGTCGAGCGCCTTCTGCTTGTTGCCCTGCGGGCTTCGAGGCGGGCAAGCGCCATGACCGCGCGCATGAAGGTGTCAGGCGCCGTCGCGCCGCCGTCCTTGTCGAGCACGGCATCGTTCAGGTGCTTGCGGGCGGCCGTCACGTCGCCGGTCACGATCGCGATCGCGCCTGCATGGTAGTTCTGGAAGATGCTGAACCATTCCGGCCCCTTCATCTTCTCGACCATCGGCGAGCGCTTCCTTGCTGCTGCCGTCGCCGACGCGTGCCCAGCCGAGCAGCAGGTCGTTCATCATCCGGTCGAGATCGTTCGGGCCGTTATATTTCAGGATCGCCTCGGCGGTCTTGTAGTCGCCGCGGCGCATCGCCTCCATGCCGCGGACGATCGGTGGTGATGCGCTCGACGGAGGGATCCTTCTTCAGGTCGTTGGCATATTTCACGCCGTCCTCGAATGTCGCCGTTCATCAGCAGCGAGATCATCAGGCGCTGACGGATTTCGGGATTGCCCGGTTCGATCTGCAGCGCCTTCTTGTAAAGCTCGATCGCCGTCTCGTAGTCGTGATCGACATCGGCCGTACGGGCAGCGAGGAACGCGCCGGCGAAAGTGCTGACCGAATCCGGGTCGAAGATCACGTCTTGCTGGCATCGTCCGTCTTGGCCGCTTCTTCGGCATTGACGCCGCCAAGCGCTGCCGAGCGAAAGGACCGCTGCAAGCGCTGCGCTCGAAAGAAGACGGATGGCAAATCTCTGCCGCATTAGAAAACCTTTCTTCAAGGCAGCCGGTCTGATCCGACCGGCCGCGAAATCAGTTGACAAGACTGACTCACAACAGGATGGCTTTTTTGAAGCAGTGCTGCAAGAAATTCAGCCCGCGATCAAGGATGTTTGATCTAGTTGACCCGCTCGATGCAGAAGTCGATGACTTCGAGCAGCGCGCTTTCCACGGCGAATCGGGAAGCGGCGCAAGCGCGTCGCGCGCGATCGTGCCGTAGTGACTGCGCCCGGGCGATCGTGTCGGTCAGCGTGCCGTATCTGGTGATCAGGCCGAGCGCCTTTTCCAGGTTCTGCGTCGTCGCTCTTGCCGCCTTCGATCGCCTCGCGCCAGAAGGCGCGCTCGTCCTGCCGTGCCGCGGCGATAGGCGAGGATGACCGGCAGGGTGATCTTGCCCTCGCGGAAATCGTCGCCGACATTCTTGCCGAGATCGGCAGCCTTGCCGCCGTAGTCGAGCACGTCGTCGACCAGCTGGAAGGCGAGGCCGAGATTCATGCCGTAGGATTTCAGCGCATTGCGGCTGGCCTTGTCGGTCTCGGCGACGATCGGGCCGACTTCGGCGGCAGCGGCAAAGAGCGCGGCCGTCTTGGCGCGGATGACCGAAAGATAGTCGTCCTCCGTCGTCTCCATGTTCTTGGCGACGGAAAGCTGCAGCACTTCGCCTTCGGCGATCACGCGAGGCGGCCGTCGAGAGCACGTCGAGCGCATCGAGCGAGCCGACATCGACCATCATGCGGAAGGCCTGGCCGAGCAGGAAGTCGCCGACGAGGACGCTTGCCTGGTTGCCCCAGATCATCCGCGCCGTCGATTTGCCGCGGCGCAGGTCGCTTTCGTCGACGACGTCGTCGTGCAGCAGCGTTGCCGTGTGCATGAATTCGACGCTGGTCGCGAGCTTGACATGGTGCGTCGCCCGTGAAAGCCGAACATCGAGGCGGAGGCGAGCGTCAGCATCGGGCGCAGGCGCTTGCCGCCGGAGGAGATCAGGTGGTTGGCCACCTCCGGAATCATCTGGACGTCGGAGCCGGCCTTGGACAGGATCAGCTGGTTGACGCGCTCCATGTCCGCCTTGGTCAGGTCGACGAGCGGCTTGACGGATGCCAGTTTGTTTTTGCTTTCTTCAAGCGGTATCACTACGCCCAACGACCCGGACTCCTGTTCACTCAGTTCGTTGACAATAGAAAGGGGCGATTGAGGCGGCAAGAGGCGAATTGTCCCGCTAGCTCAAATTGACAGGAAAATGACCGCAAATGCATGAACTTATCCGCACCAACGACCCCGTCCTGCTCTCGTTTGCGCGAGAGCCTGATGAAGGATGCGGGAATTCACTGCTTCATCGCCGATCAGGGCATGAGCATCCTCGAAGGCTCGCTCGGCATGTTGCCGCGCCGGTTGCTGGTCGATGAGGACGATGCCGACGAGGCCCGCCGGATCCTGATCGATGCCGGGCTTGGCGGCGGAATTGCGCGAGCGTGAAGTGATGCGGCCATGACCGGGCAGTTTCCGACACCATCGACGCCTTCCACCGCGGCGGCTTCCACGTGGTCCAGCCGAGGGGCAGGGGGCATCGCTCCGGCATGGATGCGATGCTGCTGGCCTCGCTGGTCTGCGACGACCGTGCAATCAGGGTTGCCGATCTCGGCGCCGGCGCCGGTGCGGCCGGCATGGCCGTCGCCTCGCGGCTGCCGAATGCCGAGGTCGTGCTTGTTCGAGCGCTCGGCGCGAGATGGCCGATTACGCCCGGCGCAGCCTCGCGCTTGCCGGAGAATGCCCATATGGCAGGCCGCGTCTCCGTCGTCGAGGCCGATGTGACGCTTGACGGCCAAGGCGCGCAACGAAGCCGGCCTTGCCGACGAGATCTTCCATCACGTCATCATGAACCCGCCCTTCAACGATGCCGGCGACCGCCGGACGCCGGATGCCCTGAAGGCCGAGGCGCATGCGATGACCGATGGCCTGTTCGAAAGCTGGATCCGCACGGCCGGCGCGATCATGATCCCCGGCGGGCAGCTGTCGCTGATCGCGCGGCCGGAATCGATCGCCGAGATCATCGCCGCCTGCGGCCGGCGTTTCGGCGGCATCGAGATCACCGCCATTCACCCGCGCGAGGGCGAAAATGCCGTGCGCATTCTGGTGACGGCGATCAAGGGGTCGCGCGCGCGGCTTGTCGCTGCGCGCGCCGCTCATCATGCACGAAGAGGATACGCACAAATTCTCCCCCTTCGTCGACGATCTGAACAATGGCCGTGCGGCCTATGCCAGGCTTAGCCGGTCGACGAAGATCGAAGCGAGCAGCTTGATGTTCAGCCCGGCGATGACGACCGCGATCACATAGGCGATACCGCTCAGCCAGCGCGGCGCGACGAGCTCGCCCATCTTCGCCTTGCTGGCGGTGAACATCACCAGCGGGAAGACCGCGAAGGAAAGCTGCAGGCTGAGCACGACCTGCGTCAGGATCAGCAGATGCGCAGTGCCCTCGTCGCCGTACCAGATCGTCACGAAGGCGGCCGGAATGATGGCGATCGCACGGGTGATCAGACGGCGCACCCATGGCTGCAGCTTGATTTTCAGGAAGCCTTCCATGACGATCTGGCCGGCAAGCGTCGCAGTCACGGTCGAATTCAGGCCGCAGCAGAGCAGCGCGATACCGAACAGCGTCGGCGCGATCGCGAGGCCGAGCAGCGGCGACAGCAGCGAATGCGCCTCGCCGAGTTCGACGACATCCGTCCGTGCCGCTGGCATTGAACGCGGCCGCCGCCAGGATCAGGATCGAGGCGTTGATCAGCAGCGCAAAGCACAGCGCAAAGGTGGAGTCGATCGTCGCGATAGGTGAGCGCTTCCCGCTTCTCGGCACGGTATGGCCGTAGGCGCGCGTCTGCACGATGCCGGAATGCAGATAGAGATTGTGCGGCATGACGGTCGCGCCGAGAATGCCGAGCGCCAGATAGAGCATTTCCGGATTGCTGACGATCTCGGTCGTCGGGAAGAAGCCCTTGATCACGGCGCCCCACTGCGGATCGGCCAGGAAGATCTGCACGCCGAAACACAGCGCGATGACGCCGAGCAGCGTGATGATGAAGGCTTCGATCCAGCGGAAGCCGAGCTTCTGCAGATAGAGGATGAGGAAGACGTCGAGCGCCGTGATCAGCACGCCGAGTTCGAGCGGAATGCCGAAGATCAGGTTGAGGCCGATCGCCGTGCCGATCACCTCGGCGATGTCGGTCGCGATGATGGCGATTTCCGCAAAAGCCCAGAGCGGCACGGAAACGAATTTCGGATAGGCGTCCCGGCAGGCCTGCGCCAGATCGCGGCCGGAGGCGATGGCAAGGCGGGCGCAGAGCGATTGCAGCACGATCGCCATGAGGTTCGAAAGCAGCGCGACGGTCAGCAGCGCGTAGCCGAATTTCGAGCCGCCGGCGAGCGACGTCGCCCAGTTGCCGGGGTCCATGTAGCCGACCGCGACCATGTAGCCGGGGCCGGCAAAGGCGGCGATCCGCCGGCAGTTTCGATCCGGGGCGACCCGTACCGACGGTGCGGTAGACATCGGAAAGCGATGCCTCCTCGCGGTCGTGCCGCCAACCGCTCTTTGCACTCCGATTCAAAGCATCCATGTGATTTCCGCCTGTTGGACCATTGCCCGCACTATGCCCGATTAGAATGATAATGCAAGTCATTCGCAACAAGAAAGTCAACTGCCGCATGTTTCGGGAACGCGGCCATTGCGTTTGCCGTTCCATTGCATACATGGATTGCGACGCCGAAAGCCGAAGAAGGATTTGAAATGGCCGGATTTTTGAGAAGACTGGTACCGAAGCGTTTCCGCAAGGAAGGGATCGTCATCCCGGTCGTCAGGCTTCAGGGCGCGATCATGAGCGGCGGCAGCCAGTTCCGCCCCACGCTCAATCTCGCCAATGTCGCACCGGTGCTGGAGAAGGCCTTTTCCGTAAAGGACGCGCCGGCTGTCGCGATCGCCATCAATTCGCCGGGCGGCTCGCCGGTCCAGTCGCGGCTGATCTTCACGCGCATCCGTGAGCTTGCCCGCGAGAAGCAGAAGAAGGTCCTGGTCTTCGTCGAGGATGTCGCGGCCTCCGGCGGCTACATGATCGCGCTTGCGGGCGATGAGATCATTGCCGACCCGACCTCGATCGTCGGCTCGATCGGCGTCGTCTCCGGCGGCTTCGGCTTTCCCGAGCTGCTGAAAAAGATCGGCGTCGAGCGCCGCGTCTATACGGCCGGTGAGAACAAGGTTATTCTTGATCCGTTCCAGCCGGAGAAGGAAAAGGACATCGAATATCTGAAGAGCCTTCAGCTCGAGATCCATCAGGTCTTCATCGCCATGGTGCGCGAGCGCCGCGCCGGCAAGCTGAGCGATGACGAGACGGTCTTCTCCGGCCTTTTCTGGAGCGGCACGCGCGGGCTTGAACTCGGCCTCGTCGATAGCCTGGGCGACATGCGCCAGGAATTGAAAAAGCGCTACGGCCCGAAGACGAGGCTGCAGCTCGTCACCGCCGCCCGCAGCCTCTTCGGCCGCCGGATACCGGGTGTCTCGCCCGTCTCGCTTGAAGGTGTGGCATCAGGTCTCGCAGCGGGTCTTGTCGAAGCGGCGGAAGAGAAGGCATTGTGGAGCCGCTACGGACTTTGAGAGGAGACGCGAAGGGGAAATGGCGCAGCTTATAACAATCATAATTTTGGTCGGCGCCGCCTGGTGGCTCTACCGCCGCTTCGTCTCCGATGCCAAGCGCCTGCACGAAAAATCCCGCCGTGCCGAGAAGGAGCGCCAGACCGGCGCGGTCGGAACGCTTGTCAAGGATCCGGCGACCGGCGAGTACCGTGTGAAGCGGGAGGATGAGTAGGCGTCACGGCACTCTGCAAAAGCCTTGACCCCTATCGCCTGCCGTGGCACCTGTCCGCGCACATTTGTACGAATTCGGAAGCCTTCCATGTCTGCATCGATCCCCGACCATATGAACCCGAAGCGCTCGTTCCAGGCGCTGATCCTGACCCTGCATAACTACTGGGCGGACAAGGGTTGCGCGGTTCTGCAGCCCTACGACATGGAAGTCGGCGCCGGTACCTTCCATCCGGCCACGACGTTGCGTGCGCTCGGCCCGAAGCCGTGGAAGGCCGCCTATGTCCAGCCGTCGCGCCGTCCGTCGGATGGCCGCTACGGCGAAAACCCGAACCGTCTGCAGCACTACTACCAGTATCAGGTCATCCTGAAGCCGAACCCGCCGAACCTGCAGGAGCTTTACCTCGGCTCGCTGGCTGCGATCGGCCTCGATCCGCTGCTGCACGACATCCGCTTCGTCGAGGACGATTGGGAAAGCCCGACGCTCGGCGCCTGGGGTCTCGGCTGGGAGTGCTGGTGCGACGGCATGGAAGTCTCGCAATTCACCTATTTCCAGCAGGTCTGCGGCATCGAATGCTCGCCGGTCGCAGGCGAGCTGACCTATGGCCTCGAGCGTCTCGCCATGTATGTCCAGGGCGTCGACAACGTCTACGACCTGAACTTCAACGGCCGCGAAGGCGACGAGAAGATCAGCTATGGCGAGGTTTTCCTGCAGGCCGAACAGGAATATTCGCGCCACAACTTCGAATTCGCCAATACCGAGATGCTGCATCGCCATTTCATCGATGCGGAGAAGGAATGCCAGGCGCTTCTGGCTGCCGGCGCGCCGGGCGACAATGCCAACCAGCGCCTGCACAAATGCGTGTTCCCGGCCTATGACCAGTGCATCAAGGCAAGCCACGTCTTCAACCTGCTGGATGCCCGCGGCGTGATTTCCGTGACCGAGCGCCAGAGCTACATCCTGCGCGTCCGCACGCTCGCCAAGGCCTGCGGCGAAGCCTTCCTGCTGACGGATGCCGGCGGCGTGAATCTGCGAAAGAGCGCCGCCTGAGAAGTCGCGTCTCGTCGTTCCGGCTGTAGATCGCCGGATGACAATCGGCCGCAAGCCGCATAGTCTCCGCCGCTGGTTCTAATTCCGCATCCGGGGGATTCGCGATGTATATCATTCTTGGCGTGATCGTTCTGGTCGCGCTTTATCTTGTCTTTGTCTACAACGGTCTCGTCCGCGCCCGGCAGATGGCTGAAGAGGCCTGGTCCGGCATCGACGTGCAGCTGAAGCGCCGCGCCGATCTGATCCCGAACCTGATCGAGACCGTCAAGGGCTACGCCGCCCACGAAAAGAGCACGCTGGAAGAAGTGGTCGAGCTGCGCAACAAGGCGCAGGCAGTGCCCGCCGGCGATGTCGCGGGCAGGGCGCAGGCGGAAGGCCTTCTCGGTCAGGCGCTCGGCCGCGTCATGGCGCTTGCCGAAGCCTATCCGGACCTGAAGGCCAACCAGAACTTCTCCGAACTCCAGGCCTCGCTCGAAACCATGGAAAGCGAGATCCAGATGGCGCGCCGTTATTACAACGGTGCGGCCCGCGATCTGAACGTCAAGGTCGAAAGCTTTCCGTCCAATCTGGTCGCCGGCCAGTTCGGTTTCCAGAAGAAGGAATATTTCGAAATCACCAACGAGGCCGATCGCGCCGTTCCGGCCGTCAAATTCTGATATCGGCCGTTTGCCTTTGCGCAAAAGCTGCTATGAGCAGGGCCGGTTACGGCCGTACGGCGGCCGCGCAATGGACGGAAGAGACAAGCGTCATGAGCAAGGACAAGAAACTCACCATCATCCCGGCCAGGCATCCGCTTGTCGGGCGTGCCGTGCCGCCGGGCTCGAAGTCGATCACCAACCGCGCGCTGCTGCTGGCGGCCTCGCCAAGGGCACCAGCCGCCTGACCGGCGCGCTGAAGAGCGACGACACGCGCTACATGGCCGACGCGCTGCGCGCCATGGGCGTCGACGATCGACGAGCCGGACGACACGAGCTTCGTCGTCACCGGCAGCGGCAAGCTGCTGCCGCCGAAGGCGCCGCTCTTCCTCGGCAATGCCGGCACGGCGACACGCTTCCTGACGGCCGCTGCCGCGCTCGTCGATGGCACTGTCGTCGTCGACGGCGACCAGCACATGCGCAAGCGCCCGATCGGCCCGCTGGTCGACGCGCTGCGCTCGCTCGGCATCGACGCGACGGCCGAAACCGGCTGCCCGCCGGTGACGGTGAAGGGCACCGGCCGCTTCGAGGCGAGCCGCGTCGAGATCGATGCCGGCCTTTCCAGCCAGTATGTCTCCGCGCTGCTGATGATGGCCGCCGGCGGCGACCGCCCGGTCGATATCGAGCTCGCCGGCGAGGATATCGGCGCCCGCGGCTATATCGATCTGACCCGGCGGCGATGCGCGCCTTCGGCGCCGAGGTCGAGCAGATCGAGCCCGGTCACCTGGCGCGTCGAGCCGACCGGCTACACGCGCCACCGATTTCGTCATCGAGCCGGATGCTTCGGCCGCGACCTATCTCTGGGCGGCCGAAGTGCTGACCGGCGGCCGCATCGATCTCGGCGTGCCGACCGATGCCTTCACCCAGCCGGACGCCAAGGCCTATGAGATGATCGCGCAAGTTCCCGCATCTGCCGGCCGAAATCGACGGTTCGCAGATGCAGGATGCCGTCCCGACGCTCGCCGTGCTCGCCGCCTTCAACGAGACGCCGGTCCGTTTCGTCGGCATCGCCAACCTGCGCGTCAAGGAATGCGACCGCATCCGCGGCGCTGTCGACCGGCCTGACCCAGATCCGCCCGGATCTTGCCCGCGAGGAAGGCGACGACCTCATCGTTCAGTCCGATCCGTCGCTGGCCGGCCAGCACCTGCCGGCGAAGATCGACACCTTCGCCGATCACCGCATCGCCATGAGCTTTGCGCTCGCCGGCCTGAAGATCGACGGCATCACGATTCTCGATCCGGATTGCGTCGGCAAGACCTTCCCCGCCTATTGGCGGACGCTGGCGGCGCTTGGCGTGACCTATGCAGGATGAGGACTGACATTATGCTGACGGCGGCGGCGCGCCGCTGGGGGAAGGGGTATGATGATCCGGCGGCTTTGCGGCCTTTGCTTCATTCTGTTCATGGCGCTTGCAGCGGCGCCGGCAAGTGCTGCCGAGGTCATCAACTCCTTCGTTTCGGACATCACGCTCGAAAAGAGCGGCGCCATGACGGTGACGGAGACGATCACCGTCAATGCCGAAGGCAATCGAATCCGGCGCGGCATCTTCCGCGATTTTCCGCTGACGTTCGTCGACGAAGGCGGCCGCCGCCGCACGGTCGATTTCGATGTCGTCTCGGTCACGCGCGACGGCCATGACGAGCCGTGGAAGACGGAATCGATTTCCGGCGGCATCCGCATCTATGCCGGCTCGGAAGACGTCATGCTTCTGCCGGGCCGCCATCAATACGCCTTCACTTACCGTACCAATCGCCAGATCCGCTATTTCGACGATCACGACGAGCTCTACTGGAACGTCACCGGCAATGGCTGGATTTTCCCGATCATGGAGGCCACGGCCACCGTGAACCTGCCGGATGGCGTCACTGCGATCGATACGAATTTCTTTACCGGCCCGCTCGGCGCGACGGAGCAAGAATGCGCGCGTTTCAAGCAGCGATGCCCGGCCGGTCTTTTCGACGACAACGCCGCTCGATGCCAACGAGGGCCTGACGATCGCCGTCAAGTTGCCGAAGGGCGCGATCGATCCGCCGAGCGGCTCCGATCAGGAACATCTGGTGGCTCAAGGACAACCGCGATTATTTCATCGGCTTTGGCGGTCTGATCGTCGTCTTCCTCTACTATACCCGCGCCTGGCTGAAGGTCGGACGCGATCCCGCCCGCGGCGTCATCGTACCGCGCTGGGATGCGCCGGACGGCATCTCGCCGGCGCTCGTCAACTATATCGACAACAAGGGCTTTTCCGGACAGGGCTGGACGGCGCTATCGGCCGCAGCGCTCAATCTCGCGGTGCGCGGCTATGTCGTCCTGGAAGACCTCAAGAAATCGATCGTCATCCGGCGCACCGAAAAGCCCACCGGCAAGGAGAAGCTGGGGCCGGCGAAGCCAGTCTCCTGAACGAGATCGGCGGCAAAAATTCCCTGACGATCGACAAGGCCAACGGCCAGCGCGTGAAATCCGTCGGCGAAAGGTTCCGCTCGGCGATCGAGCGCGAGCATCGCGGCAAATACTACAATTCCAACTCCGGCTATACCTCAGGCGGCATCGCGCTCAGTGCGGCCTCGCTCGTCGCGCTGTTCGTCTTCGGCACGCTGGAGCCGGATACCATCGTCCTGATGATCATTCCGATCGTCGTGTCGGTTTTCGTCTCGATCTTCGTCGCGGGGTTGGCGAGGTCGTTCCGCCCCGGCCGGTCGCTGGGCGGCAAGATCGCCGCAGTGATCGCCATCGCAATCGTCGTCTTCATCGGCCTCAGCATCATCTCGTCGCTGGTTCTGGCGCTTTTCTCGACGCTGATGGAGTTCCATGAGACGCCGATGCTCTTTGCCGTCGGCGGCATCGTCCTCCTCAACGTGCTCTACGTCTTCATCATGGGCGCGCCGACGCCGCTCGGTGCCAAGATGATGGACGGCATCGACGGCCTGCGCCAGTATCTGACGCTCGCCGAAAAGGACCGCATGAACATGGCCGGCGCGCCGGAGATGTCGCCGCAGCATTTCGAAAAGCTGCTGCCCTATGCCGTCGCGCTCGGCGTCGAAAAGCCCTGGTCGCGGACGTTCGAGACCTGGCTTGCCGCAGCCGCTGCCGGCGACTGCCGCTGCCTATGCGCCGAGCTGGTATTCCGGCAATTTCGACAGCGGCCGCTTCTCGGACCGCATCGGCGGCTTCTCGTCGTCGATGGCCTCGACCATCGCCTCGACCATTCCCTCGCCGCCGCCCTCCAGTTCCTCCTCCGGCTTCTCCGGTGGCGGCTCGTCCGGCGGTGGCGGCGGAGGCGGCGGCGGCGGCGGCTGGTGAGCTTTCCCGCTTGACCTTTGGCTCACTGCCCCTTAACCGCCAGACGGAAAACGGAAAGGATCGGGCATGAAGGTTCTGTTGATCGGTTCGGGCGGACGCGAGCATGCGCTCGCCTGGAAGCTGGCGCAATCGCCGCTGATGACGGAATTCTATGCCGCGCCCGGCAATCCCGGGCATTGCCGAACATGCGACGCTCGTTTCCCTGAATGTCGAGGATCAGGAAGCGGTCGCTGCCTTCTGCGAGGAGAAGGCGATCGACTTCGTCGTCGTCGGTCCCGGAGGCGCCGCTGGTTGCCGGTCTTGCCGACCGCCTGCGTGCCGATGGCCTGAAGGTCTTCGGCCCTTCCGCTGCCGCAGCCCAGCTCGAAGGTTCCAAGGGCTTCACCAAGGATATCTGCGCCCGCTACGACATCCCGACCGGCGCCTATCAGCGCTTCAACAACGCGCCGAAGGCGAAAGCCTATATCCGCGCAGCAGGGTGCCCCGATCGTCGTCAAGGCCGATGGCCTTGCCGCCGGCAAGGGCGTCACGGTGGCGATGACCGTCGAGGAGGCGCTTGCCGCCGTCGACGATTGCTTCGAGGGCGCATTCGGCTCCGCCGGCGCCGAGGTGGTCATCGAGGCCTATCTCGATGGCGAGGAGGCGAGCTTCTTCTGCCTCTGCGACGGCAAGAACGCGCTGCCGCTGGCAACCGCCCAGGACCACAAGCGGGTGGGCGAGGGCGATACCGGCGTCAACACCGGCGGCATGGGCGCCTATTCGCCGGCACCCGTCATGACGGCCGAGATGATCGAGCGCACGATGAAGGAGATCATCGAGCCGACGATCCGCGGCATGGCCGAAAGCGGCCATCCCTTCTCCGGCGTCTTCTTCGCCGGGCTGATGATCACGGCAAAGGGCCCGGAACTCATCGAATACAATGTCCGCTTCGGCGATCCCGAATGCCAGGTGCTGATGATGCGGCTGAAGAGCGATCTGCTGCCGCTGCTTCTGGCCGCCGCCGACGGCACGCTCGACAAGGTCACGCGCAGAATGGAGCGACGATCCGGCGCTGACCGTCGTGATGGCTTCCAAGGGCTATCCGGGCTCCTACGAGAAGAACACGCCGATCGGCTCGCTGCCGGAAGCCGGCGAAGGGCGCCAAGGTGTTCCATGCCGGCACGGCTCTGAAGGACGGCGCAGCTGGTCGCGACCGGCGGCCGCGTGCTGAACGTGACCGCGACCGGCAAGACGGTCGGCGAGGCGCAGAGACCGCGCCTATGCGCTGCTCGACAGGGTCGAATGGGAAAACGGCTTCTGCCGCCGCGACATCGGCTGGCAGGCGATCGAGCGCGAAAAGGCTTGAGGCTTGGGCTGAAATCGGCCAGCTTCTCTAAATTTTTACCCTTTCCCCTGACGGGATGGAAATAAAGCCGCGCTATTCTGCTCCCATAGTGAGACGGAGTAGCTTCCATGCGTCAGATTCATTCCTCGGTGCGGCAATCCTTCTGACTGGCCGGTTCTGCGATGGCATCCTCGATCGAGGTCATCGGCAAGGCCGCGCACACCGACGGCGGCAGCATCGTCACCGAGACCTGCACGAGCTGCCCGCCGCTGCAATCGGCCGAGCGCCAAGAAGGACTACACCGTGCCGACGCTGACGCCCGGCGCCTTCCAGGCAGAGCGCGCTCCGCGATGTCGGCGGCGAGCAGAAGCTCTATCGCACCGAAGGCTGGATGGGCGGCTCGCCCGTCGTCTTCGTCAGCAAGGCAACGCCGGAAGTCCTCGCAGCCTTCAAGGCGACCGTTCCCGCCGACGGCATCGACCCGACAGCGACGACCTCGGTGATCGGCGGCGACGCCAAGCCTGTCGTAGCAGGCATGTCATTACCGGCGGAACAAACAGCCCCGCTCGACGTTTCCGATTTCAAGCTGCGGATGTGACAGAGTTCCCTGCCCCTGACCCGGCCAAGGTTTCGGTCGTCTGGGGTCCGCCCGTCGGCGGATCGAATGCACTCCTGAAGAGAAGCAGGGGTGCATTCTTTATTTCAATTGAATGACAAAGTACTCATGCAACTTATACAATTATGCAAGAAAGCATGAGTTCAGATTTGGCATTGCTGGTCGTCAGGCAATAGCCGAAATCGTTAAGTCATCATTTAGCCCTTCACCATAATTTTACTTACCGAGGGACCGGAGTGAGCATGATTGCGCTTGCTGAACGTGCGTGGTGACACGCGCGAAGGACGGGAGTTTACCGATCCGGTGTTGCAGATTTCACCATTTTCGGGAGACTTTCATGAAAAAGCTCAAGATTGCCCATCAGCTTTTTGCCCTTGTCGGTGTTCTTATGGCAGCCTTTGCGGTGGCCACGTTTTTCCAGATCAGAACGACAGAGCAATCTATCTACAACGACCGCTTCGATCTGCTGCGCACGCAGGTCGAGTCGGCGATTTCGGTCCTCAATACCTATTATCGAAAGGGAAAAGGCCGGCGAGATGACGCATGAGGCCGCTCAGGCCGAGGCGTTCAAGGTCCTCACCAAGGTCACGTTCGCAGCCGAACGGCTATGTCTTCGGCTTCGACTACAATGTCATCCAGCTCTTCAATCCGAGCCCGGTCAATATCGGCAAGGATATGAGCGGCCAGGTCGACAAGCGCGGCACGAATTTCAGCAAGGAAATGGTTCGACAAGGCCATCGCAGGCGGCGGCCAGACGATCTATTTCTGGAGCAAGCCCGGCCGTCCGGATACCGAACAGTATCTGAAGGGCGCCTATTCCGCGGCCTTCGCTCCCTGGCAGATCGTCGTCGGCTGCGGCGTTTACTTCGATGACCTGCAGAGCCCAGATCAATGCGACGATCTGGAAGGCGCTCGATTGCCTGCGGCATCGTCTTCCTCGCCGGCATCGGCGCTGCGATCTACTTCATCCGCGGCATCTCCAAGCCGCTGAAGGATGTTCATCAGGCGCTGGAAGCAGTCGCCGATGAAGACGTGTCGCTGACCATCCCGCACACCGGCATGAACAACGAAGTCGGCATGATGGCCAAGGCCACCAGGTCGCTGCAGGAAAAGATCAGGGAACGTCACGCCATGTCCGAGCGCGAAGCTGTTCAGCAGCTCGCACTCGAGAGCGAGCGCGAGAACAATCTGCGCAGCCAGCGCGATGAGGCGGCCGGCCAGGCCCGCGTCGTCGCGACGATCGGCCAGGCGCTGGAAAAGATCGCCCGCGGCGACCTCACCGTTCGTTGCGCCGATATCGGCCAGAAATACGCAGCCCTTCGTGACAACTTCAACGATGCCCTGTCGCATCTCGAAGCCGCGATGGCCAAGGTCAGCGCCAAGGGTGGCGATATCGGCGTGAGCGAAGGAAGAAATCCGCCGTGCATCGAGCGAGCTGTCGCAGCGCACCGAGCGCCAGGCCGCAAGCCTGGAGGAAACCTCGGCCGCTCTCGACGAACTCACCGTCGCCGTCCGCCAGACGGCCGATGGCGCGCATGAGGCGAGCAAGCGCGTGCATGCCGTCAGCACCGAAGCAAGCCGCAGCGATGCGGTCGTCACCGAGGCGATCGAAGCGATGAGCGGCATCGAGAAATCGTCCGACGAGATCGGCAAGATCATCGGCGTCATCGACGAGATCGCCTTCCAGACCAACCTGCTGGCGCTGAATGCCGGTGTCGAGGCAGCGCGTGCCGGCGAATCCGGCAAGGGCTTTGCGGTCGTCGCCCAGGAAGTCCGCGAACTTGCTCAGCGCTCCGCCGCTGCCGCCAAGGAGATCAAGGACCAGATCGCCCGTTCCTCCAGCCAGGTCGATCAGGGCGTTCGTCTTGTCGGCGAGGCGGGCGAAGCGCTGAAGCGCATCTCGGACCAGATCAAGGCTGCCAACGAGATCGTCGCCAAGATCGCTCACAGCGCCTCCGAGCAGGATACGACGCTGCGTTCGATCTCGTCTTCGATGAACCAGCTCGATGCGGCAACGCAGCAGAATGCTGCGATGGCGGAAGAAACGACGGCATCGGCGGAAACGCTGGCCGCCGATACCGACGAACTGCTCGGTCTTATCCGCGGCTTCCGCGTCGGCGGTGCCGCTCAAACCAGCTGCTCCGGCGCGCCGCGCGGCTTAAATCTTAAACAAAGCAATTTTCATCACGTGCACATTAGCGGCCGTCGGAGACAATCCGGCGGCCGTGTTTCGTTGACGGGAAGAGTCGTGCCGGCAGCGCGGCAAGGCGCGCGACCTCAGAGCGCAGGATTCGAGGTGCGCAATCGACAGAGAAGGGGGGCGGGGGCGATGAGCCGCCGCTTAGCCCGCAATCTTCGAGAAGTCCGCAACCGTGCCCGTCGCCTCGCGGATCAGCCGCAGCAGGGCAAGGCGGTTGGCGCGGATCGCCGCATCTTCGTCGTTGACGAGCACATCGTCGAAGAAGCGGTCGACCGGGGCGCGGAGCTTCGACAGGGCTTCCATCGCCGAGCGGAAATCTTCCTTGGCGATTGCAGCGGAAGCCTCGGCGGCGGCCTTGGTGATGGCCGCGAAGAGTTCCTTTTCGGCATCGAGCCGGAACAGTTTCTCCGAAACGCCGTCGGCGATCACCGTGCCCTTCTTCTCCTCGGCCGCAAGAATCTGCGTCGCGCGCTTGGTGCCGACCAAGAAGGTTCTTGCCGTCCTCGGAGGTGATGAAGGCCGTCAGCGCTTCGACGCGCCGCGCGATCATCAACAGGTCGTCGGCGTCCGGCGTCAGCACGGCATCGATGAGATCGTAGCGGGCGCCCTGGTCGCGCAGATAGACCTTCAGCCGGTCGTGGAAGAAGGAGAGGAGGCTGATCGCCAGCTCGGTTTCTTCTTCGATCGTCTTCGGATGGCCCTTGGCCAGATAGGTCTTGCAGTATTCGATAGCGGCATACTGTTCTTTTATCAGCCGCTCGAATTCGACCCTATCCTCACCCTGTTGGATCTTAAGCTCGAACAGCTTGATCGAAATCTTCATGGCTCGTCATGGCCACTGCCCATTCGCTGCGAAATGCCGCGCGAAATACGGGGATGAGGGATGCTCTGATACCCCGCTCCAGCAGCAGCCTGATTGATCCGAGTGCTGCCCGTCTCAGGGCGAACGGATCCTTCGAACCGGTTGGCTTTTCGTCGATTGCGCCAGAACCAAACAAGCGTGTCGATCTTGTCGGCAAGAGCGATCGCTATAGCGACATTGTCGGTCGGCACGCGGTCGGCAGGACCTTGCGGCTTGTAGTGGTCCTCGATGGCCGCCGCCACCGATGGATCTTCACCTTGCAGCAGCGCGTATTTCTTCCCCATCGCACCCTGCAATTCCGGGAATTCGCCGACGACCTCGGTTCGCAGGTCGGCTTTTGACAGCACTGCGGCACGGCTCGACCTTCACGGGATCTGCATTGACGATCTTGCCGATTTCGCCGGCGAGAGTGCGAATCCGGGTTACCCGTTCGCCCTGCGTGCCGATGCTCGCATGGAACGTCACATGCAGCGCATCGAGCTTCGCCATGCGCTGGTCGAGCGGCTTCTTCAGATCGAGCCCGAACTTCTTCGCCGAAGCTTCCAGCGTCTCAAGATCCGGCAGATCTCCCTGGTCGCGCTTCCAGAAGTGCAGCGCGTCGGACAGGCGGGCGCGCACGACCTTGCCGTTGCCGTGGATGATTTCCTTGCCGCCGTCGCTTCGCCTGGATGTTGGAAACGAGGATGAACTTGTTCGAAAGCGTCTCGTCGCCCTGTTTGCGGGTGACAAAGCACTTCTGGTTCGTCTTGATCGTCAGGCGGATGATTTCGGAGGGGATCGAAAGATAATCCTCCTCGAACGTCCCCATCAGCACCTGCGGCCACTCGACAAGGCCGGAGACTTCCTCGAGCAGGCCTTCGTCTTCCACCAGTTCCAGCCCGCTTGCGAAGGCGAGGTTGGCGGCATCCGAGGCGATGATCTCCTTGCGGCGCTCGGCATCGAGGATGACCTTCGCCTTTTCAAGGCTCGAGACGTAATCGTCGAAACGCTTGACGGTGATGGCACCCGGCGCATGGAAGCGATGGCCGTAGGTGATGTTCGAAGCGACGATGCCGTCGATCTCGAAGGGGATGACTGTGGTTTCCTCATGCTCGGTGCCGAAGGTGCAGACGATCGATTGCAGCGGACGCACCCAGCGCAGCGACCCCGGCCTGGAGGACGCCTTGCCCCAGCGCATCGACTTCGGCCAGGGAAAATCGCGGATGATGCCGGGCATCACCTCGGCGATGATCTCTTCCGCCGCCCGGCCGGGCTTGGAAATGACGGCGATGTAGAAATCGCCCTTCTTCGGATCGCTCTGAACCTGCGCCTCGGAAATCGAGGAAAGGCCGGCGCCGCGCAGAAAGCCCTCGATCGCCTTTTCGTTGGCGTCGGTGCGCGGCCCCTTGCGCTCCTCGCGCACATCGGCGGAGCGGGCGGTAAGGCCGTGAATGTCGAGCGTCAGGCGGCGCGGCGTCCAGTATTCGCGCGCACCCTCATAGGAGAGACCAGCTTCCACCAGCGCATCGGTGACGAGCTTCTTCAGGTCGCCGGCAGCCTTGCGCTGCATGCGGGCTGGAATCTCTTCGGAGCGAAGTTCGAGAAGCAGGTTCGGCATGTCACTTTTCCTTGCCTCCGCGGGGGAGGGTGGTCCAAAACGGTCGCCTCTGCTACCAAAGAATGACGCATCTGCACAACCGCAAAAACAGCCGCTCTCTTCGGGCGCGCATCTCACTGTGGAACAGGACTTGCCTGTAAACGCCGGGCATTGCCTTGCCGCTTTTCGCCGCTATGGTCCCGCCACTTTTGTGAACTCAGGGATCCCCATGGCCGCAGACCTCCGCTCGCTTGCCGCAGTCATCGCCTCCGAAATCAATGCCCGGCCGGATCAGGCCAAGGCTGCGATCGAACTGCTCGACGAGGGCGCGACCGTTCCCTTCATCGCCCGCTACCGCAAGGAAGTGACGGGCGGGCTGGACGACACGCAGCTGCGCACTCTCGCCGAGCGGCTGGTCTATCTGCGCGAGCTGGAAGCCCGCCGCGCCGCGATCGTCGAATCGATCACCGGGCAGGGCAAGATGACCGACGAGCTGATGGGCAAGATCGCAGGCGCCGCGACCAAGGCGGAGCTCGAAGACCTCTATCTGCCCTACAAGCCGAAGCGCCGCACCCGCGCCGAGATCGCCCGCGAACGCGGCCTCGGGCCGCTCGCCGATGCCATTCTCGCCGACCGCTCCAGGGAACCGGCGGTCCTTGCCGAAGGCTACGTCACGGCCGATGTGCCCGGATGTAAAGACGGCGCTGGAAGGCGCGCGCGACATCGTCGCCGAGGGCATCGCCGAAAATGCCGATCTGCTCGGCAAGCTGCGTGCTCATATGCGCGGCGCCGCTCTGCTCAAGGCCAAGGTCGTCGATGGCAAGCAGGCGACGGGAGAGAAATTCTCCGACTATTTCGATCATTCCGAACGCTGGGCGACGGCACCCGGCCACCGCGCGCTCGCCATGCTGCGCGGCTGGAACGAGGAAGTGCTGACGCTGACGATCGAGGCGGATGCGGAAACCGTCTCGCCGAACAAGCCGGTCGAGCGCATGATCGCGGCGGCCTATGAGATCGGCACGAGCCGGCCCGGCGACCGCTGGCTGATGGATGTCGCAAGCTGGACCTGGCGCGTGAAGCTTTCCATGTCGCTGTCGCTCGACCTGATGCGCGAGCTGCGCGAGCGGGCGGAAGAAGAGGCGATCCATGTCTTCGCCCGCAATCTCAAGGATCTGCTGCTGGCCGCACCCGCCGGTTCGCGCTCGACGATGGGGCTCGATCCGGGCATCCGCACCGGCGTCAAGGTCGCCGTCGTCGACGGCACCGGCAAGGTGGTTGCGACCGACGACCGTCTATCCGTTCCCGCCGAAGAACGACGTGCGCGGCACGCAGGCCGAGCTCGCCTCGCTGATCCGCAAGCACAATGTCGAGCTGATCGCCATCGGCAACGGCACGGGCAGCCGCGAAACGGAAAAGCTGGTGGCCGATATGCTGGCCGCAGCTTCCGGCGCCGAAGCCGACCAAGGTCATCGTCTCGGAAGCCGGCGCGTCGGTCTATTCCGCCTCGGACGACCGCCGCTGCCGAATTCCCGCAACCTCGACGTGTCGCTGCGCGGCGCCGTCTCCATCGCCCGCCGCCTGCAGGATCCGCTCGCCGAACTCGTCAAGATCGAGCCGAAGTCGATCGGCGTCGGCCAGTATCAGCACGATGTCGACCAGCAGAAGCTGTCGCGCTCGCTCGATGCCGTCGTCGAAGACGCGGTGAATGCCGTCGGCGTCGATCTCAACACGGCCTCGGCGCCGCTGCTTGTCCCGCGTCTCCGGTCTCGGGCCGTCGATTGCCGAAGCCATCGTCGTCCATCGCGACCAGAACGGTCCGTTCGAAACCCGCCGGGACCTGTTGAAGGTCGCCGCGCCTCGGCAACCGCACCTTCGAGCAGGCGGCGGGCTTCCTGCGCATTCCGAACGGCAAGGAGCCGCTCGATGCCTCATCGGTGCATCCGGAAGCCTATGGCGTGGCGAAGAAGATCGTCGCCGCCTGCGGCCGCGATCTGCGTTCGCTGATGGGCGACAGCGCCGTTTTGAAGGCGGTCGATCCGCGCCAGTTCATCGACGAGAAATTCGGTCTGCCGACGGTCAAGGACATCCTCGCGGAACTGGAAAAGCCCGGCCGCGACCCGCGCCCGAGCTTCAAGACCGCGACCTTTGCCGAAGGCGTCCACGAAATCTCCGATCTCAAGCCCGGCATGGTGCTGGAGGGCACGGTGACGAACGTCGCGGCCTTCGGCGCCTTCGTCGATATCGGCGTGCATCAGGACGGGCTCGTGCATGTCTCGCAGCTCGCCGACCGCTTCATCAAGGATCCTCACGAAGTTGTGAAGGCGGGCGATGTCGTCAAGGTCCGCGTCGTCGAGGTCGATGCAAAGCGCAAGCGCATCGGTCTCTCCATGCGCAAGGACGACGGCTCCTCGGCTCGGCGCCGCGTGGCGAAGCCCGCGGAAATCAGGGCTCCGGATCACAAAACGACCGCCGCCCGGCCGCCCCGAAACAGGACCCGCAAGGCGCGTTTGGAGCGGCTCTCGCAGAGGCCATGAAGCGAAAATAAGGGCTTAGCGATGCTGATGGCAAAAATATCACAGCTTGGCAGTCTTGTGTGCCGCAGTGCCAAATACGGCGCTTGTGTGACGGAAGAGAGGGACTAAATTTAGCTCGTACCATCCTGTCACATTATGCGAGGCCTTACCATGGCGTCGGCATTCTTATCGATTGTCAAAAAAATCATCCGCAAGGGTAATCTGAAACTCACTCTCGCCAACGGCGAGACCCACACCATTGGCGACGGCACCGGCGGTCTGGTCGCGGTGCGCATCGCCGATGAGGAGGCGGAGAAGCTCATTCGCCGCGACCCCACCCTCAAGCTCGGCGAAATGTACATGGACGGCCGGTTCATCGTCGAAGCAGGGCAATATCTACGACTTCCTGGCCATGGTGAAGCAAAACACCACCAACGAAATCTTCGATATTCCCGATGGCTGCACTGCTCGATCGGCCGCATCGCCCTGCAGCAGCTGAAGAGCCGGCTGCCGGTCAACCACAACAAGCGCAACGTCGCCCACCATTACGATCTGTCGGAAAAGCTCTTCGACCTCTTCCTCGATGAGGACTGGCAGTATTCCTGCGCCTATTTCGATCCGCCGGACATCAGCCTCGAGGAAGCCCAACTCGCCAAGAAGCGCCATATCGCAGCCAAGCTGCTGCTGAAGCCCGAACAGCGCATTCTGGAAATCGGCTCCGGCTGGGGCGGCATGGGAATGTATCTGGCGGAGTCGACGCCAGGCGTCGATGTCACCGGCATCACGCTCAGCGAGGAGCAGCTGAAGATCTCGCGCGAGCGCGCCGATAAGCGCGGTCTTGCCGATCGCGTCCGCTTCGAGCTGCAGGACTACCGCACGATGAAGGGCAAGAAGTTCGACCGCATCGTTTCGGTCGGCATGTTCGAGCATGTCGGCATCGGCAATTTCGGCAACTTTTTCCGCAAGGTGCACGAGCTTCTCGACTGATGACGGCGTCATGGTCCTGCATTCCATCGCCCGGCCAAAGCCGAGCTTCGCGACGAATGCCTTCATCGAGAAGTATATCTTCCCGCAGGGCTACATTCCCTCGATCGGCGAAACGGCGCCTGCGATCGAGAAGGCGGGCCTGTTGATCAAGGACATCGAGGTCCTACCTCTGCACTATGCCTATACGCTTCGTCACTGGCGCGAGCGCTTCGTGGCACGCAAGGCGGAAGCCGTCGCTCTTTACGATGAGCGCTTCTTCCGCATGTGGGAATTCTATCTCGCCGGCTCGGAAATGGGCTTCCGCTGGGACGAACTCTTCATCATGCAGATCCAGATTTCCAAGAACCAGTATTCGACGCCGGACAACCGCAACTACATTGCCGAGAACGAGGCGAAGCTGAAAGAGTTCGAGGCCACGCGGCCGCCATTGGAAAAGGTCGTCTTCTGACATCACGGGCGCGGCTTCGGCCGCGCCGCTTTAAGGAAAGGCGTGCAGATGAGCAGTGCATTTCCCGAGATCCATCTTGTCCGCCACGGCGAAACGGAGTGGTCGCTCTCCGGAAAGCACACCGGCAGGAGCGATATTCCGTTGACTCCGAACGGCGAGCAGGCCGCGCGCAAACTCGCCGATCGGCTTAAGGGACTGACGGTTTCAGCCGTCTGGTTGAGCCCGTCTCAGAGGGCACGAAACACCTGCGCTCTTTCCGGCTTCGGCGCAGATGCCGTCATAAAGCAGGATCTCGCCGAATGGAATTACGGTGCCTACGAGGGCATCACGACGAAGGAAATCCTCGCTGGCCGCCCTGGCTGGCGCCTGTTCCGTGACGGATGCCCGGACGGAGAAACGGCCGCAGACGTCGGCGCAAGGGCGGATCGTATCGTCAGCGAGCTTCGCGAAGCCAACACAGCCGTGCTGATCTTCTCCAGCTCCCACTTCCTGCGTGTCCTCGCCGCACGCTGGCTCGGGCTGCCGCCGGAAGACGGATCGCGCTTTGTCCTCGATACCACGAGCATCAGCGTTCTGGGCTATGAGCACGATCTGACGGAGCCGGTCATCCGGCGGTGGAACCAGCGTTAAGAACGGGTGTCGTCTCGAAGCGGCGGCTTGATATGTTGAATTCAAGGCTTATTTCGAGTTCGGAGCACCGGGCTGGCTTATGCGAACACGTCTCGACGATTTTATCAGCAGAATTTCCGCGCAGAGAGACATTCTCGACTACATCGCGAAAAGGCCACAGGAACTGCCGGACGGACCGATACTGGAGATTGGCCTCGGCAACGGCAGGACCTATAGCCACTTGCGCGCGCGCTTCCCGGATCGGCACATCATCGCATTCGATCACGAAAATGGTGCGCATGGAAGCTGCCGGCCTGATGACGCCGATGTCGTGCTGGGCGATATCAAGGAAACCTGCATGAGCTACACCGGCACAAAGGCAGCTATCGCTCATGCTGATATCGGCACCGGTTACCCGGAAAAGGACGCGATCATCCGCGAGCTGGTTACCGTCCCGAATCATTGCCGTGCTTGCCGCCGGCGGATTTGCGGTCAGCGGCCTGGAATTGAAGCATCCGGAACTTGAGGAAATGCAGCTGCCTCCCTCTGTCGAGCAAAGGCCGCTACTTTCTCTATCGCCGCAGTATGAACGCTCGGCGTCGACAGCCCAGCTATTGACCCGCGCCGCGCCTGGTCGCTAGATGGCCGCATGCAACAGATTGGCGGCTTCAACGGGCGCGTCGCCGACGCGCCCTCGGATAATTGGGTTTACCGGATCCTGCCGCCGTGGCTCTGGCCCTATGCGCAGCTTGCGCGCTGGGACAGGCCGATCGGCTGGCAGCTTCTGATGTGGCCCTGCTTCTGGTCGGTGGCGCTTGCAGCCAATGCGGCGGCGGCGCAGGGCCTGTTCTCCGGCCGCAGCTGCTGTCTTCACCTGTTCCTGTACTTCATCGGCGCGGTCGCCATGCGCGGCGCAGGCTGCACCTATAACGATCTCGTCGACCACGAGATCGACATGGAGGTGGCGCGCACCCGCTCGCGGCCGCTGCCGTCGGGCCGTGTCACGCGGCCGCAGGCAAAGATCTTCATCGGTGCTGCAGGCGCTCGCGGGCCTGCTGGTGCTTTTGCAGTTCAACTGGTTCACCGTCTTTCTCGGCGTGCTGTCGCTCGGCCATCGTCGCGCTCTATCCCTTTGCCAAGCGCTTTACCGACTGGCCGCAATTCTTCCTCGGCCTTGCCTTTTCCTGGGGCGCGCTGATGGGCTGGGCCGGCGATATTCGGCAGCCTGTCCTTTGCCGCCGATCGTGCTCTACCTCGCCTCCGTCGCCTGGACGATCGGCTACGACACGATCTATGCCCATCAGGACAAGGAGGACGACGAACTGATCGGCGTGCGCTCGACGGCGCGGCTTTTCGGCGAGCAGCACGCGGCAATGGCTGATCGGCCTTTACGGCCTGACGCTGGTGCTGATGTTGCTCGCCTTCGTCTTGGCGGCGCCGGCATCGTTGCCTATCTGGGCCTGCTGATTGCCGCCGGCATGTTCGCCTGGCAGATCGCCAAGCTCGATATCAACGATGCGGCGCAGTGCCTGGCGCTTTTCAAGTCGAACAACCGCGTCGGTCTCATCATCTTTGCCGGCCTGTTCGTCTCGCTGCTTTTCGCCGCTTCCCTGATTGAAACGAAAAACCCGGCGCGGGGCCGGGTTTCACGATTCCGGGTCGATCGTCCCGCGCGAATCGCTTAATTGCGGGCGATGATTTCCTTGCCTTCGATCTTCATCGTCGACGCCGAGATTGCCGGTCGTGCGGCGCACGAGGAAGCGCGGACGGCGATTGGCGAAATAGGAATGCCGGCGGCGCGGCTTGATGTCGCTGGTGCGCAGATCCGCCGAGATGATCTTCGAGCGGCCGGGCAACGCCGTCGGCCTCGACCATCAGCATCGGAATGCGGAAGGCTTCCGACCAGCTGCGCCAGTCGGCGGCGATGTCGGCAGAGATCGTGTGCGACGAGCAGCGGAATGCAGAGATCCGGGTCTGTCATGGTGCAGTTCCAGCGTCACGGTCACTTCGCCGTCGCCATGGTCGATGGCGCGGGCTGCAACGCCCTTGAAGGCGCGCTTCGGCAGCGCAATCGAAAGCGGCAGGCCGCTGGAGGGAAGAATCTTGCGCAGGACCGCGCCGCGTTCGTCGATCGTTATGCTGACATCACCGGCGAAGTCGTGAATGGCGTAGCTTACCTGCTGGGGAAAGCGGGACGGATCGAGACGCAGCGTCGTTCCAGCCCAAGCGGGCTTCATAACGGTGTTCTTCATGTTCATTTCTACCCTTGTCTTACCTGAGAGCCGGTTTCCGGTCTTCTCCTCGGGACTTTTCGTCCTCTATGCCTCGACAATAGGCGTGCGCCTGTTCCGGACCGCTTAAAAATTGCGGTTAAGAAAACTTTGCCTTCCCTGATGGTTAGCAAAACCGAATGTGGCAGGGTTTCCGGAAGGTGAACGTGCGGTCGTAAGCTGAAAGAGGCATCCGAGGTAAGCCTCGGGTAAGCTTTGCGTGGCGATAATGGCGTACCAGCAGTTCGTCATTCTTTTAAGGACTTTGCCGAAAAGGGCGTAATTTATGATATCGACTTATCTGAGTTACACGATCCTCTCGCAAAAATATGCCGTCGAGCCTGGATAAGGTCGCCCAGCAGGCTCCGACCCACGCGAGGATCGACTATTACAACGCGGACAATATCGGCAAGGTGAAAACCGTTGACGATTTCATGACGATTATCGCCTCTACAGCTATGCGATGAAGGCTTACGGCCTTGAGGATATGACCTACGCCAAGGCCTTCATGAAGCAGGTGCTCGAAAGCGATCTGAGCGATCCGAACAGCTTCGCAAACCGGCTTTCCGACCCACGCTACAAGGAATTCGCCGCCGCATTCAATTTCGGTGCGCAGCCCAAGGACGTGCAGACACAGGCGCAGGAGGACGAGACCCTCGGTCTCTACACCCAGTCCTATGCCGACGAGGAAACGTCCGCCAGGACCGAGAGCACCTATTACAGCACCGGGTCGACCAGGTGAAGAACGTCTCGGATCTCGTCAACAATGACCGCGCTGCGCAATTACATGCTGCAGGCCTATGGCATCGATCCGACCTATGTGTCCAAGGATTTCCTGAAGTCCGTGCTGACCAGCGACGTCAACGATCCCAACAGCTTCGTCAACACCAGCGCCAACGACAAGTACAAGGCGCTCGCGGCACAGTTCAGTTTCAATGCCGACGGCACTCTCAAGAATGCCACGGCGCAGACCACGGCTCAGAAAAACGCGGTCATCGAGCAGTATAATGTGACGGTTCCTTCCTTCACCACTGCGACGGCGGCGGCCTACAACAAGACCCATTACGAAGCAACGATCGGCACGATCACCTCCGTCAAGCAGCTGGTCAGCGACCCGCGCATGGTCGATTACATCAAGGCGGCCTTCAGTATGTGGGATCCGCCGAATATTTCAGCGTCTACGGTACAGGCGATCATCACGAGCGATCCGAGCGATCCGAGCAGCTTTGCGAACGTGTTTGGCTACGGCGCCGTTCCTGCGATGTTCAATTTCGACGCGAACGGCAACGTGCCCGCGGGTGAGCAGGCGCAGACCGCCGATCAGGTAACGACGACATCGAAAAATTACAGCGAGCACTATGGCGATCTGCAAACGCAGACGGTCGACGGTGGTAGCGCGAACTTCAAGACGAGGATAGCCTCGGTCCAGAACATCGACGACTTTTTCCTGAGCAACAAAGACGACACCGACCCCACCAACGACAATGATCCGGAGCTTTACCAGGTTGCGCTGCGCGCCTACGGCATCGGCGAGGACGAAGTTACGAAAACGCAGCTGACAAAGATCCTCGAAAGCGATCCCTATGATCCGAAGAGCTACGTCAATTCGTTGAAGGACGATCGCTTCGTCAATCTTGCCAAGGCCCTGAACTTCGATAGCAAGGGTGACGTCACGACGCCGCTTCAGGCGCTGTCGCAAACCCAGATCAACAATTTCGGACTGGCCTACAACACACAGAAGACGATGCTCTTGAGCGGCGCGCAGCAGACCGCGGCCGTGACGGCGTCCAAGCAGGACATCTCCTATTTCGAGACCAACATCGGCAAGGTGAAGTCGGTGTCGGACCTGCTGGCCGACAACAAGCTCGTCTCCTTCATACTGACGGCGAAGGGCCTGGATCCGAAGCAGGTGACCACGGATACGCTGAAGAAGGCCTTCGCAGCCGATCCGGATGACCCGAAGAGCATGCTGAACGATCCGACCAACAAGGACAGCGCCAAGCTGAAGGAGCTTGTCACGTCCTTCAATTTCGACAGCAAAGGCAATCTCACCCGTTCGACGACAGGCACAGCACAGGATAGCGGCGCGCTGCGCACAGACCAACGAGCTCTATCTGGAACAGACATTGGAGGAGCAGCAGGGCGAGACGAACCAAGGTGTCCGCCTGGCGCTCTATTTCCAGCGCAAGGCACCCGACATCTCCTCGATATTCGATATCATGGGCGATCAGGCCCTGTTCCAGGTGGTCACGACGGCTTTCAGCCTGCCCTCGGCCATCTCAGGCATGGATGTCGACCAGCAGGCCAAGTTGCTGCAGAACTACGTCAGTCTCAGTGACCTGCAGGATCCCGACAAGGTCAATCAGCTGGTCCAGCGCTTCACGGCCATGTACGACCTGCAGAACGACACCGCCTCGTCGCCGGCACTCACGATCCTGACCGGCGGTGCCAGCAGGCCGAAGCGCAGGCGCTGATCGCCTCAGTCTGCCGGCTTTGAAGCTGATCACCTTGCCCGGGTTCATGATGTTGGCCGGATCGAAGGCGCGCTTGATGCGGCGCATCAGGTCGATTTCGATCGCCGGCCGGATCGCGGCAAGCTCGTCGCGCTTCAACTGCCCGATGCCGTGTTCGGCCGAGATCGAGCCGCCATGCGCAAGCACGATGCCGTGGACGATCTCGTTCATCTCGCGCCAGCGGGCGATGAAGGCATCCTTGTCGGCGCCGATCGGCTGGGAGATGTTGTAGTGGATATTGCCGTCGCCCATATGGCCGAAGGCGCAGATGCGGGCGCCGGGCATCGCCGCCATCACCGCCTCGCCGGCCTCGTGCCATGAAGTGCGGAATCTTCGAGACCGGCACGGAGACATCGTGCTTGATCGAGCCGCCTTCCGGCTTCTGCGCCTCCGACATGCTTTCGCGCATATGCCAGAGCGCCTTCTGCTGCGCGACCGACGAGGCGATCGCGGCGTCCTGGACCAGGCCGGCTCGAAGCCCTGTTCCAGCAGCGCCGTTCATCATCCGCTCGGCCGTCTCCGCCGAATCCGACGTCGAGATGTCGATCAGCACATACCAGGGATGCGCCGTTTCCAGCGGATCGCGCACGCCGTCGATATGCTTGGCGGTGAACTCGACGCCGAACCGCGGCATCAGTTCGAAGCCGGTCAGCGACGCGCCGCAGAGGCTTGCGGCCAGGTTGAAAAGCGCGAGCGCATCTTCGACCGAGTTGAGGCCCGCGAAGGCGACCTGATGGCCGAGCGGCTGCGGGAAAAGCTTCAGCACCGCGCCGGTGATGATGCCGAGCGTGCCTTCGGCGCCGATGAAGAGGTCGCGCAGGTCGTAGCCGGTATTGTCCTTCTTCAGCCGGCGCAGCCCGTCCCAGATCTCGCCCGTCGGCAGCACGACTTCGAGGCCGAGGCAGAGCTGGCGCATGTTGCCATAGGCAAGCACCGCCGTGCCGCCGGCATTGGTCGAGAGATTGCCGCCGATCCGGCAGGAGCCTTCCGAGCCGAGCGACAGCGGAAACAGCCGGCCATGCGCTTCGGCCGCCTTCTGGACCTCGGCAAGAATGCAGCCGCCATCGGCGACGATCACGTTTGCCACCGGATCGACGTCGCGGATCCTGTTCATCCGTTCGAGCGACAGGATGATATCGGACTTGCCCTCGCGCGGCGTCTGGCCGCCGACAAGGCCGGTATTGCCGGTCTGCGGCACGATCGCGGTGCCGGTTTCGCTGGCAAGCTTCAGGATTGCCGAGACTTCCTCGACGTTGGCGGGCTTCAGCAGCAGCGGCGAGGAGCCATGATAGAGCCCGCGGTTCTCGATCAGGTGCGGCGCAAGCTCGGCCTCGCTGCGCAGCGCATATTTGTCGCCGACGATGGCGGCGAAGCGGTCGAGAAGTTCAGGGGAGATGCTGGCGCTCATCGGGCTCATTCCTTCCTCGTCACTCGCGCGGCGCGGCAGCGCGCCTCAGCCGGTCGTTGATCGCCTCGCCGAGACCCTCGTCCGGGATCGGCGCGAAGGCGATCGTGGCCGCGCCGCTGGCATCGGCCTTCTTCATGTAGTCGAAGAGATTGGCGGCCGCTTCGGCAGATCGCCGCGCGGGCTGAGGTCGAGCACGATGGCGGCATCGCCGGCGCCTGCGATATTGGCCGCGCCGAAGGCGATCAGGGCTTCGCCGTGTTCGACGGACCGCGGCTTCGAGCCGGACAGCCGCACCCGGCGCATAATGCGAGGCAAGCATGCCGGGCGCTTCGATCGCCGCCGACGCCGTCTTCGACCGCCGCAGCCGCTTGCCGGCAACACGCTCGATCTCGCGAGGCCGGCAGGCCGCCCGGCCGCAGCAGCCTCAGTTCGTCGCCCTCGACCTTGACGATGGTCGATTCGACGCCGACGGCGCTCGCGCCCGCATCGAGGATCAGCTGGATCTTGTCGCCGAGATCGGCGTCGACATGTGCGGCGCTGGTGGCGCTGATCCTGCCGGATGTGTTGGCGCTCGGTGCGGCGAGCGGCCTGCCGAAGGCGCGGATCAGCTCGCCCGCAAACCCCTTCGGCACCCGGATGCCGATCGTATCGAGACCGGCGGTTGCCAGCGCATGGATCGCGCTTTCCGCCTTCAAGCGGCAGGACCAGCGTCAGCGGCCCCGGCCAGAAGGCTTCGGCCAGTGCGCGCGAGACCGGATCGAACTCCGCATATTCCTCGGCCATCGCAAGATCCGCCATATGGCAGATCAGCGGATTGAAGCGCGGCCGGCCCTTGGTCTCGTAGATGCGGGCTATCGCTGCCGGATTGGTGGCGTCGGCGGCAAGGCCATAGACGGTCTCGGTCGGAATCGCGACCGGATGGCCTTCCGAAAGCACGGCGGAAGCCGCCTCCAGCGCCTCCTGCCTATGTTCCGCGATGTCGATTATCCGTGCCATGTGCCGCCCGTTGTTCCAGGCAGTCCATAGGCCTTTGAAAGCTTGCGATCAATATCAGAGCTGGCGGATGATTTCGCGGAGCTGTTTGTTGCGGGCGCCAAGGAGAAGCACGTTCTTGATCGCCACCTGCGGGTCGTCGGTGTTGAAGAGCAGGCCGTTGCCGCGAACGGAGCGGTCGATCGTCATCTTCTCCGGGGTATGCTCGCCCGGCTTGATGGCGACGGCGAAATACATGCGGCCATATTTGATATCGATGTGGTGGAAGAAATTGTCGTTGTCGCCGATATCCGCATAGAAATTGGCGATATAGAAGGCCCAGCTGACCTCCTTGTAGCGCGCGAATTTCGTCCGGGCAGCCGTGACATGGCAATAGCCGAGATGCGGGCTGTCGGAAAGCGTCCGGTGGAACACCATTTTCGGAAACTGGATCGAGTGGTGGAAGCCGTTGATCTGCTGATGCGCCTTGAGGCCGGCCGCCTGCAGCTTGCGGCCGGTCTTTTCTTCCACTTCCTCATGCGTCAGGTAGCGGCGTTCGTCGGCGAGCCAGTGCGCACGCTCGCGGGTGATCTTGCCGGTGCGAAGAAATTCGGAATGCGCCGCGACAGGCTTGGATGCCTGCGGCTGCTCCTCTCTGGCGTCGAAGTAGCGAAGTTTCGCCATGGCTCACATTCCATGCACTGTGTCCCGAATACGCGGGAGGATAGGAGCTCATGCTTAATGGCCTGTTAAGGCCGTCTCGCTGGCAAGCAGGCGGGCACTTGTGGCGAAAGGGCGTCGCAGATGCGACAATGCGGCTGGCATCCATCCGCAAAACTTGAGCTTTTCAGATGTCGCATTTGAAGGCGCTACGGCGAAAGTGTCGAAAATCGTGCTACGTTGTCCCCCTGTCGTCATTTTCGAAGCCGATGTCGCATTACAACCAAGCCTCAGTCATGGCCGATGATTAAATAATGCCATGATAATTCTCCCGGCGGCCTAGGGCACGAGGATAAGCAGATGGATATTCGCAGCAACGTTTTGCGGCAGCTCAAGAACCGACGGGAGGGCTTCAGCCTCGAACGGCCGTTCTATATCGACGAAGACTACTTCAAGCTCGATATGGAGATGCTCTACTATCGCGACTGGCTGTTCATGGGCCATGATTGCGAGCTGCCGAAGCCGGGCGCCTATTTCACGGTTCAGATCGGCCAGTATCCGGTCGTCATCGTCCGCGGCCGCGACAACGTCATCCGCGCCTTCCACAACAGCTGCCGTCACCGCGGCTCGCGCGTCTGCACCAAGGAGCACGGTTCATCCGTCCGTCTCGTCTGTCCCTATCACCAGTGGACGTACGATCTCGACGGCAAGCTCGCCTTTGCCCGCCATATGGGCGACGATTTCGACAAGACCGGCTACGGCCTGAAGCCCGTGCACTGCGAGAGCTTTGCCGGCTACATCTTCATCTGCCTGGCGGAAAAGGCTCCGGACTTCCAGCCGGTGCGCGACATGGTCGCGCCTTACATGCTGCCGCACCGTCTGAGCGAAGGCAAGGTCGCCTTCCAGAGCACCATCATCGAGAAGGGCAACTGGAAGCTCGTCTGGGAAAACAACCGCGAGTGCTATCACTGCGCCGCAAACCATCCCGAACTCTGCCGCACCTATCCGGAAGCCCCGAGCGTCACCGGCACGGACGGCGGCGCCGACGATCCGGAAATCGCCGGTCACTGGGCGCGCTGCGAGGCGGCAGGCCTTCCGAGCAAGTTCCAGATTTCGCCGGACGGCCAGTTCCGCACGGCCCGCATGCCGCTGATCGAGGATGCCGAAAGCTACACCATGTCAGGCAAGCGCGCCGTCAAGCGTCCGCTGTCGGATGATGTGAAGATCGATCGCATCGGCACCATGCTGCTCTTCCACTATCCGACGACGTGGAACCACCTGCTCGGCGACCACGCCATCTCCTTCCGCGTGCTGCCGCTCAGCGCCAACGAGACGGCCGTCACGACGAAGTGGATCGTGCACAAGGATGCCGTCGAAGGCGTGGATTACGATCTCGAGGAACTGACGCACGTCTGGACCGAGACCAACGATCAGGATCGCCGCATCGTCGAGGAAAATGCTTTCGGCATCCACTCGCCGGCCTATGAGCCCGGTCCCTATTCGATGCTCCACGAAGGCGGCGTCATGCAGTTCCTCGAATGGTATTCGAACTTCATGGTGAACCGGCTCCAGGGCGATCAGGCGAAGCTCTCCGTCGTCGCCTGATTTACGATTTGGTCATAGAAACCGTCACGGTCTTCAGTACGTGTACACGCGAAAATTGCAGCGATATCATGCATATTTTGCTCTCAATAAGATGTAGAAAAATGAACCGGTTAATCCCCGGTTCATTTGCGCTTTCGTAGAATCCACCTCGATGCTGAACAGTGTGCCTTGGAACATGCCGTCACACGTTCGGACGAAGGCTAGGTTCGCTGTTGTAATGGAGAATGCAATGAATGGGTCTCAGTAAGAAGCTTGCGACTGCCGTCTTTTCAGCCGCTGTTGTCCTGACGAGCTTCGTGCCGTCCCAGGCCATCCAGATGCCGGCAGCGCCGCAGGTGGAAAAATCCTCGGCCGTGCAGAACGTTCAGTACCGCCGTTACTATCGTCCGGGTATGTCCAGGCTACCGGCGGCTATCGTCCCGCTTATCGCCCCGGCATATCGCCCGGGCTGGTACGGCGGCTATCGCGGCTACCCCTACTATCGCCGCGGCTATCGCCACTATAATGGCTACTGGTATCCGCTGGCTGCTTTCGGCGCCGGCGCCATCATCGGCGGCGCCATCGCTTCGCAGCCGCGCTACGTCGAGCCGCCGCCGGCTACATCGGTCGGCAGCAGCCACGTCGCCTGGTGCGCAAACCGCTACCGTTCATACCGGGCCTACGACAACACGTTCCAGCCCTACAACGGCCCGCGCCAGCAGTGCTATTCGCCCTACAACTAAGGCTTGCGCAACGATTCGAACCAGATCAGCCCGGCAGCAATGCCGGGCTTTTTCTTTCAAAGAATGTCGACGCGCTTCAGCAGCCACCAGGCAAGAAGCACCGAGGCGATGATCAGCGCCATGGCATATTCGGTGCCGCCGGACCCGTCGGCAAAGGGCAGGTTGCCGGTGTTCATGCCGAAGAAGCCGGTGACCAGCGTCGGCGGCAGCAGGAAGGCCGTCATCAGCGACAGGATGTAGAGGTGGCGGTTGGTCTCGGAGGAGAGCTTGCGAGTCGATTTCTTCGTGCAGCAGGCGGGCCCGTTCCTGCAGCGCAAAGACATCGTGGTCGACCGCTTCCAGCCGGCTCGTCAGCCGCTCGGCAATGTCATCGAAGCCGAGGGCATTTCGTCCTCGTCGGAGGCCGCCGCGCGCCGCATCAGCGCCAGGACGCGTGCGCAGGTGCCGGTGCAGGCGGACGATCGTCCGCCGCACCGGCGCCAGCCGCCGGCCGCTCGTCGCGCGCCAGCATTGTCGTAGACGAAGTCCTCGATGAGGTTGAGCTCTTCGGTGAGTTCCATGCACGAGGCGATCAGCGTGCGCTGGAATTCGATCACCAGCATTTCGAAGAGATCGATCGGCCGGGCGAACTTCGCCGGATTCTTTTCGATCATCGCCCGTGCCCGGTCGACGCTGCGCAGCGGCTGCAGCCGCGTGGTGATGATGAACCGGTCGGAGATGGCGAAATGCAGCCAGCCGAGATCGCTGGTGTCCTGGTCGAATTCGCGCTCGAAATCGACCAGCGTGCCGTAGAGCATCTGTTCGTCGACGGTGATCGCGGCGTGCGTATCGTGGCTGGTCAGCGCCGCCTTGGCATCTTCGGTGACGCCGGCAAGGCTGCTCGAGCAGGGCAGGCACGCGCGCATCGGCGAGATTGAGATGCAGCCAGAAAAAACCTTCGCCGGCCGTCAGCTCCGCCGGCGATGGCGCTGTTTTGGCAGCGCACGCGCCTTGCCGCTTCCGCCGGCAGAAGCGATAGGCCCAGACGAGGCCGGGTATATTGGCAGGCAATGTATCCATCGGTCGCGATCCCCTTGCGAGGCGATCAGCTTCGCTAGACATGCTCCATGACCGTTGTTTGCACAAGTGTGACAGCGTCCGTGGCGGACAAGACGATCACCAATGTCGAAACGGAATTCGAAATTGACGTTTACGTAAAAATCAATTAGCTCTTCGACCACGGAGGCGCCGGACGCCAGCGGCAATGCCGTGTCGAGTGATGCGGAGGAGACGATATGTACAAGGCACCGGTCGAGGAAATTGTGTTCACGCTGAAGCATGTGGCCGGCACTGGGCGAGGCGATCGACGAAGGGCCTTCTCGGCGATCTCGGCGAGGATCTCGTCGATGCGATCCTTGGCGAAGCCGGCCGCTTTGCCACGGAGGAAGTCGCCCCGCTCGCCGACATCGGCGACAGGCAGGGCGCCCGGCTGATCGACGGCAAGGTGAAGACGCCGGACGGCTGGCGCGAATCTCTATCGCAACTGGACCGCCGGCGGCTGGAACGGCCTGACGGCGCCGGAGGAATTCGGCGGCCAGGCCCTGCCGCACATGCTGCACGTCGCGGCCCTCGAAATGTGGAACTCCGGCTCGATGGCCTTCGCGCTCGGCCCGACGCTGACCATGGGCGCCGTCGAGGCGCTGGAGCGCCACGGCAGCCCGAGCGCTCAAGGCAGACATACCTGCCGAAGATGATTTCCGGCGAATGGACCGGCACGATGAACCTGACCGAGCCGCATGCCGGCTCCGACCTCGGCGTGCTGAAGACCCGCGCCGAGCGCCGCGACGACGGCACCTATCGCATTTTCGGCCAGAAGAT
The DNA here is from genome assembly GCA_963838565.1 of uncultured Alphaproteobacteria bacterium. GTDB lineage: Bacteria > Pseudomonadota > Alphaproteobacteria > Rhizobiales > Rhizobiaceae > Rhizobium. Next base: position 91,357 of record CAWIRO010000019.1, read on the forward strand.
CTTCATCACCTGGGGCGAACACGACGTCGACCGACAACATCGTCCATCTCGTGCTGGCCCGCCTGCCGGATGCTCCGGCCGGCACGCGCGGCATTTCGCTGTTCCTCGTGCCGAAATTCCTCGTCAACGACGACGGCTCGCTCGGCGCCCGCAACGATCTCTTCTGCCATTCGCTGGAACACAAGCTCGGCATCCACGGCTCGCCGACCTGCACGATGATCTATGGCGACGGCAGGTTCGGCGACGAGAAGGGCGCGATCGGCTGGCTCGTCGGCGAGGAGAACAAGGGCCTCGCCTGCATGTTCACGATGATGAACAATGCCCGCCTTGCCGTCGGCATGCAGGGCGTGGCGATCGCCGAGGCCGCGACCCAGAAGGCGATCGCCTATGCCAGCGAGCGCACGCAGGGCAGGGCGCCCGGCTGGACCGGCAGCGGCATGAGCCCGATCATCGAGCATCCGGATGTCGCCCGCATGCTGCTGACCATGAAGGCGCTGACGCAGGGCGCCCGCGCCATCGCCTATGCCTGCGCCCATGCGGTCGACATGGCGCATGCGCTCGGAAGGCGACAGGCACGCACTGGCAGGAGCGCGCCAGCCTGCTGACGCCGATCGCCAAGTCCTTCGGCGACCGATGTCGGCGTCGATGTCGCCTCGCTCGGCATCCAGGTCCATGGCGGCATGGGCTTCATCGAGGAGACGGGTGCCGCCCGCTATCTGCGCGACGCCCGCATCGCGCCGATCTACGAAGGCACCAACGGCATCCAGGCGATCGATCTCGTCACCCGCAAGCTGCCGCTGTCGGACGGCGACCATGTCCGCGGCTTCATCGCCGAACTTGACGCGATATCGCCGAAGCAGGTGCGCAGCTTCCAATCTCGACGGTTTCGGCGAAACGGCCGCACGGCTCGATGCGGCGCATCGCCGATCTGGAAGAGGCGACCGAGTGGCTGCTTGCAGGCGCTGGCGGACGGCAAGACTGCCGAAGCGCTTTCCGGCGCCACGCCCTATCAGCGCCTGTTCGGCCTGGCGCTGACCGGCGTCTATCTCGCCAAGGGCGGGCTGGCCGACGGCGGCGATGGTGCGGACGAGAAGCCGCATCGCGCTCTGCCGCTTTGCCGCCGAAAACCTGCTTGTCCGAAACCGCAGCGCTGAAGGACCGCGTCGTCAACGGCGCGGAAAGCCTTGCCGCCGCCCGCATCGCCCTTGCCTGAGGGAACATCGCCATGACCGACCACATCCTCATCGAACGGCCCGCACGCCTATCCGGGCGTCCAGGTCATCCGCTTCAACCGGCCGGACAAGAAGAACGCCATCACCCGGGCGATGTACGCCAAGATGGCCGATGCGCTGACGCGCGCCGGATGCCGACGATGCCATCCGCGTGACGGCGTTTCTCGGCACCGAAGGCTGCTTTTCCGCCGGCAACGACATGGCCGATTTCTGGCCTTTGCCATGGGCGGCAGCCATGGGGCAGGAGGTCTCGACTTCCTGCATGCGCTCGCCAGTGCCGAAAAGCCGCTCGTCTCCGGCGTCGATGGCCTGGCGATCGGCATCGGCACGACGATCCATCTGCATTGCGACCTGACGATCGCCTCCGACCGCGCTCGGTGTTCCAGCACGCCCTTCGTCGATCTGGCGCTGGTGCCGGAGGCGGCCTCCAGCCTGATCGCGCCGCGCATCATGGGCCATCAGCGCGCCTTCGCGCTGCTGGCCGCCGGCGAGGCATTCTCCGCCGATGAGGCGCAGGAGGCCGGGCTTATCTGGAAGGTCGCCCCGCGCCCGACGTTGAAGCGCTGACGCTTGCGCGGCAACGAATCTCGCCACCAAGCCGCCGGAAGCCTTGCGCATCGCCCGCGATCTCATCCGTGGCGACCGCGCCGAGGTCCTCACGCGCATCGACGAAGAAGCCAAGCATTTCGCCGCGCGCTTGAAAAGCGCCGAGGCCCGCGCGGCCTTCGAGGCCTTCATGCGTCGCTAGAACTTCACGGGAAATTATCGCTCTATTTAATGAGTTACGGAAGTTTCCTAGTTTAATTTCGATGTGCGTCATACCGTCTATCGCGCCGCCGACCGCCGAAGCCGACGCCCAAAAAATTCGGACTGACGTGTCGCATTCCGAACGCCCGGTCCGTCCTTGCTGCAGGAACAAAGGGAGATCTGAGAAATGAGAAAAGTTGTTGCAGCAGCCTTCGTCAGCCTGGACGGCGTCATGCAGGCACCCGGCGGACCGGAGGAGGATACGACGGGCGGTTTCAACTACGGCGGTTGGATCGTTCCACCACGCGGACGAACCCACGGGGAAATTCATGGACCGGATGTTTTCGACCACCTTCGACCTTCTGCTCGGACACACGACCTACGAGATTTTCGCCGCGTACTGGCCCTTCATCGGTGACGAGGACCCCATCGCAGCACGCTTCAACAGAGTGACGAAATATGTCGCCACCTCCTCGCCGGAGCCGCTCACCTGGACGAAATTCCATTGCCCTGCGCGGAGACGTTGCCGCGGAGGTCGCCCGGCTGAAACAGGAGGATGGTCCGTACGTTGCTGACCCAGGGAAGCAGCCGCCTGCTGCAGACCTTGATGGCGCATGATCTGATCGACGAGTTCCGGATATTGACCTTTCCGCTCATGCTCGGCCGGGGCAAGCGCCTCTTCAGCGATGGCATAAAACCGGGCGCACTGAAGCTCACCGAAACGGCGGTTTCCACGACCGGTGTCATCATGAGCGTTTACGAGCGCGCCGGCGAAATCAAAACCGGATCGTTCGCGCTCGATAAGCCTTCCGAGGCCGAGATTGCACGCCGCGAGCGCATGAAGCGCCAAGGCTGACTCGCGCCACCGGTAGCAGGTCTGGCTCACTTCTCCAGCGTCGCCACGACCTCGACATGCGAGGACCAGAGGAACTGGTCGATCGGGGTGACGCAGGTGATGCGGTAGCCGCCCTCGACGAGGATGCGCCAGATCGCGCGCCAGCGTCAGCGGATTGCAGCTGACGGCGACGATCTTCTTCACCGCCGAGCGGGCCAGTTCCTTGCACTGAAACTCGGCGCCGGCACGCGGCGGATCGAAGACGACGGCGTCGTAGACCTTCAGTTCGGACGTCATCAGCGGACGGCGGAAGAGGTCGCGCTTCTCGACGCTGACCGGCTTCAGCCCCTGCGTGTTGCGCGCGGCATGGTCGAGCGCGTCAAGCGCCTTGTCGTCGCCTTCGACGGCGTGGCACGCGACCGATCCGCGCGAGCCGAAGCGAAAACGTGCCGGCGCCGGCAAAGAGATCGGCGATGCGCTTTGCCTTGCCGACATGCGCAAGCACCAGCTCGGCCATCGCCTCTTCGGCAGGCTTCGTCGCCTGGGTGAAGCCGCCCGGCGGCGGCGAGACCTACACGCCGCCGAAATCGACGATCGGCTTGGACGGCTCGACCAGGATTTCGCCGTTCAGCGAAACGCGGGCGATGCCGCGAAGACTGAGCACGGTTTCGATCGCCTTGCGCCGCTGCTGGTCGGCCAGCTTCTTGATGCCGTCGACGGCAAGATCGAGCCCGGACAGCGTTTCGAGAACCGAGATGCGGAAGGGCTCGGCGCTCGTCGCAAGCGCTGCCCCGATCGCCTTGATCGCCGGCAGCCGGCGATGATCGCTGCCGACGCGATGGGACATTCCTCGATCGCGACGATGTGATGGCTTTCAGCCTGATTGAAGCCGATCAGCAGATCCTTCTCGGTCTTGCGCGCCGCGAACACCGACGCGCCGCCGCTCGCCGGGATGGGCCGGGACGAGTTCGCCGACCTCGGCCGTAATGCCCTTCGATTTCAGCGCATCGATCACCAGCTGCCGCTTGAAGGCGCGGTAAGGCGCGTCGCCCATGTGCTGCAGCGTGCAGCCGCCGCAGGTGCCGTTGACGCCATCCGGGCCGAAGTGGCGGCAGGGCGGCTCCTGCCGGTCGGGAGAGGGCTTGGCGATCGACATGATCGTGCCCTGGTTCTTGACGCGCGCGATCGCCACGCTCTCGCCGGGCAGCGAGAAGGGCACATAGATCGGGCCGTCCGGCCCGCTGGCGATGCCGTCGCCCTGGCCGCCGAGTTTCTGGATCGTGACTGTTTCGGTGCTCACGGCTTCGTTCCTGCCAGTAGAAATTCCTGATTGCCGTCACCGCCTGCGATCGGCGAGGGGATGAGGCCGAGGCTCTTCCAGCCCATGTCCTCGACGAACCAGCGCTCCAGTTCCGCCGCGACCGCAGGCGCGGTGGAGGGGTCCTTCAGCAGGCCGGCCTTGCCGATCGCCTCGCGCCCCGCCTCGAACTGCGGCTTCACCAGCAGCGCTGCAATCGCGCCGCGGCTCGGCGATTCGAACGCCGGCGCCAGCGCCAGCTTCAGCGAAATGAAGGAGACGTCGGAGACGACGAAGGTCACCGGCTGGCCGATATCCTCTGCCGTCAGGTTCCGGGCGTTCAGCCCTTCGATGTTCGTGACCCGCGGATCGGCCGAGATACGCGGATGCATCTGCCCGTGGCCGACATCGATGGCGATCACATGCGCCGCACCGCGCTCCAGCAGCACTTCCGTGAAGCCGCCGGTCGAAGCGCCGATGTCGAGACAGCGGTGGCCGGCCGGATCGAGACGGAAATGATCGAGCGCCGCAATCAGCTTCAGCGCGGCGCGCGACACATAGTCCTGCGCCGGATCGTCGATCTCGATTGCGGCATCCCCGGCAAAGAGAGCCCCGGCTTGGTGATGACGTTGCCGGCGACCTTGACGGTGCCGCGCTGCGATGGCATCGCGCGCGCGCGAGCGGCTGGCAAAAAGGCCGAGGCTCACGAGAAGCTGGTCGAGGCGCTGGGTGTTCTGATCGGACATCGGCTGTCCATGACCGGCAAGGCCGCCGCTTGCAAGCTTTTTGTTCGCGGTAGCATCAGCGACTGCCGAACCGCAAAGCCGCCAGGAATGAATCGGGGCGCAAGGAACCTGCGCCGGCTGCGGGCTTCGGCTGCCCTCAGCCGGCGACGCCGACGGCTGCGCCGCCGCCCAGCGCCTGAAACACCGTCGACACGATCCCCGCACGGTCGAGGCCGGCATGGGCGTTCATCACCTCGGGCTTTGCCTGTTCCATCCAGATATCGGGCATGACCAGCGAGCGCACCTTCAGGCCGCTTGTCGAGCAGCCCTTCCATGCGCGAGGAAATGCATCACATGGCTGCCGAAGCCGCCGATGGCGCCTTCCTCGACGGTGATCAGCACTTCGTGGTGGCGGGCAAGCTGGCGGATCAGTTCGTGGTCCAGCGGCTTGGCGAAGCGCGCGTCGGCAACCGTCGTCGAAAGGCCCGCGGCGTCGAGGTCTTCGGCCGCCAGCAGGCAGTCGGCAAGCCGCGTGCCGAAGGAGAGCAGTGCTACCTTGGTGCCCTCCTTGACGATGCGGCCCTTGCCGATCTGCAGGATTTCGCCGCGCGCCGGCATGTCGACGCCGACGCCTTCGCCGCGCGGATAGCGGAAGGAGATCGGGCCCGGCGTCATAGGCTGCGGCCGTGCGCACCATATGCTTCAGTTCCGCCTCGTCGGCGGCCGCCATCACCACGAAGCCGGGCAGGGTGGCAAGGAATGTCGTGTCGAACGAGCCCGCATGCGTCGGGCCGTCGGCGCCGACGAAACCGGCGCGGTCGATCGGGAAGCGCACCGGCAGGCCCTGGATCGCGACGTCGTGGACGACCTGGTCGTAGGCGCGCTGCAGGAAGGTGGAATAGAGCGCGGCGAACGGCTTGTAGCCCTCGGCGGCAAGGCCGGCGGCGAAGGTCACCGCATGCTGTTCGGCGATGCCGACATCGAAACAGCGGGCAGGGAAGATTTCGGCGAGCTTGTCGAGGCCGGTGCCGTTCGGCATGGCGGCGGTGATGCCGACGATCTTGTCGTCGAGCTTCGCTTCCTGCACCAGCGCTTCGGCGAAGACGCTCGTATAGCTCGGCGCATTCGGCTTTACCTTGGCCTGCGCGCCGGTGATGACGTCGAACTTGTTGACGCCGTGATACTTGTCGGCGGCGGCTTCGGCGGGCGGATAGCCCTTGCCCTTCTGCGTGACGACATGGATCAGCACCGGGCCCTTCCGCATTGTCGCGCACGTTGCGCAGCACGGGAAGCAGGTGCTCGAAGGAATGACCGTCGATCGGACCGATATGGTAGAAGCCCATCTCCTCGAACATGGTGCCGCCGGTGACGTAGCCGCGCGCATGCTCGACGGCGCGGGTGATCGCCCGGTCGACCTTCTTGCCGAGATAGGCCGTCAGCTTCTTGCCGAGATCGCGGAAGCCCATATAGGTGCGGCCCGAGGCAAGGCGCGCGAGATAGGCGCTCATCGCACCCGTCGGCGGGGCGATCGACATGTCGTTGTCGTTGAGAATGACGATGAGCCGGGCGTCGAGCGCACCGGCATTGTTCAGCGCCTCATAGGCCATGCCGGCCGACATCGCGCCGTCGCCGATGACGGCAATCGACGCGCCGGTCGGTCTTGTCGAGGTCGGCGGCAACCGCCATGCCGAGACCGGCGGAAATCGAGGTCGAGGAATGCGCCGCCCCGAAGGGATCGTATTCGCTCTCGGCGCGCCGCGTGAAACCGGAAAGACCGTCTTCCTGACGCAGCGTGCGGATGCGGTCGCGGCGGCCGGTCAGGATCTTGTGCGGATAGCACTGGTGGCCGACATCGAAGATCAGCCGGTCGTCAGGCGTATTGAACACGCTGTGAATGGCAATCGTCAGCTCGACGACGCCGAGGCCTGCGCCAAGATGCCCGCCGGTGCGGGATACCGCGTCGATCATCTCGTCGCGGACCTCGCGCGCAAGCTGCGGCAGGTCACGATCCTCGAGCTTGCTCAGGTCTGCGGGGTATTTGACCTGATCGAGCAGCGGGGTTTTCGGCGGATTTGTCACGGGCGGGCGCTCTTTGTTATGGTTCTTGGGTTTGTGCTTATTCGATTAGATTGCGGCAAAACAAGTGCATTTCAAGAACCGCAACCGTATAATCCTAAAGGAATTCAGCCCTCAGGCAAAGGCACGAATTCCTCTTCGTCTCCCGGGACGATGTCGAAGCGGCCGGTGCGCCATTCCTCCTTCGCCTTCTCGATCCGCTCCTTCGAGGAGGAGACGAAGTTCCACCAGATGTAGCGCTTGGAGTTCAGGGCCGCGCCGCCGAAGAGCATCAGGTGACAGCCTGCGGGTCCCGCTTCAAGCGTGATGGCGTCGCCTGGCCGGAAGACGAGCAGCTGGTCCGCCGCAAAGCGGTCGCCGGCGACGATGACCTCGCCTGAAAGCACATAGACGGCGCGCTCCTCATGGGCCGCGCCGAAGGGAAACGTGCGCGCCCGGCTCGAAGGCGAGATCGGCATAAAGCGTGTCGGAGAAGACCTTGACCGGCGACGTCATCCCTTCGAACGAGCCGATGACGACGCGCCCCGTGACGCCGCCGTCATCGATCAGCGGCATGTCGCTCTTTTCCGTATGAGCGAAGGCCGGATCGATCTCCTCCTTGTCGTCGGGCAGCGCCAGCCAGGTCTGCAGGCCGGAGATCGACAGCGGATGACCGCGCAGATTGTCGGGCGTGCGCTCCGAATGCACGATGCCGCGCCCGGCCGTCATCAGGTTGATGTCGCCGGGGCGTATCACCTTTTCGGTGCCGAGGCTGTCGAGATGCCGGATTTCGCCGTCGAAGAGATAGGTGACGGTCGAAAGCCCGATATGCGGATGCGGCTTGACGTCGAGCGCCTCGCCGGCCTTCAGGATCGCCGGCCCCATCCGGTCGAAGAAGATGAACGGCCCGACCAGCCGCCGCTGCCGCGTCGGCAACGCGCGCCGCACCTGGAAACCGCCGATGTCGCTCGTGCGCGGAATGATCAGATTCTCGATCGCATCGCAGGCGAATGCATCGCCGGGCAGCGGGTCTTTACCGGGGAAGAAGGACATGGCGGTTCCTCTGAGCGTTTGGGTCTCGCAGATAACTAGAGCCTGGCGATGCCGCAGCGAACGGCGACAATCGTTCTGTCAGATGGCCGTAAAGCCGTTGTCGACGAAGAGATGCGCGCCGTTGACGATGTTCATGTCATGCTGGCAAGATTGAGCGCCGCGATCGCGACATCTTCGGCTCGCCGATCCGACCCAGGCTGCGCGCGATCGGCAGCGTCGCCGACATCGACGCTTTCGCCTGCAATCAGCCACTTCACGCAGCCCGGGCGGCGTACGATGAAGCCGGGGCATACGGCATTGCAGCGGATGTTCCGGTTGACGGAATTCGTACGGCAAGGCGCTCGCGCGAACATGTGCACCGCGCCGCTATGGTCGTGTCATAGAGCACTTCCATCGGCGTCGCGCGACGGCGGAGATTGACGAGGTGCAGACGATCGACCCGCCGCCTGCCGCGATCATCTTCGGCAGCACGGCCTTCGTCATCAGGAACATCGAGCGCACATTGACGGCATGCAGCCAGTCCCATTCCTCAAGCGTCGTTTCCAGGAACGGCTTGATGACGATGCGTGCCGGCATGATCGAAGAGCCGGTGACCGCGCATAGCGCTCCTCGACGCCGGCAACCGCGGTATTGACCGCGATCTCGTCGGAGACGTCGGCAATCCAGTAGTCGGCTTCACCGCCTGCATCGCGGATCGCTGCTACTGTTCGACCGCCGCCTCGCCATTGCGGTCGATGATCGCGACACGCGCACCTTCGGCCGCAAACAGCTTCGATGCTGCGCCGACCATGCCGGTCGCGCCGCCTGAGATGATGGCAACCTTGCCCTTCAGTCTGTCCGTCATTCTGAACCGTCCCCTGTGGTCCTGGGCGGATCTAGATTGACGGACTGCTTCCGGCCAGAGATCGAGAACGCTTGCGCGATTCACGCCCCGTCCAGCGGCTCGACGCCCTGCGGCTTGCCGGCGCGGTCGAGCCTGATCTTCTCGATGCGGTTTTCGGCGGCCGAAAGCAGCGCTTCGCAGTGCTTCTTCAGCGCTTCGCCGCGCTCGTAGATCTCGATCGATTTGTCGAGCGCCACGTCGCCGCGCTCCAGGCGGGCAACGATGCTTTCGAGTTCGTCGACGGCCTTTTCGAAGGAAAGGACCGGAAACGTCCGGCTTGGCGTTGTCAGTCATGCTCAACCTTTCATCAGTCGAGCACATGCAGGCCCGCCAATTCGGCCAGCCCTTCCAGATCGTAGCCGCCTTCGAGCAGGCTGACGACCCGGTTGTTGGCGGTTTTGTCGGCGATCTCGAGAAGCTGCCCGGTCGCCCAGTCGAAATCCTCGCCGACCAGATTGATCTGCGCCAGCGGATCGCGGTGATGCGCGTCGAAGCCGGCGGAGATGATGATGAGGTCCGGCCGGAAATCGGTGAGCGCCGGCAGCACGCGGGATTTGAAGGCCTCGCGGAAATGGTCGCTGCCGACGTTGGGCGAAAGCGGCGCATTGACGATCGTGCCGTGCGCCCGTCTCGTTCTTGGCGCCGGTGCCGGGATAGAGCGGCATCTGGTGCGTCGAGCAGAACAGCACGGACGGATCGTCCCAGAAGATGTCCTGCGTGCCGTTGCCGTGGTGCACGTCCCAGTCGACGATCGCGACGCGCTCGGCGCCATGGCGCTTCTGGGCATGGCGGGCGGCGATCGCGACATTGTTGAAGAAGCAGAAGCCCATCGCCGTCGTTCTTCTCGGCGTGGTGGCCGGGCGGGCGGGCGGCGACGAAGACATTGTCGGCCTTGCCGGTAAAGACGTCGTCGACCGCGGCCATGGCCGCCGCCGACGCCGGTCAGCGCCGCCTGCAGGCTCTTCGGGCTCGCATAGGTATCGGCCTCGATCTGGTTGATCTCGCCGTCCTCTTCGGGAATCTGGCGCATGACGGCGCGCAGATGCTCCTCCGGATGGGCAAGCAGCACGGCATCCTCGTTGGCCTGCGGCGCTTCCTTCGCGGTCCAGCCGCTCGAAGTTCGGATGCCCGAGCGCGACGTTGATCGCCCGCATCCGGTCGGGCCGCTCGGGGTGGCCTTCGGGCGTTACGTGTTCCAGAAAGATCGGGTGTTCGTAAAGGCGGGTGCTCATGCGGATACTCTTATCGCTTGCGCCCAGTCATGATCCACAGCAGATGGCGCAGATGCGGCGATTTCAACAGCGCACGGTGTCGTGAACCTTTGATCTCGACGGTTTACTTCAGCCTGCCTCGCCATTAGGCTTTTGAGCGTGGAGTGGGGACAGGCAGGCATAATGGCGAAGTCAAAACGCTCGAATGTAGCGGAAATACGCGTGCCCTTTCGGGATGTGGACATGAACGGCCAGATGTTCCTCTCGTCCTATATTTCCTATGCTGAAGCCGTACTTGCGAATTTCTGGTCGATGCGGCCTGACGTGAAGCACGAGCCTGTTTATACTGTCACCAAGATTACCTGCAACCTGCACCGGCCGCTGCATTACGATGACATCGTGGAATTCACCGCCGCGGTCGACAAGATCGGCGTCCGTTCGGTCGGGTTCCTGATTGCCGTCGAGGTGGAAGATGAACGTGCGGCCGAGGTCGAAATCATCTGGCAGGCGCACGATCGTAAAGACCAGTCGCTGACCGGGCTCCCCGAAGAGACGCGCGACTGGCTCTATACTTTCTCGATTAGGCGCGAGCGGGCAGCAGCGGATAGCCGGCCATCACGGCGCGGCCAACGAGCGCTGCGACGAACGCCTTGATCACGTCGCCGGGAATGAAGGCCATCGAGCCGACGAAAGCCTGCCGAAGGCCGAGGCCGGCGACGACCGCGAGATAGACGATGCCGAAAGCATAGAGCACGACGATGCCGCCGATCATGGAGGCGAGGAAGAAGCCGACCGTCTGGACGAGGCCGGATTGCTCTGGCCTTCGACCAGCCGCTCGCTGACGATAACCGGTGACGAAGGCGGCAAAGACCCAGCCGACGAGGAAGCCGGCCGTCGGCGCGGCAAAGACGGCAAGGCCGCCGCGGCCGCCCGAAAGCACCGGCAGGCCGATCGCGACCAGAACCAGGACGATCAGCACGGCAATCGCGCCGCGGCGGGCACCGAGCACGACGCCGGCCATCATGACGCCCAGCGACTGGGCGGTGATCGGCACCGGAATGAAGCCGAGCGTGATCGGCGGCAGAATGCCGAGCGCCACGATGATCGCGGCAAAGAGGGCAGAAAGAACGAGGTCGCGGGTGCTCATCGTCGGCTCCGAGTTTATAGAAGTGTTAACTGACATGCCGCCGAAAGCCGCGCGCGTCAATCGCCGCGGCGATCTTGTCCGCATCTCTGAGCGTCAGGATGATCAGCGGCGCAAGCAGGGTCATCGGCCGCACCTTGAGGCCGCGCGCGGTGTGCGCCTCGCGGATCGCCTGGTAGCGGCCAAGGATTTCCGGCACGAAGCGCAGCACCAGGCCAACGGCCAGGCCGACATCGTCGGCCGCGCACCAGGCCGATCCGTTCCAGCGGACGGGCAAGCAGCGTGATCTCGTCGATGAACTCGCTGATCGTCGTCGTGGCCGTCACCGCGGCCGCAAAGAGCATCAGCGCCGTCAGCCGCAACAGCGCCACGACCGCTGCCGTGCCAGGGATTGAAGACGAGGCTGAAAAGCGCCACGACGAGGATGTCAGCAGCACCGGCTTCAGCCGCGCGAGCGCCTCGCGCAAGCGGCAGGCCGAGGCTGAAATAGACGGCGGCCGTCAGCCAGCACGGCGAGCGAGAGGAGCGGAATGTTGCGCGGTGAGGAAGAGCACGATGCCGAGGATCGCCAGCAACAAGCAGCTTCGATCGCGCCGAAAGCCGGTGCATGACAGCTGTTGCCCTCGACATAAAGCGACTGCATCAGCCGGCGATCTCCGTGTAGCGCGCGATTGCCTCGGCGGCTGGCGCATCGGCCGCAAGCTTGCCCTCGTGAAACAAGCAGCACCCGGTCGAAACCTGCGATCAGCTCCAGGTCGTGGGTGATCACGATGGCATTTTCGGGCAGCCCGTCGATGATCTCTGCGACCAGTGCGCGGTTCTTGAGGTCGAGCTGGTTGGTCGGCTCGTCGAGGATCAGGATATCCGGGCCCGGTCACGAGCACCGCGGCAGAGGGCGGCCAGCTGCGGCTCGCCGCCGGAAAGCTCGTGCACCCGGCGGCGGCGCAAGATGCGACACGCGCCGAAGCGGGCAAGCACGCGCTCGACCTTCGTCTCGATCTCGGCCTTCGAAAGACCGCGGCTCTTCAGGCCGAAGGCGATGTCGTCGCTCGACGATCGGCAGGATGATCTGGTTCTGCGGCTTCTGGAAGATGAAGCCGACATCGGCGAGCGCGGCCTTGCTCGTCGGCCGTGTCGCGGCCGTTGACGGTGACGCGTCCGGCCGTCGGCTTGGTCAGCCCGTTGATCAGCCGCGCGAAGGTCGTCTTGCCGGAGCCGTTGAGGCCGATGATGCCGATGCGGTTTTCGGTGAGGCTGAGGGTCAGCGGCGCCAGCGCTTCCCGCGCGCCGAAACTGACCGCAGCCCCTTCGAAGCGAATATCCAAATCATGTCCCCCGTCGCAATGTCGATGCTGCTTCTATAGCCGCAGTCTCGGCAAAAGTGCAAAACCGGGTGGCTAGGAACATTTTCCCGAATATGATGCTGCTCATGACGAATCTGCTTTCGAACCGCGATGCCCGCCGTATTTTCCTCACCAAGCAGGGCCTCAGCGCGCCGCCGAACCGCGCCTCGACCAAGGCCGGGCTGCTGCAGCTCATCCACGACATCGGCTTCGTCCAGGTGGACAGCATCCAGACGGTGGAGCGGGCCCATCACCAGATCCTGTTTTCCCGCAACCAGACCTACAGGCGCGAGCATCTGACGACGCTGCTGGAAAAGGACGGCGCGCTGTTCGAGCACTGGACGCATGACGCCTCGATCCTGCCGAGCGCCTTCTTCGTCTACTGGAAGCACAAGTTCCGGCACGAGGAGGAGGTCATCATCGAGCGCTGGCGCAAATGGCGCGGCGAGGGCTTCGAAGCAGGCCTTCGAGGAGACCTATGAGCGCGTGGCGCGCGACGGCGCCATCATGTCGCGCGAGATCAAGGCCGACGGCCACATCTCCGGCGGCTGGTGGAACTGGCATCCGAACAAGACGGCGCTCGAATATTTCTGGCATACCGGCAAGTTCGCCATCGCCGGCCGCTCCGAATTTCCAGAAGGTCTACGATCTCGCCGAGCGCGTCATTCCCGGCCGAATTCCGCGAGCCGGAGGTCAGCCACGAGGAATTCGTCGACTGGGCCTGCCGCAGCGCGCTCGACGCGGCTCGGCTTTGCCACCCATGGCGAGATCGCCGCCTTCTGGGACCTGATCTCGCCGGACGAGGCCAAGGCCTGGGTACGCGCGCATCGCGACGAACTGATCGAAGTGCTGATCGAACCGGCGCTCGGCGGCAAGCCGCGCCCCTCCTGGGCTTTTGCCGATTTCCTCCCGACGCTCGGCGACTATCCCGAGCCGCCCGGCCCGCATCCGCGTGCTCAGCCCCTTCGATCCGATGATCCGCGACCGCAACCGCACCGAACGCCTCTTCGGCTTCTTCTACCGCATCGAGGTTTTCGTGCCCGAGCCGAAGCGCGAATACGGCTATTACGTCTTCCCGCTGCTCGAAGGCGACAGGCTGATCGGCCGCATCGACATGAAGGCGGACCGGAAAGCGGGCACGCTCGACGTCAAGCGGCTCTGGCTGGAGCCGGGCGTGAAGCCATCGGCCGGGCGGCTGGAGAGGCTGGAGGCGGAGCTGGAGCGGGTGGCGAAGTTTGCGGGCGTGGAGAAGGTCGTGTTTCTGGAGGGATGGCGAGGGTGAGACGGCATCGGCGTCCCTTCTTCCCAGCGGGGAGAAGGGCCGGAGCGTCAGCGAGGCGATGAGGGGGTGGCCGACGTCAGGAGCGAACGTCCAGAGCGAGAGCGACGGACGGAATGTGCCGCGCCGCCCCCTCATCTGACCCTTCGGGCCACCTTCTCCCCGCTGGGAGAAGGGAACGCCTCAGCAAATCTCCGTCTTCGCGATCTTGATGCCGAAACCTTCCAGGCCGACATAGTGGCGCTCGCGGCTGGACAGCAGCTTGATCGAGGTGACGCCGAGATCCTTCAGGATCTGGGCGCCGAGGCCGATTTCCAGCCATTCGCTTTCGCGCGTCTGCGCTTCGGCTGGGATCCTCGCGGTCCTGGTTGCGCGTCTTGCGGCCGTTGTCGTAATGGCCGACGCCGACGGAGCCTTCGCGCAGATAGACGATGACGCCGCGGCCCTCTTCGGCGATGCTTCTTCATGATAGTGATCGACCGGGCATCGCTTGCCGAAGACGTCGTCGGCGACATTTTCCAGATGCAGGCGAACCGGAATGTCGACGCCGTCGCGGATGTCGCCGAAGACGACGGCGAGATGCTGCATCGGGTCCCAGGGCAGGGAATAGGTATGCGCCTTGGCCTTGCCGTAGGGCGTCTCGATGTCGAAGGTCGCGCTCGAGCTCGATCAGCGTTTCCTTGCGCTGGCGGTAGGCGATGAGATCGGCGACCGAAACCTGCTTCAGGCCGTGCTTCTCGGCAAAGTCGATGACCTGCGGGCCGCGCGTGACGGTGCCGTCGTCGTTGACGAGTTCGCAGATGACGCCGATCGGCGGCAGGCTGGCGAGCCTGCAGAGATCGACGGCCGCTTCCGTATGGCCGGAGCGCATCAGCACGCCGCCTTCGCGGGCGACCAGCGGGAAGATGTGGCCGGGACGGACGAAATCGGCGGCGCCGACATTCGGATTGGCAAGGTTGCGCACCGTCAGCGTCCGGTCGTCGGCGGAAATGCCGGTCGTCGTGCCGTGCTTGAAATCGACCGGTGACGGTGAAGGCCGTCGTGTGGGCCGAATCGTTTTCCGCCACCATGGCGTTGAGGTTGAGGCGCTTGGCCTCTTCCTTCGGCATCGGCGTGCAGACGATGCCGGAGGTGTGGCGCACGATGAAGGCCATCTTTTCCGGCGTGCAGTGGACGGCGGCGACGATCAGGTCGCCTTCGTTCTCGCGGTCGTCGTCGTCGGTGACGACAACGATCTCGCCGGCCTCGAAGGCCCGGATGGCATCGACGACACGCTTCTGGTCAAAGGCATGGGGTTCTTCCTTGATTTCAGCCGGCCGGTCTGGCCACGGTCGCGCAGGTAGTGGTCGGCGATGGTGCAGGCGAGCATGGCCTCGCCGATCGGCACGGCGCGGATGCCGACGCAGGGGTCGTGGCGGCCCTTGGTGCGGATATCGACATTGTTGCCGTCCGCGTCGATCGACTGGCGTTCGGTGAGGATCGAGGAGGTCGGCTTGATGGCAAAGCGGGCGACCACCGGCTGGCCGGTGGAGATGCCGCCGAGAATGCCGCCGGCATGGTTGGACAGGAAGATCGGCTTGCCGTCATTGCCCATGCGCATCTCGTCGGCGTTTTCCTCGCCGGTGATTTCGGCGGCGCCAAAACCGTTGCCGATCTCGACGCCCTTGACGGCGTTGATCGACATCAGGATGGAGGCGATGTCCTGGTCGAGCTTGGCATAGATCGGCGCGCCGAGCCCGGCCGGAACACCTTCGGCGATGACTTCGACGACGGCGCCGACCGAGGAGCCGGTCTTGCGGATGCCGTCGAGATACTCTTCCCAGACCGGAACGATGGCCGGATCGGGCGCGAAGAACGGGTTCTTGCCGACTTCGATCCCAGTCCCAGTTGTCGCGGTTGATCTTGTGCTTGCCGATCTGCACCAGCGCGCCGCGCACCTGACGTCCGGGCACGACCTTGCGGGCAAGGCCGCCGGCTGCGACGCGGGCCGCGGTCTCGCGCGCCGAGGAGCGGCCGCCGCCGCGATAGTCGCGGATGCCGTATTTGACGTCGTAGGTATAGTCGGCATGGCCCGGCCGGTACTGCCTGGCGATCTCGCAGTAGTCCTTGGAGCGCTGGTCGGTGTTCTCGATCATCATCGAGATCGGCGTGCCGGTGGTGATCATCGTCTCGCCGTCGGCATCCAGCATGACGCCGGAGAGCACCTTGACCAGATCGTCCTCGCGGCGCTGGGTGACGAAGCGCGACTGGCCGGGCTTGCGCTTGTCGAGCCAGGCCTGCAGTCTTCGGCAGCGTGAAGCGGAGGCCGGGAGGGCAGCCGTCGACGACGCAGCCGAGCGCCGGCCCGTGGCTTTCGCCCCAGGTGGTTACGCGGAAGAGATGACCGAATGTATTGTGCGACATGTGTTCCGACCGGATGAGCGCAAGGATCCGGACGTCACCGGCTGCGCCATACTTCAAAATGCGGGACACTCATAGGCCAAAAAGCCGTGCGGGCAAACGCCTTTCTTTGCCGAAAAATGCCGCGTGCGGAGAATGCTGTTTCCGCAAATCGTAAACGATGAACTCAGGAGGCAAGCCGCTAGGCGGTTCCACCCGCTGCGGCGGCTGCGAGTCCTCGAAGGATGAGGCGGCGGGAGAAGGCGTAGCCCGCAACAGGTCGCAACCGAGATCGCGCAGCATGTCCGCGCGCGAAAACTGTAGGGAGAGCCGGTTAATTTACGATCGTTTGCTCGGTTGCCCTTCAGTCATTGAGGGCGTTCTAATCGTTAATGCCAGCTCTTGATTATTTTTAAAATGCTATTCATCAATTGGGCGCGGGAAAGCCATTCTTCCGGGCAATTTTCGCCATATTCAGGAGCTTATCTGTGTTTCATCGGATGTTAGCGACGAGTTTCAAGAGGTTTGCTGCGATGCGTTTCTTTGTTGCCACGCTGCTGGCTACAGCAAGTTTCCTGTCGCCGCATCAGCGGCTTTGCGGAAAGTGCCGACGTCGAAGCGACGATCAAGCAGGTCGACACTGACCAACCTCGAGCCTGACCCTCGATGACGGCAAGACCTATCAGGCGCCGGAGGAATTCAATTTCGACGGCCTGAAGGCCGGCGTGAAGGTTGTGTCTTCTACACGGAAGTCGACGGCAAGCGCGTGATCAACGATCTCGATATCGTCCAGTGAGTCTGCGGATTGTGCCTAGCTCATGCCACGCCGCACGGCTGGGCTGCTCAGAGCCAGCCGATCGTTCGCAGTGTCGATCTTCAGGATACGGTCCTGCGGGATTTCGCCCTCGGCAGCCTCGTGCTTCGGCAGATCGCGCGATCATCTTGAAAAGCGTGCGGATGACGCCGCCATGCGTGACGCAGACGGTCGGACGCTCGAGCGAATTCAGCCAGGAGCCGATCCGCCAGGAGAGGATTTCGTAGCTTTCCGCATCGTCGCCGGGCGGGATGAAATCCCATTGTCGAGCGTTGCGTTCGACGCACCCGCTCGCGCTGCGTCGCCTTCAGTTCCTCGATCGTGAAGCCTTCCCAGTCGCCGAAGGAAACTTCCACCAGCCGCTCGTCGGTGCGGTAGTCCTGCGGCGGCGAGTCCCATGGCGGCGCGCATGATCTCCATCGTCTCGCGCGTGCGCCCGAGCGGGCTTGCGACGAAATCGAAGGGGATCGCCTCGACTCGCCGAGAATCTCGGCCAGTGTCGATGCCGTTCGCCGCGCCTGTTCGCGGCCGGTCACGTTCAGCGGAATATCCTTCTGGCCCTGCAGACGGCGTTCGCGCATTCCAGTCGGTCTGACCGTGTCGGATCACGTAGATGAGCACGGCAGGCTCCGCTTGATTGGACTTCGATCAGTCCTTGATGACGGAAATATCCGGCGCGTCGACCGCCTTCATGCCGATGACATGATAGCCGCTGTCGGCATGGTGCACTTCACCGGTGACCGAGCGCGACAGATCCGACAGCATGTAGAGGCCGACATCGCCGACTTCCTCGATGGTGACGGTGCGGCGCAGCGGCGCGTTGTACTCGTTCCACTTCAGAATATAGCGGAAATCGCCGATGCCGGAGGCTGCGAGCGTCTTGATCGGGCCTGCCGAAATCGCGTTGACGCGGATGTTCTTCGGTCCGAGATCGACGGCCAGATACTTGACGCTCGCTTCGAGCGCGGCCTTGGCGACGCCCATGACGTTATAGTTCGGCATCACCTTCTCGGCGCCGTAATAGGTCAGCGTCAGCATCGAGCCGCCGTCGGTCATCAGCTTCTCGGCGCGGCGCGCGACGGACGTGAACGAATAGACGGAGATCTGCATCGTCTTGGCGAAATTGTCCGGCGAGGTGTCGACGTAGCGGCCGGTCAGTTCGTCCTTGTCGGAGAAGCCGATCGCATGCACGACGAAATCGATCTTGCCCCACATCTTTTCGACGTTGTCGAAGACCGCGTCGATGCGTCGCTTCGTCGCTGACGTCGCAGTGGCCGGCCAGGACGCCGCCGAGTTCGGCGGCCAGCGGTTCGACACGCTTCTTCAGCGCATCGCCCTGATAGGTGAAGGCGATTTCGCCGCCCTGTGCATGAATGGCCTTGGCAATGCCCCACGCAATCGAACGATTGTTGGCGACGCCCATGATGACGCCGCGTTTGCCTGACATGAGGCCTGTTGCTTGAGCCATATTTTGCCCCCTAATGATCCAATTGGAAATTGCCTATGGCATAGGCCGTCCATCGGTTCAAGCTTGCAAGCAATCATCAACTGTTAGGGATCGTAATAAAGGGTGCGCTTGTCACGAAAATTTCACAGAAACAGCCCTTCGCGCATGCTTCTCATGAGATCGGTGACCTTATCGTCCGGTTTTTCCCACAGCATAATGCGCAATTCGACGACCAGATCGCCCCTTCCGCCATCTGTCGTCGGGCAAGCCCTGGCCGGGGATTCGGATCGTCTTGTCCGATCCGGACCAGGCGGGAATGGTTATGTCCAGCTGGCCCGTTCGGTCCGTCGATGCGCGCCTCGGTGCCGAGCACGGCATTCTCGAGCGTCAGGGCAGTACGGTGTGGAGATCGAAGCCATCGACGGTGAAACGCGGATCGGGTGCGATGTGGATGCTGATGACCGCGTCGCCGCGCTGCATGTTCGGCAGCTTGTAGCCCTGGCCCTTCAGCCGCACCTGATGGCCCTCCGTCGTGCCCCTGCCGACAATGCGAAGCTGATCTCGCGGCCCTCCGGAGCTGCACGGTGGTCCAGCGCGCCCTTCAAGATGTCCTCGATCGTGACGGTTGCCGCGCCAACTGATCCGGCGCCTTTTCCGGGCGCGGGCGCGCGCCGGTGATGCGGCGCACCAGCGAGGTCAGGATGCTCAAGCGGCTGACAGAATGCCGGCGGCATGCGGCCGCCTCGCGCGTTCTCTTCCTGTGCCTTTGCTGTTTCTGCTTCGCGTCCTCGCGCGTTTCGGCCTCCGCACGCCTGCCGGCGTCTTGCCTGTGCGTTGGCCGCCGCAGCACTCGCGGCCTTGGCTTGCGCGCCAAAGATGCGCTCGACCATATCCTCGGCGGCTTCCGGGCTGGCGTGCTGCTGTTTTGCCGCCTCGGCGGCCTTCGCCGCCTTTTGCGCGTTGGCACGGGCGAGTTCTTCCATCACCCGTTCGGCATTCGCCTGCGCGGCCTTGGCGCGGACGGCCGCCTCGCGAGCTGCTTGGCGCTGCTGCATGATCGTCTCGCCGTGTCACTCGCGCCTCGGCCATCCGGGCGGCCGTGTCGAAAAGGCTGCGCTTCTTGGGATCCTTCAGTGTCTCATAGGCACGGCCGATCTCGGCGAAACGGGCGGCTGCCGTCGGATCGCCCTGGTTGTGGTCCGGATGAACGGCCTTGGCCATGTTGCGCCAGGCCGCCTTGATCTCGTCTGTCTGCCGCGTCCGAGGAACGCCCAGAATCTTGTAAGGATCGCGCATAGTAAACTGCCGGTTTTCCGATGCGGAGTGCCTGTCCTTGCCTGCACCCCGAAAGCCCAATAACAATTCATTGCGCGTGCCGGCCAAGACCGGAACACGCGCCTTTGGGCCGATCGTGCGTCAGAGTTGCTAATCAGTTCTTATTTCACGCGCGAGGAATGCGGCTTTCGCTGCAAATGGTTAGCTTTTTGCTAAGCATTCGAAGCGCCCGCTCGCTGCGATCAAGCGATAGTGTGAAGACGGATCAGCCTTCAGGCTGAAAGCTCAGCAGTTGCCAGTTGCCGCCGCCGACAAGGCAGGTCTTGCCGTAAAACTTCGCGATGCCTGCATAGGAGTGACGCGTCGTGCGGAACTGGCGGCAGACCTGGCCGGTGTCGTTGTTCTCGACGATCGTGTCGATGACGCCGGCGCTGCCGGTGGAGGAGTTCGCCCAGGGAAGCGGCTGGCCGGCCATTTTACCGATATCGGCGGAGGTGACCGCGTTGCGAACCGTCATTTCGTCGGAAAGCGTGTCCGTGCTCGGCGCTGTCTGCGGCACGGTGCCGGTGGCAACCGAACGGTCCACCTTCGAATCGCTCAGGAAATCAAAACCGCCCGTCATGCAGCCCGAAAGCGACAGCATCGCCGTGCCGATGACGAACAATGCGCCGCAACGGCGCGACAAGGCCTTTGTATGGCGATTTGACTTTGCTATGACTTCCACCCTGCGTCCTGTCCAGTCGTGAAAAGCTGGGCATTCAACCGATAAACCCGGGGCATTTGAGCTAATATGTCGGCAAATGAGTTAACAAGCGGTGACTTTACCGAACGCGACGAGCCGTTCAAGCTTTTCGCGGAATGGCTGAAGGAAGCCGAGGCTTCCGAGGTGAACGATCCGAATGCGGTGGCACTTGCGACGGTCGATGAGGATGGCCTTCCCAATGTCCGCATGGTTCTCCTTAAGGGATTCGACAGCGACGGATTCGTCTTCTACACGAATTTCGAAAGTCAGAAAGGCCGCGAAATCCTCGGACAGAAAAAAGCGGCCATGTGTTTCCACTGGAAGACGCTGCGCCGGCAAGTGCGCCTGCGCGGTCCTGTGGAAATCGTGACGGATCAAGAAGCCGACGACTATTTCAAGACGCGAGCCCGCGGCAGCCGCATCGGTGCCTGGGCTTCGAAGCAGTCGCGCCCGCTGGAAAGCCGCTTTGCGCTGGAAAAAGCCGTGGCCGAATATACCGCGCGTTATGCCATCGGCGAAATTCCGCGGCCGCCTTATTGGTCCGGTTTCCGCATCAAGCCGGTTTCGATCGAATTCTGGAAGGACCAGAACTTCCGCCTGCACGACCGCATCGAGTTCCGCCGCGCTGCCGCGGAAGGCGATTGGGAAAAGGTGCGGATGTATCCGTAACGGAGGCTTCAGCGGCCCATCAGTTTCAGCGGTATGCCGGATGCGAGTGCCGAAACATAACGCGGCTTCTGGTAGAGCCCATTGAGCGAGAGCCGCGGCAGATAGGTCATGCCGCCGGGCAAGCCGGGTTGCATGATACCCGGCTGGGTCGTCACCCCCACTTTGAACCCCATCTCGGCCGCGATCGTCGCCTCGCGACGTGATGCAGCCTCGGGCGTGCCATACGGAAAGGCGATCGTGGCGGGCCGCTTGCCGGTGATTTCCGCGACGTGATCGGCCGAAAGCGCCATTTCCTCCCGCGCTTCGGCTTCGGGAAGGCGCGCAAGCGCCCGGTGGCTGATCGTATGGGCGCCGAGGGAGGCCAGCGGGCTCGCTTCGAGAAGATTGAGTTCGGCCGGCCCCATCACCAGATCGTCGACCAGTTCTGTCGGATCGATCCCGTGGTCGCGGGCGAGCGTGTCGATCTTCGCGGCCGCCAAGGTCTCGTCGGCGCGGTGAACGTAGGCTGCAAATCGTGAGAATGCCGTGTACTGGCCGGCCGAGGTGGCGAGAGTGATGCTCTCCTCGCCTGCGCCGAAATCGAAGCGCACCTTTTCCGCCTTCCGCAGGACAGCGGCAAGCGTCTCCCACCAGATGGTATGGGTGCGCTCGGAAAGACCCTTTGCCACGAACACGGTAAAAGGCGCCGCGTGCTTCTCGAAGATCGGATAGGCGTAAACGAGGTTGTTCCGATAGCCGTCGTCCAGTGTGAAGGCCGCAAATGGCTGGTCGGCTGGCGGGCCGGAAAGCAATGCCGGAACCTCATCCAGCGCAACGAACCGGTAGCCGTCACGCGTAAGCCGCGTCAACGCCGCGTGGAGAAATTCCGGCGTAACTTCCAGATGCGCATTCGGCTCGAAAGCATGCGGCTCGTGTGGTCTGACATGATGCAGGGTAAAGATTGCGCCGCGTCCGCGTGCGCTGCGCATGAGCCCGGCAGCGGCAAGCAGATGCGCGGCCTCGAGGCCGCCGTTGATGGCGATCCGCTTCGCGCGACTTTTCCACAGCATCCGCATGCCGCCTCCCTGACAACGCAAGAGCCTAACAATTATGGTGTTAAGCCTTACTGAACGTTGCATTTCCGGCATGAAATCTTTACGGTCCGTTCACCAAGGACAGAGAAAACTAAAAAATCCGTGTCCGTTGCTCTTAGAGTCGCGCCAAATCGACGCCTCTGTCGCAGAACGGGACATATCTTGGCTTCGCCGCATGCGGCACTTGATTGAGGGAAATATGAAAAGTTTGCTGGCCGCATTTTTACGGTGACGCTTGCCGTTTCGGCACCGATCGCGGCCATGGCCGGCAGCGCCTCCCTCATCCTTGATGCTCGAACCGGCAAGGTTCTCGCTTCCGAGAACGCCGATGTGCTGAATCATCCCGCGTCGCTCACCAAGATGATGACGCTCTATCTTACCTTCGAGGCGCTGAACCGCGGCAAGATCAATTGGGATACCCCGATCGTCATGTCCAAATACGCAGCCAGCCGTCCGCCGACCAAGCTTGGCGTGAGGGCAGGTGGAACGATCACCGTGCGCGAGGCCGTCTATGGCATGATCGTGAAGTCTGCGAACGATGCCGCAGCCGCCATGGGCGAGAAACTCGGCGGCTCGGAGAGCAATTTTGCGCGCATGATGACGCAGAAGGCCCGCCAGCTCGGCATGAGCCGCACGACTTTCTACAACGCTTCCGGACTGCCGGATGACCGTCAGGTGACGACGGCCCGCGACATGTCGACGCTCGGTGTCGCGCTGCTCAGGAACTATCCGAACGAATACCGCCTTTTCTCGATGGTCTCGCTTTAATTTCAGGGGCAAGACGATCCGCGGCCACAACAACCTGATGTATCGCTATCAGGGCATGGACGGCATCAAGACGGGCTACACCAATGCCTCCGGCTTCAATGTCGTGAGCGCAGTGCAAGATGGCAACCGCCGCGTCGTCGGCGTCGTTCTCGGCGGCCGCACGGCCCGCAGCCGCGACGACAAGATGGCCGCACTTCTCGACAAGTATCTCGGCCGCACTTCCAGCGGCGGCAGCACTCGTTGCGGGCGCCGGTGCCAAGCAGCAGGTCGAGGTTGCCTCGGCCGCCGACACGGATGTTTCTCTTCCGGGCGTCGCGCCTGCTGCCACCGCGCCGCGTAGCGGGCAGCCCGCCGGCAAAATTCCTTTCGCCCTCGGCTATTCCGACACCGCAGCCGTTCCCGCCGATCGCCGGCGGCACTCGAGCAGGTGGCCAATGCCGGCAAGCCGCAGGCTCCGGTCAGCGGCTGGCAGATCCAGATTTCGGCCGCTCCGAGCGCCGATGCTGCCCGCGCGCTCCTCTCCCTGGCAAAGTCAGAAGGCGGCGCGCCGCTGAAGTCCGCGTCTCCCTATACGGAAGCTGTCGGCACCGGCGCCAACGCCGTCTACCGCGCCCGCTTCGTCGGCTTCGACAGCAAGGACGCGGCCTCGGCAGCCTGCGAAGCGCTCAAGAAGCGCTCCTACGACTGCGTGCTGCTCGGCGATCACAGCTAAGCTGCAGGCGCCAAAGTTCGCTGGACGATCCTGATGAACCACATCGATCTCTGTCTGAGATCGAGTGCAAACGGCTGTTCAAGGTTCAAAGCACGTGATCAGCCTGCGCCGACAGTCCGCCGGTAGAACTTGTTGTCCACGGCCATGAGCGGGAAGGAGCGCGGGAGTTCGTCGCGCTTGATCTCGGTGAAGCCGTTCTTCTCGTAGAACCGATGCGCGGCGAGGAACTTGTCTGTCGTGCCAAGGAATATGTCGCGTATGCCGTTCGCTCTGGCGTGAGCCAAGAGCGCGTCGAGCAGCCGCGCGGCAACCCCGTGTTCGCGGCCGCGCACGGCCGCGGCGACGAACATCTTGCGAAGCGCCGCCCGATTGTTGCCAATGTCCTTGAGGCCGAGCGTGCCGACGATGACGCCGTCAAGTTCGGCCACCCAGAACTGGCCCTTGCCGGACTGGTAGAAATCCGGGATCACCTGCAGATCCGGCTGGTCGTCGGCCGTGATCGCGAAGCCGAATTCGTCGCGCTGGATCGGCAGGATGACCGAGAAGACGCCATCGATGTCTGGGGCGGCGAAGGGTCTGATCTCGATATCGCTCATCGCTGCCTCCGGACGGGTCAGGCCTGCGTGCCGCCGACGGTCACCTGGTCCATGCGCAGATGCGGCTGGCCGACGCCGACCGGAACCCATTGGCCGGCCTTGCCGCAATTGCCGATGCCGGTGTCGAGCTTCATGTCGTTGCCGATCATCGAGATGCGCTTCATCGCGTCCGGACCGTTGCCGATCAGCATCGCGCCCTTGATCGGCGCGCCGATCTTGCCGTTCTCGATCAGATAGGCCTCGGTGCAGCCGAAGACGAACTTGCCGGAGGTGATGTCCACCTGGCCGCCGCCGAAGGAGACGGCATAGATGCCCTTCTTCACCGAGGCGATGATTTCTTCCGGCGTCTTGTCGCCGCCGAGCATGTAGGTGTTGGTCATGCGCGGCATCGGCACATGCGCATAGCCCTGGCGGCGGCCGTTGCCGGTCGGCTGTCATGCCCATCAGCCGGGCGTTCTGCCGGTCCTGCATGTAGCCGACGAGCTTGCCGTTTTCGATCAGCACGTTGTAGCCGGAGGGCGTGCCCTCGTCGTCGATGGTGATCGAGCCGCGGCGGCTGTCGATCGTGCCGTCATCGACGACGGTGACGCCGGGGGCGGCGACCATCTGGCCGAGCAGGCCGGCAAAGGCCGAGGTCTTCTTGCGGTTGAAATCGCCTTCCAGCCCGTGGCCGACGGCTTCGTGCAGCATGACGCCCGGCCAGCCGGAGCCGAGAACGACGTCCATCGTGCCGGCCGGCGCGTCGATCGCTTCGAGATTGACGAGCGCCTGGCGCAGCGCCTCGTCGGCGCCGTACTGCCAGTTGCCCTCGGCGATGAAATCGCCGAAGCCGACGCGCCCGCCGCTGCCGTAGGAGCCGCTCTCCTGCCGGTCGCCTTCGCCGACGATGACGGAGATGTTGATGCGCGTCATCGGCCGGATGTCGCGCACGCGGTGGCCGTCGGCGCGCAGGATATCGACGACCTGCCAGCTCGCGGCGACCGAGGCCGTCACCTGGCGCACCTTGTCGTCCTTGCCGCGCAGATAGGCGTCGATCTCCTGCAGGACCTTCACCTTCTCCTCGAAGCTCGGCTAGCCGATCGGGTTTTCGTCGCTGTAGAATTTCTTGTTGGTGCGCTGCGGCGCTGCCGCATAGGTGCCGGAATAGCCGCGCGTGACCGCGCCGACGGCATCGGCCGCGCGCTTCAGCGCCGCAACCGAAAGATCGCCCGCATGCGCGTAGCCGACCGCTTCGCCGGCAACGGCGCGCAGGCCGAAACCCTGGTCGGTGTTGAAGCTGCCGCCCTTCAGGCGGCCATTGTCGAACGATCAGCGATTCCGCCTGCGCGTGCTCGATGAAGAGTTCGCCGTCATCGGCGCCGGACAAGCGCCTCGGCAACGAGTTTGCGCATCGCCGCTTCGTCGGCGTCGAACAGCGTCAGGAGATCGGTGTTCATGATCGTATTCTCCGCTTCGAAGCAGGAACGCTTCCAAGCCGATGTAGGTCCGCAGAGCTGCTGGAGCAAGCCCTCTATCAGGGCAGCGCGTCGTAGCCTTCGCGCAAAGCCCTTGAGGTCGACCGGAATGCCGATGCCTTCTTCCGGGGTCTGGAAGACGATGAAGGTGGCGCTCTCGCCGCTGCGGAAGGTCTTCAGCAGCTCGTCCTCGAGAACGACTTCGGCATAGCAGCCGTCGGCGAAGCAGCGCACGAAATAGGCGCGGCCGATATCCTTGCCGTCGACATTGAGACCGAGGCCGTTCGGCAGAAGCACGCCGAGCGGCGCCAGCACGCGCAGAATCTTCGACTTGCGGTCGGCGGTCTTCAGCACGACGACGGAGAGGCCGACTTCCGGCCGGTCTTCGGCGATCACGTTCTGCATCAGCGCGCATTGCTCGGCAGAGGCGCCGGCCGGCTTGTCGCAGACGACGACCACGCGCCGTGGTTGGACTTCACCGTTCCGGGGGCCTGCGGCTGGCTCTGGCCGGGCGCTGCCTGCTGCGGGGCAGCGGGCTGTGCCGGCGCCGGCTGCTGGGCAGGGGGCTTCGGTGCCGGCTGCTGCTGGGCGAATACGGGTGCTGTCGCTGCGGCGGCGATGCTGATGGTCAGAATGAGCGACCGCGCGAGGGAACGGAAACCCATGGAAACCTCTGGAATTCGAATCAGTGCCGCTATTGTTGAAGCGCCACCATTGGAAATGAAAAGCCCCGCCCCGTCAAAACCGGGGGACTGCGGCGGAAATAGGACCTTCGCCGAAGTAATGTCCGGCAAGGGCGGATTCGGCCCGGCAGAGTCTGCTTTTCGTATGCTGATGAAATACTTCGGCAATGCTTTGCCGTTCGCAGCCGACTTGGACTTTGCGCAAAAATGCCGCATAGACAATTGCTTTGGCCATGTTGCGGCGGATGGCAAACTGTGGTTTGAAGCGACTGAGGATGGCAAGGATTCTGCGTTCGGGTTTGTCGCAGATCAAGCGCTTTAGGGAGATACTAAGGTGATTAAGAAGGCTTATGCAGCCCTGACCGCGCTGGTCTGTCTGCTTTTTGCTTCCAGCGCAGTTTGCCGACCAGCCGATGCCGTGGCAGGCGACGCTGCAGCCGGCGGCAACGCCGATCATGCAGGAAATCCGCTGGTTCGAGCAGTATACGCTGTGGTTCATCGTTCCGATCACGCTTTTCGTGCTCGTGCTGCTGATCGTCGTCTGTTCAAGTTCCGCGCCAGCGCGAATCCGGTGCCGTCGAAGACGAGCCACAACACGATGATCGAGAGTCATCTGGACCGTCGGGCCGGTTCTCATCCTTCTCTTCCTTGCCGTTCCCTCGTTCAAGCTTCTGACCGCGCAGCTGACGCTGCCGGAAAATCCGGACGTCACGCTGAAGGCGACCGCCACCCAGTGGCAGTGGAACTATGAATATGAAGGCTCGGGCGAAAGCCCGCTCGCCTTCGACTCCTATCTGCTGAAGGACCAGGATCGCGCTGCCGCCGGCAAGGAAGACAAGTCGGTCTATCCGCGTCTTCTCGCCGTCGACAACGAAGTCGTCCTGCCGGTCAACAAGACCGTCCGCGTTCTCGTGACCGCCGCTCCGACCGACGTCATCCACGCCTTCGCCATGCCGTCCTTCGGCGTCAAGATCGATGCCGTTCCGGGCCGCCTGAACGAAACCTGGTTCAAGGCCGAGCGCGAAGGTCTGTTCTACGGCCAGTGTTCCGAGCTCTGCGGCAAGGACCATGCGTTCATGCCGATCGCCATCCGCGTCGTCTCCGAGGACAAGTACAAGCAGTGGCTGACCGCCGCCGCCACCGATCTTCCGGGAGCCTACAAGGCACTCATGGCTGCCATCGACGGTCCGGCAAAGACCGTCGACGTCGCCGAAAACGTCGCACAGTAATTAGAAGGGGACTCGGGACAATGGCTGGACCTTCCGCTCACACGATCATTCTCATGATCATGCCCATGATCACGCGCATGACGATCATCACGACCACTCGCACAAGCCGAGCTTCTGTCAATCGCTGGTTCTTCTCGACCAACCACAAGGACATCGGCACGCTCTACCTGATCTTCGCGATCATCGCCGGCATCATCGGCGGCGCGCTCTCCGTTGCCATGCGCATGGAGCTGCAGGAGCCGGGCATCCAGATCTTCCACGGTCTGGCCTCGATGGTCTACGGCTATCGAGGGCGATGCCGCCATCGACGGCGGCAAGCAGATGTTCAACGTGTTCACCACCGCGCACGCGCTGATCATGATCTTCTTCATGGTCATGCCGGCGATGATCGGCGGTTTCGCCAACTGGATGGTGCCGATCATGATCGGCGCGCCGGACATGGCCTTCCCGCGCATGAACAACATCTCCTTCTGGCTGATCGTCCCGGCCTTCCTGCTGCTGCTCCTGTCGATGTTCGTCGAAGGTCCGGCAGGCGCTTACGGCGCGGGCGGCGGCTGGACGATGTATCCGCCGCTTTCGACAGCCGGCACGCCCGGTCCGGCGGTCGATCTCGCGATCTTCGCGCTGCACATTGCCGGTGCCTCGTCGATCCTCGGTGCGATCAACTTCATCACCACGATCCTCAACATGCGCGCTCCGGGCATGACGCTGCACAAGATGCCGCTGTTTGCCTGGTCCGTGCTGATCACCGCCTTCCTGCTGCTGCTGTCGCTGCCGGTTCTGGCAGGCGGCATCACCATGCTGCTGACCGACCGCAACTTCGGCACGTCCTTCTTCTCGCCGGAAGGCGGCGGCGACCCGATCCTGTACCAGCACCTGTTCTGGTTCTTCGGTCACCCGGAAGTCTACATCCTGATCCTGCCGGGCTTCGGCATCGTCAGCCACATCGTCTCGACCTTCTCGAGGAAGCCGATCTTCGGTTATCTCGGCATGGCCTATGCCATGGTCGCGATCGGCGCCGTCGGCTTCATCGTCTGGGCGCACCACATGTACACGGTCGGCCTGTCGCTCGACGCGCAGCGCTACTTCGTCTTCGCGACGATGGTCATCGCCGTTCCGACCGGCGTGAAGATCTTCTCGTGGATCGCGACGATGTGGGGCGGTTCGATCTCGTTCCGCACGCCGATGCTCTGGGCGATCGGCTTCATCTTCCTGTTCACCGTCGGCGGCGTCACCGGCGTTCAGCTCGCCAATGCCGGTCTCGACCGCTCGCTGCATGACACCTATTACGTCGTGGCCCACTTCCACTACGTTCTGTCGCTCGGCGCCGTCTTCGCGATCTTCGCCGGCTGGTACTACTGGTTCCCGAAGATGACCGGCTACATGTACAACGAGTTCCTCGGCAAGCTGCACTTCTGGGTCATGTTCATCGGCGTCAACCTGGTGTTCTTCCCGCAGCATTTCCTCGGCCTTGCCGGCATGCCGCGCCGCTACATCGACTATCCGGATGCCTTTGCCGGCTGGAACTACGTTTCCTCCGATCGGCTCCTACATCTCGGCCTTCGGCGTGCTGATCTTCCTCTTCGGCGTCTTCGAAGCCTTCGCCAAGAAGCGCGTCGCCGGCGACAATCCGTGGGGCGAGGGTGCCAACACGCTCGAATGGCAGCTGCCTTCGCCGCCGCCGTATCCACCAGTGGGAACAGCTTCCGCGCATCAAGTAAGTGCACGTGACACTCCGGACGCCGCATGCCAGATGCGGCGTCCGGCGACTATGGAGAAATTCAGGACGAAAGAATGACGGTCATCGACAATCACGATGCACTTGCGAACGGACGGCGAGTATCGCCTGTCGGAAGCCAGTGCGCGCGATTATTTCGAGCTGCTGAAGCCGCGCGTGATGTCGCTCGTGGTCTTCACGGCGTTTGCCGGCCTGGTGCTGGCGCCGGGCCACATCAATCCCGTCCTCGGCTTCATCGCGATCCTCTGCATCGCCGTGGGCGCCGGCGCCTCCGGCGCGCTCAACATGTGGTACGACGCCGATATCGACGCCGTCATGACCCGCACCGCGCAGCCGGCCGATCCCGGCCGGCCGCATCACGCCGCGGGAAGCGCTGGCCTTCGGCCTGGTGCTCTCCGGCTTTTCCGTGATGATCCTCGGCCTTGCCGTCAACTGGCTGTCGGCCGCGCATCCTCGCCTTCACGATCTTCTTCTACGTGGTCATCTACACGATGTGGCTGAAGCGCTCGACGCCGCAGAACATCGTCATCGGCGGCGCCGCCGGCGCCTTTCCGCCGATGATCGGCTGGGCCTGCGTGACCAATTCGGTGACGATCGAGAGCATCGTTCTCTTCCTCATCATCTTCCTCTGGACGCCGGCGCATTTCTGGGCGCTGGCGCTCTTCAAGATGCGCGATTACGAGGCCGTCGGCGTGCCGATGCTGCCGAACGTGTCCGGCGAGCGCGACGACCAAGCACCAGATCGTCGTCTATGCGGTGCTGACCGCGGTCTGCGGCGTGATGCCGTCCTTCCTCGGCTTTGCGAGCATCGGCTACGGCGCTTGTCGCAGCCGCGCTCGGCGCGGTCTTCGTATACTGTTCCATCGCCGTCTGGCGCATGCCGGATGGCGATCTCGAAGATGATCCCGGCGAAGAAGCTCTTCGCCTTCTCGATCTTCTATCTCTTCGCCATCTTCTCTGCCCTGATGATCGACCGGCTCGCCTCGCTGCTGGTCTCGCATGCGGGAGGTCTGTTCTGATGGAAACTCGTCAAGCTCACCGAAGCGCAGCGCAAATCGCGCCGCAACCGCAACATCGCGCTCGGCCTGGCGCTTGCGGGCCTCGTGCATTCTCTTCTACGCCGATCACCATCGTGAAGTTCACGGGCCATGGAGGCTGATCGATGAGCGACAACCGCAAACGCACCGAAGAAGCAGGGCCGCAACAACGGCGCCGTCGTCGTCATGTGCCTGAGCTTCGTCGTCGGCATGGGCGCGATGAGCTTATGCCGCCGTGCCGCTCTACCACATGTTCTGCCAGGTGACCGGCTATAACGGCACGACGCAGCGCGTCGAGCAGGCCTCCGAGCGTCATTCTCGACCGCACGATGCGCGTGACCTTCGACGCCAATGTCGGCTCCGGGCCTGCTCTGGGATTTCAAGCCGGTCCAGCGCGAGGTCAATCCGCAGCATCGGCGAGACCATCCAGGTCAATTTCGTCGCCGAGAACCGTTCGAACGAAACGCAGCGCGGCCAGGCGGTCTTCAACGTGACGCCGGGCGAGGCGGGAGCCTATTTCAACAAGGTCCAGTGCTTCTGCTTCACCGAGACGGACCTGAAGCCGGGCGAGAAGCTTGAAATGCCGGTGGTGTTCTACATCGATCCGGAAATCGTCAAGGCCGTCGAGATCGAAGGACATCCACACGGTGACGCTGTCATATACGTTCTACCCGAAAGAGGGGCCGAAGCCTGTGGCTTCGAACGTGGATGGAGCGGAGAAGGTTGAAAAGAAACTTTGATTGAGGATCGTTTCCGGCTATGCCGGAAGCGAGAGCGAAGGAAGACATTCGGGGATAGCTGACATGGCCGATGCGCATCAGAAAAATCACGACTACCACATCATCGATCCGAGCCCGTGGCCAATTCTCGCCTCGATCGGCGCCTTCATCATGACCTTCGGCGGCGTCGGCTACATGCGCTATCTGAATGGCGGCTCGCTGCACGCTCTTCGGCGTCGAACTGGCCAATCCCTGGCTGTTCTTCATCGGCCTCGCGCTGATCCTCTACGTCATGTACGGCTGGTGGGCCGACACGGTGAAGGAAGCCCATGAGGGCGCCCATACCCGCGTCGTGTCGCTGCATCTGCGCTACGGCATGATCATGTTCATCGCTTCGGAAGTGATGTTCTTCGTCGCCTGGTTCTGGGCCTATTTCGACGCCAGCCTCTTTCCGAACGAAGCGATCCAGGCCTCGCGCCTTGCCTTCACCGGCGGTCAGCTGGCCGCCGAAGGGCATCGAGGTTCTCGATCCCTGGCATCTGCCGATCTACAACACCGTCATCCTGCTTGCTGTCCGGCACGACGGTCACCTGGGCGCACCACGCGCTGCTGCACAACGACCGCAAGGGCCTGATCCAGGGCCTGACGCTGACCGTTCTGCTCGGCATCCTGTTCTCCGGCGTCCAGGCCTACGAATATGCTCCACGCCCCGTTCGCCTTCAAGAACTCGATCTACGGCGCGACCTTCTTCATGGCGACCGGCTTCCACGGTTTCCACGTTCTGGTCGGCACGATCTTCCTGCTGGTCTGCCTGCTGCGCGCGATGCGCGGCGACTTCACGCCCGAAGCAGCATTTCGGCTTCGAGGCGGCCGCCTGGTACTGGCACTTCGTCGACGTGGTCTGGCTGTTCCTGTTCTTCTGCATCTACGTCTGGGGCGGCTGGGGCGCACCTGTCGCAGGCTGATCGGACCGAAAGAATCAAAAGGCGGGTGCCATCGGCGCCCGCTTTTTTATTGGCTAGCGGGAAGCGGCGATCCGCTCGAAGGCCGATGGTTCCGGAATCCCGAGATCGAGTTGTTGCCGGATTGCCTCGGCGCATTCGCGCGGCGTCAGGACCGAGGTATCGACCTCGAGATCGTAGATGCCCGGCTTGTGCACTTCCTCCTGCCAGCGCCGCACCGGCGTCCGGAACCGGCACCTCGTCCGCTGCCGCTTTGCGTAAAGATCCTCGCGCTCGGGCTCGTCGATGTTGCGCCGCTCCATGATCACGTCCAATCGGGCAATGTACGCCGACGAAAAGAACCGGGAAGCCTTCGAGCCTGCGGGCGCAGTCGGCGAGGATGCCGAGCGGCTGCGAATAGGCTGTCGTGATGCCCGAGATCGGCGACGACGTTCAGTCCCAGCCCGGCATGGATGGCGATCGATTCGTAGAGCGCCGCATAGAGGAACGGCACCAGTTCCTCCAGATCGGGCCGCTCGCCGCCGGGGCGAAGGCCGATGCCCGGCAGGTAGCGTTCCGGCGTCACGCCATTATAGGCATCGACGCCGAGGTTCATCCACGGCCCGTCGAACTCGCTGCTGAATGCGTTCTCGCGATCGTTGATCTTGCCGCTCCGCGGCGCGCCGTTCAGGATCACGATCTGGCCGGCATGGCTGTCATTGGTCATCAGTTTTCTTCTTCTGTTTGGCGCGAATCGCCGAGGCGAAATCGCGCAGGCATTTCCCTTCGTCCTGCGGATGCTTTATGGGAGACTTAAGGCAGGCATCGAAAAAAGCCACGACGGTCGCTGCCGAAAGGAATGAGCATGAGCGAAGACAGCGCCCATTTTCCCGCCCGTCGATCCGGTGAAGACCGGCATCAAGGGCTGCTGCCCGCGCTGCGGCCAGGGAAAGCTGTTCGACGGCCTGCTGGCGCTGAAGCCGCGCTGCGCCGCCTGCGGTCTCGATTATTCCTTCGCCGATTCCGGCGACGGCCCGGCGGTTTTCGTCATTCTCATCGTCGGCTTCATCGTCATCGGCATGGTGCTGTGGCTGGAGGTGAACTATCGCCGCCGATCTGGCTGCACATCCTGCTCTTCGCTCCGCTGACGATCATCCTGTCGCTGCTGACGTTGCGCTGGTTCAAGGGCATCCTGATCGCCATGCAGTACCGTCACAATGCCCGCGAAGGACGCATTTCAGTGACTGATATCCAGACATGCGGCGCCGCGCCGCCGGCTGCCGGTCTTCACCGGCATCGCTGGTGCTGATCGCGCTCGCCATCCTCATTTCGCTCGGCACCTGGCAGGTGGAGCGCCTGCACTGGAAGGAAGGCCTGATCGCCGATATCGCCGAGCGCCGCGGATCGGCCCCGGTGCCGCTTGCCGACATCGAGGCGATGGCTGGCAGCGGGCGGCGATATCGAATACCGCACGGTGACCGCGTACCGGCCGCTATGTGCAACAACAAGGAGCGGCACTTCTTCGCCACCTGGCACGGCCAGACCGGCTATTACGTCTACACGCCGCTGCAGCTTGCCGACGGCCGCTATCTCTTCGTCAATCGCGGCTTCGTTCCCTATGAGAACAAGGAGCCGGAAATGCGCATGCAGGGCCAGTTGACGGGCGAGCAGACCGTCACCGGCCTGGCGCGCGACAAGCTGCCCGGAAAGCCTTCCTGGGCTGGTGCCGGACAACGATGTCGCCAAGAACATCTTCTACTGGAAGGACCTCGACGTCATGGCCTCGAGCGTCGGGCTCGACAAGGCGAGCGTCGCTGCCCTTTTTCGTCGATGCCGATTCGACACCCAATCCCGGCGGGCTTGCCGATCGGCGGCGTCACCCAGGTCGACCTGCCGAACAACCATCTGCAATATGCCTTCACCTGGTACGGCCTGGCGGCGCGCTCGTCGTCGTGGTCGCGATCTCCTGGTTCCGCAAAGGCGGCACGCCGGCCCTCGCAATAGTATCGCTTCAATTCCTTGCCTATATTGGGCTAGAGGTCCCCGATCTCCAGGTAACCCGGAACATGACATGAATATTGCAGCGAAACCTCCTTTGACGATCAGGCTCTGCGGCCCGCGCGGCTTCTGCGCCGGCGTCGACCGCGCGATCCAGATCGTCGTGCTGGCGCTGAAGTCCTATGGCGCGCCGGTCTATGTCCGCCACGAGATCGTGCACAATCGCTATGTCGTCGAGGGACTGGAGGCCAAGGGCGCGGTCTTCGTCGAGGAACTGGACGAGATCCCGGCCGAGCATCGCGCGCAGCCGGTCGTCTTCTCCGCCCATGGCGTGCCGAAATCCGTGCCGGAGGATGCCAACAGCCCGCAATCTCTTCTATCTCGACGCCACCTGCCCGCTGGTCTCCAAGGTCCACAAGCAGGCGATGCGCCACAATCGCCTCGGCCGCCATGTCGTGCTGATCGGCCATGCCGGCCATCCCGGAAGTGATCGGCACGATGGGCCAGCTGCCGGAAGGCTCCGTCTCGCTGATCGAGACGGTCGAGGATGCCGACGCCTATGTGCCCGCCGATCCCGACAATCTCGGCTACGTCACCCAGACGACGCTCTCGGTCGACGACACGGCCGGCGTCATCACGCGCCTGCACGAGCGCTTCCCGAATCTGACGGCGCCGGCCGCCGATTCGATCTGCTACGCGACGACCAACCGCCAGGAAGTGGTGAAGCAGGCAGCGCCCGGCTGCGATCTCTTCATCATCGTCGGCGCGCCGAATTCCTCCAACTCCAAGCGCCTCGTCGAGGTGGCGCTGAGGGCAGGGGCGAAGAAATCGATCCTCGTGCAGCGCGCCGTCGGAAATCGACTGGGACGAGATCGGCGCGATCTCGACGCTCGGCCTTTCGGCCGGCGCCTCGGCGCCGGAAGTCATCGTCAACGAGATCATCGAGGCTTTCCGCGCGCGCTTCGACGCCACGCGTCGAACTTGCCGAAACGGTTCG
The DNA here is from genome assembly GCA_963838565.1 of uncultured Alphaproteobacteria bacterium. Classification (GTDB taxonomy): domain Bacteria; phylum Pseudomonadota; class Alphaproteobacteria; order Rhizobiales; family Rhizobiaceae; genus Rhizobium. The sequence continues at coordinate 126,432 of CAWIRO010000019.1, forward strand.
AGGAAAACGAACATTTCCTCGTCAACCGCGAACTGCGCAATATCGAGCTGACGGCCGCCGATATGGCTTTCGTGAATGGGTGAGGGATGGAATTCGGCGCAAGCCACGCACTCCCTCCTTCCTGTGCTTGTCACAGGAATCATGCGCCCAAGTCCTTGGGCGCGAAGACCTTGACGCCATCCGCGTCGCGCTTTCCTGTTATTCACGGCGCCGACGCGCCGTGGCTGGATTCCTGTGACAAGCACAGGAATGAAGGCGCCGTTGAGCCGCAGGACCACTGCCGCGCAAATCCGCTGCTCTTTCTCGTAATCGTGAGAGCCCGCCTTGGCAGTCTATACCGATATCACCGAAGACGATCTGAAGCGGTTTCTTGACCGAGTATGACGTCGGCACGCTGCTTTCCTACAAGGGCATTGCCGAAGGCGTCGAGAATTCCAACTTCCTGCTGCACACCACCAAGGACGCCGCTGATCCTGACGCTCTACGAAAAGCGCGTCGAAAAGAACGACCTGCCGTTCTTCCTCGGCCTGATGCAGCATCTCGCCGCCCGCGGCCTGTCCTGCCCGCTGCCGCTGCCGCGCAAGGACGGCGCGCTGCTCGGCACGCTTTCCGGCCGCCCGGCCGCGCTCATTTCCTTTCTCGAAGGCATGTGGCTGCGAAAGCCGGAGGCAAAACATTGCCGCGAGGTCGGCAAGGCGCTTGGCCGAGATGCATGTCGCCGGCGAGGGTTTCGAGCTGAAGCGCCCGAATGCGCTGTCGGTCGACGGCTGGCGGCGCGCTCTGGGACAAGTCCGAGGCGCGCGCCGACGAGGTCGAGCCGGGCCTGCAGCGCGAGATCCGCGGCGAGCTCGATTTCCTCGTCCGCCAACTGGCCGAAGGACCTGCCGGCCGGCGTCATCCACGCCGATCTCTTCCCCGACAACGTCTTCTTCCTCGGCGACGAGCTGTCCGGCCTGATCGACTTCTATTTCGCCTGCAACGATCTGCTCGCCTATGACGTCTCGATCTGCCTCAATGCCTGGTGCTTCGAGAAGGACGGCGCCTACAACATCACCAAGGGCATGGCGCTGCTCGAGGGCTATCAGAGCGTGCGGCCGCTGAGCGCTGCCGAGACTCGCGGCGCTGCCGGTTCTGGCGCGCGGCTCGGCGCTGCGCTTCTTCCTGACCCGCCTCTACGACTGGCTGACGACGCCGGAGGGCGCGATGGTCACCAAGAAGGACCCGCTCGAATATCTGCGCAAGCTGCGCTTCCACCGGCAGATCGCATCGGCCGCCGAATATGGGCTATTCGAGCCTATGAAGCATGTCGATATCTTCACCGACGGCGCCTGCTCCGGCAATCCCGGCCCCGGCGGCTGGGGCGCGATGCTGCGCTATGGCGACGTCGAAAAGGAACTCTCCGGCGGCGAGGCGGAAACGACCAACAACCGCATGGAACTGATGGCGGCGATCTCGGCGCTCTCAGCGCTGAAGACGCCCTGCGAGGTCGATCTCTATACCGACAGCGCCTATGTCAAGGACGGCATTTCCAAGTGGATTTTCGGCTGGAAGAAGAACGGCTGGAAGACCGCCGACAAGAAGCCGGTGAAGAATGCCGAGCTCTGGCAGGCGCTGGAGGAGGCGCGCAACCAGCCACAAGGTGACGCTGCACTGGGTCAAGGGCCATGCCGGCCATCCGGAAAACGAGCGCGCCGACGAACTGGCCCGCAAGGGCATGGAGCCGTTCAAGAAACGATAGAACTTTCCGTCGAAAGTTTTGTCGAAACAAGGACATGGAGCGTTTCCATGAATCGGTTGAGAAAACGCTTCAACGGTTTCAGGGGAGAAGTGCCTTGCGGATCGTTTCGCTGAATGCCTGGGGTGGCAAGCTGCATGCGCCGCTGATGGACTATCTCGGCACCGTCGAGGCCGATGTGCTCTGCCTGCAGGAGGTCACCCGTTCCGTGACCGTGAAGAGCGGCTGGCTGGAATATCGCGACGGCAGCCATATCCTGCCCCAGCGCGCCAACCTCTTCGACGAGATCAAGGCCGCCCTGCCGATGCATGACGCCTTTTTCGCCCCGACGGCCAGAGGCGAACTTTTCGACGGCGAGAGGCGCGTGCCTTCGGAATTCGGTCTCGCGACCTTCGTGCGCCGGTCCTTCGCGGTGATCGGTCAGGCGATGGACTTCGTGCATGGCGATTTTTCCGCAGATGGCTACGGCTCCCATCCCCGGGCGCGAAACGCGCATGCCTTGCGCCTTTTCGATTATGATGCCGGTTCTCCGGTCACCATCACCCAACTGCACGGCCTGCGTGACATGAACGGTAAGGGAGATACGCCTGCCCGCCATGGCCAGGCTGACGCGTTGGTCAAACTGATTGAGCGCATCTGGCGCAAGGGCGAGCGCCTCGTCGTCTGCGGCGACTTCAACGTCCTGCCCGGAAGCGTCACGTTCGAAGCGCTCGGCAAACTTGGCCTCACCGACCTCGTCACCTCCCGCGGCTTCACCGGTACGAGAACATCGCACTACGCGAAAGAAGGCCGCTTCGCGGACTACATGCTGGTGACGCCCGGCGTAAAGGTCGGGAGATTCGATGTCGTCGCGGAGCCGGAAGTGTCGGATCATAGGCCGCTTCTGCTGGAGATCGGCTAGCTGGCAGCGGAGGCTTGCTCTCGACTGTTCTGGCGCGGACGCCCAGGCGCGGGCCTTTACAGGTCCGCGCCGCATCATATCGAGTGACTTCTACTGAAGGCTGCCGTCCCGGCTGCGATCGGCAGCAGCAAAGTCCGCGAGCACCTTCTTCATGAACTCGCTCTGAGTGATGCTGCCATTGCCGTTGGTATCGGTCAGGGCGAACTGTTGCGCGCTCAGGACCTTGACCACTTCATCGGGCTGGAGGACGCCATCCTTGTTCTTGTCGAGATTCGCAAAAGCCTTGCTCATGAAGCTCTCGTACTCCGCGCGGCTCACCGATCCGTCGGAGTTGCTATCGAGCATCTGCATCTGTCCTTGATACATGGACTTCGGCTGCTGCTGTGCCGTGACTGAAGAGGCGGTGCACAACATGCACGCCGTGATCAAGACGATTGTTTTCATTGTCAATGGCTCGCCTAGAAACCGCATGCCAAGCCGTAGCCCAAGCCGCCGCCGGTGGCGATACCGCCAGTTATGGCCCATAGCTGACCAGTGCCGGCACCAATCGTGCTGCCGATCAGCCCGCCGATGACGGCACCCCCCACGGTTCCCGCGACGCAGCCGAACTCGGCGTTGCGTTCGGCGACCGCCTGGGACCGGGTGCCGGATTGGCAAGCGGATAAGCCAAGGCCTGCGGCAAGAATGACGGTGATCGTGCGATTGCGCATTTTTCCCTCCTCACAAGTCTGACTGGACAAATAAGCTCCTCAGGTCTGCCCCTTGGGAGATTTGACCGCTCGATTGAAAGTAGATCCAAAGCAGGCGCCGCTACCCTGCCGGGCGCCGCGCGATAATTCTGCACGTCTAGCCATGTCCACAGCCCCAGGACAACGGCGACTAGAGAATACATTAGCATATTCTTTATGACAACCTTCGTCGGAAGCCGGGCAAAGCGGCCATCGATCCCGCCGTGCTCCGCAATCCTCCCCTTGCCCTCGGCCCCGTTCCCTCTATTGTGCCCGCAACGAAATTAGGGAGACCACCATATGATCCTGCACTGCGTATTGCTGCGGCTCAAGGCCGCGATAACGGGCGAGGAGAAGCAGGCTCTGTTCGAATCGGTCGTCGCGTTGAAGCAGGTGATCCCGGGCATTCTCGATGTCAAATATGGACCTAACGTCTCGCCGGAGGGGCTGCATGGCGGCTTCGTCGATGGGTTTGCGGTGACCTTCGAAAGCGCCTGAAGCGCGGGATGCCTATCTCGTGCATCCCGAGCATGTGGCGGTCGGCGAGCGAATCGTATCCTCGACCGATGGAGGCCTTGCCGGCCTGCTCGTCTTCGATCTCAATCTCTGAGACGGGCCGCGGATCTCTCCGCGGCCCGTCGTCGGTCAGCTCGACTTCGCCATTGCCGCAGCGATCTGGTCGACATTGTAGCGGAACATCTTTTCGTAGGTCGGCGCCGGCCCCTTCGCATCCGAAAGCGATTCGACGTAAAGTTCGCCGCCGGGTTCGGCGCCCGTCGCCTTGGCGACCTGCTTGACGAGGCGCGGATCGTTGGAGTTTTCGAAGAAATAGGTCTTCACATGCTCGGCCTTGATCTGCTCGATGAGCTTGGCGACGTCGGCAGCCGAGGCTTCGGTCTCGGTCGAAATGCCAATAGGCGCGAGGAAGCTGACATTGTATTCCCGGCCGAAATAGCCGAAGGCGTCATGGCTCGTCAGCACCTTTCGCCGGTCGTCCGGAACCGTGTCGAATTTCGAATGCGCATAGGCGTTAAGCTCGTCGAGCGTCTTGGTGTAGCGCTCGGCATTCGCCTTGAAGGCGCTGGCATCCGCCGGATCGGCGGCCGATAGAGCCTTCTCGATATTCGCAACCCAGATCTTCACGTTGACCGGGCTGTTCCAGACGTGCGGATCGGTCACGGTCTGCCCGTCTTCTTCCATCGTGCGGGTATTGACGCCATCGGAAACGGTGACCGGCGTTCCCTTGTAGCCGGAGGCGGTGATCAGCCGGTCCATCCAGCCCTCCAGGCCCTCGCCGCTGACGAAGGTCACCTGCGCCGCCTTCAGATGCTTGGCGTCGGCGGGCGATGGTTCGAACTCGTGCGGATCGCCATTCGGCCCGACGAGGCTCGTCACCTTCACATGGTCGCCGCCCACTTGGCTGACGACATCGGCAAGGACGGTGAAGGAGGCAACGACCTTCAGTGTTTCGGCAGAGGCGGGCACGACCGAAAAGGCCAGCAGCGTAGGAAGTGGCCGCGGAAAGAAGCAATCTGTGAGGCAAGCATTGAAGTCTCCTTGAGGTCAGCCCTTGAGATGCGGGCGGGGAAAGATGCGCCAGGCCAGGCCGGACGGCGCGAAGAAGATGGAGAGCCCGTAGATCACCGCCGCCGTCATGATGATGGTCGGGCCGGAGGCGAGCTCGAGATGGTAGGAGGCAATCAGGCCGAGATAGCCGGAAGCGGCGGCGCTGATCACGGCGATCGCCATCATCGACGGCAGGCTGCGTGACCAGAGTTGCGCGATCGCCGCCGGCAGCATCATCAGGCCGACCGCCATCAGCGTGCCGAGCGCCTGGAAACTGGCGACCAGGTTGAGCACGACGAGCAGCAGGAAAAGCACGTGATAGACCGGTCCCCGGCCGCCGACGGCCCGCAGGAACCCCGGATCGAAGCATTCGGCGACCAGCGGCCGGTAGATGACGGCAAGAACGACGAGCGTCACCGAGGTGATCGCGCCGATCTGGAAAAGCGCCGGAGCGTCGATCGCAAGGATGGTGCCGAAGAGCACGTGCAGCAGATCGATGTTCGATCCGCGCAGCGAGACGATCAGCACGCCGAGCGCCAGGGAGGCGAGATAGAAGCTTGCGAAGCTCGCATCCTCCTGCAGCACCGTCGTCCGGCTGACGAAGCCCGAAAGCAGCGCGACGGAGAGGCCGGCGACAAGGCCGCCGATGCCCATGGCGGTGAGCGACAGCGAGCCCGCAACGAGATAGCCGATCGCGGCACCCGGCAGCACGGCGTGGCTCATCGCATCGCCCATCAGGCTCATGCGCCGCAGCATCAGGAAGACGCCGATCGGACCCGAGCCGAGGCCGAGGCAAAGGCAGGCGACGAGCGCGCGGCGCATGAAGCCGTAGTCCGCAAAGGGCGCGAGGAAGATGTCGTAAGCCGTCATGCCGCAGGCTCGCAGGCTTCCGCATCCTCGTCCCAGCGCTCGGCCATGGCGCGCGCCTTGAGAAGATTGGCGGGCGACATCACGTCGCCGGTCGGCCCCCAGCCGATCAGTGTCCGGGCGATCAGCAGCGTCTCGGGGAAATGCGCCCGCACCTGATCGAAGTCGTGCAGCACCGCAATGACCGTCCGCCCGTCGCCATGCCAGCGCGCGACGATATCGAGCAGGTCCTTGGTCGTGCGCGCGTCGATGGCGGTGAATGGCTCGTCGAGCAGGATGACCTTGGCATCCTGCAGCAGCAGGCGGGCAAAAAGCACGCGTTGGAACTGCCCGGCCGACAGCGAGCCGATATGGCGTTTCTCGAAACCTTCGAGCCCGACGGCGGAAAGTGCCGCGCGCGCCTTGTCCGTGTCGTGGCTCGATGACGCGCCCGAAGGCGCCGCTATTTCGCCATGCGCCGAACAGCACCGCGTCGAAGACGGAGATCGGAAAGCGGCGGTTGATCTCGGCAGCCTGCGGCAGGTAGCCGAAATCCGTGCGCTGCAGCTGGTGGGAAATCCGCCCTTCGGCAGGGCGCAGCTCGCCCATGATGGCTTTCAGCAGCGTCGATTTTCCGGCCCCGTTCGGCCCGGCGATCGCCGTCAGGCTGCCGGAGCGAATGGCTCCGGAAACGTGGTGGACTGCCGGGTGACGGTCATAGGCGACGGTGAGGTTGTCGAGCGTGATCAACGGGTCGCTCATGGCAGGACGACCGCCCAATGGATCGCCGCCCAGAGGACCGCAACGACAACAGCCACGCATGCGATGCGGGATGCGGCGGAGTGCAGGAGCAAACCGGAAGCGAAATGGAACCTGTTCATATTCGATATTAGCTCTCTATAAATGTAATAACATTACAAGTTATGTTATAACAAATATGGCAAATTGACGGCATTGTCTACCGTGCCCGGAAAACAAAAAGGGCGGCTCGCCGGCCGCCCTTTCCGTAAATTTTCCGGGAGCTCGTCTCAGAGCTGCTCGATCATCGTGGCAGCGCCCGAGACCGTGGCCTGGCCGGGGCTTTCCTCGACGTTCAGCGTCTTGACGACGCCGTCTTCGACCAGCATCGAATAGCGCTTGGAGCGCACGCCGAGGCCGCCGCCGGAAAGGTCGGCGTCGAGGCCGAGCGCCTTGGTGAAGCCGGCATCCCAGTCGGCGAGGAAGTGGATCTTGCCCATGCCGCCGGACTGTTGCGCCCAGGCGCCCATGACGTGCCAGTCGTTGACGGCGAGAACGGCGATATCGTCAACGCCCTTGGCAAGGATGGAATCGCGATTTTCGAGATAACCCGGCAGATGGTTCAGCGAGCAGGTCGGCGTGAACGCGCCGGGCACGGCGAAAAGCACGACGCGCTTGCCCTTGAAGAGCTGCTCGGTCGAAATCTCGACCGGGCCGTCGGCCGTCTTTTCCTTGAATGTGGCGGCAGGAAGCTTGTCGCCGATCGCGATGGTCATGGGTCTCTCCTTGGTTTGATGCGAGCGGCGGGGCTGCCGCGAGGTTGTGAGCCGACTATAAAAGCCGGTCAGTCAAAGGCAAGCGCCGTCTCCATGGCGCGGTCGCCGTCGATGATCGAGCACGCTCCAGCTCTTGCCGCTGATCTCGTAGTTCTTCGGCAGCTTGTCGATGGCGACTGTCGGTCGAAAAGGTCTTTCCGTCGCGCTTGCTCATCGAGCTGTCTTGGTGAACACATAGCCGCTTGGACCGGTGACGATCACCTCCGGCGCTGTATCGCCCGCCGGCGGGCAGGGCAATCTGCAGCGACAGAGCTGCTTCATATCTTCCGAGACCTTGTAGGACGTCACCTTGAACTGCGACGACGGCTCTTCCGGCAGCGATGCCTCGGCATTCTTCAGGATGGCTTCCTCTTCCGGCCGGGACTGACTGACGGTACCAATGGCGAGCGAGAATTCGCCCTGAAACGGAATGCAGATTTCCTTGCAGATGCCGATGAATGCGCTTGCTTTCAGTTCGAGCGGGCGGGAGGCGCCTTTCGCCGAGAAAGTCAGCGGCAGCGAGACGGGGGCGTCGTAGGCGATATCGTCGATCTTGCCGTCGGAGAGATGCTTCGGCACGGGAAAGCGGATCGCCGTCAAGCGTGACGCCGCTCTCCGGCGCAACCGTAATCTGAGGTGGTATGCCGCTGTTGCCGGGCTCGCGCCAATAGGTGATCCAGCCGGGTTTCGGCTCGATCTGCAGCGCTGCCCTGCATCGTGCCGTCGCTGTCCGGCGGCAACGCGATCAGGCGCATCCGGCCGCCGGCATTGTCGACCCAGTCGCTCATTTCGGCATGCGCCATCTCGAAGGAACCGGCCAAGGCGGCAGGCAGCATTAGAAACAGGCGAAACTTGGAGGAAATAATTGCCATGGAACAAGCGTTTATCGAAAATTGTCCTTTCGCGGCCAGAAGCCCGCGACGATCTAATTCTTCATTTTCGGTTGATTGATGTGTGACATTGCCCCATGTTTATTTTGTCGGGGCCATTGGTGCGGTCTGGCAGCAGGAGGCAACATGTCCTTTTCCACGCTGAAAAACAGACGGGAACGCGGCTTTTTTGACGGGCAGTTCCTCATTGCCATGCCGGGGATGGAAGACAGCAACTTCTTCCGCACGGTCGTCTATGTCTGCGCCCATTCCGATGCCGGCGCCATGGGCTTCGTCATCAACCGCCCGCAGAGCCTCACCTTCACCGATGTGCTGCTGCATCTCGAGATGATCAAGGATCACGAGCCGATCGTCCTGCCGGATCATGCCCTGAATTTCCCGATCCAGACAGGCGGCCCGGTCGAAAGCGGCCGCGGTTTCGTGCTGCACTCGGATGATTATATCAGCGACTCCAGCATTCCCGATCAGCGACGATATCTGCCTGACCGCGACGCTCGACATCATCCGCGCAATCTCCAAAGGCAGCGGGCCGAAGAGGGCGACGATGATGCTCGGCTACTCCTCCTGGGGCGGCCGGCCAGCTGGAAATGGAAGTCGCCAGCAACGGCTGGCTGACCTGTGCGGCCAACGAGGCGCTGATCTTCGACCGGAGCCTCGACGACAAATACGAGCGCGCGCTTGCAGGGATGGGAATCACCGCCGCCATGCTCTCCGCCGAAGCCGGCCACGCCTGATTAATTATCAGGAACAATTTCGATTGACGCGATGTTTCTGTCTGCGAGGCGTGCCAGATGGCCCGCCCGACAGAGGGGCAGTTCGCAATCTCGAGATGCCCGTTAGACCTGCCGTGCAGCAGGCATTTTTGATCCGTCACCGTTCGTCAAAGGTCAATCATGAGGCTCTTCACCTGCGACAGTTGCGAGCAGATCGTCCACTTTCGACAATCGCTACTGCGTGCGCTGCAACCACCGTCTCGGCTTCCTGCCGGACGATCTCACCATGCAGGCGCTTGAGCCGCGCGACGAGATGCGGTGGCAGCTTGTCGCCAAGTCCGGAACGCAAGGTTCGCTTCTGTGCCAATGCCGGCCTCGATATTTGTAACTGGCTGCTTACGGATGACGACGCTCATGAATTCTGCATTGCCTGCCGCCACAACAGGCTCGTGCCGAACACCGGTACCGCCGGACGGCGTCGCTCGCTGGCGTCTCATAAGCCAGGCGCAGCGCCATCTGTTCTATTCTCTGCTTCGCTGGAACCTGCCGCATCCCGACCGCGAGCAAGATCCTGCAGGGCGGGCTCGTTTTCGATTTCCTCGAGGATGCCGTTCAAAGCAACGGCAATATCGTGCCGGCAATGACCGGGCACGAGGAAGGGCTGATCGCAATCCGCGCTGCCGAAGCCGACGACGTCACGCGCGAACAGGCGCGCACGATGATGAACGAGCCCTATCGCACGCTTCTCGGCCATTTCCGTCACGAGGCAGGACACTTCGTCTGGAACAAGCTGGTGCGCGACGCCAGTGGACTCGATGCGCTTTCGCGCGGTCTTCGGCGACGAGCGCCAGGATTATGGCGCAGCCCTTCTCAACCACTACAACAACGGCCCGCCCGCCGGCTGGCAGGAGAACTTCATCAGCGCCTATGCGGCCTCACACCCGTGGGAGGATTTCGCCGAGTGCTTCGCGCACTACCTTCATATCGTCGATACCCTGGAGACGGCCCGCGCCTTTGGCATCGCAATCGACCCGCGCGGTCATGAGGAGATGGCATCCGAAGTCGATTTCAATCCGTACAGGGCAGAAAGCGCTGAACAGCTTGTCAGCGCCTGGGTTCCGCTCAGCGTCGCGATCAACGCCATCCAGCGCAGCATGGGCCAGCCGGATGTCTATCCCTTCGTGCTGTCGCGCGCCGTCGTCGTCAAGCTCGAATACCTGCACAGGCTTATTCAGGATGCATCCGAGATGTCGCGGAAAGCTGCGGCGTAAGCGGGCGCGCCTCAATCGAGCATTCGCTAGGGAGAGGGCGGGTAGGCGCGCCGACACTAAGCGCGCTTCGTCAGCGGAAAGCGTTCCTTCAGCAGCCGCAGGACGGAATTCTGAAGCCATCGGCGGGCCGAAGAGGTAGCTCTGGCCGTAGCCGCAGCCCATCCTGGCAAGCTCGATGGCATCCTCGTTGGATTCGATGCCCTCGGCCACGACCTGCATTTCGAGTTCGCGCGCCATGGAAATGACGGACCTGAGGACGATCGCCTTCTTGTCGCTGTTGTCGCGAACCAGTGCCTTGTCGAGCTTGATCGTGTCGAACGGGAAGCGGGTGAGATAGGCAAGCGACGAGTAGCCGGTGCCGAAGTCGTCGAGCGCCAGGCCGAGCCCGGCTTCCTTGAGCTTCTGCAGCACCAGGCGCGCCTGCTCCGGATTTTCCATGACCATGGATTCCGTCAGTTCCAGCTTCAGGCGGGACGGTTCGCAATGTGTCTTGGACAGAACCGAACGCACATCGTCATAGAGTTCGTTGTTGAGCAGCTGCACGCTCGACAGGTTTATGGAGACGTAGATCGGCAGTTCGCCGGTCTGGTGTTGCCAGCCCATCAGGTCATTGGTCGCCTGTTCGAGCGCGAACATGCCGAGCGGGCCGATGAGGTCCGAAGCTTCGGCGATCGGAATGAATTCCGAGGGCGGGATGTTGCCGCGCTTCGGGTGCTCCCAGCGCATCAGCGCCTCGAAACCGGCGATCTCGACATCCTCAAGCCGCGCGATCGGCTGGTAGACCATCGACAGCTCCTTGCGCTCGATGGCGCGGCGGAGGTCGGATTCGAGCTGCAGACGGTCGGCGCCGAAATCGCGGAAGGCCGGGCGGAACGGCTCGACGCGGTTGCCGCCGGCGCGCTTGGCGCGATACATCGCAAGCTCGGCGTCGCTCAGCATCCCCACGGCGTTTTCCTGCTGGTCCACCCAGGAGGCAAGGCCGATCGAGGCGGTCAGGATGATTTCCCGATTGGCGAAGTTGATCGGCACCATGATCGCCTTGCTGACCGCATCGGCAAAATCGGCGATCTTCGCCGGATCGCGCTCCGAGACGAGGATGAGCCCGAACTGGTCGCCGGCAAGACGCGCCAGCGTATCCTGGGGCTTCAGCAGCCGGCGCAGGCGGCGGGTGAGGGCGATCAGAATGTTGTCGCCGGCGGCGACCCCGAGCGAATCGTTGACCAGCTTGTACCGGTCGATATCGATCACCATCACGGTCGGCCGCAGCGTATCGCCGCCGGGCGCGAGCGTCAGCACGGACTGCAGGCGGTCGACGAAGAGCTGGCGGTTCGGCAAGCCGGTGAGATTGTCGTGCAGCGCGTCATGCAAGAGCCGCTCGACGGAATTCTTCTGCTCCGTGACGTCGACGATCGTGCCGACGCAGCGGATGATTTCGCCGTTCGAGCCGAGCACCGGCCGGGCGCGGATGAGAAGCCAGTGGAAATGACCGTCTTCGGCGCGGATGCGGAACTCGTGGTTCAGCCGTCCGCGGCGATGTTCGAGCAGCACGTCCAGCGTCGCTCGGAAACGGTCGCGATCGTCCGGATGCAGCCAGGGCAGCCAGTTGCGGGCCGCGCCATGCATGGTGCCGGGCGACAGACCGAGCTTGACGGAAACATCAGGAATGGTGACGACGCGGTCGCGCGCCACGTCCCAATCCCAGACCATGTCGCCTGAACCGGTAAGCGCCAGGGACTGACGCTCGAGATCGGAAAACAGCCCTTGCTGGAAGGCGCCGCCCGCAAAGGCATGCTGCATGACCGTGAAGCCGATCAAAAGCACGATCAGAACGAGCCCGCCGCCAAGCGCCGGCTGGATGATGTCGTTGTCGAGCTGTCCGGTGATCGTCAGCCAGGCGCCGAATATCCACACGAGGATCAGCGCCCAGGCGGGCACCAGCAGGATGGCGCGGTCGTAGCGGTTGAGGCCGAGATAGATGATGAGCACGAGGCCCATCGTCGCCGTCAGCGCGAAGGAAAGGCGCGCAATGCCGGCCGCAATCGACGGATCGTAGATCGCCACGCCAAAGAGCAGCGCAAGGCCAAGCACCCAGGCAAGCGTGGCGTAACCGAGATGCGTGTGCCAGCGGTTGAGGTTCAGGTAGGTGAACAGGAAGATCACGAAACTCGACGCGAGCGCCACCTCCGCGCAGGCGCGCCATATTCGCTGGTCCGCCGAGGCGATGCTGACGAGTTTGCCGAGGAAGCCGAAATCGACGCAGATATAGCCGAGTACCGCCCAGGCGAGCGCGGCTGTCGCAGGCAGCATCGAGGTGCCCTTGACGACGAAGAGGATCGTCAGGAAGACGGCCAGCAGGCCGGCGATGCCAAGCACGATGCCGCGGTAGAGCGTAAACGCGTTGATCGTATCCTTGTAGGCATCAGGTTCCCACAGATAGATCTGCGGCAGCTCGGGCGTTGCAAGCTCCGCTACGAAAGTGATGACCGCGCCGGGGTTCAGCGTGATGCGGAAAACGTCGGCCTCGTCGCTCGGCTGGCGGTCGAGCGCAAAGCCCTCGCTCGGCGTGATCGCGATGATGCGCTGCGAGCCGAGGTCCGGCCAGAAAAGCTTGGAATTCACCAGACGGAAATGCGGAGCGACGATGACGCGATCAAGCTGCTCTTCCGAGACATTGGCGAGCGCAAAGACGGCCCAGTCGCCCTGATGGTTCGCGGAGCTGGAGCGCACCTCGATGCGCCGGCGGATGCCGTCGGCGCCTGCCGCCGTCGAAACCTGGAAGGCCTCGCCCTGGTTGGTGTAGATTTCCGTCGTCGCGGTGAGGTCGAGCGCGGTGTCGTCGCGGGAAATCTTCACCGGTTCCGCAGCCTGCGCGACACCTGCAGCCAGCGCAAGCACCGACAGGAAGAGAGCTGCGATCACCGCGATCAATCGGCCGGACGGTGATGTGTGCAGCATGCGGTTCGTGGTCATCGGCTGTCGGTTTTCCTGCCTGTATCCGCGTCGGTGGCAAGCAGTGAAAACATCACGTGGTCATGCCACTGACCGTTGATCTTCAAGTATCCGCGCAGATAGCCTTCTCGCCGAAACCCGGCTTTTTCAAGCAGGCGAATGCTCCGTGCATTGTCTGGAATACAGGCTGCTTCGATACGGTGCAACTCAAGCCCTGCGAAGATATAGGGTATAACCAACTGAAGTGCGGCGAACATATGACCCTGGCCGGCATGCTTTTCGCCCATCCAGTAGCCGATCATGCAGCTCTGCGCCGCGCCGCGCCGAATATAGCCGATCGTAATGCCGCCAAGCAGTTCCATGTCCGGCTTCAAGAACAGGAAAAGTGGTACCGCCTGGCCCGACGCATATTCCTGCTTGCCGCGGATAACGCGGGCCCGATAGGCGCCTTCCGTCAGTTCGTCGCGCCGCCATGTCGGCTCCCAGGGCTCCAGGAACTTGCGGCTGGCCGAGCGCAGCTTGTACCACTGGTTGAAATCCTGGTAGCGCGGAAGCCTCAGCGCGTAGCGCTCATTCTCAAGCTCCACCGCCTCCGGCTGCCGCGACAGGAACCGAAAAACCGACTTTGGCATCGATCACTCCCGGCAGGATGGACGCGGCTCAGCGGCTTGCCTGTCTTGGACTGCGGCAAGGGCGCAGACAGCGAAGCGACGATGTCTTCCATGGGCGCAAGCTGCTCGAGCGGGCCGATTGCCGAAAGCGTCGGTACGGTGTCGAAGAACAGGCGGCCGGCGAGGTCGGTAAGACGCTCGATGCTGATGCCTTCGAGCCGTTCCATCATTTCCTGATTGGAGATCGGACCGCCGTAGAGCATCATCTGGCGAGCGATCTGGCCGGCGCGCGCGGCCGGGCTTTCCTGTCCCATCAGAAGCTGGGCGCGGATCTGCGCGCGAGCGCGCTCGATCTCCTTCTGCTCGATGGCGTCGGCCGACTTGTGCAGCTCGTCGATGATCACCGGCACGAGTTCGGGAAGGTTCTCACCGCCGGTCGCGGCATGGATGCCGAAGATGCCGGTGTCGGAAAAGCCCCAGTGGAAGGCATAGATCGAATAGCACAGGCCCCGGATTTCGCGCACTTCCTGGAAGAGGCGCGAGGACATGCCGCCGCCGAGGATGTTGGCAAGGATCTGCGAACAGTAGAAGTCGCGGGCATGGTAGGCCTTGCCCTCGAAGCCGAGCAGGATCTGCGCGTCCATCAGGTCGCGGGTCTCGCGCACGCTGCCGCCGATGTAGTTGGCAGCCTCGATGACCGGCGGGGCGCTTGGTGCGGTCGGCAGGCTCGCGAAGCGCTCTTCGACCATGCCGCACGAACTTCGTCGTGGTCGACCGCGCCGGCGGCGACGACGAACATGCGATCGGTCGTGTAGTTGCGGCCGAGATAGGTGCGGATCTGCTGCGGCGAGAAGGAGACGACGGTTTCAGGCGTGCCGAGAATCGGGCGGCCGAGCGTCTGGTTGCGGTAGGCGGCTTCGGCAGAACTTGTCGAAGACGACATCGTCCGGCGTGTCGTTCGCGGCGTTGATCTCCTGCAGGATCACCTGCTTCTCGCGCTCGAGTTCCTCTTCCTCGAAGGCCGAACTCGGTGAGGATGTCAGCGAGGATATCGACGGCAAGCGGCACGTGGTCCTTGAGCACGCGGGCGTAATAGGACGTCGTTTCGGTCGAGGTGGCGGCGTTGACTTCGCCGCCGACATCCTCGATCTCCTCGGCGATGTCACGGGCCGTGCGGCGCGCCGTACCCTTGAAAGCCATGTGTTCGAGCAGGTGGGCAATGCCATGCTCGTCTGCCGTCTCGTTGCGCGAACCCGATTTGATCCAGACTCCGAGCGCGACGCTTTCAAGATGCGGCATGGTCTGGGTTACTACTGTCAGCCCGGATTTGAGCCGGGTGCACTCAACTGTCATTGGCTATCTTTCTGCGCCTGCCGTCATCACGTCCGGGCATGCTTGCCGATAAAGCTCTCAACGGCTTTCAGTTCCGGATCGATGACTTGGAAGCGCTCCTCCTTGTGCATCAGATCAGCAAGCCACGTCGGAAGCGCCGGGTCAATACCGGAGGCGGATTTTACGGCGGCGGGGAATTTTGCCGGGTGCGCGGTCGCGAGCGTCACCATCGGCGCGTTCGGCTTCTCGTGCTTTGCGGCAACGAAGACGCCGATCGCCGAATGCGGGTCGAGAAGATAGCCGGTTTCGGCATAGGTATTCTTGATCGTCTCGCGCCACTTGCTTCTCGCTGGCGCGGCCGGCGCGGAAATCCTTCTTGATCGCCGGCAAGCGCCTTCGGCGCGATCTCGAAGCCGTTCGACTGCTTCAGGCTGTCCATGGCATGCGCGCACCTTGGAGGCATCGCGGTCATAGGCTTCGAAGAGCAGGCGCTCGAAGTTCGAGGAGATCTGGATGTCCATCGACGGCGAGGTCGTCGCCTTGACCTCCTTCATGTCGTAGCGGCCGGTCTTCAGCGTGCGGGCCAGGATGTCGTTCTCGTTGGTGGCGATCACCAGCTTGCCGATCGGCAGGCCCATGCGCTTTGCGGCATAGCCGGCGAAGATGTCGCCGAAATTGCCGGTCGGCACGGTAAACGAAATCTTACGGTCCGGCCCGCCGAGCGCGATCGCCGTCGTGAAGTAATAGACGATCTGGGCCATGATGCGCGCCCAGTTGATCGAGTTGACGCCGGAAAGCGCGAACCTTGTCGCGGAAGGCGGCGTCGTTGAACATGGCTTTGACGAGGTTCTGGCAGTCGTCGAAATTGCCCTTGACGGCCAGCGCATGGACATTGCCAGCCGTCGATGTCGTCATCTGCCGCTGCTGCACCGGCGAGACCTTGCCGTGCGGGAAGAGAATGAAGATGTCGGTGCGGTCGCGGCCGGCAAAGGCGTCGATCGCCGCGCCGCCGGTATCGCCCGACGTCGCGCCGACGATCGTCGCGCGCTCGCCGCGCTTCTCCAGCGCATAGTCCATCAGCCGCGCCAGCAGCTGCATCGCCACGTCCTTGAAGGCGAGCGTCGTGCCGTGGAAAAGCTCCATGACGAAGCTGTTCGGTCCGGTCTGGACGAGCGGCGCGATCGCCGGATGGCGGAAGGTGGCGTAGGCTTCGTCGATCATCGCCCGGAAGGTGTCGGCGGGGATTTCACCATTGGTGAAGGGCGAGAGGATCGTGAAGGCGATGTCCTGATAGCTCTTGCCGCGCAGCGCCCGGATTTCCTTCTTGGAGAAATGCGGCCATTCGCGCGGAACATAGAGCCCGCCGTCGCGCGCAGACCCGTCAGCAACGCATCGCAAAAGCCGAGAGAAGGGGCCTCGCCGCGGGTCGAGATATAATCCACGTTCTTCATCCTTGACGTTATTGCCGGAGGAAATCCGGATGGAAGAAGGCAGGCACCGGAATTGCTGCGGATGGAAATGTGCGTCAAAACGGTGCTTACCCAATCGATTTTTCTTTGCGCCGCTGATATAGACCATCGCAAACTGTCACGAAAGGCCCTCCAAACAAGACTTCGGGCCTGCCAGAAAACTTTGTAAGAGGATGGAATAATCGTGTTCGGCAAGGTCTCGCGTTTCATTGTTTCCGTATCGGTCGCCGCTCTTCTTGCAAGCTGCAATTCCCTGGGCGTCGGTGGCGAAAGCAGTAAGGCCGAGGCCCCCACACAGCCGAACGGCAATGCGCAGATCATGCCGCTCGCCCCGCAGAACCCCTCTTCGAGCGATCAAGCCGATCGGCACCGCCGCCAATGCTTCCGGCACCGCGCAGCCGGTCGTGCAGGGTTCGTGCCCGCAGATTTTCATGCGTGACCAGGACGCGATCTTCCGCACCTATGCCAAGGGCGGCAAGAAGCCGGCGACGGCGCGATGCGCAGCAGCAGTCGCCTACCAGGTCGTCTATCAGCCGCCTTCGGCGACTACACCCGCCAGTGCACGCTGAATGAACAGAATTTGACGATGACGATCGTGGCGCAGATCCGCCTGATCGCCGGCCCGGCCGGCGGCCCCGGCCGTGTCACGCTGCCGATCCGGATTACCGCCGTCGACGGCGAGGATGTCATCAATTCGCAGGTCGTGCCGTTTACCGCTGAAATTCCGGCGGGCCAGACTGCCACGCAGGTGCTCTTCCGCCAGGACGGCTTCAAGCTGCCGGTCGGTTCCGGCTCGCTGGTCCGCGTCAATATCGGCTTCGATCAAGGCCCGGCCGCAAAGGCCAAGAAGAGTTAAGGGCGGAAAGCTCCGCCCACTCGCTTTACGGTCAGAGGACGCCTGCCCATTCCGACAGGGCTGCAACGACGCCCGGAAGGTCGCTCATCCGCGAGATAACCGTCTCCGCGCCGGCATCCGTCAGCAGATCCGCGTGCGAGGGATAGGTGTGCGATGCGCCGGTGAAACCAATGACGCGCATGCCGGCGGCGCGCGCAGCATGGATGCCGTGCACGGAATCTTCGACGACGACGGTTCTCGACGGCGAGACGCCCATCTTCTCGGCGCCGTGCAGGAAGATGTCCGGCTTCGGCTTGACGCGATCCGGCCCGAGATCCTTGGCGGAGAAGATGTTCGGAGCGAACAGCTTCTTGAGCCCCACCTTGCCGAGCATCATGTCGAGCCGGTTCGAGCTCGAATTCGAGCAGATGCAACGCTTCAGGTTGAGGCGGGTAACGGCGAATTCGACGCCCGGAATGGCCTGCACGTCCTGTTCAAGGCGCAGGTCGAGCAACTGTTCGGATTTGTCGAGCAGCGAAGCGGAAAGCGGAATGCTCGCCTCGCGCTCCACCTGCAGCAGAATGTTCTTCCAGGTCATGCCGGCGAAGCGCTCGGCCATCTCCTCGGCGCTGATCGGATAACCCGCATCCGTCAGCAGCTTGGATTCCACATGCGCCGCGATGATTTCGGAATCGACCAGAACGCCGTCGCAGTCGAAGATAATGAGGTCGAAGCCGTCCATACTCTCAAGCCTTGTTTGGGGGATGCTGCCGCTTTACACGATGGGTGCCGAAAGCTCAACCGGCAGGCCGGCATGGCTGGATTGCGCCTTGCGGGCGGCTTTGTCGTTTTCCTGCCGGATTTGGCTTCGGTTGCCCTTCGCTCCAGCCTCGACAAGCCCATTCCAGCCCTCTAATGGATGTGTCTGGGCAAGGAACCTGAAGACACAATCGCAAGCCGCATCAGCCGGGTTCTCGCCGATCGCATCGTCCGCGGCGAATTGACGCCGGGACTGCGCCTTCGCCAGGATCATATCGCCGAGGAATTCGGCACCAGCCACGTGCCGGTGCGCGAGGCCTTTCGCTCGCTTTTCTGCTCGGCACCGAAAAGGCCTGGATGTTGGGCGTCGCTCCGTTCATTCTCGGCGCCGTGCTGAAATCTGCGCTCGCCGCAGCAGTGCTGAAGGGCATCCGCATCTACACGGGACGCTAACTTTGACAGTCCGGCTACGCGCCCATCATCTGCTCTGCATGCTGACCTTCGTCGGTGAAGGCTACACGCCAGCCTTCACCGCGAACTACCGTCGGATCGCCGAGCGTCTTTCGGCCGGAGAGGAGATCGAGATCGTCTCCGGCCCGGATGATATCTGCGCACCGCTTTTGCCGGAGACGTCGGCCGCATTGCCTCTTCCCGGAGCGTGATCACGCCGTGACGAGGCGGCGGCCGAAGCTGTCGGCCGACTGCTGCGGTATCGACAGTCAGGCAGGGGACGACGAATTTCCCCGACGAGGCGTTGCTGCGACCGCTTCGCCAGCAACTTCGCCACGGCACGCATCCGCAGCGCCTGCGAGGAGTGCGAATGGAGCGAGCTTTGCGATCATGTCGCATGGCAACGGTTTCAAGGATGCGCTTGTGGCTGCGCGCGAGACTAGGCCTCCACTGGAAAGAGCGTCAGAAACTGCCGCTCGCCTTCGGGCGAGAAGATGACCGAGCGGCTTTCGGCGCGTCCGCCGCGCCCAGCCCTTGTCGAGAAAGCTCGAAAGCAGCGCCTTGCCGAGGCTGCCGGCAAGATGCGCGCGCCGTTCGCTCCAGTCGAGGCAGGAGCGGCAGAGCGGCCGGCGCGACGATTTGAGATCGCCGACATCGATGCCGATGCATTTCAGATCGCTTTCGCCTTTCGACGTCAGCGCCAGGCCTTCGCCGACCGCGTCGATCGCGCCGGAGGCGACGAGACTGTCGAGCATGCGCACGCCGTAGTCGCCGGCCAGATGGTCGTAGCAGATGCGCGCCTTGCGCAGCGCCGGCTCCTTCGGCCCCGGCCGGTGGCGCAGATGCCCGCGTCCGGCGGCAAAGCCCATCATGCTTTCGAGCAGCTTGCCGACGGCTTCGTCGGCGAGCGTGAAATAGCGATGGCGGCCCTGCTTGCGCTGGGCGAGCAGCCCGCCGGCCTCGAGCTTGGCAAGATGCGTGCTCGCCGTCTGCACGGTGATGCCGCCCGCCGCCGCAAGCTCGGTTGCCGTCAGCGCCTTGCCGCCCATCAGCGCCGTCAGCATGTTGGCGCGGGCGGGATCGCCGATCAGCGCGCCGATCTGTGCGATGTCTGGTCCTTCTTTCATACTTCGATCGTAACCGAAGCATCGTCGTCCGGCAATGTGCGAAAACGGTCTCAGCAGACAAAGGAGACAACGATGATCACCTGCTTCATCCGCTACGAGATCGACCCGTTCAAGAAGGAGGCCTTCGCCGAATATGCCCGCAACTGGGGGCAGGCGATCCCGCGAAACGGCGCCGATCTGATCGGCTATTTCGGCCCGCATGAGGGCTCGGCGACGACGGCCTACGGCGTCTACAACATCGAAAGCCTCGCCGCCTACGAGGCCTATCGCGCCCGGCTCGCGGCCGATCCGCTCGGCAGGGAGAACTACGAATTCGCCAGACGCGAACGCTTCATCCTGAAGGAGGATCGCATCTTCCTGAAGAACGTGTCCGCTCCTCATGCCAAGCTGGTGCTGCCATGATCGCCGTCATCTTCGAAGTCGTGCCCTATATGGGCGAACGCCACAAATATCTGGATCTCGCCGGCGAGCTGCGCGCCGAACTCGAAAAGATCGACGGCTTCATCTCGATCGAGCGCTTCGAGAGCCTGACGACGCGCGGCAAGCTGCTGTCGCTCTCCTTCTGGCGGGACGAGGAGGCCGTCAGAGAATGGCGCAACCTCGAAGCCCACCGCGCCGCCCAGAAGGCGGGCCGCAACGGCATCTTCGCCGACTACCGCCTGCGGATCGGCCACGTCGTGCGCGACTACGGCATGTTCGAGCGAACGAAGCGCCGGCGGATAGCCAAGAGGTGCATGCGGCCTAGTCAGGCTTGGTCCACTTGCCTTTGAATGGCCTCGACAGCGATGCGGATTTTGGGAAGTTCATCCACGATGACTCCCCAGATGATCCTGTCGGAAAGGCCATGATACTCGTGCCTCAGCACGTTTCCGAT
The DNA here is from genome assembly GCA_963838565.1 of uncultured Alphaproteobacteria bacterium. Lineage (GTDB taxonomy): Bacteria > Pseudomonadota > Alphaproteobacteria > Rhizobiales > Rhizobiaceae > Rhizobium. The sequence goes on from CAWIRO010000019.1 coordinate 147,041, forward strand.
CGCCTTGACGCGCGGCCAGGGAATTTCCGGCCGCGCGTTCTCGAGTTCGTCGGGAATACTGCGGCTGGCTTCGTCTTCCGAGGAAGGAGTTTGATGCCGATGAGATCGAAGGCGTTGAAGCGAGCTTGCCGGATCGTAGTCAATGAAGAGATCGAGGTCGCTTGTCGGGCTCGCCTCGTCCCGCTGCGACGGAGCCGAAAAGATAAAGCGAAGTCGCACCGAGTGCCGGATGGCATCGGCCTTGCTCGTTGCAGTTTGCTCGATCGCTTCGCTTCTATTCATGACCAAGCAGTTTAGCGTGGCAGCAGACTTTCTTTCCACGCCCTCTGATTAATTTCCCGAAATCGCTCACCGCTTCAGGCTTTGGTAACCAACTTGGGTAACCATAACGGACAGTTAAGAGCGTAATGCGTATGAGTGAGTATCAGATGGCGTCAGTTTTTCCGCTTGCCGATCTCAAGACTTCCGCAAAGCCGGGCTCCTGGATCGACACGATCATCAAGGGTGATTGCGTCGCTGCCCTCGAAGCTTTGCCGACCCACTCCGTCGACGTCATCTTTGCCGATCCGCCGTACAATCTCCAGCTCGGCGGCACGCTGCATCGTCCCGACCAGTCGCTGGTCGATGCCGTCGACGACGAGTGGGATCAGTTCGCCTCCTTCGAGGCCTATGACGCCTTCACCCGCGCCTGGCTGCTGGCCTGCCGCCGCGTGCTGAAGCCGACCGGCACGATCTGGGTCATCGGCTCCTATCACAACATCTTCCGCGTCGGCGCCACGCTGCAGGATCTGAATTTCTGGATCCTCAACGACATCGTCTGGCGCAAGACCAACCCGATGCCGAATTTCAAGGGCCGCCGCTTCCAGAACGCCCATGAGACGATGATCTGGGCAAGCCCGAACGCCAAGGCCAAGGGCTACACCTTCAACTACGATGCGCATGAAGGCCGCCAATGACGACGTGCAGATGCGCTCCGACTGGCTGTTTCCGATCTGCAGCGGCGGCGAGCGGCTGAAGGGCGAGGACGGCAAGAAGGTGCATCCGACGCAGAAGCCGGAAGCGCTGCTCGCCCGCGTCATCATGGCCTCGTCCAAGCCCGGCGACATCGTCCTCGACCCCTTCTTCGGCTCCGGAACGACCGGCGCCGTCGCCAAGCGCCTCGGCCGCCACTTCGTCGGCATCGAGCGCGAGCAGGATTATATCGATGCGGCATCGGCCCGCATCGCCGCCGTCGAGCCGCTCGGCAAGGCGGAACTGACCGTGATGACCGGCAAGAAGGCCGAAGTTCGCGTCGCCTTCAACGTGCTGGTCGAAAGCGGCCTCATCAAGCCCGGCCAGGTGCTGACCGATGCCACGCGCCGCCACAGCGCGATCGTCCGCGCCGACGGCACGGTGGCTTCCGGCGGCGAGGCCGGTTCAATTCATCGTCTCGGCGCCAAGGTGCAGGGACTTGATGCATGCAACGGATGGACGTTCTGGCATTTCGAAGACGGGCAGTCCCTGCGCCCGATCGACGATTTGCGGTCCGTCGTCCGCAGTGATCTGGCAAAGGCGGAATGAGCAGCGGCTCTGCCGGATCGAGACTGCCTTCTTCCGGTTTTTGTACCTCCAGTTGCGGAAGAAGGCCAAGGCGCCCGGGGATCAACACTCCGGGCGTCCTTTCGTTTGTGATGCGATCTAGCGCTTGAGCAGAGCGCACTTCTCTTCGTCCTCGTCCCGCTGCCGGCCGCCGATCGCAGCAGCCCACAGGCGCAGAAAGCGCCGACGAAAAGCGATAGCGCTCCAGCGAGTGCGGCAACAGATACCGCCTTGCGGGTCGTATCGGCTGCCTGCTGCGCGGCCGCCTGGCATCGTCGATACGCTTCAGCGTCGCATCGACACGGCTCGGCATCAGCCTCGGGGTGAACTGCAAGCTTCGGCTGCGGGCCTTGTGCAGGAGGCAGAGTCCATCACACTCGCCGGTCGAATGCCATCGTCAGACGCTTACGCCGTAAGCGGCAAGATCGTCGCGCAGCTTTTCCGCACCGGTGAAGTGCACGGCATGCCAGCCGGCGGCCTTGGCGCCTTCGACATTGGCAAGCGAGTCGTCGATGAAGATCGTCGCCGCCGGCTCGAGGCCGAAGCTCTTCGCATGCGTTTCGTAGATCGCGACATCGGGCTTGATCAGGCCGACATCGCCGGAAACGGTGACGCCGCGCGGCTTCGTCAGGAACGGGAAGCGCTCCTGCGCCTCGCGGAAGGTGTCGGATGCGAAGTTCGTCAGCATCGTCACGTCGCGGCCCTCGGCGATCAGCCCTTCCATGATCGCGACGCTGTCCTCGTAGGCATGCGGCACCATCTCGTGCCAATGCTTGCGGAAGGCACGGATATGCTCTTCCCGCGTCGGGTGGGTTTCGATCAGCAGCGCCTCGGCCTCCGCCCAGGTGCGGCCGCGGTCCTGCTCGATGTTCCAGTCGTGGGTGCAGACATTGTCGAAGAACCACTTGCGCTCGGTCTCGTCGGGAATGAGGCGGCTGAAGGGAATATGCGGATCGTAATGAATGAGAACTTTGCCGATATCGAAAACGATGTGATTGATTCGATGCGTCATGTGTCATCTCTTCGGTGTTGTGAACGCAAGAGGAATAGCGGTTGCGATCGCTTTTTTCATGATGGTCGGCAGCGCCTGGGCTTCAAGATTTGTAACCGGCTCCCACCATCCGTCATCCGATCTGAATTCGTGACGGGATCGCCGCTCGATAGATCGAGAGCCTCAGCTCGAAATGCGTGAAGACATGGGTGACGGTGCCGCAGGGCTCCCATTGCGCGGGGAAGGGTGCCGCATCCGTGGAAGTCTCGCCGTCGGTCCGCGCCGTCCATGCCGTCGTCGGCACCTCGGTCATGCCGCCGAGCAGCCCGCTTTCGATCCGCCGCCGCAGGAGGATCTCGCCATCCGGCGGTTACCGCAATGAAGGCCGCACCGCGCCGCATTGGCTTTTCCTTCTTGGCGCGCCTTGCACCGGAAACTGCTCGGGATCATGCAGGCCGCAGCGCCTCGCACGATCCCCTGAACGGACAGAGCGAACAGGCCGGCCGCTTCGGCGTGCAGATCGTCGCGCCGAGATCCATCATCGCCTGCGCGAAATCGCCCGGCCGGTCGGCCGGCGTCAGCAGCGCCACCTTCTGCTTCATCAGCGGCTTTGCCGGCCGGAAGCGGCGTGGCGATCGCGTAGAGCCTGGAAATCACCCGCTCGACATTGCCGTCCATGACAGCGGCGCGCCGGTTGAAGGCGATCGCCGCGACGGCCGCCGCCGTATAGTCGCCGATGCCCGGCAGCGACTTCAGGCCGTCCTCGGTGTCCGGAAAAACGCCGTCATGCTGCGTCGCGACCGCTTCGGCGCATTTCTTCAGATTGCGGGCGCGCGCGTAGTAGCCGAGCCCCGCCCAGGCCGCCATGACATCCTCGCTCGGCGCCGCCGCGAGATCGAGGACAGTCGGCCAGCGCGCAAGGAAATTCGCGAAAGTAAGGCTTCACGGCCTGCACGGTCGTCTGCTGCAGCATCACTTCCGACAGCCAGACGCGATAGGGATCAGCCCTCACGCCGCGCGCCGCCATCGGCGGCGAAACGCGCCATGGCAGGTCACGGTGATGCCGGTCGTACCAGTCGAGCAGGGGCTGTGCTGTGGGCGCGTCGAGTGTCGTTGATGTCATCATTTGCCGCGGGACGGGGAAGTGGCCTATACTTGGCGAAGCAACGCGCGCGATCAAGGCGGCGGCGCCGAATGGCGACGGCATCCGAAGGTTTCGATGAGTTATCCACGCAAAGGTGAAAAGCAGATCTCCGAACTGGCAAACGGACTGATCGATCCGGTGCTTGCCCGGCGCGCCGGCATCAACACGGCGCTGCTCGGCTCCTGGGACGAAATCGCCGGCGAGGATTTCGCCGATTGCACCCGGCCGGAAAAGATCGCCTGGGCACGCGGCAGCGACGACGGCACCTACAAGCCTGGTGTCCTGACGATCGCCTGCGAAGGTGCCCGCGCCCTTTTCCTCACCCATGCGCAGGGCGAACTCATCCAGCGCATCAACAGCTTCTTCGGCTTCGCCGCAGTTCACCAGATCCGCATCGTGCAGAAGCCGGTGTCGCAGGCCTCCAAGCGCTCCCGCACCCCGCCGCCGCTGAAGGGCGAGGCAGCCCGCAGGCTCGACGGCATGATGGAGGGCATAGAGGACGAGAAGCTGCGCGAGGCGGTCAAGCGGCTGGGTACGGCGGTTTTGGGCAAGAGGGGCAAGTAGAGATCGAAAAAGCCGCCTTCGAAAAGGCAGCTCTTGATGATCGAGAACGACGGCCGGGGCGAGGCGGGCTCAGGTATTGAAGAACAGGCTGTGGTCCATGCCGGACAGAATGTCGTTCGTGCTGACAATCGGATTGTCGTTGTAGTGCGCCAAAATCGCGTCCTTGTCGTTCGCCATCATGGCGAATTCAGAAACGATTTCAAGATAGTTGTCCTGCAAGACGGTGGACGTCGGGTCGAGGTTGGTCACGAAAACGAGACCGGTCGGCGGCGCATCGGTCAGTATGACCCGCAGGTCCGGACGATATTTCTTCAGGATGGGGACGATCTTCCATACGTCTCCGGTCCACCAGCCGGGGAAAGCGGTCTGAGCACTCAGCTGGTTGGCGGTTTGCAGGTCGCGGTTGACCATCGCCTCGCCGAGAGGCAGGCAGTCGTGCATGCAAATCAGCGTATTCCGGGAGCTGATGCGTTCCGTATTGTAGAAATCACGCAGCAGATATTCGAAGAGATGCATTCCGTCGAGGAAGCATAGATCCGGACGGCCTCCGAATTCGCCGACGACATCGATATCGCTGAAGAAGCGGTCGCTTGTCATTTGAAACAAGCTCACCCGCTTCTTGCGGGCCGCTACGTTGGCCGTGAGGATGAACTCCGGATCGACGGCAAAAGCGGTTTCGGCCATCACATGGCTGAACGTGATGCCTCTCTGGACACCGATCTCCAGATACCGTTTCACGCTCCGCTTTTCGGAGAGCTGAGATAATACCTCATTGTAGCTCGTGCCCGCATGACGAGTTGGAAGATCCATAATCTTTGGCCTGCCTATTTGTGCTGGTATTTGCAAGTCTCGGGAGCAAATCAGAAAGCGCGCTCATCTCCATTAATGAAATGCCGCTTGCGCGAACCTTAAGGCGTCCAGGACGGCCTTGATTTGGCGGATCGCTTGCTTGGGGCCACCAAGGTCACAATTCTTTGAAGAAAGTTGGCGAAGCGTGCCTTGTTCGCGGCCGCATGCCGTTATATCGCACATGTCAGCCGTCACTCTTGATTAGGGGAACCCATGCAGATCTCTGAAATGCAACTGACGAAACGCCAGCTTCTTTGCGGCAATGGCCGCCGCGACTGCGACCTTCGCGGTCTCCGGAGCAGCCGATGCAGCGGCCGAAATCCCGCAGCCCGATGGCGACGTCGACATGACGGAAGTGCTGAAGCCCGGTCCCCTGCCGGAAATGGCGCTCGGCAAGGCAAGACGCCCCGGTAACGATCGTCGAATACATGTCGATGACCTGCCCGCATTGCGCCCATTTCCACAACACGACCTTCGACGCGATCAAGAAGAAGTATGTCGATACCGGCAAGGTGCGCTTCATCATCCGCGAGTTCCCGTTCGATCCGCGCTGCCGCCGCAGCCTTCATGCTGGCCCGCTGCAATGCTTCCAACCCGGAAGAATTGAGCACGCCGGAGCAGTATTTCCCGATGGTTTCCATGCTGTTCAAGCAGCAGGAGACCTGGGCCGCCGCCGATGATGGCCGCGCTGCACTGCTGCAGATGTCCAAACTCGCTGGATTTACTGAGGATAGCTTTACGAAGTGCTTGACGAACCAGAAGCTTCTGGATGAAGTGAATGCCACGCGGGAAAGGGGCGCCAAGGACTTCGGCGTCAACGCCACGCCGACTTTCCTCATCAACGGGAAGCGCTATTCTGGAGACATGCCGGTTGACACCATGTCGGCCCTCATCGACAGCCTGCTCTGATCCGTACCGTTTCGAAGACAACGGGCGACGGCGAAAGCCGTGCGCCCGTTTTTTGTTTTGCGCGCCGATCGAGGGCGGCCGCATGAAGTTCAACAAGCTCCGCGTCGTCGGCTTCAAGTCCTTCGTCGAGCCGACGGAATTCATCATCGAGCGCGGGCTGACCGGCGTCGTCGGGCCGAATGGCTGCGGCAAGTCCAACCTGGTCGAGGCGCTGCGCTGGGTGATGGGCGAAAATTCCTACAAGAACATGCGCGCCTCCGGCATGGACGACGTGATCTTTTCGGGTTCCGGAAACCGCCCGGCGCGCAATACCGCCGAGGTCGCGCTCTATCTCGACAATGGCGAGCGCACGGCGCCTGCCGCCTTCAACGACAGCGACGAAATCCAGGTCACCCGCCGCATCGAGCGCGAGCAGGGCTCGATCTATCGCATCAACGGCAAGGAAAGCCGCGCCAAGGACGTGCAGCTGCTGTTTGCCGACGCCTCGACCGGCGCGCGCTCGCCCTCGATGGTCGGGCAGGGGCGCATCGGCGAGCTGATCTCGGCCAAGCCGCAGGCCCGCCGCCAGCTGCTGGAAGAGGCGGCCGGCATTTCCGGCCTGCATTCCCGCCGCCACGAGGCCGAACTGCGGCTGCGCGCCGCCGAAGGCAATCTCGAGCGGCTGGATGACGTGACCTCGCAGCTCGAAAGCCAGATCGAGAGCCTGAAGCGGCAGGCGCGCCAGGCGAACCGCTTCAAGACGCTGTCTGCCGATATCCGCGCCCGCGAGGCGATGCTCCTGCATATCCGCTGGGTGCAGGCGAAGGAGGCCGAGGCCGAGGCCGACAGCGCGCTCAACCAGGCGACGGTCGTCGTCGCCGAAAAGGCGCAGATCCAGATGGAGGCGGCAAAGGCCCAGGGCATCGCCAGCCTGAAGCTGCCGGAGCTGCGCGAGGGCGAGGCGCGCGCCGCTGCGGCCCTGCAGCGCCTGCAGATCGCCAAGACGCCAGCTCGAGGAGGATGCCAACCGCATTCTGCGCCGCCGCGACGAACTGACCCGCCGCCTGGCGCAGCTTGCCGAGGACATCCGCCGCGAGGAGCGGCTGGTTGCCGACAATGCCGGCGATCCTTGCGCGGCTCGATGCCGAAGAGGCCGAGATTGTCGAGATACTGGCCGATTCCGGCCGTCATGCCGAGGAGACGCGGGAGGCCTTCGAAGGCGCGGCCGCCAAGCTCGCCGATAGCGAGCGCGTCTTCACGGCGCTGACGGCCGAACGCGCCGAGGCCGCTGCCGGCCGCAACCAGCTGGAGCGCGCGATCCGCGATCTCGCCGACCGCAAGATGCGCCTCGAGCGGCAGATGGACGAGGCGAACCGCGAGCTCTCCGGCATCGCCGAGAAGATCGCCAGCGCTGCCCGATCCCGACGAGAAGCGGGCGATCGTCGAGGCGGGCGAGGTGGCCGTTGCCGAGGCCGAAGCGGCGATCCAGGCGGTCGAACGGGCGCTTGCCGCCGCCCGCGAGACCGAAGCGCTTGTCGCGCGCGCCGGTCGATCAGGCCCGCTCGAAGCTCAATGCGCTCGAAACTGAGGCCCGCACGATTTCGCGCATGCTTGCGGCGGGTGCCGCAGCTGGCGAATTCCCGCCGGTTGCCGATGAGCTTGAAGGTCGATCGCGGCTTCGAGACCGCGCTGGGTGCAGCCCTCGGCGACGATCTGGAATCGCCGCTCGATCCGAAGGCACCGGCCCATTGGTCGGAGAATGGCGACGGCGCGTCCGACCCTGCGCTGCCGCCCGGTGCCGTGCCGCTGGTCGAAGCATGTCGCGCGCCCCGGCGGCCCTGACGCGCAGCCTGCGCCAGATCGGCCTCGTCGCCGATGGCGACGCCGCACGGCGGCTGATGACGGACCTGAAGCCCGGACAGCGGCTGGTGACGAAAGACGGCGCGGTCTATCGCTGGGACGGCCATGTGACCGGCGCCGATGCCCCGAGTGCCGCCGCCCTGCGCCTGGCCCAGAAGAACCGCCTGGCCGAACTGCGAAAGCGAAGTCGTCGCTTGCCCGCGATGTTCTGGCCGAAGCGGAGGAGCGGCTTGCCGTCGGCAGCCGAGGCGATCCGCAGCGAGGAGCGCAGGCTTGCACGAGGCGCGCGAGATGAGCCGCCTTTCGGCCCGCCATCTCGCCGAAGCGCGCGAAGCGCTGGCCGCTGCCGAGCGCGCCTCCGGCGATCTCATCCGCCGCCGCGACGTGGTTGCCGAGGCCGTCAGCCAGCTGCAGTCGCAGCTCGAGGACATTGCCGTTCAGGAGGAAAATGCCCGCATCGAGCTCGAGGACGCGCCTGACCTGACGGCGCTCGATGAACGGCTGCGCATCCAGCAGGCCGAGGTCGCGACCGATCGCGGCGCGCTGGCCGAGGCCCGCGCCCGCCACGAAAGCCTCAACCGCGAGAACGAGGCCCGCCAGCGCCGCATCGTGGCGATCGGCCAGGAGCGCGAGACCTGGCGCCAGCGCGCCGCAAGCGCCGAGGATCATATCGCGACGCTGCGCGACCGCGAGGAGGAGGCGCGCGAGGAGGCCGCCGAACTCGAAATGGCGCCGGACGAATTCGACGACAAGCGCCGTGCGCTGCTGAGCGAGCTGCAGAAGGCCGAGGAGGCGCGCCGCGAGGCCGCCGATCTTCTGGCTGCGGCCGAGCTCGTCCAGCGCGAAGCCGACCACAAGGCCGCCACCGCGCTTTCCGAACTTGCCGAAAGCCGCGAACGCCGCGGCCGCGCCGAGGAGCGCCTGGTCTCCGCCCGCGAGAAGCGGCAGGAGAGCGAGAGCCGCATCCGCGAGGCGCTCAACGTTCCGCCGCATGAGGCATTGCGCCTGACCGGCCTGCAGCCCATGCAGTCCATTCCCGATCCGCGTGAGGTCGAGCGCGAGCTGGAGCGGCTGAAGATGGAGCGCGAGCGCCTTGGCGCCGTCAACCTGCGCGCCGAGGAGGAGCAGAAGGAACTCACCGAAAAGCTCGAGGCGCTGATCAAGGAGCGCGACGACGTCATCGACGCCATCCGCAAGCTGCGCGGCGCGATCCAGAGCCTCAATCGCGAAGGCCGCGAACGCCTGATCGCCGCCTTCGACGTCGTCAACGGCCAGTTCCAGCGTCTCTTCACCCACCTTTTCGGCGGCGGCACGGCCGAGCTGCAGCTGATCGAATCCGACGATCCGCTGGAAGCCGGCCTCGAAATCCTCGCCCGCCCGCCCGGCAAGAAGCCGCAGACCATGACGCTGCTCTCCGGCGGCGAGCAGGCACTGACGGCGATGGCGCTGATCTTCGCGGTCTTCCTCACCAATCCGGCGCCGATCTGCGTGCTCGACGAAGTCGACGCGCCGCTCGACGACCACAATGTCGAGCGCTACTGCAATCTGATGGACGAGATGGCCGCGTCGACCGAGACCCGCTTCGTCATCATCACCCACAATCCGATCACCATGGCCCGCATGAATCGACTTTTCGGCGTCACCATGGCCGAGCAGGGCGTATCGCAGCTCGTTTCCGTCGATCTGCAGACGGCCGAGCGCCTTCGGGAAATCGCCTGAAAAACAAGGCGTTTTAGAAACACCCAAAAAAGGTCGCAGCTGCGGCCGCGCGCTAACCCAATTGGGTGATGCACTTTTTCTAAAATTGAATTAGAAGTTGTTCTACGTGGCGGACCTGAGCGGTCCATCCGCATGTTGGATCTACCGGGTGGCATTCCGGATTAGGGCAATCTGGATTTTACCTGGTTTACGCGACCCCCCGTCCAGTTTCCTGGCTGGACGGAAACAAGGCTTTGCGGGACCGTTGTTGCAGGTCCCGCAAAGCTTTTTTTATCCCCCACTCACCTCATCGAAAACGGCGGCATCATTGTGCGATGCAACATTTCGCCGTATTTGTCGATTTTCATTTCAGGACCAAGGGAATAAGCTAGTCCTGATTTTGCTATCGAGGGGAAGATGACCAAGCTGGTCTATACGTTCGGCGACGGGGAGGCGGAAGGCCGCGCCCGGAACCATGACGTTTTGGGCGGCAAGGGCGCCAATCTCGCCGAGATGTGCAGCCTGGGCCTGCCGGTGCCGCCGGGCTTCACCATCGTCGCCGACGCCTGCAGCGCCTATTATACGGCCGGCAGGCGCATCGATACCGTCCTGAAAGATGAAATTCGCCGCGGATTGGAAACGATCGAGGTGATCGACCGGCCGGCGCTTCGGCGCAAAGGACCGGCCGTTGCTTTTGTCCGTGCGCTCAGGTGCCCGCATTTCCATGCCGGGCATGATGGATACGGTTCTCAATCTCGGTCTCAACGACGAGACCGTGCAGGCGCTCGGACATGATGCCGGCGACGCCCGGTTCGCCTGGGACAGCTATCGCCGCTTCATCCAGATGTACGCGGATGTCGTCATGGGCCTCGACCACGAAATCTTCGAGGAAATCCTGGAGGACCAGAAGGCGCGTCTTGGCCACGAGTTCGATACCGAGCTGACCGCCACCGACTGGCAGCATGTCATTTCGCTCTATAAGGAACTGATCGAAGAGGAACTCGGCGAGGAGTTCCCGCAGGATCCCGAAGAGCAGCTCTGGGGCGCCGTCGGCGCAGTCTTTGCAAGCTGGATGAGCCCACGCGCTGTCACCTATCGCCAGCTCCACAACATTCCGGGCGCCTGGGGCACGGCCGTCAACATCCAGGCCATGGTGTTCGGCAACCTCGGCAATGCGTCGGCGACGGGCGTTGCCTTCACACGCAATCCCTCGACCGGCGAGAAGTCGCTCTACGGCGAATTTCTCGTCAACGCGCAAGGCGAAGACGTGGTCGCCGGCATCCGCACGCCGCAGAGCATCACGGAGGAAGGCCGCATCAACTCCGGCTCCGACCGGCCATCGCTGGAAAAGCTGATGCCGGAGGCGTTCGAAGAGCTCACCCGGATCTGCGCCGAGCTCGAGGCGCATTACCGCGACATGCAGGACATCGAATTCACGATCGAGCGCGGCAAGCTCTGGATGCTGCAGACGCGCTCCGGCAAGCGTTCGACAAAAGCAGCGATGAAGATCGCCGTCGATATGGTGGACGAGAAGCTGATCACCGAAGAGCAGGCGGTGCTGCGCATCGAGCCTTCGACGCTCGACCAGCTTCTGCACCCGACGATCGATCCGCGCGTCCAGGGCCAGGTAATCGGAACGGGATTGCCCGCCTCGCCGGGCGCTGCTACGGGCGCAATCGTCTTCACGGCCGAGGAAGCAGTCGAGGCGGAGGAGGAGGGCCGCAAGGTCATTCTGCTGCGCGTCGAAACGAGCCCGGAAGACATCCACGGCATGCATGCCGCCGAAGGCATTCTGACGACGCGCGGCGGCATGACCAGCCATGCGGCAGTCGTTGCCCGCGGCATGGGCATCCCTTGCGTGGTCGGCGCGGGAACCATGCGCATCGACGTCCGCAACGAGCGCCTCATCGGCATCGGCGTGACGCTGAAAAAAGGCGACATCATCACCATCGACGGTTCCGCCGGGCACGTGCTGAAGGGCGAGGTGCCGATGATCCAGCCGGAGCTTTCCGGCGATTTCGGCCGCATCATGGGCTGGGCGGACAGGGCTCGCCGCATGAGGGTGCGCACCAATGCCGACACGCCCGCCGACGCGCGCGCCGCGCGCGCCTTTGGCGCCGAGGGCATCGGCCTTTGCCGCACCGAGCATATGTTCTTCGAAGGCGAGCGCATCCACGCGATGCGGGAGATGATCCTTGCGGAAGACGAGGAGGGCAGACGCGCAGCGCTCGACAAGCTGCTGCCGATGCAGCGGCTGGATTTCACCGGCCTCTTCAACGTCATGCACGGCCTGCCGGTGACGATCCGCCTGCTCGACCCGCCGCTCCATGAATTCCTGCCGAAGACGGACGAGGAGATCGCCGATGTTGCCGCCGCGATGGGCATGGAGGCGACCGCGCTTCGCCAGCGCGTCGATGCGCTGCACGAGTTCAATCCGATGCTCGGTCACCGCGGCTGCCGCCTTGCCATCTCCTATCCCGAAATCGTCGAAATGCAGGCGCGCGCCATCTTCGAGGCAGCCGTCGCCGCTGCCCATGAAACGGGTGCGGCGGTCGTGCCGGAAATCATGGTACCGCTCGTCGGCCTGCGTTCGGAATTGGACTACGTCAAGGAACGGATCGACGCGACCGCCAGGGATGTCATGGCCGAGGCCGGCATGAAGATCGACTATCTCGTCGGCACGATGATCGAGCTGCCGCGCGCGGCCCTTCGCGCCCATAAGATCGCCGAGGCTGCCGAATTCTTCTCCTTCGGCACCAACGACCTGACGCAGACGACCTTCGGCATTTCCCGCGACGATGCCTCCGCCTTCATCCCGACCTACCAGCGCAAGGGGATCATCGAGCACGATCCCTTCATCTCACTGGACTTCGACGGTGTCGGCGAGTTGATCAGCATAGCCGCCGAACGCGGCAGGCGAACGCGCAACGACATGAAACTCGGCATCTGCGGGGAGCATGGCGGCGACCCGGCCTCGATCCATTTTTGCGAAGAGATCGGCCTCGATTATGTCTCCTGTTCGCCATTCCGCGTGCCGATTGCCCGGCTTGCGGCGGCGCAGGCGGCCATAAACGGCAATCAGCGGTCGTAACGCGGACCGTAGATGAACCGATCGAAGTTGTCGTCCGCCTGCAAGCGAAACGCCCGTGCGTCGGCGCGCCGGTCAAGCTCGATGCGCTGCAGGCAGGTGGCAAAGCGCTCGGTGCCGCGCCGGAAGCCATAGCTGAGGCACTGCCGTTCATCGATGGCCCGCTGCTCTGCCGGGGTCAGGCTCTGGCAGGCCGAAAGGCCGATTGCGATCGCAGCGAGAGCGAGGGAAAGGGCGGAAATACGCATAGTGCACATTCTCCGATGCATGAACCGGTCGCCCGACAAAAGGCGATTTGCCGGCTCGCGTCAACAAGCACCGGAAAACGCTGACGCTGATCAGATGCGTTCCAGAACCTCGATGAAGGCATCCGCAAAACGGACGAGATGCGCCGTCTCCTGATCCGGCGCCTGGACCCGAATTTCCGAGCTGTTGCCATCGAGAACGGCAAGCAGGACCCGCATTCCGCCATTTACCGACGGGACGCGCAAAACGGCGATGCGCTTGCAATCCTCGATCAGGCCGGCCGCCGGAAGATCA